>NZ_CP196838.1:0-984414 GCF_051930985.1 Pseudoalteromonas sp. T1lg65 | reverse complement strand
TTTTTCAAATTGCTTTAAGCTGGAAGTTAGCTGCGTTAGCGTAGTTCCGATGTTGTCCAAATTGTTTTCCACTTTCTTTGATATGTTGTTAGCGTTGAATGATTTTACTAGTTGATTCATTTCCATTGCCAGTAACCTATATTCCTTAAGTGCACCTTCGGTTTCCTTGATGGTATTCTCCAGCGGAATGGCATTCAGCTTATTTAACAAGCTGGTAACCTGCTCTGAAAGCGCGGTTATACCACTGGGTACACTTGGTAAAGTTGGATAAATAGTTGTTTCATCTGTCAAAACCGCATCGGCGGTCGGATAAAAGTCGAGCTCGATGTAAACAGCACCTGTTAATAAATTGCCACTTTTTAACGATGCTCGCAAGCCATTTTTAATCCATTGTTCTAGGTTTTCTGACCAATAGCTCTGCGCCAACTGGGCATTTTCGTAGATTCTGCCATATTCTATTTTGACAAGTACAGGTACAGAGGTATTATTTTGTTGAAAATAAAGTGGGCGACCATCATTCACTCCAGTGGCTGGAACTTGTTCAACTGTGCCGATACGCATGCCGCGATACTCAACTGGTGCGCCGACTGTTAGGCCTTTAATTGACTGCTCAAACTCGACTAGATAGAAATCATACAGGTCAAAGCGCTTTTCTAACGCCAACGAAAAGTTTTTATGTAAGGTAAAATGCTTTCCTTCGGTTGATAAAATTCCTGGTGGTTGAGAGGGTGGATAATCAACAGAAATACCACCTTTAATTATTTTTGTCAGTGATTCTGTTGAAACTTCAATTCCAGATGATGAAAGCTTAAAATCTATCCCTGAACTAACCCAAAATATTGCGTTATCCGTGATGAGCTGGTCGTATGGTGCGTAGATAAAAACGCCATATTCCATTTCCAAAGCTTGGGTATTGAAATTGACGGACTCAATTTCACCGATCCGATAGTTGCGGAAAAATATACCAGAGCCTACATCCATGACTTCAGCATTCGATGCAGACAAATTAAATCGTTTGCCTTCAATATCGGCATCTATCAGTGCTGGCTCATCTAAGAGCGTGAACAAGGTGGATTGAATATTACTTTCACCGGGAGAAAGTTCAATATACACGCCAGAAAGGAGCGTATTTAGTCCAGAAATTCCAGTTTCATCAACGCGAGGTTTAACAACCCAAAACTCCGAGTCCCTGGCTAAAAGTGCTTCATAGTCGTTTTCTATGCGGACTTTCGCGACTACTGCATTTTGTTCCATTTCAAGTTTTAGTGACTCAACTAATCCGACCTTGACACTTTTAACTCGGACTTCTGTTTTGCCTGCGATGATCCCTTCTGCATCTTTCATTTTAACGAAAACAACGTGACCTTTATTAAGTTGATGCTGATATAACATCCATCCCGTAATAAGTAGTGCTATCACCGGTACAATCCAAATTACCGATACTCTAGGCTTATCTTCAACTATCGCTTGTATGCTCATCGATTCCCTTTATCCCATAACAGTCTTGGGTCAAAACTATTTACTGCCGCAATTTGACATAGCACCATTAAGGTGAAAAAGACCACGCCGACTTCAGGCTCAACATTGAGTACAGTACCTAACTGCACCAAAGACACCAATAAAATTACCACAAAAACATCAATCATTGACCACTTTCCAACGGACTCCAGCAACCGGTAGATACGCGTCGCTTTATATGGAGACTTTGGTTTTTTAATTCTTAACAGTAAATAGAACAATAACGCGGCTTTGAAAATAGGAATGCAAATACTCGCAATAAAAATTAATGACGCGATAGGATAGGAGCCGTCTTCCCACAGCACCTGAACGCCTGAAAAAATAGTTGCAGGTGTATGAATCCCGAGACTGACTGTATCCATGATGGGGAGCATATTTGCTGGAATAATCAATACCACACTCGTTAGCATCCACGCCAAACTTCTTTGTATCGAGTTAACTTTTCTATGGTGTAATCTGGCATAGCAGCGCAAGCAACGCTCATCATGGCTTACATAACCGCATACTTTGCACCGCTTCGCCGTGTCTGAAATAGCTAGACTTTGATTGTCTGTCTTGTGGTTCTGGTGTTGCCACAGATAGTCGTTATCTAAACAGGAAATAGCTTCGATAAAACACAGGACGAATAAGACGTATAACCAAAACCCAGAGCCCATGCTCAGTTCCGCAAAAGTCATTAACTTAAACGCACTCACTAGTACAGCAACAAGAAAAATGTCTGTCAGATTTAACGGTGTAAGTGCATGAAGTAACTTGGCGAGATAGCGCGCATTATGGGGTGAAACTTTTCGCCAGATAGAAGTGTGTGATAGAAGCAACAAGCTGCACACCACCACGGGCATTATCAAAATAGTAAAGATAAAAAGTCCTGCTAAAAAGTAACTATATTGCTCAGCAAGTAACACGCAGGCTTGCCATAGGCTAACGCTCTGGTTGATGCCATGTTGGGTATAGGAAATAAAATTAGGCAGTAGGCTGGAAAGCAGCAGCGTAAGTGCTGTTAAGCTAAAAGCAATAACACGTTGATTTTGTAATGGTCTCACATGGCGCAAAGTGCAATGGCAAGTGGGGCACAGCAGCCGCTTGCCTTTGTTTTGTTCGCTAAATGTAATGCTTTGATCGCACTCTGGACATTTGGTGATCACGTGACTTCTCGCTATTGAGCCGAAACACCAGTGTGCGCGATCTGTTCTTATTTATCAATTGTCAAATATGGCAACCGTTTGGCGGCTTAACGCCAATAATTGGCCTGATTGTGACCAAATTTTTGCGTCTTCAATTCCATAGCCGTGCTGGCTATGATGTGTGATCGCCTCAAAACCAAACCACTGCTCAGCTGACAAATCAATATCAGTTAAAAACTCAATATACCATGACATACTGCTTGCGGGACTCGGGGCATTGCACATTTGCAGCAACGTCGGTGGCCAAGCATCTGCCAACGCCATTGCATGCAATTCATTCTGCCGAATTTGTTGTTGTTTAAAGCGCATCCACCCCCCTAAATGAGAAGATGGGGCGGCCGAAAATGGCATCGCTCCTCGTTGGGCATTTAGCGCGACATGTTGGAAAAATGCCGGCATGACTCCCTCTTGATACGGCAGTACCTGTTCAGGGTTTACGGTTTCAAGTGAATGACTATCATCATTAAATACTTCGATATTTGAAGTTCTGTGTTTACCAAAACAGCCCAACGCGATTAGACAAACTTGTCCATCTTGTGATAGCCGGGTCTGCATTTGAGTCGCATTTTTGCCACTTCTTAATATTGTCGTTTCAATGCTAAAAGGTTGTGAGTGCAATAGCGGACCGATAAAATTTACGCTCACAGACAGTAATCTTCTTGGATCTGGTAATTGGTGTTTCATATTGGCCACGGCGATTGCGGCAGATAAACCTCCAAATGCAGTTCTTCCTTGACACCAATTTTCAGGAAACATCATTTCGCAGTGTGGCTGTTGCAATAATGGGGATTGAATAATGTCATCAAAGTTCATATCTATGAATTACCTCGTTATTGTTATGATTCACTTAGCATAACTGGTCTAACCAGGTAATCAAGCGCATTATTTCCCTCAGATTGTTTTAAATTTGGCAGTTTTTTGGTGAAAAAGTGACTTAAACAAAAAAAAGTGTGTTTTTTTTAAATTTTTTTTGTTGTGACGCTTGAATTACAAATTGGCGACCTTATTTAGAAAAGCAACTAATTGAACAACGAATTTTTAAGTCGGAGAAGATTCATGGGTAGAATTATTGGAATCGATTTAGGTACTACTAACTCTTGTGTAGCGGTACTTGATGGCGACAAGCCACGCGTAATTGAAAACGCAGAGGGCGACCGCACAACTCCTTCTGTTATTGCATTTACAGATGACGGTGAAACTCTGGTAGGTCAGCCTGCAAAACGTCAGGCAGTAACAAACCCTAAAAACACACTTTATGCAATCAAGCGTCTAATCGGTCGCCGTTTTGAAGATGAAGAAGTACAGCGTGATATCGGTATCATGCCATTCAACATCGTAAAAGCAGACAACGGTGATGCTTGGGTTGAAGTACGTGGCGAAAAGCGTGCTGCACCACAAATCTCTGCTGAAGTTCTTAAGAAAATGAAGAAAACAGCGGAAGATTACCTTGGTGAAAAAGTTACAGAAGCAGTAATCACAGTGCCTGCTTACTTTAACGATTCTCAGCGTCAAGCGACTAAAGATGCTGGCCGTATCGCAGGCCTTGAAGTTAAACGTATCATTAACGAGCCAACAGCGGCTGCACTTGCCTATGGTATGGACAAAAAGCAAGGCGACAACGTTGTTGCTGTATATGACTTAGGTGGTGGTACATTTGACATCTCAATCATCGAGATTGATGAAGTAGAAGGTGAACACACGTTTGAAGTACTGGCAACCAATGGTGATACACACCTTGGTGGTGAAGACTTCGACAACCGTGTAATCAACTACTTAGTAGCTGAATTCAAAAAAGATCAAGGCATTGACCTAAAAACTGACCCGCTAGCGATGCAGCGTGTTAAAGAAGCAGCCGAAAAAGCAAAAATCGAGCTTTCTTCAGCGCAGCAAACAGAGGTTAACCTACCTTATGTCACTGCTGATGCAACAGGTCCTAAGCACATGAATGTGAAGCTAACTCGTGCCAAGCTTGAGTCTCTAGTTGAAGATCTAGTTGACCGCTCAATCGAGCCGCTTAAGCGTGCACTTGCTGATGCTGACTTATCAGTAAACGACGTAAATGACATCATCCTAGTTGGTGGTCAAACACGTATGCCGCTGGTACAGAAGAAAGTAGCTGAGTTCTTTGGTAAAGAAGCGCGTAAAGATGTTAACCCTGATGAAGCGGTAGCTGTAGGTGCTGCGGTTCAAGGTGGCGTACTTGCGGGTGACGTTAAAGACGTATTACTACTAGACGTTTGTCCTCTGTCTCTAGGTATTGAGACTATGGGTCAAGTGATGACAGCTCTTATTGAGAAAAACACGACTATCCCAACCAAGAAGTCGCAAACTTTCTCAACAGCTGAAGATAACCAGTCTGCAGTAACAATACATGTACTACAGGGTGAGCGTAAGCGCGCTAGCGATAACAAGTCACTAGGCCAGTTCAACCTTGAAGGTATTCGCCCTGCTCAGCGTGGCGTGCCACAAATCGAAGTAACATTCGATGTTGATGCTGACGGTATCTTACATGTATCGGCGAAAGATAAGGATACAGGTAAAGAGCAGAAGATCACAATCCAAGCTTCTTCAGGTCTAAGTGACGATGAAGTAGAAAAAATGGTACGTGACGCGGAAGCGAATGCTGAAGAAGATAAAAAGTTCGAAGAGCTAGTTGGTTCACGTAACCAAGCGGATGCACTAGTACATGCTACTCGCAAGCAAATTGAAGAAGCGGGCGAAGAGCTTCCAGCGGATGACAAGACAGCGATTGAAGCGGCATTGTCAGAGCTAGAAACTGCTATTAAAGGCGACAGCAAAGAAGAAATCGAAGCGAAGACACAAGCGCTTGCTGAGAAATCTCAAAAGCTGATGGAAATTGCCCAAGCTAAAGCGGCGCAAGCGCAGCAAGCAGGTGGTGATGCCGGTGCTCAGCAAGGTTCAGCGAAAAAAGACGACGACGTAGTTGACGCTGAATTTGAAGAAGTAAAAGACGACAAGTAATTGTAAGTCTTTGAGCAGGGCGCGCTGGCTGTATGGCTTGACGCGCCCTACGTGTTTATAAAGTTTGACTCGGTAGAGTTTGCAACGACTTTCGTTGCCCAGAAAGAGTAGTGTGATAAAAATGTCTAAACCTGACTATTACGAAGTATTAGGTGTTGCTAAAGACGCCAGTGAACGAGACATTAAAAAGGCGTACAAGCGTCTTGCGATGAAGTATCACCCTGATCGTACTGCCGGTAACGCCGAACTCGAAGCAAAATTTAAAGAAGTAAAAGAAGCTTACGAGATCTTGACTGATAGTCAAAAACGCCAGATGTATGATCAATACGGCCATGCAGCTTTCGAACAAGGCGGTGGTGCTGGTCATGGTGGTTTTGGCGGCGCTGGCGACTTTGGTGATATATTCGGGGACGTATTCGGTGATATCTTTGGCGGTGGTGGCCGTAGACAATCACGTCAACAACGTGGTGCAGATTTAAGATACAACCTAGAACTCAGCTTAGAAGATGCGGTTCGTGGTAAAGAGGTTGATATCCAAGTACCAACTTGGGTGAGCTGTAAGCCATGCGACGGCAGTGGTGCCAAAGCCGGTTCAAAACCAAAAACTTGTACAACCTGTCATGGTGCGGGACAAGTGCAAATGCGCCAGGGCTTCTTTGCGGTTCAACAGACTTGTCCAACCTGTCAAGGTACTGGTCAAATCATCTCTGATCCTTGTGATAGCTGTCATGGTCAAGGTCGAGTTGAAAAAACTAAGACGCTTAACGTTAAAATTCCAGCTGGTGTTGATACGGGTGACCGTGTTCGCTTATCAGGTGAAGGTGAAGCTGGCATGCATGGTGCGCCAGCAGGTGATCTGTATGTTCAAGTGAGTGTACGAGAGCATCCTATCTTCGTTCGCGATGGCAACAACCTATACTGTGAAGTGCCAATTAGCTTTACTACAGCAGCGCTTGGCGGCGAGATCGAGGTACCAACGCTGGATGGTCGAGCTAAGTTGAAGATCCCATCTGAGAGCCAAACAGGCAAGATGTTCCGTATGCGCGGCAAAGGTGTTAAGTCGGTTCGCAGTGGTGCAGTTGGAGATCTAATCTGCAAGGTTGTCATCGAAACGCCAGTTAATCTAAATGACCGCCAAAAAGAATTACTACAAGAATTAGAAGAATCAATGGGTGGCAATAACGGTAAAAACCGTCCAAAAGCCCAAGGTTTTTTTGATGGCGTGAAAAAATTCTTTGACGATTTAACTAAGTAACAAACCTGCTATTTTATAGCCCACGCATGTCGTGGGCTTTTTTATATCCGCATATTTAATACCAATCCGCAATAACACGTAATCATTTTGAAAGATTAAACCTGCCGATAGCTGCGTTAAAAATTTCTCATTTAGAACAACTAAATAACGAAATTTTTGCCTTGCCTACACGGAAGTAGGTACCTTAGCGGTAGCAGGACGCGATAGCGGAACTATCGACAAGGTTTTCTTGCTTCAAAATAGACCACTTAGTTAAGCGGTTTGGTATAAAAGTAAATCATATAGTTAAATTTTTTTTCTAATTAAATTTCTAGCGTAATTACGAAATAAAATACCGCGCTACTTTTTGGTGGTTAATATATATAATTCTTTAAAATAAAGTTCACTTTTGTTTATTTTTATTCGTGTTAATTATTAATAGCTCACTGAAGGAGCATCGAGCGATTACGCTTAAAAACACGTCCTCAAGATTATACTAATGCTGTTAATTAAGTAGCCAATTTTGAGAGTATCTATAGAAATAATTGGGAATGATATCGAGATGAAAAAACTCGGATTAATAATACTTGTAATAACCTACTCTATGTTTGCGAAGGCTGAGACAGTCAATTTTGGTGATTCTGACGTTGCGGATAGCACCCGTTTCGGGCTGCAAAGCATAGCGCCTCCTGCTGAAAAGGATAAGTTGTTCGATTGCTCTGACATTGAAGTTTATGATGAAAATAAAGTATATCGATACTACCGTTGGGTTCAGCATAAAGGCCGCGTATTTTATAAACACGAATATTTCAGTGCTCCGGGTGTTCCGGGACAGTACCACACCGTTTACAGGGGATGGAGAGTCATCTATTGGACATTACTCGGTCAGTGTGAGCGTGAGCCTACACCGACTGCTGATTTTATTTTCGCGACGCATCAGTTAGAAGTGGACTTTATGGACCGTTCTCTTGATGATGAAGGTGTGAATACCATGATGTACCACTGGAACTTTGGTGATGGAAATACCAGCACAGAAAGACATCCGACACACAAATATAGTTTAGCTGGAGAGTACACTGTATCGTTAACTGTCACAGACAATAGTGGCTTACAAGATACTAAAACTGCCTCGCTCACTTGTCTGACAGAAGGTGGCTGTCAGGGCGCTAAAGCTTGGCGTAATGAAGCGATATATCAACAGGATGATGAAGTGCTGTATCAGGGTTATAAATTTAAAGCGCGATTCTGGACGCAATATCAAAATCCTGAGCAAAACTCAGGCTGGCAAGATGCTTGGGCGCAAAGAGGTTATATTTATTAATCTGCACTCTAAGGTAGGAAAGAGCTTCACGTGACTGGGAGCTCTTTAAGACTCTACGATTTGCACATGCATTTCACTTTCACCACAAAAGCAGACAGAATCACTATTGCACTGTACTTGGTTATTTTGTTTGCTTCCCAGTAGTTCACACTTTTGGTCGCATAATTTTCCTATTTTCCAGTCGGTATATTCTGCACTAAGAAAGGCACTAAATAACAATAAAGTGGTTGAGAAAAGTACTAATTTGATGTGAACTAGTCGCATGATGAGCACCACAGAGCGATACAGCGGGTAACGTATAAGCTTAGCCTAGTTTGAGATATTAGATATCGCACTTGTTCTAAAGTAGGTGCAATACTGCGTTGATACATCAATAACCAAATAATTGGAATCCTGACTATGACACCTGCGATAAATCTGCTCAAAAAATCAAATGTTAACTTTACCGTATTGCAATTTGAACATGATCCGAATGATCAAGATTTTGCTAACGAGGCAGCAAACAAACTGGGACTGAATAAAGAGCAAGTGTTCAAGACGTTACTGATAGAAGTCGACGGAAAATTACATGTCGCGGTTTCACCAGCAACTCAGCAAGTCGATCTAAAGGCGTTCGCAAAGCTATGTCATGGTAAAAAAGCAGCGCTTGCAGATCAAAATCAAGCACAAAAAGTGACAGGGTATTTAATCGGTGGAATAAGCCCTTTTGCACAAAAAAAACAGCTTCCTACTAAATTGCACAGTAGTGCCGAGCACTTCGATACTATCTACGTCAGTGCTGGCAAAAGAGGTGTTGAGGTTGCAATCTCTCCTAATGTGCTAATACAAATATGCGCGGCAAAGCTTGGGCAGTTTTGACTATTAACTTAGCTTATTCATAATTTGTTGAATACCCTTAATTAGCATCGTAATCGCCAAACACATCACGGATGATATAAATAGGTTTTCAAAGACGTCAGCAACAAAAGAATTATCATTGCGATAGTAATGAAAAGCATACACAACAGATGCAAAGAGAGTCATATTTGAAAAATTATGTACTTGGTCAGTGCTTAGCGTTTTATACTTAATAGCAAAAGCTTCGCTCAGTAGTAAAAAGAGCACACCGTACACAGGTACATAAAGGTCTGAGGATTGCGCGAATAAAGTCAGAATATAAAATAGTGTTACAAAGAAAAAGAAAAATATACTGATACTTTGACCAAGGATAAACGCTGATGCTAAGTAACCAGTAAAAATACTAATAAAGAGTAATAAAGTCATAACTTTCCATTTTTATGTATATCAGTAACCTACGCAGATATCCCAGAACACACATGTAGGTTTTAACATCGGAACGATGAAGTTGTTTCTTAGGGGGCCTGTTATGTATCAACGCTCATTTTTACGATAGTTTAAATAATGAGCAGATTTATACCCTTCGCCGTAAACCAAAGCAAGCAAAATATTTCCTTTTTATGACTCATAACGGTGGTTTTAGTCAGAAAGGATATGAGCACTAATCACACTCACTGGAGTATTAAAAGTTTTAGTATTATTGCTACCTAGTATGCCTGTGTATTTTCTAAGGGGACTTTTTACAATTCAAAAAATATAAAAATTACGAGAATATTACAATAACTAACTCTGAATTTTAGTCCTTGAAGAGCGCTAATTTTGATGCCACAGGTTTAAAAAGAATCACTTTTTAAACCTAGGTTCAATCATAAGTTTGCACCTGAATTGGGTCCCCTTAGTGAGTCGTTGATGTTTTTATCCCAATTAGCTTACTAGCTTATTCTTAATTTAGACTGGCTTTTTCAGCTAACACGTGTAAGCCATTAATTTTTCGACTTTTTAGTTTAACGAAACGCAACGGCAGTAAAAAAACCGTTAAAAAGTCGAATTGAACAATTGATCTAAAGCGATTTTTATGACGTAATGTAGGTATATCTATCTGGTCGGATGAGTTAATTATGAGCCTGAGAACGAATTTAAGAAAAATCCTCCCTAGCATTTCAATTACAGAACAAGAAGCCCTCGATGCGGGTGATGTTTGGTTAGAGGGATCGATATACCGTGGTAAACCCGACTTTGCGGCCCTACGCGATGTCACTGAAGCCAAGCTAAGTGCGGACGAACAAGCCTTTTTAGATGGCCCAGTGAAAGAACTAATGGCGATGATTGATGATTCGGTTATCCAAAATAGCAAACACCTGCCTGAGCACATCTTAGAATTCTTGAAGAAAGAACGTTTCTTTTCGTTAATTATTCCAAAAGAATATGGCGGTTTGGAATTTAGTCCTTACGCAAACTCGACAATAGTTGGCACCATTGCAACCAAGTCATCAGCGGTCGCTGTAACGGTAATGGTTCCAAACTCATTGGGGCCGGGTGAACTCCTTTTACATTACGGCACTAAAGAACAACAAGCGCATTATTTGCCTCGTCTTGCTAATGGTCGTGACATTCCTTGTTTTGCACTCACCAGCCCAGAAGCGGGTTCTGATGCGGGTGGTATTCCGGATCAGGGGATTGTTAAAAAAGGTCAGTACAACGGTGAAGAAGTACTCGGTCTGGAAATTACTTGGGACAAACGCTACATCACACTGGCGCCAATCGCTACGGTACTAGGTTTAGCTTTTAAAGTGCGCGATCCTGATGGCCTACTTGGTGACAAGCAAGACTTAGGTATTACCTGTGCGCTAATTCCACATGATCATCCAGGTGTTCAGCTTGGTAATCGCCACGATCCCATGGGTATTCGTTTTTACAATGGTACTACTCGCGGTGAGAAAGTATTTATTCCAATGGACTTTATCATTGGTGGTCAGAAAAACATTGGCCGCGGATGGCAAATGTTGGTTAGCTGCCTAGGTGCTGGTCGAGGCATTTCACTTCCTGCTTTAGGTGTTTCAACCAGTCAAGTAGCCCTTAAATCAGCATCGGAATACGCTGCAGTGCGTGAGCAGTTCGGTTTATCTATTGGTCAATTTGAAGGTATTCAAGAAAAGTTGGCTGATATTGCGGGTAAAACGTATCTACAAGAAGCAATGCGCGTGCTAACCACCGAAGGGCTAGGCATGGGCTTAAAACCTTCTGTAGTGACAGCGATTGCTAAATATCACATGACCGAAACAGGCCGTGATGTACTCGATTCTGCAATGGATATTCTGGCAGGCAAGGCAATCCAGAACGGTCCACAAAATACTTTAGCAAGTGGATACGTGGCGCAACCAATCGCGATAACGGTAGAAGGTGCAAACATTCTGACTCGTAACCTGATGATTTTTGGTCAAGGTGTCATGCGTTGTCACCCATATCTGCAAAGCATGGTTGAGTCGATCCACAGCGAAGATAAAAACGCAGATAGCGAATTCCGCAGTATCCTAACAAAGACGGTATCTTATAGTGTTGCCAACAGCTTGCGTGCATTTAAATACGGGATGATGCCATTCACCGCTGAAGCCAAATCTTCGCTTCCTGAAGTTCGTAGCTACGAAAAAGCGGCACATCGTTTGGCGGCTAAACTTGCAGTATATGCAGATTTTTCATTATTGGTACTTGGTGGAAAATTAAAGCAAGCAGAAATGTTATCAGCGCGCCTCGGCGATGTAATGAGTCATTTGTATGCTGCAATGGCTTCAATTAAATATTACGAGCAGAAAGTGGCTGTAGCGCAACGCGAGCAGGCGGCGCCTTATTTCCATTATGCAACGCGCCACGCTTTGATAAGTGCAGAAGAAGCACTGCATAAGTTTTTAGATAACTTCCCAGCGTCAGGTGCGCGTAAGTTGATGCGTGTGATCACCATGCAATTTAGTGGTAAACAGATGCCAAAAATCACTGATGACATGATCCGTGAACTGGCAGCTGCGGCGCAAATGGATACACCGTTTAAAGCGCAGTTGACTCACCTTGTTAAACCGACAGCCGGTGACGGTCACGACATCAATGAACAAGCTTATAAAGCTAAAATGGGTTGCTTAGAATTGCTCGCGAAGGTTAAAAAAGCGCTTCGCAAACGCGAAATCCAAGCCGGAGTTCGCTTTAGTGAAACACTTGATAATGCGTTAATCGCGAACCTAATTAATAAAGATGAGTATGCGAAGCTGATTGATTATAACCGTAAGCGTGAAAAAGCGATTCGAGTGGATGAGTTCGATTTCGACTTAAATCTACTTGATGAGCAGAGCGCGAAAGAGCAAACCAAAGCGGTAAGCTAATTAGCTATCTTCTAATTAAAAAGCACTTAGTAACATAAGTGCTTTTTTTATTTGCACCGTCCTGAAGTAAGTTGACGGGACATACTCATTAGCGATTAAAAGACTCTGTATTTATTGACTCCGGCAAACTATATACACCAGTTGCAGTAAAGGAAGGGATCGCTCCATGTTGTTCTCGGTAACGGTCTAGTATGCTGGTTTCAGGAGTTAACTCATTACAAATGGAGCGTAACAAGTCACAGGTTTTTGGTGCGCTCGACTCATAGTAGTTAGCAAACATTGAGAGATAATCGAGCTCTTTAGTGATCATCCCCGGAATGTGTTTCAGCTTTTCGATATACGTTTGAAATAAAGATTCTACCGAAAGCTGACTTGTAATTGGATAGTCGGCGAGTTGAGTGACCTGACTAAACTGCTCGTTAATGTGCGCTACTTTATGTGTTAAGAAAAGCGGGTGTACACCCTTTGAAGTAATTGCATCTTCGACGGTGCCGACAAATTTGGATAACCGCCTTAGTTCTACCGAAAGATCATCAAGTGCCGTGTTAAATGAACCAGTTTGATCGTCAACGCGAAATTGAGAGTCAATGGCTTGGAAAAAATCGTTAATGTGCTCGTTGCCTTTCTTATGAAACGTTTTTACCGTCACATTATTTGCACCAAACGCTTCTGCATATAGAGCATAAATCTGATATTGTCCCAAAAGAGAACTATCTACATCGTTGAAAAATCTTATGAAATTCATGGTTACTACTTCACCGATGTTGCGTTGGCAATACCATGATTTTAAAAATGATAAGGGTTCACGAATATAAAAGATAACTTTTATTTGGTAGTCTGAGAGCTGTTTCGCAAGTGCTGTTAACGCGTCTTTAGCGCAATATTTTATTGTCCCTACCCGAGAGAAGTCCTCGGACGAGATCAGCACTCGTTGATGGGGGGAGGTGTCTATTTCGTTGCGGAGCTGCATACATTCTTGTTCGAATGAGATAGCGCTACCGTCAGGCTTTTTGCCATTGTACCACCAAGGTGGTGTAACACCATGCTCATCAATAAGGGCTAGCGCTAAATCACTATGACACGTGTTATAGAGATTTTTTCCTGTATTTGGATATAAAAAATCAAGCTGTTGTTTGTGCTCATCACAAATAATTTGTAATGTGGTTGTTGCTGTTTTGAAATTACCAATATGAAGATAAACGGTTTTCATTGTTATTGCTCCTTTAACTGAAAAGGGCCAAGTCAGGTAATAGTTAGATATAACGAATCAATTAAGCCTTCCTATTTCTGACAGACCAAGTAGTATTCGTCCGCTATGTCCATAACAGCGACTTGAATTCATTATATGTTGATGCATGGTATGCATGTCCCTTAGGCAAGATTCTAATTCACACCCTTTGAATACGGATGCAACACCTCGAGCGTGGAAGCAAAGTTCCACAGCTTCTAAGCACATTTTAGATACGTGCGCGCTGAACACACTCAGTTGGAACTTTTGCGTTTTGGATAGCGGTTTTCCTAGTTCGTACGCTTGCCAAACATTTGCGATGACTTGATGTAAATACGCATCCGCAGCATCGGTGTTGGCCTGTGCTCTGCCAATAGCATCTTGAACATGAGGTTCATCTCTTAGCTCTGGCAGTTGTTGAGGCTTACCTTCAACAACAAATAACTGTCCACGAGCAAGACGCGAGTCTATTAGTGCATCAATCGCTTTTTGGGCAATACCAACCGCAACAGCCGCTAAATTGAGCTTGTAACCATTTGGGATCTGATAAAGTACTCCCGGTTGGTAAACCTTATGATGTTGTAAACTAAAGCTATGGGATTGAGGAACGAATATGCCGTCGGTCGTGAAATTATGACTGCCTGTTCCTTCCAGTCCAAGCGCATGCCATGAGTCTAATATGGTGACTTTTTCGGTTGGAATTAAGCACTGTATCGTAAGGGGCAGAGCGCTTTGTTCATCAACATAAACGGGTTTGCCCTGATTATAAACCATGCAACCCGCTGCTAACCATGTTGCATGTTCACAGCCACTAGAAAAATACCAACTGCCGCTGATTTGATAGCCACCTTCTGTTATTTCAGCTTTCCCTGTTGGTGCAGCGGCCCCCGCCGTAATTGTTGATATGTCTTTAAATATTTGTTTTGCAACAGGTTCCTCTAAATAGCTTGCAAAGTAGCCATTGCCTGTTCCTGTTTTTACACACCAACCCACAGAGGGAGATACAGAAGAAATCAGGCTGATAATCCTCATTTGCTGATTGATATCTAACTCTGCACCACCAAAGCTCGCAGGCATGGTCATGCTTAACACACCTGCATTTTTCAGTCCGCACAATATGCTTTCAGGAATAGCTCTGCTTTTAGATATTAGGTCTGATTGCGCTTTTATTGACGGTAGCAATTCTTGTACATTGTGTAAAATAGAATCATAACGTGTATATGATTGCATCTTGCACTCCTTATGTATTAGTTATGGTGTTCTCGTTTGAGCCTTAGGCTTATGAGGGCAATAACTATAGGACTGCACAGATTGAAATCTGTCCCTTGCAATTAAACCGGTCAACGCATCAAGCCGGGAAGTAACAGAAGTCGGGCTGGCATTTGTTTGAAAAATACAGCCTTGAATATGATAGGTTGTCATCGAAAGGCCTCTGGCCTCATATAGGCGGCATAACGCGGGGTCATGGTTAGCTTTTTCACGCATTGAGTAAACAGCTTTTAAGGCATCCGGCATACCAATTTTTGACTTTGTTCCACCACTACCAAGAACATTTTTTACAAGATTTAGGTGTTGGTGTCGCCATTCTTCATAGAAGTTATGAAGCTCAAATGCACAGTTAATGAATCGTTGTGCGACCCAAACATCGGTATTTTCTGCACGACCATGATGCAATGCGGCGATATTCTGCTGCATGCTTGCAGGTCCACCTAGCCAATGCTCTAGCTCTCGCCAAAAACATTTATAAAGATCCTTAAACAAATATTGCGCGATGACAATAGAGTGAGTGCCACTGGCAACGCCTAAGTTTTCTCTAAACAGGTGGTATTCTGCAGTGGTTAAACACTCGGATAACATCGCTTGGCACTTGACAACATTTTCTAGAAATACATTGCAAATATCTAATTGCTCAAAAGCGGTCGATAAATCTTCTTTTCTCAATGATCTTATCGAAGCTTCGAGATAATCATTTGCAGCTGCTGCAAACACTTCAGGAATTTGATGTAGACAGACAAATTCACCGTAGTAACTATCGACATTGAGTTGCGCTGTATTAACTGCCTCAAAGAGGTTTTCAAAAGGAACCATGACATGAAATTCTGGCATTACAGCAGAAACCGGAATGTTACTTAATTCAGCTTCCCACTTCACGGCATCATTTTGCATAAGCCGGAACAGGTGGAGAAGGCTGTAATGTAAATCGTTGTGACTGCTGTTACCAACTATCGTGTTAAGCGTTTCGGCATCCCAACTATCTACTTTTTTCAATAAAACACTTTCTAAGTGTTGGTTGGCATGCAGGTATTCTTTTAAAGCCGTTGAGCTTTCTATAGCGATGGATTTTGCAGAGTCAGGCAGGCCATAATAGGTGGCAAGTTTTTGTACCGAACGGCCAATGGACCTAAGTAATAAGTGAAGATGCTTCAGCCAACGAATATCGACAAAGGCATCGTCTAGCTGTTCAAAAGTTATTTTTTTTCGCGCTTGCTCAGTCCTGTTTGTCATGTGTAGTAAACAGATCTCAACGCCAACATAATGTTCTCTTATGGCTCTATCGTAGCCGATGGTTTCAAGTGTCCATTCATTTCTTACCGCATCCAGCAGATGAATCTTATGAATATCGCTGTAACTTTCGGCTATTTTTCCAAGCTTATTAAAACTGGGCTCAGATGAGGTCGTGACTGTAGGTTGTTTATCCATTTTATGAGTTCCATGTTTAGTTGTCCCAGTGTGGTTGAAGAATTTATGTTTATTTTTCGTTAAAAATAGTCGTGTTTTATGGTGTGTCAAACCGCGACGTGAAAAGTAAGAAGAAATATTAATTTAACTTTCTTTATTGCCAAACATATACAACGCGAGTAGTGCCGTGATAATACACAATGCCCCGAGTATCTGATAAAGGCTGAGTGATTGCTCTAAAATCATCCATGCCAACAAGGCCGCACAAATAGGTCTGAGATACAATGAAAAGGAGATAATTTCATTGCTTAAGTGGGATTGTGCGTAGATGATGGCATTGTGTCCCATGATTTGAGTTACAAATGCAAGTGCAAGTAATATTAAGTAACCATTGATTGAAGTGGGAAAAATAGCTTCGCTGTATAACAGCACCCAAGGAAAAGTTAATATCGCAACGACAAAACAGTTATAAAGCATAATTGTTTTGTAGCTTAAAAAAGAGGTTAGTCTGGCATTAATGTTCAGGTAAGCCGCATAGAATACCGCTGATATCAGTGCCATTATTTCACCAACAAAACCATGAGATAAGCTCATTCGTTCCCATAAAATTAATGAACAGCCCATGGTCGCAGTAACTACACTCAGTGCCTTACTTTTTGAAATTGAAACTTGTCCAAGCAGATACATAAACAACATTGAGAACATAGGTGCAGTATTTGCTAGCAACGCAACGTTAGCGATAGGTGCGTAAATAACTGCCCAGCTTTTCATGAGTAAATCTAAAAAACAAAGGACACAAGAGGTCGCGAGCAAGTATCTTATCTGACTTACCGAGGTAACTGTTTTTCTATTTGAAGTTGAAAGTGTTATGGGAAAGGCTAGCAGCAGAATGCAAGCGATTAACATCCGATGTAATAGGGTCGCATTAGGATCGACTTCGCTAACTACGATAAGTAACGGGGCTATGCTAACACTTGGAATGCTAAATATGAGCGCGCCGTAAGCGATGAGTTTTGTCACAGGTCAACCTCAATGTATCCTTTTGCTTCTAACTACCGCAAAACCCAGGTGCTGATATATGCAGATAGTCGCGACTCAATCGAGGATAAGCATAGCAGGAGATTAGGCTAACTTACTTTTGTGTCGTTATTTTTAGTTCCAGTCTTTCGGGGACATTTAAATTTGATTAAATCTAATAGCTATCAACGAGATGAATCACATATATACTTAGCCAAGTAGCTTGTAATAAGAGTACGGTGATAGTAGTCAAAGCATGAGGAGCAACAAGTGGTCGCAAATATGGACGTAACAAGCAATGCTTTACTGATGACGACTGACGTATTAAAAAGGATATGGCAGGCACAGGTCGAGCAGATTAATGATCCTCTCGTTAAACGACGGGGAGATAATTTTAAGCAGTTACAAGTCACTTCAGATGTTCTTGGAATAGGGACGTCGCAGTTTCAACGGGTGTTATTTGGCAACTTAAATGACTTTGACGCGTTTATCGATAGCCTTTTGGGAATCGCAAATCCTAGTGCGGAACGGTTAAGTTTATTAGCGCATCTGCATTACGGTGGGGCGTTACCTGATTGGTATCGAGACAAGCAAGAACAAGTAAGAACCATGCCTGATGTACTAAACGAGATGGATTTACAGCAATGGCGTGAAAAAGGGTATGTGGTTTTAAAAAATGCGGTTGATTTGAGGGCCGTGACTGACTCAGTTAACGCGTTATGTTCATTATTAAATATCAGTCTAGACAACCCTAATTCTTGGTACGACACAAAAGCGAGTGAAAAACTCGGTGGTATTATGGTGGACTTCATCCAGCATCAGGCACTTGAAGCAAATAGAAATTCACTACGGATCTACAAAGCGTTTAGTCAACTTTGGCAAACTGATGAACTCATATCATCCGCAGATAGATGTAGCTTTAATCCTCCCGAATCCGAGAGCTACACATTTCAAGGCCCAGATCTGCATTGGGATTTAGATTTTTCAAAGTCGCTACAATTTGGTACCCAGGGTTTACTGTATTTGACGGATACCCGCCATGACCAAGGAGCATTCACAGCAGTTCCGGGGTTTCAACATAAGCTTCATGATTGGCTCAAGGACAGTCATATTGACGCTAATCAGGTAGATCCAAATAGTTTGCAGAAGCTTGGTGCTGTTCCTATCGCGGGGGCGGCAGGCGATTTGATAATTTGGCACCAGTTTCTACCTCATGGTAGTAGTCCTAACCGAGCTGCGCGTCCTCGGTTGGTTCAATACATCAATATGTATCCATTGAAATTACATACCAGCAAATGACCGATAAATTAACCACAGTGAATCACGGTTTAGTAAGTGGTGATTCGCGTTGGTAATAGTGCCAATGTTATCATCGATTAAGCGCCTAATGATTAGTAGTTTAGAGAAACAGATAAATGGCAAGGTTGGTAAAGAGATTAGCCCAAGCGGACTTAGCGACACAATCAGTAAACCTTTGGAGTGGTTGCGGTGAAGTTACGTTTATAAAATTCGAACAGCAACACCTTGCTTTGAAGCGGGCGAGGGTGCCAAGTCAGTTGCAACATGCTCGTATCGCGCAGTCAGAAATAGCATTACGGCGCAAAGTACGGTCGTATGAGAATGAACGAAGCTTCTATCATTATTACGCATCTTCACTTCCCAATGAATGTAACGTACCCCAATACCTAGACTCCGCTATCGAAGGAAACACCAGTTATCTTCTGCTTACGGATTTTCAGCAAATGGAGTATCGACAGGAGAAAGTCGTCAATGACAAGCAGATATTGTGGGTACTAAACTGGCTTGCCGAATTTCATGCCCACTTTTTACTTCAACCAACGACTAAAGTGAATAAACAAGGGAACTATTGGCATCTAGATACACGCCCGGATGAGTGGCAGCGCATGCCAAACACGAGACTAAAACAACAAGCCCATATACTTGACCAAGCACTAAAGTGTTGTAAATGGCAAACTTGGCTGCATGGTGATGCGAAGTTGGCTAATTTTGCATTTAACTCAAAGCAAGCGCTCGGATTTGATTTTCAGTATGTTGGCGGGGGGATTGGCGTCTGTGATGTAATGCTGTTCTTTACGTCGGTGTTTAGTGGTGAACAATTAGAGCTACAGGCTAACGAATACCTTGAGCACTATTTTGCTGAGCTGTCACAGGCTATGAGCCATAAACTCACTTCGCATGAGATTGATGAGCTAACTTCGAGTTGGTTAGCGCTATGGCCGACTGTATGGGCTGATTTTCACCGGTTTTTAGTCGGCTGGAAACCGGATCATGTAAAAATTAATGCGTATATGCAAGCGCATACCGACGCTGTTCTAAGGGAGATCTGATTATGCTGTTGGCATTTTTTAGCGCGCTTTGTTGGGCTGGTTTTGATTATCTGCGCAAACGCCTTACGCTTCATTATGATGCCGCGTTAATGTCGGTGTTACTTAGCGCACTAGTATTGCCAGGCTATTTAATATATTGGCTTTATCAAGGTATATATATTCCAAAAGTTGATTACTTTTTGCCTGCTAGTATCAGTGGACTACTCGCGGCGATCGGCAGTGTTTGCTTTATAAAAGCGCTCTCATTGGGCCGGATTGCCGTGATGTTACCAGTTTTGTCTGTTACACCTGCAATTTCCGGAGGTTTTGCATGGGTGTGGCTCGGCGATAGTTTAACTATTGTGCAACTCGCGCTGTTGGCCGGTATTGTCGTAGCTTCATTTTTCTTGCTTGGAGGGAAAGTTAAACTAGAAGAACCGGGAGCGAAATATATTTTGATCACGGTTGTTAGCTGGGGAGTTTGTATTGTATTCGACAAACAAGCACTCAAACATAGTCCGGTGTTGTTCCATGCTGGTTATATTACGCTGATGGTCGTGATAATAAATTTTCTACTTTTTAGGCCAAAGTTCAGCTTATCAAAGTTAAAACCTCATCTAACTTTGTGGTTTATTGCGTCGGTTGCGTTTGCCTCTGCTGTTATTTTTCAGTTGCAGGCACTCCATGAAATACAGCCCGGATTGGTCGAAGGGATAAAACGCGCAATTGGTATTGTTAGTGCTTGTCTTGTTGGCTTTGTTTTATTCTCTGAGTATCTGACAAAACTTCAGCTGCTGATGATTGGTTTGATATTAGTCTGTACGCTGGGTTTGGCGTGGTCATAGCCAGAAATAGTGGTGCCAATGGCACCACTAAACTTTTTGAGTGTGCTTAGTTACATTTGCCCTGCTTGCTCCACACGTTCGAGAAGATATCTGGACGTGCTGAACGAGACCACCATGTTGCAAGGTATTCGTAGTTGTTGTAAGAAACACGATCACCTTGGTTGTAGTGTTTGTTTACATCCCAAGCTGCGATACCTTTACAATCGCCACCATTACCGCCTTTGGTCACTGTTACATTAGTAGACTTAGAAGCTGTCTTGTTATTAGACGTTGTAACGGTAAGCGTTACACGATAAGTGCCTTCGGCCGCATATGTGTGACTAGGACTTTTCTGTGAGCTGCTGTTGCCGTCACCAAAGCTCCAGCTATATGACCCATCAGATGAACGGTTTGTAAAGGTTGCAGTTAAGTCGTTGGTAGTCACTGAGAAATCGGCTTGTACAGGTGTTCCAGTACCAGAACAGCCGTTGTTGTTCAGGTAATCAACAGCCGCTTTCGCTTGCACGATACCATGACCGTATGACGTGTCACGACCTGCTTGGCCTTTGTCTTTTGCTGTAGCGTTTAACACACGACGAATATCTTGAGCTGAACAGCTTGGGTGTTGGCTCCAAACTAGCGCTGCTACACCTGATACGTGTGGCGTTGCCATTGAAGTTCCGCTAATGCTCTTATAAGCATTGTTATTCCACGTTGAGTTAACACCAACACCTGGTGCTGCAATTTCAACTTGGTTGTTGTACTGCGAGAACGAGGCTTTGTTTTCGCTGCTGTCTACTGCTGCAACAGAAACGACAGCATCATAAGATGCTGGGTAGCTTAAAGAACTATTGCCTGAGTTACCTGCTGCGGCAATGTGTAGAAGTCCTCGTTGATAACTTTGTTCAAATGCACTGCGCTCTGCTGTTGAGCTGCCGCTACCACCAAGGCTCATGCTTGTTACGTTGGCGCCAGATTGTTCACATTGCTCGATAGCTTTGATCAGATCAGAACCATAAGCCCAATTACCTTGGTCGTTAAACACTTTGACGATGTGTAAGCCTAACTGACCTGATGGGTTAACACCGACAACACCTTGATTATTGCCGCCAATCGCAGCGATAGTACCAGCTACGTGTGTACCGTGACCATTACCATCGTTACTCCAAACACCTGTATCGTGGCTACCATAGCCGTCATTACCAGTAATACCTGTGCTTGGTAAATCAGGGTGGCCCAACGTGTAGCCTGTATCCATAATACATACTTTACGATTACTGCTACTTGCATCGCTTACCTGATCAGCTTGAACCATTCTGATACCGTAAGGTGTAGACTCGGCAGCAATACCAAAATCATACGGCGCTACAGAGGGCAAGAAGCGCTTAGGATCAGATTCAACGTATGCTACGTCTGCTGAACCAGAAAGCAGTTTAACTTGCTCTGGTGTTGCTTCTACAACGTAAGAGTTTACACTTGGCATCGTCGTGATAGCTTCTGTGCGCAAAGTTTCAAATGCGCTTTGTGCTAATACGCTTGCTTTGTACTGGTTGATTTCGGCTGTGGTGAAGTTTGCCGGAAATACACTTGGTACAGCAGAGTCCTTTAGCGTCACGATCACTCGCTCAGCTTCAGTAGCACTGACAGTGGAGATGCTTGCACAGATCCCTGCGCTAATCATCGAAAGTTTAAGTATTGATTTGAGTGTGTTGCGTTTCATTTTAGTTACCTTCTTTTACATGTTGTTTACCTTTGTAACTAAAACAGGTGTTGGCAGCGCTGTCAATTGATTGTTTTTTAGTCTTGTATAATTGCATTAAATAGACTGGAAATATTCCTTATTTGGGAATTTAATATTCCAATCTGAGATTATCTAGATTATTCCTGTTTGTTTTTTCGACTAATCTGCTTATTTAAACTCTTTACCGAGAAATGAGTGATCGAAGGTGTGTAACGATTTGGGTCCGGTTGTTCAAAAAAGTTTCCATGGACAGCATCATACAATGGGAAGTATTCTGGAGTTAGCTCTTCAAATAGCGGTAAGACTCTCTCTCCAACCGTTTTTTCGGTATCCAAACTCGATATTAAGGTGAGTGCGTAGTTTCCTAAAAGTACATGGCCACCTATAGACACATCGAGTTGTGTGGCGATATCTTTGTCCCAATTTATTCCGCCAATGACGACTTTATCGTCGAGCGAAAGTTCTTTGGCGGCGCGCAGCGCGCCGTAGGCTATTGGGTCATTTGCAGCCCAAATTATATCGATTGAGGGTGATCTTTGCAGCCATGCTTTGGTGACTCTGTAGGCCTCTTTCTCTGACCAGTAACAGTTGACTGCTGCTACCACTTCAGCGTTACCATTTTGCTGTAATGCCTGTTGCATTCCGCTTTGCCTCATCAGCGCTGCTTCGGTGGCGACATCTCCAAGCAGCACAAGAATTTGTGCAGGGCTTTGCGGGCTGTTTGTGCTGTTTTTATGTCGAACTTTGAACAAGGAATTGAGTAATTTTAATCCAGCATAATGATTGTCTGGTTTAATTGTACCAATCACGGGCAGTCCCTGTTTTTGTAGCTTTGATAGGGTGTTGCTGTCGGGCCCATTAAATAAAAACACGATCTTTGTGTGTATTTCTGAGGTGCTTATCAGCATGTTTGTTATCACAGATTTTTCATCAACTACTATTAAGTAATCTTGTTTTACGCTTAGCTGTTGTTTAATGACGGATTTCATTTTTATGTGGTTACGATCAGCATAAATAATACGTAGATCGATATTCAGACTTTTCGCGGTCCCTTGCATTATCTTGCTGACATTACGCCAAAAATCACCAGTAGGATTGTCGGATTGGTATCCTGGGTTAATAAACGTAACTTTAAGGCGTGAAGGTTCAGTGGCAACAGCTTGGTAGCTAAAGATGAGAACAATGAAGATAAACAGTTTATGTAACATAAGCATTTGGGTAATTGAGTCAACTTCAGTGTAGCGAACAATCTGGCATCGTGCGATTCATCTAAGGAGTGAATTCACTTATAATTTGTGATGCATGAAAACTGGAGTGAAAAAATGAAGTACGTTTTCCTTTACATTTTATTGTTTGCGACAAGTGTCACAGTGGCAAGCGAAGGTAGTGAATTGAATAAAACGATGAAAGAAATGGGTCATAGCTACAAGCAGATGATGACCTCGGCTGATATAGGCGACATGCGTCAGGCATTAAGTGAGTTTAAAAATCTGGTCAATAAAAGCAAACAACTTGGCTTCGCAAATAAGCATCAAGAAGAGTCGCAACAAGGCTTGGATAAAGTGCTAGACGTGATCAACAAAGCTGAAGTAAAACTTGCTGAAGGTAAATTATCGCAAGCTAAATTATTACTTGCCGATATTGATACGTTGAGAAAACGCTATCATGAATTACACGAGCCCCCCAGCATTTGGCAGCTATTGTTCGGAAGTTGAACGAATGCGCTAATTGCCAATCAACAATTCCTGAGTCACCTTTGAAATAAATCAGCCAAAAACTTGCAATTTAATTAAAATTAATGCTCGTATCTTGAGCACTTAAACAAAAGGGGCTTACGTATTGTCCGTTTGCTTGGTATAACTACCTATCATTGGGGTTGTAACTTGTTGTTGAGCTATTTGTGCCGCGCTCAGCTTTACAAGTAGTTTATATAGATATTTCTCCATATTTTAATAGGTTAGCTAACCACTTATACCAAACTAAGGCTGACCAGATCGTTGATTTAGATGGATTGAGCAATGACAATGGATAATAAACCTGAGCTAGATAACACAATTTTAGCCAAATTACATAGCAGAGATGATTCGGCTTTACTTAAAGAGATTGATGACATCTCCTGTACTAACAGTGATATCGTGATGCTGCTGGCGCAATATCAAACATTGAGTGAACAAGACGACGAACTGTTCGATGCTTGGTATGATAGCTTGTGTGAAGCTCAATTAAGAGTGCTCAAGGCATTTGAAATTTTACGCTCACACCTTGAGCAAAGGATATAACGGCTATTTAAGCGATAAATCGTACTTTCTTATAAGTGAATCAATGTATTTACTTCTAAGTGACTGAGTCTGTTCAGCCTGAGTATCCGCGGCTAACGCTTTGTTTAAAAGCTTAATGGCGTTATACAACGCAGGGCGTTGTTCAGGCTCAATACAATTGGCGGTTCTGCCTTCGGTAATGTCATCGATGATTGAGCGACCTAAATCTATGTAAACAATTTCTTCAACTAACCCGTTTTGACTGATCACACCGTACTTACCACATAAAAACTGTTGCCATACTTGCTGGACGTGCTCACTAATATCATCACCGAAGCTAGGATCTTCTGAGCAAAAGCCTCTTTCTATACACTTACCAAGGGTGTCACAGTAAGCTTGGTAAAATAACTCGAAAGCGACAGACGACTGCTGAACTTTATGTTTGATAAGTAACTGCCCCCATGTCAGCAACCCTCTGGCGTAGTAGTTGGTATATTCTTCACACTCATACAGACCAAAATAAGAGCTACATTTTATCTGGTTATTTAAGCTGTAACTGGGGTTCGGGAATAAGCTCATTGTTTGCCATTCACCTAACAATGATTCGTCAATTCTTAAGCCAGCGCTCAGCTCATCAGTGGTATAAAAATGTGTGTTTAAAAAGTTAGTGAGACTCATAATAGAATGCTGTATATATAAACAGTATTTGAATTGTGCTGTAACTCTATACAAAACTCAAGCTTTTCTGGAATTGAGTGATAAATTTTATTGAAGCATAAGATTGAGGGTCGGATTTACTGACTTTATGTGATAAAAATAGCGATAACTATTCAAGTGCAAGAAGTACCATGGAAAATATTCAAAAGATAAAAAAAGCAAGTTTAATTACCGCCATAAAAACGCCTTACACCATGAATGGCGAAATTGATTTGGACAGTTACGATCAACTGGTTGAAGCGCAAATAGCAGGCGGTGTGGATGGTATCGTCGTTGGTGGCACGACAGGTGAAGGCCAACTGATGAATTGGGAAGAGCATTTAATGCTAATAGCCCACAGCGCAAATAAGTTTGGTGATAGGCTGTTAATTATAGGAAACACAGGTAGTAACAACACCAGAGAAGCGATTAAAGCTACAGAGTATGGTTTTGCCTCTGGTATGCACTGTGCACTACAAATTAACCCATATTATGGCAAAACTTCGACACCTGGAGTGGTGGCACATCTTAACAAGGTACTTGATGTAGGACCTGCTTTTATTTACAACGTGCCAGGGCGAACAGGTCAAGATCTTACACCAGATATTATTGAACCACTGTCTCAGCATCAACACTTTGTTGGTATGAAAGAGTGTGCTGGTGACGCTCGCATTGCACACTATGAAGCAAAGGGGATCGCGTGCTGGTCCGGTAACGATGACCAAGCGCATGATAGCCGCCATCATAGCCAGTCTCATGGCGTTATTTCGGTAGCTTCAAATTTAATTCCGGGTTTATTTAGACAGTTAATGGATGAACCAAATGCTGAACTTAACCAATCATTACAGCCATTAATGGACTGGTTGTTTTGTGAACCTAACCCCATCGCAATTAACACGGCATTGATCATGACCGGGAAAGTGAATCCTGTGTTTAGACTGCCTTATGTGCCTCTTTCCAAATCTCAGCAGCAGCAGGGCATTGCGCTAATATCGGCACTTAAAGAAAGTGATTATGTAGGACATGCGCCGAAATTAATCGACGAGACGCTTCTTAAACTTTGTTAAAAGTCCGATTGTCCATTATAATCTGCGGCCGTTCTCGATTCGGTCGCAGGTTATCATGGTAAAGTTCACAGCATTTAGTTTTTCTCAGCCGCTTTTAGATGCGTTAAAAGACATCAATTTTCATACACTCACACCCATTCAACAAGCTGCAATTCCAGCAGTGAGACAAGGTAAAGATGTACTCGCAACGGCACAAACCGGCACTGGGAAGACCGCTGCTTTTGCACTGCCAATTATTCAAAAATTACTCGAAACTCAATCTACCGGAATTCCTCGGGCGTTAATATTGGCGCCGACACGAGAACTCGCTGAGCAGATCGCTAACAATTGCATGCAGTTTTGCAAATATACAGACCTTAAAGTTGAGGCCATATTTGGTGGTGTTAACATTAATGGTCAGGCAGAACGAGTAAAAGCGGGCGTAGATATACTAGTCGCAACCCCTGGTAGGTTGTTAGACCATATTCGCTTGGGCAACGTAAACCTTAGTGGCATCAAACACCTGGTACTGGATGAAGCCGATCGCATGTTAGATATGGGATTTGTTGCAGACATGCAGCAAGTGATCGATTTAGTGGATGAAAATAAGCAGCTTTTACTATTTTCAGCGACTTTCCCTTCTGTAGTTAAACAGTTTGCTAAACAGGTTTTATCACACCCCGAATTAATCCAAGTGACGCCAGAAAACACCACAGCTGAAACCGTTCGCCACGTTGTTTATCCGGTTAAAGATGAGCGCAAACGTGAGTTACTTTCGGAGCTCATTGGCAAGAAAAATTGGCAGCAGGTATTGGTGTTTGTCAATATGAAAGAAACTGCTGATAAGCTGGTGGAAGAACTTAAGTTAGATGGTATTGAAGCAAATGTTTGTCATGGTGACAAAAAGCAAGGCGCTCGCCGACGTGCATTACGTGATTTTACCGAAGGTAAAGTCAGAGTGATGGTCGCCACTGAGGTTGCGGCGCGAGGTATAGATATCGTTGGTTTGCCAAGGGTGGTCAATTATGATGTGCCTTATCTTGCCGAAGATTATGTGCATCGCATCGGCAGAACCGGTAGGGCGGGTCAATCTGGTTATGCGATTACTTTTGTAAGCCGTGAAGAGGAAGCCGATTTGATCAACGTCGAGCAGCTCATCGGCCAGCAAATCTCTCGTTATTACTTGCCAGGTTATGAAGTTGCTAATCGTGAAAAATTGGTAGAAACCATTCAGAAAAAGCCTGCACACAAACGTAGAAAAGCGCGCACTAACAAGCCAGCCGGACAAGCGAGTGCCGAAGCAAGATTAAAAAACCGCTCTCGAATAGCCAGAGTAAGAAAACAGAGCAAATAACACTTGTTACAGCCATTTAGACAGACTTAATCGTTGTCTAAATGGTTTTCCCACAGATTATGTAACCAATCATCTCAAGTTAATTTCATATTATTAATATTTTCGAAACTATTCTTTTCTTTGTTTAATCGTGTAAAATATAGAAACAACCATCCTTTTTAGAGCTTTTCTGCGTTCTATATAATTTCATTATGGTAAACAGTGAAGTGATAAGTTGGTCACTAGCTATACGTTGTTACCAAAAAAGGTTGGCAAACACGACATAAAACAAAGCGAGATTTGGAGTTCTCAAAATGAAAAAAACAATAACAGCGCTTACAGTACTTACGATGGCAGGGTGTGCTTCTTTAACGCCTACAAAGGAGCGTTTTGAAGGTTATAAAATCTATGACATCAAGACAACTTATTCTTCTAGCTTAACTTCTAAACTTTCTTCAAGCCTGAAAAGTGCAATGCAGGGAAATGCTGATTCAGTTAGGTTTGAAAATAGCCTTCCACCAGCAACGTTGCCTAATGACGCTGCACGTTTTGAACTTGTTAATCCATTTGCTAACGCAAAAGGTTTAGCAGCGCTTGCTGGCGCGTCAGTAAAAATACCTTCTTGTGAAGGTTCGGTTATCGAAGCAACTTCAAACGATTCATTCGCTGGTGCTGAAGATACAACGTTCTTCACTTGTTTGATGCCGTATAAAGATGGTTACAAAATGAACATCTATTATAGCTTTACTAAAGTTTCAGGTGGTTTTTCTTCACAAGCACTAGGTCGTGCCTTGGCGCAATCTGTGGTAGGTGACAGCAGTCAGTTTATTCCAAGAACAATTGCTGCTTTGGAAGAAGCTGTGACGTCTAACGGAGTGAAATTAGACTTAATTGATAGCTATCCAAACTAAAAATCTTCAAGATTATTTCTATACTACTATCGGCAACCGAATAGAACGGCTGTCGATAGAGTATAACTAATTGATATTTATAACAATCAATGTTAGTTTGTTGTCGTTAAAGTGATCGATGTTGCTGATTACAATGACAAAAACAATGCAGTGAGCGCATAAAGGCTAATCCTCAATGGCCTTATTTGCAATTTGTCACTCGTTGCCAAACCTGCTTCCATTCACTTTTGCTGCTGTTGGCATTTGGTGCATCGTTATAACTCCACCAATTAGCACGATACAGCATGCTATCTTGAACCACTTCCGTGCCTTTTAAAAACGCTTTATTTCTCTGCCATTTATCAAACTGTTGGCAATCTGCACCAGTGCTTAAATTAGTGATGATGGGTGTCCAGTCGTTGTGTTGACGGGCATTATCATGTTCGTCAGCAGTGCCGATATACTTGCCGTTAAACTCTTTACGGGGCGTAGAAAAGTAATTAATTCTGGGGCACTCTTTGGGACCTTTAGCCGAACTGATACAGCTGTAAGACATAATGGTTCTAAAGGACCAATCTTCTGCGTCATAGTAACCATGCGCGTATTGGGCTCTTATTGGAACTGCACCAGTTGACTCCCAATTATGTTCAGCCCCGAATAGGTGGCCCATTTCATGTGGTAAAGTTCCGGTCTGTAAGCAGAACATATTGGTGACAGCCATAGATTTCTCACGAATATCAGCCCCAATTGTTCTTGCAATACCGCAGTAACCTTGACGAAGACTTGTGATCAACATGTCCATATCGGTACCATACTTGTTGCTTTCGGTTAGCTCTGCGTCCATTGCATTACCTGGCCAGATAAAGTCATTGTTGCCAAAAAGATCTTTAAGTTTATTGAAGTTATCACCTTCACTTAGCCAAAAATCGATAGCAGATATAAACGGATTATATTCGTTGTAGTTTACTTGTTTGATATTCGCGATTTCTACCGAAACGTTAATATCGCTATTTTTGTACGCTTGGTTTGTTTTATCTACATAAAACTCAAAATAATGTTTAGGATTGATACCCGCAGCAGACAATATGCTGGCAACATCATTGGTGTAGTATAAAGATAGGCGCAATACACCGCTGTTGTTCATTGCCGTTACACCAGAAATTGAGTTCGTTGCTCGTGCGGGCAAGGAATTTAAGCCATGGTTTAGTTGAGGCATATAATCAAGTTCTGCCTCTTCACTTAAACCCGCAGGGATCTTGTTTTCCATGATAACGAGTTTGTCTCCAATGCTGATCAGTTTGAACTCGCCTTCTGGCGTATAAAGATGTCCCTGAGTATGCCCATCTCTGGATATGCTCACAGCACCTGTGATGTTGCCTTGCGTATCTCTTAAATATAATGTGCCAGATACTTCTTTTATTTCGCTGCTATCGAATTCCAGGGTATACGTAGTTTGCCCTGGCATTGATAAACTATATTCAGTTGTTTGCAAGTGCAAAGTCTTAGCTGGGTTTTGCATAACAGAATATTGAACGTCCTCGCCACCAGAAAGTAGTTTGACGACGTTTTCAATTGACGGATTTGCCAAAGCGGTATGGCTAAAGAACAATCCTGATGTGATTAAAGCTATGGATGTTTTTTTCATTGTGTTTCCTTAGTTTGAGTGTGGTACCTGATAAAGGAAAGTACGCAAGGGTTGTGTTAACATCAAGTAACAATTTGCGATTATGAGAAAATGTACGTTAACAGTTTTGGTGTCTTTATTCCGAAATTCACAATATATATTTGGCAATATATTGTTTTATAAAATTATTATGAAATATAAAATTACTATAGTTTGATAAAGTTAGTATTTAGCGCATTAAAATTTGATGAGGAATGCCGTGTTTATTTGTATTTCTCGATGTAAATATAATTACCATTAAGAAAATCATGAAGTTGCAAATGAATTTTTTTAGACTAAAGATTAAAATCAAAAATTAGAACTAGAACTATGTAAGTTCTACGACTTTTTCTGTGTGATATATGAAATATAACCGTGTTTTGATAAGGAAATAATCTAGTTTATATGAAGGCTATAATCAATCGATATAACAATAGGTGTGGTTAATAAATGAGCGGTGTTTATTCAGATATCATTAATCATGTTGCTCAGTATGTGTATGACAACAGCGAACGAGTAATTAATTTAGATGAGTTAGCTAGCTACACGGGCTATTCTAAATATCACTTCAACCGTATTTTTTATAGTGCAACGGGTTATCAGCTAGGGGAGTTTATACAGCGTCGAAAATTAGAAAAGGCCTTATATTCCATTAAACAAGGCAATCATAATTTGATAGAAGTGGCATTAAGTATAGGCTACGACTCTCCATCATCTTTTTCCAGAGCATTCAAAAAACACTTTGCGTTGACGCCAAGCGATGTGGTCAGCGGCAGATTTCCTAGCAATGATAGAGCAAGTCACTTACTGCCAAAAAAGCCGTCGTTTAATCCGGCATTACAGCCTAAGTGGCATGTGCTACCAGAACAGCGAGTTTATGGGTTGTATGGCTGTGGCTTTAACCAACAGTCATTTTCATTGTTGGCGTCAGAGCTATTTGCTCAGCTAGCAAGTCGGTCTGAACTGGCAAGCTTTACGGCAGTAAAGCCCATTGGGGTTTCAATAGACAATCCGTGGGTAGGTGAGCAGCAAAAAAGCCGATTCTTCTGTGGTTTTTTGGACGGTCTTGCAACATCTCACACTGAGCTTGATAGTTTTAGTTGGCAAGCAGGTAAGTGGGCGAGCTTTAAGCATCTAGGGCCTCACAACTCGATGTGGCGGACTATTTCTCAGATATATGCGCAATGGGTTATTCCGAACCGTATTAAACTAAAAGACCAACAGATCATACAATGCTATCTTAACAATCCCGTTGATACCCCCGCAGAGGACTTACAAACAGAGTTGTATTTCGCTATTGGTTAAAAATCGAGATATCGCACTTTCTGCACAGCAAAGCGCAAACTCCTAAGATATGATGTTGCCAAGTTTATGAAATAGAGAAATATCATGAAGTTAAAACTTGCATACTGGACAGCTGTTACTTTGATTTCCTGTTTACTGATCAACCAAGCGGTTGCTTCGCCTTCGGCGGGAATTAAGCTAAAAACTACCGAAGTTGAGTTTTTCGATACCGTTGAAAACCGACCACTAAAGGTAAAATTGTGGCATCAATCAAGCGACAGATCTTGCCGTGAGCAAGTTTGTTTGCCTGATAATCAAAATGCCAGAAAGATTGCTGTTATTTCTCATGGTGCATTCGGCTCTCCTCATGCTATGAACTGGTTAGGATATGCACTGGCGTCTCAAGGATGGGTTGTAGCGGGTGTTGCACACTACCAAGAGTCTTGGGTATATGGGCCTGAGTCAATTGATCCTTTTGTGGTGATGCGTTTTTGGCAGCGACCACAAGAAGTAAACTTCACCATTGATCGATTGTCAGAGCAAGGTCTGTTTAACAAACCTTTGGTAACGGATAGGGTGCTGATGTTAGGGCACTCTTCTGGGGGATTTACCACGTTAGCAATGGCTGGTGCAAAGTTAGAGGCGGGTAAATCACAAAAATACTGTACTTCGGAGCTAGGGCAAACCGATAAAGGATGCAACTATGGCTCCCAACGGCAAGTCGCACCATTAAGCAAAGCACAATTAAGTCAAATTGGTGAGTATCAAACAAACATGAGAGACCCTCGTATCGCTGCATTGGTTGCATTAGACCCTGCGCTTGGCCATGCTGTTAATCCATCAAGCCTTAGAGAAATTAATGTTCCAACTCTGATCTTTGGCTCCATTGAAAATGATTTTTTACCTTATACCGTCCACGCAAAATATTATGCAGACCATATCAAAACAGCTCAATTGATAGGTGTTGGGCAGGGTGCGGGACATTTCGTTTATATCGATGAGTGCCATAGTGACCGCAAAGTTAAAGGTGTACCATTGTGTAAAGATAGAGACGGTGTGGATCGAAAGGCTATTCAAAAACAAATATTAGGACAAATCTTTGGGTTTCTAAACCAGCACATGGGTTATTAAAAATAACTTTGAGTCAATAACTTATATGTTATTGACTCACCGTTTTTTGATTGGACTATAGCTCAGCTGATTAAAACCCCGGCCGCTTATCAGTCAATACATAAAAATTGTCTTCACTGACTTTCAATAAATGTTCACGGCCATTATGACTGAAGTAACACCCATGACCACGCACAAATTTTCCCACAACGGTGTGGTTGTAGTGCTTACCCTTACAGATGAATACATCGTAGCCACCTTCCTGTCCACCGATAACGGCATCGCTTCTTATTTCGTTGGGTAGGGCACCTGCGACAAACGGTATGCCCAATCTACCTCGCCACTCTAGATCCTTATATCTAACATATAAGGCTTTATATGATGTTGAACCGTACTCACGTCCTCGGTAAGGAACATAACACTTACCATTGGTTAACTTTCCAGGAAGATTACCGTGTTGGCAAACGTACACTGGGGTATTCGCGTCATGTTGACCAGCGTAAACCTTAGTTGAATGTTCGACAACGGATAAATGGTTGTACCTCCAACCAACACTATAAGGCCAGTTACTTGGATCTGAATAGGAAAATGCAGAGCCACATGTTGCGGCAGCGACTGTCGAGATGATTAATCCCAGTAATGTATTTTTCTTCATGATTTCCTCGAGTTAGGCTCAATGGATTATTGTTTTAGTTGATGTGCATCAGGGTTAATCCTGCTACTCGATAGCATCTTTCTGCAACCATGTGATTTGCTCAAGAAAAACGAAGTGAAAATAATGTTAAATTGATTTTACTTTAATGTATAGTGTTGATTGTTAGATTAATTTTTGGTTTTTCTATTTGATAGAGAAGGAGTTTCGGTCGTAATTTTCAATGGGGTGAGGCCATAACAGCCCCACCTAAATGAGGTTTAATATCGACTTTAAAAACGGAAGTCGATTTTTGCGTAGTACGTCATACCGTCAAAACCATAAGGCAGTGCGCGAAGTGGATAACGCATTGCACCGTTGGTAATAAAGTTGAGTACTTCATCTTCCCCTAATTCATCAGGGGTAACATCAAAGAGGTTGTCAATACCAGCTGAGAGGGTTACGTCCTCAGTTAACTGGTAACCCATATTGATATCAACTAACATCGCTGATTCAACCACACTGGTTGGCTTCCAGCTATTGGTTGGGGATAGAAAGTTAGGAATTACGATGTGTTTTCCTGCAAAGTAACTCACTTCTGTTTCACCGAAATAGTTCAGTCTGAGTAGGGCGTTCCATGACTCTTGCTCATAGTCAAAGGTCAACGTTGCTCTTTCTTGTGGCTGACCATGTGTAAGGAAAGAACGTCTCTGTTCATCTAGTGCGATGTTCTCAGGGATCCCTTCTGGTGTATTAACATGATCAATCTCGGTCTCATTCTTATTTGCAGCAAATGTAATATCGAGTTCACCGCCATTTAAGTCCATGCTATAGGACGCGATAAAATCGATCCCTTTGGTTGTAGAGTCCAGTGAGTTTGAGAAAAAGTTACCTTGTACTGCACCGGTTTCTTTTAGTGCAGCGTTTGCTTGTGGGAACCCTTGCAACGCTTCACTATCAACACCGATGAAACTACCTAGGTTGATGCGGTCATAAATTTTAATTTGATAAAAGTCCAAGGTAATTGAAAGGTCATTACTGACATCCCATGCCAAACCTAAGTTGAAATTATCTGAAGACTCTAGATTCAAACCATCGACACCTAACGCAGCTGGAAATGGTGATCCGGCCGTAGCTGTATAAGAAGTTGCAAGTGTGCCGTCACTACCGAGTGTTGTCGTAAATGCGGTATAACCAGACTGCTGTAAAGATGGCGCTCTAAAACCCGTCGATGCTGCAGCTCTAATGGCAAAATCGTCGGTCACTTCGTAGCGAGTTGCCAGCTTCCAAATGGTATCGTCATTTGAATTAGAGACATCCTCATAACGCAGTGCTGCGCTCACTAACCAGTCTTCGTTGAGTAGCGTTTCTGCTTCCACATATAGTGCATGGCTTGACCTGTCTGCTTTGTTTGCCGCATCTGGACGTAAACCTTGATATGCTTGGAAGCCACAATCCGCAAATACCTCTGGATTGATCACCGATGGGAAAGAACGGTCTGAGTTTGATAAGCCACAGGCGTAAGAAGCGACTTCTCCTGGTACGATTTCATAGTTTTCTTTACGATATTCTGCACCGATTGAAAGATAAATTGGCTCAGCACCGCTGATCTCTATAATGCCATTAACGTCTAAGTTGGTTGTCCATTGATCGAACCTGAATCCACCTGAGTAGCCACCTCTAGGCCCTGCATTGTCGGCGATCTCTTGGTCTGATGCATTTGGGTTTTTGGATAGATATTCGGCAGCGTATGACGAGTTAATGGTATTGGAAGAAGAGTAGTCGTATTGATTTTCACCATACACGGTCGATAGATCAAAATTCCAATCCGGGTTAATATCGCCTTTCACTCCTATTGCAAATGAAATGTCTTCCGCTTCGTTATCTATTCTAGGTAAAAAGCCGTCAGGATACACTTGAGGTACATTACGTTCTGCGCGATTAAAGTCACGGTAAAAACCGTTCCCAAACGCCGTTCGGTTTGAGAATCCAGCAAAGGAGTACAGCTCTTTATCTCCAATTGGCAGCGCAGCATTATAGAAAACAGAAATGAATTCGCTATCTGAATTACCTTGACGCCACCTTACTGAATCTGACAATTGACCTGGCTCAATGCTTGAGGAACCGCCTGTATCGCGCTCTGCACGGTTAGTGCCATCGGCATCACGGTATTCTAATGATAGATTGATGTAGCCACCTTCATTGCCCAAATCAAAGCCGCGGTTTAGGCCGAATGAATATGAATCTCCATCTCCCTCACCAGTTGAGCCTGCTTGGAAAAAGCCGCTAGTTGCTCCGGTACTGTCATTTAACGATAAGTTGATGACGCCAGCGATAGCATCTGAACCATATCGTGCAGCCGCACCGTCTCTTAAAATTTCGACATTTTTCAATGCCATAAGTGGGATTGAGTTCATATCCGTACCGGCAGCGCCAGCGCCTACGGTTCCTGAAAGGCCAAATATTGCTTGTGTATGCCGGCGCTTGCCGTTGATAAGCACCAGAGTTTGGTCTGGTTGCAAGCCCCTTAGGGTGGCTGGGCGGAATAGATCCGAACCGTCTGAAACTTGAGTGCGGCTAAAGTTAAAGGATGGGGCCGTTGCTTGCAGACTTTGCCCAAGTTCTGTAAAGCCGCCTTTATTCAATTGCTCGGTATCGAGTATGTCGATAGGTGAAGTCGATTCGGTAGCCGTACGGTTAGATACTTTTGAACCGAGCACTGAAATGGTTTCTATTTTTTCGTTATTACTTGCGTCTTGCGCCATCGCTGATGAACTTGCCAACAAGGCGAGCGCGATAGGAGAGAGTTTTATCGTTGCTGTCATAGTTAGTACTCTGTTGATGGTCATTTTTATGGTGATTTAGATGTTTTGAAAACGTTGTCACAATTTAATGAATACTGCAAATATTTTGTTTTAAATTAGTAATTTATGACTAGTATTTGTACTTTTTATGTAACTTTATTGGACCTAAATTAAAGCAAACTGACGGTCGCAGTGATTTGAGTATTTGCTGTATATCAATCATCGTATTGAACAAATGTACAGAGGGTAGGTGAAAGTAATGTTATTTACAGTGCTGTTAAAAATGCCCTGTACCTCGGATCTTTCAATTTCAGGATCTACACTAAAGTGTAATCTTCAATTTTCAGGATGAATGCATGAAACAGAGTTCAGATTGTTGCCACAAGGAAAAGCCGAATAAAAAAGACTCGCAGGAACGAACAAGCGAGCGCGTCGATTTGCTATTTTGGGGCGCTTTATCGGTAGTAACTACATTAATGCTAGGGGAACAGTTTTTTTCATCCCAACTATCTGATTTTATTTGGCTTAGTAAGTTAACGCAAAGCACGCATCATATGCTTGGTGAAATTTGGTGGGGGGTGGCGATTGGCATGGTCTTCATCGGATTGTTATCACACATACCGAGACAGTTTGTTACCTCTGCTCTTGGTAAAGGGGGAACCTTTTCTGGATTGCTTAGAGCTACGGCCGCTGGTGTTTTGTTGGATTTGTGCTCCCACGGTATCTTGATGATAGGCGCCAAATTGTATGAACGTGGTGCCAGTGCAGGGCAAGTTATTGCTTTTCTGTTAGCCAGTCCATGGAACTCATTTTCATTCACACTAGTGTTAATCGGATTAATAGGGGTGCAATGGACTCTCGTCTATATTGTACTTTCGATGCTGGTGGCGATTACAACAGGGTGGATGTTTGACCTGTTAGTAAAGCGTGATGTACTCCCAGCCAATAAAGTAACAGACGCAGCGCAAGAATTTAAGTTCTGGGATGAAGCAAGGTCTCAGTTGAAGTCGGTTGAGATGAACGTGAGCCTATTTACCAACATAGTAAAGCGTGGCTTAATCGACTCAAAGATGGTGGTTCGCTGGCTGTTGATTGGCGTGCTCATTGCTGCGTTATTACAAGCCTCTTTGGATGAATCAACATTTCAGCAATATTTTGGCCCAACATTATTGGGCCTGTCCATGACTGTATTCGTAGCAACGGTCTTAGAAGTCTGTTCAGAAGGATCTGCACCAATTGCTGCAGATATCGTGGAACGAGGTCAAGCGCCGGGAAATGGTTTTGCCTTTTTGATGGCTGGCGTAGCAACAGATTACACCGAAGTGATGATTCTGAAAGAAACGACAAATAGCTGGAAGCTGGCTTTATTTCTGCCACTTATTTCTGTGCCACAGATCTTACTTTTAGCTTTTATATTAAATAGTTAAGTCCTTACAATCCGGTGTTTTGTTTTTTCTATTTGTGATATCTTTTGGTCGTCGCTCTATTTTGGGTGAAGCAGAATTAAAAAATGGAATAAGGGGTAAAAGTTGGAACTGATTAATTATTTAAATGAGCATTATCTAACTAAGTCAGAGTTGCTCAATATCACCAAAGTGACAGAAGAAACATTTGTTGAACTACAAACTGCTCTGCTAATGCCTCAAGCTTCATATAAACTGAAAGTGAACTTATCCAGTGACTCGTTTTTTGGGCAACATGACGAAACTCACGATATGGAATACTACGCCAAAGGATATGCGACTTGGCTTGGTATTGTTCAAACAATAAAACACGCAGATGAAGCCTATCGTATCTTTGAATCTCGTTACATTAGCCGGATTAATCAGCTTAAAGAACAAGGATACGAATCACCAAATGAAAAGGTTAATCAGGGCTTAACTAATCATATCAAAGAGGAATGGGGGCACTTTCTTAACGGTATTTATGGTTTGTGCACTAAAAGTGGGCTTCCGGAAGATATCGCGTCAAAAGAGTTTGCAATTATCCAAATCAACGAGTTGTTAGAAAAAGAGCGTTTAGATGACTCTGAATTAGCTCGCCTCGAAAAAGCTGTGAACTTACTTGATTCAGCAAGCTCATATTTTGCACCGCACGAACGAGAGAACTGTTCTAGACATCGTTTGATAGATGAAGTACGAAGAAAGTATCAACTAAAAAGTAATATACCTCGGTAAAGAATGAGTCATTAAACTTGCTCTTGACTTACTTTTATTGTCGCTTTTAGCTTTATTAACGGCCCTGATGACAATAAAGAAAGAGAAGATCTATTTTCATGGGTTAAGAGCTGCTAATGACGCCGAAACGTGGAAGTCTATCATTTAGTCGTTTTAGGAAAAAGTGCATGTTAGACAGCACGTTTAGTGTGCTTTTCTATCGTGTCAAAAACGGCATAATGCGCCAACTAAATCTGCATTTCTAAACACCTGTGTTGAATTGGACTCATCTAAAACATGAGGATTATTCAAAGGTTATGTTAGGGTTTTGCATAATTGAAAAAAGGAGATGCTGATATACTCGTCATTTCCCAAACCTAAATTTAGAGATAATGGAATGAGTGAGTTAGTTGTCTTGATCCTATACTGTGCCTTACTTGGTAGCGGAGTTGGCTTTTTAGCTGGCCTATTAGGCATAGGTGGAGGATTAGTTATCGTGCCCGTACTCAGTGGCATTCTGCTACATTTCGGGGTTTTACCCCCTGAACAAGTGGTAATAGCTGCTATTGCTACCTCCTTGGCTTCTATTCTATTCACTTCAACTTCTTCGGCGCTAGCACATCATAAAAACGGCAATGTGCCTTGGGAACTTGCTCCATGGGTTATGGCTGGTGTCGCGCTAGGCGCTCTTATTAGTGGCTTCATCGCTGCGTGGTTACCTGAGCATCTTGTCCGTATCGTGTTCGTAGTGACTGTGGTGCTAATAGCAATCAAAATGTTTGTTAGTAGCAGTAGTGATATTCGACAAGACCATAAAATACCTAACAAAGCAGTGTTAACTATTTTCACTACGATCACTGGCGGACTATCTGCCATGATCGGCATTGGAGGTGGAGCCTTGTTAGTACCGTTGTTAACATTTTTTTCAGTTGATATGAAAAAAGCCATTGGCTGCGCTTCAGCATGTGGCATTGTCATCGCATTATTCGGTACTATCGGATATGTTAGTTCTGGTAGCACCTATTTTAACCTCGTTGATGGATTTGCAGGATTTGTGTATTTGCCCGCGTTAGTCGGCATCATATGCACCTCTTGGTTTACTGCACCACTAGGTGCCAAAGCAACGCATTACCTACCAGTATCCATCATAAAAAAAATCTTTGCGATATTGCTGGTAGTGATGGCAGTGAAGATGATGTTGGGTTAAACCAAACCGGTTTGTAATGTGGACGGATCTCTCATCAGCTGAGGTTGTTTAGTAAATTTGTTATGTAGGTAGCAGAAAAGTGATTTAAAAACATTAAAAGGAGTAACTGATGAAAGGTAAATGTTTGTGTGGAAATATCGAAGTGACAACACCAGATCAAAAAGAACTTGGTTTGTGTCATTGTTCTATGTGCCGGCGTTGGTCAGGTGGACCGTTGTTCGCCGTGCATTGCGGTGCAAATGTTACGTTCACCGGAAGCGACCCTGTCAGATATCAATCGTCAGAGTGGGCAGAACGAGGGTTTTGTGCTAATTGTGGTACGCATCTTTTTTACCACCTGCTACCGAGTAATGAGTACATCCTTCCTGCCGGTTTGTTCCAAGATCAAGACTTTCATTTATCCAATGAAATATTCATTGATGAAAAACCAAATTACTATGAATTAAGCAATAAAACCAAAAAGTTAACAGGGCAGCAGGTTTTTGAACAGTACAATTCAGATAACGAATAAGTTAAGCGATTTGGACTTGCTCTGTGCGTTAAACATTGACACTCATGCTTGATTACGAGTGTCATTATTTATTCTATTTGTTTTGTGTATTAATCACACAACCCCAGTGATTTAGCTTTCAGCGTAGCCTGCGTTCTGTCTCTTACTTCTAACTTTGCCAGTAAACTTGAAACGGTGTTCCGAATAGTACCTTCGGCTTTGTACAATGAAGCGGCGATTTCTTTATTCGAATAGCCTTGAGCAATGAGTTTGAGAATATCTTGCTCTCTGGGGGTTAGGCTTTCCAATAGCGGATCTGGACGTAGTAACGATTGTGATAGCTCGGCCTGAATAACAATGTCGCCTTTATGCACTGAGTGAATCGACGAAACCAACTCCTCTAAATCTACGTCTTTTAATAGGCAACCGCATGCGCCAAGTTCAAGTGCCTGTTTGAGTTTGGCGGTGTCGTTGAAGGTGGTGAGAATGATCACTTTGAAGTCGACCTCGATATCAGCCATGGCCCGAAGCACATCTACACCATCAATCTCAGGCATTCTCATGTCCAACAAAACGATGTCAGCGTCAATCTTGGCTTCTTTCATTTGCCTAACGAAGTGCTTACCGTCATTGAAATCCTGTGTGCATTGCAGGTTCTCACTTAGTGCCAATAGCGCTTTCATTCCTTGCCTGACAAGCGCTTGGTCGTCGACCAAAGCAACTTTTACTGTGTCCATGTTAGTCTCCAAATTCAACCAGCAGTTTCATGCCTTTCTCTGAGTTAATGGTTAGCTTGCCATCAAGGGCTTCAACACGTTCTTTCAGTCCGCAGAGTCCGTTACCCAGGTTGATAGTTGAACTGGTTATGCCGTTGTCTGCAATCGACAGTATTAAGCCATTGTCAGTGCTTAGGCTTATTACCATTTTATCTGCATTGGCGTGTTTTAACGTATTGGTTATCGCTTCTTGGCAACAGCGCAAAATACAGTTGGCATAGCTGAGCTTTTCTAATAATGGGTGATGCTGGTAATTCAGTGTCACCGAAAGTCTGGGGACTGAACTGGTTAGTGCTACCAGTGCACTTTTTAAGTCCAGTTGCTCGTCATTGGTGCGTTTATCCGATACCAAGTCTCGAATGCCTTTAAGGGTATCTTTGGCTTGCAAGTAACAGCTGTCCAGCATTTGTTGTAACGGATCGGGTGCCGTTCTTCTAGCTACATCTAAATTCACTATCAAGCTAGTGATTTGGTGGCCGACATCATCATGGAGCTCCCGAGCAAGTTGCAGTCTTTCTTGTTTAGCAATGGTTTGACTTAGCAGCGCCTGTGTTGCAGAAAGCTGGCTGTGCGCCAACTGCAGTTCTTCTCTGGCTTCTTGCTCTTTTTGCATGCGTTTGCACACCACAAATGCAAATAACTGGAAACAGGCGAACAGGGCTGTGTTCATTAATTGATCACCATCTTGCCAATAAAAATGATGAATACCAAAGTGACTGAATGAGAACAAAAAGATAGTACCAATCGCAATACTGGCTGGTGCGTAAAAGGCTAAAATGCCAATAAACTTAACGTTATAAATCAGATAAATAGAGCTTTGAGTGGTAAAACCAATACTTTGTATCATCAATGCTAGCAGGATCAGCATGATGTACCTGACTTTGTAGCCATACGCATCGGTTGATTCATTAATACACAACAAAACTAAGATAAGTACGCTGAGGTGCTGAAACCAAGGTAACCAGTCTCCGGCTGGAGTGTACATAAGCACGGGGGTGGCGCCAGCAAGCCAAGTAATTATTGTTGTCGCGAGCCAAGAAGGCGGATAGTTAAAGTAACGCATTGTTTTTCTTTTAGAACCTGTTCATTACTTTATATCAAATATTCATGTCATTGTAATGATGACGAATGTCATAATCATCCTCTGCGCACTTCGTTTGATGTCAAGTTATAAGGAAAGTTTAAAGTAAATGGTGTTAATTAGTTGTTTGATTATTTGTTTTTGGTCCTATTGTAGCTATTATGTACACAGCATATGTTATGCAAACAAGGAGGAAAAATGAAATTATTGAAATCAGTACTGCTAACAGGCGTGTTGTTGGCTAATAGCAGTGCATATGCTATCACCGATGAAGTATATGAAACCACTAAACTCAAATTTAATAATGAAAACGTAATGCAATTTCTGCAGTCTTGCAGTGAAGTTAGTCAGATGTATGCGGATTCAGATCCTGGTCGGGCTGATGTCTACTCAGATCTATGTCAGTATAATATGGCAAAGCTTTTAGGGTTGTCTCCATCGGACTATGAGAGATTTGAAGTTCGGGCATCTAAGGATGGATTTTTGCTAGGACTTTTGCAACAAAGTTCACTTAGATTTGTTGAGCCTCAAAATGATTATGCCTATAGCTACGAAGAAAGAATCACTGTAACTTGCGATAGGGCATGCCAAGATAAAGCGCAAAGGCGTGATTTGAGCCTGGTTCTTTATGATTACGCTATCGAGGGGGGGGTATCGCATAGTTGGTGGGCTACTAGCTACTTTGATGTTGAGTTTACCGACAGTGGTAATACGACCGTTAGGAAAGAGGAATGGAGGCTCATGCCTAAAACCCTTAACCATCGTCAAAGAGCGGTATTCGATAAAACTATTTTTGACTACTGCAAGGGAGAGGATATATCTTGTCGCTGATTAATGAAAAGGCTCCTGTGTGAAGCTTTAGAACATAGGTTTTGGTTTACATAGTTATTAATTCTGTATGTGGGGCACTGGTTTTTTAAAGTGCTCTGAATATTGATAGATTATATCGATTTGGAGGGAAGGATTACGGTTGCTTTGATTGATATTTTAAATCCTTGTTACCTCTTGGTCATCACACGACTGAAACTTCTTATTAAGATAAACTTAGAATTAATCATACTCTGATTTGCATTAGAGCCACTTTAGCCAGTAAACTGCCCGCCTTTACACAAACCTGATTATTGCTATGACCGTTTTACCTGCTGTTTCTGACCTTATTTCATTGCTAGTCAACGATGAGCCATTGCCTAACGAATTAAGACGACTCTTTCATGGCCGAGGGCGCTGTCATAAGGGGTTGGAGCAAGTTACGGTAGATTGGCTACAAGGTCATTTACTAGTAAGCCTATTTAAAGAACATGATCCCGAATTCTTGCAGGCGTTACATGCCGCTTTGCTCACATTGCCGTCCACCAAAAGGTTTGACGGTAAAGTACAGTCGATAGCTATTCAACATCGCTATCAAAGAGATGCGGAACTTGAAGTCATTTATGGGGAGCTTGATCCAAAACCTACGGTTGAAGAAAGTGGGCTTAAATTTGGCCTGTCGCTGGGTGCTAGGCAAAACATTGGGTTGTTTTTAGATATGCGTTTTGGTCGTGATTGGGTACGAGAGCATGCTTTGCATAAACGGGTACTAAATCTCTTCTCCTATACCTGTGGCTTTTCGGTGGCTGCGGTTGCTGGTGGCGCTGATAAAGTTGTAAATTTAGATATGGCAAAAGCGGCTTTAAGTCAGGGAAGAACCAATCACAAATTAAATGGTCATGACCTTTCTTCGGTCAGCTTCTTAGCTCACGATTTATTTAAATCTTGGGGAAAAGTACGAAAATTCGGACCTTATGATTTGGTGATCATCGATCCTCCCAGCTTTCAAAAAGGCAGTTTTGCGTTGACCAAAGACTACCAAAGAATTCTCAGGCGCTTACCTGAACTACTGACCGAAAACGCCAAGGTGTTAGCTTGTGTAAACTCTCCAGATGTGACGAGCCAGTTCTTAATAGATGAAATGGCGCGAGAAGCTCCCGCATTACATTTTGTTGAAAGGTTAGATAACCCGCCAGAGTTTGCAGACATTGATGTGGAAAGCGGTTTGAAGTGTCTGGTTTTTTCAAACCAGACAAAATAGCGGTTAGCAATTATCCCGCTCGCTGAGAGCAGCCTTGATTATCAATAAATTTTTCCAGCTGTTCGATAATGGCCGTGGTTAGCCACGCCGGGCCATAATCAGACATATCATTGTGTTTGGCGTTGTCAACCTTGACCACGCAATGGCTTTTATCTAGCTCATTAGCTTGGTAGAGAACGCCAGGATCTGCCGGATAATCACTGGCACGAATAGACAACACTTGAATATTCTTGTCTCTTGGTAATGGCACTCGGCGGTGATCTAATGTGACCAGTTGGGTCGCAAATGTTGCGCCGTGATTGATAAGCCAAGACGAAATATCCCCGCCATTGGAATGGCCAATCAACATTACTTGATCGAAGTTATAATTTGGCATCGCTGATTTTAGTGTACGTTGCACAAAACTTAATGTGTCAGCACCGCGTTGCCAATTCTCCGCCCGTGTTTCATAGAGGTTGCCACTGACTGACAACGGTGGATCATTTGGTAATTCGTGTCTCACGGCCACAACTAAATACCCTTGTTGGGTTAAATAGTCAGCAATAAACGTATATTTTTCGTGGCTTACACCGTATCCTGCGCTGAGTAAAGCCACCGAACAAGGCGTTTTGGTCTTACATCGGCTGGTGTCTTTTGGAAAATACTTTTTAATTGGAATCACTCGGTTTCTGCTGCTGTCAGTGATACTTTCTGCATGACCTAACAACGGTACAACAAGTAATACGGCAAAGAACATTAGTCTGTACAAGGAAATCTCCGTCTATGTGATAAGCATAAAAAAGTGGCGCGTAACCTAACAGCGCCACAATTGGTTGGTAATCTTGAAGCCTAATCAGATTACAATTGTTTTAAGAATTCATTAACAGAAGCGAGTTCTCGGTTTTTCAAATTAAGACAAGTTGTAACGCTTTCTTCCACTTTATCAATGGTTACAGACATGCCATCTACTTCTTTAGCCTTCTCTGCAAAGATTGACTTCATCGTGTTAAGTTCCGCTTTTTCACATTGCGTGAAGTAAAGGCCGGGTAACATTGGCTGTAAGAATGGCGGAAGTTTGGTAAGTACCGCATCCATGTTTTCTAATAGCCACTTGCGGAATAACGCTCTGCGTTCCTCGTCTTGACCAAAACCACCGACAATATAACGAGTATCTGAAGCTGTGATTTTGTCACTCAATAAGTAATCAGCAACCTGCTTTTGCAAATCACCACCAAATAGTCCCATAGCGCTAAGTAGTGCTGTACGTTGGGCTGGGTTTTTAGTTGCCTCGAAGGTACTTTGATATTTTGCCAATAAGTCGGCGTCACCATAATAAGCGGCAATAGAGACGAACATGCTTGCTAAGAAAGGATCTACCTTTGAAGGCTCCTTAAGGTAGATCTTTGCTTGCTCACTTGCGTGTTTGATGATCTCTGCATTATCAGTTTCTATTGCTAGCACCCAAAGTAGCGTTGTTCTTAGTTCTGAAATAGCTGCCGGTTCACCTGCTTTTGCGGTTAGGCCATACTGTTTATAGGCTGGTTCAACATAGGTGGTAAACAGTTTTTTCCAAAGGGCTTTGTTTGAATCGTCTTCGAAGCTTTTCTTTTGCGCTACAAGCGTAGCTAATGCCTTTTTAGCGACTACTGGGTTCGCGTCATCAACAAAGCGCGCCATTATGGTCATCATTTCTTTGGCGTTGATTTTACCAGCGTCCATTAGCTCGGTAGTACCCGCAAGTAAATTAAGTCTCTCTCTGACGTTTAACACTTTAGGGGCATTGTCTAGTAACGCAGCCAGAGATTGACTATCTAACTTCCAACGATAATAACCTAACGTATCTGCGTCTGGATAAATCCACTCAGGTTCAAAGTCGAGCTTGATCGATTTTGATTTATTAGATAACAGGATTGACTTTGTTACTACTTTGTCACCACGACCATATTTAATTGTCATCGGCACATGCCAAGATTGCTCAGGTGCTGTTTGGCCTTCAATGATAAAGCGTTGCTGAGAGATCGTAAGGTTTTTACCTTGACTATTGACGGTCAATAGTGGGAAAGACGATTGGCTCATAAAAGAGCTCAGTACGCTCTCTACGTCTTTACCTGAGACTGCTCCAAGCTCACGCCACAGATCAGCAGCTTCCGCGTTTTTATATGAGTATTTACGAATATAGTTACGCATACCTTGGCGGAAAACGTCTTCACCTAGCCAGTTTTCAACCATGTTTAACACAGCGCTGCCTTTATCGTACGCGAGTCTTAAGCCATTCATAATGTCGGCTTCGGTATTAATCGTACGTCTGACAGGCAGTGTTGACACTTTCGCATCCGTATACATTGCTTTGTTTTGTGGCAAATCTAAATGTGTTTCAAGCTCAGGATAAAGCTGCTTGGTAATTTTTGCCGCCATCCAAGTGGCAAAAGCTTCGTTTAGCCACAAATCATTCCACCACTTCATGGTGACTAAGTTGCCATACCATTGGTGTGCAAGTTCGTGAGCGATTACATTGACGTGATACACCTTTTTGTTACGAGAAGACGCTTCAGGATCGATCAACAGAATATCTTCACGATAGGTGACTAATCCCGCATTTTCCATCGCGCCAAATGGGAACTCAGGAACAGCAACCTGATCTAGCTTTGAATATACATAAGGGAGGTCAAAGTAGTCTTCTAATGCTTTAAGGATTTTTGGCGTTTCCTTAATACTTGAAGCACTAACGCTACTTTTTCCTTCTGGTGTGATCACATTGCCTGGAACTGACATACCAGACACTGGGCTTACTTCAAATGGGCCAACTGACATTGCAATCAGGTAAGAGGGAAGTGGTAACGTTTTCTCGAAATAGTGTGTTGTATTACCATTGCTTTTTTCAGTTTTTATAACCTGAGTATTAGCAAACACTTTTTGTGAGTCAGGTGCGGTAATCGTTAGCTGAAATGGGATTTTATATTCAGGTTCATCGAAGACTGGGAATGCGCGTCGTGCATCACTCATTTGGAACTGAGTGAATAGGTAAGGTGTGCCGCGGTCCACGGTCTTGTATAGGCCCACACTTTGACGGTTGTATGGCGCGTTAAAGTCTACGGTTAATTTATACTTACCTGGTGCAAGCGTTTGTTCACAGCTCAGAATCACTTTACCCGTTTTAAGCATTTCGTTTGCTAAATCACATGATTGTTCGCCAACCAGTTTTGCAAATTCTATGGCATAGTCAAGGCCATTAATTTCAATGGTTTTTGTTGGTTTTAACACTTCTAAGTGAATGATGCTTTGACCGTCAAATCGCTCTTTACTCGGATCTAAGTTTAATTTTACATGGTGTTCTGTTGGCTTTGCGACTTTCGCAAGACGGTGTAGTTTGGATTCTGAAGCTGAAGAAGCCGCAGAAAGTGACAGCAATATCGCTGCACTGATCAATGATTTAGTAAACATAAAATGCCCTTGTTGTTATTGTTAACTAAGCAACGATTCACTTCAGCCCTGTATTTTGAAGTGTCGATGCAGGTCCATAGAGTCTGTTGCGCTATAATACACTTTCAGGTACACATGGTGTATGTGCAAGTGTAACAAAGTTTGTAGTTTAAATGCTTTCACACGTAAGATTAGATAAACAATAACGAACAAAAAGGAAAGAGATATGACATTATCAAAAAAGTCCAAACGGTGTTTTGGTGTTGTGTTTTTGCTAATAATATTGTCCATGTTTGGCTACACGCAAACCGGACATTATCAGTCTCAAGAATTGCTTGGTTTCGTTAATATACTACTCATATCTGCTGTTTTGCTAATCAAGGCGGTTGAGTGGCTGACAGGATATCGAATTACGCCTGAAGATAGATACACCCAGTCTCACCCAAAAGTACAAAATCCAGTTGAGCAGGTGGTGTTTAGTGATACATATATGAGTGTCAATGACGCTAAGTTTCCGCTTTCCAAAGTACGTAAAATCGCATTGGAAGTAGTAGGTAAAGAAGCCTATTTTTCAATGCCGTATAATCAAATATCAGTAGGTGTTATCCCAAGCTTTCGGTTTGATGCAAAGCAGTTGGAAGCTTTTAAAGCACACTTAACAAGTCACATCAGTCACGTCAGTTTTATCAAGTAGAACTTAGGCAGCCACTGTTGGCTGTCTTTCATTTTCATGGTTATTTCAAGCGATAGAATAACATACTTCCCAGTGACATAAATTGTAAACGAATCTTTAATACTCAATAACTACACTCTGTCCCCTAAATGGAGAGTGGTCATGGATGAAAGGCGTGTAAGTTATTGAGGAAATTAATGAAAAAGTTGTTATTTTTGTCTTCCTTTGGTGTATTGAGCCAAATGGCAGTCGCAGAACCTGAAGTACATTATGATGCGTGTAAAAATAATTTCAGCTATTTAGGTGCTGATTATCAAGGTACTACTGATAAAAATAATGCGGGCTCGCAATGGTGTTATCTGAAACAAAGTGTTGAAGGTGCAACTTGGGGACATGTCCGTACAGAAACTATCCCTGAGTTTAAAACAGTCACTGGTAAAGTGTGTAAAGCCCCTTCTGATTATCAAGGTGAAAAGTTCTATGGATGCAGTTCTCGCAACCACACAGCTCCGTGGTGTTATGTGGAAGATGATAGCTGGGAAGAGTGCCAAGTTACACAGCAAGAGCCTGTGCTCGCGCATACATTACCACAACAAAGTAAACGTTTGGATCGTGTAGCGTTGGGATCATGCTTTAAACCCAAAGGGGATATGCCAGAAGCCTTGGCTAAATTGATTTCTCAACAGCCAGATCTGTTTTTATGGCTTGGGGATAACATTTATGCTGACACTACCGATATGGCATTAATGCGTCAGAAGTACGACGACAAAAAAAGAAACAGCGATTATAAAAAGTTTCTTGAAGCGAAGATCCCTGTCATGGCCACTTGGGATGATCACGATTATGGCTGGAACAATGATGGTAAGCACTATCCGGCACGAGTAGAAAGCCAGAAAGAGTTCTTAAGGCACTTTGATGCACCTAAAGATGATCCGAGACTGAACGGTCAAGCTGGGATCTACGAAGCGAAAATGATGGGTCCTGAAGGTGAACGTACCCATGTTATTACACTTGATGCGCGCTATTTCCGTTCACCAACATTTGAAAAATATGGCAAGTGTGAGGGAGACAGTAGCACGGTATTGGGCGAAGCGCAGTGGAAGTGGTTGGAGCAAGAGCTACAAAAGTCGTCTGAAGTAAAATTGATCGCCAGTGGTATTCAGGTACTTCCGCCACTAAATCAAGGTCGTAGTCGCTCAGAGTATTGTGCTTATGGTGATGGTAAGCAATTTGAACAAGTTATTAGTGAACTTGATGAGTCTGAAATGTCAGGTACGGGATATGAGTCTTGGGCAGAGATCCCCTCTGAGCGTGCCAAACTATTAAGATTGGTTCAGCAGTCAATCAATAATGGCAAAACCAAGGCCGTGATTTTCATGTCTGGTGATCAACATTGGGGTGAGTTGCTACAAAAAACGGTGCCTGAGAGCGAAAAGTATGGAGCTGAGGTTAATGTCTATGAAGTGACAGCTTCTGGATTTGGTCAAAATTGGCCATATGATATTGAGAATCCGCTGCGTTTACCCATCTATGCAGACACCAAAGGTGATGGCAACTATACCAAGCAGTGTAAGCTACCGTTCAAATATTTGGGGGAAACTTACGACAGTTGTATCACTCGTGATAATGATAAGCCGTGGTGTTACACCGACGTAGACAGTAATAACGCAGGTATCGCTGGAGAGTGGGGCAATTGTGCACCAAGCGGTGCGACAATTCCAACAGGCAGAGTGGGCGTCGTGAGTGAAAATATTGCTGAACTAAGTACATCAGATCGTCACATTATCAATCAGTCAGGCAGTAATTATGGCTTGGTGGATATTGATTGGAAAAAACGCGAAATTAAAATGTCTATTGAAACTGCGGATGAAGAAGCGGTCTCGACCATTATCTATTTCTAGTATTCAGTAGGTTAGTTTTTCTTGGTCAGCATATTTTGTTATTAAAAAAGCCACCGAATTCGGTGGCTTTGTTTTAGTACAAGAACTAATTGGACAAATTAGCTTTAAAGGTAAGTGATTTCACCTAAATTCAACGCTTCAAGTTCAGCTTGGATTTTCGCTTTGTCACCGACGATAACCCAAGTTAACTTGTTGGTATCAATCAGCTTATTAGCTTCATCTTTTACTTGATCAAGCGTCACTTGCTGTACGTTTTGACCGTAGCTTTCCAAGTCTTTAATCGTTTTACCATCGTTGTAAGCACCTACTAGTGCAGATAGTAGTGAACGTTGCTTCTCGTAAGCACCAGGAAGTTTAGCTACCTTGTTAGAGATAATCTTTGCTAATTCATCACTGGTTGCAGGTTTGTCACCTGTGTATGCAGAAAGCTCTTTTAAGATTTCAGCAACTGACTCTTTAGTCTTGTCGGTTTGTACTGGCGCAAACACTAAAAATGGTGCTTGGCCTTCTGTTGTCATTACAGAAGAGAATACACCGTAAGACCAGCCTTTATCTTCACGTAAGTTCATATTTAAACGAGAAGTAAATGTACCACCTACGATTGAGTTCATTACATCCAGCTCAATGTCTTGATGCTTTTCTAGTTCACCTTTGGTTTTGCCAAGTAAACCAGCAACGATAAGTGATTGTGGTGAATCAGGTTTATCAACAACAAATACACGAGGCTTGTTTGGTACTGCGACTTTGCTTAACGCTTTGCTAGGTTTCGCACTGCTTGGAGCCTTCCACGATGAAAGGGTATCTTCAAGCGAAGCCGTTAACGTCTTCATGTCAATGTCACCGACAACATATAGGCGAGCATTGTCTGGGCGTAGCCATGTGTTCTTAAATGCAACCAAATCTTCGCGAGTTAGCGATGTTACGCTTTCTTCCGTACCTGAACCTGTTAGTGGTTGGCCATATGCATGGTTTTCACCGTAGAGCAGCGGTGGCAAAATACGTAATGCGTTACTTCTTGGGCGAGATTTTTCTTTTTGGATGTTATCAAGCGTTAGTGTTCTTACGCGCTCAAGGTCGTCGTTACTAAACGCTGGGTTTTGTAACACATCTGCAAATAACGCCAAACTCTCTTGCCATTTTATTGAAAGCGCACTCATCGCCAGCGTTGAATAATCAAGTTGCGAATAACCATAAATACTCGCACCAAGTTGTTCTTGCTTGGCGGCTAACTCAAGACTAGAAAGAGACTGGGTACTTTCTGTGAGCATATCCATCGTGAAACTTGCAGTACCTGACTTTTTACCAAAATCAGCAGCAGCACCCGCATCAAAGCTAAGTGATAAGTTAACCATTGGGGTATCAGTACGCTGTGCAAGCACTACTTCAAGACCATTACTTAGCGTTGCGGTTTGTACTTCTGGTAAGTCTAGTTTAGGTAACTCTTTAACTTCAGGAAGTTGGCTACGATCTGCGCCTTTCTCTGCAGATGAATATTGAGCGAATGGTTCAACATTAATGACCAATGCACCATCGGTTAACCAACGCTTACCCGCTTCTTTAATTTGCTTAGGCGTTGCGCCATTTTGAATTTCAAATGAACGCTTATAGTAAGTAGGGTCATCATGGTATAGCTGGCCTCTAGCTAGTAAATCAGATTTACCACCGAAACCGCCAACACCTTCAACTTGCTTAACAAAGCCTGCCGCTCGACTGAATTTAGCGCGATATAATTCGTCTTTAGTTGGGCCATCAGCTAGCAGTTTATTCAGTTCTTCGTCAATGATATTTTCAAGCTTATCTAGATTATGACCTGGTAACGCGTCAGCCATGATTACCACTTGACCAGCTAACGTCCGAGAGTAGTTATAACCAATCACATTTGAAGCAACTTTGTCTTCGTGAACCATACGCTTGTACAAGCGGCTATTTTTGCCATCAGCTAGGACCGAAACAAGTAGATCAAGGTACTCATTATCTAAACTGCCAAGCTCTGCGGTATTCCACGATTTAACCACGCGAGCCGCTGGTACTCTGTCTTGTAACGTAATACGTTTTTCACCAGTGCGTTTTGCAACCCAGCTATCAAGTTGCGCGATAGGTTTACCTGGCTTGATATCGCCAAAGTACTTCTGTGCTTTTTCTTTTGCTGTTGCTAGATCGATATCACCTGCAAGGATCAAAATCGCGTTATTTGGGCCGTAGTAATCTTTAAACCACTGATGCACGTCTTCTAGTGAAGCCGCATTAAGGTCTTCCATTGAGCCGATCACACTCCAAGAGTAAGGGTGCCCTTTAGGGAAAGACTGCTCAGACATGACATTCCACATGGTGCCATACGGCTGGCTTTCACCTTGACGTTTTTCATTTTGTACAACGCCTCGTTGCTCATCCAGTTTTTCTTGAGTAATCGCGCCAAGTAAGTGACCCATTCGGTCTGATTCCATCCACAACGCCATATCTAGAGCTGAGGTTGGCACGTTTTGGAAGTAGTTGGTTCGGTCGCTGTTTGTCGTACCGTTCATTTCGGTCGCACCAGCGCGTTCAAATGGGCCAAAGTATTCATCGTTGTAGTTTTCACTACCATTGAACATTAAGTGCTCAAACAAGTGAGCAAAACCGGTTTTGCCCAACTTTTCATTTTTCGAACCTACGTTATACCAGATATTTACCGCGACAATGGGGGCTTTTTTATCGGTGTGCACAATGACTTTTAAGCCATTATCAAGAGTAAACGAGTCGTAGTTAATATCGACACTTGGAAAGTTTTGTTGTTGAACGGCAGTGTTATTTGTATTACTTGTTGTGGCAGTAGCGCTACAACCTGATAGCGCAAGTGTTACTGCAACGGCTAATGCATTCAATGTAAGTTTATTCATTATAATTGTTCCTTTAAACGGTGCGTCTGGAGAGTATCACAAGTTGTTTTATCCTGACAAAAAGATAGGTCTCTTTTTGTCAAACAAGGGGTGTCTGAAGCTCCTCTAATTTAACCTATATTCCTATCTTAGAGTTCTATTCATGCTCAAAATAAATTCGGTAAGTGCTTGACCAAATTGGAAACTCGACTTCCAAAAGGTAACAGCTGTAGTCTTCTGTATTTAGACCCGCATAGCGAAATAAATAATTTAGCTTTTCGCTGTAACTCGGGGAGTTTAGGAGTAAGTGTGGTCTGGCATTAAGATCGATTAGTCTGAGTTCTGGAAATTCTGGTAAGCGCTCAGTCCACATGTCTGTCGCGCTGAGTTTGCCTTCTTCAACTTTTTGGTTGCCGTGATAGCATCCTACATTTACGGTACTTTTTCTATCCAGCTCTTTTTCAATTAACACTAGCAGGAATAATTTTTTAGCAGGGTTTTTAATCGAAATACTTGTCGAGCTACATTTACTGTCATGGGTTAATGGGTCAACGAGTTCATCTGGATTATTAAAAATAAACGTCGCGTCAAACTCTGGCGCGTCTTTAATTGGGTCAAAAACGAGTCCTGAATTGCTGGGAGAATAACTTGCAAATGCTTCTGTGAGCCCAGGAGTAGAAAGTTCTTTCGCTACTCCGATACTAAAGACATCGGTACTTACTCTGCTGTCGGCAGTGATATTTTGCAAGCCTTCAAAACTCTCGGTGTGCGGATGAGTATAAAACTGTACAAATGGCGGTGCACCAGTGCCTCGTTTAATTCCAGTCTTGCTGATCAAAGCAATTTCTTGCAAAAAGCCCGGGCGATATTGATTTCTTCTTAAAATATACGCACTAAATATGTCTTCCATACTGAAACCTAGCAGCGACTTAGCTGCGTAATAAAGCTGTGCTCTTTTGTCCTTACTGGACAGCTCGGTTTCTTCCGAATCTTTGCTTTCTAATAAACGTTTAAGCTCAGCGTGGCTTCGTGCATATTGTGGAATAACTTTGGCGAATAATTCAGGTATTTGTTGCCACTGAAGGTACAGTTCATTTGATAAATGGGGCTGTAATTGTTCCCCTAGGTCGATAAGTGCCTGATGACCAGGAAGGTGATATAGGACTTGTTCGCCTTGTTTTGATTTATAGGCGTTAAACAAGCGTTGGCTGTTTGAGCGGTGACACCCAACATATCGGGCAAATCCGCCAATGCTATAAGCAGTTTGAGGAAGTGAGCGCATCACAGCTGTTAATGTTTTCTTGATACGCTCACCGATACGGCGTAATTCACTATGCTCTTGTTGACTCAGTCCCATTCCACTGTTTTCCTGATGATAAAGAAGCATATAGATTAACTGGGACTGAGATTAAAAGCTAATAGTGATAACTACTAAAGGCTTAGTTACAAGTACTTACTGCCTGCCAAACACCCCAAGGACCAGATTCAGCTGGTGAATCGCCTTGTGTCCACCACTGTGCTTGGTAAACAATACCATTTTGAGACACTTTATCGCCTTGTAAGTAGACTTCAGTTGCTGACCAGCTAGGTGCACAGCCACCAGTTGTACCAACTCTTACAGACTGAGAAGCAGTATTAGTTTGCCCTTTGTCATCAGTCACAGTTAAGCTAATTGTATATGTACCAGCCGCTGCATAAGTGTGACTAGGAGATACCGAAGCGCTTGTTTGACCGTCACCAAAGTTCCACTGATGCTTTACGATTTGACCGTTATCAGTGCTCGAGTTAGTCAATGCAACGCTTAGACCTGATACGGTTGCTGAGAAAGCGGCTACTGGAGCGGGATCATCCGAGCCGTTACAGTCACCAACTTTTTTCCAAACGTTAGAATACTGATCAGGTCTTGCGCCTGTTGACCACCAGGTAGCTTCATAAACAGAACCTTGGAATGAAACTTTGTCACCAAGCGCATAGTTGACGCTTGCATCCCATGCTGGTGCACATGTTGGTGGTTGGCCAATTTTAACCGAGCTTGATGTGGTATCAGTTTGGCCTTTGGTATCAGTTACCGTCAGAGTTACTGTATACGTGCCATCAGTTTGATAGGTGTGACTAGGATTCGCCTGAGTAGAAGTTGAACCATCACCAAAGTTCCAAGAGCGAGAATCTACGCCTTTGTCATCAGTTGATTTATCTGTAAATTGAACAGATTGACCAGAAATGCTGTAGGTGAAATCCGCTACAGGCTTGTTATCAGTACCACCGCCGTTTGGAGGTGTTACACCTGTTTTTTGTTCAATCCAATCTAGGTAGCTTGTGGTACGCGTAAATGCAGTCGCACCGCTACAAGCAATTCCCCAACTAACGGTACCGATACTGTAGAAATCGCTACCCACTCGCACTGCAAATGGACCACCGCTGTCGCCGTTACAGGCAGATGTACCATTAGGCCCACCACCACAAATAACTGAATTTGGTATGTTAGCTCTTAGTTGGCTGCTACAGCTTGAGTTCGAGATGACTGGCAGATCCACTTCACGAAGTACATCACTTGGACGACCTCGGTTTGAAGTTAAACCCCAGCCTGAAACAGTAACGTCAGCGCCAACGCCTGCATACTGATTGGCAATTGCTGTGGTCGGTAGTTTTGCTGGAGCATATTGGCTTGACGCTGGTGAGGCTAAGCGTAATACGGCAATATCGTAACCTGACTGAATACCGTTTGAACCACGCCAGTATTCGTGGCTAATAATCTGAGATACTCTTAACGTTTCTCCATCACCACGGCTTAATGAATGAGCCCCAACACGTACAGTGAGGCTTGAAGTAGAGGCACTGTCCAAACAGTGTGCGGCTGTTAAAACCCAATTTGGACTAATCAGTGTACCACCACAGCCTTGGCGGCCATTCATCAAAAGTGCAACCTGGTATGGTCTTGAATATGCAGGGGTTTCTACGCCGCCGACAATATTAGGCTTTAGCTCCGGTTGTTCGATATCAAGTTGGCTACTAGCCAACGCAGAGGTAGCTGCGCTCGAAAGCATCGCAGCTGTAATTAGTGCTAATTTCATGTTGTATCCTTAAAGTGAGTTATTGCTCAAAGTCCATCTAGAATTAATCTGAGATACGGTGTGAAATCAACCTTTGGGGTGAAAAAAGATACTGGTTGGACCTCTTTGTTTGTGATCTGTTCCTATTTCATAACCTTTAATTATTATGCACTTAGCTGTAATAATATTTTTACAGTTGGGTTGTTTTTTATTTGTGAGGTTTTTTTGTTTTTGAGTGCTTTTGTTAATTTTGTGGATTTTTTATGTTTCATTTTGGTGGGTTTGAAATATCTTATTTGAAATTTTTGATGTTTTTATTACGAAAACTGGCATTATTCCAATAAAGTAGATTGTTCTGTTTTTGGGGATTTCCCGTTTTATATAACAGTTTTTGGTGTGTTTGATTGATGATATTGACAATTATTCAAGTTCGTTTAACGCAAATTAGGGACTAAAAAGTGGGTTAAGTGCTATTTTAGGTACGTACTGTGATCGGTTTTAGACAAGGAAAAGTGATGAACAAAGTGGCTGAAGATATTTGGGTTGTAGAGGGGGAAGTGGTGTCGTTTTGTAAGATGCCTTATGCCACCAGGATGACGATAGTGCGATTACAAAACGGTGAATTATTTATCCACAGTCCCATAAGACTATCCCGAGAATTACAGTTGAAATTACTCGAGTTAGGCGAAGTTAAATACCTAATTGCGCCAAATCATCTGCATCATTTATTCATTAGCGACTGGCTCGACGCCTACCCTGAAGCGCAAAGTTATGGCACTCAAGAAGTCATTAATAAACGCAAAGATTTGCGGTTTAACGGTTCTTTTAATCTAAACCGAAAGTGGCCATGGGAAGCCGAGCTTTCGCAAGAACTTTTTACCGGTTCTTTTTCAATGCAAGAGTGTGTTTTCTTTCATCCAGCTTCCAAAGTGCTGATTTTGACTGATTTAATCGAGAACTTCTCGGGACAAGAGTTTAACTGGTGGCAAAAGCTAGTCGCTCAGTTTATCGGCATTTTGGCACCCAACGGTAAAACGCCTTTAGATTGGCGGTTAACCTTTATGTTTAATAAGGAAACTGCGCGTCAACATGCGCAAAAGATAATGGCTTGGCAACCAGACATCGTCATTATGTCCCATGGCATGATAGTAACTGACAATGCCGGGGGATTCTTAGCACGTGCCTTTAACTGGTTACGTTGATTAGTGAAGTTTAAGCATTTTTCTTATCAAGAATATGGCGTTTCCGTGTTGTTCGGGTAAAATTGCGCGCGTTTTATCTTATTGCCTATGGTTGATTTTTAGTAGCTCAACATCAAAGACCGTTGCTCGCTATTAAAACAGCTCAGGAAATCTAACTGGGAGCATTCATCAGTTAGGTAACGTAATATGGATAAAGCAAAAGTTTACATGCTAATTCGTTAATATCCGTGAGTAATTCATGCACAAAATCTTATCAACATCATTATTGCAAGGCGAACACGCCGTATCTGAAGCCGTCGCTCTGTTAACACAGGGGGAGTGTGTTGGGTTGCCAACTGAAACAGTATACGGTTTGGCAGCTGATGCAAGTAATGATACTGCTGTGAATAAAATATTCGAAGCGAAAGGACGACCTAAAAACCATCCGTTGATAGTGCATATCCCTGACGTTACCCATATCGAGCGTTGGGCAAAGGATATTCCTGAAGCTGCATATTTACTTGCTGCACATTACTGGCCCGGACCACTGACTTTATTGCTTAAAAAAGCTGACCATATCTCCAATGTGGTTACCGGTGGATTAGACACAATAGGCTTGCGCGTACCTGCTCATCCACTATTTTTGCAGGTATTAACGGAGCTAAACGGTGGGCTTGCAGCGCCTTCGGCAAATCGCTACAAGCAATTGAGCCCGACTATCGCAGAGCAGGTGTTGGAAGGGTTGGATGGCCGTATTGCAGCAGTTTTAGAAGGCGGTGCTTGTGAGCATGGATTAGAATCGACCATTATTGATTTACTATCAGCGACGCCTCGCATTTTAAGGGCAGGTCCAATTGCCCAAGCACAACTTGAGAACGTACTTGGCTGTCCAGTTGCAGTGCCGTATGAGCATGTTGAGGTAGTTCCTGGTAATGTTAAAGCTCACTATCAACCAAATACTCCACTTGCAGTTTTGAGTCCCGCAGAGTTACTTACAGAAGTGTACAATGGAAAGATTGCAGATACTCAATACGTGCTGTCTTCAAGCAAGGTGAAAGAGCAGGTTATGCAAGCTGCTATCTCTGACAAGCAGTGGCGATTTTTAGGGGAAGATGCGGCGACATACGGAAGTAAGTTATACGTTACTTTATATGAATTAGATAAACTGCATGCAAAAAGAATTGTGGTTGAACAACCACCAGTCACTGAGCAGTGGCGAGCAGTCAATGATCGCCTGTCTCGTGCTGCAAGCAGCACAACTGATGGTTAACGCTGTTATTTAACCTCAGCTGCGCATAAGCAAATTTGCCTAATAAAGCTATTTTGCACACACTCTTCGTTGTTTTTGCGAGGTAATAGCTGGCTATTACCTCGCAAAAACACCTTGATATTGAGCGAAATACCATCATTGGATGTTAAAAACTAAGTGCCATCTCAATTTTGGATTACCAAAACCCTGATACGCAGCTGAGGTTATTTAGGAAAATAGGTATAGATATTCCGCTTAGCAATCGAGTTATTCATGCTGGTGGTGTAAGTCGCCACCAACTCAAAGCCAGACTTTTGAAACAGATGATTGACCGCTCCTGCATCTTCTCGACAGCGTGTGTGGATTGGCTGGGATGCTTTAGCTAACGTGTCTGCAAGTAATATCTTTCCTAAGCCTTTGCCTCGGATCTGGCCATCAACCATAAAGTTGGAAATATACAGCCCAGTGTGCAAGTTAAACTGATCTCTGTCTTTGAAATGCTCAATTGGTGTTACGGATAAACTGGCGATAATATTTTTGCCAGATTCATCAATAAGAATGCGCACTTCCCCTTCCGTAATTTCTTTTTTCATTAATGCAGTGATTGTATTTCGGTCAATCACTTCGTTCCTTGGCGGCGCGGAAAAGGTATTGATATAAAGTGTCGTTAGCTGTTCAATTTGATCATTATCGATGTGGGAGAGTAATATTACCGACATAAGGCTTCCTTAGTCTGAGGTATTTGCGGTTTGATATGAGTTTAAAATATGCGTAATTTGTCTGGTAAAAATATCACTGGCATTGTCACTCAGTACGGTGTTTTTGGCAACGGCATGTCCTAAATAGAGACTATACAAGTGATAAGCTAAATCTTGGGGATCTATGTCACGGGTTAGTTGTTTTGCTTCAATGCACAAGCTTATCTTGTGTTTGATATAAGCAAACAAACGATTGTGTTGCTCTGTTACCTTTTCCCTAATGGGGCTTTCTAGATGACAATTAAACTCAACCAAAGCTTTAACAAACGGGCAGCTCATATGTGCTTCGTTGTATTTTTCTTGGGTCCACTCAGCCCAAATAGTAAATAGCTTTTTTAGTTGCACTAGCGGATCAGGATCACGTGCGGGCTCAACGACATGCTCAAAAAACTGGGCTTCACAGTAATCAAGTATCGCCATTTGCATGTCTTCTTTATTTTCAAAATGGGAAATAAGGCCGGTGCGCGATAAACTGCATCGTTTAGCCATATTTCCAATAGTGACTTCGGCAAGACCATATTGACTGGCAAATTTCATGCCCTGTTCCAAAATTGCTTGTCTTGTTCTTTCGCCTTTGTTCATCTATCTATGACACTAGTTTGGTGATGTGCTTGATTACCGAAGTATCTCCTAAAATGCGGCGATGTCCAAGTCCCGAGGTAGAGAACAGTGGTGTTGAATGCTGTTCGACGAGTAATTGTACGTCAGCAAATGGTGCAAATTTATCTTGCTCATCATGGATAAAATTAGGTTTGAATTTGCTAATAGCTTGTCCGAAACGCGTGTCCAATGCTGGCCATTTAGTATTGTACTTGGCGGTGATCCGCTCTAATACCTGTTTGAGCATCAACTCGGAAATTCCAGACTGCTTTACTCGAGAGAACATTAATTCAAAAAACTGCACAGGCGTTGCAATATTAACGAGTCGTCTACCCATTAAGCGGTAGTCTGGTAAATTCATTATTGCGACAGCGCCCATTGAATGACCTATCAATGCGACAATATCGTGACGTTCATGTTCGAGGCGTTCGATTAACACATCAAGTGCTTCAACAAAGGCCAACAAATGAGCACGTTTTCCAGCAGATAATCCATGACCCACATGGTCGATGGCGACTACACAGTATCCAGAACTGACCAGCTCAGGGATCAAAGCATCAAAGCAACTGCTATTATCTGACCAACCATGGCTAAGTATCACGGTTTTTTTGCCTACCCCAAACACATTAATGTGAACTCGACCTAGTGAAGTCATAATATTTATTTCATTGTTAGGCCTCTTGTAGTTAAAACTATAATTCCTTTTCCCGTGAGGGCTCATCAACAGCAGTTGTCCAAGCCTAGAGGTCACAGATGGCATCGTTCGGCACATGGTGCCAGTTACACTCAGACTAAAACGATTAAGTAGGCCTTCGTTTCCATTATTAAAATAACTAAATTTCATTTTGCACCATAAAAGAACACTTGTACTATTTACAAAATAGTACAAGTGTTCTTTTATGTAAATAGTTATTTTAGACTCTTCAGCTAGGAGCGTTACCAAGTGCTTAGACATAAAGTCGAGACAACAAAAAAGCGGGCAAAAGCCCGCTTGGTTAGTTTTGTGTAGGTCTATTAGTAACTAGCGACTAGGCTCACACCTGAGAAGCTTGTGTAGCCGATAAGCTTAATATAATAAGTACCACCTTGGCCTGACGTCAGACTACAGCTTTCGCTGTTACCGTTACGGTAAGGACGACAGTCGTAAGTACTTTTCGTTGGTTCAGCACCTTTTCTCACATATAAATCTGCATCACCACTACCACCAGATATATTCACTGCCAAAGTCACATTTGCAGGCACATCAATGGTGTAAACAAGTTCGCCGCTTGCAGCAGCAGAGAGGTTGGTAACAGGTACGCCATTGTCTAGGCAGTTGTTACCAGTACAACCACCTGGATTTGAACTATAAGTACCAACTAAAGTTGCACCAGAATAAGCGCTATAACCGTCTAGCATAACGAACCAGTCGCCAGCCGTTGGATTGTTAAAGCTACAAGTTTCATTGTTACCGTTTTGGTAAGGGCGACACTGATAAGTGCTCTTACTTGGCTTAGAACCTTGTTGTACGTATAAGTCTGCGTCACCGGTACCGCCTGATAGGTTGAACTCTAGAGACGATGCACCACTTGGTACAGTTAACTTATAAAAAGTCTGAGAACCTGAAGCACCAGCAGCACTCTTGCCTTGACCATTAGTCAGCTCAATGATTTCAGGATCTGGCGGAGTTGTGCCATCAGCTAAGCTAAATAGTAATTCGTTTGGTGATCCGCTTTTCGCGTCACTTACTTTGTTTTTAGATGAGCGAGCACTTAGTAACGCATCAACTTGACTTGGAGACAAACTAGGATCTTCATCCAAGTATAGCGCTACCGCACCAGCTACGTGAGGCGCAGCCATGGAAGTACCACTGATGGTATTTGTTGCTGTATCTGAGTTGTACCATGCTGATTTAATGCTTGAACCTGGTGCATAAATATCAAGGCAAGTACCATAGTTTGAGAAGCTAGAACGTGAATCGCTGCTTGTTGTTGAGCCAACAGTAATCGCATCTGCGGCGCGCGCTGGCGAATAGTTACAAGCATTACTGTTGTCGTTACCAGCTGCAACGACAAAGCTTACGCCCGATGCAACTGCTGAGTTTACAGCATCATCGACCGCTTGTGATGCGCCACCGCCTAAGCTCATGTTAGCAACAGAAGGGCCTGATGCATTGTTTTTCACCCAGTCAATACCCGCGATTACACCAGAGAAAGTACCAGAGCCATCACAGCCTAATACGCGAACACCCACCACGTTGACATTTTTTGCAACGCCATAGGCGCTACCGCCAACTGTACCAGCAACGTGTGTACCGTGACCATTACAGTCTGTCGCATCAGCGTCATTGTCCACAAAATCGTATCCGTGCGATGCGCGGTTTCCGAAATCATTGTGAGAAATACGAACACCGGTGTCGATAATGTAAGCCGTTACGCCTGAACCGTCATAGTCATAATGATAGTTTGAATCAAGAGGTAGATCGCGTTGGTCAACACGGTCAATACCCCAAGTTGGGCTGCTTTGGTCACCATTTGTAGTGAATGTAGGCTCGATTGCTACAACTTGATCTTGCTCGATGTAGGCGATGTTAGGGTTTCTTACCATCTGCTTGAGTTGAGATGGTGTTGCTTCAACCAAAACGCCATTGATAACACCGTTAAACTCACGTGCGATTTTTACGTTGTGCTTGTTTGCAAGGCCGCGAGCTTGGCTTTTGGCATAAGCTGAAATTGCTTTGCCATCTTTAGGATTGACTACAGAAGGAGTATCGAAAACGACGATGTAGTTATTTGGAACTGCCTTGCTCTTATCTACTGCCTTAATTTCTGCTGCATTGATTGCTGAAGATGAAAGACCAGCAAGTACAGCAATACTGAGTACACTCAATTTACTCATTTTAATTTCCTTTACATGTTGTTGTTGAATAAAAACCATACAAACCATAACTGGATTGGCGTGAAAATAAACTATTCCACTGCAATTAACTTAACGTGATATTAACTTAAATGTAAATATAAAATTACAATGTTTGGTTTTTAAATTTTTAAGTAATTGATTTTGGTGGTTTTAAAGTTTGTTTTTTCGATTCGTTTTTTTACATGTTTTAACATTTTTTAGTTTGCTTAGTAAGTTTGGTACATGTTATTAACATGAGTTGAGTGCACTTTAGGTGTCGGCTAGTATGGTGTTTAGCGGCGGGGAAACGTATCGGTCTTTTATTTATGCAGCAGGTTCAATTTGGAGTCTCTTGGCTCGGCCTAGCCATGAACTTAGGTTTAAAAAGTGTTGATTAAGATCCGTAGCAACGTTTTACATGTTTAATTTGTTCTGACAGAGAAAGGCTACTTTGCCACAGGGAGAGTTGCACCTGTGGCAAAAAAGTTACAGAGAGAAGCGATAGCTGACTGATAGACTCGCTTGATATTGGTGGAAAACGTCACCATCAAATTGCCAACTGCAAACATCTTTTGTTTCTGGATTCGTGTCACATGAAACCGTTGATTTATTGTCGACCAATGTTGCCAGCCAACGGATCTCGCTACTTACATGAAATCCAGCACCCACTGCATACTCAAGTCCTGCGTATAAACCTGATGCAAAAAAGGTATCGGCTTCCAAAAAATTTGGGTCCATGTAATTGATACCTAATTGAGCACCAAGATAACCATGTAGATCACCCACAAGCGGACGTATGACTGCACTTTGAAAAAGTAAATATTCGTTGCGAATTTGGTGAAGCGGTGAGCCAGTCAATTCGATATCACTTTTAGCGTAATAAAGGCCATAGCGTCCATCTTGGACGTAGCGATCGACACTCAATGCATAATGACTTTCATCTTCAAATTTATGAGTTTGATTCAAAGTGGTAAGCAGATCTTCACTTATTGTTTTGCCACCATATACTGTGATGCCATAGTCTGCATAAGCCGCACCAGAAACGCCTAGTGCCAATAACGAAAACAGAGAAATTTTAAACATAATTTATTCATTTCCTTGAGATTAAGGTCCCTATTCTCGCACAACAAACGGTGAGAAAATAGCTTGAATTTGTGTCATTCCAAGCTTATTATTGCCAAGATCTTACTGGTTGGAATTGACATTGAAATTGATTGTTAGGCTCATGATTTTATTTATGCTGACTGCGAGTTTTTCGGGGCAGGGCATGACTGTGAGTGATTCAACCTGCGATCAACATCATTCTGGCGCAAGCAACATTGCTGTCAACGACATCGAAGATACTGAGCTTCATGCGATGATGGAAAAGATGGATTGCTGCGAGTCAGACATTTCAAGATGTGCTGACTGTAATTGTGTGGCTCATGCCTGTTCGCCGAGCATTGCACTGTATCATAATGATGATTTGGCTCTGACCCTCAAGCAACAACTCACCAAATCGATATTTATTTCTGGTGAAATCAAACGTATTTCTCTTTCACTGTATAAACCTCCTATTCAAGCCTAAAACAGGATAGAACCGTCTGAATTTAATGACGTGTTTGGTCCGTATTCCCAGTTATATAGTTTCGAGTTAATTTAGATCGTTCATAGCTTATCTACATTAATTGCTATACCAATTGAATCAATGGGTATTGGTAAGTCACCTGAACGGTTAGCGTAGAGGAAAAACGCGTGAAATATTCATTTCAGCATACAACTATGGTTAATGATATAAACCGTGCAACTTTGCTTAAGCTGAGTAAGTTGATATCGGTATCACTGAGCTTAAGTATTATTGGGTTTGCGTTTCCGGCATTTGCCGCGATATCAAATCTTGACGAAGCAATTCGTGTTGCCATTGCACAAGACAGTCAGTTACAGGGCAATCAATTTCGTAAACGTGCACTTGAGGCGAAGAGTATCGCAGTCAATACACTCCCTGATCCTCAAGTTTCTGTAAAGATGATGAATTTACCAGTTGATAGCTTTTCATTTAATCAAGAAGCAATGACTCAGTTGGCTGTAGGAGTTACTCAGGCCCTACCAAGAGGAGACAGTTTAACGTATCAAAGTCAGGAAATAGCGCTAGGCGCCGCAAAAGTTCCCTTGTTAAACGAAGCACGAATGGCGTTGATAAAAAAAGAGGTGTCGTTACTTTGGTTAGACATGCTACACGCAAAAAATGACTTGGCGTTAATCAATCGAGACACTGCACTTTTTGAGCAGATGGTTGACATCGCCAACGCTAGTTACTCGAGCGCCTTGGGGGCTGTTCGTCAACAGGATGTGATCCGCTCTCAGTTAGAACTTGTCCAGTTACAAGATAAAAACATAGCAGCGGAGCAACGATTTAATAACGCAAAAGCAAAACTCGCACAGTGGTTAGAAGCAGATCCATTAGCTCCTGCAGGTCCCTTAATCACGGTATCTAAAGTCGCTGACCAGCTACCCGTTATTCCATTCGCCAAACCTGAGCTGTTACATCAAACTGATAGGCCTATAAATTTAGCTCACTCTTTGCTGAAGCACCCGTTAGTTATTGCGGCTGATATTGATAGTGAACGAGCAAAGAAATCTATTCAGCTAGCGGAGCAAGCTTATAAGCCACAGTTTGCCGTAAATGCGAGCTATGCATACCGAGATGATGCACCGTCTTCGGCGTCACGTTCGGATTTCTTTTCGGTAGGTGTTACGTTTGATGTGCCGTTATTTACAGACAATAAGCAAGACCAAACTAAGGCTGCCGCAGTAGCGCAATTAGAAGCAGTAAAAACCGATAAAATGATAATTTTAAAAAGGTTGTATGCCGGTTTAATGAGTGAGTTAGAGGTTATTGAGCGTCTAAAAAAACGGCAGTCACTTTATCAGCAAGCAATTGTTATACAAAGTATTGAACAAGCTGAAGCTGCACTTACAGCCTATACCAATGATGATGGCGACTTTTCGGAAGTTGTCAGAGCGCGTATTGCTATGTTGAGTGCGCAACAAGCAGCGTTAGCCATTGATATTGATTTACTTAAAGCCGTCGTGCGCAGTAACTATTACCTAGCTCAAGCAAACAGTCAGGGAGTCTCACATGAATAAACACACCACAACGATCATCATTGCCCTGATCATGCTTATGTTGGGAGTCACTTTGGGTAGTCAATTTTCACAACCAAGTAGTGGTTCAGGCGAGCAAGCGAGCGGTGAAAAGCAACCACTGTATTGGGTCGCTCCCATGGATCCAAACTATCGTAGGGATAAGCCAGGGAAATCACCGATGGGCATGGATCTCGTGCCTGTTTATGAAGAAGCATCTAGCACCGAACAATATGGTGAAGGTGCGGTGGAAATCGCGCCTCATGTGGTTAACAACCTCGGAGTAAAAACGGCAAAAGCCAGTGTTACTGTAATGGAACACGAGATAACTACGGTAGGTTATGTGCAGTATAATGAAGACAGCTTGGTACATATCCATCCCCGTGTTGCTGGTTGGATTGAACAATTATTTGTTAAAGCAGAAGGCGATCCGGTGCAGCAAGGAGAGCCGCTCTATACTTTGTATTCGCCTCAATTAGTGAATGCTCAGGAAGAGTTTTTAATAGCACTGAAACGCAATAACCAAGCCCTTATTGATGCTGCAAAAGAACGCTTGCGTGCATTGCAGCTCAGTAACGCGTTTATTAAGACGCTAGAGCGTACGACTAAAGTTAGCCAAAGTATTACTTTTTATGCTCGCCAGTCAGGGGTGGTTGATGGTCTTAAAATTCGAGAAGGATTTTATGTCCAGCCAGGCACGACGTTGATGAGTATTGCCAAGTTAGATGAAATCTGGGTAGAAGCTGACGTTTTTGAACGTGATGCAATGCAAGTTCAGGCAGGTCAAGCTGTGACAATGACATTAGACTTTATTCCTGCAAGGCAATGGCAAGGCAAAGTCGATTATATTTATCCCTCTCTCAGTGAAAAAACGCGAACGCTCAGAGTAAGACTGCGTTTTAGTAATCATGATGGTACGTTAAAGCCCAACATGTTTGCCAACGTAATGATCCATGCGAATCAACGTGAAAATGTGCTGCAGGTACCCAAACAAGCGGTGATCCGAGGCGCGGATCAAGACCGAGTGGTAGTTGAGTTAGAGCCTGGGGTATTTAAGTCGGTGGCCGTGACGCTTGGGCATGTTGGCAAAGATAGTATTGAGATCATCGATGGTCTGCTGGCTGATGACGTGGTAGTGACCTCTGCACATTTCTTGATTGATTCACAATCCAGTATTAATTCAGACTTTTTGCGAATGCAGCCGTCGCAATCTGAGGATTCGCTGTGGATGGAAGGAAAAATTCACCATCTTGATAGCGAAAAGCGCATTGCAAACATTGAACATGGTCCTGTAGAAGAGTGGCAGTGGCCATCTATGGTAATGGATTTTGAAGTGGCACAAACCGTAGATTTTGAACAACTCGCTACAGGGCAAAGCTTGCATTTTGAAGTAACAAAATACTCAGACGGGAGCTATTTACTTACAGGTATCCACATTATGGAAGCGGCTTCACAGACCGAGTCAAACGTCGCAAGTGCGACGGTAGATGGTGTGATCAATCGCATTGATTTGGAGCGTCGAGTTTTGAATATCTCTCGCGAGGCGATTGAAAAGTGGCAGCGTCCACCGGCAACCATGGATTTTATGGTCGACGAGAGTGTCGCGTTGGAGCAACTGAGCGTAAAAATGGCAGTCTCATTTACTTTTGAAGTACGTGATGAATTTATCATTGTTGAAATACAGCCCAAAGCTGAACACTCGGCACATCCGCACTAAGGAGCAAGCGATATGATCGAATCTATTATTCGCTGGTCGGTATTTAATCGCTTCTTTGTGATTTTACTCACCGTGATGGTCACAGCTGCGGGGATCTTTGCGGTCAAAAACACACCCGTAGACGCGATTCCAGACTTGTCGGATGTACAGGTTATTATAAAAACCTCCTATCCGGGCCAAGCTCCACAGGTGGTGCAAGATCAAGTCACGTTCCCATTGACTACAGCGATGCTGTCGGTACCAGGCGCTAAAACTGTTCGTGGCTATTCATTTTTTGGCGATTCTTATGTGTACGTCATTTTTGACGATGATACTGATCTTTATTGGGCTCGCAGTAGAGTGTTGGAATATTTGAGTCAAGTTGACTCACAACTTCCGGCAAGTGCTAAACCACAGCTAGGTCCAGATGCAACTGGTGTGGGTTGGGTATACCTGTATGCTTTGGTCGATAAAAGTGGCAATCACGATATAAGCCAATTGCGCAGCCTTCAAGATTGGTTTTTAAAGTACGAATTACAAACTGTGCCCGGGGTGTCAGAGGTAGCACCAATCGGTGGGATGGTGCGTCAGTACCAAGTACAAGTTGACCCGGACAAATTGCGTGCTTATGGCATTCCGCTACAGCATGTTCAGCAGGCACTGCAAAGAGGTAATCAAGAGTCAGGCGCCTCGGTCATAGAGATGGCTGAAGCAGAATATATGGTGACCAGCAGTGGGTATATTCAAAGTGTTGGTGACATAGAATCTATCCCGTTGGGGCAGGCAATAAAAGGAACGCCATTAACGATAGCGGACATTGCTTCGGTTAATATGGGCCCGCAAATGCGCCGTGGTATTGCTGAGCTCAACGGGCAAGGAGAAACCGTCGGTGCTGTAGTGGTGATGCGTTTTGGCGAAAATGCTCAACAAACTATCGATGGTGTTAAGCAACGTCTCGCCGAATTGCAAAATAGTTTACCGGAAGGCGTTGAAGTAGTGACGGTTTATGATCGTTCAAATTTGATTAGCAGCGCGGTGGATAATTTATGGAGTAAATTGCTAGAAGAACTGGCTGTGGTTGCTGTTGTGTGTTTAGTCTTTTTGTTCCATTTACGTTCATCCATTGTGGCGGTAATTACGCTTCCTTTAGGCATTTTAGTGGCTTTTATCGTCATGTATTTCCAAGGCGTGAATGCCAACATTATGTCGCTAGGTGGCATTGCAATTGCCATTGGTGCGATGACGGATGGTGCAATCGTGATGATAGAAAACATGCACAAGCACATGGAAAAAGTACCGTTAACCAATGAAAACCGCTGGCAAATCGTAACTAAATCAGCCGCAGAAGTAGGCCCAGCCCTGTTCTTTAGTTTACTTATTATCACTGTGAGTTTTTTACCAGTGTTTATTTTGGAAGCACAGGAAGGGCGCATGTTTGCTCCATTGGCTTATACGAAAACCTATGCCATGGCGGCATCTGCAGGTTTGGCGATTACGCTCATTCCAGTATTAATGGGTTATTTTATTCGGGGTAAGGTGATGCCTGAGCATAAGAACCCAATCAATCGTTTTTTAATAGCCATTTATACGCCTGTACTTAGACAAGTATTACGGTTTCCGAAGTTTACTTTGCTGTTGGCGCTATTGATTACCGGTGTGGGTTTTTATCCGTTAGATAAAATTGGCAACGAATTTATGCCGCCGCTCGATGAAGGCGATTTAATGTATATGCCTACGACCTACCCAAGTATTTCAATCGGTAAAGCAAGAGAGTTATTGCAACAAACCGACAAATTGATCGCAACCGTGCCTGAAGTCAAAACTGTATTTGGTAAGATTGGCCGCGCAGAGACCGCCACGGATCCGGCACCTTTAACCATGATTGAAACCTTCATTCAATTGAAGCCTCGTTCACAGTGGCGTCAAGGCATGACAACTGAAAAGCTTAAAGCTGAGTTTGATCAATTAGTTAAGTTTCCAGGTTTAACCAATGCGTGGGTAATGCCAATTAAGACTCGGATCGACATGTTAGCAACGGGTATTAAAACACCTGTCGGGATTAAGGTAGCAGGTCCAGATTTGCAGGTGATCCAACGAATTGGTCAACAACTTGAGCAAGCGCTGCAGAATGTTGAAGGCACTGCATCTGTTTATTCTGAACGAGTGGCAGGTGGGCGTTACATAAAAGTGGATATTGATCGCGACAAAGCGGCAAGGTTTGGGTTAAACATTGCCGATGTGCAACAAGTTGTGGCGACTGCAATTGGCGGCATGGATGTAACGCAAACCGTAGAAGGACAAGAACGTTATCCGGTCAGTTTACGCTATCCTCAAGCTTACAGAGACTCGCCAGAGGCCTTGCAAAGCTTGCCCATTGTGACGTCATCAGGGCTGAATATTACTTTGGGAGATGTGGCAGATATTCTAATTGAAAATGGTCCTCCGGGGATAAAAAGCGAGAATGCTCGGATTAATGGCTGGACACTTATAGATATCAGCGGTGTTGACGTTGGTCGATACGTTGACAGAGCGAAACAGGTCGTAGAACAGCAAGTGATGCTGCCCCCAGGCTACTCACTGACTTGGGCGGGTCAATACGAATACATGGAACGGGCTAAAGCTAAGCTCAGTGTGGTACTGCCTTTGACGCTCGGAATTATTGTGGTGTTGCTTTACCTGTGCTTCAGAAGCTTTACGGAAGTGGCGATTATTTTACTTACCTTGCCAATGGCGATGATTGGTGGGTTGTGGCTACTGTATATCGAAAACTTTAATTTTTCTGTGGCTGTCGGGGTTGGTTTTATCGCGCTGGCGGGGGTTGCGGTAGAGATTGGTGTGATAATGCTGGTGTACTTAAATCAAGCCGTCTCTGCGTTAAAAGACAGCAATAATAACCCAAATCGTCAGGAGTTAGCTGAAGCCATTCTAGAAGGTGCGGGGCAGCGGGTTAGGCCTGTAATGATGACTGTCGCGACGATTATTATTGGGTTAATGCCTATTTTATATGGTACTGGAACCGGATCTGAAGTCATGAGTCGAATTGCTGCACCTATGGTTGGGGGCATGCTGAGTGCCTTGTTATTAACTTTGTTGATCTTACCTGTGGTGTATTATCAAATTCAACGCGTCAAATTGACGATGAAAGGTGAAAATTAATCCTTAGGTATTGAAATTGAGCTATAGCTCTAATTCTTTAAGCTTGTACCTTCTCTTGCCGTAAGGTCATTGCTATACTGCGCCGGTTTTGTATAAAACTGGCGCATTCTAAGTAAAGTGCCCGACGAACAACACGGCAACAGTAAAACACTGAAGTCGTTTTATCCCATTTGTTCTACTCTATCTTATGTTGTTTAAGGTAAGGCTGTTAGTTTTACTTCTATACTAAATCTGGATTGAGAGTGTTGAAAGGGATGAAGGACCGCTAGCAAATGTACATTATCGCACCATTAAGTACGATCCCGCCGTATATTTGTATTAAAAAAACAACAAACAACGAGTTGATATAAAAAATGCCTTTGTAATTACATAATTGAGTGTCAAAATTAGGTACGGCTCGTTTATGTGTGCAACTATGACTTAATCGCTTGAATATTAAATAAATTATTCAAATTTAAACAAGATATTTGGTGGCGATTACCCGTAATTTAATTTTTCAGATATTTGGCTGTATTTAGGTAGTTTTATGAAATCATCCCAACGAGGAATGCTTGGTAATATGTCGCTGACTTGGCGGCTGGTATTAAGTGTTTGTTCTATTGTTTCCGTCATTTTTATTGTTTTGTCCGTGATTGCGGTTAACCGTGTTAAGGTTGAAAGCACCGAGCGAACTAAAGCCGGTTTGGCCAGAGCGATTGAAACAGAAGCTGCGAACGTGCGCGAATTGTTTGTCAGTCGATATAAAGTACTACAAACTACTTTTGACTCAAATACCATGCAGCAATGGCTCAGTAGCCGAGTTCAGCCTTGGGCACCACTTGATGCTGAACCGCTGTATGCACAAGTTAATCAATTTTTATCACGCGTAGTCGATAGTGAACCGGAAATCATCAGTGTATTTTACAGCCCTGAAAAAAGCCGAGAATACTGGGATGAAGGTGGCCGCATTCCACAAAAGGTCATGACCAGACCTATTACAGAGATCCCCTGGTGGCAGCTGACGGAAGAAAAGCGCCAAGGCGTTGTTAACGAACCGTTTGAAGATAGCCGAACAAAAATAGTCTCCGCCGCGATATCAAAGCCTGTATTTGACCACAATGGTCGCAGAATAGGTATTGCCGGTGTTGATTTGAAATTAGAAGCAATTCAGGACCAAGTTGCAAATAACACCAAATATCAAGGCGCGGGTCATGCCTTCTTGTTTCAACACGATAGTCGCTTAATCACCCTGTTGCCGGATACACAACTGGAAGGTAAAGATAGAACCTTAAACAAACTTGATTCATTATCGGGAAACTCGGGTTTTACCGCTATGGAAACCCTAGAGGATGATTTGTCGTTTTTTCCTGTGATGTGGCAAAACCAGCCTTACTTGGCTGCTGTAGCCAAGGTGACGGTTTCTGAGCCACTGATGAATTGGCGATTGGTGTTACTTTACCCACAGCAAAAAATCGATGCACCAATTAACCAAGCAATATGGCAGTTAATCTTAATGACGATTGTGCTTATCGCTGTAATCGCTTTAGTGCTTACTTGGTCTATTAAACGTGGTTTAAGGCCATTGCAAGAAGTGGGTGATGCGATGGCTCGGATAGTCAATGGTGACGGTGACCTAACGCAGCGCCTAGAAATCAAAAATGATGATGAAATAGGTAGAGTAGCGGGACTATTTAATGGCTTTGTAAATAATATCAATGAGATAGTATCAAACAGCCTACGCGTTTCTGACTCTGTTTCAGCTTCAAGTGCTAATATGCAGCAAATGATGGTGAATGCTGAACAAGCCGTGAGGGAGCAAGATTCTCAGCTTGATATGGTGGCCACTGCAACCACTGAGCTTGCTCATGCAGTGAATGAAATTAGCCGCAATTCGCAGCGTTCAAGTGATGCAACCATTGAGGTTAAACAGCAAGTAGAACATGGCATGTCTTTGGCGACTCAGGCAGATCAACAAATCAATCAATTAGCTTCCAGTTTCAGAGAAAGCGAAGAGTTGGTAAAAGAGTTGAATATCAGTAGTGATCGCATTGGTGAAGTGTTGGATGTGATTGGTAAAATAGCAGATCAGACCAACCTGCTGGCGTTAAATGCTGCTATTGAGGCAGCTAGGGCGGGTGAACATGGTAGAGGTTTTGCTGTGGTTGCGGATGAAGTTAGGACATTAGCAAGTCAAACCCAAGATTCAACACATAATATTCAAACTATAATCGACTCGTTGCGCGGCAATACTAAACGTGTGTTGGAAGTGATGGTGAACAACCGCTTACAAGCAGAAGAAAGCGTTGAACATGCGCAGACAATCCACCAGAAATTGACCGAGCTCACCACACAAGTAGAGCAAATCCAAATGCAATCAGTTGAAATTGCCACTGCGACGCATCAACAATCAACGGTGTTGGAAGATGTATCGAAAAACATCGTTACCACCAAAGACCTTTCACATAGCACGTCAGAACTAATGAAAGAAGCCAATGCAGCCGGCGGTAAACTGCAAGAAGAAAGCGAAGCTCTGCTGCAGAGCTTACAGCACTTCAAAACTCGATAAACTTAAATATTCTGCTCAGCGTTGGTGTGAATTTAGCGCTGAGCAGCGAAGACTTTTATTTGAAGCTTACTTTCAGATCAGAATACGTCCTTACTTCAAACACTTATCCATATCATGATCAAATCTAAAGAAAATACAAAGATACCAATGGTTTTCATGAAGTTGCATTCGTGTTTGTTGGCAACTCCTTGTAATAGAAATTATCCCAATCAATAGTTATTACACTAGAACGTTTTTCATTCTAAGCTGCTTGTTTGTGTGATTTATATTTCTAAGTTCGTTGTGCCATTAGAATAAAATTTTGAGCCATGCTTTACTCATCAATAACGTGGTTGAATATAACTCACCATTGAAATGTTAATTTATACTAATCCGCAATAACACTTAATCATTTTGAAAGATTAAACCTGACGATAGCTGCGTTAAAAATTTCTCATTTAGAACAACTAAATAACGAAATTTTTGCCTTGCCTACATGGATGTAGGTACCTTAGCGGTAGCAGGACGCGAGAGCGGAACTATCGACAAGGTTTTCTTGCTTGAAAATAGATCTCTTAGTTAAGCGGATTGGTATTATTTTAAAATGTTGATGTCTTGTGGGTTTTGGTATTAACTAGTTTTTATCTTTGTTATTGTAAAGGAAACTACTATGAGAAAACCATTACTAGGCTCGATCATCGCTTTTGCAGGAGCTTTCGCTTTAAGTACTTCCACTGCTGTGAGTGCAGGAACCGGTTATACACAATGTAACTATCTATTAATACAAGGGACTCCAGCCCACTTAAGACCACCAGGTTCAGAGAATATTAGCATTACACATCCAGGCAATGTGCTATGTGATTTTTCTTATGTCGGAGAGTGGGGATACTACAGCCTAACTTCTCAAAAATACGTACCCAAGTTCTCGTTATAAGACACTAGCGTTTTGACAAACTTAGTTATTATAATTTGATATTTCTTGCCAAGTTTTGGCAAGAAATAACTTGAATACTAGAAAAAATAAGAGCTTTGGCATGTGATTTAACGTTTCAAAGTATCACAACAGGCTCAAAGATTTTGCGATATAAACGCTTCTAACGCTTCGCAATTTAGAGGCTTTGCAAAGTAATATCCCTGCACCAAATCACACCCGTACTCTTTGAGAAAGTCAAGTTGTTGTTGGTTTTCAACGCCTTCTGCACAGGTTTTGAAACCGAGCGCCTTGGCAATATTAATAATTGCCAGCACGATAGCACAGTCGCTTTTGGAATGTGGAATGTTAGCAATGAAGGACTGATCAATTTTTAATGTATCAATTGGTAAGCTATTTAAGTAGCTCAGTGACGAATATCCTGTTCCAAAGTCATCAATAGAGATTTGATAGCCGCTTCTTTGCATTAACGATAATAGTTCGTTGGCTGTGGAAGACTTGTATCCCATTATGGTACTTTCTGTTAACTCAAACTCAATGGCTGATGGCACCACTGGGATTTCAGCTAGCGCAATCAGCATATTGTGAATGCTTTCGACGTTATCGAGTTGTATACCGGAAATATTGATAGAAATAGGGGGGATGGGTAAACCATAACTTTGCCATTTGTTTATCTGCCGCAAAGAGGTTTTTAATACCCATAGGCCAATATCGATAATAATTCCCGACTCTTCAGCGATAGGGATGAAATCGTTCGGCGATATCACACCTCTTTCAGGGTGACGCCAACGAACGAGCGCTTCGCACCCCACTACCTTATTGGTCGTTATGTCAATTTTAGGTTGATACAACAGAAACAACTGATCTTGTGTAATGGCGCGTTTTAAGTCTATTTCCAAACTGAGCTTATCCGACTGAAAAGTAGATAACTCTTGAGAGTAAAATTTGTAGAAGTTCTTGCCGTGTTTTTTTACGTAATACATGGCAGCATCGGCCGACTTTATTAGAGCCTCAGGGGTTTTACCATGGTTGGGATATAACGCTGCTCCCACACTTACCGAGATATCAATTTGTTGATTGGCTAGCGCGAAACTTTCATTAAAACAAGCCAGAACTTTTTCACAGACCCTCGTTATAGAACGAGTAGAATTTACGTTTTCGACCAAGATGGTAAATTCGTCTCCACCTTGCCTGGCGATAGTGTCAGAAACGCGCAACGCCTGTTTGAGTCGTGTTGCTGCCTTAATCAGCAGCTCATCTCCAGTATGATGACCAAAGGTGTCATTAATAACTTTAAAACGATCTAGGTCTAAAAATAATACGGCGACTTGAGTTTTATTCCTTTTTGCTAATTCAATGGCATGAGAAAATTTTTCAGAAAACAATTTTCTGTTTGGTAGGCCAGTTAAGGCATCGTGCATTGCTTGATGTGAAAGCTTCTTGTGCATTTCTTCAAGTTCTAAAGTACGCTTTTTTACTCGATTTTCTAGCTCCTTATTTATAGTTGCGAGTAACTGAGCTTTTTCCTTTTCGGCTTCGATGTTTTGTTTTTTTTGCTGTGTTATTGCGGCTTTCAGGTTTTTTTCAGCTTGTTGATATGAACTCGTTAGTTTCTCTAGTTGGTGCTTACTGTTATCGACGAAACCTTCAACGATGATAACTTGCTTAGCTTCGAATATAAGCTTTTTAAACAGTAAGTTGACCGCCTTCTCATGATTGTCGATGGTCATACTTATAACCACTTCATAGGTGTTATCCAACGCGAGTTCACTTTGTAGTTGCTTGTGGTTAATGCGCTTACTGAGTTTCGAAATCGCTAAGGGTAAAGGGGGGTTGCCAAGCCAATTAGTGAGCGTGCAATTAGCTTCAATTAGCTCTAGCGAGTCAGGATTAATGATCCCAATAGCAGACGTTAGGGCGTTGGTAATTTCATTTCCAAACACAAGTAAGATGCTCATCTAACATGTTGGTGTGATCATGGATTAATAGCACTGAAGATTTATTGCTTTGCAGCTCCATTCCTTATCCTCAAGTGGTTTTACTAGAACCTACACATGATTATAGCGACAATTTGACATTTGAGGGGGACTCAACCGGATAAAATTCAATGTTTCTAGGTAACTGCGGTTTTGCATATTAAAAATTGTGAGCAATATGGAATTTGCTATTCAACCGAAACATGAAATGGACAAGTGTTCAATTGAGAGTATTTCAACCAAAAAGCAGACGAGTTTGGAATTGAATTAATCTCAATAGCCACTTATTGAAAATACATTTGGTCTAATGTTAACTGTTAGCTTAATTAATGTACAAAAACGTAAAGGAAACTACCATGAAATCTATCTTGTTTGGCGCAGTAATTACGATTGCAGCACTTGGTGCTGTGGTTCTATCTCCCTCGGTAACGGCAGGGACAGGTTACACAGTTTGCGAATACACCTATTGGTGGGGAGCACCTTCAAATAACAGACCGCCAAGTACTGATAACTTTAGTGTTCAGTACGCTGGTTACGTTTCATGTCCATCTACTAACATCACGCCTTGGGGGCACTACCGTCTGACAGCTCAACGATACGTAAACTAATTGCAAGGGCCCAAAGGTGATCAGTGTTTACGGTTACCTTTGGGTATATACTTTACTGTGCTGTTATTTATGCCATCTGCAAAGGTAATATTGTTATTCAGGAGTTAATACAAAAGGTTCCGTAAAGACAATAAAATCTTCCGATAAATCAGTATTTAATGTTTGTTCGCATGGTTCGCATCGAAGTTTATTTTGGGCAAGAAAATCAGCCTCTATTCTCAATGCATATTGACCCTTCTTAAGGCGGTCGATGATAAAAAAACCATCTTGTTCAGTGTAAATCTCCCTAACTTCACCGGTACTATGATTGATTAGTTCAAAAGGGATAAAACCTGGATTTCGCTGTACGTTTCCTTTTTCATCTTGTTTAAACACTTCTCCCTCAGCTTCAAAGAGTTGCTGAAAAGGCAGTATGACGTTCACTTCACCACCTGGGTGTGACTCTAATTTAACAGATGTATATGTTGGTATTAAAAAAGGGTTATCCAAGGATTCAGAGCTCACTTGAAATACCTTTGGATCATAAATATCAACTCCGACTAGTTTCGCGTAGTCTTCTTCTTCAATGGTTTTAACGGACTGGCTTACTCCAGAAAGCGCAACGCCTTGCAGACTTGGTTCGTTAAGTTCTTTGTCCCACAGACCGTTGTAGTTATGATCGATAAAAGCGCTTTTTTTGATGGTGCTACCTCTGCGATAAGAGCTGCTGCTAAAGGTGCTTAGAGGGTTGCTACTATTGAAAGAAAAAGCCATGCTCAAGGCTGCAATAGTATTTCCCTTACTACTATGAGATAAAGATGCGCTAAGAGATAGTTGCCGAAAAGATTTGCTCACTCTGAGTTTTGTTGTGGTGTCATCTCTGCTTGTTTCATGGCGTATTGAGGATGAAAAATTGTAACCGTTAAAGTAGTGACTATAACGGATGGTAACGTCTTCGACCGGTGTTGAAAAATATTCTTTGCTATAAGAAAAGTGCAACACTCCCCATTTGCTGCTTAGTGATGAAACGTATGCAATACGATCTGCTGTGACCCCTTTGATTTGTTTTTTCAGAGTCAGATAGTGAGTTTGGTTATTTACATTAAATCCCAGTCTACTCTCGAAGCCTTCTTCTGTGACTCCCAAAGCACTGCTTTGATACAACTGACTGCTAATTTTGATTGAGTCACTGTCATAACTATGCCCTATGGTTTTGTTACGACTGGTTATTCCGTTAGAAGCGCGCTTCTGGCTGAGTACATAAACACTATGCTCTGCAATGCTAAAGTCAACTTGATTGTCGTACAAAAATTGTCCGTCGTAGCCCAGTTTAGTGGAAATAACTGAACTAGATTCGCCTCTCCATTCAACGTCAGAATAGGGAATACTGCGATTCGAGACGTCTGTGTTTATCCACTGAACGCCACCACGTATAAGCGTCGATGGATTATATACATACGTGCCATTTAACATGGCAAATTGTTGTTTTCGCTGTTGAGATAAGCGTCCTCTGCCTAGCATATTGTTGTTGGCATCAATAAATACAAACTCAGGAGTCCATTGTCCTTGGCGCAATCCTTGCCAACTTGACTTTTTAATTTCGCGTTTTTCAATACTTCCATCGGGATTAGTAAATTGTAGGTAGTATTGAGTGTCAGCGTTCCTAAAATCAATATCTATAAATTGATAATAACCGTCACTCTCTGTTTGTTTGAAATCAACTAAATAGCCGTCTTTAAATAACGCAACTTCGCTTCCAGGAATAGTGTAACCGCTGATATCGTCTTGTAATTTCCGGCTTCTTCTTTCATCTTGGCCAATAAATAGTCCAAGCCCTCTAGACACGCTCTGCGTCAGCGACGATGTCGTTGCCCGAATATCACCAATCTGATAAGTCATTGGGATGTTGTTTAACGCTAATTTGCGAGAAAAGGTGGCTTCTCCTGTGACAGATTGAGTATCGCTTTTTGCTAGTTTAATATCTGCTTGGTGATATAAAATATCTTGAGTGAGTTGAGTATATGCTTGATAACCTGCTTTATTTTGATGTTTCAGTGAGAGATTGACATCCAAATTAGGTGCAGTATATAGCTGATACTTATCGTGTTTTGTTAACTGACTCGCATCACGTCTTTTTAGAACTTCAATTAATTTTTTCCTTTCTGCGATAATAAGTTCCGCTGTGTTGGGATGTCGATCACTTGTGTTAATACTCAACGACTGTTTGCTTGTATTTAAAAAATACTCAATCTCAAAATTATCTAATAGATTGAGTGCAAGATATGTTTCTCCATCCTCAATAAGAAAGCGTGCAGGTTTTAAATTGGCATCAACATGCTCATTCCAAAAAATACCTGTGAGTGTTGCAGTTGCTAGATCAAACTTTACGTTTGTAGCTAACAGTGAATTAAAACGATCAAGATGTAAAAAGTAATCTTCGTAATTTTTGGTGACTAATTCGACTTCGCTATTGATTGAGCGGCCGTCAATTCTTGTATCAACAAACAAATAGTCCAAATAATCTTCTGCGTGACACTTATTACAGTTAAGCGAATATAAAAGCAGAATTAAAACTGCAATAACTATTTTTTTCAATGGGTTGTATATTCTTCAGAAAACGCGGAAATGTGTTAGCTGATAACACAGCTAACACGTTTTATACTTATTGATAAGCAGCAATGATGTCATAGGTAAAAGACTTTTCACCGGTACTTTGCATTGCTGTCTCGTGGTCAACAAGCGTGATTGTACCGAAGTTACCAAGGTTAAGATTGCCATCAGCATCGAGCTTTTGGTAAATAGCTTCTTTTTCGCTGGATTTTATTTCAGTCATGGTGAATTTTAGTCCATCCAATTGCTGATCTTGCGCAGGAAGTGTCCAAGTAACGTCTGCGTGTGGGACGCCAGAGAGTCTGAAGTGAGCGTATGCACCTGCACCTTTACACAGCCTGTCTACATCTTGTAAACGTGGAGGTTGACTCGGTTGCGAAGTACAGCGTGCACCCACATTGGTTGCGCGAGTAATTACCAAAGGAGGAAACTCCATTTCTTGCGTTTGGTTAATGACCAGAGGCTCTTCCTCTTTGGTCAAGTTAACAGTAACCGTTGATTGCTTGGTGACAGCCAAAGCTGGTGCAGAAAGCGTAATAGCTAGGGCAATGAGAGATAACTTTTTCATGATTTTCCTTTTCTATATTAAGTGGTGGTTTTATTGATAAGCTACTGAAATATCAAATGTAAAATGATACTCAGCAGTTTGGGTCGAATCCTTATCTATTAGCGTGATGATACTTTGTGCGTTATATTGAGCTTCTCCAGATGAGTCTAGAGTCAGAGTCTTAACAATGGGTGTGGCATGCTGGTTAGTTGTAAGACGCAGGCCATTAATTGTTTGATCTGCTGTGTGTGTTAGTACCACTGCGGCACCAGCAGCTCCTGTAACTCGATATAAACCTGGGTATGCTATTGAGCCCGGACATAAAGAATATCGATGGTCGCTATCATTAACGATGCCATTAGCATTACATACAGCGCCTTCAGTCGTTGCTGGTGTTGCTGATAAATCGGGAAACTGTATTTTGTTAACTTCTAATATCTCGAGCGCAGTTTGAATGGACTCGAAATTGACGTTTAAATTGAATTCCTTTGCCATAGTGGCTGTCAATGGAATAAAACAAAACATGGACCATAGCGCTTTATTCTTCATAGCTTTTCCCTTTACTATATTTTGACTTTGGTTTGGAACTGGTGGTTATCCCTGTTTTCTAATTCTTCCATGGTAATAATAATTTCTTCATAATTACTTTCTTTACCAATGTCAGTTTTAAAAATACGCGTATCTAACTCTGGATAAATACTGACCTGGTTAATTCTAAACAGCTCTTTTCCGTCTTTTGTACTTACGACAAGATTACCGGTAAAAGAACCTATGCCTTCACGTTTAAACTCAAGGAGTAGTTTCTTGTTTTCTGAATAGTAATGCTTTGATAGAGTTACTTTGGCTTTTTTTTCTGCAGAGTAGTTTTTCAGAAAAACAGGTATGATGTATTTAAAGTTAGGTTGAATAAAGACACCTGAAACCTTTTTTACTCTCTCAGAAGTTAACGACTCAATCATCAAGTGCGAGCGGAATTCCCCTTCACTTTTAAGGCCTTTTTTTATTAGTCTAATGCGGGCGAAGCCTTTCGGTGGTACGTCCCGTACAACTCTTGGCCCAACTCTTAAATACTCCTTTGCTGAAAGGGCATACTCATCTGCAGGCTCTAAGTTACCATTAAGATCCATTGTCATTTCAGTTAATGTTACTCGAAAGCTCTGTAGCTTTTCAGAATCATTATAGATTTTAAATTCCTGTCTTCTATCGCTTTTTTCAAAAACTAGTCTTGTTTTATCTAATTTAAAATTAGTTGCATGAGTTTGAAGTGAAAATAGCATTAAAACAAAAATTGCAACTTTATTAACTTTGTTCATGGATTGTGTTTGTTTGGTTGTTTTTTTTATTAGACTCAAGCGTGGATTTCAAGTCAACGTGATTTTTGGTTTTGATAAAAATCTAATGTTTTAATTTTTGGGTTTTACTTGCTTGTTTAGTTTTTTTATTTTGGTTATGGCTTGGTAATAAAAAGATAAGAGTTTTGTTGTTTTTAATATCTGATTTAAAGGTTGACTAGAGGTTTTGTTTTTGAATCTGATGTGGCTTTTATTTTGATAAAAATAACGATGAGATTTAGTTAGCATGGATTTAGCCACTGAACAGAAAGCTCTCAACAGAGATAAATTAACATATGTGATATGGAAATTTTGAAAGTGAATATATCTCAACTGCTAAGTGTTGAAAATATGAACTTTGTAATGTTAACTAATAGTCCCTATTAGAGTACAAAAACGTAAAGGAAACTACTATGAAATCTGTTTTGATCAGTACAACCATCGCACTGTCTTTTATTGGTGCATTAACAACAGCACCTTCGGTAAACGCAGGCTCAGCTTATACTATTTGCAACTATGTAATGACTCAAGGTGCTCCTTCTCATGTTAGACCGCCGGGATCAGATACACACCGTATCGTGCTGTCGGGTCATGTGCAGTGTCAGGCATCGTTTGTTGGTGGCTGGGGCTTCTATAGTTTGACTTCTCAAAGTCATGTCAATTAACAGCTGAAGCATGTGCCCTACTCAAATAGGTGTCATTCATTTTAGTGTGTATTTGAGTTATTGATAGGAGGTTTAACGATCTCCTTTTTATTCGCTACGATGTATTAATTAATATTCCTTTTCATTCCTTCTGATTTACATTTTGTGACCGCTTATACGTAAAATTATTGGGTTACAACTTGGATTAAATAACCTCAACTTCCTAAATCCGACTAGACAATGAAAATGTATGCACTACCCATTTCATTTTCATATACTGGAAAAGTTATTGTTTTTGAGTAGTAAGTGGAATTTAAAAGATTGGTTAAGCAGTAAAATTCCAAGCCAGAATCGACCTTTTTAATCGTTGATAACTGCATTATATAAACTATTTTTAATTTTCTTATTTAATTAAGGATTTTTATTTAGAAGTGGGTTGTGGATTAATATCATTTTTAATGAACAGGTTCTCCTGCAGAAAGATGAATTTATTGCATAATAAAGTTGGTTATTTTTTCTCTCATTGCTGCTAATCTAACGCTCTTAACTTAGCAAAATTTTGGAATGCTTGGGTGAATACGCGGTTTTATGAGATAGATCTTCTACGGTTTTTGTGTGCTCTCGGTGTTGTGATATTTCATTATACATACACAGCACATATGGAAGGGTTTGCACCTATAGCTGATTTCCCATTATTGCGAGAATTTACTCGGTATGCTTATATGGGGATTAATTTTTTCTTCGTAATAAGTGGCTTTGTCATTTTGATGAGTGTGAGTAGCAGATCTTTAGCACACTTTTTAAAGTCACGGTTCATTCGGCTTTTTCCTGCCTACTGGGCTGCTTTACTCTTAACAACCTTAGTTACCCTATATATAGGTGGTGACAAATTTACCGTTAGCCCTGCGCAGTTCATCGCTAACATAACAATGGTTAATGAGGCAATGAACTATGCACCAATAGACAGTGCCTATTGGACACTATATATCGAAATTAAGTTTTATTTATTTATGGCTGTGATCTTACTGATAAGGGGGTTACGCTATCTTGAAGCTGTAATTGGCGTTGTATTAATCGCAAGCTTATTAATACTATTTACACCTTGGTCTTTAGAAATCAATATGTTCACCGCAATATTCCCACATTGGAGTGGTTATTTTGCGGCAGGTTGTACTCTATATTTAACTAAACAGCATGGGGTGAACATTTATAGAGCAGGCTTATTGTTACTCTCTTTGTGTTTTGTTGTGGTGCAATCGACAAAATTTGGAGGGTTAATGGCGAGCTGGTTTAACATTGAGTTTGACCCATTTATCATTGCGACAATCAACGTGATATTTTTCGCTATTTTTCTCATCAGTGCATTATGTGAAAAGCATCCGCTTAGACTGCCGGTTTTTTATTATTTTGGTATTCTTACTTATCCATTGTATTTAGTGCATCAGCACATTGGTTATATGATTTTTAATCAGTTTGGTGAGCAAAAATCAATAGCGCTACTCGTCGCTTTGTGCATATTGTTAATGCTAGCTTTAGCTGCGGCGATTCATTATATTGTCGAAAAGCCTGCTAGCAGGCTTTTAAAGCGACTATGGGAACGGCCTAAGCAGGTTGAAGCAAGTATTAAAGAAAGCTCGTATAGGCTTAGGTAAAGTGGCTATTTTCCAGCCTGTCCAGCTTCTAGGATAGGCAGCCCAGCTTCTGTAGGGATATAGATCCGCTCGCCGTTACCTTCTTGGAGTCCCTTAATCCAAACATAACGCAAATATGCTTCATTTCCTTTGAGCGATTCTCCAATTATTTTATTTGCTTCTGCAGCCGCTTTTGCTCGTTCGATATCGGCTTGACCCTCTGCTTTAGCCTGAACTATTTTCGCTTCACCCTCTGCTTGAGCGAGCGTTACGCGCGCTTTAGCTTGCATTAGAGCTGCTTGCTCTTTTGCTTTGGCTTCTTCTATTAATATTTGTTTACTCCATTCGGCTTCTTTTAGCGCGGCAATACCATTCATTTCTAATTTATATACTTTGTACTTTGGCCAGGCCCAAAGTGCTAATACGATAAGTAATACGAAAAACAAAGTGGTAATAACCAATCCGCCAAAAGCGATGGCGTTGCGATTTGGATGCATAACTTTTCCTCGAACAGCGCAGGTAGCGTGTGATAAATAGAATAATTGTACCTTATAAGGTTACGAAAATTCAAACTGTGAGCAAATTGCTTCTATCGCAGATTTGCACCTTGTGGAGGCTGTAACTCAAACGGTTCGCAGGGAGTGCCTTGATGATAGCGAAGCTGCCAATAAGCATTGTTTCGTATCCACACTGAGGAGCGTTTGGCAAAATAATTTACTTGCCCCAGTCCTGATACTACGGCTGACTTATACACTAGCAGATATGCCTGATCCCCTAGTTTTATAGACTCATAATCCTGCGAATGAATGGTTGTATTTGATGGCTTTTCTTTTTCCATCATGGCAACGATTGCGTTGAAGTTGTAGCTATTGCCAGACATGCCAGTTTCATAAAACTGCGGGTGGAGCAGGCGGTTTATTTCCGATTTAGATTGTCGTGTATGATACTGATGTAAAGCGATTTCTTGCTGAATTAAAATATCCATTTAGGTTCACAGCCGAATGCAACGTGGTTGGTGGTTGTCATTATACTCAGTAATTGTTCAAGAAGTAATCGCTGCCGTGGTTTTATTTTGTCAACGGATCACGCGTCTCAGAATTGGTAACTGAATTGAACGCGCAGATTTCTGGGAGCTTGTAAATATTGGATTGGAGAAGTGCCCCGAGCATTCCCATGGTAATAGAGTTTGTCGAAGACGTTTTCAATATAAAAACCAAGTCGATAGTTCGGTGTTTGCTTGTAGAGGTGAAGAGCCACGGTCGTCCATCCGTCAATTTCAGTAATTTCCGTTCCGACATCGTTAATACGGTTGGCTTCTGTATAGTTTTCGGCCCAGTGGTCGACAAAACCTGCTATTCGCCAGTGTTGATTTAAGTTATAAACCAAACCTAATTTCAGTTTATATTTTGGAATATTAAGGACTTGGTACTGGCCATTAACTTGTTCTTTGTCTGGCGAGACGTAACGGAGCGCTATTTGTCCTTGCCAGCTACCACGATGGAATTTCAGTTGGTTTTCAAAGCCGGACACTTTTTGTTCTCCCGTAATTTCCGTGGTCCATGTGCCATTTTGTGGGTCTAAGATTTTTTCATAGAAATTTTCGGCTTTCATTTGATAAATAGCGGCAATATTGGCAAATGAAATCTCGTGCCAAGTAAATCTTTTACTCCAGTTTAGCTCTGCCATTTTCATCGTTTGTGATTCAAGGTTATCATCAATCACCAAATCAAATTCAAAAATCGTCGGTGGCCTGAATGCTTCGCCGTAAGTGAGCTTGATTGCTTGGGAAGGATCTGGCTGATAAACAAAACTGGTCCTTGGCAAATAGGCTGAGTTAGTGAAATCTTGATGGTTGTATCTTATGCCAGCGCTGATTTTGAGACTACGCTCCTGCCATGAAAGTGTTTTTGAGTATTGAGCGTATAGTGCATGTTTTTCTGACTTTTCTTTGTCTTTTGCCCATTCTGGAGGAGTGAATAGCATAATGCCGTTGCCAGTATTTCGGTACTTAACTTTGCGGCCAATTTCTGTTTTCCAGCCATCATAACCAAAAATCCAATCGCTGTTTTCCTGTGAGGTATATTGCCACTGGGTGTTAAGGCGAATTCTATCAGATGGGCCGATGTCTTCTCGTTCGTTATACTGTACTAAGTCTTGATAACGTGTGGCTCCATCGGGAATAAGGGTGGTTAACCTGTCTTTCTCTTTGTATTCTCTAAAATAGCTTAATTCGATAGTGCCTTGCCAAGACTCTGATGGCGCGAAATTTTGTCCAATATAGTAATTTTCATACCCCCTGCGCGAATCGTCTCCGGTAACGTAGTCGTATGAGACGGCTTCGATGCCGCTAACATTTTCTCCCCGACTGAGGTTGCCACCGATATAGAAGTCCTGATAACTCAATGTAGCGTCTAAAGTATAGTTACTTTCATCATTTCGAAATTCGCCACTGCTGAGATCTCTTAGCGGATCTTTGCTGCTTCGGCTGAATCGCACTGTATCAAAAACAAACTGTTTTAATTCCTTATAATCCTGCGCACTGTCAAAGTAACTGGCACTGAATGAAAAAGAGAAGCTGTCGTTTTTGTGATTTAGTAGTACATGTCCATGACGCGTATTCGCTTCACCTATGACTACGTGAAGCTCGTTCTCTGGTTGACCTAAGCGAGTGATAACGTTAATCACCCCTTGTGTTGCATTGCCGCCATATAGTGTTGAATTAGGGCCTTGCAATACTTCTACTCGTTCGATACGACTAGCAGGAAAGTTATTCATAATAAACGCTTCGTTGGCCAACAGATTTTGTACTTCTCGACCATCAATTAACATGAGCGTACCAGACATGTTTCCAGTAAAACCACGCTGCCCGCCGGGTAACCAGCTCCATTGGTAGAAGTAGTCCATATTGGGAATACTGGCTAACATTTCTTTTAAATCTCGCCAGCCATAGTTGACGATATCATCGCGACTAATGACATATACGGTGCCCGACGAGGTAAGCCAAGGTTCACTTTTTTTTGCTGCAACGGAGACCTCAACTTGCATAAGCTGTTCGAATGGTAAAGAGAATAGCGAGTCCTGCTCATTGTTTTCAGCGTGTAAATTGAGAGAGCAACAGCTAAGTGCAATGTAATAAACATGGCGAACGTGGGTCATAGATTCCGATTTCACTGCGGATTTACCACGAAGTATAGTGCAAAATTAAGAATTGAAGGTGAGCCAAAACGCTTACAAAAAGCCTGAGTTTAGATACTAGAAACCGAAGAAGTCTACACTGCTAAAATGTCAATTTACACATCTTCAGCACCCTCAAGGGTAACCTTTCCTAGCGAAGTTCCTAAGTTTGACATTCTGCCTCTTAGAGTTGCAGGGTAACAGTTTATCAAATAGCAGCGTAAGCTCACGGCTATTGTTTATTGAAACCAACCCGAGGTCAGCATGAATATTAAATTTGATGATGTTCTAAATCTATTTGAGCTAGTTAATTTTGGTTCTCCGTACGAAAGTGAAGAATATATTTGTAAAGAGTCAGGAAAGACATATTGTTACACTGAGTTTGCTGACAACGAAGAAGAATTGCCAGACGATATTAATGATGAAAAATACTTAGCGATTCCTTATAAAGATGACTTGAATCTTGGTAATAATCTCGCATTCAATTTTACTTTAGAATATCTACCGTCTGAATATGAAAACGTACGTTCAACCTTTAAGCGTAAAGGTGCTTATGTGAGGTTTAAATCATTGCTAGAGAATGCTGGCATAATTGAAGCGTGGTATAAATATGAAGCCATGCACACGGAAAAAGCGTTACGAGAATGGTGTACACAGCAAGGTATTATATAATCAGCGGTTAACATGCCAAGAAAGTTTGAGGTCAGGTCTTGCTTTTTGCCTCTCTCCACACTTTTTTGTTTAGCAAAGTGCAAGACCTGACCCCAGGCCGTTCCAAGACCTGACCCCAGGTCGTTCTTCTAAACTTTTTCATCCAGTCCTCTGATTTAATTGTATTATTAATTCTAGTGTAGGTTGGAAAAGCCGAAGGCGCCTTCCAACAAAGGTGTAAAGGGTTCGCGACTAGGCTCTTTTTACGCAAGGAGAAACGAGCCCGTTTAACCATTGTTAAGGGACTCTCAATCGTCGGATGGCGCTTCACTTATCCGACCTACAAATCTTAAGAGCAATCACAAGGAGGTGGTACGCGGTATCGGCGTAATTATGTGGCTGGTGGCACGTATTTTTTCACGGTGAATTTGTTAAACCGTAATCGCGCTTTGCTGGTGGAGCATATTGATGTTTTACGAGAGTCTGTTAGTAGGGTGAAGCAACGGCAGCCGTTTGATATTGATGCTTGGGTGGTGATGCCCGATCATTTGCATGCTGTACTTACTTTGCCTCAAGGTGATTGGAACTACTCTAATCGTTGGCGCGAGATCAAAAAGCGCTTTTCTAAGTCATTACCAAAGACTGAATTTATTTCTAATACTCGTCAGCAATCTGGTCATAGGGGCGTTTGGCAGCGGCGCTTTTGGGAGCATACCATTCGAGATGAGCGGGATTTTTGGCACCATGTAAACTACGTTCATGACAACCCAATGAAGCATGGTTTGGTTAAACGTGTCGTTGATTGGCCGTATTCCAGTTTTCATTATGCTGTTGCAAAAGGGGTTTATGATCCGTCATGGTCTGGAGGAGTCTGATAGGTGGACGATACAAATTTTAGTTGTGTTTAATAAACACGTCGTATGGCGGCGCTTTGCGCTTTATTCCGACCTATGGGTTTAATCTGCGTAGGTTGGAAAAGCCGGAGGCGCGACCCAACAAAGTGTCAGATGTACGCCTTAAAGGTCCACTTGTGGCACAAAGCCGTCCTCAGGCTCTAACTCATTTCTGTTATTCAAATTTAGCTGCGCCAATCGACGCAGCTAAATTCAACACTTAAAACGATAGATTATTTAAAATCTCATCATCCACGTTATTGGCTAACGTGACTTTTAATTTCGGTGTACGTGCCATTTCGCGTTTGATTGCGAAGTTGGCCTCTTCGTTACGTGCCCAACTGCGACGGGCAATACCATTGTTAACATCAAACAATAGCATTGACTTTAAGCGACCTTCGGCTTCTGGTGACCCATCAAGTAGCATACCAAAACCGCCGTTGATCACTTCGCCCCAACCAACGCCACCGCCGTTGTGGATAGATACCCAAGTCGCACCGCGGAAACTATCGCCAATTACGTTGTGAATGGCCATATCCGCAGTAAAACGGCTGCCATCGTAGATGTTTGACGTTTCACGGAATGGTGAATCAGTACCACTGACGTCATGGTGATCACGACCAAGGACCACAGGACCAATCTCGCCGCGAGCAATTGCATCATTGAAGGCTTTGGCGATTTCAGCACGGCCTTGTGCATCTGCATATAAAATACGTGCTTGCGAGCCAACTACCAGCTTGTTTTGTTTTGCGTCTTTGATCCAAGTGATGTTGTCTTGCATCTGTTGTTGAATTTCCTCAGGCGACTCAGCCATGATCTTGTTCAACACGTCTGCGGCGATTGCATCGGTTTTATCTAAATCTTCCGGTTTACCTGACGTACATACCCAGCGGAACGGGCCAAAGCCATAGTCAAAACACATGGGTCCAAGAATATCTTGTACATAAGAAGGGTATTTAAAATCGATGCCGTTTTCCGCCATGACATCGCCGCCAGCGCGTGATGCTTCTAGCAAGAAGGCATTACCATAATCAAAGAAATAGGTGCCTTTTGCTGTATGCTTGTTCACGGCGTCGGCGTGGCGCTTCAACGTTGCTTGTACTTTTTCTTTGAATAGTTCTGGTTCTTCACGAATTAAACGGTTTGATTCTTCGTAGCTAATATCCACAGGGTAATAGCCGCCTGACCAAGGGTTGTGTAGCGAAGTTTGATCAGATCCCAGATGCACGAAAATCTCTTGTTCGTAGAACGTCTCCCACACATCAACCACGTTCCCGATGTAAGCAATTGATACGACTTCTTCATTTGCTTGCGCTTCTTTAACACGCGCTACAAGGGCATCCATGTTGTCGATTAGCTCATCTACCCAACCTTGCTGGTGACGTTTGGTTGCGGCTTTTGGGTTTACTTCTGCACACACAGTGATACAGTTTGCAATGTTACCCGCTTTAGGCTGTGCACCACTCATGCCGCCAAGACCTGCGGTTAGGAAGATCTTACCTTGCGGGCTTTCCCCTTTGTTTAAAACTTTACGGAACGCGTTCATCACTGTAATGGTGGTGCCGTGGACAATGCCTTGTGGACCAATGTACATAAATGACCCTGCTGTCATCTGACCGTATTGTGTTACGCCTAGCGCGTTAAAGCGCTCCCAATCATCCGGTTTAGAGTAGTTCGGGATCATCATTCCGTTAGTGACGACTACGCGTGGAGCATCTTTTGAGGACGGGAATAGACCCATAGGGTGTCCCGAGTACATGTGCAGCGTTTGGTCTTCTTCCATTTCGCTTAAATACTTCATGGTCAATAGATACTGCGCCCAGTTTTGGAAAACTGCACCGTTACCACCATAAGTGATCAGCTCTTCAGGGTGCTGCGCTACCGCTGGATCTAAGTTATTGTCGATCATTAGCATGATCGCAGCTGCTTGTTCACACTTAGCAGGGTAATCGGAGATAGAGCGGGCTTTAAGCTCATAGTTTGGCTTGAAGCGGTACATATAAATACGGCCAAAGTCCTTTAACTCTTGGGCAAATTCAGCTGCGAGCGCTTGGTGCCATTCTTTTGGGAAATAACGTAGTGCGTTACGAATTGCCAATTGTTTTTCGTCGGCAGATAAAATGTCTTTACGTTTTGGTGCACGGTTAGCGTCTGCCGGATATGGTTTTGGCTCAGGTAAAACGCTTGGGATCCCTTGTTTAATTTGTTCTTGGAAATTCATCACAACTCTCCCTTAATTCACGGTAAATGCTTGAGATTTCACTAAAGCTATCATGGCATCGATGTCAGGTTTCAATAATCTATCTTCTTCTAGTTTGGCAACCTTGGCACGGATCACTTTAAAGTTCGCTTCGATTAAATCTGAACAGGTATTTGGGCGTCTAAATTCGATTGCCTGAGCTGCGTACATTAATTCGATAGCGAAGATTTTTTCTAGATTACCTAAGATCTGGTTTAACTTACGGCCTGAGATACTGCCCATAGAAACATGATCTTCTTGACCCATCGAAGTTGGAACACTATCCGCGGAAGGTGGGAAACACAGTGATTTGTTTTCAGTAACCAATGCAGCAGTGGTGTATTGTGGGATCATCATGCCTGAGTTTAAACCACCCGATGTGGTTAACAAACGTGGCAAACCGTGTAAGCCTTCGAGTAACAAGTAACAGCGTCTGTCAGAGATATTACCTAGCTCGGCTGCTGCAATTGACGCATAATCTAACACCATAGCCAGAGGTTGACCGTGGAAGCTACCACCTGAAATCGCTTCTTCTTCACTGATAACAATCGGGTTATCGGTTACCGAGTTCATTTCGATTTCGGCAAGTTCTTTAAGGTGATTGTAAGCATTACGAGAAGCACCGTGCACTTGCGGAATACAACGCAGTGAGTATGGATCTTGAACACGATCACAATCGGTATGTGCAGCCATGTTTTGCGAGTCTTTGAAGAAGCGACGCATACGGGCTGCAACCTCGATATTCCCCTCAAAAGCACGAATTTGGTGTAGCTCTTCTCTAAACGGCGATTGGCTACCTTGCATACCTTCAATACTCATTGCGCCTGCAAGATCTGCAAGGTCAAGCAAGTAACGCATTTTGGTCAATGCGGTGATGGCATGAGATAGAATAAATTGCGTACCATTGATAAGCGCCAAGCCTTCTTTTGCGTGTAGCTCAAGTGGCTCTAAACCATGCTCTTTCAGCATCTGTGCTGCAGGCACTATTTGCTCACCTTGCCAGAACTCACCTTCACCAAGCAAAGGTAAAAACAGATGTGAAAGCGGCGCTAAGTCACCCGAAGCACCGACAGAGCCTTGTTCAGGAACCACTGGAATTAAGTCAAGTTCAATGAACTTTAACATGCGCTCAACCACTTCAAGGCGAATGCCTGAAAAGCCTTGGCTTAAAGCGTGTACTTTGGTGATCAGCATTAATTTTGAGATGGGCTTGACGATTGGCTCACCCACACCGACAGCATGGGTGATCAGCAAATTCTTTTGTAGCAGGTGGGTTTCCTCAGGCGATATTTGGGTATCACACAAGGGGCCAAAACCGGTATTTATGCCATAAACAGCTTTATCAGAAGCGGCCATTTTGTCGACGTTACGACGGCTTTTGTTAATTTTATCTAATGCTTCTTGGCATAGTTCAGCTTGGATACTGCCATTGGCAATCCCGTTTACAATATCCAGATTTAGACGGTCAACACCATATCTAAACGTCATAGTTTTCTCCCAAATATCATCTTGTTGCGATCTGCATTATCGCGTTTATGGGAGCATGCTAACTTGTGCAAGATGTTTTATAAATGCATAATAATCGTAATTCATTCCGATTTTATCGAACTAAAGGTTTGGCACTTTAATGCAAGTTCATGACGTTGATTTACGGTTACTCCGAATTTTCGTGGCAATTGTTGAATGCGGTGGTCTGTCGGCCGCAGAATCACGATTAAATATTGGTCGTTCTACCATCAGCTCTCACCTGTCGGATCTTGAAGTGCGGCTAGGAATTAAACTATGCAAGCGCGGTCGCAGTGGCTTTGAGCTAACAGAACCCGGCCGAATAACTTATCAGGCTTCATTGGAACTATTACAACAATGTGAGGCATTTGCCACCACCGTGGCTAGCTCAAAAGATGAGTTGGCAGGTAGGGCTACGATTTCGGTTATTGATACTATGGTGAGTGATCCGCGATGCGGCGTTGCTCGAGCTATTTCAGCACTCAGAGCAAAGAGCGATAAAATTCAATTTGAGATTAATGTGTGTGAAGCGCGAGAAGTGGAAACATCCGTCGTGAATGGTCGCTCTTTGGTAGGACTTGGCGTGAGTCGACATCAGCTGAGGGGATTAGAGTATCAACCACTACACAACGAAGTGAATTACCTCTACTGTGGGGTTGGACATCCACTTTATGATTGCGACGCTTCAGAGACCGATTCGCTATTGGCTGAAGCGGAGGTTATTTCTAGTAACTACACAAGAGATAAGGAATCGCGAAACGACGGCTTAAATTATCAAAATAGTGCCGTTGCCTATCACGATGAGGGGATTGCACATTTGATTTTATCTGGGCAATTTATAGGCTATTTGCCTGAGCATTATGCCAGCTATTGGGTGGATAAAGGGGTGTTTAAACCGATATTGCCAACTAAATACAACTACCAGATCCCGGTGATGTTGATATCTTCGAAAAGTAGTGCCTCTTCTCCTTTAGCGACTGCACTTATAGAAGAAATTAAACGTTGCCATCATCATCAGTAAATACGATTTCTTTAGAAAATGTTCCCATATTTGCAATTAGTAAAGTAGCTATTTTTAACTAAACTTAGAGGGATGTTCCATGTAGTAAGCGAAGTTTATATGAAAAAATTTGGCTTGGTTATTGTTGTTACCTTGCTTTTTATCCCACTTTTAACATCAGCGAAGATATCCGATGAAGCTTTTAGCCAAATGCGTTCAGAAGTCAGCGCCGCAGGCGGAAAATCTCCATTGAGTGGAATTGAAACCATAGACAATCTGTTGGCTAAACACGGATCGGAGCTCGCAAATTCACAAACAATCCGACTACTTTATTTAAAGTCTTGGTATCTGATCAATGCAGACCGGATAGAGAGTGCAGTCAGCACTTTAGCTCAAGCGCGTCTGCTGGCGCGTGATATTGACGAACCGGGTATTCTCTACAGTTATTACAGCATCTCTGCCAGTGCTTTCTCCAATGTCGAATTATATGAGTTGGCACTGGAAAACAATTTAAAAGCGTATGAGGAAGCGCCAAAGTTAAACCGACCTGAATTTATCAGCCAAACCGAAAACAATATTGGTCATGTTTATCTTAAGCTAGGGTTGCTAGACCAAGCGCGATACTACTTTCAACGTTTTTACAACTCGGCAGTGGAACTAAAATTGGTGTCCCAGCAAGCAACGGGAATGAATAATCTCGGTGAGGTTGCCTTCTTAAAAGGTGAATTAGAAGAGGCATTGCAACTCCATGAACAAGCTTTAACAATACGTCGAGAAAATGGCTATCAGTATCATGAGGCATGGTCATTGTATAATCTCGGCCGTGTTTATGCCGCAAAACGCAGGCTCGATTTGGCAGAACAATATCTTGTGCAAGCAGTGGAAAGTTGGGAAAACAACAGTGCTTTTTCTAAAGCGTTGTTAGCTAAGTTGGAATTGGCAAAGTTACATTCAGAATTGTTGAGAGTAGATAATGCTGCCAATCTAATAGAGGAAATTATCCAACAGAGTACTAAATACAATCAATTAGTGACCCTAAAAGAGGCGCTGTTACTAAAAAGTCAACTCAAGCGAAGTACTGGCGATTTTGCAGAAGCGCTAGATGTGATAGATAAATTTAACGCAGTGACCAGGCAATTTTCAGAAAAGCAAGCATCCATAGGACTTGCCTATATGGTGTCACAAACTGAACTGCAAACCAAAGAAGTCGCGCTCAAACAGTTAGAACAAGAGCACCAACTCACTCTGGCCATCGCAGAGGCTCGCCGTCGACAAAACTACATTATCGGTGTTAGTGCGGCTTTGGTCGTCTTAATTACTTGGTTCTTTATCTATCGCATTAATCGGCAAAAACGTAAGCTTCAGATTTTGGTCGAACGTTTGAAACGCACTCAAGACAAGCTTGTTGAATCAGAGAAAATGCGTGCGATGACCACTTTGGTTTCAGGGATGGCACATCAGCTTAACACGCCATTGGGACTGGTGATCACAGCAAATTCTACCTTGCAGTCACAAGTAGAAACCTTGACAGAGCAATTGTCTAATCAGTCATTAACGCAAAACCAGCTTAAGCAGTTCATTAACGAATCTTCAGAGTTGTTGCAGCTAAGCCAAAAAAACAGTGAAAAAGCGGCTGATATGATCCAGCGATTTAAAATGATGTCCGCCAAACTTCAAATGAGTGAGTTGAGTCACTTTGATGTGCTGACATACTTGCAAGAAAAAGTCGGCAAATTAGAGGCCATTCAACAACCGGGAATCGCATTCGAGATCACTGGAGAAAGTATAACTATTACAACTTATGCGTCTGTTTTACTTAAAGTGATTTCTCAATTAATTGAAAACTCAGTGAAACATGGCTTTCAAAATACCAACAAGCCAAAAATACTTCTTGAGGTGAGGTCCGGTGATGAACAACAAATTGACATTCACTATATAGATAATGGTGAAGGCATCTCACTAGATAAGCGAAAACAGGTGTTTGATCCGTTTTATACTACGCGGTTAGGCGAGGGGAGTCTGGGGCTTGGACTTAATATCATCTACAACTCAGTGGTGCATATAATGCAGGGACAAGTTGAGTGCGTAGAGGACTCTAAAGGGGCGCACTTTGTGATCAGTTTACCTCGAGTTATAGCTAAACATACGATAGATTCTCCACAACAAGAGGAAGTAGATTCGTTATCAGAAGCCTTTAATGCGTGATAAGCCAGGGTTGTTTTACAGATTCAAAGAAATACTGATAGTCGCGTAAATCGCACTAAGAGTAATAAATGCCAAAACCGCCATCATTACTGAGCGCTCGGGAATGGCGTGAATAGCTAATGAGGGCATCCACATTAGTACATTGAACTTGGGTAAAAAGAACACGCAGTGCTGTTCAAATTTTTTTAGCTGCTGGTATACGTTGGTCAAAGCTAGTTTTGCCCCTGCTAGGTACGCTAACACAAACGTGGAAGCGCCAACTAACTCAATCATTGCCATCAGCTCTACCCCTACCATGATCTCAGTTCCTGCCAAGAACAATACAAGGATCATGGCACTGGTGTGCCAAAAGCTTTGAGCGCATTGATCTTTTAATTTGCTGAGCAGCTTCATACTTTATCCATTGTGTTTTAGCGCACTTCGGAGGATACGCGCTAACCTAAGAGCGTTTAATATGTATTTGTCTATATTTTATACATATTGAAATACCGCTGCCAGGAAATGAAGCTTGAGCTTATTCGCTTATGGTGATAGAAGTAAAATAGTAGAAGCGAGTTTAGCACTTAACCCAAATGGGTTAATTAACTGTCGAAGAAAAAAAGTACCTAGTCGCTTCCTTTTTTGTAAGGAGATTAAATGGTCGTTGAATATAACAAGCACAAAAAAATTACGACTACACAATTCATACTGGTGATCGGTTCCATTGTATTTATGCTGTTAACGGCATATACCTCAAACTTGCTATCAGACGACTTGGAGCAGTTTAATTTAAGCGAAGAAGCGCGACTTATTTTTATTGTTTTTAGTGCTGTGGGATTACCTGTTGTGAGTTTATGTATATCTCAACTGCTGGTTAAGTGGCGAGGTGTGGACTGTGGCATTAAAGCTGTATTTTATTCATCGTTAATCGTATTGCTAGCGCAAATCCCTTTTTTGTTTAGCTGATTGAGCTGAGTTTTATTGGCGGTTAACTTGGTAACCGCCTCTAGGTGATTTGTTAGCAGTACCAGCCGTCACAGGTGAAGTCAGAAAGACAACGACCAATATTAGATACACCACGGCGACCACCAGCTACAGCCGGTGTATTTTCAACAGGAAGCTTGCGCTTCGATTTTGATTCTGACAGATCTTTCAATCGAGTTTTAGTAAGTTTTAGTTTCATAATATTTTCCTTAACTATCTGCAACCGGTATTGGTTGCTATGTCAAAATTAAATGATAGTGGTATTCATTCCAATAATAGTTTTCTTATCTACATGTTATCTTTGATAATATATTCGTGATTTGATGATTTATTTGACGTAATCGCTGACTATTCAATGGAGTTAGAGTGGATTCACCTAAACTTTGTGTGACGTATGACCATCATTACTGATGTTTATTAGTCATAAAACTCTTGTATTTGTTGGTTGGAAAGTAGCCGGCTTGCCTTTTGGAGTAAACTTTTTAACGACAGCTGTAGTAAATGACGGCTGTGAGAATCCCTAAAAGGCAAGAGTTAAACTCAAGCAGGGACTCATGAACGAAACGCACGTCCTAGCTTACAAGCTTGGTATTTAAGATATTTTTTCGCTGATTCGAGACCCTTGTTGGGTTAGGCAGAGCTTTATTTTTTCTCTTACTGCCGATGATTTGTTCTGGCTCAGTTTAAAGTAGCCTTGAATGTGGTTGATGTTTATCTCAAAAAAGGTAATTGCTGCAAACAGACCTGTTAGTTGTTTTTCATTAAGCATGTCCATAGTCCAGTTACCGTTTGATGGCGCTTCAAAATGAGTTACTTGCTTACGCATGGAAGTATTTTTATCAGCAATAGAGTTTGTGACTTTCAACTCTCCCTTCACAATCACGTTGGCGTACAGCCAAGTGGGGAGTTTTACTTCAGGAATCATTGACGGCGACAAGTATTGGTTTTCAGCGTGAAAAATTAAGTGAACGATATTTCCTTTCGCCTGAAATAAAGGATTACTGTTTTGTGCGTGGCCAATGAGCCGGTTGGTATCGTGGTCATAAGTTAGTGGCAGAAAAACAGTCTCGATTACGCCGTCGATTACTACTGATATGGTGGCAAGTGGGTAAGCGTTAATCACTTCTTTCAAAACGGCTTCATCGTGTTCAATAACATAGTTATTTGGGTAACTCACAGTTTTGCCTCCAAATTCTTTTTAACCTCTGGCCACATATCGTCGGTAATGACGTATCTCGCGGTGTTGCGATAGCTGCCGTCTGGTAACTTACGGTCTTTCAACATTAATCCTTCAAAGTGCGCCCCTAAGCGAGCGATGGCATTTCTCGAGCGCTGGTTATTTTCATGAGTCTGAAATTGCACACGCACTAATCTCAAATCTTCGAAAGCATGTTTTAACAACAGGTATTTAGCATGTGTATTGACATGCGTACGCTGGAACTTAGTTCCGATAAAAGTGTGACCTATCTCTGCGCTGAGGTGTTGTTTATCAAGTCGGAATAGTCGAGTGTTACCGGCAAGTTGGCCGGTGACTTTATCCTCGACAGCCATAACAAGTTGCTCATTTTCATCAAACTGTGCGGTTTCATTGAACCATTTGCTGATCACTGATTGGTTTTGGCAATAGTTATTAAAGAGCCACTGCCAAACCATCGGATCTTGGCCTAACTCAAGTAGATCGATTAAGTGAGAACTTTGCAACGGGGTTAGCGTAACTTTCTCGGATGATAAAGTGACTGGGTGTAGCATTTGGACAACCTTTACAGCGTTTAGGATTAACAAAGAAGTTGCATTGTTGGTTAATTTTGGTTGAGATAGAACAACCAGTTTTATATTTTTTACTAGACCAGATGGCAATTTCTATTTCGACTGATGTGCAACTAACTCAGAGTAAACACCGAAGACTCGCGGCAATACTACGTGAGGCGATTGTCAATGGCACTTTAAAGCCTGGGGAAAAACTACCTTCCGCTAGGGATCTCGCTATTTTGCACCAGATAAATCGGCATACCGTGATGAATGCACTACAAAATCTGGTGTCAGAAGGCTGGTTAGTCGCAGAGCAACGTAAAGGTTATTGTGTGAATAGTGATTTGCCAATCACGGCATCGCATAAAACAACCGCCCCCATCGAAAACGTCCTAGAAAAAAAGATAAAAGCTAACTTTGCAACCGTTTTAACAGCAGTAAAGTCTCCCAATGTATTTGAATATCAATATAATTTTGCCAGTGGCATGCCGGATATTGAGGCATTCCCATTTGCTGAGTTTCGACGCTGTTTGAGTCAGGCGTGTCGAACAACGCATGTTCAACATTTACATTATGCTGAAGTTTCTGGAATTGAACGGTTACAGATCCAGATTAAAGAATACGTGCGTAAAGCTAGAAATTTAGCGTGTGAGCAATTGCTTATCTGCAATGGTTCGCAAGAAGCTTTAACTTTGGTGGCAAGTGCCTTTATCAATCCAGGAGATGGAATCGCAATGGAAGCATTAGGATATCCACCGGCGAGAAAAGCATTCCAACGCGTTGGTGCTCGTGTACATGCAATAGAACAAGATGACAAAGGGATAAAAGTCGAAGCACTAGCCAACTGCCTAAAAGAAAATAATATCAAGCTCCTTTATTTGACTCCTCTGCATCAATATCCAACTTCTGTAACGTTAGCTGTGCCACGTAGAATGGCTATTTATCAACTCTGTCAGCAATATGGGGTATTTATTATTGAAGACGATTATGACCATGAGTTTCACTATACGTCACCGCCACTACAGCCCATGGCAGCAACCGATCCTAGTGGCATTGTGATCTATGTTTCTACTTTTTCTAAAATTATGTTTGCTGGTGCCAGAGTTGGATATTTAACGGCGAGAAGCGATGTAATGCAGCAGCTTATTGCGCATAAGCAACTCCTCAATCATAAAAACGAAGTTTTAACTCAACTTGCATTGGCTATCTGGATGGAACAAGGTGGCTTTGAACGACATTTACGTAGAGTGACCAAAAGTTATGCTGCGCGTTATAAACATACTGAACGACTTCTTATCGAACAACAAAAGTCGATGGATGTCTGTTTTAATACCCCACAGGGAGGTATGGCGTTTTGGATCGATTGTAAAAAAGATGTCGGTAATTTGACCGTTCTAGCTAAAAGCCAAAGCATTTATGTACAAACCGAGCCGGAGTTTTGCATTGAACCCAAATCATGGAATACTCACATCCGGCTAGGATTCGCTAGTCAAAACGAGCAAAAGCAACAAGCCGGAATTGAACATCTATTTAAAATAATCAAAGAGATGAAATGAACAAGCGTGAAGCATTAGCAGAATTTATTACCTTTGGGGCAAACCAAGAACAAGCAATAGCAATTATTGTGGCGAGTGATGAACCATGCCATCTGCGATTAACACAATCTATGTTAAAGGGCGCACTAGCGCGCTATGTTGACGGTCGTATCAGCGAGGACGAACTTCAAATGTGGGCCTATGTGGTTGATAGCCGAGATGAGATCGAAAAAAGAGAATTCGAAGATTACATTTATGCGCTGATAAACCCTGAGTTAATGGGTGGACTTAGCAAAACTAATATCAAAAAAATGTTAGCCTTGCTCGACGACTAGCCTGATCTAGAAATTTTTAAATAAATTTCTCCCTCCAATCAACTTTTCAAAATTTGCTCAGTATAAGAGTAACAAGCAATTAAGAATAACAACAATCATGGCGGTAACTGATTAATGCAGGAAGAGAAACAGCTGATGTTACGAGTGAAAGAAGGAGAGCTGGATTGTTTAGCACCTTTGTTCGAACGATACAAACGCAGGTTATTTCAGTTCTTTATGAAAACCGGTCACAACAAACAAGTCAGTGAAGATTTAGTTCAGGAAACGTTTATGCGGGTTTTGGCTTATCGCACTGGATATAGCGGGGAGGGGGCATTTAGCACCTGGTTATATAGTATTGGACGAAATACCGCGGTTGATCATTACAGACGTAACAAAAATAGTATGAACCACGATGAACTAGATGAAGAGGCTGTAAATTCAGATCAGTCGCTTGGTGAAAACTTTGAAATTCAAGAGCGACAGAAACTGTTTGATCGAGCATTACTGAGTATTTCTGCGGAGCACCGAGAAATATTGGTGTTGAGTCGATTTCAGCAAATGAAATATGAAGAAATAGCAGCAATTCAAGGGTGTAACGTTAACACCTTGAAATCTCGAATGGTCAAAGCGGTTGAGCTGCTTAAGGCAGCATACCAATCTCTATGTGGGGAGGAAAAATCATGAATCATTCAGCGTTAATTGCTAAGAAAATTGCACAACTGAGCGACAGCGAAGCTGAGCAATTTAGTGATGAAGAACTATCGATTATTGCAACGGATAAAGCATTGCGAGCAGAGTTGGATTTCATTGCGTCGTTTTGGCATACGCCTGCGCAGCCGCTTCCTGAACCATCAAGTCAGTTGGATTCGCGTTTTTATGAGATGTTAGCCCAGGCGAACTCGGTTCAAAATGAGGCATCACCCAATAACAACCGAGTCGAACAGTCGATAGAAACCACTTGGACAAAGTTGAAACATTTCGCAAGTGCGATAGTCGCAAACAGCTTTAGCCCTCAAGTTGCTGGGATACAGCTAGCAGTTATAGCGGGGGTTTTCACTCTTGGTTATAGCTTGAACTCGCCACCCTCAGGTTCAGCAGAGCTCTTTGCTTTACAACAGCAGGTGGATGGATTGCATAACCGAATCGCGCTGTCGTTGATTCAAAAAGGCTCTGCCAGTGAGCGCTTAAGTGGAGTGAGCTATGGAAAACAACATTGGGGCAAAGATGCAGAACTAACTAATGCAATGCTGCAATTATTGAATCACGACCCGTCCAGCAATGTTCGCTTGGCTGTCGTCGCTACCTTGGACTCACCAGAGCTAGTAGCGTCGCTGAAAACCGATCTGATAAGTAGTGTTGTCAACCAACACCAACCCATAGTGCAGCTAGCACTTATTAAACAACTGCTGCGTTTTGGACCACAGCAACTCGAAGAGGAACTAATGTCACTGACTGTCGAAGATGGAATAACTGAAGAAGTGAAATTGTTTCTCAACAAACAACTCAATAAAAACCTTATTTAATAGAGGCCATGACAATGAAAAAACTAATAATAAGTGCACTTATCTCTTTGGCGTGTTCAACAACTTACGCAGCTGATTACAGCCTAAACTTGTCAGAGCCAAGTAAAGCAGCAAATATCGAGATTAATGTGGTATTGGGATCGGTGAAAGTAGTGGGCTACTCTGGCAAAACCGTCGAAATAACCACAGATTTGGAGCCGTTAGAAGTTGTTGAGTCAGACGATAGTGATGACAAAAAGTTAAAGGGGTTAAAATTAGTTACCCCGAAAAGTCCACAGTTAATTATGGAAGAAGATGGCAATAATGTGGAAATCAATAGTTTGTCTAGAAAAAGAGCGGTGCATTTTACGATAAAAGTGCCTAACACAAGTAACTTGGATATTAGAGTTGGTAAAGGGGGCGATATAACCGTTAGTGATGTGAATGGTGAATTAGATTTGATCAGTGGTCAGGGAGGCATTTATGCTGACAAAATTTCCGGACCTATCGTTGCAGAGAGCGGAAAGAAAGGGATTAAAGTACAATTTACTCGCTTTGAGCAAAAATCACCGTCATCACTTATTTCACACAAAGGTGATGTAGACGTTAGTTTACCGGCTAAAACCACTTCTGATATCAGTTTGCAAACATTTATGGGAGAGGTATATACCGGCTTTGAGATCCCATTTGTATCCGAACAAACCGCAAATGAGCAAGATAGCAATGGGAAGCGGATCATCGTGGGTGGCAGTATGATTGGAAAGCTTAATGGCGGAGGGCAGAAGCTAACTCTAAGTTCTTATAAAGGGGATATATACATCAGAAAAATGTAAAGCTTGGACTATTCCTTCACTCCCATTTAGGCCACATAAGCACAATTTGCTGTGCTGTGGCCCATTTCGCTTCTTTGACCTATCTAATCGTACAGAATCGACACCGCAAAAGTGATTGGGTTGTTATCGATACATTGGATTGTTGCTCTAAACGTCATTATTTATCAATTTATACAATAAATTTAAATTAATTACATTTTGGATCTGATGTTTTTTTTGATTTTTATTCCTTGTTTTTTATGGATATAATTTGTTTTTCTCGAAACTATTCTTATGGATATATTATTTGTTGTTAACTGTTGGGTTTTGAAGGTTGATTAATTGTTTCCATGTGTTGATTATGTTTACTCCAATTCTGGAAACGCAAAAAAGGAAAGTCCAATGAAAACAAAAATGATTTTACTAGCGGCAAGTTTGGTTGCAGGTTTAGCGGCAACAGCAGCATCAGCGTACCGTGGTGGATATATTCTTGAGATTATGTATCTAGATGATAATGGCAGAGTTGTCGGTGAAAAAATTGTTAACCAGTGCTACGGTTCAACGTATTCATGGGGTCAAAAAACTTCGCGAACAATCGTAAGCTCCGAGCCTTGTGGCGATAACTTTGACATCAGATAACCTCTGCAACGCTTAGCGTTCAGCTTTGACTTTGCAGTTTAGCTTACACTGTAGAGTGCTCAGTTATTGAGATTAATCGATATTTAAAGACAACAAAAATTTAAGGAAAATATCATGAAAACAAAAACGATTTTATTAGCGGCAAGTTTGGTTGCTGGTTTAGCGGCAACAGCGGCATCTGCATACCGTGGTGGTTATATCATCGAAATCCTTTACTACGATAACAACGGTAAAGTGGTTGGTGAAAAAATCATCAATCAATGTTATGGCTCTACATTTACTAGCGGTACAGTTACATCGAATGCTCGTATCGTAAGTAGTGAGCCCTGCGGCGATAACTTCTAAAAAATAGCGTTATCGAAAAGCAACCCTCGTAGTCCTAACAAGAATTACGAGGGCTGGATTTTTCAAATTTTTACACCTTCAAATACTTATTCAGTTAACTCTCTCGAACTCAATATTAGTCTCTGATGACATTTAAAGAAGATACTTTGATTGGAGTTGGTTGACCAAATAATGGATGAAGATAGTCGGTAAACGCAAAATTAGGGACAATATAAGATGAAAACAAAAATTATTTTATTCGTGGTAAGCACATTAATCGGCTTGTCGGCGACAGCAGCATCTGCGTATCGTAGTGGCTCTATCATAGAGTTTATTTATTTTGATGATAACGGTATGGTTGTTGGAGAGAGAGTAATAAACCAATGTAATCGTACCGATACTAGTTGGGGACAAGTGACATCTAGAAAAATCGTTGGCAGCGAACCTTGTGACGATAGGTACCACAATTTTAACTAGTCTTAATTTCGGATAAGTCATGCTTCTCTAGCTACCGACTTTAGTGTTTACGGGGTTGAATTTACCCAGTTGTCTCTAAAACTAACTGGCTAGAGTTACTTGAAATGTAAGTGTCTTTAAAACCAATAAGGTTACCATCCCTTTATTCAATGGTTAATTAAGCCTGTCATCTTTAATCGTTCGTACATCAAACAAACATGATGGGAATGCATTGTTCTCCTATTAATAAATTTTCGTAAGTATAAGAATTTGCACTCACCAGTTAACCCGAGTGATGAATTATGAGATCAAATTCAGTAATACAGACTACGTGCCCAGCAGTAATTTGGGCTAAATGTATTGACTTGTACCTTTTATAGGTTCAATATGGCGTCGGTTTTTTCAAGGAGAATTACAATGAAACTAAAATTAATGAAGAAAAATATCAAAACCTTAAGTAATACTAATCGTCAATTAGATAATGCACAGACGCCAAATGTGGCTGGTGGATTTATTACTGGTTCTGTCGAGACTAATCAAGCCCAAATTGCATCATTTGTAAATGAATGTCACACTGCAACATGTTTAACGACGAACTCACTTGTATGTAATTCAGGACCGGTTCTATGTGACATTAGCATGAACGGCTAATCATAAACTAAATCTGCTCAAGCATAAGCAATGGTGTAGACGCTTATGCTTGTTTGATTGTGTCAGTGAGGTGCGCTTTCCAATACTTGATGATAAAAGTCGGTTTGGCTTATTTCAGTAAATGCAAGCTTAAGTTTGTTTATCACATCTATCGACGTATTATAATTTGCTGCAAGATAACCCTTTACAGACAGTTGCTTTACGTCGAATACGAATTTGAAATGGTCTTGAGGTAGGTTAAGTTCTTTGGCCATTGAGGAAAGATATCTAGGGTCGTCTAGCACAAGGTCAACCTTGTTACCTATCAACAATTCATAAGACTTTTCAATATCTGTGGTCAGCACATAATCAAAACCCAAAGCTTTTAATACGCCTTCTGCAACATCACCTCGTTGCAATGCCAGCTTATACTGTTTCGCATGCTCTAGAGTAGTAATGGTAACGTCATCTCGATAACTATTAGTGACAAAGCCTAAGTGAAATAGGGCTACTGGACCTATCCAGTGAAAGTAATTTTCACGCTCAGGCGTTCTGGCCATACTGTAAATTAGGGTGTTACTTTCCCGCATGGCAAGCTTGTATGCTCTGGCCCATGGATAAATAGTGAATTCAGTATCTATACCAGCGTGATGGGTGATCTGCTTGACCAATTCAGTGCTTGTACCTGCGACTTTATGATTTTCAACCGTTTGATTTGGTGGAGAAAGCTCCGTCACTATCTTGTAGATGGTATCTGCATCCGCAAAGCGACTAAGGCTGATGCCTACTAATAGAACGATAATTCTGAGCACGGCGACTGTTTACCTCATTTTATACAAATTAAGTATTGCTTTGATTTTACTTAAGCGCCAGTGCGTGAGTGAATAAATGTGTTATCGAGTATCTAAGATATTCATTTGATGAATACTACACATCACTAAAGATTGTCGACAATTTGCTTTTCGTTAGGTTGACGTAAACGTAAACCATCACTATATTGTCTACACTGTTTTTGGCCACGGCAAATTCCACAGATATGAGCTTTTTTAACGAACAAGCTGTTACCTCTTCTGACAAAGCCTTCTTTCGTTTGCGCAAAGAAATTGTTGAGGGCGTTATCCCCTCCGGTGCTAAACTGAGTGAGATGGAATTGTCGACAAAGTATGAGGTAAGTCGTGCTGTGGTCCGTGAAGCTATTAACCGTTTGGAGTCATGTCATTTAGTTGAACGTAAGGCTAACATCGGCGCTCGAGTAGTGACGCTAACACCGGAAGGGCTGTTAGAGCTGTATCAAGTTAGAGAAGCACTAGAAGGTATGGCTGCACGTCTTGCCGCACAACATATGTCTGACGACGACATTAATAATTTAGAATCATTACTCCATAGTCAATTTGATGAAGTAAAAAATCAACATTCCTATTATCAAGAAGCTGGTGACCTAGATTTTCACTATCGGGTTATTCTGGGTAGCAATAACACCAGCCTTATTTCTATGTTAGTCAATGGGTTATATCACTTAGTGCGGATGTATCGAGTGCAGCTGGGCATGGCTGGGCCGAGAGTAGAAACTGCTTTTGAAGAGCACAGAAATATCGTCCGAGCGATTGCCAGTCGTGATCCAGAACTGGCAGAAATGCTAATGCGCAGACATATCCAATACTCCAAAAACAACATTGCAAACAAATTAACTAATAACCAAATTTAGAACTTAGAGAGAACATCATCATGAGTGCAGGAAAAAAATTTCGTGAGGCGCTAAAAGCCAATCACCCTTTACAAATCGTCGGAACAATCAACGCTTATTCTGCAATGATGGCGAAAAAAATTGGTCATCAGGCCATTTACCTATCAGGTGGTGGTGTAGCAAATGCATCATACGGGTTACCGGATTTAGGCATGACGTCGCTAAATGACGTTATTGCTGACGTTAACCGTATTACTTCAGCGTGTGATCTACCTCTTATGGTTGACATCGATACCGGCTGGGGCGGTGCGTTTAACATAGCGAAAACCATTCGTGACATGGAAAAAGCCGGTGCAGCGGCTGTGCACATGGAAGACCAAGTTGCACAAAAACGCTGTGGTCACAGACCAAATAAAGAAATCGTGTCAACTGAGGAAATGGTGGATCGCATTAAAGCTGCGGTTGATGCGCGTACTGATCCAGACTTCTTTATCATGGCGCGTACTGACTCATTCGCACAAGAAGGTTTGGAAGCTGCTATTGAGCGTGCTAAAGCGTATGTTGCAGCAGGTGCAGACGGTATCTTTGCAGAAGCTGTACAAACGGAAGAACATTATAGAGCGTTTAGTGAGGCGTTAGACGTCCCAATTCTGGCTAACATTACCGAGTTCGGTAAAACTGAGCTTTGGAATAAACAAGAGCTAGGTGAGTGGGGAGTCGACATGGTGTTGTATCCACTTAGTGCATTTAGAGCTATGAATAAGGCTGCCGAAATGGTGTATCAGTCAATTTTAACCAATGGCGATCAAAAAGCGGTAATAGACAACATGCAAACTCGTATGGAACTCTATGATTATCTTGGATATCACGAGTACGAGCAAAAGCTAGATGCACTGTTTGCTGAAGGCAAGAATAAATAATCGATTTGCTGTGGTTAGCGCCACGGCGCACAAAATATCAATACCCAACAGGTAAAAAAATTCAGGAGAATAACTAATGGCTAAAGTACTAAGTGGCGCAGGCCTTCGTGGTCAAGTAGCAGGAAAAACAGCGCTTTCAACGGTAGGAAAATCAGGTTCTGGTTTGACCTATCGTGGTTACGATGTAAAGGATTTAGCTGACAAGTGTCAATTTGAAGAAGTTGCTCATCTAATCTTAAAAGGTCACCTACCAAATCAAACTGAGCTTGACACATACAAGGCGCAATTAAAATCAATGCGCGGCTTACCATTGGCACTTAAAGAAGTACTAGAGCGTATCCCTGCAGACGCGCACCCTATGGATGTATTGCGTACTGGTTGTTCGATGCTGGGTAACCTAGAAGGTGAGCACAGTTTTGAGCAGCAAGGTCAAGTAACAGACCGCATGTTAGCTTGTTTCCCAAGCATTATTTGTTACTGGTATCGTTTTAGCCATGATGGCGTGCGTATCGATGTAGAAACAGACGATGATTCTATTGGTGCACATTTTCTACACATGTTACACGGTAAGAAACCAAATGAATTACATGAGCGTGTAATGCATGTGTCGCTAATTTTATATGCTGAGCATGAGTTTAACGCGTCGACGTTTACTGCGCGTGTTTGTGCGTCAACGCTGTCAGATATGCATTCTTGTATCACAGGTGCGATTGGTTCACTTCGTGGTCCTCTACACGGTGGTGCAAATGAAGCGGCGATGGAAATGATCGAACGCTTTGAATCTGCTGATCATGCGGAACAAGAAATGATGGGCATGCTTGAGCGTAAAGAGAAGATCATGGGCTTTGGTCATGCGATCTACTCAGAATGTGACCCACGTAACGAGATCATCAAGCAATGGTCTGAAAAACTCGCAGCAGATGTTGGTGACACCGTACTTTATCCGGTTTCAGTGCGCTGTGAAGAAGTGATGTGGCGTGAGAAAAAGCTATTCTGTAATGCTGATTTCTTCCACGCATCAGCCTATAACTTTATGAAGATCCCAACGAAGCTGTTCACGCCTATCTTCGTAATGTCACGTCTAACTGGTTGGGCGGCACACGTAATGGAGCAGCGCGCTGATAACCGTATTATCCGTCCATCAGCGGAATATACCGGTGAAGAGTTGCGTCCAGTGCCAGCTATTACAGAGCGTTAATAAATTCGTTCTGCTGGCGCTACTACTCGCCTCTGCCTAATCTCGGCGGCCTTTCGGCCGCCTTACCACCGTCACAGATTTTTTGGAAGTTGCTATGAATACCCAATTTCGTAAACGTTTACCCGACTCTGAGCTGTATTACTATGACACGCGAGAAGCGGTAGAGCACATCAAGCCAGGTGCCTATGAGACTTTGCCTTATACCTCTAGAGTCTTGGCTGAAAACTTAGTTCGTCGTGCTGAGCCTGAAAAGCTTACTGACTATTTAACGCAAATTATTGAGCGTCGTCGTGATTTAGACTTTCCTTGGTTTCCTGCTCGTGTAGTTTGTCATGACATCCTCGGTCAAACCGCATTAGTTGACTTGGCTGGTCTACGTGATGCTATTGCTGAAAAAGGCGGCGATCCGGCAAAAGTAAACCCGGTTGTGCCAACCCAGTTAATTGTTGATCACAGTTTGGCTGTAGAGCACGCTGGCTATGAAAAAGATGCGTTCGAAAAAAACCGAGCGATTGAAGACCGACGTAATGACGACCGCTTTCACTTTATCAATTGGACTAAGACTGCGTTTAAAAATGTCGATGTTATTCCTCCAGGTAACGGCATTTTGCACCAAATCAACTTAGAGAAAATGTCTCCGGTTATCCAAGCTCGTGACGGCGTGGCGTTCCCAGACACGCTAGTGGGCACCGATAGTCACACACCACACGTTGATGCACTCGGCGTTATTGCGGTTGGGGTTGGTGGCCTTGAAGCTGAAAGCGTGATGCTTGGCCGTGCTTCTTACATGCGACTGCCGGATATCGTCGGGGTTGAAATCACAGGTAAACGTCAGTCGGGGATCACCGCAACGGATATCGTGTTAGCCATCACTGAGTTTTTGCGACAAGAGCGCGTAGTATCAAGCTACCTAGAGTTTTTTGGCGAAGGTACACAAGACCTAAACTTGGGTGACCGCGCCACTATTTCAAATATGACGCCAGAATATGGCGCGACAGCAGCGATGTTCTACATCGATGAGCAAACCATCGATTACCTTAAATTAACTGGTCGTGATGACGAACAAATCAAATTAGTTGAGCAATACGCAAAGCTAACAGGTCTTTGGGCTGATTCGTTAGATAAAGCGCAGTATGAAAGGGTGTTGACGTTTGATCTATCAACGGTGACTCGTAACATCGCAGGTCCGTCTAACCCGCATCGTCGTGTTGCCACGAGCGATTTAGCGAGCCAAGGTATTGCTAAAGACATTGCACCGACAGAAGATGGTCTAATGCCAGATGGCGCAGTGATCATTGCTGCAATCACGAGCTGTACCAACACCAGTAACCCAAGAAACGTTGTTGCAGCAGGTTTGTTGGCGCGTAACGCTAATAAGCTAGGATTAAGCCGTAAGCCTTGGGTAAAAACGTCATTTGCACCGGGGTCAAAAGCGGTTCGTTCTTACATGGAAGAAGCGAAACTATTGCCTGAGCTTGAGCAACTCGGTTTTGGTGTGGTCGCCTTTGCGTGTACGACCTGTAATGGCATGAGTGGCGCACTTGATCCAAAAATTCAGCAAGAAGTGATTGAGCGCGACCTTTATTCTACCGCTGTATTGTCAGGTAACCGTAATTTTGACGGTCGTATTCACCCGTATGCAAAACAAGCATTCTTAGCTTCGCCACCTTTGGTTGTGGCTTACGCCATTGCTGGAACGATCCGTTTCGATATTGAAAATGGCGTACTAGGTCATGATCAGCAAGGTAATCCTGTCACATTAAAAGACATTTGGCCGAGCGATGAAGAAATCGATGCGGTGATCGCCGAAAGTGTAAAACCAGAGCAGTTCCGTGCCGTTTACGAGCCGATGTTTGACTTGTCTGTTGATTACGGCGAAGACAATGATCCGCTTTATCAGTGGCGTCCAATGAGTACTTATATTCGACGCCCGCCGTACTGGGAAGGCGCGTTGGCAAGTCCACGCACGATGAAAGGGATGCGTCCGCTGGCAATTTTAGGTGACAACATTACGACAGATCACTTGTCTCCTTCGAATGCGATACTGGCAAGTAGTGCAGCAGGTGAATACCTTGCAAAAATGGGCCTGCCGGAAGAAGACTTTAATTCTTACGCAACTCACCGTGGCGATCACTTAACAGCGCAGCGTGCGACGTTTGCTAACCCTAAACTACTTAATGAAATGGTGGTTGAAAACGGGGAAGTGGTACAGGGTTCTTTGACTCGTGTAGAGCCTGAAGGCCAAGTAACTCGCATGTGGGAAGCAATCGAAACCTATATGGAGCGTAAGCAGCCTCTGATCATTGTTGCAGGCGCGGATTATGGCCAAGGATCTTCTCGTGACTGGGCTGCTAAAGGGGTTCGCCTTGCAGGGGTTGAAGTCATTGTGGCAGAAGGCTTTGAACGTATTCACCGTACCAACCTGATTGGGATGGGCGTATTGCCGCTTGAATTCAAAGCTGGCACTACGCGCAATACTATTGGGCTTGACGGTACAGAAACCTTTGATGTTGAAGGTGAGCCAGCACCAGGTGCAACGCTTACGCTTATCGTTAATCGTCACAATGGCGAGCGTTTGGAAGTACCAGTAACATGTCGACTAGATACTGCCGAAGAGGTTTCTATTTACTCGGCTGGTGGTGTATTGCAGCGTTTCGCGCAAGACTTTTTAGAAGCGTCAGGCGTTTAAGGTAGGAGCGGGGAATGTTTAAACCACAATTAAAAGTCCCCGCCACCTACATGCGTGGCGGAACCTCTAAAGGGGTGTTTTTTAAACTAGACGATTTACCGCAAGCGGCGCAAATGCCCGGTGAAGCGCGAGATAAGTTACTACTCAGAGTTATCGGCAGTCCAGATCCGTATGGTAAGCATACTGACGGAATGGGTGGTGCGACATCAAGCACCAGTAAAACGGTAATTTTGTCAAAAAGTACCCAAGCTGATCACGATGTTGACTATTTATTCGGCCAAGTGGCGATAGACAAACCCTTTATTGATTGGAGTGGCAACTGCGGCAACTTAACCGCAGCGGTTGGCGCTTTTGCTATCAGTAATGGGTTAGTCGAGGCACATAAAGTGCCCGAAAATGGCGTAGCGGTTGTCAAAATTTGGCAAGCTAATATCCAAAAAACCATTGTTGCACACGTTCCAATGTGTAACGGTGAGGTGCAGGAAACCGGTGACTTTGAGCTAGACGGAGTGACTTTCCCTGCCGCAGAAGTGGTAGTGGAGTTTATGGACCCAAGCGATGCTGATGCGGATATGTTCCCGACGGGAAACTTGGTCGATACGCTAGTCGTGCCTGAAGAAGGCGAGTTTGAAGTCACCATGATCAGTGCAGGCATTCCCACTTTGTTCTTTAGAGCCGCTGATTTAGGGTATCAAGGTACTGAATTACAAGAAGCAATCAACGGTGATGAGCAAGCATTAGCCCGATTTGAAAAGATCCGCGCTTATGGTGCGTTAAAAATGGGGCTTATTGCAGATCTTGAAGAAGCGAAAGTACGTCAACATACGCCGAAAATTGCCTTTGTTGCTGCACCACAGGCTTATACCTCTTCCAGTGGTAAAGCCATTGCGCAAGCGGATATTGACCTAAATGTTCGTGCACTCTCGATGGGTAAGCTACATCATGCCATGATGGGCACTGCGGCGGTGGCAATTGCAACAGCCGCAGCCATTCCCGGTACATTAGTAAATGAAGCTGCTGGTGGAGGTGAGTTGCATGCGGTCACGTTTGGTCATCCTTCAGGCACGCTAAAGGTAGGTGCAGAAGCGGCGCTCGATGATGGACGTTGGCAAGCCAAAAAAGCAGTGATGAGCCGCAGTGCTCGCGTATTAATGGAAGGCTTTGTGCGAGTACCTCAAGAGTAAAGCATAATTTTTCAGTTTAAATTGAACTAGGAACCTCATAGCCCTACCGCTAAGGTGGGGCTTTTTTATGGGAAAAATATCATGTTAGATGCAATTTTAGCGTTAATGTTGACCACCGCTTTACTACTTGGCTCGCCGGGCCCTGCACCATTGGCGCTGGCTGCTACTGGCGCATCTGGTGGAGTGAAAGCCGGTTTGCCTTTTTTGATTGGGATTTTGTTGGGATTACTGGTTGCGATTACGCTGGCCGCAACTGGTGTGGCAGGATTTTTGGTTGAACAACCAAAATTGAGTGAGATACTGAAATGGCTAGCCGCAGCGTACTTGTTGTATGTGGCCTACAAAATAGCAAGTAATCGTTCAAGCCTGTCAGCGCAATCAACGTCATTACCCAGCTTTAAAGATGGCTTTATTCTTAATTTACTTAACCCTAAAGCCTATGCGGCTTGTATTGCTATTTTTTCCAGTGTCACTATACCTGCTAGCTCGACACTCATCTCTGCGAGTATTGCCGCCGTAGTTTGTTTTGCAGTTGCCGTTTTTGTGGATTCGCTTTGGCTAGTATTTGGTGCGGTGATCCACCGCTTCCTAGAAGATGACAAAAAGTTGCTTTTGGTGCGTTGGGGCTTTGCGGCAAGTCTGGTGCTGTTGGTATTAGCCGCGCTAATACGCGGCTAATAGAGGTTAACTTAGTGCGGTAGGGCGCTGCCATCACAATAACTAACGGCTTGCCATGCATCATATTCCCCTGACTTATCCGGCTCAAAGTTATAGCTCCAATGGCGAGCTTGATAGATGATACCTTTATAGCTTACGTTGGCATCGCCTTGTCGGTAGGACTTGTTCCGTTGCCAAGCACTCGCCGCACAGCCACCAAACTCGTAACCTAGAGTGAGTGGGATCGATAATTGACGGCCGAAGTCAGCTTGCAATGAGTGACTTTTTTGCTGCTCATTCTGTTCATAAATAAGTTTTAATTCACCTTTGCCTTTTGCGGCATTGAAAAATGGAAACGCCAGTCCGTCTTGGGCGCTGTCAGAAACGCGTAATTCATAACAACCCACAGGCTGGTCAAGAATGAGTTCGTGCCATTGAGTTGGTGCAAAATCTTGCCAAGTTTTTACCACATTTTGTTTTGCATCTAAAAGTTCGATTTTGGTTTCTTCAGGAATTTTTCCTGTGAGTACTTTGAGGATTGGGTTGTCAAAAACGGCGAGTGGTTTTTTGAATTTTGCCTGTAGGGTGTTATTACTTGCTACCTCATCACCTGGCGTAGTTACAGCTACATTAAGCTTAGCTGTGCTACTATCAAATTCTCCTAAGTACGCTGTTGGAATACGTATTTTTCTATTTTCATTAGGTGAAAGGTCGCCTCGCCACGTAAAATTATGCTGCTGATTGCCATCAATTCCATAGGTAAAATCGAGATGTTGTAGAGCAGTCGAACCAGTATTTTTCACCTCGACTTCAATAGCACCACATTGCACACCAAATCTATCTGGTGTATCGGCATTAGGAGACAGTATTAGGGATAACGCGATATCCGTATTAGTTGGTTTGTTTGCATAGGTCACTAGTACGGCATTGACGATATATCTCGGTGCTGTATTACCATATTGGGAAGGCTGCCAGCTATAGCGTTGCCAGTCGAGATCTAGGCTATTGTCAGTTTGTGTTGTTTTTATCTCATAACTAAATGGTTCGACTTTTTCGCCAGGGCACCAGTTAGAGCGCGCAAAAATGTAGGTTCCACCCTGCGGGAAGGTGGCACTTTGATCGCAGTCGTCACGCCATAGTTGTTGCTTGACGAGTGGTTGGTCGTTATGGGTAAAAGTGAAGAAACGATCGCACCACTCACCGCATAGCTCTGGCTCATTGTTTTCGTTGTCAAATGACAGTGCATGACCGTGAGATGAAACAATCATTTTGATTTCTGCATGTTGCTCCCGAGCGGAAAACGAGAAGGATTTGGCAGGTAGCTGGGATGCAAATTGATCCGCTGTTTTATAGGCCCAGCCCTCGGAGCCTGATTCGTATAATGGGATCACTCTAAGCACTTCTTGTGAATTAAAATCAGGCTGAGAAACTAACCTAGCACTTATTCCAAAGGCACTTTGTTTGGCACTCCATCCACCGTAATGTACGTTAAATGTGCCTTCGCCCTGAAGAATAGGGATCAGATGAGAAACATCAAAAACATAAGTACGTCTCCAATCGCGACTAAAGCCGTGCATATTACGCTGCATATATCCTGCATAAGGTGTTATCAATCTGCCGAGTTCATAACTTACACCATCTTTTTGCCATTCAAAACGGACTGTGTAGTCCCAGTCACTACAACCTTGCTCAGCACAGCCAAGCTCGACTTCGAGTAAATGCTGTCCATGGTTAGATTGGGACTCTAGTCTCACGGGGAATTGATGATCGCCGTGGTGATCAAATGAGGTATACGGGGCGAGTATTTGTGGTTTAGCAAGTACCGAGGTACTTAAAAGGGTAATGAATATTAGCCAGTGTTTCATGGTCTATCCTTGTTTACATTAAATTTACACTGTGCCATAAAGTTCCTGCTTCGAATACAGTGTTTGTTCTCAATTGACTTGAAGAATTTTAACGTTATATGCGGTTAAACCGCTAATATGATGAATTTATTCAGAACTATGGAAATATGGAATAAGCACAATCGAATTGTAAATTTTTAGTTATAGCGAAGGTGGTGTATTTGGACTACATATTACTTGCTAATCGTAGCATTAGACTCTGAAAAAGTAGGAGGGAATATGTCTAATTCAGGTCAAGTTGAACAACACATCTCTAAACGTGTACTCGAGTCCACAACCACTAGCGAACCGTCACTAGGTCCACTTAGCCATTTGCCCGGCGTGTGGAAAAACACAGGGCAATTTCAAGGCCATGGTTGGAACATGATCGCTTTGCCTTTTCCAACAGGTAGTCATGACTATCGTCTGCTCAACAATCAATATAACGAAACATTGACTTTTCAACTGGTTGACAAAAACGTGCCAAATCGGGGTATGAATGGTGATCAGGAAGTATTTACTATCGATTATGTACAAGCAATAGATCAAATCGCAGCCGACGATGCGCCGAGATCTGGGCTTGCTGGTGGTGATGGTTTAGCCATTCACCATGAGCCCGGCCTGTGGTTGCACATGAAAGACCATATTACAGGGGATTTAGATATTGCTCGCCTTTCTAGCATTCCTCATGGCGATGCATTAATGGCACTGGGTAAAAGCCAACAGAGCAAAACGGGCTTTGATATTCCTAATATCAGTGGTTTACCAATTGGTGTGGATCAGGACTTACACAACCCATATTTGCAACCGTATTTACATTTTCATGAACAGCCTTTCAAAGATCTTTTTGACCCAACACAACCTAATGAACTGCTGGATCAAGCGATTTTACCTTTTTTCCAGCAGAAAAAAGTCGCCAATGTTACTCAACTAAAGGTTGATTCATCGTTAGCGAGCGGTGGGGTAAACAATATTCCATTTATCACCAAACAAGCCAACGCGACGGAAGTTAGCGCTATTTTTTGGATTTACGAGCTAACAGAAAAGCTACCAAACGGCGAACCCAGAATGTTGCTGCAATACACGCAGACGGTAATGCTGGAGTTCTTTGAGCGAAAAGATGGTCAAGGATTAATAAAATGGCCACACGTTAGTATTAATACACTAGAAAAACAGCCTTAACTTTATATCCCTTGCCAGTTAAAAATCTGGCAGGGGATAGTTCTTCTAAAATCAGTTAAGCATTTTAGGCTTACAAACTGGTTTGCCATCTTTTTCATATAAGCAGCTGGGGCTGTTTTTTCCTTGTAACTTCCATTTTGCAAACTTTAATAACGTTTTAAACAGTATGTAGCCCTGTTTGTGCGGCCCTCTAAGTTCAATAGGGATAGGGGAGGTTGCTTCTTTTTCATGAACGGCCCCTTGCATAACTCCAGCTTTTGCATCTAAGCCTGGGTCTTGAATAAAGCTATGGATAACACCAATAAACGGCCAGTTTGCCGAGACCGTGTTGCCAATAGGAGTGCTACAGCAATTAGCGTACCAACGGTGCATACCCTTGTTTGATAGCTTTAGACAAGCGAGGTGCTCCTTGCCTGAATCTAAATGAAAGTGAGACAAAGGCACCTGAACGATTTGCGTGCCGCCAGCTACATCTAACACAGTAGATTGTTGCTGTAATTCAATCGCAAACTGGCGACAGTCGCTGCAGTAACAAGTTAGGTTGTTTGCATTATTTGGCGTGATGTTTTCGATATGTCCAGTAACTTGGTTACATTGGCATGATAAATTGAGTTTGTTCATCAGTATCTCCCTATCTACACCTAACAGAGTCGAGTCTAGCTATAACTATTTGTGTTTTGCCAAAGTTGTATTTATCCAGTCAATGTAACTAGAAATTCGTACTTGGTAAGATTTACCACCATAGAGACCATGTTTAAATGACTTAAGATCTCCTTCCACATAATCCCAACTAAACATTCCGGCGAGGTATTGTTTACCATTTTTCGTAATAACCAATGGACCGCCACTATCTCCCGAGCCATCTATCCCTTCTAGTGCGGTAGCATTTTTACCTTGATCTAATGAGATTGAAATCCAGTTGCCATCAACAAGATCTATTTTATTGGTCATGGTCCTGAGTATTTTTGCGCGTTTTGTCTCATAGATAGAACCATCCACGCCATTGCCTGTAGAACCTCTGCCAAATGCAGTAATAAATTGGCCAACTTCATCTTTTTGTGTGTAAAGTGCCAGTGGTTTCACATGAGTAACCGGTGTCGTGAGTTTAATAAGCGCAATATCACTGGTGGTTTTCATAAAATCCATAAGAGGCTTAGCATCGCCAGAATAAAGTGAACTGTCAGCTTGTTTTGCATTTGGATGAATAAAGACACTTTCGATAGTAAAAGTTTTACCTTGAATTTGTATGTCTCGACCTTGATAGTCACCGAAAATCAAATGAGCAACAGTAACTATCCATTGCTCGTCAAACAAAACACCATGACCTTCTCCGGGCATGTTAATTAGATATTCCGGTGCTTGCTTTGCAATGTAACTTTCTTTTGGTACATCGTGACGAGTGACAATGGCTAAACTACTAAAACTAAAACTGGCAAGTAAACACATTAAAAGAACTTTATACATACATATCCTTTGACTACTAACAACGACAACTAACCGTAACAACGTTTAAATTGTGAACAGTTAAATTTGCTGGTCGCATTATTGCAGATAAAGTACATCTAATCGACAATGCGAGCATACTGATTTATGTAATAAATTGTGTATTTTTAGTGCTTGTCTACAGGCATTAAAGTAATTGTCGGTACGGGTAAGAACTGAGTAATATTCCTAGCTCTCAGTATTGTTTATCTTGGTCTAGGCTTCTTTCGTATACTTTTGCGTGGTCGACAAAAGTAATTAAGCACTCGTATTCTTTTAGGCTATTTGAGACTTTAGTAAGACGGTTTGCCATTGCTACTTTCGAGTAACTGGCGAGAGTATGGGCTTAGTTTTGTAAACCCCGTTTACAGCTAAAAATCCCTGTTCGTGAAGAGTATGGTGATCATTTTTTGCTAAAACTTTGGCTCTAGCGTTAGCCTGGTGATTTACTATTGTCGACCTATTAACAGCTGCTATTAGCATAAGCAGAGGTTATGATTGCTAAAATGAATCGTATTAATTTCATGATATCCCTTCTATCAAGATAAGATTGCTCTTATCTTGATAGAAGGGATATAGCTCAATCCAGACTGCCTTTACCACCGCCACGATTCAGTGAGCTAGTGATTATTTTACATCCTCATTCTGGGTTGCTACCTGCAGATTCTGGAAGTTCCTGCTCCCATAAATCACGCAGTTTTAATTAACGTTTATAAACGACATCAGCTGGTTGCCAGCAGTGATGGTGTTCTTTTCGCCTTCATAAATATCTTGTGCACGCTTGGTGACAAAAACATCGTTAATCCAGGAGAATAGATCATTATTAAACATAACTAATAACTCGGCCGGAAAACTATCATCACCACTTTGTGCTTTGAGTGTTTCAGCAACTTCATCAATTAACAGCGCACCGTCATTAAATTCCACACAAAAAAACAAGCCGTTTGCGACTTCTTTGTAATACTTAGCGACGTTTTGGCAGCGTTGGTGGGTAATTCCATTACTTTCGATGAGGTAAATTTCGGCTTCCAACTCTTGTAAAACGTCTCTTATGCCGGCTAAGTCTTCTTCAAAGATAGGATTTTCGCTCCAATAGTGCTCAGCAGAGAGCGGCGCTTTGTCCGTTCGCGCACCTAATGCACCTTTTTCACCGGGCGAAAAATCAAAAAAGGCCTCTTCGAATAGTTCACAATTTGTTTGCGATCTGAAATTGGCATTATAGAGTTTGGCATTTTTCTTTAATTCTTCGATCACTTTGGGATTTGTTCTGCGAGATTCTTTATTCGACTTATCGAGTAAATGCTCTTTAAATATTTCGTTAGAATATTTGACTTGTTCTACCAACGCTAGCATGTTTGTAAGGTCTTTTTGCATTGAAATGTAATGAGTTGGCTTACCTTCACTATCAAGGATTGCTGAGATGTTCCATTCCACAGGATACATACTACCGTCTTTGCGATAATTAATAGAAGAACCGTAAAAGTAGCCGCGCTCCTGAAGCGCTTTGCTTAACTTAGCTAATACGCGTTGATTACTTTGTGGTCCTTGAAATATCGACGGGGATTGGCCAACCAGCTCCGCCAAATCGTAACCGGTGTGGTAACAAAACACTTTGTTGGCGTAAACGATGCGATAGCCGTTTGCTCGGTCAGCGTCGGTGATAACTATAGCATGGTGTGAATTCGCGAGGATTTGCTTTAATAGTTCAAGCGCAGAGCAGCTATTTAGAAGCTGACTGAAAAACATCGCTTCTTCCATACCAATGGTGTTTCTGTTCATGTTTATCACCCCAAAAGTCGTCGGTTAGAGAGTTTAAAGCATCACTAAATATTCAACGTTTAAGCTTAGATTAAAGATCAGCTATTTGGTTTGTTTTTATGCCAAAATTAAGAGAGTTTTTGGCAACTGAACATTGGTTAACTAAGCCAACTGAGCCCTGAGGTGATCAATAAAGAGTTGGGTTTTAAACGGGGTAAAACTGGCTTTTGGATAGTAGGCCCAAAGTTGCTTGGCTTCTGACTTGACTTCTGGCAGCACCAGGGTGAGCAATCCGCTTTCTAGCTCATGCTTTATGTATTCGGGTGAGATAAACATCAACCCCATGCCTTGAATGGCTGCGGTAAGGATCGCGTCTAGGTGATCAGAAACAAAGTTGTAATTATTGAAGTGAAACACTTCCCCTGAATCTAACACGATGCCGCCGATCTTGTGATAATAGTTACTTAATAACATTCGGTGTTGTTTTAGGTCTTCTAGGCTATTAATTTTGGCGTGGCGGGACAAGTATTCAGGTGCGCCAAACAGTTGCATTTGATAGTCAATCAAGCGAGTGCCTTTGTGTGCCGTAGAGTCAAAGCCTTCGTAATAGCGGGTGATGACTAAGTCGTGCTGAAGGTCAGGGTGCGCACCGGGTGCAATTACGTTGAGGTGAATTTTAAGTTTTGGGTACTTGGCTAGGAACGACTCGATATTTGGCATCAAGATAGTACTACCCACAGCCAGTGTAGCCGCGATTTTTAAACTGCCCTCAGGTTCATTGGCAGCCTTTTGCGCTTGTTCTTTCATTTCGGCAAACTGTGTTACCCATTCCAGAGCTTTGGGTAAAAATAATTGACCATCTTCGGTCAGGTTTACTTGTCGAGTGGTACGAATAAACAAGCTCATCCCCAGTTCTTTTTCCAGCCAGTCAATTCGTTTGCTGATAGCTGAGGCGGAAACTGCATGTTGCTCCGCTGCTTTTGTGAAACTTCCAGTTTCTACAACATGACAAAAACTACTTACGGCTGTTAACCAGTCCATTATTAATTCCCCATAGGAAAAGGTGTTTTTATTATTACCTTGTTTTTAGGAAATTAAAACCACTATAGAATAGTGTTAAATCAAACTGTGAAGCTTTTTTAAAGCTGAACATGTTTGTCACTTTCCGCTGTTACCGCTTTCTCTATTGAAAATTTGGAGTGTCTCGTGTCGTTAGTTGTAATACTCGCTATGTTATTAATGTCTTGTTCTCAGCTAGCCAGCCAGATTTATATTCCGGTGCTGCCAGAGATCACAGAGTCTTTGGCCTTGTCTCCAGGTTTAAGTCAAGCCGCGGTTGTTAGCTATTTCACCACTTTGGGTGCATCGCAACTGCTAGTTGGACCGCTGCGCGATAAATTTGGTGATCGGCCATTGTTTATGTGGGGACAGGGGGTTTTATTGGTCGGCACCGTATGTTGTTCAATAGCGCAAAATGCAGAGCTGTTTTTTATTGGTAGAGTGTTACAAGGGGTGGGAGCTGCTTCACCTGTATTAATTGGTCGAACAATCTTGGCTGCTAATTTATCTGGAGCGCGTTTAAAAAGTGCCATGGCGACGTTAGCCATGTCTTTGAGTATTACGGCGATTATTACACCTGTTACGGCGGGCGCGTTGTCTATTTACCTTGGTTGGCAGGGGATGTCTGCATTGGCAGCAGTGTACTTTTTTGCTGTTACCATACTTGGATGGATGGTTATTCCAAAACGCCACAAAACAACCTCGATAATTCGACCTGCCAACTTGATTTCTCATTACTATCAACTAGTTATAGATAAATCATTTATTTCTTTGGCTAGTTTAAAATGGCTACCCACATTTTTGTATTTAACCATACAGTTATACTTGCCATTCCATCTAGCTGACAAATTTGGCTTTTCTGCATCTCAAATTGGTCAAGCGATGATGTACTCCATGTGTGGTTTATTGGTCGGTGCAACATTAGCCAAGGTGCTACAAAAACGACACTGTTACCTCAAGATTGTTCTTTGGTTATGGCCATTTTTGCTATTGAGTACGGGGTTGTTGTTAGTCGCAGGTGATAGCGCGGTTGCGATTTTAATTGCTTATGCAGCAATTATGCTGGTATTTGGTGCTTACTTTCCCAGTTATATGCATTTGATAGGTGTGTTATATCCTGAACAACCGGGTACAACGAATGCATTGGTTGGTGCAATCGAGTTGCTCTGCTTTTCGTGCCTTGCATGGTGGGTTAATCAATGGCTGTTAAGCGATAGTGTGTCTTTGGCCTGGTTAGTACTTGGATGCGCGGTTTTGTTATTAGTGACTTGGAGGCATCTGTCTATAGCGATGCCGAATATGCAATTAGAAAGAGGTTAAGTATGGAGTTTTGCACACAAAGGCTAGTGATTCGGCGCATGAAACCAAGCGATCTAGAGGCTGTGTATTTACACCGAAGGGATCACGTTACGGCGAAATACATCGGTGCACCGGCAACCATGGAGTCAGCAAAAGCCAGATTAGATATGGCATGTCGTGTATGGGCTGGCTTACCACAAGAGCGGTTAATTCTAGCGATTGAGCGGCGTTGTGACAGGCAGCTCATTGGCGAGCTGGTGTTTAAGTATCTTGACGAAACCAAACAACGCGGCGAAATCGGTTTTCGCTTGGCTCGCGCAGCCATTGGTCAAGGGTTTGGGTATGAAGCTGCGCAGCAATTTATCACTGAGCTATTCTCGCAATTTCCAGTAAAGCTTATTTGTGCAATCTGCGCGGTTGAAAATCACCAATCAAAGGCATTGATGGAAAAGTTAAGGATGGAATTCAAAGAAGTTCGTAAACAGTGCTTAGAACTTGAGACAGGTTGGCACGATGGTTTGGTTTATGAAATATCAAAGGACGAGTTTTCAAAGCGGCAAAACAATTTGACGTTAAATCCGCAGGTGACTGCTTGATTCTTTGCTCCTTGTTGTTCGTCACAATAAGCGACTTCAACGAACTCTTTATGAGTATCTAAGCTAATGAAAAGTATGTTATGTTTGTTCATGGTAGCCTCAGCTGTTTAGTTACTTTACAAACTAATTATGGCTCTGGCTTTTGGCTAACTCACGAAGATGCGGAGACTAGCACCGTGCGGAAGCCATTATGTCTATATACAATCTGGTCTAGCGAGTGAAAATTATATGGATCATGCAATAGTAATAAGAAAAGCAAATGAAAACGATCATGCATTCATTTTTGAGCTTTCACCTCGTCTAGCTGAGGTCGCGCAACTAGATTGGCATACTGACGATGCAGTTCAAGAAATGCAGGATAACTATATTTCTGAAATGCTTGCCCAAACATCAACACCAAATACAACACTGATTGCCGAGTCGGAGAATACCCCTCTAGGTTTTATTCATGTTCGTACAGGCAAAGATGGTATTACGGGTGAAAATTGTGGCACTGTTCCTCTTTTGGCTGTATTACCGAAAGCTCAAGGACTTGGTGTAGGTAGGGCTTTAATGGCCGCAGCTGAAGGTTGGGCTAAAAAACTGGGCTGCCGCTTGTTGCACCTTGAAGTATTTGCAAGCAATTCAAAGGCAAATAGTTTTTATCAGAATCTTGGTTTTAAACCTGAGATGTTGCATATGGTCAAAACCATAGAGTAACTTGCATATCAGGAAAATTAAAAAATTTACAGGATAGCCACTCAAATTTGTCAGAGTGTACAACCACTCATGACCTTTGGACGCCAATAAAATTAACTCTTTATTTGTGCATGGATAAGAGGTTGTGGATAATTTCCTTTATCCAAAATTCGTGCTGATCATGCTGTAATTTACTGAGACGGAGACCGAACATTTTGCATCGGATTATACAACTTGCAAATTAGCTGTTAAATTGTCAATTGACACTATCAATTTTGGATGGAGTTTATGATGAAAATATGCAACAAAAAATGCATTGCAATTAGTCTTTTGTGGGCAGCTGCGATTTTGTCGGCAGCCATTTTGGGTGCACCACAATTTTTAACATTGGTGTTATTACCTGTCTTAGGGTTCATGTCAGTAGCCATTTTTAAGAAAACCACTCGTTCTTAAATTAACCAGTTACACGATCCGTAACTGTTTAAAAGTAGAACAAATAACGCGTTAATTGTGGTTGGAATCTCTTACGCTTGGCGTGCGCTCATTATTCGCGTTTCTAGCTAAGCACTTATGCGTCCATACTGCGCCTAGGAGGATTAAATGTGATTATCAAGTTTGACGTTTTTGGTAAACAAATGTCTGTGATAAAAAAAGAACAGCAATGGCAGCTATTTAATGAATCGTACACCGGTATTCGCTCAAGAGTATATGACGTAATAATTCCTCCTGATATAAACGAAAATGAATTAAAAAGATTTTTAGATGACATTTACCACGAGTATTCATCTGAAAAGCATTCTAAAGTGAAAAGGCTAAAATAGCTAAATAGCCACATAACAAGCGATTGCAGTAAGGAACCTTTAATAATTGGCTTACCTCACTGCGTTCGTTTTATTATTCAACTATAAGCAGACCCTGAATGGGGCGATGGAACGCATTGAAGGAGTGGTGGAATTGAAGCGCAGTGCTGCGTTAAAGTTTTATTTGGCTTTGTTTGTGGTATGCATCATCGCTTATCAACGGAAACTGACTACGATTGATAACTTTTTTATCAATCCCTTGTATATTGGCTCAATGTTGCTTGGCATTTTATTGGTGTTTAAGTCATTAGGCTACTCTTGTAAAAAATGCCTCAAAAATCAAATAATATTGGGATGTTACAAATATCGTTTACCCACAGCAAAGTGTTATAAATGTGGGTATGACATCGATAACAATCATCCATAACCGTGCGTTAAAAAAACAATAAATGCAGTTCTATGAAATATTTTAGAAAAGTGATTGAGCAGCATATTCCTATCAATGATGACGAGTGGGCCTCTGCATGCGGAATATTTAACCTCAAGCATGTCAAAAAAGGAACGACAGTTCATCATGCAGGTGAAGTGTTTAGTGAGATCTGGTTTATTAAAAGTGGCTTAGCCAGATCATATTTTAGTGATATGAATGGTAAAGAACATACTTGGCAGCTCTATTTTCGTGGAAAAAGTAAACATGGACTAAACCACTTTATGGACGATAGTGTCAGCTTTTATGAAAAAACAGGGTCAATGCTTAACTTTGAGATTCTTGAAGATTCGGCCTTTTATGTGGTGTCTCTGACAGAGCTTGATAAGTTTATATCACAAGAAAAAAAATGGGAGATCTTAGCGAGGATATGGATACATAACACCTATTATTCTGCAACATACAAACGCGTTCTTTCTCTTATGTCAGAAACCGCAGCCCAAAGATATGAGCGTTTACTTGACGAATACCCCTCTATATTTAAGCAAGTTAAGTCATATCATATAGCCTCTTATCTTGGCATCGCTCCACAGACATTGAGTAAATTAAAAAATGAATCTAGGTGAATGAATTTTAGTATTCCGTTGTTTACCATGTGTTTTTTCGATGGAAATAAACAATGAATATGTTACAAAAATTTAAAAGCCAATATGAGCAAAGTTCCCCGCCTTTCGTCGGTAACGTAGATGGAAACAGCGCCACTGAGTGCCTTGCTATGCATGCATGGAGAACATCATGATAGAACTTACTCAGATAGGTAGACAACTCATCTTTATTGGCATTGTCTTTTTCCTTGTTGGTCTAATACAAGGTGCGTTGATACCAGCTGTAAAAAATTCTCGGATGGCTCTTTCTGGTCACTTAACCGCTGTTCAGTGCGGAATGGCTTTGGCCATCTTTGGTGTTATCTGGTCGCTGGTTGCGTTGCCTTTATCTTTAGAAATCTTTGTGGCTTATGGCTGTGCATTGGGATTTATACTTATTTGGTTGGGAATAACGATTGCGTCTGTAACAGGTGCAAGTCAAGCGCTTCCAATCGCTGGTGACGGATTTTCAGCAACCGTTACTACTGAATCTATGGTTAAGGTTATGGTACGAATTGGGTCACTGCTATCACTAATCGCTTGTATTTTGATAGCTTTTTCATTACTACCAATACTTCGTTAGTCATAATAGATACGTACCGAAGTCGTCTAAACGGCCCATTTTGACTCGCTTTTTGGAATTAGCAAAAACGTCGGTTTAGCCCAGAAAGAAAGTTAAAAGGGCAGCCTTTTTAATGGTTACTTTAATTTATCAAACACTCAATCAGATCTTTTTACTGTTTGAGTGCTCTCTTGACTATCACTCTCTGTGATTTTAACAGGGTTGCTTGACGGTAACGTATCGTTTTTTTGGCTCACAATATACAACTGTAACTGTTGTGAAAAATAAGTTGGACTTTTAAAACCAACTGCAGCCGACAGAGCTTTTTGTGAGGGATATATTTTATCGCAGTAGTATTCATAGGCTTTTGCCATGCGCATGTTTTTCAGATAACTACCAGGGGGAACACCAAATTGAGTTTTGAACTTACGAGTGAATGTTTTTTCCGTCATATACAACTTGGTGGCAATGGATTTAGTATCTAAACTTGGGTCGCTCAGGTTTTCTTCAATGACCTGTTTGACGGATAAAGCAAAGTCCGTAGTAATTGGAGTCATATGACTTTTAAACTTTGCTTCTTGTATTTTTCTGGTTTCTTCTTTTTTTGTATAAGCCTCGTTTTTTAGTTTCACTGCAGCAATATCGTTATTGCGCTTGTGTAGTTTATCCTTCCTAGCTCGAATATAAAAATATGCGCTTAAGGTTAATGCCAGAACCAACAACATGGGTAAAGGTTTCGTTACCAACGGTGTTACCTGAACTCCGTTTTCTACCAACATATTAGTTGAGTAGATAAAGCTCCCCCAGCCAAATAACATCAAACTGATGTTATACAGTCTTGCATACCAATCCGTCGCAAGTGCCAAAGAAGAAACTAAGCAAATGTGCAGTGCAAGTAGAAGTAGAGGAACCGGAACCAATATAGATTCACTATTGATAGCACCAACTCGCAAAATATTATTGTGTGTGATCACCAAAAAAACCACATAGATCAAAAAAGCAGCGGTAGCAATAAGGTGATTGCGTGACTTTTTAACGAACCGATTGGCGGTGAAAAAAGTGAGTATATTCATTTCCCTGATAAGACATCCATTAGAGCACTTAAAAATCCAGACATTAACATCAAAATAACAGACAAACATTTTGTTTACAATGGTCGGAGCTATGAGTGTTGGATATAGTTTTTGCAGATTCATCGGAGTCGGGTTTTACCTTTTCCTATGACGATTGTATCAAAGGGAAAAACAAGATCTGATCTCATCTTTTAGTCATTTAAGAAATAGAAATGATGACTATTTATTTTACCTATTATTAGGAACTTAACTATGAATAAGATTGAAATTGCAAGAGTGAAAACATTCAAGCTAGCTTGGGACGACCAGAAAAGTGGCGCGGGTATGAATGGGGCTTTCTACAACCCAACCGATATTCCAGTAGGATTTTATGCTATCGGTTCGTACGGGCAAGGAAATTATGATGCGCCAAATGGCAGCGTTGTGGTTGTTAAGCAATTGGACGATGGTGCATTGACACATCCACAAGACTATTCACTGATGTATGACGACAAAAAATCGGGAGCGAGATTAAACGGTTCTTTTTGGTTACCAATTCCGCAAGATGGCTATGTTGCAATGGGCATCGTTTGTGTAGAAGGATATGAAAAGCCTTCGACAGACATGGTTGTTTGTTTACGAAAAGATCTTGTCACGAAGGGAAGTGCTGGAAGCCCAATTTGGATTGATAGTCATTCTGGCGCTACTATGGACGGTGGCTTTTGGAATATTGATGTCGAAGCGGGTTCAATCAATACAGGTACGTTTGCAGGCACTCAAACTCATGTCTCTACTGGAGCGAAACCTCTGTTCGGGATCAACAATAATGTTGCGTAGCAGAATATCTCGCAACTACTTTTCAAACTAAAAAGCGAACAAGATGGGTATTGCTGCTGATTAAAAGGTGGCAATCTCAATTTTGGCGTTGTTGTTTTGAGCGCAGGATAATCCAAGGACAGTCATTGCAGTAACAGTATTGTGCGACTGTCCATATTTAGGTCCATAATTACATTCCAGAGTGCTTTTTCAATTGCCCTGAATAAGGTCTTCACAAGCCTGCTGTGGACAGTTTGGCGTGCAAATATCTACTGTAGATTTTCCCACATTCCCAAAGCCCGCACTAATCAGTAAGGAAAAAATAATGTAAAACTCATTGTTGCTGAGTTTATAAAAAGAGCGTGTTTGGTGAGGTTTTGTTAGGCTTAGCTGTCGGTGAATAAACACGACATGACTAATCATTAAAGGAAATAATATGAAACTCAGTCTATCTAAGAAAAAACTAAAAGCACTTAGTCAACAAATGCAACTGAACAATAATGTGACTCCTCACGTTGCAGGTGGTGGAAATTCGGTTGAATGGTGTCGAAGCCAAAGATCTGTGTGCATTGTAACGCGTAACTTCTGCTAGCCACTAAATGCTTCAATCAAAAAATGCTGCGCCTAATTTGGCGCAGCATTTTAGTCGACATAAAACAATTTTAGTCAAAGTTTACAGTAGCAGAATCAGCAGGCTTCACTGCTTGTGATCCATCATCATCTTCAACTGTTGCGGTTACTGTATTCACATGTGGTGAAGAAGTAACGATAGCACTAAATTCACAGCTGTAGCTGTCACCGGCTTGTGTGGCTTCAGCTAAAACTTGAGGTACAGAACACGTAGTAGACTGAATATCTCCAGCAATCACGGTGATATCACCAAACTTATCGTCTATCAGACTGGTTAGTGTCAGAGGTTCAGCATCAGAGTCATTAGACACCGTTACTTGATATGTCACCACTGCTTGTGTCGCAGTTTTCACCAGACTTGCTGCCGGTTGTACGTTTTGAATATTAACCGTTGCATCGGCCATATCCGTTAACGTTTCACCATCATCGTCGACACCAGTTACAGTGACAATATTGGTAACGGATGAGTTACCATTGCCAGCAACATAGCTTGAGACGGAACAACTATAAGTGCCACCCGGTGCAATAATTTGTGGTAATGAACAACTTCCCTGACCATCCAGTGCACCCAGTTTATCATCGTCAAACACCGTGATTGTGACTGTATCCACCGTCGAAGTGTTATTGATGGTATAAGTATACGTCACGTTACCGCCGGGTTCGTGTAATAGCTCAGGTGACGCTGACTTAAGTACATCAATACTTGATGGTGTGTTTAAGATAACCACAGTTGCTGAGTCACTGGCACTCACGGTGTTACCGTCATCATCACTACCAGTTGCAGTGATGGTGTCTGTTTCTGAGTCTCCAGCATTACCATTAACAAGTACTGTGAATGCACAGTTATAACTACCACCGACCGCAATAAGTTGTGGCACCGAACAATCACCTTGACCATTTAGGTCTCCGTGAATTGAGTCAATTAACGAATCGATAGTTACCGGATCAGACGAGGCTGCGCTGGTATTATTAATTACCACTGAAAAAGTAACTGCTCCGCCTGGCTCAAGTAATTCTGTGGGCGAAGCTGTTTTAACCAGTGTAATACTGGGTATTGAATCGCTAAGCGTGACGGTGGCGTCATCATCACCATTGAGGTTATTGCCGTTGTCGTCGGTGCCACTTGCAGTCACTATGTTGGTTTCAACATCACCAGCATTTCCAACTAGGTCAACCGTAAAACTACAGGTGTATGTATCTATACCGCCGGGGTTTCGGTCATCCGGCACTATCGTTTGTGGGACGCTACACGTTGTATTGATAATACCGTCATGGCCAGCAACCGTGATATCGCCGTAAATACTGTCCATCAAAGTATTTAGAGTGACATTATTTTGTGGATCAATGCCGACGTTAGTCACAGCAACGGTAAAGGTTACGCTACCGCCAGGCTCTACGAGCGTCGTTGGATCAGCCGTTTTTGAAACCAATAGTTCCGCGGGTGGGACTGAAATTGGAATGTTAAAGGTGTTATCACATTTACATTTTGACGGTGAACCAGGATACGCATCACTCGGTACCGTACACAATTCATTGGCACCGGCTTGACGCCAACTTGTACAGTAAGGCAAGTTCAATTGACCGTCATTATCCGGGTCAACACAAGTCGCAGTTAACGTAAATGTTGGATATAAGGGATTAAAATCAGGTTTACTGATGTCGCCACATTGATCTTGAATGCCCGAAGGAGTGGATTCTCCAGGTAATGGATCATCAGTTCCATCTAAGTCTAACCAAGGTGGAGATGGCTGGAATGGTAGCGTTGATATACTACACGAACCACTTTGAGCTCCATCATTATTAGGATCACCATCGGTGACGAAATAGATCCCGACATCATGACGTTCTTTTGAAGTTGTCTCTATTTCAAAAGTCGCTGTGAAGGAAACCGTGTCACCTTGATATGCACAACCATCATCTAAAATTTCTAGCTGAGGTGTACCGTCAGGATTCGTTGCTACACCAGCAATCGCGACGTCATTTGCGGTACATTGCACAGCAAATCCGGCTGTTTCTTCCATACAGCCACCAAGCTCGGTGGATAGCGCAGTGGCATTAACACTGGTTAGTAGTCCAATCGTTAATGCTATTCCTGTGGTTAAAGGCCGTAAAGCCTTTTTGGTCGGACGTGCTAATAAACTGCTGACCACGCTTTTTGCACGTGTTCTGTAAGTTAAAAGCATAAGGATACTCCTTTGAGGTAAATAGTGTTCACATTGTGCTAACTACAACCAATACGACTACTCCTGTCAGCTCGTTAGAACGGTGAAGGCTCATAGTGCAGCCCGTACTTCATCCATCAATAAATGGATGACATAAGGTTTTTACTCGTCGGTTCATCACCTCCAAATGATCGGTAAAACAAAGACCTAAAACAGAGACGAAATATGCGTTTATTTCAGTGTTGCTCGAAATGGATTTACATTATACATCTATATAAGACATAAAAATTTCTATATAAAGTGGAGTTTTAATTTATCGTTGCTTTTTTGGGGATAGGAGTTGCACTAAAAGCCATACTTTTCATGTGGTTATTTTAGAAATCAAAACAAATATTAAAGTATTAATATATTAATAAAGTTGTAGGTAAAAAGTTTGGTGGTGCGTCGCTGTCAAACATGTCGTTAACGCACCACCGAAAACAACGGAATTAGGCTTGTTTATCAGTATCACCGGGATAGTAAATTACGGCAGGTTCCGAATAATTAGGTACGTGGTCATAACTGAATACCGCATAATATTTCGAGAGCTTTGAAGTCCCAAAGTTATCCAAAGTATACTCGTCTTTACCACCATAGAGTTTAACGCCATCAAATGGCGAACGCGGTGGATGAAAGCGGTTTCTAACTACAAAGTTACCGACCAGATCGGCATTATCAGGGTTGTCCCATGTTAGTTTTACCACGCCATTTTCTACCTTGGTTTGTAAGTTAGTCGGGGCGGGGAGTGCTTGAGTACGACGGCGAATAAAGTGGACAGTCAGTTGTGCTGGTTGTTGAGCACTGCAATCGGCCCAATTGATCAACGCCGACTGAGCCTGCGACTCGGCAGTGGCACGAATAATAAAATAAAACGGTGTCTGGGCACGATACAAGCGGGCTAACTCGTTCAGGCTGTAACTATCAAAATTGAAGTTATGGGTGGTGCGTTCTTTTAGCTGAGCGTTACTCACTTCGTAGCCAATGTATTCAATTTTTTGCCGCTGTTTTACATGTTTGAAATCAACATCTTTTAACTCAACCAACTCAACGGTAAAGCGTACATCCTTGGCGGAAGACAAGCTATTATTACTATGAAGGGTTAAGCAGGCTTGAGTAAACACGGTCTTCTCGGGATCGAGAGGTTGTTCGTGCTCAAATGCCAATTGCCCATATACAATTTCGCCCTCGTCATCAAAACCTGAAGCCAATTTGTCTGCAATCACTTTATCGCGATAAATGGTATTACAGGAGGAAGCGTTCAAGGTTAATGACTGTTCGGGGAGCTGATAGATGAGTTCAAGGTTAGGGCGGTAATGTAGGCCGCTGCCAAATGGGCCGTAACCGATGTCGAATTGCATTACTTGGGAATCGTTTCCAACTGGCAATCGGTCTGGGCCTTGAATGCGTAGCAGTAACGTGCGTTGGCTCAATAGCCGGTTGAGTAACGCACGTTCAACACCATTCAGTGACCATTTTAGCCAGATCCCTTGCGTCATTTTGTCTGACTCAATGGTTTGTCCCAAAGTATGTAATGGCTCTGCTTCGGTAATAACCTGAAAGTCGTAAATATCGTCAAGCAAGCTGGCGTCTAGAATTGAAATAGACCATTCACCATACTTTTCAATTTTCGCATTAACACGATTCATTGGATACAAATAGAACTGCGCCGTTTCAATATGAGAACCCTCAGGAATATTGCTGATGTCGAATGCGACTACACCAACACTGATACCTCGGCTCTTATCTATGCCGATAAACATTGAGTTGTAGCCAAAGTGCTCCTTATTTTTACCTAGAAAGTTCTGTGACAAATAGCCAATATGCTCTCTTGCTGGAAATAGTGTGCGGCTACATTGGTGATTGTCTAGTTTGGTGCGAAGTCTCAGTTCAGGACTAAATGGGGATTTAATCTTGGTCACTTTGTCCACGGCGCGAATATTGTAAAAGTAGGTATGCCCACTTTTTAGCTGTTGATCAATAAAGGATAAAGATTTGGTAATGGCTACCAAAGAGGCTTCAGTACATGCTGCCTTATTATGCTCATTGCGATATAGCTCAAAATAAATATCATCGCGTTCTTCATATTCCCACTCTAACTCTGCGCTGTCATGATTGACGTTAGCGATGGTGAAATTAGTGACACGGTTTGGCGCAAGTGGGGAATAGTTAATGGCTTCACTGAGCGCATACAATACAGCGGGAATATTTTCTGCGACACTTTCGGCCATATTTTTCATGTAATCAGGAATATTCCGAGTTCCAACTTCAACCACAGTGGCGATAATGCCTTTGCGATAGTAATATTCTCGACCACTACCATGGATCAGTTGTGCTGGTGGTTTGCCGCGATGTATACCATATTGCCGGCCAGTTACCTTTTTAATCTCGTTGTTCATGTTGGCGCACAACACATTTAAATCGGTGCCTTCTATCTCAACCTCATGGTTGAACTTATGGGCAGGAAAAAACACATTGCCTTGTGAGTGATAATCCAAAGCAATACGGATGTTCTCATGACTCTCCACAAAATCTCGTATAGCGCAGGTCTCAGGCTCTGAAAAGGCGTGCGGACCACCGTAGGTGTTTGATGCGGTATTTTGGTTTCGCATAAACTTTGCATCGAAATTGCGGTTTAGATCTACGCCAAACGAACCATCACCATTGTTACGACGGTTTTTTCGCCAGAATGAAAAGTGGTTTCGTGAATATTCAAAGCCGTCAGGGTTTAGGCAGGGCACCATATACAAAGTATTTCGCGTTAACGCGGTTTGTAACTTTGGATTAAAGCGATAATTGTCGATCACATACTGAATAAATTTAATGGCGAGCTCGTTACCAATCCACTCTCTTGCGTGAATGGAACCAGTGTAAAGTAATGCAGGTTTATCATCGGCGTAAGTCACATCAAGGGATACCGTGACCAACATAATTGGTCTTCCTTCCCAAGTTTCGCCGATGCTTTGTAGCCGAATAAGGTGAGGGTGTTCGCTCATTGCTTTTTTGAGCATGTCGATGGTGTCTTGATACGACGCATATTGAATTTTCATAGATACTCCGAGAAAGGCAAAACCCGCTTGTAAACAAACAAGCGGGTGGTGTGATTACGCAGGTGTTGGATAGTTATTGTGGCTCATCACGTGTTGCCAATGAGATAATATACGTTCGAGCTTACGGCTTTTCAGGTTGCGGACAGAGCAAAGACGCTCAGGGTCGTTATTCAGGGCTTCTACAACGCCAGGCGCTCCAAAACTTGATAGCAGTTCATCAATCATTTTGTCGCCAATACCTTTCACTTCAGACAGAATCGCTCTTAGTTGCTGTTCATCAAATTCACTTGGCGCATAGCTATTAAGTTCAGAGTTGTTTTCATCACTCCCTGGAAGCGGCGCGTATTGCTTTGCTTTGATATTGGTAGCTTGCAGCGTGTAATTATCCTGAAAATTCCAGACTTCTGATGGCCATTCTTCACTTGGGTCATATTTCACATCCATGATTGGATAGTTGTTTTCATCTAGACCGGTAAATAGCTCGCCAGAGTCTTGGCTCGGTGTGTACGAAGAAAAACTGATATGGCGCATAGTGCGTAGCAAATTTGAGTTGATTTTGCCCAGCTCTTCCCAATTGTAGAGCGGGATGTTGGGCTTTCTGAAACGACCGCTACCGAGCATCCACATTAAATACTGACCGATCCAGTCACGGATGTAGGGGAACGCTGCAAACGCGGTGGCACATTCTAAAATACGGAGTTTTCCATCGACACCCAAAGCAATGTCACAAGCCCAGTATTCTGCGTTGGCTGCTTTTGATGCCTTAGCTGCTAGGTCTAGTACAGACTTTGGCACGTCTTGATAATCCATGCTGCCACCTTGGCTGGTGTTAGTGAGCCATTCACCCTCAGGCGGTCGACGCCAAAATGCACACACCGGTTTATGACCAACCAGCATGACACGAATGTCTGCCTGCATCGGCACAAATTCTTGCACGTAAACTGGATAGTAGCGCTTTTCCGTGAGTAACTGTTTTGCCTCAGTATAGCTGTCTACTTTATGTACAAAGTAGCCGCCATAGTTGGACGGACCATAAGAACGTTTGATGATTTTTGGGTAGCTCGCCTTGGCCAAATATTGCTGGGCTTTTTCAGGAATATAAAAGATTTCTGTATGTGGCGTTGGCAGATCATATTTACGGCAAAAATGCGTGACGTTTTCTTTGGATTTGTTAGAAAATTGGCTATCTAAAGAGGGTAAAAATCTCACTTCAGGAAGCGCACGAGCAATCTCTCGAAATGTCTCATAAGCGGTCGCAGGGATATTACCGATAAGTACGTCAATTTTCTTGCGTTTAACTTCTTTGATAAACCGCTCTTTATCATTCCCCCAATGGTAGGTGACGGTTTCTATTTTATCTGGCCAGCCTTTGAAGTTAGATTTGTCAAAAAAGCGCAGTACATAGTCGAGATACAAAAGTCCAATTTTTGGAAGTGTTTTTTTGGTTGTCATTGCCCTAGGCCACCTTCGCTGAGTGAATACCAGATTTGCGTTGAATCGTTTTTTCAATGAGCTCAACCATGGCGTTAAGCTTGGTATTATTAAAGTTGAGTCCCAACGCTTCTTGTTCGGGGGTTGCAAATGCTGGAATGGTATTAACCTCTAGCACAACATACTGTTCTCGTTCACGGTCATAAATCAAATCAACACCGGCGATTTCTAGGTCTAAAATATTAGCGGCCTGAATGGCTAAGTCGACCACCTCTTGATTTGGCTCACGGACAAACACTGAGCCGCCGCTGGTGATATTGGTTTTCCAATCGTCTTTTGGTGCTTTACGGCCATAGCAACCAACAAATTTGCCATCCACCACATCGATTCGATAGTCGGTATTGTCATAGTTGATAAAACGTTCTACATAAAAGTAGCGCAAATCGGTACGACTGAGAAATGGCAGCAACATGTCCAGTGCTTGTTCACCATCGATTTTAACTATGCCTACACCTCCCCAACCATCCGTCGGCTTGTACACCAACTTACCACCAAAGTCGCGAATAGCGGATTTCAGACCATCCATATCATTTTTGTGACAAAGGCGGTAATCCGCGGTGCAAATTCCGTGACTGGATAGTAGGTGAGAAGTTCTGAACTTATCTTCGGCGAGAGAGAAAGCGTTGAAATTGTTGAGAGTGGGGATGGTGCGGCTAAGAACTTGATAAAGGTAGAGTTGAAATTGTGTTTGTTGTCCGGCGTTGTAACTGAGAAAGGCGTCTAATTCTTCCATTACCACTCCGTTACACATTATTTTGCCATCTTGTGCCCTCGCATCTCTGAGGTTTAGTCCTACACTCGCTTGAATTCCGCGTTCCGCTAGTAGGTGCACAAGTTTTTGTTCTATGGCTTTACCACCGCCATTTTCATACATCCAGATGCCAACATGTGATGCTGCCACTGTGTTCTCCTTGGTTAGATAGCGTTAATAGGCGTTGTCGTAGGTGCATTGTAAACGTCATTGTGTGACAGATTTTTTAAAAAAAAGGATGAACAAAATTTGTTCATAAAAGCTTCACTTTACTGCAACGACTGCTCGCCAGCATGAGGCAAAATTGATAAGGAGCAGGATGATGGCTGAGTTAGATTTTGACGAATTAGCAACACTAATTAATTGCAATTCCTACAGTAAAAATAAGGCAGGTGTCGATCTGCATGGAGAACAGATGGTGGAGTTGTTAGTACCACTCGGGTTTTCGCTAACGCGTTATCCAAGAGAAAATATTGGCGATCATTTGTTGTTTCAGACTCCAAAAAGTGTCGGTAAGAAAATCTTGCTGCTAGGGCATCTCGATACGGTTTTTCCGCCCGATACGTTTACTGATTTTAGGCAAGATGATACGTGGGTGTATGGGCCCGGTGTGTGTGATATGAAAGGTGGAAATTTCGTTGCATTAAATGCACTAAGAAGGCTTAAACAAACATTTGGTACCTTAAACAATATCGACTTTTTGTTGGTTAGTGATGAAGAAACCGGGAGTGATGATAGCAAGTTATTAACGCACACAATCGCAAAAGAATACGATGCGTGTTTAGTGTTTGAAGCCGCAGGTCAAGATCATGAAGTGGTGATCGCTAGAAAAGGCATTGCTACGTTCGACATTACTATTCAAGGCAAAGCCGCTCATGCTGGCAACCATTACCAAGATGGAATTAACGCCAACCTTGCGTTAGCAAATATGCTAATTGCTCTGACTAGACTTACAGATTTAGAGCAGCAAAGCACCGTGAACGTCGGTAAAATTAAGGGAGGGATCGGCGCAAATACCATCTCACCCCATGCCAACATGTTAGTTGAAGCAAGATTTACCAACCGCCAAGAGCAATTACGTTTGTTAAGCGCCATAGACGAGGTTTGTATTCAAGCCCGAACGGAAGGCGTACAAATTGAAGTCTCAGGTGGTCTTCAGCGTGGAGTAATGAGTGAAACGCCAGAGCAGCTCGATTTTTTGCGACAAATTGAATCGATACTCGGGTATGCACTGAAAACGGAAAAGCGTGGTGGCGTTTCGGATGCGAATGTTGTGGCATCAGCAGGAGTTCCAACACTTGACGGATTTGGACCCTATGGCGACGGTGACCATACCATACATGAACGGGCGTTAAAATCGAGTTTCGCACTGAGAACTTCTCAGGTTAGTGAGATCTTAGCTTGTTTGTGTTTTAACTATAAAACAGAGGCATTAGAGACACATTCTGCCTAGCTTGTCGGATTTACTCTGTTAGACATAAATAAAAAGCGCAACAGTGGTCTGACTGTTGCGCTTTTACTTGATACCAACACTAATAGGGGTTATGTATTAGTTTGCTTTGATAGCTTTGTACTTAAGAGTAACGCTGTGATACGGGAAGATACCACGCAGTCTAAAGTTCCACTTACCTTCAGCAGGTTGATCAAAGGTACAGCTTTCTTCACTACCCCAAAGGTATGGGCGGCAGTCATATTTAAAAAAGCTTGGCATTTTGTGATAGCGGACATATAAATCCGCTTCGCCCTGACCTGTGATCGACACTTCTAGTTTGTCAAAGCCCGCAGGGAGGTCGATGGATTTGGTCTGCCACCAGAACCAGCCCGCTAGATTGGTAAACTCACCTTCGATAACTGTCGGCTCTTTTGCAAAGTTGAAATCGATTACCACAGGATCGTGATCAGAAGCACGGTAGGCATGCTCAGCATACAAGCTAGCTTTGTGGTTATCTGATTTATATTCTGTGTTGTAGTCTAGTGCGACTGGCTCATCAGCATTGATATGCCAGTCAGTCACTGACTGTACTTTGTCGTACATGCTAGATGAAGCAAAGGCGTGATCTAGGCTACCAATACGGCCTTGATATACATATGAGTAGTCTTGGCTGTTTCCGTGGAACTGTTTCTTCACGTCGACAAAGCCGTTATTGATGTAGGTCGTGATAGGATCTTCCAATCCATAGGCATTCATATCACCTAAGATGATGACATCTTCTTCAACTACGCCAGTTGGGTTAGCGGCAAGCCACTCAGTCAATTTGTTTACTGCATTGACACGAGTTTGGTTCCAGCAGCCTTGGCCGTCATTTTGGTCTTGGTCTAGGCCTTCTGCTTTTGAACAACTCCCTTTTGAGCGTAAGTGTGCCATAACCACAGTGAAAGTTTCATCACTGCTAACATCTTTAAATGTTTGTACCACAGGTGGACGGTTACCATAGTCAAATGGCACCGCTTCTGTGAATGAGGCCGTTCCGACTTCAGACACTTTGTTACTGCGATAAATAATCCCAGAAGTAATCGCATCACCGCCGACTTTATCCACGTTTAAGTTAACAAAGGCATAGGTATTATCGCTGTCAGCTGAGTTCAAGCTGTTAACCAAGTCAGCAATTGCACTTAATTCAGAGAAGCCATCGTTTTCAACTTCTAATAAGCCAATGACGTCCGCATCTAGTGCAACAAGCGCTGATAATGTTTTGGCTTTTTGACGCTCAAATTCTTCGATATTGTCTGCGCCACGAGGTGTTGGGAAACCACCGCCTTGACCGTCGCCATTGAAGTAATTTAATACGTTAAAACTAGCAATTCTTAAATCACCACGTTGTTCTACAACGGGTGCTTCAGTGCGTAAATTGGTGTTGATAAAGTTTGGCGTCACGGTTGGGTGGATGCGGTACTTACTGTAGCCGTAACCTAGTACACCTTGAACACCCGTGACTTTATCGCCAAGTCTTAATGTGTTGTATGCGTCAAGCGTTGGCGTTGGGTAAGGAATAACGTCAGGATTTTGAACTGAAGAACCATCATCGAGAAGGATTTCTTTAGCTTTGTTTTGTGCTTCAAGTTGGTTTGCAGCTTCACCAGGTGTTGCAATTTGCGTGCTTTGATAAAGGCGTTCAGTTCCTAACAGGACTTCACCATAACGCTTAAGTCCATAGGTATCATTTACGATCAAATCGTTGCTGATGTTTACAAACATCCCTTCGTAGGCTTCTAGGCCCTGTTCAACAGGCAAGGAAATATCGGTGGCGCTAAATGGTGCAGTGCCGCAAACTTGCAAGTCTGCAACAAAACCAAGCTGCGTTTGGCCATATTTTTCTTCGACTTTTGCGCGTAACTTAACAACATCTCCAACGTTCACTGAGGTGTCTTTAAAGTAAACAAAAATACCTTCTGATGTACTGCTGTCAGAATCTTGATCGGCACTTTCTTCTTGAATGAAGAAACCTTTCAACTGCTCGTCGCCTTGCAAGCTGGAAGTCACAACCGCTTGTACTTCAACAATTTCACCAGCTAGTGGACTAGCATCGCCATTCCCTTGAATCGCACTGATTAAGGTGTTGTTTTCACCACAGACAAGTGGATCTGGCTCTGGTACGTCACCACCGTTTATGTGACTACCTAAATTTGAAAAGTCGTCTTTTGCTAATACTAACCATTGTGATTCACCAGCAAACTCAGCGGTTGCATCGGTTCTGCCTGTAGTAATAGTATTTTTACGTACCAATGTTCTGTCTTTGGTACGAACTTCTCCGTCTATCCATTCACTTCCAGGATCTACACCAAGCTGTCCAAGGCTATCTACGACGTCACCATTGCGGGTTAGCGTAATGGCATCATCACCATTGAACCAACTACTTTTGTTGGTCAGTTGTGCTTTATTTACAACCTCAGCAGCGGCATCTGCATGTGCAATAACATAGGTAGCTTTTGCAGCTAAAGTGCCAGAAAGCTCAATGTTAGTGCGTGCTTCTTGAGCACCGTTAAAGAAAAAATTAACCGCATATCCTGACAGGTCAACGTCGCTATCGCCACCGTTATATAACTCGATAGCTTTGTTATAGCTGCTTCCTTCTACATATTCAGAGATGATCACTTCGGCTTGAACGCTCATACATGCAAGCGTTACTGCAGAAGCGAGTAGTGATTTTTTAATCATATTATTATTTTCCCGTGTTTTTTATCGTTACCCGAATATTGCTCCGGGTGGCATAGTTTAAGTTTTTCACTTTACATTTCAATTAAAGTTAAATGTCTATTTACATTGGTTTACATTGAGTTGTGCGGTAGAGGACATTTATCGTTGCAATTTGGATTGATTTGGTTGTTTCTTTACTCGGTGAACTATTCGCCTTTTGGCGCTGCTGCCTTCGGCGTCTGATATGGTCTACACTGAATTTATTAAACGAAGAGCTAGAATGAGATTAGCGTGCGTGAAGGCGTGAATTGGTTTGTCATTGTGTTGATAGTGCTTTTGTCGTTCGATGGACAAGCAGGTTCTAGTGTTGTTCCAATTTCTAAAGTAACGGGTAGTCACAACCTTTGGCCGCCCTATGTGATCGATGAGAGTTCTGGCTTTTCGGTTGAAGTAGTGGGCCAAGCGTTTGCTAATCAGAACATACGGTTCCAATTTATGGATGCGCCTTTTAGTCGTTCCATGCGTCTGCTAAATAAGCACAAAATTGACATTATTCCGGCACTTTGGTGGTCAAAGCAGCGGGCTGAGACGGTGCTATTTAGTCAATCTTACTTTCATAACAATCTGGTTCTTGTCTCAGCTCAGCAAGGTGTTTTTCACTTTAGCAAAATTGACGAATTATCAGGCAGAAGTGTATGCGTTATTCGGGGTTATCGCTCAGTAGAGTTATTGGGTGCGGTTGAAGGAATTTTGTTGGTGCAGCTAAATTCGCTTAACGCTTGTATCATTCACTTGAGTATGGGAAGAGTGCAGCATGTGGTAGCGGATGAGCTGGCAATTTTATATCTGAAACAACGTAATCCGAGGTTTACGAGTTTGTATATTCATCAAGAAAAGCTAGCGATATGGCCGCTGCATATTGGTATTAATCGCCACCATCCTAACGCAGAGCAAATTATTTCTGCATTTAATCAAGGTTTGCAAACCCTAAAAAACAGTGGGGTATATCATCAAATCCTAGCTAAATACGGTTTTAAACAGGGCTGAATTAGCAATCAAATCTTGCATTGAAGGCAGCACAGACAAAACGAGCAACACGGCCATCACACCATTAAAGTAGCGCCGACGTTGACCATTAATAAGCCAGTTTTGCAGCGAAACACCAGCCAACATCCATATGCCCACACAAGGAATGGCAACAATTAAAAAGACGAGCGGTAATAGCCACTGGGTGTTCATAAAGTCCGTCGATTGAGTGCCAAAAGCGCCGATTGCACCAATCGCTATCACCCATGCTTTACCGTTTATCCATTGCAATAAAGCACCGTGTATAAACCCAAGCGGAGACGCATTGTCTTTGCTATCAGCTTGACTTGTGTCGTTGGCTACTTGCCACGCAAGGTAAAGCATGTACAAACAACCCGTCCATTGCAGCAAATGTTGCATGACCGGAAATGCCTGTAGCAGTTCACCAATACCCATTAATACCGCAAGTAGCATAAACGCGAACCCGAAGCAGATCCCGAACAACAGTGGCATTGAACGGCGGGTGCCATGATTCAAGCCAGAAGACATCACCAATATGTTGTTTGGTCCAGGCGTGATTGAAGAAACAATCGCAAAAAGTGTAATGGCGATGAGCGTGTCCATTTCGGTTCCTTAATTCAAACTTGCTTATCTGCTGCAATGTTCAATCAACAGGCCTCATAAGGTCCATGTTATTGCATACGTATTCAGTGGACTGATTTTACTGAGCAACTATTGTGTTTCATAAATGTAAATAACCACAACTGCGGATAAACGAATTTGCCCAATAATACTATTTTGTCCACTATCTTCGTTGTTTTCACTTGTAATAGCCAGCTATTAAAAGCGAAAACGCCGTAGTATTGAGCAAAATATCATCATTGGCATGAGAGGAATCATTGGGTTTTGAGAGTTTACACTTTCAAAACTCTTATCCGCAGCTGAAGTTTAATAAAAACAGAGAGCACAATGATAAAACTAAAAAACCTTTGCGTTGCTACCATGGCTGCGGTAACGAGTATAGCGAGCGTGTCCAGTTACGCAGCTAACAATGACGTCACGACTTTCGTTCATTTGTTCGAATGGTCATGGCCAGATGTTGCGAAAGAGTGCGAAACCTTTCTAGGACCGAATGGCTATGCAGCGGTACAAGTATCACCACCAAATGAGCACATTGTTGGCGATACATGGTGGACTCGGTATCAGCCCGTTAGCTATCAATTAGTCAGTCGTAGCGGTGATAAGACTGAGTTTGCAGATATGGTGGCACGCTGTAAAGCAGCTGGTGTCGACATCTATGTGGATGCGGTCATCAATCATATGGCTCATGGCAGTGGAACAGGTGTTGCTGGCAATCAATTTGCTAATAAACAATACCCTATTTATAGCCCTAGAGACTTTCATGAAACGTGTGCTATCAATCCACAAGACTACGGCAACAATGCGTGGCGAGTACAACACTGTGAATTAGTTGGATTGCACGACTTGGATACCGATGCAACTTACGTTAAAGGCAAACTTACGGAGTTTTTAAACTCACTGACAAGCTTAGGTGTGGCTGGATTCCGACTTGACGCTAGTAAACATATGCCCGCACAACACATTTCCGACATATTGTCTGGCGTTTCGGGTAACCCTTTAGTGTTTCAAGAAGTCATAGACCAAGGCAGTGAGGCGGTTTCTGCGTCTGAATATTTTGGCAATGGTTTAGTAACCGAATTTAAATACAGTATCAAGCTCAGTGACACGTTTAAAAATGGCAAATTAGCTTGGTTGCGGAACTTCGGTGAGGCTTGGGGCATGATGCCTAGCTATCAAGCCGTGGTGTTTACTGACAACCATGACAATCAGCGTGGTCACGGTGGAGCCGGAGCGGTGGTCACATTTGCCGATGGCGATTTATACGATTTAGCCAATGTTTTTATGCTAGCTTACCCTTACGGATATCCAAAGGTCATGTCTAGCTTTGAGTTTAATGGCGATACAGATGCGGGTCCTCCGAATGTGCCTGTTCATCAAGAAAGCCAATTGAATTGTCATCAGACGCTTTGGCAATGTGAACATCGTCGCGAAAAAATTGTCGGTGCAATGCGTTTTCGCAATGCGACTAATGGTAATTGGCAAGTTTCCAACTGGTGGGATAATGGAAACAATCAGATCGCTTTTTCTCGAGGGAATTTGGGCTTTGTCGCGATTAACAAAGAGTCCAGCGGCATGAACGTATCGCTACAAACAGGGCTGGCACCGGGGGTATATTGTGATGAACTATCAGGTCAAAAAAAACAGCAGGATTGCAGTGGGCGTAGTGTTTCAATCGATAGTAACGGGATGGCAACGATATCTTTAAATGCGATGGATGCCATTGCTATTCACCACCTTAGTAAACTTGAGCAGCCGCCCATGAATCCAGATTGGCAACGAACGCTAGTGTTTATCAAAGCGCAAACTCAGTCTGGTCAAGATATGTTTGTGCGAGGTGGGATCGATCATCAATTTGCACAGACGATAGGTAGAGACTGCGATCAAAACCCAGTACTGTGTATGATACCAATTAAACACCTGAATTTAAGAAACCCAACTACAACAAACTGGAAAGTGGGCGACGGCCACCTTGACTGGTTGGGTTCTGAGCCATCTCAATCATCTGAGGCAATGGGAAGTCCTCTTGATTGGACCACAGATCAGTGGCCGAATGACTGGGGCGCGGCCAAACGCTACGCAACCGATGGGTTTGGTGAGATGATTTTAAACCAATGGGGTGCGCATTACTGGCTGTTAGATGTAGAAATGGATTGCAGTAAAAGCTATCAAGGTTGGTTTGAATTGAAAGCCTATGTCAAAAATGGACAAGGCTGGGAAAATGACATTAATCAGCTTGATGCTCCGTATAAAAGCAGTAATCACTTTGCTCGCTGCGGCAAAATCAATGTCTTTGAATTTAATGCCGGTGAGGTACAAATAATTAACTTTTAGCTACTATAACCTCAGCTGCGTATAAGGGTTTTGGTGATCCAAAATTAAGGCGACGCTTAGCTCTTAACCACCATTGGGCAAGTTCGCTTATGCGTAGCTGAGGTTAGTATAAGTCAGGCATTGCATCTACTTTGCCTGACTTAGCCAACGGTAATGCTACGCATTTCTTAATTCCCTTGAACCAGTTAAACTAACCGCAACGGATACATATTGGCTTCACTTTGTGTTGATAGCCTCACTCATAATAATAATTGCGAACGACTTATATGGAACAGCAACAAAATTCTCGTTATTCGATGCTTTGGCAACTTTTAGGCCCGGCTTGTTTTTTGATTACTTACTTTAGCCACTCTCCAGAAGGGATGAGCATTGAAGCTTGGCGTACTGCAGGGTTGGCTATGTGGCTAGCAATTTGGTGGGTGAGTGAAGTAGTTCCCATACCTGTTACATCGCTGGTACCGCTAATTGTTGTTCCGCTTGCTGATATTAACAATATCAGTAGTGTTTCAAGCCTCTACGCCCATCCCCTGATTTTTCTGTTTTTTGGTGGTTTTATTATTTCCATCGCGATGGAACGTTGGCAGCTGCATAAGCGGATAGCGCTTTGGACCATGCTTCGAAGTGGTAGTAACCCCAAAATGCAAATCTTAGCGATGATGGCAGTGAGCGGCTTTTTGTCTATGTGGATCAATAATACGGCGACCACACTAATGATGCTGCCCATCGCTTTATCGGTTATTTACGTGTTAGGCGAAAATCACTGCGGCGATGAAAATTACGGAAAAGCGTTATTACTAGCCATAGCTTACAGCGCTAGCCTTGGTGGAGTAGGGACTATTATTGGTACGGCGCCCAATGCCCTAATGGCAGCGTACTTATGGGAAAACTACGGGATTAAAATTGGTTTTGCACAGTGGATGGTGATGGCGGTGCCATTTACCGTCGGCATGATATTACTGTGCTGGGTTTGGCTCACTAGGTTTGCGTTTAAGGTGACTGCCAATGGGAATGAACAAGCACTAAAAGATATATTTTCAAAACAACTCGCTGCTTTGGGCAAGATGTCGCTGGCGGAGAAAAATGTTGCGTTGATTTTTGTGTTCGCCGCGATTAGTTGGATATCTCGGCCGTATTTAGCTAACTGGACAGGCCTTGCTATCACCGACACGGGAATTGCAGTGTTTTCTGCTGTAATGCTGTTTTTACTACCGGCTAATAAGCAAACTGGTGAAAAAGTGATGGATTGGGAAGCTGCCAAAGCTGTGCCTTGGGGGATTTTATTGCTGTTTGGCGGCGGTCTGGCGTTGGCGGCGCAAATCAAAAGTTCGGGTCTTGCGGTGTATATTGCTCAGGTGCTGTCAGGCGCAAGTGTTATTCCTGTGGTGTTGGGGGTGTTGGCAGTGGCAGCGTTAATCACTTTTCTTACTGAATTAACCAGTAACACCGCAACCGCGGCAGGCTTTTTACCGCTACTTGGCCCTGTTGCTGAGCAGGTAACTGGTACTCCGCTCATTTGGGTTGTACCTGCTGCAATCGCAGCCAGTTGTGCGTTTATGATGCCAGTCGCAACTCCGCCAAATGCGATTGTATTTGGCTCCGGAAAATTGCATATTGCCGATATGGTAAAAGCTGGCTTTGTCATGAATTTACTGGCAATCGCGTTGGTAACGATACTTACTATGACGATAGGTGCTTGGGCATTTGGCTATTAAATCAACATAAGCTTAATCGCTTCAGAATAAGTAACGGGCGCATCTGCGCCCTTGGCTATTTTTCTGTCAAGCTGCGATAGAAGAGGGTGGTCACGCGTTCTTCAGGTAGCCAACTGGCATACTGTAGCTCGAGGGGAGCCAACGGTCTTGCTGTAACGACATCTTCTAATGAAGCACCCACATGCATAGCTTTTAACATCAGTGACTTAGCTTGGTTAAGTAATGCTAGATAGTGGATTAGTGCACTTTTATTGGTGACTTGTCCATGTCCCGGAATGACGATGGTTTTGTCGTCAATCTTGTGAATAATATCTTCAATTGCTTTCATCAAGCCATTGAGAGAGCCTCCACCATCCACATCTACAAATGGCAAACTGCCTAAATTGAAAAATAAATCTCCCATGTGTACCGCGTTTGCATTTTTGAAAAACACCACAGCATCACCGTCGGTATGTGCATGGTGATAATGCCATAAATGAGCTTGCTCTTGGTTAAAGTTTAACTTCATATCTTGGCCGAAACTGAGAACTGGCAAATAATCAGAGTCAGCGCCATGTTTTTCCTTGAGCCGCTCATACACATTGTGGTGGGCGATGATGTGACTTCCTGCATTAGCAAAGTTTTCGTTGCCGCCGGTGTGGTCACCGTGATGGTGGGTGTTGATGACAAACTCGGGCGCTGCTTTGTTCAATGTTTTAAGTTGTGCCTTAATGTCATCGCTCAAGTTGGCAAATTGATCATCAACAATATATATACCGTCTTCGCCACTACTCACTGCGATATTTCCACCTCGTCCGTACAACACATAAAGGTTCTTTTTGAGTTGTTCGAGCTTGAAATCTACTTGTTTTTCATCGGCTTGTGCAGCCCCGCTAAGTAGTAGCGTTGAGGTTAAGAGTAAAAATATACCGTGTTTCATGTTGATCCTGCTGTGATTTTTATGTGAGTTATTAATTTATACTAGCCCCGAGTAAATTTAGATTAGTAAATTACCTCATCTAGGGGCTAAACAAGCCTAGACCAATACTGTTTAATGTAAATTGCTTGAGTCAATTTACAGCATTGTCGAATTTATGCCTGTGCTAGCATAAGAGTAATAGGCAGTGTAAACGAGTAAAAGCGTAAGCAGGGCGCTTGGTTTAATTCTCTTAAAACTAAGCGCTCACTGAGCACGTTTTTTATGGCTCACTTTTCGTTACTTGCATTAACGCTTGGTCCATCTTGACGATAAAGTCGCGCTTATACGGAAACCGCTCGTTATAGCCTGAACGATAGCCAATATGAGCGGTTCTGCGCATTAACACTTTATCTTCTATTATGGCTGAAATATCTAAGCTTAGCGGCGGAGCAGCAATCGAATCCAGCGCTATTTGAGTAGAGATCCTGTCGTTTACGTAACAGTCTATACGGCCTTTAGCTAGTTTCTCCACATTAGAAATCGTGTCTTTGTTTTCCCATATTTGGACTAGTCCGAGCTGCTGTGATTGTTTTAATGCGTTATCCAATATTTTGTAACCTGCGTTTAATCCAACATTGATCACATGAGTAGGAGTGGTATTAGGTAAACCTTTTAATGATGAGCCTTGATTACAAAAAGCGACAACGACTTCCTCCTGCAAGGTGACTGAATAGGGCCACATATATGGACGTGAATCACGATGTATGTAGGGTGGAAGTATGGCAAAGTGCTCGCCCTCTTGTATTGATAAGATACCGCGTTTCCAAGGCACACCAAGAATTTCCACTTCGTATTCATCAGCAATAAGAGATGCTGCTTGTTGCACTAATCTGACATAAATACCACGCATTTCACCGTCTTGTCGGTAACTGTAGGGCGGGTAGCTTTCGTCTGCTAGGATGGTAACTCGGACCGGTTTGGTGGTGCCACGTGTTAAGCCATCGCTATTGGCTTTTACAGGTGTAAATACAAAGACAGAGAGTAAAACTATGCTGATTAAAGCGCGCAAAAGTATATTCCTGATCATGCGTTTAATAACAACCATGTATTTAACATTAGCTGGTTCTTGACGGAATAGAAATTGAATAATGATATGTAAGACAAGTTATTCAAGTAAGGCTATATGATATGAAACAGTTGTATCAGTCGCTGAGGCAATTTCTACAAGATGTTTTTACTTGAGATGAGTATTTAAACATAGCGATACAACCATCAAGAAGTGAACCCGTTTGTGCTATTGAGTATGAACAACAAGGCTCAGGTATGTTCATATTTTAGAATTCAAGTTAACCTCGACTGTGCATAAGTTTTAAAATAGTTACGAACATGACATCCAAAGGAAAGGAGTTAATCAATGCAGGTTTCCTATTTAGCACAACATCCCAATGAAGTTGAAACCATAGCCCAGTGGTATCTTGATGAATGGGGACAAACTATTGCTGGCATTACCTTGTCAGAGATAAAAGAAAAAGTAGCGGCGAAAGCGCAAAGCCAAGAGGAGTTTCCGCTCGCGTTGGTTGTGCATGAGCACGACGAGCTAGTCGCGGTTGCCGAGCTTAAATTGCAAGAAAATAAAAACCACCCTGAGTTTATGCATTGGTTAGGTGGTGTCTATGTCGCCAAGTCCCAGCGTGGAAAAGGTTATGCACATGCTCTTATCAACCGCGCGAAGCAACATGTCGCACACTTGGGAATTAGCAAATTGTACTTGCAAGCAGAGCAGCACAATGTAGCTTTATACCTAAACCATGGCTTTAAGTTCGTTTGTAAGACTGAACATAATGGCGTGCAAACAACGGTAATGGTGTGGGAGAGTGAATCTTGACAGGAAGCTTAACTTTTGGAGCATTATTTAAGTAATTGTTTTTATTTTAAAACGGGAATAAGCAAGAACCTAGCGTAATTATCTAGCTTATTCCTTTAAACATTAAATGCTCAAAATTACCCCTTGACCATCGAACTCTGTACAAAACATCACTAAGTGGTCTGCTAATACCAAATCGTAGACGATACGGTTAAAAATTACGGTTCCTGTCTGCCTATCCGTACAAACTACTCGGTAAGTATAAGTCCCTTTAGCTGGTGTAAGGTATGATGCAACTTCTTGCTGCGCGGCGACAGGTGTAGCCATTGCTGAAATAGTCAGAGCTGCAAAAGTACCGAATATGACTGATTTTAAGTTCATGTTTATTCCTTTGAGAGATAAATAGTTTATATTTCATGGTGGATAACTTACCATGTACCAAATATGTTTACTTGATTTACATTTTGTTATCAAGTTGTTTGCGCCTATATTGTGAAAAAATGCGTGTTAGAGTGATATTTTATTTGAATTTTCAATGTGTTATACGTTTTATGAATTGTATTTGACAGTCGTGTTTTGAAGTGAAAAGCGTAAGATCTAAACTAACTCTTCAAAACAATCAGTTCATATGAACGGTTGGGTGTATGAAAGGGAGTGGTTTATTTAATGGCTGGTTTAAGCTGTGAGATCAACCGGTGGCAAACTCACTTTTGGACAGAAGTGAGTTAGAGCCGAAAGGACGGCTTTGTGCCAATATCGGATCTTCAACGAGCCTGTAGAATAACTCGTTTCAAATTTGTTTTTGTAATCACCAAACGATAACTGAGTTCCTATTTTGATTCAATCGTTTAGTTGGGTGTGAGTAATTATTTTAGAGCGTTTGGTTTAAGCTGATTTGTTGTGGTTTAAGAGGCGTTTCGGAGCTGTTAGGTCAGGTTGTTATTGGCTTACGACACCCTTTCTCGTAACTTTTCGATATTGTGAACAAGGCAGTATAGCTGCCATTGCGCATTGACTTTTACTTGACCGCGTAATGTGAGCTTATTCATCCCTTTATTCACCGTGATGCTGCCGAACACAGGTTCGATACATCCAAGTCGTTTGCTGTATTGTCGTCGTCCCATTGGGCTGTCTATTTTCACTTTCATTTTATCGATGAAACTGATTATGTTGCGTGATTCATCATTCTTAAACTGTACTTGTCGCCCTGTTTTTATCGGTGGTTTTCGCATACATTGCTGTTGCAGGGGGCAGATTTTACAGTCTTTTAAGTAACCGCAGAATCGCGTGTATTCGTGATGATGACTTTTTACCTGAGTACCACTTCGCCACATTTCTTTACCTGCTGGGCAGCGACAAGTTTGTGTACTGTCATCAAAATGGAAGTCGTCTGAGGTAAATAAACGGGGTTTGCCGTTACGCCGTTTTAATCGGCGCTTTTCTTGCGCTGTTTCGTAGGTTTTGCTCTCTTTAAACAGCGGGTTGCGTTTTCTAAATTGGTTATCGGCGATGTAACTATCAAAGCCACTTTGCGCCATAAATGCCAAGTTAGATTCGCTGTTAAAGCCGCTGTCTGCGGTGAACTTTATTGTGAGTTCATCTGTGGGTTTAACCGTGTTTAATTTATCAAGCTGCTGCTTTAATTGCGTAATGGCTGGTTGTAGTGTTTGCTGCTCACCCACCGAGCCACACACTTGTGCTTGCAGGATAATTTGGTGCTTATCGTCATTTATCGCAATACCGTTGTAGCCTTGGATGGTGCCTTTAGAGGTGGTCATTTTTGCACTGTCTGGGTCGGTGATATTGCTTTTAACTGGCTTCCCTTTGCTGCCTGTTCTTTCTGTATGTGTGGCAAGGAACCTTGTGATTTTAGCCGCGCTTTTATCTAGCTTTTCTTTTTGCTTTAAGTCCTGAATGACTAGTTCTTCACTTAGGCTGTCTTGTGCTTGATGGCGCTCAATGATGCGTTTACTTGCCCGCTCTAGTTTTGCTTTTTTACGGCCTAACTCATCGAATGTGCCGCTCCACTCCTTGCTCGCATTCGACTTTAACTTGCAGCCATCAATAGCAAACATGTTGCGGCCTATCAGCCCTTCTTCGTCACAAATCATCAGCACTTGTGTGAACAGCGGTTCAATCTGTTCGTGCATTTTAGCTACAAAACCTGCTATTGATGTGTAATGCGGCTGAATATCACCCGACACACTCATAAATAAAATGTTTGTTTCACACGCTTTAGCAATTCGACGACTACTGATTAAACCATGTGCATAGCCAAGTAAAATAACCTTTAACATCACCGTGGGCGGATACGCCGCAGCGCCTGTTTTGTCGTTGTTATACCAAGCGTCAAAGCCCGACAAGTCCAGCTTATTTTCAACAATATAACAAAGCGCATATTCAAAGGTTCCTGGCAAAATTTGCTCAGCGAAATTGATAGGTATGAATTTGCTTTGGCAGGATAAGTCTGGCTTGTAGTTGGCCATAACAGATTACCATGGGTGAATAATATCTATTAGATCACAGTAACCAACTCGATTCAAGGTTGAAAAATAGTCAACCCAAAACCAACAATCCAGTACCTGAAAAGAGTAATTCTACAGCCTCAACGCCCCAATAAGGGGCTGATAATGCTTGGCTAAACTGTGTAGCGAAGCGGAACCGAGCCAAGCTTTAGCAGTCCCGCACTTAATTGGCTTGTTAGGTGTTTTTTACACCAGAGTATAATTCCCCTAACGTTAGATTATCATGCCACACATCATTGAGTTTAACTCCGTATTTTTTACTTACTTCGTCTGCTAATGTTTCAAATTCAAGTGCGTCAGCCATCCATTTTGAAGGATAAAGCTCCCGATATATATCGAGTAGTTTATCGTTAGGTTCAAATTTAAGTTTGTCATTTTCAGAGAATGCAAAAGAATCGGTGAACAAAAGTAAGAATTTACGGATGTCTTCTTTGCTAGAGTTTGGAAACTCAGTTTTCCAACTCCTTCCCATGCATTTCCGGCTACGGTATTTTTTTGGCAAAGTCTCACTAGACCAATAAACGATCACGAGAAAAACGATAATACCGATTATGTACTCTGCGCTCATGAAACACCTAACGCCCCAATCAGGGGCTGATAATAGCTTGCTAAAATGTGCAGCGAAGCGGAATCGAGCAAGCTGTTAGCAGTCCCACGCTGAATTGGCTTGTTAGGTAGCGACTGCCTCTATTTTACCAATTTCTTTTACATTTGGGGCCTCGCTACAAATAACCTCTAAACATTCGTCAGCAGTAACTATTAAGTGAGACCATTCATCATCATTTCCCATGAAAAAGGTAAGCGGACTTTCTTTATGCCAACCATGACCTTTTACTTTAAAAGTATTTAATTTTGGTCGATCATTGTTCCAGATTTCTGTCAGCCCATGTTCATCAAGGCAACGAAAGCCATTTACAGATTCAAATAATAACTCGAATATAGTTTGCGACTCCTCGTGAAACACGCGAGCAACAAGCTCATGACCTTCGTGTTTTGCGTCGCCTTTGATTTTGTACTTTATACCGTTCGGTTTTTCCAGAGTCCACTCTTTAGTGCCCCAAGACAAATCAATTAGCCACAAACTGCCATCTTCAAAAGGTGTCGACCAACTCTCAAATTCCATCTAGCTACCTAACGCTTTGCTAAGGGGCAATTGACAGTTGGCTAAACTTGCGCGAAGCGCCAAGCCAACGGTTAATTGTCCCAGTGAGTTTACGAACGAACTTGAGCAACTTGTTATAAGCCATTGGTTGCCACTCTTTGCCCGCAATGAATACATACAATAGAACCAGAAAACCAGCGCCAAACTACTTTATCCCAACTACCACTTGAAGCTGGGTGAGGCTTCTTAAAACCTTGAACAGTTAAACACTTATTGCAATGAGGACAACGGTTAAAAAGTGCCAAAACAATGTGAACTAATACTGCACAAAAGAAAGCACCAAACAAATAGACTAAATGAGTTGCACTAGCATCAGGTTCAGAAAAAATTTTCCCATAAGCCAAAGATACAAAGAAAACTAGCAAAAGTGTCCACGCTGCAAACACGCTTAACACATCAAGTTTTCTGATTATCGATTTCATCACCGAACTTCCCTTGACTTATAACAATTTAATATCGACCCATTGGGTCGTTTTTCTACCGAGCCTCGGGTTGTTTTTGTCATTGTACCAGATCTATCATACTAACTAACTTGTTAATACAGGTATATTTTTAATAATTATAGAAAGAATAAAAACGACCCAATGGGTCATTTTCTTGACTATAGAAGAAACACAAAATGACTGGACATAAAAACAGTGTTTTTGAAATGATTTTCTAATGGCCGCTTCACGCCCAGAAGCACTACTCTAAACACGTTTTGGGGCATAAACGAGTTAATACCACGGTTTGTTATTGCCCCTAAGAGACTATTGTTAGCTGTTTCTAGCTTTCGGTATAAGTGAAGCGCCATGCTACTTTGACCGTTTGATACGGTTTGTTTCCAAATTTTATGTGTAATCGCATCGCTTGCAATCGAATATAAACAACTTATTCGAAGGAATGATTCTCACCCCACATTCAAATAACCTACCGAGCCGCAGCCAAATCTAGTGGCACATTTATCGCAGACGCGTGGCGCATTGTGTGTGGGTTTTCCACACCATCAATGCTCCACATCAAATCGGCCAACTAATTTGTTGAGATCTTTGGCGAGTGCGACTAATTGCTCAGCGCCGGAATATAAGGTATCGGCCTGTTCACCAACCTGACGCACCGAAGTGTCAACCGCTTGGATCTGCTCACGTGTTTGCTCAGAGGCATGGCCTTGTTGGTTAGCTTGATCTGCTACGTTTGCGACAATATTTTTGATCCGAGACACTACACTGGCGATTTCTGAAAAGGCTTGTTGTGCGCTTTGCGAATGGGTGATTGTGGTTTCTGATTCACTAACACTTGCGGTCATTTGCTCTGATACGTTTCTGGTTTGTTCAATCAACTTGGTTAAGACTTTTTCAATATCCTGTGTGGCATCATGTGAACGTTGAGCTAGAGTTCTGACTTCATCGGCGACCACGGCAAAACCTCGGCCTTGCTCTCCGGCTCTTGCTGCCTCAATTGCAGCGTTTAATGCAAGTAAGTTCGTCTGCTCTGCGATACCTCGTATCACACCAAGAATATTAGTGATATCTTGGCTTTCGGTTTCTAAATGGCTCATCGCGGTAGCTGATTCCGCCAAAGAGTTATTTAGTTTAGCAACCTGAGATACGGTGCTCTCAATGATATCGCTACCTTGTTTAGCATGTTCGTCAGCGGTTGAGATATCATCCAGCGCCTGCTGGCAGCAGTGGTTAATCTCTTGGGCAATGTGTTCTACTGATTCGGTCGTATTAGCCGCTTTGCTGGACCCTTCAGCTTGATTATGACAAAGCGTGCGAATGTCATTAATGCTTCGTTGGGATTTGTTCGCAGCGCTATTTAGAGTGTGAGCGTTATTTTGAATATCTTTTACTAGTACATTGATTGAGTCCAAAAATTTATTAAACCAGCTGGCTAACTCGCCAATTTCGTCTTTGCTTATCACTTTCAATCGTTTTGACAAATTGCCTTCGCCCTGCGCGATTTCTTTCAGACCATCTGAGACCATTTCGATGGGTTCAACAATTTTGTTCGCCATCACAATGGCGATAATTATAAACAATATCAGCATGATCAAAGCGATAAATGCAATGCTCATCGACATGTTGTATGAGGAAGCCAAAATTTCTTCTTCGTCAATAACCGCGACGAACTGCCATCCTAACTCATCAGAACGATAAATTTTGGCATCTACGGTCTTTTCGCCTGTTTCGATGGTTAAATAAGGCTTGCTACCGGCATTTTTTATTGCATTGAAAATAGGTGTGTCTAAATCATCTATATGTTTAAAATTCGACGCTTTATTCTTGGGATCTGCCAAAACGGTACCTTTCGCATCGAGGAGAAGAAGATAGCCAGTCTCTCCAAGTCTGATGTTGCTAACTATATCGGTTAAGGTACCAAGCGTGACATCAAGGGATTGCACGCCAATAAGGCTGCCATTACGTTTAATTGCTGTTGCAACTGACACCATTGCTTGTCCAGTCACCCCTTGATAGGGGTCGGTGATAATGACGTCGTTTGGTGCTTTTTTAACACTTTGATACCAGGGCCGTTTGCGAGGGTCATAATTTCCTAGTGGCTCGGCGGGATACTGAATAAAGCCGCCACGTTCAGTGCCAAGGTAAACGAATAGCAATTCCTCATGGGTCTGTCCAAACGACTCATAAAGCTCAAAAATTTTTGCTTCTTGCGGACCATTTGTCGCCGGGGTCATCGGTTTAGGCGCATCGAAATAGGTCGTCGTGTCGTCAGAAAGATTGGTAACGTCGCGGTTCTGTGCCAAAAATCGCGCATTTTTCTTGGTTTGTTCGAAAAACAAGATAAATGAATTCTCCACCTGACGGATTTCATTACTAGAGGTTTCCAAGAAGCGATTTAAAGACTCTTTTTTGGTTTGCGATATACTGACTAAAGAAATAGCAATGATGGGTACTATGACGGTTGCCACAAAGCTGACTATCAACTTTATTCTCATTCTCATAATGATGCCTCTTTATAACACGGACTACCGTTTAGAAGTTGTAACGTATACAGCACAAAACTACGCTAGGTATTTTTTATTGTTATTAACGGCGATGATTGCAGCATAAATTAGCCTTTTTACTGCAGTCATCTATTACTAAGTATTAGCACTGAATTTCATGTTTTTTAAGTAATTTATAAAAATCTGTTCGATTCCTTTGCGCTAACTTGGCTGCTTCAGATACATTTCCTTGGCACAAGGTAAGTGCTTTTTGGATGTAGTCTTTTTCGAATGCTTTTTTGGCCTCGTTTAACCCCTGAAAGTTAGCCTGACTTTTTTCATCATCTGGGATGGCTTGTTTTATTAAGTCTTCGCCGATAATTTTGCTCGGGGCAAGCGCTGCGCAGTATTCAATTACGTTGTGAAGCTGTCTGATATTACCAGGCCAATGATAGGTCAGTAGTTGCGTGATTGCACCAGGACTAAGTTGTTTAGTTTGGTTGCTTAATTTGGCTAGAAAATGATTTGCAAGTAACGGAATGTCTTCGATGCGTTGGCTTAAAGAAGGCAAGGTGAGGGTAACCACGTTTAGTCTGTAGTAGAGATCTTTTCGAAATGTCTTGTCGGATATTGCTGATTGAATGTCTTTATGGCTCGCAGAAATAATACGCACATCTACGTCAATTTCAGTGTCACTCCCAACAGGTCTGACGCGCCTTTCTTGTAAAACTCTTAACAGTTTCACTTGCAGTTCAAGGGGCATATCACCGATTTCATCTAGAAACAAAGTACCGCTGTCTGCGGTTTGTACAATACCTTTTTTATCAGCGATAGCGCCTGTAAATGCGCCTTTTTTATGTCCAAATAGTTCAGACTCTAGAAGGTGACTTGGGACCGCGCCACAATTGATTGCCACAAATGGCCCGGACGCTCGGTGACTGGCTCGATGGATAGCTTGAGCGGTGACTTCTTTTCCGGTTCCGCTTTCACCTTGGATAAGTATATTTGCGTTGCTGGTCGCAAGTGCTTTGATTTGTTGTACCAAGTGCTGCATTGGCTGACATTGATAAATCAAGCCATGAAATGCTGCAGATTGCTCGGCTGATGAATGTTGTCGGTTACCAAGCGCTTCGCGGAGCACATCTGCAAGCTGCACACTGTCAATGGGCTTAGTGATAAAGCTGACAAACCCTTGTTGCATTGCTTCTACCGCTTCAGGAATTGAACCATGGGCAGTCATCATCACCACTGGGAGGCCGGGGAACTGACTTTGGATCTGTTGATTCAGCTCAAAACCATTCATATGGTTCATTCTTAAGTCGGTGAGTACAAGGTCGACTGGTTTAAGTCTCAATAGCTGTAGTGCTTTGTTTCCGCTCGGTGCAGTTTCTACTAAGTAGCCAAAACTTTCCAAGCGCATCGCGAGTAACTCGGTGAGTGAAGGATCGTCATCAACCAACAAAATACGTAAACTTGTTTTTAACGTGTTCATTCTTGCTCCTCCTTTTGGGAAAACGCTTGAGGTGAGCTGTTCATCAGTCTTTCAGATTCGGTTGCGGCAAGTTGTAGCTTTAATTCTTTCAGTTGTTTGGTGAGCGCCTTAAGTTGACTGTCTAAAGACTGTTTCTCACTCTCAGCTTGTTCTAAGCGCCTATCAAGATAAAAATTATCTATTCGTTGCGTTCGCAGCTGTTGTGTATGTAAGGTTAAGTGTTCGAACCACACAATATATGACTCTGGCCAATTACTATCTACATGTTTAATTTCTTCAATTTCATTAAGTTGTTTGGTGGTCGACTGTGTCGAACAATAATTTTCGATAAACTGATTTAGTTGATCAGCGTTGATATATTCAATGTCGAGCGGGTTGTAATGCGCATTTTTACAACGTTGAATTAGCGCTTTTACCGTGCTTGTAATCGGCGGAAAAGCAGTTTCCTTTGCAGCTGCTTCGCTTTGGCTATTTGGGCTTATGGCACAGCCTACGAGAGAAAAAGTGATCATAGTAATAATCGCAAGCTTCATTCTAAATCTCCTTTGGAAAGCTAATCTCTATACACGCACCTGTTTTGACAGGCACCCAGCGCAATTTTCCTGCTAATTGGTTTACACACTCAGAAACAATCGCAAGGCCTAGTCCAGAGCTTTGGTGTGGTTTATCTTGCTCCTTCTCACAGCGGACAAATGGCTGAAAGAGTTGCTCTGGATTGTCGTGGACAATGCCTGAGCCATCATCCGATACCAACAAATTTATCGCCGCATTGTGTTCTTGCACACAAACGATGGCTTTGGTCTTGGCATATAGGATAGCGTTGTTGAGAAGTTGAATAAGGATCAACTTCAGTGGAAAATGGGGCAGGGGGATTGAAACATCAACCTCCCAGCAAATTTCGATGTTTGTACTGTTAATACGTTTGTGTAAATGCTGCTCAACTTCGAATTGGATAGTGCTCATGCACACTTTGTGGTTCATACACTCGGGGTGGCTTGCGGCACTGTAATTTAGTAATGCATCAATTTGTTGTAATAAAGTATCAACTGCTTGAGACATCAAGTTCACGATCCTACGCTGCTTACAGTTGATCCCACCTACAATTTCACCGTCTAGTAAGTTTACGCCTTCGTTTAATGACGCTAACGGAGTCTTAAGCTCATGCGTCACATGACGTAAAAATGTTTCTTTTTGCTGCTGGACTCGCTGCAATTCTGCGTTTAGCCAGTTGAGTCGCTCACCGAGCTGTTGCATCTCAAGGCTTCCTTCAAGCTTTATTGGTTTGGAGAAGTCACCTTTCCCAACAGCCGATATTGCCGAATCTACTTTACCAAGTGCAGAGCAAAGCCGGTTGATTAAAAATAAACTCAGGCCTATCAAGAGTGGATACAAAATGACTAGTCCTAACAGAAAAGCTTTTTGATCATTTGCGAAGCTCTCTTTGTGTTGGTTAAGTTGCAGCTCAAGTTGGTTTTTAAAGCTAGGAGCTAGCGTTAATAGTTGCTCAGATAAATGTGCAAGCTGCGATGCATTCGGCGCAGCGATGTCGCTGCGTTTTTGAAATTGTTGCCAATTTGCGACAAAGCTTGGGGAGGGAGCAAAAGCTAACTGTGCTATCTGGTCACGTGTTGTATGCCACTTTTCGTTGATACTCGTCGCGAGTTTATCATTTTGCAACAGCTCATTGTTTTTAGACGCCTTTTCCAAACTTTGCAGGTCGTGGATCAGCTGATTGTAATCAACAATAAGTTGCTGATTTTGTTGATAGGTTTCGTGTACTTCCTGCTGATTTAGTGACAAGGTATGGGCATACCATAAAGTAAGTAAGCACAGCGGAAATATACCCACTAATAAGGCGAATAAAACTTGTTTTTGTAGCGGTAAAAAAAACATGTTTTTCATATCCTAAATCTCACTTGTTATGTATTCGATTTATGCATTCCATGACTAGGTGTTGCAAAATAGCGACATCGTAATGTATTGATATTATTAACATTTAAATCTTCAGCGATCGCTTATGTAGCCATTTGGCAACATTATTACTTAATTCTGCCTGAATTATTTTCGATGATTTTTATTAACTCTATGTATTTATTGGCTTTTTATTTTTTGGCACTAAGTTTGATTAGTAAGAGGTGAGCAGCAAGAAACGCTGCAGCTTATTAGCTTCCAACTCAATGTTGAAATAACTTAATGAAATAAAGAGGAATAATTATGAAATCATTCACAATTCAACTATCAGTTTTAGCGTTTTCTCTATTGTCTATCACGGCTCAAGCAAGCTCTGCTTTTGCCGAATATGACGCTGATAAAGATGGCTACATTTCGCTTTCAGAGTCGAAGGTTAATCCAAAGCTAATGGCACAATTTGCAGATTTAGACACAGATGAAGATGGTCGTCTAAGTGAATCTGAGTTCGCTAAGTTTAACGGTTAATAGTAATTAATTCGATTGAAAAGGAGAATGGTATGAAAATCAGATATGTAGGTATTACAACAGTTTTAGCATTGGTCAGCACTTTAAGCTTTGCAGCTAGCGAGACCTTTATCGATTTGGACAAAAATGAGGACGGTAAAATTAGTCGAGTTGAAGCAGCGTCGTCTTCACAGCTGCTCGCTCGATTTGATGAGCTTGACACCAATAAAGATGGTGTTTTGAGTGAAAGTGAATTTGCGAAGTATAGCGATGAATAACCGCTAAAGTTCCTGTGGTGGCGTCGGATTAAAAAGGTGCCACTCCTTCCCAAGCCCTCTGTGTTGAGGGCTTTTTTACTCTACCGCAGTTGCCCACCTGACTTGCTATAAATACATGTTTATTGCTAATCGCTAGCTTCTTAGTTTCGGCGTTTAAAAAAAATACCTTTTAAACATAATAAAACCTCACTTTTAAAGATAATAACTGACCTCAGCTGCGGATAAGCGTTTTGAAAGTGTGAATATTTAAGAGCCCATGACACTTCTCGTACCAATGAAGAAATTTCATTCAATATTAAGGCGTTTTTACACGGTAATAGCTGGTTATTGCAAGTGAAAGCAACGAAGAGAGTGAATAAAATAGCATTATTGGGCAAATTCGCTTATCCGCAGCTGAGGTTAAATACTTATTCGTATGACTACAAAGCGCCGATTTACTTAACCGCTCAGCTGGGTTGTTCATAAAGCTTTATGCGGTTTTTAGAAAAACAAGGAATATTTTCTTCGTTATAACTTTGACAATTATGAATAGTTTACTAATTTTGTTATCGACCTGTTTAAAAGGTTAACAATTTGAATAATTATAATAGGAACAACAAGATGAAAAAAACTATTCTAACTTTGTCCATTCTCTCATCTCTAGGTATAGGAACCGCTCTTGCGGGTGATGCAACGTATCAAGGCGCACAAATGGATGCGGCAATTGCAAATACGTGCATCATTCGTTTCAATGACAATGTTTCTAAATTTGATGTAGAGGGCAAAGCTCGTGGAATGGTGGCTAAAGTGAACGCTCAAGCCAAACATATCTATAAAAACACGATTAAGGGAATGGCAGTCAACATGAACTGCGAAAAAGCACAAGCGGTGTTTGCTGGAAACACTGATATCATGCGTTTTACACCAGACGGTAAAGTGTATGCGAATCCAGCAATTGCTAAAGGTAAACCTGGTAATGGTGGCAGCGATCCGCAGCAAGTTCCTTGGGGAGTGACACGAGTTGGTGGTCCTGTTGATGGTAGCGGTTACACAGCGTGGGTTATTGATACCGGTATCGATTTAGACCATCAGGATTTAAATGTTGACGCCAGTCGTGGCTTCACTGCATTTTCCAGCGGTAGAAACGCAGGTATGGATGATGGCAATGGTCACGGCACCCATGTTGCGGGAACCATCGCTGCATTGAATAATGACATTGATGTTGTGGGAGTTGCTGCTGGCGCAACCGTTGTTCCAGTCAAAGTACTTGATGCGCGTGGATCTGGTAGTTGGTCTGGCGTGTTAGCTGGAGTTGATCATGTCGCTGTGAATGCAAGCCCTGGAGATTGCGCGAATATGAGCTTAGGTGGCGGCTTCAACCAAGAGTTGAATGATGCTGTGGAAAGCGCAGCACAACAATCCGGAGCATTTTTTGTGGTAGCCGCGGGCAACGAAAGCCAACATGCTGGAAATGTTTCTCCAGCGAGTGCCTCACATAATCGCGTTTACACTATTTCTGCATCGGATTCGAATGACAACTTTGCGAGCTTTTCTAACTATGGCAACCCTCCGGTAGATTATGCGGCTCCAGGTGTGGCAATCCTGTCTACCAGAAGCGGTGGTGGCACAACGACCATGTCTGGCACTTCTATGGCATCGCCAGCTGCTTGCGCCGTTATCATGATGCGTAACGGAAATCCAGCCACAGACGGTAAAGTGTCAGGTGACCCTGACGGAAACGCAGATAGCATCATCCACCTTTAATTAAAACAACCTGAGCATCTTACAAGGTGCTCAGGTTGCTCTAGTTTATCACCCGTCAATGATACCATTGCAGTTATTATCTACACCATCTCTACTCCAGCGACCTTTACTGTCATTCATATTCGGGTGAATATTGGCATTACTATCGTCACAGTCACCATCTTCAATACACACACCGTCATTATCATTGTCAGTACACTGCACCGGTGGCGGAGTAACTCCGGGTTGCCATTGTAATGCTGCGTGTGCATTGATTAGGCCTGCCCCCGATATTTTGTCCCAACCAGAGTCATAAAGATCAACAGCAGTTTGGGTAAGTGCTGTTTTAATCTCGTCTGGCGTTGTCGCTGTACCATTGCTTATTAACATCGCTGACAAGGCCGCGACATGTGGAGAGGCCATTGAGGTACCCTGAAAGAAGTAGTAGCCCCAGCTACCGTTAACACGGGTTTCTTGCAAAATCCCATCACCATAGCCATCACCATTTTGGTCAGCGCTGGTGTCTCCGCCTGGTGCAACAATATCTAACAGTGCTCCACGGTTGGAATAACGCGTTACTTGGTTGACTAAGTCCGTTGCACCAACAGAAATCACTGTTTTATAGCTTGCTGGGTAACTTATGTTTCTTTTGCTGGCGTCATTACCCGATGCCGCAACAACGGTCACTCCGTTATTGAAGGCGTAGTCTAACGCAGGATCAAGTATTGGATCAGAGGTAATGTTATATCTGGCGCTCACACCAAGGCTCATATTGATAACATGCGCCCCATTGTTGACTGCGTAATATATCCCGTCTGCAATTGCCGCCATACTGCCGGAGCCATTATCGTCAAGTACTTTTACTGGCATGATACATGCGCTGTGAGCCAAGCCCGCAACACCGGTATTGTTATTAGTAGCTTGAGCAACAGTGCCAGCCACATGTGTGCCATGTCCATCGCCATCTTCAGGATAACCGGTTGGATTGTAGACATCATAAGGGGCTATAACGCAGTTTATTCCATCCACAGGATTTGTTGCCAAACCTGTATCTAGCACGGCGACAATAGTGTTACCACCTGTCGTTATATCCCATGCATTATGAGCTTGAATATTTTGCCAATTCCATTGATACGTTGCAAAAGGGTCGTCAACGATAGCAAATGCGGTGACTTGCAAATTAACATGAGCAAATTTGCCTTTAGCACGTATGTTGCGAGTCGCAGACAGCTCATTACCGTTGCCTACACTTAATACCGTTAGGTCTGCATTTGGATAATAATGCACCACAGAAAATTGGATATCGGCCGCTTTACCTTTAACAACCAGTTCTCCAGACTTAAAAAGGGCATTACTGTGTGCGCTGAGTGGTAAGGCAAGCGCACAGGTTATTATAGAGGTTACAAAAACGCGCATCTCTATCACCTAAAATCGTGTATAGGTAAACTTAAGTATTGCGCTTATCTGAATAAAGTAAACGTTAAGTGCTAACTTCGGCTATTCGAATTTATTACAACGATATAATTGTCTGGTATAAAAATTTCGTCGGCTTTAGCTACACCAGCTATAAACCCCCTTTGGTTGCATTTTCACTGCATGTTCTGAGGTTCTCTTTTGCGTAATGCGCTCGCACCTCGTATTCGTCAATGGCATTGTGATAGAAGACTACTTCGCCAATAGCACCTTTAAATAACCCTGTTTTATAGGATGATCTACTGCCGATGCGAAACGGCATGGAGTTTGATAAAGAGCCTCGTCTGTCTGTTGGATCTAGCGTGGAGACATGTACACCATCTACATAGAAATTGGCGCCTGCTTGATTATCTCTATCGACAGAGACTGCGACATGATGCCATAAGTTGTCAGCAACAAAAGCGGATGAATTGTAAAAGGTGCAAGATGAATTTGCATTTTGACAGTACCAGTCGCCGTTCCCATCGGCTAGTTGCAGAGATAGGTAGCCATCATCTATATAAAGCGCATAACCTTGTACATTGCTTATTTGATTTTCAAAGCGTTTGTCCACAATTACATGTTGACCTAATCCAGATGACTTAATCCAAGTCATAATAGAAAAGTCTCCCTGGCTGACATTGAGGTTTGGTTCGTTTACTTCAACGAAATCGTCGTAACCATCAAGGCAGAACGCGAGGTTTTCCTGAGATTTGGCAAGCTTAATTGCCTGTTCTTGTTGCACTAGAACTTGCGACGAAGAAGATGTGACAGATTGCAGCTTGGTATTGAACACGGTATAAAGCAATCCTGCAAATACACAGCAAATCAATATAATAGCACCTAAAAAAAGTGATTTTTGTTGTGATTGCTGGGTATTAACGTCATATCTAACGGGAGAAATAAGCTGGTAGCCACGCCCTCGAACGGTTTTGACATGTTCTTGTGTATCAAGTTGTTGCAGTGATCTGCGAAGTATGCTGATCCGTTGCTTAACATTTTCGTTGCCCGTTATAATCCCTGACCAAACCTCGTGTTGCAGTTGTTCTGGACTTAAAGGTTCACTATTACGAGCGGCAAGTACACGAAGTAACTTAAAGGACAGGCTAGATAATTGTTGTTCGGCGCTACCATTGCTAATCTTCTCAGTTTTGACATCGGCATAAATTTGACCGAGCCAAAAGCCTCTAATTTCTTTTAGTTCATCCGTTTTATTTTCAGGTGCAAACTTATCCATAAAAGAGTTGGCAATGTAGTTTCTTATTTAGGTAATTTCAATATTACGTGTATTTGACCCGTAATTTCCAGTGCTTTTATTTAAATTTTAATTGTTATTATGCATATTTGAATGATTATTGCTCAGTTGCTGGAGTTTACTCTAAATGACTGGCATAAAATGTAATATTTGGTAACTTATCGCCTAAAAAATATTATTAATTGTTATCCTCTGGTTCTATCAACTTAATTACCAATCCTGCATTGAACTTCAACTCGAAGTTAACCTGTCCCAAAACCGCGAATCTATTGAGTTAGCAATACAGACCGATGGGCATTTTAAATTCTTCTGAGCGTTTAAAGTAGACAAGTCACAGGGGGAGAGAGAATAAAATAAGTATAAATATCAGTAAAATAAAAATCGTGAATTTGCTTTCACGAAAGCTTTACCTAGTTTTTCTGCCAATTTGTACGGAATATAGGAATATTCAAAAAATCATTATGATAGGACTACTTTTATTGCTTCTTAAGCGATGGTCTAGCATAACTCAATCTTGGATGGGCAGACATCAGAGGACCTTATGGAGAAACGTATCAATTTGTCGTTGGCTTGCAGTATCTTGTTGCTAGTCAATTCAACTATGGCTCAGTCGAGTGAACAGCTAAGTGCTTCTTCAGCGACGCAATGTGACCACGTAATACCAACTACGCAGTATCTAATAGATGGTGAACAACTAAACATTTTGGCTGGTGATACGGTTTGTTTAGCTGCAGGCAACAGGGGGCCGTTAAGGGTAAAAAATGTGGTAGGAACGACTTCTTCACCAATTACCATCCGCAATCAAAATGGCATCGTAACCTTTAAACCCTATGAATATAGTATTTCCATCCAATCTTCTAAATGGGTGCGACTAACTTCAATAGAAGTGGAAGGCGCTGCAAAATACGGGATCCGACTCGGAGGTACCCTAGGAGTTGGTGGGTTATCAGAGTACATTGAAATCGATCATATCGAAGTTTATCAGGCACGGTTCGCAGGCATGTTGATTAAGACCGATCCTACTTGTGAGCAGTCAACTTGGGCTGAAAACTTTACGATGCGTGGTGTAAACATTCATAACAACTATGTACATGATACCCAAACAGGCGAAGGATTTTATATTGGTTACACAGGCAAATACCGTACATTGAACTGTGATGGACAAGAAATCGTCGCGTATCCACATAAAATTGAAGATGTAAATATACATAATAATAGGTTGGAAAATATTGCTGCCGATGGCATCCAGCTCAATTCTGTCAAAGGTAAGGCAAAAATTAGTAATAACACTATCTATCGAACCGGAGTTAGCCCGTTTGACAAAAACTGGCAAAATACTGGCATACAGGTCGGTGGTGACGATGTTGAAGTGACTGGAAATTTGATTTACCGCAGTGGCGGAAATGGAATGATGCTTGACGGAGATGGGCTAAAAATCGAGGACAATCACATCATTTTTGCCGGTGAAAATGGTATTTTCTCCCGTAATCCTGCTCAGCAAAATGCCAATATCAGCGATGGTGTGGCACATAGTTATAAGCGAAACCTCATCATTCATCCAGCCAGCTATGGAATAAAGATCTATGCGATAAATACTCGGACAGCGCACGAAATTGTTGAAAACACTTTCGAAAATGATGGTGTGGTAGATGCTGCTGGTAGAGAAATGACGCTAAGCTATCTGAATAATCAGGTTATTAGATCAGAAGTCAATAATCATCACTACGTGACTAAAAAGCCGATATTAGATTAACAGAGATAAAAAAAACTATTGTAACGCAAAAGGACTGTGGATGAATGGAATTCTCTACAGTCCTTTTTTCGTGTTTAACACTTTCAATTTAAAGATTAAATCAAAATCGGTTTAGTTATTTTGACGCTTGTGTTGGTGCTGTTCTTTGATCAACTGTTTAAGTTCTTGGATCTCAGCATGTAAATCTTCTATGGTTGGTTTGTTTTTCGCTTGTTCTTTTTCCTGTCTCATTTTGGCATGCTCATCTTCCATAACGTTAACAACAATGCCAATTACCATATTCAAAAATGCGAAAGCCGTGAAGAAGATAAATGACAAATAGAATATCCAGGACATAGGATAAACTTCCATTGTCTCGTATTGGATGTCTGTCCAGTCTTCAAATGTCATAATTCTAAACAGTGTTAACATCGATATGGCGATATCTCCCCACAACTTAGGGTTGATATCTTTAAAGATAAAGCTGCCAATTGCTGCGTAAATATAGAAAATAATGAACATCAGCAATACGACATAGCCCAATTGGGGCAGAGCTTTTATCAACGAATTAATCAGAACCCTTAATTCGGGAACCACAGACACCATTCTTAGTACGCGGAATACTCTGACCAGTCGGGCTAGTAAAGCCATTTCACTGTCGTTGATTGGTACCAAACTAATCACGACGACTAACGTGTCGAAGATATTCCACCCTTTTTTAAAGAAGTTCCTCTTGTCATCGTCGGTAATAAAGCGCACGGATATTTCAAACAAAAAGAACAACGTAATGAAGACGTCTAGAATATGAGTCAAGGAAATAGCGCTATCAGGAAGTGCGAAAGTTTTGGCACCAATTTCTAACGCTGAAATAATAATGACTGTGACTACAGTTAACTCGAAAAACTTATTGTTTTTGAGTGTGTTTAGGTTTGTCTTGATATTATCGTACATGCTTCGCCAATAAAGTGTTTGTTACTAAGTAAAACCAGCGGATTATATCCTAGTTCTGTGTCATTGAAAGGAATAAATAGTTGGGAAGCTCTTACTTTAAATTTTGATTTAAAAACATTGTGTTATCACAATGTGGAAGGTAACGGGTTTTGATTAACTAGAATGGAAGTGTGTTAATATTTGAACACGTCGAATAAGCTACAACAATAGCCTTTGCTACACATTATGAGAACGCTGATGTTACCAGTTTTGCATTTCCGTTATTCGACTAATGGTACGTTGGAATGCGAAGGCCAGTTGCTCACCTTGATAAATATCTTCAATCTTTGCTGCTGCATTAATTATGAGTAATGTTTTTGCCTCATAGCATTCATCTACCAAGGCAATAAGGCGTCTCGCTTCATCATCGCCTTGTCGCTCGCTCAAGTTATTAGCTTGACGTATATAGCCCTCTTCAATACCTTGTGTACAAGCTTTTGTATCCGGTTTATTCGCCAGTATCGGAATGCTATTTATATAAATAACGCTAAAACGTTCAGTTAGGGCGATATAGTCTTCGACTGCTCTTGGGCTGGTGCAAAGTGATTCAAACTCAAAATAAGCTACGTTTGTTCCATAGCCTGAAAAAACCACAGGGCGATTGTTAAGTATTAATGTTTGTGGTGCGAGGGTGCCGCCGTTTTGTGCAAAATGTCGCTTGATTGCATCGTCGTCGTTGATAAAGTAATGGCGGTACTGCAAGTCTGCTGCAAAACGATGGTCGTGGTCGCCATCAACTGAAATTACTTGGCAATGCGCCAGTAGTAAAGCGATGGTTGGCGTAAACCTGTCTCTGTGAATTCCATTTTTGTATAGCGATTCGGGATGACAGTTAGACGTTGCGACCAAAGTGATACCTGCCGCAAACAGTGCTTCAAACAACCTTGCCATTATAATTGCATCGCCGATATCAGTGACAAAAAACTCGTCGAAACACAGCAAGGTTGTACGCTTAGCCCATTGCTTTGCGATATGTTCCAAAGGGTTCTTTACACCTTGAATCGAATTTAACTCAGCGTGTACTTTTTTCATAAAATGATGGAAATGGAGGCGAGTCTTTTTGCTAGTGGGTGCAAGGTGGAAAAACAAGTCCATTAGCATGGTTTTGCCCCGACCGACACGACCGTATAAATAGATTCCACGGCAGACAGGTTGTGTTGCTAGTGAGGCTAGCAAATCATCCAATGCTTGCACTGCGTATTGTTGTGCAAGGTCCTGTGACAATTCACCGTTAGATATCATTTTATTATAGTGATTGGAGATAGACATAAATACTTAGCAACCGACATAATGAGCAATAATATCATAAAGCTAGGTATCACAATGGACCGATTTGACAAGTTAAAAGCTACGCTGCAAAGCTATAGTCCAATTTCCGACCAAATATGGAGCGCATTTTCTAAGATACTCTCTTTAAAAACCTATCAAAAGGAGCAGTGGATTTATAAGGAAGGGGAGATCCCGTGCACTTTTGCGTTTGTCACTCGTGGCCTTGTTCGGTTGGTAAGCACCAATTCGGATGGTCAAGAATATAACAAACGGTTTTTTACTGAAGGGGAATTTCCCGGCGTGATGCATGCGTTGCATAGAAACGAACCTGCACGCCATGGCATTCAGGCGCTTGAAGATTGTGAACTAGTGTTGATTGACTTTAAACAGTATCGGGAGCTAATGCTCGAAAATATTGAACTGCTCAGGCTACAAGTACACTATCTTGAAAAAAATTGGTTACTTGAAAAAGACCAAAGAGAAATTTATCTGGTGCAGCAAGATGCAAGGCAACGATATTTAACGTTTTTAAAGGAGCAACCAGAATTGGCGAAGCGCGTACCACAATATCATTTGGCGTCACATTTAGCAGTGACAGCGACACAATTGAGTCGGGTGAGGAAACAATTAAAAAATGAGGGGATATTTACATAGGTAAATGAGTTAGCGTTTTGCGCTTGTTACTGTAGCTGCATCTTAACGAAGGAGAATGATGATGAAAGCAGAACAGTTAAAAGCGTTGTTACACTGGCGATATGCCGTACGTAAGTTTTCTAATAAAAAGGTCAGTCAAGCAACAGTTAACACATTACTCGAATTCACAGGGCTTGCACCTTCATCGTATGGCTTGCAGCCTTATAAAATTATTCAAATTACCGATCAGCATACGAAGCAGCAGCTACTTCCTCACTCTTATGGACAAGATAAAGTAGCTGAGAATAGTCATTTGCTAATTTTTGCAGCCGATATGTCTCCAATCGATAAACAAGTTGACGGTTACATGGATAAATTCAAGCGTCAAAGAGACTTACCTACGAAGACCTACGAAAACATGCAGTCGGGTATGACAGGTGTGCTCCTTAACTTATCAGAGCAGCAGAGGTTACAGTGGGCTTCAGAGCAGGCCTATATTGCACTTGGCACATTGTTAATTACAGCTGCTAGTTTAGGTATAGATGCCTGTCCCATGACGGGTTTCGATAACGCAGCTGTAGATAAAGCACTAGGACTCGAAAAACAACAACTGCGTAGTGTCATGCTATGTCCCCTTGGTATTCGCGATATCTCAGATAACAATGCTGATATGCCAAAAGTTCGCAAAACACTTTCCGAGCTGACCATGGAGCTATCATTGTGATTTTCTCATTGCTTGCGATTCTAGCTGGCGGCACGATAGCCCTACAAGCGAGTATAAATGCGCAGCTTGGCAGTATTCTTAAAAGCCCGCTGCTAGCGACAGCGGTGGTACTATTAGTCAGTGCTTGTAGCACCATGAGTGCGTTTTCTGTTTCTGATAATGCATTACCTGAAATGCAAATTCTCAAAACAACCCCGTGGTATTTATGGATAACCGGTGGGGTGTTAAGTGCGATAGGAATTAGCTTATGCTACTTCCTAATTCCAAAGATGGGGATTGGCAATATGATGGCCTATTACCTGTCTGGACAAATTGTAGTGGCTATGGTCATCGCTCACTTTGGCTGGTTTGGGTCTAACCATACACCCGTTACTTGGTTAAAAGCCGTGGGAGTAATCGCTATTATATGCGGGGTGATATTGGTTAACTTGAGCCAAAAAACAACTGTCTAACACCGATTACGATAAGGCTAGGCAGCAGTTACCAAAGTACTGCAGGCTACATGTATAACCTGTTGCATATACCAACTATCTTGTGCCAAAGTCTCTCCAATGTACTTTGGCTTGCGCTTCATTAAGGGGTCGTTGCATCTACCGCCTTGGCAATCTCAGGGACGTTATTTAGTTGCTTGATGTAACCTTTTAGATTCTTAAATGCGGCACTGCGCTCTAAATACTGTTTTGCTCTAGCACAAATCATATATAGGTAACTGTCGCAAATAGTAAACTGATCTGAGAGCAGGTAATGTTTATCCTTAAGCATGTTATCAATCACTTTAAAGCTCGCATCCAAGCGCGTTTGTTGAGTTCTGATTAAGTCATCGTACATTAATGCACTTTGGGTATGTCGTTCTGGATAAGCGTAGATTAACCAATCGTTTTGTAGTGTTGAACTCATATAGTGTAGCCACTGTAAGCAGGTAGCCTGTGCCTCAAACGATGAGGGCAGTAGTGACTTGTCTTTATGCTTCAAGGCAAGATACTGACTAATTGCAGCACTATCAAACAAGGTAAATTTATCGTCGACTAGCGCAGGCACTTGTGCAGCTGGGCTGATTTTCATAAAAGAAGAACTGTGATGAACGTTTTTCTTCATATCGACGAGTTCAAGCTGGTAGGGTTCGCCAATCATTTCTAGCAGGATATGAGGGGCGAGACTAGCGCTTTGAGGATAATAAAACAGTGTGTACATAGATCACCTATGAATTGACTCATCAATTAGTAAAACGATCTTATTTGCCAAGAGACTAATTGAATGAGATTAAATTAAGACAGGCTCCTTCTTTGGTACGTCCTATTCAACCTTAGGTGAGTAATTGAAAATACTCAAATAAAAATGCCAGCAAAGCTGGCATTTAAATCAGATATTTTGACGAGCCTTACCTGCGTATGGACACAGACTTAAGGTTGGTAATAAATTGGTGAGTCAGGCCCAACTGGAAGGCCAAAGTAGAACACCCAAATATAGAATAGCGCAACCCAGCCAATGAAGAAGAACATGCTGTAAGGCAACATGGTGGCCACCAGTGTTCCAATCCCCATATCCTTTTTATACTTGGTGGCAACGGCCAGAATTAAGCCGAAGTAACTCATCATCGGGGTGATTAGGTTGGTGACAGAGTCACCAATACGATAGGCTGCTTGAATAGTCTCTGGAGCGTAGCCTACCAACATCAACATCGGCACAAAAATTGGTGCTGTTACTGCCCACTGAGCAGACGATGAGCCTAAACTGAGGTTGACAATTGCGCACATAAAGATAAACAAAATGAACACTTCTGGACCAGTAAGGTTCAACGCCTGAAGCAAAGCTGCGCCATTGATCGCTAAAATGGTGCCTAGATTAGTCCACTTAAAAAACGCAACGAATTGTGCGGCAAAGAATACCAGTACGATATACATGCCCATAGAGCTCATACTTTTACTCATGGCGTCGATCACATCGCGATCATTTTTCATGGTGCCAACGACACGTCCATAAACAAAACCAGGAATAGCAAAAGTAATAAAAATAATGACTACGATACCTTTTAAGAAAGGAGAACCGGAAACAGCGCCGGTTTCAGGGTGACGCAAGATCCCATTTTCGGGAATAATGGTTGAAGCTAAAACCAAGCCTAGTATTAAAAATGTCACACCGGCCCACTTTAAGCCACTTTTCTCTTTAGCTGAAAGCTTTTCAATACTTGTAGCAGAAAGGTCTATGCTGGCCTCATTTTCATTATATTTGCCGAGGCGTGGTTCAACGATTTTCTCTGTGACCAAAGTCCCGATGATAGCGATTAGGAACACAGAAATCATCATAAAGTACCAGTTTGCCTCTGGTCCCACTTGGTAATTAGGATCAATCATTTGCGCAGCGGGTGTAGTGATACCAGCCAGCAAAGGATCGATAGTACCTAAAAATAAGTTTGCACTGTAACCGCCAGAAACCCCGGCGAATGCAGCTGCAAGGCCTGCAAGAGGATGTCTGCCAAGGCTATGAAAAATCATAGCAGCAAGTGGGATCAGCACCACATAGCCGAGCTCTGAGGCGGTATTTGAGAGGATTGCTGCAAATACAACCATAAAAGTAACGAGTCGTTGTGAGGCACCCATAACCATACCACGCATTGCTGCGGATAAAAGCCCTGAGTGCTCAGCCACACTTACCCCCAACAGCGCCACAAGTACGGTGCCTAGCGGGGCAAAGCCTGTAAAGTTAGTGACCAAACCGGTCATAATGCGCTGCAAACCCTCAGCACTCATCAAACTCACCACTTTGATCACGCCATCACGGTCTGGTCTTGGATCAACAGCACTTAAGCCCATCCAATCTGCAACACCACTAAACACAATAATGGCGATACAGAACATAGCAAAAAGAGTGATAGGGTGAGGAAGCAAATTACCCAAGAATTCAACAGTGGCTAAAAAGCGGTTAAAAAGACCACTTTGTTTTTGTTGTTGTTCTTGATTATCAGCTTGCGTCTCTACAGCATTTGACATAGCTAAATTCTCAGTTTCTTAAAATGCCGCGAATAGTACCACTTTTATCTGAATTGGTCATGTGTAAGAGATGTGATGCTCGTTGCTTGGGATGAATTACAGGTAAAAAAAGGCACATCGAGGAGATGCGCCAAAAAGTCACTTAGTCAAAGTGTGTTAGAGCCTGTTTCTTTGTTACAAAAACAAGCTTGAAAGATCAGAACTATCTATTTAAACGCAGCTACCTAGAAATAGATCACAGTAAAGACAATTGATTTTGCATCGGGTCGTGTTTGTCTTTTGGACTAGGCTTTCGTTTGCTTTTGCGTTTTCGAGAAGCATGCTTACTGATCACTCTTTGTGTTTCTTGGCTATCTATGTGTGATTTATAGTATTCAGCAATTTTCTGTTTCGCAGCCTTGGCTGCCTGGTCGGGATCTAGTTCCGGTAATGTATAGAGATCTTCTTTAATGCCTGAAAACAACCAAGGTGTATGAATATAGCCGTCGGGCACATGAGCCAGTTCAGGAATATAGTGGCGGATAAAATGTCCCTCAGGGTCGTACTTTTTCCCTTGCACCACTGGGTTATAAATACGAAATGGGTTAATCCCCGTGGTGCCTGCTTGCATTTGCACTTGGGGATAGTGAATACCCGGCTCGTAGTCGATAAATAAGCTTGCTAAATGCGCAGCGGTTTTTGGCCAATCTAGCCATAAGTGATAGCTGGCGTATGCCATTAGCATTGCGCGCATGCGAAAGTTAATCCAACCTGTATCAATGAGCATTCTCATGCAGGCATCGACAAAGGGGACACCGGTTTCACCTTTCGCCCAACGCTGAAATTTCAGTTCGCAAAAGTCGTTTGCACGCATTTCGATTAAAGAGCGATGCACAGAGCGCTCGGCATAACAGGGTTCTGACTCTAACTTTTGTACAAAGTGACTATGCCAGTAGAGTCTAGACAAAAACCCCGAACGGTTACGGCTATGAGGTACTTGCTCAAGAGTTTGCTGTAATACTTGTCGTAAACTCAGCAGACCGTAGCACAGGTAAGGGCTTAGTCGTGAGCAGGCCTGTTGCGCTGTCACGGGACTGGAAATACCGTATAGATAGCGCTCAATACGAGCATTTAAGAACGAACTTAAAGTGCGAGTCGCGTTCAGATAGCCTCCATGCTGAGGATTACGTGCATAGTTTGTATCATTGCCGGGATACTCATCAAGCAAGCTCAGGCCTGAGTGATTAACAAGAAAGCTGTTCAGTTTACTCGGGATCTTCGTGATGGGGGCTGACAAAAACGCATCGGCTTGTGTTTGCCAATCGTCTCGGTTAAGTCTTCCTCTAAACACTGCCTGCTGCTGAAACTCCTTGATTTTAATACTTTTAGTTTTGCACCACGCAAATACCTGGCTGTCTCTTTGATAAGTCCAAGGGTTGCCTGTTTCTTGATGGCAAAATAGCGTATCAATTGCAATGTAGTTATGGATTTTCTCAAACACATCAATAATATTACCCTTGCGGATTGTGAGTGACGCACCTCTCTCAGCTAATAATTTGGCCAAGCCAAGTAGGCTTTCTCGGATGAAGCCAAATTGTCTGGCACTGGTGTCAGCGAGTTGCCAATATTGCGGCTCAATGATGTACACAAACAAGGTGGGATAAGCTGATGCAGTGGCTTCAAATATAGGCAAATGATCCTCGAGACGAAAATCACGCTTCAACCACACGACATTAATCATCTAATACGCCTTTGAATAATAAAGGGTAGCGACGCAATCGCTTACCAATATAATCGTCTGCCAGTAGTTGCTCACAAATACGATTAACATCTTGATCGACTTCAAACACCCACTCGAATCTGTCGACTGCAATCAGGAAACCACGTTTTAAGAACCGTTGTTGTTTATAGTAGGAAAGGTTGTTGCGAATAATGTTGAGTTTGCTTGGGTCGTCTTTTAAGCGAGCGACTACCTGCGTGATAAAACGTTTACTGTGCTCGCTTTCAGGGCGTACACGGTTGTTTTTACGCCCTCGGTTTGAAAATGGATAGTAGCTACTCATTGGCTTTGTTGTATATGTGTTTCAATTTATTGATGAAATCGTCTTTGTGCTTTTCGTGCTGATAGTCAAGGTGGTAAGTGTTATGAAAACCAGAGCGTAGCATTACTCCACTGCCTTGCAGATAAATTGTATAACCGTCGGGATCGGAGAATGCGGTAACACCTTCATAAAACTTACCGTTTTCGGTGCTTTCTCCATGCTGTTGAATATATTCAAAAACATTTAGTAAAAATCGGCTGTCGAGTTCATTTTTCATGTTTCACCTCAATCTGATAAACGTTGTAAGTGGCGTTGCAGATCACTTGATTAAGTTAGAAATAGATTTAAAGTGTGGGTTTTTTGCTGACGTAAGCCACTGAAATAGCGCTGATTCCAAGCTCATAAGTCGAGCACCATCGGCTTGCATTTGTGAAAGTGCCCATTGTGTGTGTTTACTGTTTCTGGAGCAGACACAGTCAGCCAAAATAACGACATTGAAGCTATCGTTCAGCAAGTCATTAACGGTTTGTTGAACACAAATATGGGTTTCTAATCCGACCACAATCAAGGAGTGTTTCTGCGTTGCTTTTACTTTTTGCTTAAGTTCATTATCCAGATAGGCACTGAACGAACATTTTTCAATGGCGGTGTGCTTGAAGGCGAGGAGCTTGTTCGCACTGTGACCCAAACCTTGTGGGTATTGCTCGAAAAGCAAAGTAGGAACACCAAGTATTTCAGCGGCAGTCAATAATGTTTCGACATTACTTTCTACGTCAGCGAAGCTGTCGATGTGAGGGCGAAATTTTTCTTGAATATCAATGACCAAAACTAGGCAGTCTTGAGCGTTTAAATTCATAAATAACTCCTTTGCAGTTAGCAAGAGTGAAAACGCTAGGTAAACTTCAGAGATAATCGCGAGTAGTACGCGGTTCTACTTGATATAGTGGTATTGAAAAACAACGAAGTAAATGGATTAGCGATGAAAGTTCACTTTTTAGGCACCTCATCCGGTAGCCCTTCAAAAACCAGAAATGTATCAGCGACAGGGGTGAGTTTTTGCAATACCAAACAATGGGTGTTGGTAGATTGTGGAGAAGCGACACAACATAGGCTATTAGCCAGTGAGCTGTCGTTGTATCACTTAGAGGTGATATGCATTACACATTTACACGGTGATCACTGTTATGGTTTGCCTGGGTTAATTGCTTCTATTGCTCAGTCTGGACGCACTCGTCCAGTTACCTTGATAGCGCCTAATGAAGTTATTGAATTTGTGAGAGCGACGCTGTCCATGACACAAGTTGAGTTAGACTTTGATCTGAAAATGCAGTCACTCGACACATTACCTAAAACCTCCGCATTTGATTTTTGCGACATTGAGGTTTCAGCGCTTCAGCATCGAGTGCCAAGTGTCGCCTATAAAATCACTGAAGTTAAAGTGCCCAAAAAGCTTAAGATAGAAAAGCTCAAAAGTGAGGGGGTTGAAACGGGGGCTCACTATAACGCGTTACAAAAGGGGCTCGACGCGATTTATGATGGTCGGAAGTTGCTCGCGATTGATTATACTTATCCTAGCTGGTGTCCCAGAAAAGTGGTGATTTGTGGCGACAATGAAAAGCCTTCGCTGTTAAAACCGGTTATCGCTGACATTGATTTACTCGTTCATGAAGCCACCTTTACTTCTTTTGATCTTAATAAAGTAGGCGGTCATACCGGCCATAGTGATGCAAAACGTATCTGTGAGTTTGCCAAAGCCGCGGGCGTTAAACATCTCATACTGACTCACTTTAGTGTTCGTTATCATGGCAAAGGCATGCTCAAGCCATTAGAAAAGGAAGCCAAACAATACTTCGATGGTGAATTGACCTTCGCGAAAGATGGCTTGGTCATAGCGGTTCCAGAAATCAGTAACTGACAACACTCGATAGTCAACAATGCGTTAAAGTTTTTGCTTGTTATCAATGGTCCGCATTAAAATTTCAGCCAGCCGCTCTCTATCAATGGGTTTTGCAAGGTGACTATTAAAGCCAATCGCTTCGGCTTGCGCCTTATGCTCGGGCATTACATCGGCGGTCAGAGCGATAATTGGCAGTTGAGATTGTGAGAACTTCTCGCGCACTTTGGCTGTAGCTTCATAGCCGTCTAATACCGGCATCTGGCAGTCCATTAGCACCATATCAAATGGTTCAGCTTGGATTGCTTCAACGGCTAGTTGACCATTTTCGACAATTTTTGGCTCGATACCGAATGAATTTAACATGGCGTTGATCACAACTCGGTTAACTGGATTATCCTCTGCCACCAATACTTTTAACCCGCTAATCGCAGATCCGTCAATATCTAAGGATGTTGCTTGAGGGCGCGTTCCCTCTGGTAAAGACAGTGTTATTTGAAAAGTCGAACCTTTCCCGAGTTTACTATTGAGGGTTAAACTGCCACCCATTAACTCAGTCAGCTCTTTTGATATAGCAAGCCCCAGTCCAGTACCACCATATTGGCGAGAAGTGGAGCTATCGGCTTGGCTAAAAGGAGCAAAAATGAGGTTTTGCTTGTCCTTATCAATACCTATACCGGTATCTGTTACGGTTATGGTTAAAGTGATTACGCCAGCAGTGGATTGAGCTTCAATATGCAACGTTACTTTGCCCACAGAAGTGAACTTAATTGCATTACTGCTCAAGTTGATAAGTATTTGTTCCAGTCGCAACATATCACCTTTTATCCAACACTCCTTGGGAAGCTGGTGCTCAATTTGCCAAGATAGTCCTTTTTCTGACGCAATTGAGGCAAACATGCTATCTAAGCGTTCCAGCAATTCCGTCAGGTTGAAATCATGTTCTTCTAATTCCATGTTGTTGGATTCGATTTTTGATATATCGAGAATGTCGTTAACGAGATTCAGTAAGGTGGTGGCTGCCAGTCCAATGCGTTTTATGTAACTTTGCAATTCTTCGTTCGATTGGCTTACTTTTGCGAGTGATGAAAACCCTATCACGGCATTTAATGGCGTTCTTATTTCATGACTCATGTTAGCGAGGAAACGACTTTTTGCTTGGTTGGCAAAATCTGATTCTTGTTTGGCTTGTTCTAACGATCTGGTTTTTATTTCAACAAGGTTATTTAGCGCTTCATTTTGCCGCATAAATAGCAGTACCAGCAAAGAGAGCAGGCTACAGATAGACACCTGTAAGATCATCAACATCAAGGTTTGTTGTAGATTTAAGCTTGCGATGAACTCATCTCTTAATCGAAGCTTCATTAACCATTTTTGTCCGGCAAAATGCAGAGTACGCTCCCCAATATACGGGTGATGAGAAGTTGAGTCAGTCTCTCGGTTCCGATAAAAAGGTTGTATTGAACCCATCTCATAAAGAGAGATATCGAGCATATTAGTATTACTTTGCGCCAAGGCTTGCGCTGCAATTATATTTGCGTCTACAACAATCGTTGCAAAGCCTTGTAATCTCGCAGAATTGATACTTCCTTCTACTGATTGCCCATAAACCGGAGTAAACAGTAAATAGGCAGGTTGTGGTGTTTTACTTTGCACCAGCTGCAAGATACCAGATGCCTGTGGTGCATTGGACTGTATGGCGGCATTGAGCGCAGCTTTTCGGTCTGGTCGTGAATAGACATTAAACCCTAAAGCATTGCTATTTTGCGCTTCAGGGGAGATATAAGTGACGACGACAAGCGGATCAGACTCCAGTAGCGGCGTGCCTTTAATATTAACGTTATCGCCATATAGTCTTTGCAGCTTGGCGTTTAACGCTTGGATCCCATCGTTGTTGATGTAGCGATTCCAAGATTGCGCTTTTATAAATGGATATTGCTGACGCAACTTATCGGCTTTAACTTTAAACTCGTCTAGGCTGATATCTGGATTTTTATGTATCACCGCCGCTAAATCGTAAGCAGCAACGAGGGTACGATCTAAGTATCGATGGAGTATATTCTCGACGACTTGAGCTTCCCGTTCTGCCACGCGTGCTGCATTTTTTTGATTGTTTTCTGTATATAAATAGGTGGTTAGAGCAACGGAACAAGTCAGCGCTAGACTACTAAACAAAGCACTCCAAGCTCGCGGTTTATTTCTATAGTCAACTAACCAAGGTTGCAGTAGCACCATGAGGATCGGGGTGATAAGTATGACGCCTAAGCTATCACCAAACCACCAGAACAACACGTTATTCCAATGACTATCGGCACTGTAATTAGGATTGAATAAGCTTAATGCTGAAACGCCAATATTGGCAGAAATTAGATTGACCGCAATGCCGACGAGTCCAATTGTGAAAAAGGCATGCTTTCTGGTGGTTGGAAAAATGGGGTTCCCTAACCATTTTCTTAGTAGCAAACCACCAACTAGGGCTTGTAGCATTGCGCCACTTGCGATCATGCTTACTTCTTTTAGTTGCAGCCAAGACAGACTTATGAAATCGCTAGTTGAGACACTCCAGTTGAAAAACGCTGACGCGAAAAATACCCCAGGGAGAAAGCGAAATCCAAAAAGATAAGTGCCAGTTAATGCAAAACCTGCCGGCAGCCAAATCGGCAAAACTTGTGATTGAACGGTGAAAAACAACAGTAAATGACCGCTGGTAATATAAGCGCCGACAAAGGATAGATAAAGCAAAGACCTTTTCCATGCGGATTTTATTGTAAGCAAGATTGGTTCACACAGTTGGATAGTATTGATTTGATTAAGTATAGCCAGAAAATTTAAAACTAAATGGTTATGTAGTTGTTGTGCGCCTTCGTTTTATAAACGATTAAAAGGGCAAGACATTAGCAGAGGTAACAAAAGTGTTTTTATTTGTTAATTTTTTTGCTTGCTTAGTACTGATTGTACCTTTTAAAATTCCAACCTGTGACTGAGGTGTGGTTTTCATTTTTAGGTTTTTGAAAAGGTATCGGACAGTCATGGTTGCGACCCGCTGACTTTACTGGGTCTGTGAAATATTAACTTTATTAGGAGCTTTATCATGAAATTTTGGGAAAAGGACTTTTTCCGTCAAGTAATTATGGTTTTATTTGTAACGACATTTTTAGCTGCATGTGGCAGTGAAAACAAAGATGTTGTTGAGCCACCTCCACTCGCAAAAACGAGGGATGCAATTATCGTAGGGGCAGGCTTGGCGGGTTTAACCGCTGCTTACGAACTTGAGCAACTTGGTTATTCTGTCACGGTATTGGAAGCGCGCGATCGAATTGGTGGGCGAGTCGCAACGATAGAAATGGGCGACAAGACGGGTGAAATAGGTGGAGAGTTTATAGATGGCGAAACGGTCCATAAAGAACTTCATCGCTATGCAAGTTTGTTCAACGTTGAACTTGCCGACACCGGCTATTGGGGAGATATAGAGAGCGGCGCATATTACATTGATGGGCAATTGGTAAGCTACACCGATTTTGAAGAAAATTATGACTCAGCGGTGGTAATCGATTTCAATCGGTTTAACGATCAACTCAGTATGCTAGCGGATGCAGTTCCAGACCCTGAAAAGCCAGCCCAGTTATCTTTGGCACAAGACTATGATTTGCAAAACGTACAAAGCTGGATTGACGATTTGCAGCTCCACCCAAGTGCTAAACAGCTTGCTGAGCAATTTGTTCGTGGCGAATTTGATGAACCGAGTGACCTCTCGTTATTACATTTAGCTCAGTATGCCAAGGTGTATGAAAATGTCTCGGAAGATGATGTTGAAGCGTTTCGTTTCTTAAAAGGTGGTCGGGCAATGGTGCAAGCATTTGCAGATAATATTGAAGGCGATATTTTGGTTAGTCAAGCTGTAACCAAAATTACTCAGGTCGATAATAAAGTAGTGGTAAATACCGTGACTGACAGTGAGTTTAGAGCTGATGTTATTGTTGTTACCGTGCCACTCAAGGTACTCAATAAGATTGCTTTCTCTCCGGCTTTACCAGAAGCAATGCGTCAAGCTGCCGACAATATAAACTACGGAACACACTCTAAGGTACTGCTTAGATATAGCAAACGCTTTTGGCTTGACCAAAACCTAGGTGGTGACACAGTGGTTGCCAGTTTACCTACAGGTTGGACTTGGGAAACGACAGAGCGTCAAGGTGGTGAAGGAGGAATATTAATTGCTTACACCTCTGGTGATTACAGCAAAATGCAACAGCAATGGACAGATCAGCAGATTATAGACGCGCGTCTTGATGAAATTGAGATAATGTATCCTGGATCTTCACAATACTTTGTTGAAGCCAAAGCGCAAAATTGGCTGAATGAAGAATGGACTAAAGGCGGCTTCCTTGCTTACGGACCCGGCCAAGTTACTAAGTATTGGGACTTGTTTAAAGCGCCGGTTGGGCGAATTTATTTTGCCGGTGAGCACACCGACACACTTTACTTAGGTTATATGGAAGGCGCGGTTAGAAGTGGCGTTACCGTAGCAGAGCAAATTGAAAAGTTAGGGTTATAGCGCTTGCTTTTTTTATGCACAATAGCTTCTTAATCGTTATTCATATCACTTAGATAATTTGACTATATTGTTCACTTTTATGGATATTAGCTTGATATGTACCTCATGAAGGGTCAAAATGCTGGTGGTTTTTTTAAAAGGAAATTAACTATGAAATTTAAATTAAATAAAAAGAGTATAAAAGTTCTTACTCAACAAGGTAACCAGTTACCATTTGCACAAACCCCTCTAATCGCTGGCGGTAGATTACCACACACAGTTGGTAAACATTACGATTGCCCTACATTAGACATGCGTTGTCCTTCAAGACGCGCTTGCTAATAGCGACATTCAATTACAACTCGGGCCGGTACTAGTAACAAGTACTAGCCAATCATTAGAAAGCAGTTATTAATCCCTAGGGTAAAGGGCTTAATATTAATCAGTTTAAAAGGAAATTTTAAATGAAACTTACACTTAATAAAAAAAGCATTAAAGTATTAAATAAAACCAATGGTCAGCTTCCTTTTGCACAGACTCCTCAGGTAGCTGGTGGCAGAATTGCTTCTTTAGTTAACGAATGTAATACGGCGTTATTGTGTCCGCAGACTATCCCTTGTAATTCAGCACTTGATATTTGTCCAACGATGATGGTTAAGTGCTTACCATAGTCTTTACTGGCTTGTAATCGGATTGTTTGAATTAAGAAAGTTGCTGTCATTTGGCTACTTTCTTATTAATAGTTCGAATTAAATAGTTTTATGCTGAACCGTTTTACTCAGATTTAATAATGCTTAGGTGTTTAGTATTAAAGCGTTGATTTGCATGCGTGTGTCAGAGTCGTTGAACAATGGTTGGCAATTATATGGTAGTTCAACACTCACTTTTAATAGAAATACGCCAATAGCGGGCCAAGCATTGGTGAAAGATGTGCCGGACGAAACATTTAGTCAAGACATTGATTTGAGATCGTCTTGAACTACAAACAAACAGCTATCAGTGATACAGCGCATAAAGCATTTATGTGAGCCTGTCGGTCAAGTTTGATATTTATCCGAGTAAGCGGCTTCAATCACTAGCTAAGTTGCTTTTCCCATTTAGCCGACCATTGCCTTAATGGGTTTAATGTCTCCATAAGGGAACTTCCTAACTCTGTAAGTAAATAACCATCAACGGATTTACTGATAAGTTTTGCCTCAGTGAGTTGTTTAATTCGAGTGTTTAGTACGGAAGGAGACATGTGGTCACATTGTGATTGTAACCCTCTGAAACTCATAGGTTGTTTATTCAGCTCCCACAAAATTCGCATATTCCACTTGCGGCCAAGTAGGTCGAAAACTGCCATGATAGCAACGCCGCTATCGGATCCTCTCACTGGGGAATTTGGTAATGGTGTCGTCATAATCCTTGCGCTTCTAAAAAAGTAGCGGTAAATTGCTACGGAAAAAGTAGCGATTATTTTAACTTATCTATCTAATAAAGCGAGGAAATGATGTTTTTAGTCGATATGACGTTTACCGATATTTCAAAAGTGACACCGGAAGTAACCGAGTTACACAAAGCCTATTTGGCGAAGGAATATGCATCGAACAACTTATTATTTGGAGGGCGTAAAGTCCCAAGAACCGGAGGAATTTTGATCTCTCAGCACGCGAGTAAGGAGGAATTATTGCACGTGCTGGAGCATGACCCTTTTGTGCAAACTGGTGTCATGGAATATACCATCACTGAATTTTCGCCCATGATGGCATCACAACCATACCAACATATATTGCTTGAATAAATCAAATAGACAAGGCGCTGTCTGAGCGCCTTTACTATTACATTTCAGCTGCGAAGCGAATATGCTATTTTGGCCACGACCACCGTTGCGTTCACTTGTAATAGCTAGCTATTACTGCATAAAAATGCCTTGGTATTAAAAGCGTCTTGAGTTCTTAAATGTTGACACTTTCAAAACCCTTATCCGCAGTAGAGGGTATTTAGGTATTATCGATTTTGCTAGCAAACCAGCGCCAATCGGCTTGTACCGTTTCGGCATAATGACTGGCTTGTTGAACTAAATTATCCACCACATCAGGGAAGTGTTGTAGTATCCCTTTTTGAAATTCTAGGGATCTCCTGTCTGCCCGCATATGTGATAATGCCAAAGCATGACCGCATGTGTGTGCATATTGGCTAAATCCAGCTTTATTTGCGGCACGCTTACCTATTGTTACATCTTCTGGACTGATCCCGACTTTAGCGTGATGTCTCGAACGAATGAGCCAATGACTTTCTTGCCAAAAAGCGCTATCTAAAATTAAATCGGCTCTTCGTTGCATTTTTCGCTGACAATTAACGGTCAGATGAGCGGGATTCAGCCGGTTTATCGGACTCAAGCCATCAAAAAAACGCAGCGGTGAAGCCTGTTGCTGTTGTTTAATCTCTACGATATGACATAGAGGTAAAATCGATTTGGTTGGTTTTTGCTGTAACGGTCCAACAAGCAAATAGTAGCGGGCGAGATGCAACGAACCGGTCCCTTGATCTACTCTGGCGACGCAGTCCAATATACTGTCGTCTACATACGGTGCAAACTCATGACACAAGGCTTGTTGCTGTTCAGAGTTTAAGCGCACAAATCTTAACTTATCATCGCGAAAACGCAGTGGTTTGGCATCTAAGTCGACTTCTTTTGCAAGGGTACTTTTAATCGTGAACGCAGCGCCACCAGCCATACGCTGTAGGCCTTTTTGCCAGCGTTTATGCAGAATGTGAGTTTGATCAAATTGGGTGAGTCCAGTGTGACTGTTTATTTCGTTTTTTAAAGACAATTCACAGGCGCTTAAATATCCAGCGATAAACTCATATTGCGCTTGGACTACCTGTTCTTTTGTCACTATAGGTTTGGTTTTGTCTTGTAAATCAATAGCGCTTTCTTTAATCCGGCAGCCTTCCAGCTGTGTTAAAGGTAAACTGACTAGAAATCGGAACACATCCCATACTGCATGGCCGACACAGGCATCATCAAAATCATTTGGTTCAAATATTAAGGTATCACCATGACTGCCTTCTTCGCTATGAAACCCAAAATTACTGGTGTGGCAGTCACCCATAATGTTAGTCAGTTCAGGTTGATATGCAGACTCAGGCAATTTAATGAAGCCGGACTTCAGGTCATGGTACATCAATGCTGCACTGCCTCTAAAGAACCTAAAAGGGCTCAAGCGCATTTTGTCGAACTTTAGGTTTTGGGTTTGAGGAAGAAGCCCTTCGTGTTGTTCAAAATAGGCATCTAATTGCTGGTGGCGATTCATGATGGAGTCCTCCAAATGATGATGTCTGTTGCACTTTTTCGCAGTACGCAGAAGTAAGTGGCTTTTTTTAAAGCTTGTACTTGAGACAAGTCAATGAAAGTGGCGAGACATCGATTACTCAAAGTTACTCTAGCTAGCCGCAATGACAGTTTTGTGTCAGTTCAAGACAATATAACAATTGTCTCTTATATGGGAAGGATAATTGAAATAGGAGATAAACCGTTTTGTACCTTTTATTGGGGGTAAAGGTAGAATACTCAGTGGGTATTCTACCTTAAGCTCGGTTTAACTATCGGGCATTGGTACTTTCAAAGATTTTGTCGGCTGATGCAGCAACAAAGCCGGTATAGATTTCGCCATCTGGCTTGGCATAGCGTAGTGCAAACTCGTAGAAGCAGCTCGGAATGCTGTATTCACCATCGCTAAACGTGACCAATTGGTGATCTGCAAGGGTTGATGACTGCTCTAACAGAACTTCAGGAGAGCCTTTGATTTCGCCGCCTGATGCGTTTAGCTCAAAACCATTGTCTTTTAATGCTTGGTTTACAGCTTCGATGGTTGTGAAGTTTTTCAAGTAATTGATACTTACCGTAAAGTGATTAGCACGGTAGCCCCATGCCGACATCCAAGCAGCATATTCACTCTCAGCTAGCAGCTTTTGATAAGTCTCGTGGCTTACTTGCCAATGGGTACCAGAATACAAGAAGTCATCGGCCGATACGGCATCTTCGTCAATTTGCTCAACCATTTCTTGGATGACTTTTTGCAAATCTTGCGAGAATTTATCGACCAATAGCTCTGAGATAAAGACTTTAGGTTTGCTTGGATCTTGATGTTCAAAATGCTTGGCATAAAGCTTTTTCGCTTCAAAATGATACTCGCCACACTCTTTGTAACCGACAGCTTTAAAATGCGCTGCTAGCTTTTCTAAGCCGACTTTTTCAATGTTGAATGTACGTAGTGCAATATGATCATTGATCACATCGTCTTGTTGGGTAGAGCCAAGCAGCTCATGGACCTTGACCGCTGAAGGTGTCACTTCTAGGTAGTTATCCCAAAGTTTTTCGAAAAGTGTATCTACGTTGTTGTGCATAATCGTTTCCTAAATTGTCGTCAGTGAATAATTTAAGCCTTTCAACAAGGCATTAGCACGACACTGAACGCGTTAAAGCGCAAATGCGTTTACCATATCACCAGAAGTCACATTAATCGCTTTTGCGACCTCTGCTGTCATTTGTATTTTTTCTTCAGCGGTACACAGATAGATTTGATCGCTGAAAGTAGCTTTAAATTCCTCTAGTAAGCAATTGGACACCGCCATTGGCCGAGTGTTTCTGGGTAAAGTATCGACGATTTCGACTTCACCACTAAAAGACTCTCTTACCGTACGAATGTTGTCTAGTTTAGCTTCCACCGTTGGACCTGCGTCAAATAGGTCAACATAACCTCGGTGTTCAAAACCTTCATTTTGTAGTAACCGCAGTGCAGGCTTGGTCTTTTCATGGACCTGACCAATAACCGCTTGTGCATCAGGCGACAGGAGATTGGCATAAATTGGGTACTTTGGCATCAGTTCGCAAATGAATACCTTATCACCAAGACCCACTAAGTAATCGGCCTGAGGAAATTCGATGCTGAAAAAGTGCTCTTGCAGCCATCGCCAAAATGGCGAATTACCTTGTTCATCACTGACTCCACGCATTTCAGCGATAATGGTATCGCTGAACCGTTCTCGGTGTTGAGAAATAAACGAAAAACGAATCCGTGATAAGAATCTACCTGCAAACCCTTGGCGGTGACTTTCTCTTAAAAACAGAGTGCATATCTCTGAACAACCGGTGTAATCGTTACACATGGTTAAGATATCAACCGTATTGTAGACATTTAACGTTCTTGAATGATGGACCGTCTTACCGAGATGATAGTGATACAGCGGCGTTGACATACCTACTGCAGCTTCGACAGCCGTAGTACCCACAATCTTGCCTTGTGAGGTATCTTCTAATACAAACAAATAGCCTTCATCAGCGGGGGATTTGACCGCTTTTGCGAAGCTAGCAACAGAGCGTTCAATTTTACTTGCCAGAAGTTCATCGTCTACAGGCAACGAGGTAAATCCGTGGCCAGATTCGACCGCGATGCGTTTAAGCGCATCGAAGTCGTTGTGTGTTATAGGTCTTAATACCAGCATGATAATAACAAGAAGCTATGCTTCTTTACCCCTTGTTTGCCACGACTTCTGCGACTGCTTTTTCAAATCGAGCCAAGCCTTCAACTATTTCTTTATCACTGATAACCAGCGAAGGAGTGAACCTGACGACGTCAGTACCGGCGACTAAAGACATCAAACCATGTTTATTACTGGCAACTAAGAAGTCACGAGATTGGCCTTTGAATCTTTCATTCAAAACAGCTCCTAGCAACAGTCCTTTACCTCTTATTTCAGAGAACACATCGAATTTGTCGTTGATGGCCATCAAACCTGCACGAATAAGCTGTTCTTTTTGCTTCACACCGTTTAATACTTCTGCAGTGTTAACGGTATCAAAAGCGGCTTCTGCTACCGCACATGCCAACGGGTTGCCACCATAAGTCGAACCATGTGTACCCACTTTAAGGTGAGCTGCAATTTCAGTTGTAGTCAGCATGGCACCAATTGGAAAACCACCACCTAGCGCTTTAGCCGTAGTCAAGATATCAGGTGTTACGTTAAGGCCTTGGTAAGCATAAAGGTCGCCAGTACGACCTACACCAGTTTGTACTTCGTCAAAAATCAATAGCGCGTTGTGCTTGTCACAAAGGGCTCGGACACCTTTCACAAATTCATTGGTAGGAGCGATGATCCCACCTTCACCTTGCAGTGGTTCCATCATTACTGCGCAAGTGTTATCTGACATGATAGCTTCAAGTGCGGCTAGGTCGTTATAATCGACATGAGTGATGTCCGCTGGCTTAGGTCCAAATCCATCAGAGTAAGCTGCCTGACCGCCAACAGTGACGGTAAAGAAGGTACGGCCATGAAAACCTTTATTAAATGAAATGATTTGTGTCTTGTCGGCGCCGTAATTATCGAGTGCGAAGCGGCGTGCTAGTTTTAATGCCGCTTCATTTGCTTCAGCGCCCGAGTTTGCAAAATAGACTTTTTCAGCAAACGTCGCATCAGTTAATTTTTTTGCTAATCGAAGCGCTGGCTCATTGGTCATCACATTTGAAAGGTGCCATAGCTTTTCGCCTTGCTCTTTTAGTGCGTTTACCAACGCTGGATGGCAGTGACCTAAGCAATTAACCGCGATACCGCCAGCAAAATCAATATACTCAGTCCCATTTTGGTCCCAAACTGTAGCACCAAGTCCTTTGACGGGGATAATGTCCGAAGGATTATAATTGGGAACCATTACTGCATTGAATAACTCACGATTTACTTGCATGACGCCTCTCTTTAATCGATTTTTGCTTGCTGATTAGATACCCAAATTGTTGTCATTTTAGAGGGTATTCATTGAATTTTTAGAAACTGGAACTATTATCAAGGTCTTTTATGATAATTTGCAGTGCAAAATTTCACATATTTGATATGATTTTTGTCAATTTGATGGTGTTAGGTTGCAAAATGCTTACTTCTCAAGATGAAAAACTGATAGCTTTGTTAAGGAACAATGCGCGTGAAAGCGTTTCTGAGCTGGCAAGAAAACTGCATTTGTCTCGAACCACTGTTCAAAATAGGATCAGTAAGTTAGAGCAGTCGGGAGTAATTAAAGGTTATCGTGTTGAGTTCGCCCAAGAATATACCGATGACTTGGTTTCGGCTCATGTTTCTATCAAAGTAAAACAAAAACTTACTGCGAAAGCCTATTTGGCACTCCAGCAGTTACCCCATGTATCGGCCTTGTATGCCATTAGTGGCGAATATGATCTTATCGCAATAGTGCAAGCGCAAAGCCTTCAGCAACTGAGTCATTTACTCGATGAAATTGGTGATCTTGAAGGCATCGAAAGAACCAACTCCTCGGTGATTTTGGAAACCAAATTTGAACGCTAATATCTTGTAGCAAATAATGTTTTATAAGTATCGCGGGAGGCTAGAGTCATCTTGATGATTGCTTTTCTTATGCGAAGTTTCCCCCGAGAGTGTGGTACTGTGGTAACTATCAACCTATTAGCCGTTTATCACAGCGCAATAATCGGCAACTCGTTTGTTGTAATACAACGTAATTCCTAGCCAATGTGAGACTAATGTCTAATACCTAGATATCCCTCAACTATTTGAAGAACTTAAAGAACTTCTCTAATTCATCGTCTAGAGATATTAGTTAAATTCACTTTACAACCATGCGGCTCTGGACTAATTTTTCCCCAATTCCCGTGACACTTGGCGCATGGATTGCAGAGTTCTCATATTGATGTCGCAATATTCAAATGAGCAGTGACTTTGCGCCATATTGGTGCAAACGTGCACCACAAAGTACTGTCATAGAAACACAATATATTTTTGTTTTACTGGGCGGAAAGTGAGCGGTCTTATAAGTGATTGTTCAGCCCAGAGATTGTACACAGTAACCGAACGTTTGCAGTTTAGCGCACGGCGCTGTGATAGAGGAAATCACACAGATATTCGGGGGTATTATGCTGACCAAGCGTTTTTTCAAAACCAAAGATGAAGCAGAAGTAACATTCTCTTTTGAGCATCCAGAAGCCACTAAAGTTGAGTTAGTCGGTGATTTTACTGATTGGCGTCCAGTGGAGATGAAGTTTGTTAAAAAGGATAGGGTATTCAAATCTAAGCACAGGCTTCCTGCCGACAATCGCTTTCATTTTCGCTATTTGATTGATGGACAGTACTGGGACAACGATGCAAAAGCTGATGGTTACGTGCCAAATGGCTTCGGCGAAGACAACAGCGTGGTATCTACATTAAGGGCGTAATCGAAGCTATGGACCCAGTTTCTCAGCTGTTATATTTGTATGGCATTGGCTACGAATACCACAAATATAATGGAGAGCATGTCGTATTTGACCATCAAGTGCGATTACAGGCACTGAAAGAATGCGGAATTTCATGTGACCAGCCATCAGAAGTCATTTCACTTAACTATGAGTTGGATGTCGCAAAGTGGCTTGGTTACGTTGAACCAATCACCTTGGTAGATTTTGAGCGTCCAGTTTTATCTCTTCGTTTGCCTGCTGAGCGGTTGCCGGATGTGGTGCAGCTATGGGTCAAGGAAATTGATTACACTGCAACGATAGATTTGTGTTTGGCAACAACGGTCGGCAACTACAGCTTTGAAGGCTGCGAATATATTCATATTGAGGTACCCATAGCGAAATTACCTGTTGGATACCACAATGGGGTCGTTGTGATCGATGGTAAACAATTTGACACTGAACTGTGGGTGACGCCATCACAGTGTTTTGATCCTGTGGCCAATGATGAAAAGCTTGTTGGTATTTCAATTCAACTATATTCATTGCGCCCCGAAACCAACAAGCCGTGTGCAGATTTTTTTGAGCTGCATACTTTAGTAGAGCAATGCGCTGGACGCAGTATCGATTATGTGTTGCTGAATCCACTTCACTTGTTGTTTGAAGACAAACCCGAACGCGCAAGCCCATACAGCCCAAATGATAGAAGGTTGTTAAATCCTCTTTATCTATCATTTGAGTTGCTAGCGGAAAGGTTTCCGTCATTACAACTTGTACTCAACAGCAAGGAGCCAGAACTCAGGGAGGATGGCCTGTTTGTCAATATGACCGACGCCGTTGAGTATAAGTATCAGGGGTTAAGAAATAATTGGTCGAAGATTCAAGCGTTGCAAGCAGATTGGCAACCAGAGCTCGAGAAGTTTTATCAAGCCAATCCTGAGCTCCATGCGGCGTTGGCAGATGATGAATTTGAATCTTTTGTGCAGTGGCAGCTGTTTGAGCAGTTGGCCTATTGTCAGAAAGTCGCCATCGAATCTGGTATGAAAATAGGACTCATCAATGACCTAGCTGTAGGTTGTGCAAGAGATGCTAGGGAGTACCTATCTAACCAAGGGCTTTACTCTCACAATGCGAATGTGGGCGCACCTCCAGATCCATGGGCTGAAAAGGGCCAAGATTGGGGTCTGCCTGCTATCAATCCAGTAAGCTTGAAAAACAGTCATTTTTCGTTTTTTAAACAGTTGGTTAGAGCTAACTTGTCCGGTGTCGGCGGGTTGCGTATTGATCACGTGATGGGGTTGAGGCGGTTATGGTGGTGTTTCAGCCATGAGGGTGAACGAGCGGGTTGCTATGTCTACTATCCATTTGAGCACTTGCTAGCAATTCTAAAAATTGAGTCGGCGAGAGCAAAGGTCATGGTTATTGGGGAAGACCTAGGGGTAGTGCCTGAAGAAATAAAAACCTCAATGCACATGAGTCATATCTACAGCAATATTCTATTTTACTTCGAAAAAGACCATTTAGGTCGATTTAAACACCCCAGTCAATATGCCAAAAACGCCTTACTTATGGTGGCCAATCACGATGTTCCGCCTTTTTGTGGCTGGTGGCAAGCTTATGATCTTAAGCTAAAACTAGAATATAAATTGTGTACCGAGTCAGAGTATCAGGCACAGCTTTCGCAAAGACAGGTTGAAAAACAACAGATGCTTGAATGGATATCTGAATCAGGTGGTCCACAACTTACAGTCGAAGACCATGAAGAAGCCGTTTATTCAGCGCTTTTAATCTGCCTTGCACATTCAAATGCTAAGCTTCTCACGTTGCAACTTGATGACCTGGACAAGCAACGAGTACCGGTCAATATACCTGGTACCGATCTGGAATATCCAAACTGGAGAAGAAAGCTGTCAGCACCGATTAATACCATCATTAGTCAATCAGCGATATTGATAGAAAACATCGTTGATTCAAGGAAGTAAATATGAATTCAATTGTCAAAGTAGCAAGCAATAACCCAAATTATGACCTTCAACTGATGGCATTAGAAAGTGGCAACTTTAGAGATCCATTTGCCTTTCTCGGTAAGCATGTTATCGACGAAAAAACATCCATTATTCGTGCTTTTATACCGGGAGCTCAGTCGGTATCTTGCTGTTTCGGTAACGTCCAGTATGCAATGACACAGTACAAGCAAAGTGCATTGTATTTTATTGAGCTAGCGACCAGAAAATGTGTTAATCGTCATCAGTTTGAAGTGTTTTTTGAACAGTATTCGGTGGTTAGACATGACCCTTATAGTTTCCCCACTTCGCTGAGTGATAGTGATCTCTACTTATTTAATGAAGGTACGCAGCTTCAAGCATATCGACATTTAGGCGCGCATTGTATTGAAATCGATGGTATTTCAGGCACTCGGTTTGCGGTCTGGGCACCCAATGCCCAAGCTGTGTCCGTTATTGGTGAATTTAACCATTGGCAAAATAACGAACATGGTATGCGGCTGCACCCAGCAAGTGGTATTTGGGAGATCTTTATTCCGGAATTAACCGTCGATTGCTGCTACAAATTTTCTTTACTAACTTATGATGGGCAACGACTGGAGAAAGCCGATCCGTTTGCGCTGAAGATGGAACAGGCCCCCGGGACAGCTAGCATAATTCAACCGTCAATCACGGCCATCTCGTTGACTGATGAACAGCGCCAACAGCGACAAGTGCGAAATAAAATCGATGCGCCAATTGCTATTTATGAGGTGCACTTAGGCTCGTGGAAAAGACGTACCGAAGAACAAAATCGTTATTTGACCTATCGTGAATTAGCGGATGATTTAGTACCTTATGTCAAAGAGCTGGGTTTTACACATTTACAATTAATGCCTATCAGTGAATACCCCTTCGATGGTTCATGGGGCTATCAACCTGTTGGCTTATTTGCACCGACCAGTCGTTTTGGTGGCGTAGATGACTTTAAGCATTTTGTATTAAGCTGCCAGAAACATAACTTAGGCTTATTAATCGATTGGGTACCTGGACACTTTCCATCAGATCCACATGGGTTGCACAAGTTTGATGGTACGCATTTGTTTGAACACGCAGACAAAAGGCAAGGATTCCATCCTGATTGGAACACCTACATCTACAACTATGACCGTGCCGAAGTAAAAAGCTTCTTAGCATCTAATGCCTTATATTGGTTATCTGAGTTTGCCATTGATGGGCTGAGAGTCGATGCAGTGGCATCGATGTTGTATCTCGATTACAGCCGCGATGATGGTGAATGGGTGCCAAATTGCTACGGTGGTAGAGAAAACTTGGGCGCCATAGATTGTCTCAAAACCGTTAATACACAATGTTATGGTTTTGACGGCGATATTATGATGGTGGCGGAAGAATCCACAGCTTGGCCAGGTGTAACTCAAAGTGTTGAGCATGGCGGTTTGGGTTTTGGTTTCAAGTGGAATATGGGATGGATGAATGACACGTTGCAATACATGTCTAAAGATCCGGTCCACAGAAAATATCACCACCATGAAATGACGTTTTCTATGGTATATGCCTATTCAGAAAACTACATTTTGCCGTTGAGCCACGATGAGGTTGTACACGGTAAAGGATCATTATTAAGTAAAATGCCAGGTGATGATTGGCAACAATTTGCAAACCTGCGCGCCTATTATGCATTTATGTATGCTCATCCAGGTAAAAAACTACTCTTTATGGGGAGTGAACTTGCGCCTCGCAGTGAGTGGGACCATAACCAGCAACTTGACTGGTCACTGCTAACCAGTGAAGCGCATAGTGGTATCTATAAAACCATTAAGCAACTGAACCAAGTGTATCGTTCGACACCACAGCTTTATGAATGCGATAACACGCCCGCTGGATTTAAATGGATTGATGGTGGAAATGCCGAGCAGAGCATTTTTAGTTTTGCTCGATTTGCTAAGAATTCGTCATCACCATTGGTGGTGGTTGCTAACTTTACCCCAAATACCCACCATCGCTTTAGATTGGGTGTACCAGCACCTGGGGTCTATCAAGTTTGTTTAAATACCGACGAACAATCGTTTTGGGGCAGCGGTTGCTCAGTCGTTGCAGGTAAGCAGCAACTAGTAGAAGCGAAACCTAAATCAAGTCATGGCTGTGCCAATAGTATTGAGATCACCATACCGCCTTTAAGCACTATTTATTTGCTACGTATTACGGGTGAGGCATGCTAACCAGCTATCGTGGCACCACAGCCGCTGTTGGCGCGACCGTTAATGACAGAGGTGTCAATTTTTGTGTGTACGCACCAAAAGCGACACAGGTGTGTCTAAGCCTGTTTGATAAAAGTGGCCACAGCGAGGTCAATAAGCTCAAAATGTTTCGTCATGAAGGCGGATATTGGAGTTTGTTTATTGAAGGGCTGGAAAACCAAAGTTTGTATGGTTTTAGGGCTGATGGACCTTATGATCCAGAAAAAGGCTTGTTATTTAATAAAAATAAACTGCTGCTCGATCCGTACGGCAACGATTTTTTTGGCGAGTTCACTTGGAGCGAAAGACATTTTTGTCATCTACCTGTTGGCAAGCTCAGTCTCAGTGATAATGCTATAGATATGCCCAAATCTCGAGTTACTCAAGTAGAAAAATATCAAGGCAAAAGACCAAATATACCTTGGTCAAAAACCGTGATCTATGAATGCCATGTAAAAGGCGCAACAATACGTCATCCCAATATTGCTGCTGCGCATCGCGGAAAATTTCTTGGCATCGCCGCAGCCGAGTTTATTGAGCACCTAAAGCAATTAGGTATTACGGCTATTGAGCTGTTACCAGTACACGCATTTATTACAGAGCAATTTTTAACGACCAAAGGGCTGCAGAATTATTGGGGCTATAACACTCTGAGCTTTTTTACCCCCCACAAAGAGTATTTGGTCAACGATGATATTCGAGAATTTCCAACAATGGTTAAGGCGCTCCATGACGCAAATATCGAAGTCATTATTGATGTTGTTTTTAACCATACAGCTGAAGGCGGCATTGATGGACCCACTCTAAGTTTGAAAGGGTTAGACAACTTAGGTTACTACCGCACCCTAGCCAACAAGCAAAACGTCTACATCAATGATACCGGGTGTGGTAATACCTTGAACATCAGCAATCCGGCGAGTTTGAAGTTGGTGCTCGATAGCCTCCGGTACTGGGTAGAATACATGGGGGTTGATGGATTTCGATTCGATTTGGCAACTATCTTAGCTAGGGAAAGTACCGGATTTAATGCAAGTCACACGTTTTTACAAGCGCTAGCGCAAGATCCCGTGCTATCAAAAGTAAAACTTATCGCCGAACCATGGGATATTGGACCAGGCGGTTATCAAGTTGGCCAGTTTCCGTCTCCTTGGCGAGAATGGAACGATAAGTTCAGAGATACGGTAAGGCGGTTTTGGCGAGGTGACTTTGGCGTCTTGCCCGAACTTGCTATGCGGATCCATGGCTCTTCAGATTTATTTGAGCATAACTATCGTGGCCCCCTAAATTCGATCAATTTTATTACTAGCCATGATGGTTTTACGTTGTACGACTGGACCGCTTATAAGCAAAAGCATAATGAAGCCAACGGCGAAGGTAATCGAGACGGTCACAGTGAAAACTTCTCAATGAATTGCGGTGTGGAGGGTTTTAGTTCGGACCCTGAGGTTATGGATAAACGCCTCACCATGCAAAAAAATGCGTTGCTAACGCTGATCTTATCCAAAGGTGTGCCAATGATATGCTCAGGATCAGAAATGGCACACAGTCAAAATGGTAATAACAATGCGTATTGTCAGGATAACTGTACTAATTGGTTGGCATGGAAAAATCATCAGCAGCACCATGCGTTAAACTTTTTCATTCAAGACTTATTGGCGATTAGAAAGCAATTTAGTGCTTTTTCTCATGCATTCTATGTCCATGATTCAGATAGTCGTTATGCCGTAAATTGGTTCGATGAACATGGTGAGACATTATCTCCGCAACAATGGCAAGAACCGACCAGGCAATGGTTAAGCTATACCATATCGGATCAGCAGCTAGGGCAAAGTTTGTTGCTGATTTTTAATGCGAGTAACCAAGATCTGCAGATGAGCTTGCCTCCGAGCGCTTTTTCTAAACACTGGCACTTAGCAATTTCCACAGTCACACATCAGCTTACGAAAAAATTATCAGAACACATTCAAGTGCCTGCAAAAACGGCATGGATATTCACATCGATTCAAGAGGATAACAAGCATGGCTAAAAACAGTGGATCAGTTTGTGTGGTAAAACACTGGCAAGATGCTCCAAAAATGGATGAAAGCACCTTAGTTGATGATTTGACGCGTCACTTTTACTACACCTTAGGTCGCGACAAAGTGGGAGAAAGCCAGTTGTATTTATACCATGCATTGGCGCTGACTATTCGCGATAGGCTGGTAGCACGTTGCCGAGCCACTAATCAGTACTTGGCAGACAAAAAGACGCGTAAAGCAGCTTATATTTCTCTGGAATTTTTGATGGGCCGAGCGCTTTCTAATGCGGTGTTGAACTTAGATCTAGAAGACAAAGTTCGAGATGCGCTAAAAGAGTATTGTTGTGAGCTAGAAACGGTTGCACAAGCAGAGCATGATGCAGGTTTAGGTAACGGTGGTTTAGGCCGTCTAGCTGCTTGTTTTCTTGATAGCTGTGCGTCCTTGGCATTGCCAGTTATCGGTTATGGGATCCGCTACGAATATGGCATGTTTAACCAAAAAATTGAGCAAGGTCATCAGGTAGAACAGCCTGATAACTGGCTGCGTGAAGGACACCCTTGGGAACTCGCTGCGCCGGAGAAAGCCAAGCGAATTAAGTTTTCAGGGCATGTTGTTTCGCATATTGACCGTTCTGGCAGAGAGCACAGAGAATGGATTGATACGCAAGACGTCTTGGCCGTTCCTTATGATGTGCCGATACCCGGTTATAAAAACGAGGTCGTCAATACACTCAGACTTTGGAAATCCGAAGCGACCGATGAGTTTGATTTAAATGAATTTAACGCCGGAAGTTACTCGGAGGCTGTGGCCAAAAAGAACCTCGCTGAGCAAATCACGATGGTATTGTATCCCAATGACACGAGTGAAAACGGCAAAGAGTTAAGGCTGAGGCAGCAATACTTTCTTTCTAGTGCGAGTTTGCAGGATATCGTAGATAACTGGGTTGAGAGATATGGACCCAGTTTCAATGACTTTGCTGACTATCATGTGTTTCAACTTAATGATACTCACCCTAGTATTGCCGTAGCCGAACTGATGCGTATTCTTGTTGATGACTATGAATTGGAATGGCAGGAGGCGTGGCAGATCACCACCTCTACGATGGCTTATACCAACCACACCTTGTTACCTGAGGCACTAGAGAAATGGCCAGTGTCTTTGTTTGCTCGACTGTTACCACGACTGCTTGAAATCATCTACGAAATCAACGCTCGGTTCTTAACTGAAGTGGCGCTGAAATGGCCTGGGGACATTGGTAAGCAACGCGCTTTATCATTAATCGAAGAGGGTGAGCAGCCACAGGTAAGAATGGCCTACCTAGCTATTGTAGGCAGCTATTCCGTGAATGGAGTCGCAGCCTTACACACTGAATTATTGAAATCAGGGCTATTTAGTGACTTCTACCAGTTATGGCCAGAAAAGTTTAATAACAAAACCAATGGTGTCACGCCAAGACGCTGGTTGTCGCATTGTAATCCGCAATTAGCCTCATTAATTAGTAGCAAGATAGGTGATGCTTGGAAAGCGGACTTTGCGAAGATCAGTGATATCAGACGCTACTTTGACAACAAGGCTTTTCAGCAAAAATGGCAGCAAGTAAAGCTCGAAAATAAACAAAGACTTGCAGACTTAGTGAGTAAAGAATGTGGTGTTGAATTTGATGTGACGATGTTGTTTGACGTACAAGTTAAACGGATCCACGAATATAAACGCCAGCTGCTCAACATATTGCATGTGATCCACCTTTATGATCGGATCTGTCGAGGAGACACTGAGAATTTAGTGCCACGTTGTGTGTTATTTGGTGGTAAAGCCGCGCCTGGTTATTACATGGCGAAAAAGATTATCAAGCTAATCAATAATGTCGCAAGTGTGATTAATCAGGATAGAGCTGCACATCCTTTCCTACGTGTAGCCTTCTTACCCAATTACAATGTTTCTGCGATGGAAGTGATCTGTGCTGCTACGGATTTGTCGGAACAAATATCTACGGCAGGAAAAGAAGCCTCGGGTACTGGCAACATGAAATTCATGATGAACGGCGCGGTTACCATTGGCACATTAGATGGCGCAAATATTGAAATCAGAGAATGTGTTGGGGCTGATAATTTCTTTTTGTTTGGCGTAACTGCAGAGCAAGCTCAGCAAATCCGACAAGATTACAAACCAATGGAAATCATAGATGGCTGCATTGAGTTAAAACGGGTGATGCAGTTATTAGAGAGTGGACATTTTAACCTATTTGAGCCGGGTATATTTGACGACATCGTCAACGCCATCAAGTGTCCTTCAGATCCTTGGTTGGTGGCGCAAGATTTTCCTTCGTATGTAAAGTGCCAAGAAAACGCTTCGCAAGCGTACGAAGATAAAGAACATTGGTTGCGAATGAGTATTCTCAATACCGCAGCAAGTGGCAAATTTTCTAGTGATAGAACAATTCAAGATTATTGTGATGATATTTGGCGTCTGAGCCCAATGCAGTTAATCACCGCAAACTAAAGTTATGGAGAATAAACGGTATGCCTAATTATGCGAATCGCTACATTAGTACTTTAACACGTGAAACGTACGCGTTGATTTTAGCTGGTGGTCGTGGCTCACGATTACATGAGTTAACGAATTGGCGAGCCAAACCTGCGGTTTACTTTGGGGGTAAACATCGGATCATAGATTTCCCGCTTTCAAACTGCATTAACTCTGGGATCCGTCGGGTCGGTATTGCGACCCAATATAAATCACATTCTTTGATCCGTCACGTGAATCGTGCGTGGGGACATTTTAAGAAAGAATTAGGTGAGTCTGTTGAGATATTACCAGCATCACAGCGCTATGGAGACGAGTGGTACTGCGGCACCGCAGATGCCGTGTTCCAAAACATGGACATCATTCGTCATGAATTACCAAAATACGTGATGATATTATCTGGTGATCACGTCTATCGAATGGACTACGGTGGGTTATTGGCTAAGCATGTTGAAACGGGGGCGGATATGACAGTTTGTTGTATTGAAGTGCCATGTGAAGAAGCGGCGAAAACCTTTGGTGTTATGACCGTAGACGAAAACAAACGAGTGAGACGTTTTGATGAGAAGCCAGCAGAGCCAACATCGATTCCTGGCAAGCCAGGCACATGTCTAGCATCAATGGGTAACTACGTATTTAATACCGAGTTTTTGTTTGAACAACTGAAACGAGATGCAGCAAGAGAAGGATCAGGACGAGACTTTGGTCACGACATTATTCCGTCTATTATTGAAGAGCATAACGTATTTGCTTATCCGTTTAGAGATCCCTCACACCAAGGTCAACCATATTGGCGTGATGTAGGTACCATAGATTCGTTTTGGGAAGCCAACATGGAATTGGTTTCACCTGAACCGCAGCTAGATTTGTATGATCCACACTGGCCAATTTGGACATACCAAGAGCAGCTACCTCCTGCAAAGTTTATTTTTGATGACGATGACAGAAGAGGGATGGCGGTGGACTCGACAGTGTCTGGTGGCTGTATCATTTCTGGTTCGAAAGTAAAACGTTCACTGCTATTTTCTAACGTTCATGTGCATTCCTACTGTGAAATCGAGGGGGCAGTCGTACTGCCAGGGGTACAAATTGGACGTGGTTGTAAGATCAAAAATGCCATAATCGATAGAAGCTGCCAAATCCCTGAAGGGATGACAATTGGCTATGATCTTGAAGAAGATAAGAAAAATGGCTTTAGAGTATCCAATAAAGGTATAGTGTTGGTTACCAGAGATATGCTGGCGACCATTGAAAAAAGTGCCAGAGAATCCGTAGTAAAGTCGGCGTAGAGGATATATGCATGTATTAATGGTGGCAGCCGAGAATGATCGGTTGCCCAATTGTAAAGTTGGTGGCGTAGCAGATGTTATAAGAGACATCCCTTACGCCTTGGCTGAACTAGATACCAGAGTATCCGTGATCACACCCGATTACGGTCAGCCAGCACTGCCACGAACATTTGTAGCAGACATTGCAGTGCCGTTTAGGCAGCATCTGGAAACTGCGACCTTGTGGTTAGTTGAGCAGTCCCAACACGTCACGCAATATGTGATTTCTCATTCATTATTTAGTGAGCATCATGGCGCAATCTATTGCAATGATGCCGAGCAGCCATTTGCAACTGACGCAAATCGTTTTGCGTTTTTTAGCGCTGCGGTTGCTGAACTGGTAGAGCATGACGTGGTTACTGACGTTGACGTATTGCATTTGCACGATTGGCATGCAGCGGTGATAGCGGTATTGAGTGAGTACAATCCGAGATTCAAAAAGTTATCAGCAATTAAACAAGTTTATACGGTGCATAATTTGTCATTGCAGGGAATTCGGCCGTTTAATCATGACCACTCAAGTCTCGAAGCTTGGTTCCCCACCATGACTTACGACGGGATCACTATCTGTGATCCTAAGTTTCCACACTGTTTTAACCCAATGCGCGCAGCAATCAATTTGTGCGACAAGGTACATGTGGTGTCCCCTAACTATGCGAAAGAGGTAATGCGAGCAAGTCATCCAGAACTTGGTTTCTTTGGTGGTGAAGGGTTAGAGTTGGATATGCAAAATGCTTCAAGCCAAGGCCGTTTGGTTGGGGTATTAAATGGTTGTGTGTATGACAAAGATGGTAGCGACCGCGCTTCAGCTATCGCTTTTAATGACTACTTACAACATGCAGAGCATCACCTGTTTCAGTGGATGGCAAATCATCAAACGGTTCAGCCTCGTTATTACATTGCTCATCAGCGTATCTTACAGTGGCGTAAAGAATCACATGATGGTCCGTTAATAACTAGCGTGGGGCGATTAACCGACCAAAAAGCACTGTTACTTAGGCAGCCCTATGATGACTATTTAGTGCTAGACAAAATAGCTTCGCTTGCTGCTCAGCACAGTGCTCGTATTATTATCGTCGGTTCTGGTGATAGTAATTTGGAAATGCTCTTTACTCAGGTCATGTCTCGACATCAAAACCTATTATTTTTAAATGGCTATAGCCAAGTTTTAGGGGATGAATTATATGACTTGGGGCAGCTGTTTTTAATGCCTAGTTCATTTGAACCCTGTGGTATTAGTCAGATGCTGGCGATGAGATCGGGGCAACCCTGTCTCGTACATAACGTAGGTGGGTTGACGGATACCGTCAAACACGGTGAAACAGGTTACTGTTTTGAAGGAGAAAACCTGGCTTCACAAAGCCATGCGCTGGTTTGTACCTTTGCAAGTGCCCTAGAAGATATTGTTAACAATTCAGAAAGTTACCAACAGATAAAATTGCAAGCAAGTTTACAACGCTTTGATTGGCAATCTGTAGCTCAAAAATACCTCTCATTTATTTACAAGTAGGCTTTTCAGCCTACTTGTCTTTCTTTTTTATCAAAAAGATTTATCTTTTACGCTATTATTTTAATACTTAATAGCTTAGGTTGATTTTATTTATAATCTAAAAGGTTTAAAATTGAAAAATGTCTAAACCAAAAGTATGAAAATAGTACTTTAGGTACGAAGGAGTTCCTGTTTGAAGGTTTTTGTGGCTCGCCAGGCCATATTTAATCGCAAAAAACAAGTTGTGGCGTACGAATTGTTATTTCGCGATGGTATGAAAAACAGTTTTCCCAATATTGCTGATGATGCAGCAACGGCAAAGTTGATTGTAAACAACCAGCTTAATTTAGGCACGAGATATTTAACCTCGGGCAAAAAGGCATTAATCAATATTGGCCCGGACTCATTGCGTCAATCGTTGTGTGAATTTTTACCTGCCAGCGATGTAATTCTTGAGTTGTTGGAGACAATCCCACCGACGAAAGAGAATTACGAAAGGGTGAGAGAGCTATTTCATGATAACTTTCGTTTGGCCCTTGATGATTTTCAATATACGAAGGAATGGGAGCCTTTTCTCAAATTAATCAGATTGGTTAAATTTGACATCATACAAAATCCATTACACACGATAGGACCTTTGGTTAACCAACTGAAACAAAGAAAAAACTTAAAGCTGCTCGCGGAAAAAGTAGAGACAGAAGAAGAATTTGAGCAAGCAAAAAGAATGGGGTTTCAGTTTTTCCAGGGATATTTTTTTGCAAAACCGAAAGTAATAGAACATAAAGACATAGAAATTAACTACGTCGTTGCCATGTTGATCTATGAAGAAGCGCTGAAACCCAACATGAGTATCTCACGACTATCTGAGCTGTTTGCCCAAGATACTGCACTTGCCTACAAACTACTGCGCTTGATTAACTCCGGCGTGTTTCCCGTAAAACATAAAATAGAATCACTAAGACAAGCGCTGGTTTATTTGGGCAATGAGCGAATTTTGCGGTTCGTTAACTTGCTGATGACGGCGCATGTGGCAGAAGGTAAACCGACGGAGTTAACTCGTTTGTCCATTATGCGTTCGCGTTTTTGTGAATTGATAGCGCAACAGATTGCCCCAGGTTTAGTCAACATGAGTTTCCTCACTGGGCTGTTCTCATTACTTGACGCAATTTTAGATAGGCCCATGGATCAACTAGTTACAAAATTACCGTTTCCAGAACAGTTACACGATGCGCTTTTAGGAAAGGCAAATACGTTGTACTATATCTTAAATATTGTTAAGGCCTACGAATCTGGAAGCTGGTGGAAGTTACAAGATGCATGTGGTTATTTGAACTACAGCGATATGAACTTACCTGATTTTCATGCAGCCGCGATTAGCTGGGCCGATATGTATAAGAATCGCGTATATTAATGAACAGAATAATAACAATTGATGTTATCCGAGGCTTGGCGCTACTCGGATTGCTTTCTATGAATGTGTTTCATTTTGCTAATTTTGAACTCGGCTATGTTGCTAATGACCCAGCTCATCCTCTAGACAGTTTGTTGCAATCTATAAACATTATATTTTTTGATAGTAAATTCAGAACCTTATTTGCGATGTTGTTTGGTGTCGCACTGTGTATGCAGCTACAAAGTCGAACTAACGAGGTGATAAAAAGACGTTTAAAAGTCATCGCTGTGATTGGATTACTCCATGGTTATCTTATTTGGCCTGGGGATATACTACTCAATTATGCCTTCTCTGGTTTTATCGCGTTTTCAATAATCAAAGGGCCGCAAACTTCTCTACGTACTAAATCGCTATTATTGTTTTTGATCCCTACCATACTGATGTTCGCAATTGGTTTGCTCGATCCGGAGCCCAACCATACACGAAGTCATGCAGACTATATTCAAGCTTTATCTAATTTGCCGAACGACTACCTATCATTACTACTGAGCAACCTGATTTATTTCAGCTTAATGGTTGTGGTGATGTTTATAGTAACCCTTTGGTATACGGCAGGTTTGATGTTATTTGGTGCTATGTTGTTTAGACGTGGTTTTTTCGATCTTGAAAATCGCCAAGATGAAAGCAAGATTATAGCTGCTGGGGTCATTGCGTTTATCGTATCTATCATTATGGCGCAGTCAGATCTATTACCAAAAACGGCGTTAGAAGCGCTAACCTGGGCTTTGGCAGTCCCCGTAGCATTGCTTTATGCCGTCATCGTTAAGCAAGTGTTGCGCAGTGGGTTAAGTGCGTTAAGCTGGTTGGCAAGCACCGGCAGGTTAGCGTTAACCTTATATATCAGCCAGTCAGTGTTTATGACCATATACTTTGTGTTTTTATTCCCTGAGTATCGAGAATCTTATAATCGAATTGACTATTTTTCACTTTTTGTTGTCTTCGCTGTACTACAGTTAGTTATCGCGCACCTGTATTTTAAGTTGTTTAAACAGGGGCCTTTAGAATGGTGTGTGTCAAAGGTAGTTAACAAATAACGTGATGAAAAGACTGTTACTAGCGTATGCGTTTTTCCTTAGCCTATCTGCAAATTGTTATGCAGCTATTGATTTCAACGTATTACTAGTAAACCCTTCGACAACCGACGATCCTTTTTGGGGTAAAGTTCAGCAAGTCACCGTTGCAGCTGCAAAACAATTAAACGTCGGTGTGTCGGTGATATATGGTGAAGGGAATCGTCATATTCAATTAGCAGAACTACGCCGCTATCTCAGTGTAAATCGTAAACCAGACTATGTGATCTTGATTAACTACCCTGGCGGTGCAATGCAAACCTTGCAGTTGCTTGAGAGCCATGGCGTAAGGTATCTCACCCTAGAGCAAACGCTAAATGGTACAGAAAAACAACAAATTGGCTTGCCGGGAGAGAACTACAAATATTGGTTGGGTGAAGTCTTCCATGATAATAAGCGCGCCGGATATCTACTTGCTGATGCTTTACTTGATAGTGTAAAACGTCAAGGCATTAAGGATATTAAGGCGATTTCTATCAATGGACACTATGGAAGTGAGTCAGATCTGCGAAATATCGGTGCTTCAGAGCGTTTGCTAGAAGCGGATGTCACGTTGCAGCAAACGGTTTATGCTGGGTGGTCGAAACAGCAAGCTTACGACAAAACCTTAAAACTATTGGAACGTTATCCACAAACAAACCTCATCTGGTGCGCATCAGATCTGATGGCGATAGGAGCCAAGAAAGCACTAAGAGACAGTAATCACAGCGCCGTTGTGGGAGGATTTGATTGGTTAAAAGAGGCCATTTCGGGTGTTGAGACTGGAGAAATTCAGGCCTCAGTTGGAGGGCACTTTATGATGGGGGCGTGGGCGTTGGTTACGCTGTACGATCATCATTATGGTCATCCTTATTGGTCGCAGCACAAGAGCCTGACATTTGATTTGTCGGTGATCACCGCCACGAATGTCTCTGAGTTTTTATGGATAAAGTCCATAAAAAATTGGTCAAAGATTGACTACAAAGCCATGAGCATTAAAAATCAACCAACCAAGACTTATCAATTTACGCCAGACATTTTACGAATGCCATAGAGGAAAGCCTGCAACTGGTTTACAATATCGGCTTTTATAGCAAACTGGATTAAGCGTGTCAGAACCAAAGCGCCTCAACAAATATATTAGTGAAACTGGATTTTGTAGTCGTAGAGAAGCGGATTCGCTGATTGCTGATGGACGTGTGAAAGTCAATGGTAACCCTGCAGAAATGGGTCTTAAAGTCAGCGATGCGGACAACATCGTCATCGATGGCAAACCATTAAAAGCCAAACCGAAAGCGGTATTTATTGCTTACAATAAACCAGTTGGCGTGACCTGCACCACCGAACGTAAAATCAAAAGCAATATTATCAGTGCGATAAACTACAAAGAACGTATTTTCCCCATAGGTCGTTTAGATAGGCCTTCAGAAGGCTTGATATTTTTGACTAACCAAGGTGATATGGTTAACAAGATTCTCAGAGCTGGAAACAATCACGAAAAAGAATATGAAGTTACGGTAGATAAGCCGCTCAATGACCGCTTTGTATCCAGAATGTCAGCGGGTGTGCCAATTCTTGGTACTGTTACTAAGCGATGTAAGGTTAAAAAAACGGGCACTAATTCGTTTACGATTGTGCTGACTCAGGGACTTAATCGTCAAATCCGACGTATGTGCGAATACTTGGGTTATGAAGTTACAAAGCTCAAGCGCGTTCGTATCATGAACGTTGATTTGTCGGGTCTTGCTGTGGGTCAATGGCGTCATCTTACAGACAAAGAAATGGCTGAAATAGAAAAAGCTACGGCTAGCTCAGTAAAAACGGAAGAAGCATCTGGTGCCGTTGGGACTTCAACCGCAAAATCTACAGAAAACCACAGATCTGGTCGGGTTAAAAAAGCAGAACACTCTGTTCGTACTCCAGCCAACAAATCAACCAAAAAGCCCAGCAAAAGGGTGTCCGGGACGCTAAAGTTGAACAGAAACTAAATGGTGTCAATGCACTAGTTGCGGGTAAACACATTGGTAGAGTAATTAAAAACGGCCCCTTGTTGGGGCCGCTTTTGTTTAAACACTTGGCTGTTTAATACTGAAGTAGATGCAATACAATACTGGCAACACAATAAGCGTCAAAATAGTCGCAAATCCCAAGCCAAACATAATTGTGACTGCCATTGATTGGAAAAATACGTCGAATAGCAGCGGGATCATACCCAATATGGTAGTTATCGCAGCCATGGAAACCGGTCTAACTCTGCTAACACCCGAATCAAACACTGCCTGATATGGTGCTTTGCCACTTTCCAGCTCAAGGTTGATTTGATCCATCAACACAATCCCGTTTTTGATTAACATACCCGACAAGCTTAACAAGCCAAGCAGTGCCATAAAGCTGAATGGCGCTTGCAATAGGACTAAACCAGCAGTAACACCAATAATTGCCAGCGGTACTGTCGACCATATTACCAGTGGCTTTTTGACCGAGTTAAATAACAAAACAGTGATCATAAACATGGCCAGATAACCGATGGGTAATGAGCCAAAAATGGCTTTTTGCGCTTTGCTGGAAGACTCAAACTCACCACCCCATTGCATTTCATAGCCTTGCGGTAATGCGATAGATTCCACCTTACCACGAATACGGTTGAATAACTTTGCAGGTGTTTCATCGCCCAACACGTCATGATCTGCCATTACAGTAATGGTACGTTTGCGATCTCTACGCATGATTAGGCTGTCTTCCCAGACCACATTAAACTCATCGACAATTTGGGAAACTGGTACATAAATATTCAATACTGGGCTGAATATTTGTAAGTCACCCAAATTTTCGACGTTTAGCCTCTCTTCTTCTGGAGAACGTGCGATTATAGGAAGCAACTGCGTTCCGTCTCGATATAACCCGACTTTGGCACCCGATAAAGACGTAAGCAGTAACTGATCTAAATCTGATTTGCTGATCCCAAGGCGTCTAGCTTTGTGCTCATTAAATTCTGGACGAATAAGTTTGGTTCTTTGCCGCCAGTCATCACGGATGTTGAACGCTTTATCATCGCTGGCGATTGCGAGCTTGGCTTGCTCAGCGAGTTGTCTTAGCACTACAGGATCGGGGCCGGAAAACCGCGCTTCTATTTTTGCGTTCGTCGACGGACCGATCTCCATACGTTTAATAATCAGTTGACCATCAAGCTCTTGTGCTGCTTCAAATTGACGCAGCTTTGCTATCATGGCGGCTACGGACTCTCGGTCTTGCACCCTAACAATTAGCTGGCCATAGGCACTGTACTGCTTTTCTGGAGGATAGGTCAGCATAAATCTTGGGGCACCTTGGCCAATGGTCGTGGTTACTTCTTCTACCAAATTATCCTGCAGCAGAAATGATTCAATGCGCGCGATATTCTCAGCAGTACTGCGAATATCAGCACCTTGATAATGCCAATAGTTAACGTAAAACATTGGCGTATTAGACGCTGGGAAAAATGATTGTTTCACGGATTTAAACCCAACTATCGAGCTGACCAGTAAAACGAGCATTGCAATGATAGTGATAACTCTGTGTTTTAAACAAAATGATAATAGTGATTTATATACGGTGAAAATCACTCCTTGATACGGATCGTCTTGTTGAGCATTTTGCTCTCCTGATGCAGTTTTTGGCCCACTAAACATTAAGTTCGCAAAAAAAGGCGTTAGCGTAATCGCTGTAACCCAGCTTAATAGTAGAGAAATCAACAACACCCAAAATAAGGAACCGGCAAACTCTCCACTGGCGTCAGAACTTAAACCGATAGGTGCAAATGCCGTGATACCAATTATCGTGGCGCCAAGTAACGGCCATTTTGTTTGCTCGACGATATTCACAGCCGCTTTTACTTTAGACTGGCCCTTTTTGATATTAATGAGAATACCTTCTGTCACAACGATGGCATTATCCACCAGCATCCCTAATGCAATGATCAGTGCACCGAGAGAAATTCTTTGTAAATCGATGGCAAATAGCTTCATAAAAATGAACGTACCAAGCACTGTAAGCAAAAGAATACCACCAATTAAAATACCGCTTTTAACGCCCATAAAAATAAGCAAGACTACAATCACAATCGCGACAGCTTCGAGCAGACTAACAATGAAACCATCAACCGATGTTTCTACTTCGTTGGGTTGGTGGTAGACGGTGTTAATATTCATCCCATATGGACGTTGATATTCTAGCGCCTGTAAATGCTGCTCAAGTCGAGTTCCAACTTCAACAACATTAACTCCGGAGCTGAACGAAACCCCAACTAACAGTGCTCTTTGCTGATCAAATCGCGTGATATGATTTGGCACCTCGGCATATTCTCTAGTTACTGTTGCAACATCACCAAGATAAATCAGCTCTTTTGCACCAGGCTTGGAAATAAGCAAATCTTCAAGCTCTGAAACATGATGAAATTCCCCGGTAGGGTGAAGGCGAATGGACTCATCGCCAACCTTAATTTTACCTGCATTTGAGACTGTGTTTTGCGCTTGTAAAAGGGAAAATATATAGCTTGGAGATAGCCCAAGTTGAGATAACTTTTGAGTTGAGATCTCAACAATGACTTGTGCTTGCTGTTCACCCGCTACGGTAACTTTACTGACGCCTTCAATCAGCACTAATTCGCGTTTCAAAAAATCAACGTAGTCTTTTAACTCATCATAGGAATAACCATCACCAGTGACTGCATAAAGAACACCATATACGTCAGCAAATTCATCGATGACACTGGGGGGATAAACACCTGGGGGCAACTTTGAGGTTAAGTCATTGACTTTACGGCGTAATTCATCCCAAATTTGCTGTAGATCTGCTTTGCGATAGCTACTTTTCATCTCCACCGAAATCTGTGATTTACCTGGTGAAGAAATTGACGTGACGTAATCAACATAGGGCAATTGTTGAATTGCATTTTCAATCGGAAAGGTGACTTCTTCCTCGACTTGTTGGGGCGACGCGCCCGGATACATTGTGATCACCATCGCTTTTTTTAGTGTGAACTCGGGATCTTCAAGTTGTCCTAATCCAAAATACGATACGGTACCTGCAATCATCAATAGCAGGGCAAACATCCAACTGATGACCTTGTGCTCAATCGACCAATTTGCAATGCTCATATTATAAGCCTCTTTCTTTGGTCCAAGGTCTAACTTTTGCGCCTTCTTTGAGGTAATGAACACCGGCTGCAACAACTTTTTGACCCGGCTGCAAACCAGCAAGAATTTCAATGCCATCGTGACGAAGTGGGCCAACTTTCACCGCCTGCTTAGACACTGTTTGTTGTGTCTCATCAAACACCCAAACATAACTATTCCCCTGAGTCTGTTGCGTTTTGTCAGAAAAAACAGCTTGATTAGGAATAACGATATTGATCACGCCATCTTGGGTAATTTTACTAGAATCGATGTAGACATGGCCGGTCATACCTGCCAATAAATTAAAGTCTTTGGGGATTGGGAGCGTAAACACGACCTTATAAGAAAGGGTGGTAGGATCGGCCTGTGTGTCCCACTCTTTAACTGTAAGTGAATATGATTTATGCGGATAACTATCAAACACCACGGTTGGTTGATAGTCGGAATCTTTATCCACACGTGCTACAAGTTTTTCTGGGACGTGGATGACCACATCCATCATATCTCTGGTTTCTAAGCGAAGAATATTTTGCTTGGCAGCGATATTTTCGAAGTTTTTCACAAACACTTTTGCCACAGTGCCGCTAAATGGCGCTCGCAGTTCACTGTACTCAAGATTGGTCTTAGCAATTTTAAAGGCTGATTCTGCAACTTGTTTGTCGGCTAACGCTTTGTCAAATTCTGCTTTAGTTGCGATACCTTTTTCAAATAAAGGTTCAACACGAGAGAGTTGCGCTTTGGCAAGTTCGAATTGCGCTTTACGCTGCTCATATTGCAATTCAAAGTCCTCTGGGTCTAATTTGGCCAAAAGCTGACCTTTTTCCACTTCTTGCCCTGCTAGCACTGGGAATTCGATCAGTTCACCATTCACTCTGAATGCGATATACGATCCTTGATTGGCGACCACCTCAGCTGGAAAGCTGCGCATTGTGGTGGCACTGGGGTCTGTTACCTGATGAAGTTTTACTGGCCTAATTGGATCTGGCTGATTATTTTGCTCTGCTTGCTTTTCACAACCACCAAGCGCAGTTGCTAGCAGCAAAATCGAAAAAACTCGTAACATGTTATTCTCCATGAACTTATGCCAATGATGGGATGCAGAATAATGGAAATAGCTATAAAATAAAAATTATAAAATCTTCTTATCTTAATAATATTTATTTATGAAAATTTCAGAACTCTACGTATTTCGTGTCGTGGTTGAAGCGCAAAGCCTTGCCAGCGCTGCAATGCAGTTACACAAAACCCAGCCGGCAGTAACACAAACAATTAAAAGACTAGAACAAAGCCTCGGTTTTGCGCTGTTCACTCGCGATAAATATCGTATTGAGCTTACCGAACAGGGGCGGCGATTTTACTTTCAAGCAGAACAACTATTAGAACATCATCGTGACCTATCTTTGCTAGCTAAAGAGTTTGCTGAAGGGAACGAGCCAAAATACAAAATATGTTACGAACCGGTTTGCTACCATCCGAGCTTTGATGCAATTATCGCCGACACTTTTAAGTCGTTTCCAGCCACAGAAATGACCATTACAAGTGGTAAGCGTTTTGTCTCTTTAGAGCAAGTGAATCAGGGTATTGCAGGTCTAGGTATCGGACCATGGTTTGACTTATTTCATTCTATGGGTAATTTAGAGTCGTTGCCGATTGGTGACCTAAAATTAGGCCTAGTTTCAAAACCAGGTTTTATGCCCAAAGAGGTGTACTTTGAAGAACTTGCAGATTATCCGTCACTTGCGATGGTGGAAAGCGAGTTCAAATTTGACAGTGAAAGGTTGTCATACACGAACAGTACCAATACGATGAAATTAGATGATGTCGCTTCAATTAAACGTTACTTGCTCAGCGGTATGGGATGCGCGCTAATCGCGCTGAACTTATGTGAGGACGAACTGGCGAGTGGCCAACTACAGCAAGTCAAAGTCAAGGACAGACGTGATGAATTTACCGCTGAAATTCATGTATTTCGACAACATAAACGCCATCATGGCCCGGTAGCAAGATATCTATGGCAACAATTTAAGCGATTAAGTGATGAGTACCAATATAATGCAGCAACTTGCTGAACGCGTTTACACCGTAATTGGAGGCATTCCTGCTGGTAAAGTGCTGGCTTATGGCCAAGTGGCTAAATTAGCTGGCTACCCAAAGCACGCACGCAAGGTAGGACAGTTATTGAAGACACTTCCAAGTGATTCGACTTTACCTTGGTTTCGGGTGATTAACAGTCAGCGCAAAATTTCATTTGCTGAAAATTCTGCCAAATTTATCCAGCAAAAATCTTTGCTAGAACAAGAAGGCGTTATCTTTGATAAAGCTAATAGAGTAAGAAAAGAAAATTTCTGGATATAGAAAATGCTGATCTAGATTATCGGTCCGTGCGTAAAGACTAGCAAGTTCTGGCAATTACGACGAGTTTATGAGAGCAGCAATTTTTCCGCTACCCGTTTTTCTTTTACCTGGCGGGTACACAAGATTAAAAATTTTTGAGCAGCGATACCTGAAAATGGTGACTGACGCTATGAAAGGCGATCGTTGTTTTATTTTGTGTACTTATAGCGACACCGCTCCACATAACGTTCCTCGCGAGGGTGTACTGGTTGAAATTATTGATTTCTCTCAGGACGAAAATGCTCAATTGTTGATTGACGTTTACGCCAAACATCTTGTCGTTATTGGTGATGTTGATGTGAACGCAGAAAACTTGCGACATGGTGAGTACGTAATCATTAACGACCCGCCTTGGCAATACTGTGACGATGACTTGACTTTATTAGATGACGATCTGGCTAATCGATTAGAACTTGTGTTTCTTTCTAATCCTATTTTGGATGATTTGTATAGAGAGAAGCATTACAGCGATGCGTTATGGGTGACTTCTCGTTGGTTAGAACTGTTACCAATATCTACCAAACAAAAGGAAAAAGTAAGATCGGCAACCAAGTTTTCGCAGGTAGCCGAGTTTTTACATACCGTTTTTGAAGAAAATGAGTGATCGCAGAAAACAACGCTTACGTATAGCATAAAATCAATGTAGTTTAGGGGAACCACAATGATTACTCAGCAGCAAGCAACTGACTGCTATCAAAAAACAGGAAGTCAAGGCGGGATGCAAGAAACCCCAACTAAAGCTTTGTCAGAAGCACTGATCAAGGTGGCCGAAAACCGAGATAAGCGCGCTTTTGCGTACTTGTTTGAGTATTTCGCGCCCAAGATAAAGCGCTTCGGTGTGAAGCAATTTGGCAATGAAGCGCTAGCCATGGAATTGGTACAAGATACCTTAACCTCGGTTTGGCGTAAGGCACACCTTTATCACAGTGACAAAGGCGCTGCGACCACTTGGGTGTATACGGTAATGCGTAACGCGTCTTTCGATACGTTACGGAAGATGAAAACCAACAAGGAAGAGCATATCAGTGAAGACATTTGGCCGATTTTACAAGACAGCCAAGCCACTGATGAAGATTTTAAAGACCATCTCCAAAACGCGCAGATTCAAAAGTACATTAATAAACTTCCCGCAGCACAGCGTGATGTGGTTAAGGGCGTGTACTTTCAGGAGATGTCGCAAGAGCAGTTGGCAGAGCAATTAGATATACCCGTAGGCACGGTCAAGTCAAGATTGAGACTAGCGCTACAAAAACTCCGTTCACAGATGGGAGAGCAGTAATGATTAAACATCACCCACAAACCGAACTGTTAAATCAATTTGTTGAAGGTACTTTGCCAGCAGGCCTTAGTATTGCTGTTGCTGCGCATGTTGAAATGTGTCCACATTGCCAGCAACTAGCGGCTGATTTGGAATCTAAAGAAGCAGCTGTTCATCTCGGAGGTGACGCAGAAATATACGTCGACTCAGATTTAGAAGCAATGATGCAAAATATCACGCTCTGCGATGATGTAGATGAAGTGTCCGAATACATTCAACCCAAGTTTGAATACCAAGGCAAAAGCTTGTGCCTGCCAAGAGCCATTGCTAACACGGATCGCAGTAACTTTACACAGGTCGGTAAAATTGCACGTTCACGATTAATGCTTGAAGACGGTGAGTATCGCAGTAGTTTGTTACAGATAGGCCCTGGCGGTGAGATCCCTGAACATACTCACACTGGCTTTGAGTTAACACTGCTACTAGACGGCGAATTTGAAGATGAATCCGGCCATTATGTACCGGGAGATTTTATCTGGCAGGATGGTAGGCATAATCATTCGCCGAGAACAAAAGAAGGTTGTTTGTGTTTTACTGTTGCTAATAGTCCGCTACATTTTAATAAAGGGATTAGTAAGTTACTCAATCCAATCGGTAAATTGATTTATTAAACTGAGGCTTTAAATTCTGTGGAATTTTCATCACCAATAAAAATTGGCATCAGCGCTTGTCTGGCCGGAGACAAGGTTAGGTTTGACAAAGGCCACAAGCGTTCAAATTTTTGCATGGACGAATTTGCAAACCATGTTGAGTATGTAAGGTTTTGCCCAGAAGTCGCGGTTGGTTTACCCATTCCACGACCTACAATTCGTCAGGTCAGAGTGGGAGACACCATTAAAGTATGTCGTCCCGATGGCAGCAATGATGTGGCGCCACAACTAACCGAATACGGTAAAACTGTCGCTTTACAGCAGGCTCAAGAATTATCAGGGTTCGTTTTTTGTGCCAAAAGCCCGAGCTGCGGTATGGAGCGGGTAAAAATATATAACGAGGAAGGAACTGGCAACACATCAGAAGGCATCGGCATCTTCGCGCAGCAAATCATGAAGCACAATCCACTGTTGCCGTGTGAAGAGAATGGCAGATTAAATGACATGCACCTGCGTGAAAACTTCGTCATGCGTGTGTATGTTTTTAAAAGCTGGCAGGAGCTGAATTGTAACAGCGAGATTGGCTTGCACGAGTTAACGTCGTTTCACGCAAAGCACAAATATTTGCTGATGAGCCATAACTACCAAGCGTATAAAGATTTGGGGAGATTACTGGCGGACGGCAAGTCCCAGTCGCTTGACGAGCTCAAATCACAGTACATTCATGGACTGATGAAAGCGTTAAGCAAGCCTGCGTCAAGAAAGAACCAAGCCAACACGTTAGCACATCTGCAGGGGTATTTTAAAAATGAGCTCACAAGTGTAGAGAAACAAGAGCTTTGCAAGGCGATAGACGAATATAGAACGGGTATTGTGCCACTATATGTGCCACTTACGTTATTGAAACATCACCTGACAGTGCATCCAAAAGACTATTTAGAACAACAGGTTTACTTTGATCCTTATCCCAACGAATTGAGACTCAGGTTTGGTATTTAAATGACAAACTCCGCTTTTTGGTTTCGCAGAGATCTTAGGATCTTTGGTAACGAAGCACTAATAGAAGCAGTAAACAACGGCGCACGAGATGCGCTGTTTTTTTATTGTGATAAACAATGGCAACAGCATGGATCGGCATCGATCCAAATCGACTTACTGGAGCGTCGCCTCATCGAGCTTGGCAATATGCTGGCTGAGTATGGTGTGTGTCTGCATATAATCGATGCTGGAGATTTTGCGGCTATCCCCGAATTGCTCAAACAGTTTTGTACAACCCACCAAATCTCAGCGTTATATGCGAACAAAGAATACGAGGTCAACGAAGTCGCCAGAGATAAAGCATGCGAAAACATCGTTAACTTGAAATTGTATGATGGAGATCTCATAGCAAAGCCGGGCACAGTTGTTACGGCTAGTGGTGATATGTTTCGTGTATTTACGCCATTTAAAAAGGCATGGTTAAAACACTTTGTAGGACAGTCCTTTACCGTTGCAAATTGGCCGCTAAATCAGGAGCAGCCAACCACATGGGCTGCTCCCACTTGGTTTAAGTACACAGGTGAGTCTGAAAAGTGGCCGGTTGAGGATCCACATATCGTAGATATCGTGAGCAAATTCATAAATAACAAGCTCTGTGATTATCAACAGTATCGAGATTTCCCTGCTATAAAAGGAACATCTGGCCTGAGTCCTTATTTAGCCCTTGGCATTGTGTCACCAAAGCAATTGCTGGCAGAAATTCAACTGCACTATCCGGAAGTGTTAGAGCAGCCAAGCAAACCAGAGTTCTGTTGGGTTAACGAAATTATCTGGCGCGAGTTTTATCGGCATCTTATTGTTGCTTACCCCAAACTATGCAAAGGATTTAATTTCAACCAGAAGTACGATTTTGTGGCGTGGCGAGATGACCAACAACAATTTCAAGCTTGGTGTGACGGCCAAACCGGTTATCCCATTGTTGATGCTGCGATGCGCCAGTTAAATAAAACTGGCTGGATGCATAATCGGTTGCGAATGATAGTTGCTAGCTTTTTAACCAAGCACTTGCTGATAGATTGGCGTCAAGGCGAGGCTTATTTTATGTCTAAATTGTTAGACGGCGACTTAGCAAGCAATAACGGCGGATGGCAGTGGGCTGCCAGTACAGGATGTGACGCGCAACCCTACTTTAGGATCTTTAACCCGATAACTCAAAGCGAAAAGTTTGATCCCGACGGTAGTTTTATTCGTATATATGTGCCTGAATTAAAGGATGTTCCAGCTAAGTATATTCATTTTCCGCATGATTATTTAGCCGTATACGGAAAAGGACAATACGCTGGTCCATTGGTTGACCACAAACTTGCAAGAGCCAGAGCGCTTGATGCATTTAAGGCATAATTATGGACGCGAGAATCGAACGATTTGTTTCTTTATACAATGAAATCGACAAACATAATTTAGACAAATTACAGCAGATATATAGCTCAGACATTGAGTTCGTGGACCCGATGCACCGTATTGACGGACTCGAACAATTAACCGAGTACTTCAAAAAGCTTTATGAAAATGTAGGTTCAGTCACATTTGCAGTCGACAGGTCATACTCCGCTGACGAAATGAGTTTTTTGTATTGGACGATGCGGTTTCGTCACCCGAAACTCAATGGCGGTAAAGAGGTTTCAGTTGATGGACACAGTGTGTTGCAGTTTCGGCAGGACTATGTAGTTCATCATCGCGACTACTTTGATACTGCGCAAATGCTCTATCGTCATATTCCGGTGCTTGGCACTTTGGTCAAATTTGTAGAAAAAAGGGCGGCATCATGAAACGAGTACTGATCACAGGCGCAACCTCGGGTATAGGATTGGGGCTAGCTAAACGGTATTCAGCTAATCATCAGGTTATTGCATGTGGCCGTAATTCTGAGGTGTTGCAGCAACTATCGAAAGAACACGGTGTTGTGGCTAAAGCATTTGATGTGACTGATTCTGATGCAATTGCAAGCAACTTTGCCGAGTTACAACCTCTAGATTTAGTCATCCTTAATGCGGGCGGCTGCGAATATATTGATAACCCAAATCAATTTGACGGCAAACTGTTTGAACGCGTCATGCAGGTTAATCTCATTTCAATTGGCTACTGTCTAGAGCACTTGTTGCCAAAAATAAAGCCCGGCGGCCAATTGTGTATTGTCAGTTCTAGTAGCGTTTACTTGCCGTTACCAAGGGCAGAAGCATATGGTGCTTCGAAAGCTGCTATTACCTATTTGGCACGGACCTTAACCGCTACGTTGAATGACATAGGGGTGACCGTTGTTCATCCTGGGTTTGTTGAAACGCCACTCACAGATAAAAACGACTTCCCGATGCCATGCATTGTTAGTGTTGAACAAGCTGTGTCAGAGATTGAAAAAGGATTAGAGAAAAGAAAGGCCGAAATCCACTTTCCACGGCGCTTCACCTATATTTTAAAATTACTGGGGTTATTGCCATTCTCAATGTGGTTACCCATAGCCAAAAGGATAGCAAGTTGAAAAAAATAGCGATTATTGGCAGTGGTGTGTCTGGAATGACAGCTGCCTACTTGTTGAGTAAAAAATATCAGGTCACGGTGTTTGAAAAGAATGACTACATTGGCGGTCATACCGCGACGATTGATATTGAGCATCAAGGCGAACGGCTGGCCATAGACACTGGGTTTATCGTATTCAACGACAGAACGTACCCTAAGTTTGAAAAGCTACTTGCAGAAATTGGTGTTGGTCGACAAGAAACACAGATGAGTTTTAGTGTCCACAACACCAAGACGCAATTCGAATACAATGGTCATACCTTAATGACCTTGTTTGCACAGAAACGAAATGTCCTGAGACCAAGATTTTGGCGCTTATTGTACGACATTGTGCGTTTCAATAAGATTTGCAAAGCGTTATTTGACAGTGACGACTTCAGTCAGTGTGAGACACTTGGCGAGCTTCTCGAGCTGCATGACTTTAACGACTTTTTCAAAATGCACTACATTTTGCCAATGGGGGCCGCTATTTGGAGCACGAGTATTCGTGAAATGGCTGACTTTGAATCTCGCTTTTTCGTACGCTTTTTTTATAATCACGGCCTGTTGGATATAACCAATCGTCCTCAGTGGTACGTTATTCCTGGAGGTTCTAGGGAATATATCGCCCCTTTGGTTGAGCAATTTAAGGACCATATAGTGCTTAATGCTCAAATCACTTCAGTGCACAGAACCGAATCTGGTGTCGTCGTAAATCATCAAAACGGTGAACAGCAAGCATTCGATAAAGTTGTATTTGCATGTCACAGCGATCAGGCGTTGGCACTGATAGATGACCCAAGTGAAAAAGAGCAGACAATTCTTGGCGCAATACCTTACACCGCGAACTCAGTGGTATTGCATACCGACACATCGTTGTTGCCAAAAAGAACCGCAGCGTGGGCCAGCTGGAATTATTTGCTCAATGATGCCACGGAAAAAGCCGCTGTTGTTACCTACCAAATGAATATCTTGCAAGGGTTAAATGCCAAGCATCAATATTGTGTCACCTTGAATCATGACCAAGGCATTGACGAGGACAAAGTGCTTCGTCGCTTTACTTATCATCACCCAGTTTTCAACACATTGAGTATTGCAGCGCAAAAGCGAAAGCATGAGATTGATGGTGAGCATCATAGCTATTTTTGCGGCGCTTATTGGTTTAATGGCTTTCACGAAGATGGTGTGAAGAGTGCGGTTGATGTTGCCAAGCAACTCGGAGTCGAATTTTGAACAGTGCGATTTTGATTGGTCGCGTTCGACATAGACGCTATGAAACTGCAGAACATGCATTTTCTTATCCTATGTATATGATGTGGCTAGATTTAAATGAAATAGCTAAGTTCGACCATCAATCTCGTTTATTTGGTACTAAAGGGTTTCGAGCGCTGCGCTTCGAGCAGGGTGATTATTTACAGCATGAAACCGGTTGTCTGCAACAGAGAGCGCTTTCAACCAGCGCCAAATTAGGACATCCCTGCGAGGGATTTAACGTTTACTTTATGGGGCAAATACGGTGTTTGGGGATTTATTTCAGCCCGGTAAACTTCTTTTTTTTCAAAGATCCTGAGACAAACGTCTTCACCCATGTGGTAGCAGAAGTGAGCAACACCCCATGGAATGAAAAACACTGTTATCTAGTAGAACTTAAACAAAATGTGAACTTTAAGAAGGACTTTCACGTATCACCGTTTATGGATATGGATATGAATTACCATTGGAAAATCATTCCACCTGGTAGTCGAGCTGTTATTCATATTGCGAATAAACGAGCAGAGCAGTTGGTGTTTGATGCTACTTTAGCATTAAAAAAAATACCGTTAACTCACCAGTCACTGGCAGGGTTGTTGAGGTCTTTTCCTGTTATGACTTTGAGCATTGTTAAAGGTATATATTGGCAAGCACTGAAACTGTTCTTGAAGAAAGTCCCATTTATTGGACATCCTGGAAGCGTACACGATGGAAAACACAACGACATATGATCAAACCACTTCTTTGTCCTTTATGGACAAGTTTTATAGAAAGCTTGTATTTGGTGCTTTGAACACCCTTGAGTGGGGTGCTATTAAACTGATTGAAGATAATAATGCATACCGATTTGGTGAAAAGAACACCAAAGAAGCGGTAGAAATCAAAGTACACAGTGTTGAAATGTACAAGTATTTTGCAACCGGCGGCAGTATCGGTGCGGGTGAATCATACATTCTAGGACACTGGTCAGCGTCTAACTTAACCAAGCTAATTGAGATATTTGCGGTTAATCAGAAGCAGCTAGATGCGTTTGAGAACAAGTTTGCTTTGTTCACGGGAGTCGCAAACAAGCTAAAACATTGGCGCAACAAAAATACCAAGCAGGGCTCCAAGAAAAACATCGCTGCACATTATGATTTGGGAAACGATCTTTATTCGTCATTTTTGAGCGAAGAGATGCTTTATTCTAGTGCAGTTTATCCCACTCCGAACGCATCTTTAGAGGAGGCACAACAGTACAAATTAAAAGCGATATGCGAACGAGTGGATTTGCGCGCTTCAGATCGTGTTATAGAGATCGGTACTGGTTGGGGGGCATTTGCGGTATACGCTGCTAAAAACTACGGTTGTCACGTTACCACCACGACGATTTCAGAAGAACAATATGCTTATGTAAGCGAGCTGATAGAAAAGGAAAACCTAGCGTCGCAAATTACGTTATTAAAAAGTGATTACCGTGATTTAACAGGGACCTATGACAAGCTAGTGTCGATTGAAATGATAGAAGCGGTAGGACATAAATTTCTACCAGGCTTTTTCGAAAAATGCAGTAGTTTACTAAAGCCCACGGGAGCGATGTTAATTCAAGCCATTACCATCGCCTGCCAACGTTACGAGCACTATCTAAAGGAATCTGATTTTATTCAGCAATATATCTTTCCAGGAGGTTGCTTACCTTCCATTACCGAGATGACCAAGCAAGTGAATGAAAAAACCGATATGGTTGTCCATGCACTTGACGACATTGGCGCACATTACGCAAAGACCTTGTATGATTGGCGAGTCCGGTTTGAGAAAGCGTGGCCATCGCTGGATTCAAAGCGCTTTGATGAACGTTTTTATAGGTTGTGGGAGTTCTATCTGTGTTATTGCGAAGGGGCATTTAGGACTCGTGCTACTAGTGCGGTGCACCTAGTCGCTAGAAAACCGAGGTATCAGTCTCATGACTGTATTAAAACATTGGATTACTAATGCCTTAGTGTTCCAACTAATTTGGTTTTCGGCGTTCTTCCTTCAGTCTGATGCCTTACCGATTATGATAGCGGGCTGTGCTTTTATGCTCTGGAGTCATCAAAATCGGCGCCTGAACGGGTTGTTGATGGTGTTAGGAGCGGCGATTGGTATAACCACTGAGTACCTAGCAACTCAGCTAGGACTTCTAAGCTACTCGGGGGAGCAGCTGATACCGCTTTGGCTACTAGTGCTGTGGATGGCCTTGGTACTAACTATCAACAATGCGTTGAGTAGGCTCTTGCATCTTAAGGCTTGGGTGCTGATCCCGTTATTTGCGATTTGTGCACCACCGAGTTACTTCGCTGCTGCTCAAAATGACATCTTGGAAGTACACGTGAATTGGGTTCAATTTTGGTTTATGTATGGGTTACTTTGGGCTGTGTCATTTTACGTCATAACGCGTCTAAACCGCTTATTGCATGGAACAAGGCTTGCCAAACGCCAGCCAAATTGCTAGTTTTTTGTCAGGGCAACCGTTGTTACTACCCTTAAGGTCAAAAAATAATAATTAATTCGACGAAATAGTGGAATTTGGGGTTGCACAAAGAAGCAAAATGCATAAACATAGGTTTTGCTTAGGCATATTATAAAGTTATAGGAATCTAATAATGAATAAAGCTCAACTAGTTGAAAAGATGGCGGCAGACGCAGAGATTTCAAAAGCAGCGGCAGCTCGCGCTTTAGAAGCATTCACAGGTGCAGTAACTAACACGCTTAAAGACGGTGGTTCAGTTGCTCTAGTTGGTTTCGGTACTTTCTCTGTAAAAGAGCGTGCAGCGCGCACAGGCCGTAACCCACAAACAGGTGCTGAAATCCAAATCGCTGCGGCAAATATCCCTACTTTCAAAGCAGGTAAAGGCCTAAAAGATCAAGTTAACCCTTAATCTTTAGCATTGAATTTGAAAACCTCCTTTTATGGAGGTTTTTTAGTATCTGATTATGCCTTAAAGTTTGGCCTCGGTGATTAGCTTTCCACAGGCTTATATTGCAAACTTTTATTATTAATGGCTACATTGCTGTTGTTCTTGCTAAGAATCGATTTAAATGACGAAGTACCAACTTAAAGCTCAATCGGGGAAGTTGACCGTATGGGCAGAAGAGCCAATGATCATCAGCTCCTTTGAAGGAAATATAAACGAAACTCTAATCTATTTCCTCAACGAGAGTTTGAGTAAATGTTTGGCGGAGTTTAAAACTGATAAATGGGTTTATGTGAGTTACTCAAACCAAGCGAAAGCTGCCACACCTGGAGCTTACAAGATGTTGGTGCAGTCGGCTAAAGACTCTATTGCATCGGGTTGTGTCGCAGCTGCGTACGTACTTGATTCTGCGATAGCGAAAGATCAAACCAAAAAAATGCGCGCCGAATTAGGGCTACCAGAGCCATTTGAAGACGTTCTGTTTGACACACTCGAAGAGGCTAAGGACTCTGTGTTATCACGCTTACGCCAGCACTGAGACAAGCTTAGGTGTGATCCTAAGTATCTGAAATAAGAAAATCACCTCAAGCAAAGTCGCTAGAGCTTCTACTCAATCGTCATAATCAAGTCGTGAAACTGTCATATAGCTGCCTTAAGCTTGTCCCCCGAAACAGTAAAATACAGCTAGAAAATATCTATTCGTCTTACGATGTGAAGCAGTTACGGGAATAATACTTTAGCGCCTTTATAGGTGTTCGATTTGAGAGAATAAATCAGCGATTAGCAAGGCTCATATATAAGTTCGCTTAATTTATAGATAAGATTTTATCTCCTCGATAGTGGTTCGCTTAAATTGTGCATAATTATTATATGAACGCCAATAGTATTATAGATTTTATACTATTTACTTCATGCCTTCGAAATTCAACGTAAACGCGTATCAAACTATTTCTAGCTGCCTAATTAATTGCGAAGGATTTTAACATGGCAGGTTTTACACGCCGAGATTTTATAAAAAGTGCTTTGATGGGAGTTGGAGCAGCAACAATCACTATCTCATTAGCGGGTTGCTCAAGTGATGATAGCAAGGTTGCTCAAAACGATTTCAGTGTTGACTTTAACCATGGTGTAGCAAGTGGTGACCCACTTGCTGATCGCATTATTCTGTGGACCCGAGTAACACCAGAAGGTCTACCAGCATCGGTAGATGTCACTCTGCAAGTTTCTGAAGATCAAGAATTTGGAGTTTTATCTCACAGCAAACAGTTGGTCGCTCTGGCAAAGAATGATTATACGGTAAAAGTTGACCTAACCGGTTTAGCTGCAAATAAAAAGTACTATTATCGATTCGCTACTACAACAGCGCAATCACCAATAGGCAAATGCAAAACACTGCCGATTAATGACGTTGAACAAGTAAAACTCGCAGTGATGTCTTGTGCAAATTACCCCGCCGGATATTTCCATGTTTATGCAGAAGCAGCGAAACGCAACGACCTAGATGCTGTACTTCATTTAGGTGATTACATCTATGAATATGGCATGGGTGGTTATGCTACTGAAAAAGCGGCAGAAATGGGTCGAACCCTCGATACAGGTAACGATAAAGAACTACTGACTCTTGAGGATTATCGTCTTCGATATGCAAAATATCGTTCTGATCTAAACCTTCAAGCACTCCATGGAAATGTGCCATTTATCGCTGTTTGGGATGACCATGAGGTGTGTAATGATACTTATGTTGATGGAGCTGAAAACCACAACTTAGGTGAGGGGGACTTTTCTGCTCGTAAAATGGCCGCCTTGCAGGCGTACTACGAGTGGATGCCAATTCGCCCTATGGTAAAAGATCAGATGGAAAGTCTATATCGTCGCTTTGACTTTGGTGATTTGATTTCGCTTTATATGCTTGATACACGGCATGAAGGCCGAGCGAAAGCGTTAAACTACGCTAACTATATCGACGCGCAGACTGGGCAAGTAGACTTACTGAATTTCCAAAACGATTTGCTATCGACAGAGCAACAATTGTTAGGCACCAACCAATTAACATGGCTGACCGATAATATCAAAACTTCAGGATCAAAATGGCAAGTTATTGGTCAACAAGTTTTAATGACTAAAATGACGATACCTGCAGAGTTACTTGCCGCATTGGCGAACCCGTCAACAGATGTTGTTTCATCTATTACTCAGTTGACAGAATTAAAGGTACGGGCTAAGCAACAAGACACGAGTTTGAGTCAAGCTGAATTAGCACGTGTTACCACGGTAGCGCCATACAATCTAGACGCTTGGGATGGTTATCCAATAGAGCGCGAAGTGATCTTAAAAACAGCGAAGGCTGCTGGCAAAAATTTGGTGGTAGTTGCAGGGGATACCCATAACGCGTGGGCAGGTAAGTTGTGCGATACACAAGGCGAAGTGTGTGGTTATGAATACGCAACCGCGTCGGTAAGCTCACCTGGATTAGAGTCATACCTTAAGTTAACGCCTGAGCAATGCCAGAAGTTTGCACAGGCACTTACCATATTGGTGGATGATTTAGATTATGCCAACCTCTATCAACGAGGGTATTTGACGCTTACTTTCAGTAAAGAGAAGGTAGATAGCCAATGGTATTTTGTAGATAACGTTCACCAGGAACGTTTTGAAACAGGAACCAAACAGCTTGAACTAGTCGCCAAATACTAGTGACTGCGAAAAAGTCCCTTGTTTTGGCGAGGGGCTTTTTACGGGTACTGAAGAGAACACATCATACAAATTGTAATTGCAGTAAAAGTTAGTAACCACTAAGTTAAATAACATAGATTTTTTATCAATGCTCGGAATATTCATAATTTCAAAATGCAATATTGATAAAAATAAAACGCTATTAAATCGATTTTGATTGTTTGAAATTTAACCTAATGAAATAAAGCATATTAATTTTCTTAGTGATTGTTATCTAAAAGAGTATCAAGATATTTGCGTAATTTAGTATTCTTTTTAATGCATGTATTTTTGTGTAAGAAGCTGTAATGGATAAGCTTTTTCATTATATGTAAGGTATGTTTGCATTCTTTATTTAAGACTGCACCTTGCATAATGCAAGATACAACATGAAAAGGTGAGTTAAATGACGATATCTAGAAAGCCTCCAACATAAGCAACTATAACAGAGGTAGCTAATTACTGACCTTAGCGAGGTAAAGCTATCCAAGACATGACAAGGTCAAGTCGCTCACACTGGGAACTGCTTGGAGTTTCTAAGATGAGTCGATGCTCTTCATTTCAAATTATTATGTTTCACTAAAACAGGGATGTGTCATTCAAATGTTGGTGCGCAGTATCACCAACATTTTTTTATTCAAAAGGTTAGGATGACTCAATTAACAATATCAAAACAGCGCTCAAGTTTGTGGAACCAAACTAAATCTGGCGGAGTTAAACGCTGTGGAGTGGCAGAAATTTCAAAGCTCAAGTCAAATTTCGGGGCGAGATAATTGTTCACTAAGGCTTGAAGTTTTAAAGTTTCCAACTGATGAAACCCGTTGATTAACACGCCTTTCGTTTTCTCATCAATGACTTCACCTTTATTTACGTTGTTTGCAGCGACAAGCCATGTTAACAACGCCTTTTTGGTGCTATCGGGGTAGTTTTCGATGTATGTCGTCATGGGGCCAATTAATCTTTGAAAGTTCAAGGTGTTTTTTTGAATACTAAAAATCAATAGCAAATTGGTTCCTGCAGTGATGATGCCAGAACGCTTGTTAGTTTCTTGAAAGCCGCTGAGCGCATTGCGGTAATATTCTTCTGCTCTATCTAGGTATCCCATATCCAACTCTAATGTACCTAAGTTGTTATAAATTGTGGCTAAGGCTCTTTTATTGTTCAGTCTGAGCGCTAGGGTTTCAGCTTGCTTGTAATAAAGTTTTGCCTGTGGATGGTTTTCCAAATGCCTTGCCAGCACAGCTTGATTGATCAATAGACCAATGCGTTCTTTATCTGTGTTGGTAAGCAGTAGCGCACACTGATAGCTTTGTTGTGCTCGCTTTAGATGGCCCAATTTACGTAATACAATCCCAGAGATCCTAAACGCTTCCATGGCATTATCCTGAAAGTATTGGTGCTGCTTTAAATTGAATAACGCTTGAATCTCATTTTCTATTCCGGTTAGTTTATTAGTTGCGATGGCAGCACGCATCTTAGTTAAATGCCACCTGACAGATTGAGCTGCTGTGAGCGTTGACAAATCGTAAGGTTGTGACAATAGCTCAAGAGCCCGAGACGCCTCCACGATGATATAATCCTCCGCCTCTCGCAAAATATCGCTTGCGGAACGCTGTGGTAGTGTTTCAACATTGGCTAATGCAACGGTGTGATAGGTGATAATTAAACATAGAATAGCGATGGCTTTAAGCAACAAATCTAACTCCTGCTCTATTCACATCTTACGATGTTAGTAATTGCTGATATTACAACAGTAAAGGTTAGTTGAGAACCGACATAATTGCATTCGAATTGACTAAGAAGTTGGGATGATGGGTGTGGATTGTACCGTAACAGGAATTCCTTCATTCAGACGATAGTGCTAAGGACAGCTTGAAAGTCATAATAGTGACTTTAGTATTTTAAAACTGCATTTTAATAGGTTACCATCTGTATAGGGACAAGTTATTTCTTTAGCAAAATGTTTGAACTGATTAAGTTACTAGGGCGGGAGATAACTCCTGAGTTAAAACTTGCACTGAAATATATGGCACTATTTGGTGCCGGATATTTTGTTTTTATTACTATTTACAGTATCTTTTTTTATATTTATGTCGCCAAACAGCAAACACAATTTATTGATCATATTCTGTGGTGGCTAAAGCTATCTGGAGTTTGGTATGTTTTCGCTCCTCTGCTTCTGTACAAACTAACGTCATGGCGATTATCAAAACTTTTTTTACAAAAGACCTTAGTGCTCTGTCTATTTTTGGTTAATAGCGCAGCGGCTTTGCAACTCGCCTATGACTATCAATATTATCAATCCGAGTTAATTGAGCAGTTTATTCTATTCTTGCCCAAGCAGATAGGTATATGTGCCGTGGTTGTTCTTTACTGGTATTTGTTTGTCTACCAGCGTTTAGCTAATGGTAAAACTAATGATGACAGAGAAAATATAAACAACTTGATGGTAAGCAGCAATAGAAGTCTTCAGCTCGAATTTAAAGGCCGCCCCGTAACTTTGTACTTAGAGGATATTGCTTTTATTCAATCAGCAGGAAATTATGTTGAGATAACAACAGAGCAAGGTACGTTTTTAAAGCGGACAAGTATTAAGCAAATGTTGGATGAGTTGTCGAGTGACTTTTGTCAGTGTCATCGCAGTTATATTGTTAACCTAAAAAAGGTCGTTGCGCTACAAAGCTTACCTTCGGGTGCTGCGATACTGACTTTAACCAGAGGAAACGAGATCCCCTTGAGCAAGCGCAGTAAAGCGCACGTAAAGCGGCAGTTGAAAAAGGTTTCGGTCATGGAACTTGAGACTGTAAGTTAACCTATTACAACACAACCTGACTGTCACCTTTGTGTCAATATAAAATCTAAAAACATGCCAATTTAAAGTACGAGTATCAAATAATTAAGGCTACTATACAGAGGTTATATCCGGTGACGTGTGCTCTAAGGTGTAAATGCAGATGTGTTATACCTGCATAGAAACCGACTTGATTATGTGTTAATACGAAAAATTACAAAACACCTTTTGCCAAAGTAACGCTACAGGCTATAGTATTGCCATTAAATTGTTGAATAAAATGTAAAAATAGCAAAATTTCACCTGGCAAAAAGGAGCTTAGCGATCTGTGATGTTGACTCGTGAGCTAAGTGAAAATATGCGTAAAGATAGGGAATGTTTATATGAATAATTTAAGTAAAGAATATGTAAGCGAGTGCCGGAAGGCACTAGAGGAAGAGCAAGCTTACAGTTTATCAAACACTAATAATTGGTCACATGTTAATAGAGAACTAGTCCATCAAGATTGGGATATTTTATATAAAAAACTGGCTGAATACGTTGGTAAATTGACCGTTGCAAATGATAGTGTTCAATCGCTAATAAAAGAACATTTTGAAATTGCTTGTAGATTTTATACACCATCAAAAAAAGCTTATATTGGTATGGGTTTCTTTTATAAAGAAAACAAGGAGATGGAAAAGTTTCATAATTCATACCATCCTGAAATGGTTGATTACTTAGGCAATGCAATTGTCCACTATGCTAAGAATAACCTGTAAATAAGATAATTAGCGTCAGTAGAGAGCACACTATGTTTGCTCTTTACGGAAGGGGATTTTAGATGGAAAATGAGTGAACTATCTTTTTTCGTAGCGCTTTTCCTCAGTTGTTTTGCTCACTACATTAATCACTCGTATCAATCAATTACATCTTTCTCATACTTTCTTTTAGCCAAAAAACAAACTTGAAATAGCCGATGATACAATCATCTTTGATGCGCAAATAGTGCAATTTAGCTGTGCACTTTTTATAAGAGTTGAACCAAATAAGTTTGTTTGACGTATTGACTCGGTCGATATATGGAGGGCTTATGTTCAATTGGTTTCGATCAGATATTTCTAAACTCTACAAAAGCGTGCTAGATGCCTCTATTGACGGTGTTGTAGTAATTGATGAAAACAACTCAGTGATTTTTTTTAACCAAGCCGCAGAGGCTATTTGGGGCTATAGTGCCAGTGAGGTACTAGGGAATAACGTTAAAATGCTCGTTCCTGCCGAGTTTAGAACAAACCATGACCAGCATGTAAATCGTCATCGACAAAGCGATGATGATAGACTCGTCGGTCAAACATTAGAACTATTTGTTGAAACCAAACAGGGTGAGCGTCGTACCATTAGTTTATCTTTGTCAAAGATAGATCTCGGTAAACAAAGGCTTTATTCAGCAATAGTCAGAGATATTACGAAGCAAAAAGAAACCCAACAAATCATAGATCAAACCCTTGAACAGTGTGTTGATGGTGTAGTCACGATCAACGAAAAAAACGAAATCATATTCTTTAATTCAGCAGCAGAGTCGATTTGGAAATGTAAAAAAGAAGATGTGATGGGAAAAAACGTTAAGGCACTTGTGCCAAAAAACATCCAACCAAAACACGATGACTTTATTAATCGCAATCGCACTTCAGGTCACAACCGCGTGGTTGGCACATCCATCGAGTTACCGACCACCACATTTACAGGTGAAGATATTTGGGTTGCCCTATCTTTGTCAAAAATAGAACTAGAAAACAGAGTGTTATACACCGCGTTTGTCAGAGATGTGACCGCTCAATATCATGCGAAGAAGTCCTTCGAAAAGCTTTCTTTAGTGGCAAACAATACCAGCAATTCAGTGGTCATTACGGATAGCCTTGGATGTATTGAATACGTTAACGAAGGCTTTGAAATCATGACTGGGTATACTAAAGATGAGGTGCTCGGGAAGAAACCAGGAGAGCTTCTGCAAGGTGAACATACAGATAAAGCAACGGTAGCGAGAATTGGACAAAAACTTCGTAATAGAGAGTCATTTTATGAAGAAATATTAAACTATGACAAGTCAGGAACTCCTTACTGGATATCGTTAGCAATAGATCCCGTGATTAATGACAAAGGCGAATTAACTAATTTCGTTGCTGTTCAAGCAAATATAGACGAAACCAAAAAGCTATCTCTTGAATCTGATGTAAAAATGGCTGCAATTGAACAGTCAAATCTGGTGATAGAAACGGATAATGTTGGACAAATTAACAGAGCCAATCAACTTGCGTTAGACTTGTTTAATGTTGCAGACATTGACAAACTCAATGCAGCCATTGGCAATATGAAATCCCATTTTAATAACGAAGATTGGGGGGAGCTCATCCGTGGTAAAAGTATTAAAACTGAAATTAACTTACAATCAAGCGTTGGTGAGTTTCGTTTAGATATAGTGGCAACACCCATCAATGAAATGACTGACAAAACATCTGGGATATTGATTTATGCCGAAGATATTTCAAGTAAAAATAAGATGATTACTCAAACACATTCCGCGATGTCACAAGTGCTTGATAAGATTAGTTTGATTGTGCAGTCCATTAATAACATATCGAACCAAACTAATTTGCTTGCATTAAATGCGGCTATTGAGGCAGCGCGTGCTGGAGAAGCTGGAAGAGGTTTTGCAGTGGTTGCGGACGAAGTCAGAAATCTCGCCCAAAGCTCGACCGATTCTGCCGAACAAATTACATCATTAATTGGTGAAACAAAAACGCATGTTGAGCAGTTAGCCACCTATTTGTCAGGTGAAAGACAATAATCGCTAAATGAATAATCTTTAATCAAATCTGGCAGTAGCATGAGCGCCATAACCTGAGCCTCAAGGCGTGAACCTAAAATTTTGTCGTGTGGCGCCTTCAGCTTAACCAACCTACCTTTTGATGTAGCTCGGCATAAGGCGCGCAGCGCCGCCATCCGACTAGAAGCAACCAGACTTACCGCGTTCTATGGATGCAAATAGTAAAGGGAGTAATTACTTTTTTGATGTCAGCCAGAGGCTAAAATAATTTTGGTGGCGCACTCCCACTTCATGGGGGTACTAACAAACACCCTGAGGCATCATCCTGATCTGAAACCCAGACAAAATAAGTGTCCGGTGATGCAGTCTGTTTAGACCTGAGTAAACCCAATTATTCTGAGCCGACTTCATGGTTGGCTTCGTCTTGAATTTTCAAGATGCCACTGCAGTTACTTTCTTCGATTTGTCGAATTTTATCCAATTTTAACAGTGTGTTATATGTTTATTCGTAAAGCTTATCTGTTGCTTTTTTAAGTTCAGAGTGTGGTAGAAATTGATCTGTGATGGTTAGAATTGAATGCAGATTATTTCTTAGTTTATCAAGTTCTATGTTTCCTGGCTTCACAGCTGTTTGTAACAAATGAATTGCCATGTCTGCTAAAAGAATACGCTGTTTCTCTAGCCATTCTTCATCGCTTTGGGTAGCGGAGTTACTAAGGTAACTATTTTCTACCAAACTATGTAACTCCCAGCTTGTTTTAATTAGCTTATTCCTTTCAATATCATTCACTGTCGACCTCCCGAAACATCTAAAACCTCATTAATGAGACTTGGCAAAGTTGCTTACTTTGTAAAACAAACAAATATTAACGCATTGAAAAGTAATTTAAATCAATTAAGGACTAAAAAATAAATTAAATGTTTTCGAACGGCCGCTCCTCGCTCAAAGCCGCCTGTTGGGTGAAGTCTAAATCTGTTTTTTAACGCTAGAAAAAATATGAGCTACGGCAGTTAAAGGCAGATATATTTGACAATTTCGGCACTCTTTAGCTTTGGCGGCATAGCTTCTTATCTAGATGATATTTGGAGTAATATTAAATTTATTCAGTAATGGATTAAGGGTTTTGCGCTTAATTGGTGTTTAAGCACGTTTGTTTTTTAACGGGTAGGATAGGCACCGTGTCGTTTATCCCTTAAGCCACATTATCAATTCGTTGCTAACAAAAACCGGCCGTTCGTACCAAAGCGCTAGATTTGCGTCGTCCAGACATATTAATTTGTCGTTCGCTCATTTATTGGAGGAAGCGATATGCAAAATGAACGACATAAAATGACTCGATTTATTCACTGGCTCAGTGCTGTTTTGGTCATTGGTTTGTTGATATCGGGTGTATTAATGACCCGAGGAGAGGTTTACTCACTCTACGATTGGCATAAATCATTCGGAATAATAAGTTTATTCATCATAGTAGTCAGGGTTTTCTATCGAAGGCTTAACCCTTGGCAATCGGCTGCGCAAGGGACACCACAACAGGTAGTTGTCAACAATGTGCATTTATTCATACTATTTGCATGTGTACTGATGCCAACCTCCGGTTTGATGCTCTCGGGTTTTAGTGGTCATGGTGTTGCGCTATTCGGTATGGAAATTATTAGCGAAAATATAGATGCCGAAGGGCAGGTGATTGCGCATAGTCAAATGGGTTACGCACTAAGTGCTTTGGTGCATGAATATTTGGGCTATGTACTATTATTGGTCGTGGGTCTGCATATTGCCGCTGCACTTAAACATCATTTTATCGACAAAGACCATGTGTTACGAAATATGCTGACAGGTAAATCGAGTTGATGATCAAATGCTAGCCGCACTGGGCGGCGATAAACAGGCTGAAAGTGAAGCTTGCATCGAAGGCTTTGATGCAAACTTCACTTGTAATCAATCGTCAAATTTTACTTCAGTAGCAAGGACAATATTGTTCGCTTGCAATAATCCTTTGATTTCTACACGAGCTCCTCGCTCAAGTTCGGCAGCACTGCCATCGATAAAAACGGTATTCGCATCTGTGGTAATTTTGCGAGAACCAATAGAGAAGTCGGTTGCGGAGGTAAATTTGTTAATCCGTCCGCTAACTTCGATTTGCTGATCTTCATCATCGGCATCGATAAACTCGATTTCTTCAGCTGTAACATGTGTATCACTTTGCTTTCTACCTTCGAGTTTAATGTTGACGCCAACTGCTAGATCGGTCGCTTGACCATTTTCAAATTTAGTCTGAGCAGAATATTCAACAGTAAAGTTTGAAATGGTGAAAGCTTGCTCTGATAAGCTAGAAATACTGCCTTCTAGTTTTATCTTTTCAAGTTTTTCAAACTCCACCTTGCTAGCAACTAAAACACCTTCTTGGTTTATTGAACCTTTTACAGTGACAGATTCGCCGTCAGCTAAACGGCTGGAATTTCCGTTTTTGAAATTAGTTTCTGCTGTTGTTGTAATAGCTTGATCATTGACCGAAAACGCTTGAGCCGAAACAAAGTTGGAGATTTGTCCAGATACTTCGAGCTCATTTTGTTGGTCTTCTATTTCGACCTTTTCAGCAACCAAAATACCTTCCGCGTTGAGTATACCTTCTACTTCGACACTCACGCCAATCGAAAGAGCATCACTATCGCCCTTAAAACGAGTTTGCTCGTTGGTTGTAACAGCTTGGTCTTCTACTGAAAAGTCGGTAACAGAGTTAAATGCGGTAACCAGGCCCTTTACTTCCACTTCTTCGACGTCATCTTCTCGTTCAAACTCAATTTTCGTGGCAAGGATGCTTCCATCAGAGAGCTCTTCACCTTTCACTTCAACCAGCACGCCATCGGCTAAATCGGCTTCTGTTCCATCCTCGAAACGCGTAAATTCGTTTGTCGAGATACTGCGGCCGCTAACGCTAAACTCAGACGAAGAGACAAGATCCTGCACTTCTCCTTTAAGCTTTACGTATTGTGTGTCGTTATCGTCATCGTTTTCAGCAGCAGATTTTGCTTCGATTTCTAACGCTAACACCTGATTATCTGGTAGCACTTGTCCTTCGATTTCAACTAAATAACCACTTTGAACCGTGGCAAAGAAACTTTCTGAATCGACAGGCTCATCATTCACTTCAAATTCAGTGACTGCACTGGTCGTAACATCTACACCTTGTACCGTTATTATCGGTGCACTGATTTGTTCGATAAGTCCGTCTATGTTTACTGCATCAGAGGGCTCGTCAGTAGAAACGGATTCTCTAGTTAGCTGTTTAACCAGTAATGTTTGATTTTCTGAGGATAAAAAGGCCTTCAGCGAAATAATGTCACCAATTACCAAGTCGTCTAGCGTCATCCTTCTTACTTTTTGACTAGATTTGTCCTTGAGTTTGCTGTGCGCGTCAAGTGTAAATAGGGTATTTAGTACGGTAACTTGTTGGGTTTCACTGTTGATTGATCCAATGGGACCATCCAGCTTGATCACGCCTTGCTTGTCCAAGCGAATTTTGCGTGCAATAAACTGTTCATCGGCTAAACTTCCGTGCACTTTGACTCTCACTCCGACATTCAGATCTGTTTCACTGCCGCCAAAAAACTCTGTGTCAGAAGACCAGTTAACTGTATTGTCACCCAGAATAAATGCATTTTCATTTTCGATAGCGCTGATCACGCCGTCAATGGCATATTGGAAGCTTGTGGTCTCAGAATCTTCATCTTCTCGCTCTATGACTTTCACTTCTGTTGCGGCCAGAACCCCCTCTGTGGTAGAAGTTTCACTGTAAACAACGACTTGCTCACCATCAGCCAGCGCGCCTTCGATTTGCGCCGCACTGTAATCGACAACCAGGTTGTCTAAAGAGAAAGTGAGTGTTTCTGGATTTAATAGAGAAATAGTACCTGCGAGCTTTAGAGTCGTTTCAGAATCATCCAAAGCAATATGGGTCGCAATAAGCTGCTGTTGTTCGTCTTGAATGGCGCTTACTTTAATGAAGTCACCAATTTGTAGGGTTTCAAAAGTGGTTTCAGTAAACTCAGTGCTTTCATCTACCTTAAATGTCAGACCTAATACCTGAATACTCGATTCGGTTAAAGAAATAGCTTCAATAGGGCCTTTTGCCTTAAGTTCGAAGTAAACTTCTTCTGCTTGGGCATTTTCACCATCTGCATCTGTACGACCGACCACAGTGACTAACATACCAACTTCAAAGTCTTCTTCGGTAGTTGGATCTCCATCTTCGTCTTTAAATTCAGTCGTGTTTGTTTCATAACGTGTACCGTTAACGTAAATACTACCAAAGTTGCTCACCACCCCTGTGCTTATCACTGGGGTTTGATAGACGAGTTGAAGATTGGTTGTTGTATTTTTTGTAACAGTAACAGTGTGAGTAGTAGGTAGAACATCAAAGTTTAATGCGTCTGCCGTGACGTCATTTGCTGTTACGGTGTAGCTGCCAACGGCTAAGTCGGTAAGGGTTTCTGAGCTAGTGATAGTGTTATTGTAGCCATCAGGTCCCGTTATGCTCACATTAGAATCTGTGTTCTCTGGTAAGCCTTTAATAGTTATTGATAATGCGCCCTTTGATACGGTTTGTGTGGGGGGAGTATCACTCCCATTTGAGCCTGAATCTGAGCTGCCTCCGCCGCCACATCCCGCTAATGAAATAAGACAAGCACCAAAAAAATAAGTGATAAAGCGTCTCATATATGACTCCATTATTTATAAATTAATCTACATCACAGTGCCCCGAATTAAAAAGGTCCTAAATTGAGGGTAAAAGAGATGTTAAGTAAGGTTGTCAGTCTAGTTGATTTTATTGCACTATACAAAATTACTAGTTCCCGCTTTAACACCTAGTTGTAATGTATTGCTTTTGGTCGTGTTTTTTAGGAATAATTTTGAGTTTTTGTTAGTCTGGTCATAAATTGCTGTTGTGGAAATGACAAAGCATATTCAGTAAAAGCAATATTTCACTTGGGATTAAAGATACTCTACAACAATTATAAGGATGTGGTTCTAATGAATATCAACACCAAAGTTTTCATTTTGTTCTTTGTTTGGGTAATGCAATTTGGTTCGGTCGCGTGTGGTTTCGAATTAACTAAACTGGCTAACGAACACCTCCTGACTTACCAACAGCAGCACCAATTCCAAGGTGCGGTATTAATCGCTAAAGAAGGCAAGGTGTTGTTTAGCGAAGCATACGGTTTTGCTGACAGAGAAGATAAAAAAAACAATGCATTAGATACTCAGTTTTTGATTGGTTCGTTAACCAAATCGTTTACGGCAGTGGCAATTATGCGGTTGTTTGATGCAGGTAAACTAGACCTTAAAAAGCCACTTTCAGCGTATTTGCCAGCACTAGAATCCAATAAAGCGACAGCCCTGACGCTGCACCACCTACTAAAACATCAGTCGGGCTTGGCCGTACATTTGGAGCGTTTGACATCCTTTGAGCAAAAAGATGTGTCATCTAAAGAAATATTAGAAATTATTAATCAATCTCCTTTGCACTTTACGCCAGGAACACAGTATCAATATTCTAATCTAAATTATCACCTTGCCGCGTTGGTGATTGAAAAAGTGACCGATAAGACCTACAGCGAGGCGATGTCGGAACTGGTTTTTAAGCCGTTAAATATGCAACACAGCGGTGTCGAACGTATGGCCAGCCCGCCAGATAATAGGGCTAACGGATATCGCAAAGGGCTATTTGGCATCAATAGAGATGAGAATATAGTGTCTTATGCGTTAGGCTCTGGAGATATATACTCCACGGTTTATGATTTACTCACTTGGCAGCAAGCACTAACCAAGCCTGGCTTTTTAACACAAAACAGTTTGCGTTTACTGTTTACGCCTGCCAGTGAAGCTTTTGGAAATTATGGCTATGGCTTTAGGATCCAACCGTATCAGCGTGCAGAAAACAGCCGTGGGCAAGTTATCCGTCATGGCGGGTCAATGGACGGTTTTTTAACTAATCTGCATTATTATCAGGACGACCAGTTAACGGTAATTGTCCTGGCAAACATTAGAAACTTTCCCATTCGTCAGTTAACATTTGAGTTAAAAGAGCTCGCATTAGGGTTTTCACCGGGTACACGTAGCAGAGATGAATTGGAGTAATCATTGTGCTGCAAACTCAGCGTGTATGCATTTTGAGTTTGCAGCAGGTGCGATTGCAATTACGTTTTATTGAGGTGCTCAAGAATATAAGGGAAAACATCTTTATCGGCTTGTTTTCCGAATATACAATCTATATGAGCATAGTTTGCAATGACCTTGCGGCAAAACTTTTCATTTCCAAAGTGCTGACATAATCGATCATAAGACAGTTTAGTACTTTCAGGTAGATAACATTCATTATGCTCACCGCTGATAAAAAGAATGGGCACGTTTAACCTTTCTATATGACTCATGTATACGTCTTCACCTTGCGCATTTACTAGCCTTTTTGCTCTACATATCGTCGCGAGATGTTCCAACGTTTCTATATTTGCTTCTGCAAACAATTCATCAATGTGCTGGTGTAACAAGTCGGTAAGCTGATCATGCCGATATAACGAAGCGTACATAAAAGTGACCCGGTGACAACTGTCGTTGTTGCATCGTCCTTGCGCTTCGGCTAGTGCATAAATACTCAGCGCTTTATCGTATAGTTTAGTTAGACTATTACTGTACTCTGGAAGCCTTGCCGATAATGAATCAATTCCCAGTCGCTCTAAGAAAGAAGGGAGATGCAGGCCAGTTTTTAACTCAGTTGAAAGGGGTAACACGACGTCCGTTGCAATTTGAGATGCGACGACGCTGCGCACACCTTTTAAGCCGTTTAGCATGGACATAAAAAAGGTGGTGGCACCGTAGCAGTGGACCACTGCTTGTATATCATTTGCACCTGTTACCGTTCTGATTTTTTCAACTGCGGCGGGATAATCATATTGGGCAATTTGATCTCCGTTAGATTGCAACCTAGCAGTCGGTAATGCGATACTGACCCGATAGTCGAACAGCCAAACATCGTATTCATTTGCCACTAAAAACTCGACTAGGTTGGTATCAATCATGTCCGTTGAGAAAATGCTCGACGCAACACCTAATCCGTGTACCAACATTACCGGTCCCTTTGTACCGCCGTGATAGCGAGTAAGCAGTAGTTGTTGACTGTCTTGTGTAACTAGGGTGTGTAACTCTGGTGCAGGTGCTCTTAGCGGGCGTTTTTTTCTAGTAATACTGCTGCCGTCAGCTTTAGCATTATAAAAAATACTGCCATAGCTTTCGTACAAAGTACCAGCAAAGAACTTACCAAATTGTGCGATTGTTCGGAGTCTCTCGGTTACATTTGCTGCATTGCTGACTTTAATTGTGGCTAGCTGGCGTAAAAAATCCTCTGGCTTTATGCGTAGTATGCCATGCCCAACGGTTGTTCCGTTGGCGTTTTCTCCCTCGTAAATGTCTACAAATAAAGTCGTTGTATCGTCCCATAAATCCAGCTTCCCTGGCTGATCTTTTATTAACTTAAACCCCTCAAAGTAATAGCTTTTTCCAACAGACGATTTGAGGTGCATCTTATAAATCATCTTGCGAGTATCTGGTGGAAAGGCTTGACGTTCAAACAACCTGAACTCCCCTTGTGTGACCTGAAGCGGAGTAGGCGACAAAAATTGACACTCGACAGTGCCACTTATGGTTGCTTTGTGATGCTCGTCTTGCAGCATATGAGACAGATCATCGGAGTCAATAGTGACAATGAAAGACAAACTCCGTTGGTTGCTCTCACCTTGCGAATAGGCCTCAAAGTACTTCTGCTCATTGGTAATGGCAGGATCGGTTGGCGGTGAGAAAAACCCAGCCATACGTTCGGTAAAACTTAAGCCTAATGGACTTTGTTGAGCTGGTTTTGTTGATACACTGGGTAACTGGTAGCTAATATGCCACCCTCTATCTTTCGCAATTAAAGCACAGCAACGCTCGGCAAGCGCGCTAATGGTAAGTAATGGATTCACAGCTAATGATGTTGGGATGATCGAGCCATCAGCAACGTAGAGATCGTCATAACAGGACTGTCCAGCATCGCAAAACACCTGTCCTTTATGATTAACAACACCAAAACTTCCGGACTCTGCCAAGTTACAACCTCCTAGAGGGTGAACGGTGACTAAACTTTTATTGAACAGTTTTGACCACAACGGATTTTTAACATAAGTACCACCCAAAGCTTCTGTTGCTTTGCGTAAACGTTGATCTGCAAATTCAAAGTTGCTTTGGCTGCCTAAGTTGGGCCAATTGATTTTAATCTTGTCGTTTTCTAGGACCAGTTCGCCTTTACCATCGTCATGACTCATTACTAAGTAAGTTTGCGTATTGTTGGTTGCACCATAGTAAGCACCACGCAGCTTACTTTGCCAAATACGTCCTTGCTCTGAGATATCGTCTAACAGTCCTGTATCGGTGTCATGACCGAATATCCCGGCAGTAGTTTGAAGGGTGTCAGGTAAAATTCCAGCGATAGCACCTGGCAAACTGCCTTCTTCGATAATCATTTTAGATTGTGCATTGCTATCAGTTCTAAAATCGATTGCGCTAGTGATGCACGGACCGACGGGATGTTTAGATTTAGGGTCGTGACTACCGAACCCGATACCGTTTATGGGTTCATCGCAATTGTATCCAAACGCCAATACATCACCGTTACCAGTAAAGTTTTTGCCGAGTTGCGGGGATACCGCTAAGCCGAACTTGCGGCTACGCAGTAAAATTTCATTACTGCCTAACGTGCCAGCCGCGAGTATTACTAGTTTAGCTTCAATAAATCGTGGCGGAGAATCAAACTGATCGTCACTATTGGGGCGATAATATATCCGCCAACCAACGTCAGTCTTTTCTAAATAACGCACGCTGGCTTCACAAAAAATTTCTGCTCCGTGATTGTATGCATCGGGCAGGTAATTCATTCTCGTGGTGTTTTTAGCGTTGTGATTACAGCCTGATACACAGTCGCCACAATTAATACAGGCAGTTTGCTCAACGCCGACATGATTGACGCCATTTTCAGGTGTTTCAAAGCACACGTTAATAGGGACTTTTGAAAACGATGCATCACCAAATTGCTCAGCTGATTTTCGATGTGCGTTGAGCTTATTTAGAGCTGGATAGTGGTCAGGGTAGGTTTGAGGTTTTAGCATTTCAGTGGCTTTTGCAAAACCATGAGCTAAGTGTTCATCTACGTCTTGCCTAATTTCTTCGGGCCATTGTGGCTGAGCGAATACATCGTCTGTCGGCTTTAAAGATACATTGGCATTGATTAAAGAGGTGCCTCCTAAGCCACAACCCACGACAACATTTTGTTGTTCCTGTACATGTATATCAAATAGTCCGGTTTTAGAGCCAATGCTTGTAGTGTTGGTATGTACTTGTAGTTCAGCTGCGGCTTCAAGTTCCGTATCTGGAAAGGAACCGGTTAGAATTTCGCGACCGCGTTCTAATAAACAAACATGCTGGTTTGCCCTTGCAAGCCTTGAGGCTGAAATCGCGCCTCCATAGCCGCTACCGACAACGACAACATCATAATGGGGTTTAATTTTTGCTAATGGGATAGAAATAGGTTTCATAAAAAATTCCTTCTCAATCACTGGCTAGTGATATGAAGCTAGCGTAAAAAAGCGAAGCGACACGCTGTACAGAACATTAAAGATAGTGCTGATAGAAAGGTTTTTCCAAAAAGTGATATGTGGATCAGAAAAAGCCGAGGTTAATTAATATCAATGCGTCCTTACACAATATTACTTGCCATTTTAGGTGTGTTGCTCTAAATTACTGAACCCAAATTGAGAACGGATAGGCAAGGGATCGTTGCTTGGTTAACAGTCTTACTGTGCTTTATCTCAGGTCTTCGCAACTTTTATTAAAGGAACATTCATGAACGCAAAATTAAGCAAGTTCGCTATGGCTTTGGCTATTCTAGCCACATTATCAGCATGTCAAACAACTAAGCAAGAAGGCGAAAAAGTTGACAAACTGACAGTTGGCGTAGTGCAAAAGGAAATCAAAAAAGGGATGCCTTCGACAGATGTGGTAGTCGCTCTAGGAAGTCCTAATATCGTCAAAACGGCACCAAATGGTAACGAAGTCTGGGTATATGACAAGTTTTCAAAAGAGCAAGTTTATCAAACTGCTGGCGGTGCTTTAGGATACTTTTCAGGCAATGGCGGTGGCGTTATTTCTTCTGAGTATGGTTCAAGTCAGGTGAGCTCAAGCACGCTAACAGTGATAATTAAATTTGATGTTGCGAGCAACGTTGAAAGTATTGCCTATCACCGTAGCAAATTTTAAGTTTGAGCCTTGGTTATGAAGCAGATATTAAAGCTATTGCTAGTTAGTTTGGTTGCCTTGTTGTCGGTTGGTTGCTCATCAACAAAGCCGCAAATGTCGACGCTAGAAGTAAGAAGCATGCAAACCAAAGAGTATGAAAATACCTCTGATTTAGTTGTGTATAAGGCGCTGATCAATGCACTGTTGGACCGAGAGTTTATTCTTAAATCTTCAGACTCAAACGCGGGCGTGGTGTTAGCGAACTATACTACGACTAAGTTGAATGGCACTGAAGTATTAACAAAAGCACTAGCTACCTATCTTACCTTTGGTTTGAATTGGATTTTTGGTGATAATAACATGGATGACTCATTGTCTATTGACGTTTCTGCGAATGTAACGCAATTACAAGGGATCACCAAGGTTAGGATCAATGCCATTGCAAAGCGTATGAACAGTGAAGGTGAAATACTAGAGTCGGAGATGATTGTGGCACCCGAATACTATCAAGATATTTTCGAGCAAATTGAAAAGTCAGTATTCTTGGAGCAAAACCTGGACTAATTTCAAAGTCTTAACACCTCTATAAACAAAGCGGCAAACACAATGTGTTTATTGCCGCTTTGCAGTTCTCAGCCATTCCGTTTTTTACATTACTTGAATCTGGTAAAAGATACTGAATTTACGCTGCGTTTATATGGTTTCAAGTAGTGGAAATTTAACCCGCCCTCAAACTTTAAAGGGTTGCAACGAACTGGCCTGCGGGATCTTTCCTTTGTGCCTAGTACGTTACTATGCGCAAGGGATCTGTGGGCTGGTATAGCAAACAGGATAACTAAATTGACACATCCAGGGGGCGGTGCGAGTATCACCGCCGCCAATATTAGGCGTTTGTTGTGCCGGAATTACCGCTTTTTTGCTCAAGTCAATTACCGCTTTTTTCTTCAGTACGAGTTTCATCATTTTTTCCTTACATGTTGTGTTAATCTCGCTATTTACCCTATGTAAACGCTTTTATTTGGTAAAGAGAATAAATTTCATACAGGAACAAAAAAGCCCCTAAACCACGATAGCTTAAGGGATCTTGAATCAACAACGTTGCGTTTAATACCATTCCACAATAAAAATTAATCATTTTGAGGAGCTAAACCTGAGGTTAGCCGTGTTAGAAATTTTTCTTTTACCTTAGCGTTAGCAGGACGCGAGAGCGATCCTGCCGACAAGTTTTTCTAACCTCAAAATTGATCAACTCATTAAGCGAATTGGACTTATTCGTTAGTCACTCCTTCCCACACGGCTGATCATTTCGCCCGATTTCGCTCTTACTAATATTTGCTGATCAGTATCAATCGGACCTTGGTATTGTTGCCAATCTTGTCCGCCGTCAGTGCTGTATTCTAGAATAAGACCGGGCAACTGGCTTAGCACGTGTATTTTGCCATCAATCTTTTTCGCACCAGGTACTGGCACGTAATAGTTTAGTCCGGCCTCGGCGAGTTTAGGGTATTCTTTTAGCGCGATGACACTTGCAAATTGGCCCCATTGTTTAGTCTTGAGGACAGTATTCTTTTGGTCAGCTTCCCACTCAGCCTTATGCCAAGCTCGTTCGCCAAGCGCAATAAGTCGAGGAAATAGCATTTCGGTTAATTGCTCTGGGGTTCTAATGGTTTCTGTCCAAATTTGTCCCTGCATACCAACAATGTTTTCAGGTTTTTCAAGCTTTGGCATAGCTCGGCCAACCAAATCTTCAAGGTTTTCGATTGGCTTTCCGGAGCGTTCGTAATCTGCATTGGCGTAAATATCGTCGGGCATAAAGCCGTAGACTTGTTCTACGTCAGTGTAACGAGAGGCCCAATACAAGCCACGTTCTTTCGGATCTGGCTCTTGTGGATGATCTAAATATAAATGCGTACCGGCAGAAATAATTGCTTTATATCCAGCATTGGCTAACCGATAGGCTCTGTCTGCGACACCCCATTCCCAAATATTGTCCCAGGCGTTGGCATAGACATTTTCACTGTCAAATTGTTCGATAGGGAAGGGAGTAATACGATCATACATTAACCCATCTTCCCAAGCGCCAATATCTAAGCCTCTTTTACCCAGTAGTTTTGAAGCTCTGGCGGTAAAGTAAGCTTTTAGGTCGGCAGGCCCTTTGACACCGCTGTCAGGCTGTGCAAAAAGTTGATCGCAAATCGGAGATTTGGTCCAAGAACCAGGGCCAACTTCATCGCCACCAATATGCAGGGTATTGAGTTTCAATCCAGCCTCGCGGTACATTTGTTGCAGCTCATAGGCAACCTTATCAACAAAGCTGTAGGTAGAGTCCATGCACACATTGATTGAGTTATCAGTAAAATACTGCATGGTTGAATAAACTGATTTATCCTCTGGATCAGATAACAAATAGGCTTTTGCTTGTGTTTCTTTGCCTGCCGCCATCAGCTTTTTATAGCGCAGTTCCATAGACTTGATTGCTGCTCTTGCGTGACCTGGCATGTCAATTTCAGGAATGACTTCTATATGTCTTTGTGCTGCGTACTTTAGTATTTCGATAAAATCAGCCTTAGAGTAATAGCCGTCATTTTTGCCATTAGCAAACGGGCCGGCCCCCCGTGTGGGTAGCAAGCACTTGGTTTCGCTCAGGTCAAAGCATCGTTTTGAACCTAGCTCGGTCAATTCAGGTAACCCATTGATTTCAATACGCCATGCTTCGTCTTCTGTTAGGTGTAAATGAAGCTTGTTCAGTTTATAGCGAGACATTTGGTCAATCAGTTGCTTAGTGACTTCTACGCCGTGGAAGTTGCGGCCCATATCGTACATAAAGCCACGCCACTGGTATCTTGGGCTATCTATCGCTGTTAGCCTTGGAACATCAACGGCTGATTTAACGCCTGCAGGAATAACACTCAATAGACTCTGGATACCATAAAATACACCAGCATTATCAGCACCGATGATTTCAATGGTTTTGCTGTCGATGTTTAGCATATAGCTACCAGACACACCGTTTGCGACTTTTTTATCAACCGTCATTTTAATGACTTGTTTGTCAGCAGCCGGAATATGATCGGCGGTTGCCGCCAGATTAATTCCTAATTTGTTCTTTAATTCATTGAGTAAGTACTGCATTTCAGACTTCACGCTGCCTTGATAGCTCACCGACCAATTTGCATTTAGTTCGGTACTGCGGCTGCTATATTCGACCCGCTCAGGTGTTGGCACGATCAATCGTTTGGCTTGTTCAGCACTAATAGCGTGTTTTTGCGCCGCCAAATAGCGATTATATCGCCACTCACCGGTAGGTAACTGCCAGTGGTCCTTTGGCGTGGCATAACGTTCATACTGTTGTGGTTTAGTGATTGGTTTCACATACTCGCTTTGTACTTCCGTATCAGTAGACGCGATAACAGCAGGTGTTAAGCCATTTTGTACGATAAAAACGCGTGGGAAAAAGTCGGTAAATGAAACTACCGAGTTTCCAGCTTCATAAGGCAGTATTAAAGTTTCTCCGGCCTTCAATCCCTTAAATTCGTCAGTTGGCACTAGTCGATAGACATCGCCTTGCACAAACTCAATTTGTAAGCCTTTGACTTGCTGATTTTTTAGAGGCGGTAAACTGTTAAAATAGATTTGCCAGTCAGATTTACCGGCTGGTAGGGCAGTTGATGAATGGTTTACCAGCTCAAGTTCTTGCAGGTGTGACGCTGCTCCGTTGTGGTGATTATCAATTACTGCCCAGTTCCAGTCTAATTTGCTGGCCAAGTCATTTAACTCAGATTGAGACAAAGATGCGTGCGCGTGGCAAGCGCCAAATGCAAAGCAGGATAATAGTATTGATGAAATGGGTTTCATTTAATACTCCTTAAATTATTAGTTATTCAGTTGGTGCCTCATCTGGTGCGATCTAATTAACGTTTGGCTAATTAAGAACATGATAATAATCGCTTAATGGAGCAGGGGTAAAAGTTAGGTATAAATCAGGGCTAGTGTTAGAGAAGCATTGCGCAACGGTCGAAACAGCCGAGTAGTGTAACACCGAAAAGGACTGACAGGTGTTAGGCCAAAAACTTGATAAGTAAACTGTTTCCATACAACACTATTGTAATTTTCTATTCAATACAGGCTGTTATATCTTTCAGACCGTAGCAAGTCAATGCAGAAAATTTCAAGATCTAGCGGTAATATTAGGCGTAGCCGAAAAGAGTAGAAACAATATACGCAAAAACCCCCTTAACGTAAAATTAACCCCAAATTATCGCTGAAGTGTTGTTATTTTGGCTTAGCGAAACCAACCTAACCCAACATACGCAGTATTCGGTTAAAGAATATTCGAGTAAACCTACTATGTATAAAATAGCGGGAAAATTGTAACGCATCTGCTTGATTTTCATAAATCATAAAGTAGAATGCCTGTTCACAGTTTGTAAACGTTTAGTAACTTTACTAGTTGTAACCTGATCTAATCTAAAAATATCTAGTGTCTAATAAAAAAGGATTGAGTTGGTGAGTCGTTTTGATGATTACAGCACAGGAGAAGATTTGCGACGCATGCGCATTGTTGCTGGCAAAACTACCCAGCAAATGGCTGACTTGGTTGGTATATCCCGACAAACCTACGAAAATTACGAAAACAACATCGGTAAATTCTCTTACGCCTATTTCCAAGTTTGGTGTGACCACTGTGGTATTAACCTCAATCCTGTTAGAGAGCAGTTCAAAGCGTTGCGAGCCGTCATTGACGACTCAAAGCTGTGGCGTAAGAGCCCCACACCAAAAAAACAACGTGGGAATGTGAAGTGATGTTTATAAATTGTTTTGCATATGTGAATATTGAGAATTTATTAGAAATTTCATGCAACGTGATATTTTCATATGTACCCGCACAGGCTAAAGTAGCATTAACGTTCACACATTAAGTGCCTAGTTAGAGAGGAATTTATAATGCTATTCAATACTTTAAATAAAATTAACGTTTTCTTATCAAAGTTTAAAATCCACACTCAGAAAACATCACATTTACCCGCTGAAAGTAAAAGTAAGTGTGAGCTACAATGCATGGACCGTAACGTATTAAGTGGAGTGGTTGGTGGAAGCTGGGGTGACCAAGTTAAAGACGAAAAAGAAGATCGACCCGCACAGCCGCAAGCCACCACACCAACAGCTAACTATATGGCGGTTGTTCCAGTTGATGAATTAAAGAAAGTAGTTGGTGGCAGTTCAGGTGGCAAAGTTATCAAACGCGATGATTTTATAAGTACAAGGGTAAAGTACAAGGAGCTTAAATGAAGCTATCAACGCTCATATTATTTTTTGGTTTGTTGCTAACTGTAGCATTATCCTTTTTTCAGTTTGAATCTCCGTATTTTGGTAATGCTTTGTGGCTTGGTATTGTTTTAGCGCTATGTTTTCTCGTTAAAGAGCAAGAGAACATTAAGCATATAGTGATCTTTCTGATAGTTGCTTTAATTACTGAAAAAATGTTATTTCAGTACCTGCTCAGTTTATATGAAGCGGGAATGAAAGGGTACCAAACTAATTTCTATATTTATAGCATGCACTTTTTTGTTGATTTAGTGACCTTGTTATTTATCAAGTATCGAGTTCGGCTTTCGTTAAGATATATTCACCGCTTTAAACCCGATGAATGGCGCTTAATTTATACCACTTATGCAGACGCATTGCTTTATGCTATTTTTATTGCTTTTATAGTTGTTGATTTAGCTGCCTTTTTTGAAAATATAATTCGTAATATGGAGCACTTTTTAGGGCTAAGTGTAGAAGTGGCAAAACCATACTGGGACTGGTTCTGGGTTAAAAAGAGTTATCCGTACGTTAAATCATTCCTATTGTCGTGTGTGATTGCAACGTTAATTATGACAATCATCGCTGAGAGAAAGCGCAGGGTACTTAGGGAGATGGAGCGTGAAGACGCTGAATCTGAAGTAAGCTAGCTGCTGAGTCACCTCAGCTGAGGTGAGTTAATTTAAGTATCAAAACCTGCCAAGTGCAGGTTTTGTTGTTTATGCAAAAAGATAATAAGTTCTTGCGGAGTCTTGTTCTAACACTTAGGTTTAACTCTGTTATACCTCAGAATTGCAAAGTGTTCCGGAAATATCTTGTAGGGTGTATTAGCCGCAGAAAATGTTAGGCGGCAATGGGTGGCGACAAATCCAGTTGGTGAGGTCTTTAGCGTGAAAGCGTATAGCCGATACAGCTGGCAGCAGTAAACTTGCCTTCAAGGAGATGATGAATCCTAACAAAACGATAATCTAGTTGATTTAACATAATATAAATTATGGGAGGTTGATATAAAGCCAAAAATAATTAAAATAAATATTTAACCTTTTAAAAATCAATTACTTATGACCGATATTGTCTAGTATTGGACATTATACAATTTTCTTGAACTTACCAGTCTTAATGCTCCTAGCCATATATGGAACATGATCTGTATTTGAACACAAAAAATCAATTGTCTGTCTGAGCTCAACTTCAGAATGCTCAGGTATCCAAAGAGTAACTTTTTTTAAACCGCGAGATTTTTGTTTATTTTCATAACGTTGGTTCTTAGTTTCCATGGGTCACCAGTGACTTATCCTTAGATTAAAGATTTAACCATTATTGGGTTTTGGTGTTGCCGCGCTACGCTCAGGCTTCGCTTGGCGCGTCACCACCAAAACCAAAATCAATATTAGGCTCCGTTTGAGCTGGTTCATAGGTTGGTTTGTTTGGCGTTGTTGATTTGCAAAAGGCATTGTATTTGTAATCCGCGTGCTCAATGATGACATAGCAATAACTCATGATGTTGACCGTAAAGCCCATTAGCTTCAAATCAAACGTGTTTAGAGAAACTAAACCATCAGGTGTATCAAATTCCAAAATGGCAGTCTGTTCGATTTTCTCACCGTCAAATTTAACGTGATAACCGCTAACCTGCGCCCTAGTTGCATCAAATGGTAGACTCACATGAATAGGCTCACGAGCAACAGCCGGAACAGGGTCATTATTAACAGCAGTAGAAATATCCGTTTTACTATTTTTAGTAGGAACCTGCGCGGGTTGCGGGTTTTTTTCCACATCCATAGCACCACTGAAATATAGGATGAAATAACCAGCGCACAAAGTGAGAACGACCACCGGAAAGGCAAACATAGGACTGAGTAGAAAATTTTTTCCTGTTGCGCCTGTAATAGATTGGGTCGCTGTTGATTTGTAGAGTCTGTGGACGTCGATGGGGATTTTGCGCCACTTTTTCGGGTCTGCCCTGTTTGGCGTTTTGCCGTCCAATTTTGGATTATGTTCATGTATTCTCGGCCTCCGGTTGAAGTATGGAATTTTGGCTAGCCCGTCAAAATATTTATGTGCATAGGCGTACTGGCTAACGTTACGGATGTATTTATGTACAGAGGTGATATCAGGCGTACAGCAAATGATGTCCCAGTTGTATTTACGGTGGCGCATGTACGCCTCCTTTAGGGTTTTTGGGTAGATGATATGCCCGTGTTCGTTAAATATCTCGATACCCAAATCATCAACATCACCGCTAGTTAGGTCGTCTGGTTTGTACGTTTCGAGTGTATCTAAATGGTACTGATACCAGTCACTAGGTAGATAATCCTGATAGTTTTGAACGGGCTGATAATCACATGATTCAGGTTTGAATTGAGTGGTTTCAGTCGGGTAAATATCCTGAACCTCATCCATGATAATGAGCGCACCGCACGGCATCCAATGATACCAATTACGCCACAATTTATGGCCTGATTCGCTCTGACTAGACATTCGCCACAATTTTGCAGAATCAGGGAATGTTTCGTTTAACTCGCGCTCGATATCATCCAGAGGTTTAATGCCCTCGATATTAGTGACTACTAAACGCCCCGCTCTCAGCGCTGGCAATAACTCAAACCAAACTGCTGAGGCTGATTTAAACGAACCTGGCGCACCATGAAATATTGACGTCGCCATTATAGAAACCTCATAACATAGCGAGTGATTAGCGCCTGAATTACCACATTGAGCGCATCAAATGCACGCATATCAACGAGAGCAGCACGAACGTCAGCAGGTAATTGATTAGCAGCCGAGGTGATGCGACTGGCTATCTGAAAATTCTCAATGATGTTTTTCGAAACCTGCCAACTAAATTTAATAGTCTCTAACTCTATTTTGAGTCTGAGTAGCGTTGCATATTCAACGAACCATGCAAAAAAACGCGTGATAAAATTAGGGAGGTCGGTATCTAAAAAATCCCAAATATCAGAAACAAAATCGTTCATAAAACTAAACACACCCTGATAACCGTCGTAGTGAGATGCTAGCGCTACAGGCGATAAAAATAGAAATGCGGAAATTAATAAAATGGTTTTGGTTTGTGTGGATTTAATCATGGCGCTCCCTCAACAAAATAAACAACGCGGACATAGTGGCGATTAGCATTAATGGTGCTGCTAGCATTTGATAAAAATTGCTAAATCTGGCTACTGAAATATCAATTGATTCACCGTAAATATCTAATGTTCGCTCCTCGTATGAACCGCTAATGGTTGGCGAAACATCAAAAACAGTGTCTAACTGAGTGCGAATGTCGTCTAGCTCTGCAGTGTTCAATTCGATTTGGTCAGTAATTTGAACCCTGATTTCATCAATAGAATCCTGAGTAAATAGGTCATTCAGACCCCCCTGCTTTCCCGCCTGAGCAACACCGGCACACTCGAACCCCTCACAATCTGGCTCAGGGTCTGGGCAGTCCTCGCCCTCGCAAGGTTCATCACCAGCGAGTTTATCGTTAATAGAATTGAGTGTGTCACGGATAGAATTTAGTGTTGCAGTTTGGGCGTTGGTTGAATTGACAATGTACCTAGTGTTATTCGCAACAGTAGCGGTTTGTTCGACGTTAGTAGATGCAGCACGAAACGCGTTATTTGCCTGCTCGGACATAATTTGAGTATTTTTACCGATGACGTCTAATTGAGAGGAAAAAAACCGAGTCAGGTCATTAGAGTGCCTAGACTCAATATAAATATTGTTGAGCGCTCTAACATTGGCTCGACCAAAATCAACCTGATTTTGAGTAGACGCAGTAACATTACGGTTCATTTGGTTTATACCGTCTAGCTCGGTTTCTGAGGTTGACGGGTCGGAGATTTGGCCTAGCGGCTCAGCAGATGGAGCGGTACTAGGAGCCTCAGGCAAATCAGACAAATCAGGCGGAATAAATGGATCTGGAACAGTGGGTAAACCATCGCCACCATCACCATCATCACCACAGCTAGTCCCCTCCTGACCGTCGTATAATGGTGACACCATCATCATGTCATTATTGTCAGATGAGTATTTACACGTTGAGCCGTCTGGATTGGTGAAGCAGCGATTACCACCACCTATACTAAATGATGGACGGTCATCTAACGATGGCTCCTGACAGTTATCACGGGCTGGGTCGATGCAACGAGATGGGTTGTCATCAGTTTCACCACCCCGTTTTTGGGTATACGTTGGGTGACCATCAGGTGGGCAATCCTCTACCTGAACAGTAAATTGAATGTAAAAACGCCCAGCGGTATATATATACGGCTCAAATGTACAATGGTCCTGACCATCACAACCGCGACGCTCAGTAACAGTAGCTAAAATAGGATATGAATTATCATCGAGAGGACCTGAATGAAAACCGGTATAAATATACGTTTTGCCCTCACTCGCGGATTCAACAGCAGATAAACATTCAGACAGCAGATGACCGCCACCATCTAAATGAGTGCAACGTCCATAGTCAGTAGGAACGAGAATAGGTTTTTGCTCATCACGTTTAAACTCTAAGGACAATGAGTTGAATGATAGAAAAAAGGCGCTGATAAGCGCCGTATAGAAAACTCGCATATAACGCCTTTAATATTAGGAGGTACGAACCCCGCTAGAAAAGCCCTCGACGAAGACCCAAACGAGAAACGTACCTAGAATAATGGTCGTAACCATTAACGAGATAATTTGCTAATGATAAAACCAACACCGAAACCGATTGAAGCTAGTGACAACAGACCAACGACAACGAGCGTATAGTTTGACTGACCAGCAGCAACAGCGGTTTCAATCGTTGCCGCAACATCAGGAGTGGTTGCAGTAGCTGACGCCATTGCAGAACCTAGCGCAGCAGTAGAACCTAGAGCGATTTTTGATAGTAATTTCACGATTTTTCCTTAATTTAATTGAGTGTGTTTTTAGGTTTTGCCCATCACTCGGACGATTCGACCAATTGAATGAGCGGTAAAAAATGCGGTCAATGCCGCGGCGTTGATTAGGCCGAACGTAGCCAAATCAAATTGGAACAGCTCGTTGAGCGTGTCTACCAATCCGTTTAATTGAATTTGCGTCACCTGCTCAGTCGTCAACAAAACGTATTCGCATGTTTCAGCAGTTGCTGCGATTAGTTGGCCTGATTCGGAAATGATGACGCATTGCATATCAGACAGCCTTAAGCAATTCTTGAGAAGCTGGAACAAGCTTCATTTGACGACCGTTAATTTCAAGGTCACCCCAACGGCCAACACAGAAAGATTCAAGAGCTAACGTATATTTGCCAACTGGATAGGCATTGTTGTGGTCATCGTGAGACAAACGAAATTCCTTAGGAAAAGCACCACCCGTATGAGCGTATGCCTTTTGGTCATAAACCACCCTTTCGTTGTCTTTGCCCTTATTAACAGTGCGAGGCATTGGGTTCTCATGGCCTTTTACGATTTCAATAATTAGTTGTTGATGTTGCATGTGTTTTCTCCGTTAACTTACTAAGCGTAGGCCGCTTTCGAATTGCTCTGATAGTCGCGTAGGTTCAGTCCAGCCTGCTGGGTGCTGGCGTTCGAAATCGACGTTGATAAATCTGATTAAAGGCACGACATTGGATGCCGTGGCTTGTAGGTTTTGTAGGTATGCCTTGGGGACTACCTCTGTAATTTCTTTAATGCTTCTATGGAAAGTTGCTTTTGGTGTAGTCGCTTTAACCTCTTCCCAACCCTCGTGCTTCATCATTCGGAAAAATCGAAATAGACGATCAGCCTTGGAATAACTAAAACCAGTTTTAGTCTCTGTTTTAAAGTGCTCTCTCAAATTTTCATGAACTTCAGTGTCGCTGTATGTACGCATATGTTCGCCCTCAAATGTCTTAAAAATATCTGACCAAGCGTGATTCCATAGCTCTTTAATTAGACACCCATCAAAACTTCTAGCGTGACTTTCAAACTCCCAAACATTCGTAGGAATAGCGAGGCGATGCAACATGCGGGGCATGATACTGGCCTCTAAACGAAGGGCGTTTGTAGCAAATTCTTGTACATCGGGTGCGCTCATAGCATCGAGCTGTATTTTATAAATTGGGTCTTTGGTCTTATCGTAACGTGACGTGATTTTGGCTATTTGGTCTGCAAGCTCAAACTGCTTCAAGTAAGCTTTGAGACGTTTATGGCGGCTACCTTTGCCAAAGTAGGCCGTGGTATCAAACGATGATTTACTACCTCTCGTTTGACCGTTTGAAATGTTTCTAAGTGCGTGTATCACATTCCTGCTGTCAGACTCATTTGGTAAATGAGCAGTAAAAGTGCAGTCAATCTGAGCAAGCGTAGCGTGTTCAAAATCCAGTATCTCGACCATATCAGGAAGTGCGTAACAGAAAGCAGAAACCAACGAATCAAGGCAAGTCATAACGTTGCATGTACCAAAAACATTTTGACCAGTAAGGAGTTTCGCAGGGCTAGCTTTAAGCTCAATGTGTGGATAGTAATTAGAACCGCCTTGATAAACCTTAAAACTTAAAGTTGACCAACTGCTAGGAAGTGATTCAAAAGGATGTCTAAGACATGAAACCTCAGCAAGTGCAACGTTCTCAGCATCTAGACGATAGTCGTTCGGACGAAAAGTAACGTCCCCCGCTTCCATCTTGCAACCGCGTTTTTGACATTCACGCAAATCAACCAAACCGCTATCACCTTCAGGTGATGCAGCAACGACAGAGTCGTTAAATGGCACTTTGATTCGCAAGAGGTCTATCACAAAAAAATCCTTCTGATGAGTAGTAATGGTAACTAATCCCAAAAAATGAGACAGGTCATTACCGACCTGAATAGGTGAATACATCTATTCAACTGCGATATTTATAACAGAAGTGAATGGGTGAATACAAGTATTGATGAATAATAAAATTCAAGCGTGCTAACATTCAGCTATTAACAGAACGGAGTTAAAGAAGTGGCGAAAGCAAACAGAACAACGATCTCGATACCAATTGAAAAGAAACTAGAGTTAGAAAGAAAAGCTATTGAGGTTTCATATAAAACAGGGAGATCAGTAACTTGGACGGACATTGTTCATTACATGATAGATAATTATCAAAATATGGCGAAACAAGATCTAATCGAAGAAGAAGAAGAGAAAGTTTCAAAATGAGACTAGAGTCCACTATTAAAGTATGTGGACTCTCCACACCGTACCCCACTCGGTACAACTGAGCTGACTGAAAGTTGGTTTCGGTTTATCAAGGGAGCGAACGCATTCGCTCGGGGTCAGGTCTCCAGAAATAGTACCGACCGCCATCGGCGGGTTCTCGCGCTAAAACACCTGAGTTAAATCACTATCGAGTTGGCGCTTCATGCGGCAAGCCGCATCGTATCGAATTCTACTTAACCACCAAACTTCATTTCACCAGTAGAAGGATGATGACTGGTTTCTAAATAGAGTTTGATTTCATCTTTATTTTCAATGTCATAAAGAACATTTATTACAGCATAACAATCGCCACGATATAAAATGTGCTCACCAACTCTAGGGATATCTGCAGTATCTATAGATTTCAATATAGGAGCATTTGGAGATTGTTTAATTACTAAATTTAAGCGTGGCATAATTAATTTCCTTTTTTAAGAGTTTAAATTTGAAGGCTATATATTCAATACATGATTTTTAAAATGTGGGATGAAAGCCAACCTCACCATAATTTGTATTATGTTACGGGCACTAAAGCAATGCTTTTGTGATGGTCGGTCACCTACCTATTTTGACCGACCATAAACCACAAAACCCCCGCAGAGTAATGATTTTGCGGGGGTTTCTCTCAACATAACACTGCTGCCATTATCGGTGGTTTTATTGTGTGTGATATCGGTTGCTTTTGTAAACCAACCTTTTTAGAATAAGTCCAATACTAACCAATATCGGACTTTTATGCTTATTCCCTTGGTCGATACGCTCAAACAGCTGCGCTATCAAATGGCACATGTTGAGGATAATACACTTCATCAGGAATATCCCGAGTTACATCAGTTTTTGTCTGATTTAGATTGTCAATTGGATGTCTGGCAAGATCTGTCATTTTTATTTCAGTTTTTATATGTGTATGGCCGTAAGTCTGAGGCGACATTTAATCGATTTAGAAATGAGCTGGAACGATTTTATTTATGGTCATGGTTAGTTGCTAATAAGTCTGTATTTGAATTAAAGCGTGATGACATCGAAGCTTATGTTGATTTCGTTGTTGAGCCAGATAAAGCTTGGGCGCAGTCTTCAGTCCAATGGCGTTACAAACAGAATTTAGGGGTTCGACAGGTCAATCCGAATTGGCGCCCCTTTGTTGCTAAAGAAAATGGCGTTAGCCAACAGACATTAGCGGCTATGTTCACGGCACTGAATGTTTTTTATAAGTTCGCCATTCTTGAAGAAAAGTCGTTTACCAATTTTGTTCCTGTGGTTAAGAAAAACAGCCCCTATTTAGTTGTTCAATCGCAGATCAACATGCCAGATACGTTAAGCGACTTACAGTGGGAATATGTATTTGGTGTAACCAAAGATCGGTGTGAAGATAAACCAGAGTTAGAACGAAATCTATTTACTTTGGCCTGTTTAAAGGGATTGTATTTACGTATTTCAGAGCTGTCGGACCGCCCTCACTGGTCTCCTGTGATGAGTCATTTTTGGCAAGATCAAGATAACTTTTGGTATCTTAGAGTGATGGGCAAAGGAAATAAATTACGAGATGTCACACTAAGCGAAGATTTCATCGACTATTTAAAACGCTATCGTCAATATCGCGGTATGACTGCCCTACCGCGTGTCGATGAGCCATTTCCCATTATTCATAAGCTGCGTGGTCAAGGCGGCATGAATGTTCGTCAATTGAGACGTATCGTGCAACAAAGCTTTGACTTAGCGATAGAAAAGTTGAATGAAGACGGATTTACCGAAGATGCAGAACAACTAGAAGCTGCTACCGCTCATTGGCTCCGCCATACTGGTGCGACACATGATGCGCAACATCGTCCTTTAAAACATTTATCAGAAGACTTGGGTCATGCAAAAATTGCTACCACCGACCAGATTTATATTCAAACAAATATTAAAGAGCGCGCGAAGTCAGGATTAAAGCGAAAAATCTAAGCTTATTATTAAAAACAATATGTTATATAGGCCGGTCAGATTTGATTGAAACGAGTAATCAAATCTGACGGTTGTAGTAGATGTGCCAATGGCGCGTCGTAGGCACGATCTGCATTTCCTCGTTAGGCGTCAGCGCCAACTACTGTCATCATTTTCTTTGAAAGCGAACAATAAGCTCGTGCATATCTTTTGCAACTTGCTCTAACTTGTTACTTTCGTGCTGCACGTTATCAGCACTGCCAAGACTGTTGTGTGCGAGCTCCGCAATATTCACTACTTGCTGATTGATTTCCTCAGATACCGAAGCTTGTTGCTCTACGGATGAGGCAATTTGCATAGACATGTCGCTGATCTGAATTACTGCGCTAGTAATTTGTGCCAGCATTTCGGTGCTCTCATTCAGCCTCTCGATACCTAAGTTGGATTCGTCCTGACCTTTTTGTGCAATATTTACTGCCGCATCAGTGCTAGAAGCTAATTCTTCGATGATCGCATGGATCTCTTTGGTGGATTCTTGAGTACGCTGCGCTAAGTGTCTGACTTCATCAGCAACAACGGCAAACCCTCTGCCCTGTTCACCTGCCCTTGCCGCTTCTATTGCTGCGTTCAGTGCAAGTAAGTTTGTTTGCTCGGCAATTTGTTCAATCATTTGTGCAGCTGAAGCGATTTTGTCGGTCTGTTTTGAAACCCCCTCAACAGAGTCTCTGATATCTCCAATGGTGCCACTTAACTCTTGAAAGGCGACCCTTGTTTTATCTGCAATTTGCTCACTTTGCGAAGTTAATGCTAGCGATTGTTGAGCTTCTTGCGCACTTTGTTTAACGCTTTCTGATACATCACTAATCGACGTCGTCATTTCATTCATAGCGGTTGCGACTAGCTCTGTTTCCGATTGTTGTTTTTGCAGATCTCGATAGGTAATTTCTGCTTCATGACTTGCGGTATTAGCCCCTTTAGACACAATAGAAGCTGCAAGTTCAATACGAGTAAGGATGGTATTTAGGTGTGAGCGTTCGCTTTTTAGACGCACAAATAGCGAGCCTAGAGTGCCCTCCCACTGGGTGTACACCTGTTGTGATATTTCATCGCAAAAGCTGTGCGCTAATTCATTTTCAATTTGTTGTAGATGCTCTTTATTGCGCCATACTGAGTAAGCAGAAAGCGCCAACATATTGCCCATCAACCAAAAGAACCCAATTGACTCCGAGGAAAAATACCATAATAGGCTTGAAGAAATGATATTGAATACTGGCCAAATATAACCCAACCTTGGCAAGGTAAAGCGCTTAGTCTGGCCTGATTGGACGCTTTTATATAGTGCAGATGCCCGATCGACATACTCTCTTTTTGGTGCGCACCGGACCGACTCATAACCGACAATTCGACCACTTTCGGTTATTGGTGTAACGTAAGCGTCAACCCAATAATGGTCGCCGTTTTTACAACGGTTTTTCACGATCCCCATCCAGGGCTTACCGGCTTTTAGTTCCGCCCACATGGTTTTAAAAGCGAGTTCTGGCATGTCTGGATGACGTACTAGGTTGTGCGGTTGACCAATCAACTCTTCCCTCGAAAATCCACTGACCTGAACAAAAGCCTCATTACAGTCAGTAATAATGCCTTGCAAATCGGTTACAGAAACCAGCCTAACATCTGGCGGGAACGTTTTTTCTCTTTGGGTTACAGGTTGATTGACTCTCATTAAGCACCTATCCGGATTTGGTTATTCTATCCTTTCAAGAGCGTGGAAAATACGCACTAAGTTTATGAAAGGCAAGCGTAAATAGATACACAGCAGAGTAATTAATACTTTGGTGTGAGTTATTTATATGCTGACTGTAAAATATAAGCCAAGAAATCCAATTTTGCCTTACGTGCGTATTATGTTTCTTGTAAAATGAAAAACTTATCTTTAGTGATTAAGGAGCTTTTGGTGTCGAGATTTTCTGCAATTACAGACAACCCTCATGACAATCGATTTAACGCAAAAACGGGGATTTTAGTAACTAACCTTGGCAGTCCAGACGCCCCTACACCAAAGGCGCTTCGAGTGTATTTAGCGGAATTTTTATCCGATCCTCGTATCGTAGAGATCCCCAGACTAATTTGGCTGATGATTTTACATGGCATTATTTTACGGGTAAGGCCCAAAAAATCGGCGCATGCGTATCAAACCATTTGGACTGAAGCCGGCTCACCGCTTATCACAACCACTCATGCCCAAGCGAATAAGCTAAGCGAACTACTTACAAAGCAAGGAGTTAACAATGTTGAGGTGGTAACCGCCATGCGTTATGGCAATCCTTCTATTGAGGCTGGTTTGGAACAACTAAGAGAAAAAGGCATTACGCGGATTATTATACTGCCCCTTTATCCTCAGTACTCTAGCGCTACAACAGGTTCAACATTTGATGCCGTAGCAAAAGTATTGGCTAAATGGCGTTGGGTGCCAGAACTCCATTTTATTAATGGTTACCACAAGCTTCCTGCTTATATCGACTCATTAGCGAATTCGATAAAGGAAGACTTAGATAAGCACGGTATGCCTGATAAGTTGGTGTTTTCCTATCACGGCACACCAAAATTGTTTTTGGACCGAGGCGACCCTTATCACTGTTTCTGCCAGCAAACCACACGTCTTGTGGTAGAAAAGTTAAACCTGGATACGGATAGGGTTTTGACGACTTTTCAGAGCCGCTTTGGGAAAGCCGAATGGCTACAACCCTACACAGACAAAACACTAGAAGCTTTTCCAAAACAAGGTGTTAAAAATATCGCAATTTTAAGCCCCGCATTTAGTGCAGATTGCTTAGAAACACTAGAAGAGCTTGAAGTTGAAAACCGCGATGTATTTATGCAGGCAGGCGGTGAACATTATCGCTATATTGCTGCGTTAAATGACAGGGACGATCACATTCAGGCTTTAGCCGAATTAGTCAAACCCTTACTGTGAACCCAGAAACCACGAGTAACCAGTACTAATCAGTACAGGTTACTCGAGATCACATCAAACTCGTTTTGTTGGTTTGTCTGTAGCATTGATATGCATTCATCAATCGGTTTGGCAGGACTAAAATAGTAACCTTGGATATGGCGACAGCCAAAACGAGTCAGTGCATTTAGCTGCTCTTGGGTTTCTACGCCTTCTGCGATGACCGTGATATTAAGACGTTGACTTAGGTTTATTAAGCAATCGATCAGTGTCTGCTTGTTTTTGTCGGTGACCAGACTATCTACAAAGCTTTTGTCGATCTTAAGATAGTCGACTTGATTTTCAATCAAATTACTCAGAGATGAATAACCAGTACAAAAATCATCTAGCGAAATCTTTACGCCAAACTCTCGCAGCCGGTTTAGGGTCTTCCAAGTATATTTGTTTGTTGCAATCGATTCTGTAACTTCGATGGTGATCGCATCATACGGCAATTCTGCACCTTCAATGGCCTGAGTGATGAGTTCAGCTTGGTTGTTGGTGGTCATAAACTCATTGACTGAACGATTGATCGAAAAGCCTATCTCTTTAAAACCTAGCGCATGTACAACGGCTAAATCACGGCAACTTTGCTCTAAAACGTACTGACCAACCAAATGGATAAGACCAAACTCCTCAGCAATAGGAATAAATGACCCCGGTGAGACCACTCCATAATCATTATCAAACCATCGAACCAGTGCTTCAAACTTCTCTATTTGGCCCGTATAGGTGTTTATAATTGGCTGATAGTGGACGGTCAGCTCCCTTGCTTTTAGGGCGCGTTTTAGTTTGTCACGTAAGCGAATTTTATTTAGATGTGCACTCTGTAGCATTTCATCATGCAGTGCAATTTGGCCTTTGGCGGTTTTTTTTACGCTATTTAAGGCGTATGCCGCATTTTTCAAAAAGTTTGCCGCGCTGAGTTTTTGTTTTGCTTTGAATTGTGCGACACCCGTCGAGACGGTTAATTCGATGGTAATATCGTTAAAAACGTACGGCATGCTTAGCTGTAACGAAACATCCTTAGCAATTTTTAACGCGCTATCTTGTGTTTGGTTGTCGACCAAAATAGCAAACTCATCACCACCATAACGTGCGACCAGGCTATCTTTGTTAAGGTTTGCCTTTAGTCGTTTAGCGACACACACTAGCACTTTGTCGCCAATACTTGGTCCGAATAAGTCATTGACGTCCTTAAATCTGTCTAAGCCAATGAACAACAAAAACAGATTTGAACGTTCCGCCGCTGCGACTTTATGCTCCAGCTTTTGCATAAAGCTGCGTCTATTCAACAACGCGGTTAATGGTTCATGATTCGCGTAAAAAATGAGCCTCTGTTCATTTATCTTCCATTCAGAGATGTCTCTAAAAATCGCCACATAGTTGGTAATTTCACCTTCATCATCGGTTACAGCAGTCAAAGTCAATTCTTCAGGATAAATTTGGCCGTTTTTTCTGCGGTTATAAATTTCACCTTTCCAATAGCCTTGTTTAGAAAGTGCTTGCCACATTGCTTCGTAAAACGCTTTGTCTTGGCGCCCAGAGGACAATATTGACGGATCCTTTCCTATTAATTCACTACTGCTGTAGCCAGTCAGAGTTTCGAAAGCTTTATTAACCATGATGACCTTATTGTGCTGATTGGTGATCATAATGCCTTCAGTTGAGTGTTCAAATACGACATTGGTAAGCTCAAGCTGTTTATTCAGCGCCCAAACGTAGCTAACATCTTGAATTGTGCCTGTGAAAATAGGTTCACCAAAATTACGCGTATCGTTTTCAACGTGACCAATTATCCTAAATAGACCGTGCTGATTATCTCGACCTAAATGTGAGACTTGAATATCTAGCTGGCTTTTTTGGTTTGCTCTGATTAATGACAGCGCTTCATTCAGTCGTTTTTGGTCGGGTTCTATTAAGCTAGTTAGCAGTGATTTTAAGCTCAGAGGCTGATCGCTAAGGTCCAGCAACCGAGACAACTGCTCTGAAAACTGGTGGCTGTCTTGCTTAATATTCCAAGTCCATGTGCACAAATCCGTAACCTGCTCACCCTTTGCTAACTGTTTCAACAAGGTATCTTGCTTGGAAAGCACTAAATTATGGTTAAGCTCGGTAGCAACTAAATGACTTAGCTCCTTAAACCACAGTTTACTTTCTGTCGACACTGACTTTTCGTGGTCAAACATACATACAAGTATGCCAATGGGAGAATGGTCCAGCGCTCGAAGTGTAACAGCTAAGTAGCTTGAAATACCTAACAGAGAAAGTAACTCATCTTCGTTATAAAGGGTTTGCAGACCCGTATTTACACAGCAAACGGATTCGCTATTTTTAGCATCAAAGCAAGGGCTGCCAGCAAGTGAATAAGTAATGTTATCTACCAGTTTCCCTTCATGTAAGTACATCAACGTTTTGACTTTACTATCATCATCGATGAACTTACCGATAAAGCAGTGGCTTGGCTCAAGTTGTTCATAGATATTGGTTAATGCGAATTTATAGCGCTCTTGTGTGCTGGTTAAATTGAAAAACTGGCTAAATGATAATGTCATACCGGCTACGGAAACTAAGTCGTATGGAATTGCAAGTGTAGCCAAAAAATTAAAGGTAACCTAAAGGTAGATCAAGGAATTGCGGGAAAGTGCTAAGATTTTGAGACGTATGACAAATTTGGCAGTGCAGCCTTGACCTCAAAGCTGCACGTGATTAAAGAATCATCTAATTGTTAGATACTTGGCTGGACGTCTAGCCCATAACCGAACATCACCGCCAGTACTAATACCGTGCCTGCGGCCAACATCAACTTTGCCATTAGCGGAAGACAGAATCTGAACCAATGTGTGTATGGAACGCCAGCCATGCCCAGTATACCCATTAGTACCGCATTGGTTGGGATTATCATATTTGAGAATCCATCACCAAATTGATACGCAAGCACCGCGACTTGTCTAGGTACACCAACTAGATCGCCAACAGGTACCATTAGAGGCATAGTTACGTATGCTTGTCCTGAGCCAGAAGGAATAAACATGTTCAATAACGTTTGGATTAGCAACATGCCGACCGCTGAAACTTCTGCAGCTACGTAAGAAAGTGGCGTTGAAAGTCCGTTCACTATGGTATGCAAGATTTGCCCATCTTCGAGAACCAAAGCAATACCACGTGCAACACCAATTAAAATTGCAGTTGTTACAAGATCTGAAACGCCTTCAATAAATCGGTGTGCGGCATCGTCAGCTGATAGTTTACCGATAATAGATATTACAATACCCCATGCGACAAATAATCCGCCGAGTTGATTAAGGTACCAACCGTGATTAGCTATGCCCCACACTGCAACTACAAGTGTAATAATGAAGGTAAGCAGCACCAGCTGATGGCGCTTATTTAATTGAGGGTAGCTTGGTTGTGCTTGACCAGCTAGTGGGCAAGGCACATCTTTCATCATCGAAAGCTCTGGGTTATGTTGAACTTTGTTCATGTAAGACCAGACGTGATGAAAGCCAATTAATACGAATGGCACGAAAATGGCAAGCCTGAGCCAAAGACCCGAATATACGGGAACTTCTGCAATCTTTTGGGCTACTATTACAGTAAATGGATTAAATGCTGATACACCATAACCAATGCCGTAGCCGGCTACGATCATCCCAACAGCCACCATTGCATCAAGACGCATAGCTTTACACAGGGCAACTAGAATTAATACGAATGGGATGTACTCCCCTGCGGTACCTATGGCACTTGAGGCAAGTGCAAAGCAAAACACTACCATAAAGATTAGTTTTTCAGGCTTATCTCCATGTTTTTCAAGTAATCTTCCGATTAGTGCATCGACAGTTCCAGTCGCTCTGGCAATGGATAACACACCACCGACGATTAAAACGAAAAAGATAACATCCTGTGCTGCTGCAAATGCTCGCGGGATGGCTTTAAGTAAATCCCAAGGGGTCAAAAAGACAGTTTCGCTGGCGATTTTATATGTGCCAGCCAGCACTATTTGTCGATCTGAATCGGTGGTTGCTGTATCAAAAAAGCCTTGTGGCACTATCCAAGTAGAGATAAGTGCAATAACCATCATACCCAAAAGTAACACTAAGGTATGAGGAACTTTCAATGTTTTTGCCATGGAAAGTACAACTCCATTCGGTGGGGTGAGAAAAATTGTACGCATCTTACCGATATTCGGCGCAAATTTCACGACTTTTACCAAATGATAACGTTTTGGTTGTTTTTAGACCTAGCTGGGTGTGATTTACCTGTACTGTTTAGTAGCGGGGTTATTCGCTCGACGCTACTACGGTTTGGTTACGTCCATTACGTTTTGCTCTATACAATGCCTTATCTGCAAGCTTTATTGCATGTTGAAGAACAGGTGTAGTTGTGGGCCAATGCGCCACCCCCACAGATATGGTCAATTGCTGCTGATGAGGAAACTCGGCTTGAGATACTGAGATTCTGAGTCGTTCCGCCACGGAAAAAGCCGCCTCTATAGTGGTGTTTGGCACAAAAACGAAAAACTCTTCGCCACCACTGCGGCAGAGGTGATCTTCAGCCCTCGCATTAATCTTCATTAATTCTGCAAGTTTTCGGATTACCTTGTCACCAGTATCGTGTCCATAAGTGTCGTTCACGTTTTTAAAGTGGTCGATATCCAGCGTGATGATGGCGATAGAGGCCAGTTCCACTTCGCTATGACGCAGCCACTGCTCCATACCTCGCCGATTGTTAAGTCCCGTTAATTGGTCTTTTTTACGCTCGTCGTCGAGTAATCTAATACGTTGCCCGAAGGTTTCAGCACTGGCGAACATTGCCCGTTTAAGCCAAGCAGCCTCGTAGTACCAGGTGCTTATTGAGGCCAAATGAAGCTCTCTGTCGTCCTTTGCCTGTTCTTGCAGTTTAGCCAGTTTCCACAGCGGTTTAGAGATAGCAGTACCAACCCAAAACACAAGAACCAACAGCAACACGGTGATCGGGATTGCTGACTTCAATACCACAATCATAGTATTTTCTAGCTGGTCCATCGTAACTTGAACCGGCCGCTGAACAACGACTCCCCAATTACTTGTCTCAATTGGGGCGTAACCGGCAAGCATTGTTACGCCGCGTGTATTGGTTAGTTCCATAGCACCGTCACGGCCATTAATTAGTTCAGTTACCGCTTTATTAGTGGCAACGTTTTCGCCAACTCGCGATTCGTCATGGTGATAAATGAGTTTACCTTCAGGGCCAACCACGTAAACATAGGTTTGATCGTTATGGTGATGTGAAGCAAGCAGCTTGCTGAGAATATTCTCTCCTTTTAAATACACTCCTGCTGCGATAAATCCAAGATACTCTCCGTCTGATGAAAATATGGGGTGAGTTGGGCTAACCATGAGATTTTTAGCTGGCGAAACAAACGGCCCAACGATAGCCGGTTGACGATGATACAGCGGGCTGCGTTCGACTTCACTTTGTAAACTAACGCCAATAATTGCAAGGCTTGACGGTTGCGCTGCAATGATCTGCCCTTGCTGGTTAACTACGACAGCGGAGTCAAAGCTATTAGTTTGGGTTAATAGTCGTAATAACTCCCGATTGACGTTTTCATTGTTGTCCAAATTAGGTGCAATCGCTTCACTTGCTGCTTTTAGTTGCATTAAACTGGTTGTCAGCAGCAGATTGGTTACGTCAGCTAGCTTCTCAGCATAGGCTTTATTCGCGGAAAGTGTGTCGTTAACTAGTACTTTTTGCTGAACCTTATAACTTGATGTTAATGCGTTGAGCAGCGAAAAGATGACACTCAATGTGGCCAACAGAAGAATTAATTTTTTTAAGTCTAGCCATGGCTTCACTGTCGTTGTCATCAAAACTGCTCGTCGTAAGTATCTTATAATACAATGGGTTAAAGTTTTTTATGGTTGCTGCTGTTCAAGCCGAGGGAAGAACTGCTGCAATTTTGTGGTCATTATAGCGACTAAAATAAAATTTGCAGAGTTTTAACGCTTTAGATATCGTTATTGAATTAATACAGTGTAAAATATAACAAACGTAGCAACTGAATTGGTCGTACATGAAAAAAACCAGAACTAACCCTCTTGTAGGGCATTTTACCTTGGCTGCTGTGGCGTTAGCCTTTATATGGTTATTTGTTGATGATTCAGACATGTTACTAGTATTTAATTCTTTAGTACTAGTTTACGTTGTGGCCGCATTGGGCCACCGGATGTTGAAGTCAGGTAACAAAAAGAAAAAATAGCACCTCACAACATTTTCAACGAGCGCTATTTTTTAATAGCATCTAACAGTCGGCCACCGTCACTGCTCACTTGGTTTAACAGTGGTAGCCCCATAATCGACGCAAGTACCGGATAAACATCTAAGTTACTTGCTTCATCAATGACGAGTCCTTGACGAAAGCTGGGACCGTAACCTACAAAGACTGCATCCATGTCTGGGTGATGACCGTAACCATGCGCCCCAAAATATTTTTCTTCAGTGTTGTCATCAATAAAAATGGTGTGGGGTTTGGCTTGCAACACTATATCGCCAACTTTTGCCGAGTTTCCACCAAAGAGTGTATTTTTATCAGATTGCGAGAGCACTTTATATCGGCCTTGTGCTTGGTTGCCTAGATCAGCTGAGAATGATTCTGTTTTCAGGGTATCGTTTCCTAAGCGGTATAAAGACAACTGAGTCCCACTATTTTTTATCGTCCAACCTTTGGGAATATTTAAAGACGCCACTGAAATCATTTTATCTCTATGAACTTCCGTCATACCATGATCAGAAACTACAACTAGATTAACCTCAAGCCCATTATCGGCCAATTGCTTGATGAAACTACCGAGCATATTATCCAATTTCTGCACCGCTTGTTTTGTTTTTATATGGTCAGGCCCAAAATCGTGACCTATTGAATCTACACTGGAAAAATAAGCTGCTATAAATAACGGGCGCTGTGATTTGGGCAACGATAGCCAGTCGAATATCTGCGAAAACCTTCCCTGCTCTGGAGCGAGTTTACTATAGTGGAAAAAATAATCCGGTGTCATGCCATTGATTCTCGCGTCGGACTCAGGCCAAAAGTAAACCGCAGATTTGTGGCCGTGCATTTTAGCCAGATTCCATAATGGAATACCGCTTATCCAGGAACTGTCTTTTCCACCTTTACCCATTTTGTAACATTGGTTTCTGTCACTGTCGCAGAAGTAGTTACCCACTAAACCGTGGTCTATTGGTTTAAGACCTGTAATTAACGATAAATGATTTGGAAATGTTTTGGTTGGATATTGTGGTTTAAGTTTGGTCACGCGAACCCCCTGCTGTGCCAATGTGGCGAGGTTTTTCGCTTGATGCTTTTCGATATAGTCCCATCTAAAACCATCGAAAGAAAGCAGAATGGTAGTGGGTTTTGCTGTGGTAGAAGCACTGGCTACTAGAATTAGCAAAGCGAGAATTTTGTTCATGATAATTATTCCCTGAAATTTCAAGAGATATAAGCTTGTCAATCCTTAATTACATCATAGCTATATGAAATTATGAAGAAAAAGGAGACCTACAATAAGATATATTGGCGGCAAAGATAATTTTTGTCTTTGCTTAAATGAAATGCTTGATCTAAAACAAAGCTCATCATATATTAAACTTTCAATAATTACTGAAAGTTCGAAATATGACACTATCACCAAAAATAGAAAATTTTGTCCTGCATTGCGGCGAAATGGGCAGTCGTTGGGGATTTAACCGTACGATAGGTCAGATGGTTGGTCTATTGGTTATTCATGAACGACCACTTACCGCGAACGAAATAGCCGAGGCACTAAAGATTTCTCGTGGCAACGTGAGTATGGGGATCAAGGAACTTCAAGCCTGGCAGCTCGTTCGTGTACAACATATTCCTGGAGATCGAAAAGAGTATTACGCGCCAAATGGATCTATCTGGGACCTTGCAAACAAAGTGTTTGAAGAAAGACGCAAACGAGAAATAGATCCCACCCTCACTCTACTTAGAGATCAAATCCTTGATAGCGCTAATACCGATGAAGAAAAGTATGCTCAGCAGCAGATGCAAGCAATACATGATTTGTTAGAAACGGTAACTAAATGGTCCGCTGAGCTTCAAAGACTAACACCAGAGCAGTTGCAGTCGTTAATGAAACTCGGTTCCTCCGTAAGTAAAGTGATCGACTTGAAAGATAAAATTTTGCGAAAATCCTAGTTAAGTAGTCGAGGTGCGTCATGCTTGATACCCTTATGCTGTCGCGAATGCAATTTGCGGCTAACATTAGTTTCCATATTCTCTTTCCTACCATCACAATCGCGCTAGCGTGGTTTTTGGCCTTCTTTAAACTCAAGTATGACTTAACTCAACATCCCGTATGGCTGAGGATCTATCGCTTTTGGGTCAAGATATTTGCATTAACGTTTGCTTTAGGTGTGGTTAGCGGGATCACTATGTCGTTCCAATTTGGCACCAATTGGCCTGGATTTATGGAGAAAGTGGGCAATATCGCGGGACCTTTACTTGGCTACGAAGTGTTAACCGCCTTTTTTATGGAAGCGACGTTTCTTGGTATCATGTTGTTTGGTATGAAAAAAGTACCAGCAAAAATCCATACGTTGTCGACATTCATCGTTGCTATCGGGACCACCCTTTCTGCATTTTGGATCCTATCGCTTAATAGCTGGATGCAAACACCTGCGGGCTTTGAAATGCGTGATGGCGTAGCTTATGCCACAGATTGGTTTGCTGTGATCTTTAATCCCTCATTCCCCTATCGCTTTTTTCATATGCTCTTAGCAAGTGCCTTAACAGCCTCATTTTTGATCGCAGGGATCAGTGCCTACAGGCTGCTCAAAGGAGATGAAAAACATGCCCCTAAAAAAGCGTTAAAGGTTGCATTAACTGCTGCTGCACTATTCGCTCCTTTACAGGCTTTCGTTGGCGATTTGCACGGTCTAAACACGTTTGAACATCAACCACAAAAGGTTGCAGCGATGGAAGGAGTTTGGGAAACAGAGCGAAGTGTTCCTTTTACGTTGTTTGCCATACCAAACGAAGAAACTAGAAAAAACGATTTTGCAGTTACGATTCCTTACGCTGCCAGTTTTATTTTAACCCATGACATTGACGGTGAAATTAAGGGGTTAAACGAGTTTGTTGGACAACACCCACCAGTTAAACCGGTATTTTTTGGGTTTCGAATTATGGTGGGAATGGGACTGTTAATGATACTTATCGCATGGCTTACCTGCTACACCGTTTGGCGTAAACCGACATTACCAACTTGGCAGTTAAAAGCACTAGTTGCGATGACATTTTCAGGTTGGTTGGCAACGCTCGCTGGATGGTACGTGACCGAAATTGGCCGACAGCCTTATTTGGTATCTGGTGTATTAAAGGTCGAAGAAGCCGTCACCACCCTACCGACGGAAAATGTGCTTTTTACACTGATAGGATATCTCAGTTTGTATTTGGTATTGCTCATCGCGTACATAAGAACGCTATTTTACATGGCAAGAAAATCAACCAAAGTGGATGAATACCGGATACATCACGATATTGAGGGGGAGCAGTATGCTTAGTCCAGAGTATTTATCAATCATTTATGCCGGGCTTATGGCGTTAGCAATATTGGTTTATGCCATTTTAGATGGCTATGATTTAGGTGTTGGGATCTTGCTGTCACTACAAGACAGATCAAAAGCCGACACCATGATTGCATCCATAGGCCCTTTTTGGGATGCCAACGAAACCTGGTTAGTATTAGCTGTAGGACTTGCTTTGATTGCTTTTCCTCATGCTCATAGTGTTATTTTGCAGGCATTATATATTCCTGTGGCAGTTATGTTGTTTGGCTTAATCCTCAGAGGTGTTGCATTTGACTTTAGAGCTAAAGCGAGAAGTCATAGGAAAGCTAGATGGGACAAAGTGTTTAAGTTTGGTTCGTTGCTCACCGCATTTTCTCAAGGCTATATGCTAGGTTTTTATGTAATGGGTTTTGAGCAATCAATAACGGCTTACTTATTCTCGGTATTCAGCGGTATCGGAGTTATCTTTGCTTACTCTCTCATAGGTGCTGCATGGCTGGTGATGAAATGTGAAGGGGAACTACAACAAAACGCGATGAAGTGGTGCAGAGCCAGTGCACGGGTCGCGCTTTTTGGCGTACTTTTGGTGTCGATTATTAATCCTGCCATTAATGATTTAGTTTATGATCGCTGGTTTAGTTTACCAATGGCATTATTACTATTACCGGTACCAGTAATTTGTGTAAGTTTGTTTGTATTGCTAGAACTTGTGCTGGCTAAGTTGCCAGAACAACCCGACTCAGGTGCTTGGCTGCCGTTCCTAATTTCAGTAGTCATTTTTACATTGTGTTTTTTTGGCCTAGTTTACAGCTTCTATCCGTTTGTGGTACCCGGTCAGCTAACCATCTACGAAGCTGTGGCTGATGCATCGGCACTGACTTTTTTACTCTATGGCGTAGTGCTTGTAGTACCCACAATTATTGCATATACCCTGTTTTCGTATCGGGTTTTTTGGGGCAAAGTCGAGCCACTTTCATACACAGATTAGTCTATTCAGTTTTAGCCCAACCAAAAAGGCAGCGAGTTGGACGCTGCCTTTTTTATTGGATTGTAGTTACCAGCTTAAATTTTGGGGTAGCCGATTCTATCGGATAAATAACCAACGCTGGTTGCAAAATAATATGAGCGGTTCCAATTCATGAGCGCTTTGTAATTGTCATAAGCCAAGTACATACGACCATTTATATCATCCGGCATTACTAATGCAGCGGTAATATTGACGTCAGGCAGCGGTGAACCATCCATTTTTCTTAAGCCGAGTTGTTGCCATTCTTGAAGCTTGCGTTCAGACTTTTGCCAATATTGTAACCACTCGCTGTGAGACTTGGTGCCGCGTTTCAGTATGTAATTACTATCGAAGTTATCTGGTAATTTGACTTGACGGCCCCATGTTAAATTATCATTCCACCCTACACTTTTCAGATAATTTGCAATTGATGCAAATGCATCAGCTTGCGTATTCCAAATGTCTTTTTTACCGTCTTTATCATAATCTACTGCGTACGAGTTAAATGAGGTGGGCATAAACTGTGTTTGACCCATCGCACCAGCCCAGGAGCCTTTAAAGTTGTCGACGGTAACATGACCTTCTTTAAGGATATCTAGGGCGGCCCAAAGTTGCCTTTTATAGAGGGCCTCACGGCGACCATCAAAAGCCAAGGTGACCAGAGAACTAATGACGGAATATCCGCCTTGTACACGACCAAAACTACTTTCAAGACCCCAAAGCGCGACGATAAACCGTGCTTGAACACCGTACTCTGAAGCAATTTGCTCTAGTAGTGGTTGATGCTTTTTATAAAGTTTTCGCGCTTGTTGCACTTTCCACTCTGGCACGCGTTTTGGTAGATAAGTCTCAAGTGTTTCGACGATTTCAGGTTGGGTTTTGTCTTCTGTAATTACTTTTTTCTTGAATTTTGCGGTTGCAAACGCTTTATCAACCAATTCTTGCGAGTACCCTTTTTCTAATGCTTCGACTTTTAATTTTGCAACATACTCGTCAAACTTTGCTTGGGTATTGGCAAAAACTGAAGTTGATAAGCAGGTAGCGGCTACTAAAAGCGCAATTTTTTTGATCACGTGTCGGTCACTCCATTTTGCTTTTTAAATTCATCCAAAAGGCTTTCTGTGTGCGGGGGGAGTTGCAAGTAAAAGCCATCCTCAATTAATCTTTGCTTAACGGTGTCTAAATCAGCAGTTCCGAGCTTTGCTCTTTTTTCAATATTGAACATCATAACGTATATCGGTGTACCGAATGTTTTCATTAAAGGGTCAGGAATTGCAGAAAAGTCATCCCTTTTGGTTATATATAAGTAGGTATCGGCTTTTTTAGAACTTTTATACACAGCTGTCAGCATTATGCGCCTATAAATTCTTGCTAATCATTGTCGCTCACTATACCATGCTATCAATAAGTTGTGGAAAGTTTTACTACCGCTTAAGTCTACGCAGACAAGGCTTTTAAGCGATTAGAATAAGAATTTGAGTGCATATGGCAAAACAAACATTCGAACTAAAAGGAAACCTATTTACACTCTCTGTACTACAGTTGTTCTCTTCGGATTTATCCAAATTGCAACAAGAATTGGACAGTAAGATTTCACAGGCCCCAAAGTTTTTTCAAGGTGCGCCAATCGTTGTGAATTTAGCCGAGGTTCAGGAAGAAGAAGTAGAATTCCAGCAGTTAAAGCAAGCACTAGTGAATTTACAGCTCAATCCTGTCGGTGTGTGTAATGGTACTCAAAAACAACACAACTTAGCCAAAGATGCAGGTTTTTCTGTACTAAACTACTCCAAAGATGTGCAAGCTTCCGATACGCCTTCTCAACAACAAACACAAGTTGTTGAGAAGCCAGTGTACTTACCCCCACAAATCATTAAAGGTACGGTACGCGGCGGGCAACAAGTCTACGCAAAGGATAGGGATTTAATCGTTTTAGGTGCCGTAAGCGCTGGTGCTGAGGTTATTGCCGATGGCAACGTGCATATCTACGGCGCACTACGAGGCAGAGCAATCGCAGGTGCTCAAGGTAACGCGGAGGCAATTATATTTTGCCAACGCTTAGAAGCCGAACTTGTTTCTGTAAACGGTTGTTATTGGGTAAGTGATTCGCTTCAAGGTGAGTTTTGGCAGCAAGCCGTGCAAATAACACAACAAGATGAACTATTAAAAATATCAGCTTTGGTCAAAGGATAAATCAGATGGCAAAAATTATTGTCGTAACTTCAGGTAAAGGCGGTGTAGGTAAAACAACGTCTAGCGCAGCTATTGGTACCGGACTTGCGCTTAAAGGGTACAAAACAGCCATTATCGATTTTGATATTGGTCTAAGAAACCTTGATTTAATTATGGGGTGCGAACGCCGAGTTGTATATGACTTCGTCAATGTCATAAATGGTGAGGCAAACCTAAATCAAGCACTGATTAAAGATAAGCGTGTAGATAAGCTATACATTTTACCAGCGTCACAAACTCGCGATAAAGATGCGCTTACTCGCGAAGGCGTCGAAAAAGTATTAAACGAATTGAAAGATGAGTTTGATTTTATCATTTGCGACTCACCAGCGGGTATTGAAGCTGGCGCGATGATGGCATTGTATTTCGCTGATGAAGCGATTGTTACCACCAACCCGGAAGTTTCCTCAGTCCGTGACTCGGATAGAATTTTAGGTATTTTGCAAAGTAAGTCTCGGCGTGCAGAACTAGGCCTAGATCCAGTCAAAGAACATTTGTTGCTGACTCGATACAACCCGGAGCGAGTAGACAGTGGTGAAATGCTGTCGGTAGAAGATGTAAAAGAAATTCTCGCTATTGACTTGTTGGGTGTCGTACCAGAGTCAAAGTCAGTGTTAAACGCCTCTAACTCAGGCCAACCGGTTATCTTAGATATTGATTCAGATGCTGGTCAAGCGTACTCAGACGCTATTGACCGACTACTTGGAGAAGTTGTGGACTTCCGATTCTTGCAAGTGGAGAAAAAAGGCATCTTCAAACGGATCTTTGGGGGGTAATGTGTCTTTACTAGATTATTTCCGTTCAGAAAAAAAGAACAGTGCGTCACTGGCTAAAGAACGTTTACAAATTATTGTAGCGCATGAGCGCTCTAAGCGCGGAACGCCAGACTACCTTCCTCAGTTGAAGCAAGATATTTTGGATGTTATCCGTAAGTACGTAAAGGTAGATTCTGATGCAGTCAATGTTCAGTTTGAGCAAAACGAAGATGATTTGGCGGTATTGGAACTTAATGTAACCTTGCCTGACGAAGAAAAATAGATTTAGCTATATAAACTAGAGCGTGTTGATCTTTGCTGTTTGGTTTTTTAATTTCCCTTGGTGGGTTTTGAGCGCAGTGCTCGACTTGTCGCCTAGTGATCTAAGCAAAAGTTGAGTCACAATACACAAAGTGCACTATGATGAACTCGAAGGGCAGCGTTTTATTGGCATTTATACTGCTTTATCGCCTGACTTACATAGGATAACGATGCTACGCAGGCTCTGCTTTGTATAAATGCCATTAAAACTAGTGATAATTAAAGCCGGTATTATAAATATGCCGGCTTTTTAAGTTGCGTGACACTGATGATTCAAATTTCACGTGCATTTCTATCAAACAGGCTGATTGTTATGTAAGTTCAGTTAGCCTTTGCAAAAATGATTTATCTATTTTCTTAATTAAGAACTTCCGATATTAAAACTACTCTGTATTTTATAATTCGAAACTTTTTGCATGTTTACTTTTTCTCATATTGTCGTTACATTGAGTTTGGTTTTAACATCAAAAGGAGATGCTAGATGAAACTTAATTTAAACAAGAGAAATATTAAATCGTTATCCAAGGATAAAAATCAAATCGGCAACGAAATGACACCCAATGTTGCTGGTGGAAGAAATACTCAAGCTTATATTTGTGGCTATACAGGTTTTTATTATTGTGGAACCAGCGGCTGCCCATCAGCTAGCCCAGATTGTGAAACATTAAGCTGCTATTGTTAAAGCTATTAGATTAGAAACCTCGGCTTATTAATTTCTTTGCGCAGGGCAAATAAGTATTTTTCAATTAAAACTATTGATAAAAAGCTTTGCCCTGACGTAATCTTTGACAGCTTCTTTCCTACAACTTTTTATTACATATAATACTCTCCATTCTTCGTTGTGTATCTTAAGTGTGAAGTTATGACGATGACTAAAACAACTTTTTCTTGAATATAAATGTAAGAAGATGTTTTAATATGTTTTATGGATACTAAATCATAAGGACATTAATGAAAAAAACAGTACTATTAAGCCTTACACTGTGCTTGTCTGCGTGCGGCTCAACTGACAAAGCAGAGAAAGAAGATTTATCTCAAATTGAAAATGAACAAAAAACTCCGCCGCCTCCGATGGTATTTGGTAAAGGAAGGTTAGGTGAAACTAAGTTAGGGTAATAAAATGGAATTTAACAAAGCTATTTATGTGTTTTGTGCTGTTGCAAGTTTTTCTAGTCTAGGACAAGAGTTAATTAAATTTAAATCTGGTGATATCGCTACTGCCGAGTCATTTAACAACAATTTTGAACTTTTGAATCAGAATACTTTAGCAAATGCTAATAAGCTTGACGCAAATTCTGAGCTGCTTTTGTCTTATGTAGAATGGCTAGATACATTCAAAGAAGAACAATTTAGCTGGAATACGGCGATAGAATTGAACATGCAGAAGCTGTCAAAAAGCTACGAAAGTGTAAACGCGAATTTGGCCAAAGCAGAGAATAACTCACAATATATCAGCGTCCTTCAACAGCAGCTTTCTTCGGAGTCAAATCGCATTGACAATCAAGCTGTACTAATATCAAAGAATATTCAAGAATCACAAGCACTGAAAACTCAGCTCGATGAAATTGGGGAGAATTTGGATTCAAATGTGCCTTTTATCAATCAAAACGCTCAAGCACTAGCAGCTCACTCTCAAACTTTAAACTCTCACGGGCAAAATATTTCTGAAAACTCACGTGCAATTGCTTCTGTAACTCAGCGTGTAAGCTCCATTAATGCGCCTAAGTTCACAGTTTACATGGATGACTACGGTTTACTTGGAGAAGTTATGTCTTTTGGGGGGATTGTGAGTATACGCTCAGTGGTTATGAAGAAAGACAATTTAATATACAACATAAATGGTAGCAGACTAAGTCTGCGAATTGTTTCATACATGGATGAAAATTGTACTGTTCCAATAGTTTATGCACGAGATGCAGCTTTACGCGGGTTGGGTGATGCTGTTGTTAGTATGGATCTCAAGGGGGACTTGTATGCTGTAAATTTACAATCAGAAAAGTATGTATTGGAAAATATTTATAGCTTACAAAAAGTTAACCCTGAAACTTTTGAGACTTATGACAGACCTAAATGTCTGCTAGACTCGACATCAAAAAATGGAATTCGCATGATTTCAGTTTTCAAAGTCGATACCCCGGATTTTGTTTACCAAACTGATCTGAATACAGATTTCCCAACCACTAACTTAAGTAATGCGATTTACATCAATTATGCGAACTAAATTATAAAGTAAGCCAATGACACTCAAGCCTAAAGTCTCGAGTGTCTAAACTAGCGAGATACCATAATTGATCATCAAAGCCATTCAGCCAGTTTTCCATTTATTAGTTCTTTTCGCCAACCCATATTTAGATCTGGCTGCAATAACGATTCACGTTCTGCTTCGGTTTTTTTCCAGCACCAGCTTAACACTTGGTTAATCTGCTTTTTTGACGCGAATACATCAGCTGGAATATTATTTTCTTTGGCTACTTCGGCGACGACATGTTTAACTCGTTTAAACTCTTTTTTATACTCAGGAAAGTCGATTAACCGTTTAACACGAGCTGGGCATTCATTCTCAGGAACACGTTTTCCAGCTTCAACACTGGCTAAGATTTCTTTGCCAGAGCGGTTCACTTCCATGGCCTCAATACCAGGAATATTGCGTAGGCTGTTTAAACTAGTTGGACGTCTTTTGGCTATTTCGACCATATTGTGTTCTTTCAAGATAAAACTCAACGCTAAGTTTTTCACCTCAGCCTTTGCTTTTCTCCAAGCGGCTAGCTCTCTTAAGATGGCAAGGTCGCGAGGCTTCAATTGCCAAACATTTTTTACGTCTTGATAGAGTAATTCTGGTGGTAATTTGAAACTTCTTTTAATGGCAATGAGCTTACTTTCATCGACGACAATATCGAATAGGCCTAATGCAGTAATTTTCTCTGCGATTATTTTATAACAAGGCAATAAGTGAAAAACGTCACTGGCAGCGTAATCGAGTTGTTTATCAGTTAAAGGCCGCTTGAGCCAATCTGTTCTGGACTCACTTTTATCAATTTCAACGTCGAGTAATTGTTTTACCATCGCAGCAAAGCCAACACAGTTACCTTCACCAAGTATTTGCATTGCAAACTGTGTATCGAAAATTGGGCTAGGGATAAACCCTGCGAATTTTAAAAATACTTCAATATCTTCTGATGGAGAGTGAAGCACTTTTACAACCTGCGGGTTTTGGAAAATTTCCCATAATCCCTCGAAGTTAAGTTCAAGCAGAGGATCAATAAGGGCCAGTTGTTCACCATCGTAGATCTGCAATAGAGCGATTTCGGGATAAAGAGTTCTACGGCGCATAAATTCAGTATCTACTGCCAAGACGTTAGCTGTTTTAATAGCGCTAATGAAGTTGTCTAATTCATGTTGTTGTTGAATAACTTGGTACTGCACTTTTTCTCCCGTTCGCTTTAAAAATCCTGCGAATACTTTAGACCGAAAAAAAACCGGCTATTGCCGGTTTTTCCAAGGCTAGATCTAATCTTTTAATGCCCTACGCAATATCTTACCGACATTGGTTTTTGGTAACTCGTCTTTAAATTCAACGAGTTTTGGCACCTTGTAGTTTGTAAGATTCTCACGACAATGTTTGATTATATCTTTTTCTGTCAAAGATTGGTCCTTTTTAACCACAAAAACTTTGACTTGTTCACCACTAACATCATGGGGAACGCCGACAGCTGCAACCTCTAATACGCCATCCATCATCGCCACGACTTCTTCGATCTCATTAGGGAATACATTAAAACCAGAGACCAAGATCATGTCCTTTTTACGATCTACGATGTAAAAGAACCCCTCTTCGTCATACGTTGCAATATCACCCGTTGCAAACCAGCCATCTTGCAGGCATTCAGCGGTTGCGTCTGGACGATTATAGTAACCAGCCATCACCTGAGGGCCTTTTACGCATAATTCACCAGGCTCGCCTCTTGGGCATTCACTTCCGTCCTCTGCAATGATCTTTATGTCTGTACTTGGAGCAGGAAGACCGATTGAACCGTTATATCCATCTAAGTCATATGGACAAATGGTTACTAATGGTGCGCATTCGGTCAAACCGTAGCCTTCCATTAGCTTTGACTTTGTCACAGCTTGCCAGCGCTCTGCAACCGGACGTTGTACAGCCATTCCTCCCCCTAGCGACATTTTCAGGGTAGAGAAATCTAGATCAGAGAATCCCGGGGTGTTTAACAAACCATTGAACAAGGTGTTTACGCCGGTGATCGCCGTAAATGGGTACTTAGCTAACTCTTTTACGAAAGCAGGCATATCTCTTGGATTAGTGATTAAGATATTATGGCCGCCATACTTCATAAATGTTAAGCAATTGGCTGTGAGGGCAAAAATATGGTAAAGCGGCAAAGCCGTAATAACGACTTCTTTACCAGTGTTAAGTACTTTGTCTAAGCAACCCGAAACCTGTTCAAGGTTAGCGACCATATTGCCATGCGTGAGCATCGCGCCCTTAGAGACACCCGTCGTGCCGCCTGTATATTGTAAGAATGCAAGATCATTTAAGTTGACTTCTGGTTTGCTGTAGCCAGAAACCGGAGCGGAAACGACGCTTTTAAACGGAATGGTATTGGCGATACGATACTCAGGTACCATTTTTTTCAAACGTTTCACGACAAAATTGACTAGATGCTTCTTTACTCCGCCTAACATATCGCCAATCTCAGTCAACACTATATGTTTAACTTGAGTTTGAGGTAAGGCTTGTTCGAGTGTGTGGGCAAAGTTAGCCAAAATAAATATTGCTTTTGCCTCTGAGTCATTGAGCTGATGTTCTAATTCTCTGACAGTGTAAAGGGGATTGACATTGACGACTGTGCAGCCTGCGCGCAGCACACCTAGAATAGAAATAGGCGTTTGTAGTAGGTTTGGCATCATGACAGCTATTTTGTCGCCTTTGCCAAGTTTTAAATCGTTTTGTATGTAGCTTGCAATTGCTTTTGTTTTTTCATCAACTTGTTGATAGGTAAGAGTTTTTCCCATATTGGTATAAGCAGGTAATTGGGCAAACTCTGAAAAACTCTTTTCAAATAATTCAAGCAGCGAGTTGTAATGCTCTGGGTCGATAGTTTCAGGCATACCTTCTGGGTAGCGCTTTAGCCAGATTTTTTCCACTCTTAGCTCCTGTGTTCTCGTTATTTTTATACTCACCCTATACCTTAATCGATATAAGATACTTTAACAATTGAGTAAATGCTCTAAACTATCCATATTCCCACATTCTAATGTCTTTTACAATCTAAATGCAGGTATGGGGCGGGTTGTAGCATGTTGTGTAAAATAAACTTTCCGTTTTCATCTTTGCTTTGTCGGTTATCAAACGTTAATAACTCCGTTTAATATGAGCGTTTATAAGCTTATAACAAGCCTCTGGATTTTCCATGTGACAATGATGTCCACCTACAATTTCTTGTACTGAAAGATCATTAAAGCAACCGGAAAAAATCTTTCGCTGCTTTTCAATCAGTTGGTAACCCCGACTGCCAAAAACCAGTAATGTGGGAGTGGTTATAGTTTCAAGGGCGTTAATTGCTTGCGCTTTACTATATCTGAATCCCGAATGGTGCTTTAGTCGTGGATCAGAATTAAGAGTTACGCCCACATCACATTTATCACTGCCACGTTCCATTAAGCATCTGGCGACGGATAAATCAAAGTCACTCACTTTACGACGAAGTTCTACAAGTTCCTCAATATTTGTAAACGTCCGTCTAGTGGTTTGCTGGTATCTATCCCTGCTGGTAAATGCGTTGATGAGCTGTGATTTTGTTTCGTTTTCTTCCGTACAGACAATGCCAATTCCTTCAATTAATGAAAGTGTCTGACAATATGAGGGATAGCAGGATGCAAATAGATTGGCAACCATTGCACCTAACGAGTGGCCAACTAAATGGCAATGCGAGATGCCAAGGGTATCGAGAAAACATTTTAGATCGTAAACATAATCGACAAAATAGTAATGCGCATCCTCGCTGCGCCAGTCAGACCATCCATGACCTAAAAAATCGAGTGCTATATGTGTATAGTTTTCGTCAGTATAAGGCTGTAATGGTTGAAAACTATTGCTATTGTCTTGCCATCCATGCAAGTAAACGATGTAATTTTCTCCATTTCCCCACTGTTGAAACGCAAACGGGCCCACTTTGTTATTGTTAATCTCAAAATTGTGCATAAATAACGTCTTTAGGTATTCATAAATTGATCATTCATTTATGATTCCATATTGACACAATCTGAACCAAGAATCTTCTTTTATGATGCTGATTTAAAAGTAGTAAATCGTTTCATAAAAATAGCGACAAACTAGCTACTAAAAATCAATAACACACGGGAATAGTATGAAATTTAAAATCAGCCTAATGGCCGCAGTTATAGGTTTGGCTGCAAGCAATTCTGCGACCGCCGCACCTAAAAATATTATCTACATGATTGGCGATGGTATGGGACCAGCTTATACGACAGCTTATCGTTACTTTAAAGATGATAAGTCTACCAAGGTTGTTGAACCAACAGTATTCGATGAGATATTAGTAGGCATGGCGCACACTTACCCAGACGATGACACTGTGGTTACAGATAGTGCGGCAGGCGCAACGGCGCTAAGTACTGGCACTAAAAGCTATAACGGCGCAATTGCAGTAGATACCCATAAAGAATCACTTGAAACAATGTTGGAGATCGCAAAAAAACGTGGGAAAACAACCGCCTTGGTTGCTACTTCCCAAATCAATCATGCAACTCCCGCAAGTTTTGCAGCGCACAATGAGTCGCGTAGAAATTACGATGAAATCGCCAACGATTACATTGACAATAAGATTGATGGAAAGCTTGCAGTCGATTTGATGTTAGGTGGCGGCACTCAGTATTTCATTCGTGATGATAGAAATTTAGTTGAGGAGTTTCAACAAGCTGGCTATCAGTATGTAGACTCGCTGTCGGATTTAAACGAGTTGAATAAGTTGCCGGCGTTAGGACTATTTGCAGAAAAAGGATTGCCATTCGCAATTGATGAGTCTCCATTTAGATTGAAGCAGATGACTGAGAGCGCTTTGTCGTTACTGCACAAACAAAACGATAAAGGTTTCTTTATCATGATTGAAGGTAGTCAAATCGACTGGTGTGGTCATGCCAATGATATCGCCTGCGCTATGCGAGAAATGGATGACTTTGCAGAGTCAATAAAGCTTGCAAAAGCCTATGTTGATAATAACCCCGACACAATTTTGGTCATTACGGCAGATCACTCTACTGGTGGCTTAACTTTAGGCGCTGATGGTCAATATCGATGGGAACGTGACATTGTCACAAGGGTCAAGGGCTCGTCTGGAGAGATCACAAAAGCGTTATTAGTGTCTAAAGATGTGAAAACCACGTGGCAAACACTGACAGGATTACCATTTGATGAAGCGACGCAATTGAAGGTTCAAGATGCGATTAAACAAGGTGCAAAGGCGTTAGACTTGCTAGTGAAGACGGAGATTAGTAACGCCTCTTTTACTGGCTGGACAACTGGTGGGCACACCGCTATTGATGTTCAAGTATTTGCGCACGGTAAAGGAAAAGAACAATTTATTGGTTCGCAGAACAACACAGAAATTGCAGATAAGCTGATTAGATTCATTAAATAGCCAGACAAAAATACACCCAAATTACACTGTGTATTTGGGTGTATTCAACGCGATTATTTTTGCCGTTTTAAAACAGCAACAGCAGCAAGGTTCGATTTTAAGTTACCGCTATTAAAATGGATTTCCACCAGTTCCCAACCTTCGCTTCCCAAAACATTTAACTCTTGATCTATCTCTTCAAAATTGGCGATGGCGGAAAATATACCTGACAGCTCAAATGTTTTAGTTATGTATTCCCATTTCATTGGTTATCTCCGTTTTTTGTGTCAAAAGCTAACTTACTATTACAGCTAAATAGTATTATCAAATAATTACGAGTTTGACCAAGTATTATTGTTAGGTTTTTGTTTTGAAAAAAGAGACAATTCTATATAAAGTCTTTTAAAATTAAGTTTTGTCCTAAATTTCGATTGTCGAGTTTAAATTCCTAAGGAGGCCTCTTGGATAGAAATAAAGCTTTACAAAGTATATCGACTGAGATGGTAAGACAGATCACATTAGTCATAGCTCTTGTTATTTGTTTGTGTATTGCAATAATGATAATTGTTTGGTCAAGACAACCTGAACAACGACCATTAATTTCAAATATCGAGCTGGTCGATGCAGTTAAAGTAGTCGATGTGTTAGAGCATGAAGACATAAACTATAGAACAAATCTACAAGCCCAAATGATCTACGTTAGCTCTAAAGATATGGACCAAGCAAGATTGGCTTTGGCTAGAATTGGATTAGTAATAGATTACCCCGATATATATCATTCAACAGACCCTGAGTCTGCTTGTACAGTACTAGAGGAAAAAATCTTCGACTCGAAACAAACGGCAAAAGAGAAACCACTGGTTAATCAAGAGTGGTTTCAGTCAATAGTGAGGTTGTTATGTGGTACTTTGATTATAATTGTTTTAATTTTGTCGGTTGTTCGTCCGATGCTTAGGGAGCTGATATATCCACATGGATCGGATAGTAATAGTCAGTAAGAAACTGTTAGTTATTTCATCCAGAAATTCTTGAATGTGCTTTACACTCACTAAGCGTAAACAGAAACACCAATCATTGATTTAAGCTCTTCGCGGCGGGATTCAGTTGCGATTGCCAAGTATTCGCCAATAGCCTTGCTGCTTTTGAAGTTTGGCTGGTCGTAAATCGTAGACCTTTGTTGTTGCTGAAATTGTTGTGCTAAAGCAACGCCTTGTTCACTATTTCGAATAGTGGACTCACGCTTTGGCGACTCAAGTTGTGTTTGAGTCGCTTGATCTGCTTGTTTAACAACAGGCTTTAATTGGTAGGTGCCTGCCTGTTGAACAATGGAGTTAAGCTTCATGTTGCCCTAGCATCAAGGAAAGATTCATTTCACTATATGAGTAAAAATACGCCTTTATTCTCTTCCTGGCAACTTTTTCCAAGTCACTGTGTCTCTAACGTATTGAGGCTGTGCATTTGCAGCATCAACCGCTTGCTGGTGCTCAAAAGCTTCGTCAGCAATAAACAACATATAGTAAGCATCAGGTAGCGTGATATTGTCATTAACTGAACATTGAATTTTCTCAGCTAGTTGAGGATAGGCCTGCCAACCAGTGCCAACCGCGATAAAATCAGAGAAATCCCCTGAAACCTCTTCGGGCTTGATAACTTGTTCATCCCCAGATAAGCGTATTAGGTTGTTTTGTTGGTCGTCATACTGAGCTAAATATATTTCGCCCATTCTGGCATCAATCGCAGCGATCACGTTTTTATTATTCGTCTCCATCAGCGCTTGTTGTGCCATCGCCTGAAGCGTCGACACGCCAACGAGTTTGAGGCCCGTTGAATATGCCAAACCTTGAGCTACCGCAGTGCTGATACGAACACCAGTAAAGCTCCCCGGCCCTCTGCCGAATACAATCCCCTGTAAATCGCTCAGACCAATATCCGCCTCACGAAGCATACGTTCAACCAAAGGAAGAATTTTTTGGCTATGTTGCTGTGGACAAACTTCAAAGTGGCGCAGGAATTTTCCTTCGTAATGAAGCGCAATACTCAAGGCTTCGGTTGAAGCGTCAATGGCTAACAGGTTATGTTTCATTTTTATCAATGTTCTCTAAAAATCGGATTGCTTTTGCCAAGTCTCTGGTTCGAGTCATATCAGGCAAGCTGGTTAAGAAAGTTTGGCCGTATTTTCTCGTAACTAATCGATTATCGCAAATAATCAGCACACCTTTGTCTTTACTATCACGAATAAGTCGTCCAACGCCTTGTTTTAGGCTAATCACAGCCTGTGGTAACTGAATTGCTTCGAATGGTTCTTGCCCTTTAAGCTCGGCATCTCGCATTCGGGCTTGGAGCAAAGGGTCGTCGGGAGACGCAAAAGGCAGTTTGTCGATTAAGACACAACTCAACGTGCTGCCTCTGACGTCTACTCCTTCCCAAAATGATGCCGTGCCTAACAGCACAGCATTGCCGTGGCGAATAAACTGTTCGAGTATAATTCTTTTCGATGCCTGACCCTGCATAAACACCGGATATTGTAAGCCAGTAGAAAGTCCCTCGTATACTAGATGCATGGCACGGTAGCTCGTGAACAAAAGGAAAGTTCGACCTTTTGCTGCAGCAATGACTTGCTTGGCTATTTTTACCAAAGTGTGAGGCATCAAGTCATCACGCGTTTCTGGTAAATACCTGGGCAAACAAAGCAACGCTTGCTGACGATAGTCAAATGGGCTGTCCACGATAAACTCTGAACTAGGCTTTAGTCCAAGGCTACGACTAAAGTGTTGCAATGAATTATCTACAGCAAGGGTTGCTGAGGTAAAAATGAAACCAGCTTGGGTATTTTCAACTATCTCTGCGAATTTGCTTGATACGTCCAGCGGAGTGATATGAATAGAAACAAATCGACGTGATGTCTCAAACCAATAGCTATATCCGGTTTGAGTCACATCAAAAGCGCGTTCTAACTGCTGTTTAAAACTCAGTACTTTTTCAAATGGGTGTGCAATCTTTTCACTGCGGTCTAAGCACTGCTTGAGTACCTTGTAGAGAAAGTCTAGGTTGGCGATCACACGATGCATTGCATCACACACCGGTTTGTTAGACAGCGCTTCGCGCCAATCTCCTCTGGCACCATCGCCGCCAAATACCAAGCGTAAATCTGCGACACTGGTTTCTAGTTTGTTTAACGTCTTACCAAGCTGCAGCATGTCTGGGATATCAGCCCTGTAGATAACACGTAAGTCATTTATCAGTGCTTGTAAGATTTTAGTACTAATGGTTTCACCGAAATAGTCGCTAGCAATTTCAGGTAATTGGTGGGCTTCATCAAAAATATAGCTATCAGCGGTAGGCATTAACTCGGCAAATCCGGAGTCTTTAACGGCCATATCTGCGAAAAACAAGTGATGATTGATCACCACAATATCTGCATCAATCGCACTAAGACGGGCTTTGCGAATATAACAGCCTTCGTAGTCAGGGCATTCTTTGCCAAGACAGTTATCTGCCGTGGAGGTGACATAAGGTAAGACTTTCGCGTCTTCTTCAATACCAACGCAGTCAGCAAGATCACCGCTTTGTGTCTCTGTCGCAAATTTTGCCACCATAGCGAGTTGGTGCATGACATCTGGATCATCAGTAGGCACATGGGCAACATGTTGAGAAAGGCGATAAGGACACAGGTAATTACTGCGGCCCTTGAGTAATGTCACTTTCTTACCATTGGTTAGGACATTTTTTAATGTTGGAACATCACGGTGAAATAATTGTTCTTGCAGCGCTTTTGAACCTGTAGAAACAATGATTTTTCCTTTGGCTTGCAGTGCAGGAACCAAATAGGCAAAGGTTTTACCGGTGCCAGTACCTGCTTCAGCAATACACTGCCCGCCTTTTGATATGGCTTCTTCAACAGCACAAGCCATATCAATCTGAGGCTGACGAGGTTGGTAGCCCGGAAAATGCTGTGCAAGTGGTCCTGTTTTTGAAAATACAGCGGATACAGCCACAGTGTTCAACGTTCGCAATGAGATAATCGAAGGATTGTATGTTTGTACAGTCTAAATCGCAACAGGGAAACTAAATCCATAGCGATAAATGGTCAACATCTTATTGTTTTTTCGACTTAACATAACCGAATCCTACCACGATTAGATAAACACAAAAAAGCATGCTTCTTTCTAGCGTGTTGCCGTGGCTTGCTTGGTAAAGCACCCTGAGATAGTCATTTATAAAACACATAGTAAACAAGACGATAGCTGCAGTTATTTTAAACTGACGCTGGTTATTAGGGATGATTGAGATAACAGATCCGATCAATGCGATAATGCTGAGGTAATAAACCAAAATGGCCATCGCTCCGGGAACTACACTGGGGAACAACGCAAAAAACGCAATAGCAGAACAACTCCAACCAAGGATTTTTTTGAAACTCATTTTAATATCATATCCTTTTGATTTTATTTATACGCACACTTTTTGAGATTATCGAGTAACTAAACAGGTAGAAAATTGAAGTTAGTAGCGAGCAAAAATTAAGCCCACGTGTCCAAGTTTTCCCCTTTATGCTCCTCTTGATTGCCTTTCTTTTCGTCTTCCTCTTCGTTGGCTTCTTCAATACGCATGTGTTCTTGTTTAGAACGTTTTGATTCTAATTCAGACTTGAGATCGTTTTTTACCTTCTCAAGCTTATAATGTTGCACTCCCGCGATATGAAACGCAGGTTGATGTGTCACATCAAGGCGAACAATTTGCCCTAAAAAGGGCTTATATGCGTCCATACAAACCTCACTTAACTCACTGCTAGTATTACATATTATCGGCAGTTATAAATTATTCTTTAAATTATGACAAAAAGAGATTGCAAACGTTCATAAAAGTATGGTTATCTATAAAAGTACTAAATATTAACAGCAACAAATAACAAAGGTTACACATGCTAATTACACTGACAGCAATCCATCATCACCATCATCACACGGAGTAGCCTGTCAGGTATTTCGCTGGTGGGTTATTCCTTAAAGGAACCTCCGGCGAGCTAACCGAAGTCATAGTTTATATCGCCCCGAGGTTCCGCCTCGGGGTTTTTCGTTTTGGGAATTAGGATATAAATTATGAGTAATAACAATCGTTTAAGAATAGCAATTCAAAAATCAGGTCGACTTTCAAAAGACTGCCAAGCACTTCTAAAGCAACTTGGCGTAAAACTTAATCTCCGTGAACAGCGCCTTATTGCGCACTCAACAAATCTACCAATTGATGTTCTGCGTGTTAGAGATGACGATATTCCAGGCTTGGTGATGGACGGTGTATGTGACCTTGGTATCGTCGGTGAAAATGTACTTGAAGAAGTTCAAGCAGAACGTGCCAGAAATGAGCAATTTGCAGATGTGAAAAAACTTTCACAGCTAGACTTTGGTTTTTGCCGGCTGGCACTGGCATGGCCTCAAGAGCTGGGAGCACAGGAAAAATCGTGGTTCAACGGCAAACGGATCGCTACCACCTACCCTGAAATCCTCAAGCAATATTTAAAACGCGAAAACATCGATGCCAGTGTGGTGATGCTAACGGGTTCTGTGGAAGTGGCTCCTCGAGCAGGATTGGCCGATGCCATCTGTGATTTAGTCTCCACGGGCGCCACTTTAGAAGCAAATGGCTTGATGCAGGGTGATACGATACTGGAGTCTAAGGCATGTTTAATCCAAAGCGCGTCATTGGTCGATGAAAGCAAGCTTGCGTTGATAGATAAACTGTTGCCTCGCTTGCGCGGTGTTCGTCAAGCAAAAGAAAGTAAATACATCATGATGCATGCGCCCAAGTCAAAATTGGATGATGTTTGCGCTTTACTTCCCGGAACTGGTCAGCCTACCCTACTCGCCCTCGCTGGCAGTGATGACTATGTAGCTTTACACATGGTGAGCAGCGAAACCCTATTCTGGGAGACCATGGAAGAGTTAAAAGCACTGGGAGCAAACTCCATCTTAGTCATGCCAATTGAAAAGATGATGGAGTGATCCCATGCTTAATTGGCAACTAGCATCAAAACAACAGCAAGCGCAATGTTTAACTCGCCCAGCGATTGCAGTCAGCGACAAGGTTAAGCTAGTGGTAGAACAGATCGTTGAGCGGGTCAAAGCGGAAGGCGACAAAGCTTTATTGGAGTTATCTCAGCAATTTGATGATCGTGCTAATCCCCGAGTGTTAGTTTCAGAACAAGAAATTCAGGATAGTGGTTCGCTATTAAAACCTGAGCTGAAATCAGCTATTGAACAAGCGTATGCGAATATTCGGTGTTTTCATCAACTGCAACAGCCGACGGCTAAAAGTATAGAAACACAACCAGGCGTTACATGCGAATTACGCTACCAAGCGATTGAATCAGTTGGTTTGTACATCCCAGGCGGCAGTGCACCGTTACCTTCATCAGTACTGATGCAGGGCGTATGTGCGCAACTGAGTGGGGCAAACAAGGTGGTGCTTGCTACGCCGGTAAAGGGAGCGCAAACCATTAACCCGGCCATCCTTTATGCCGCAAACCTATGTGGCATTAACACCATAATTGAGTGTGGTGGGGCCGGTGCGATTGCAGCAATGGCGCTTGGCACCGAATCCGTTCCTAAAGTGAATAAGATTTTTGGTCCGGGCAATAGCTTTGTGACTATGGCAAAACAATTACTCAGCCAAACTGTGCCGGGTCTTGCTATCGACATGCCAGCAGGTCCTTCGGAAGTGCTCGTGATTGCTGATGAGCGCGCGAACCCACAATTTATCGCCGCGGATCTACTATCACAAGCTGAGCACGGTGAGGACTCTCAAGTTATTTTATTGTGTAACAGCGAGACGGTGATCAAAGAAACCCAAGCTGAACTTGATAAACAATTATCACAGTTATCGAGAGCGAACATTGCAGAACAAGCGCTGCAAAACAGCACGTTAGTTTTGGTCGAAAGTATTGAACAGGCTTTCGCCATTTCGGCCGAATATGGCCCAGAGCACCTTATTTTGCAATTGGCAGACGCAAATTCTTATTTGCCATTGGTAAAAAATGCGGGATCGGTTTTCGTTGGTGACTACACGCCTGAGTCTGCTGGTGATTATGCGTCTGGGACGAATCACGTGTTACCCACTTATGGATATTCTAAGACTTACTCAAGCCTCAATCTGATGGATTTTTATAAAGCCTACACGGTACAAACGATCACCAAACAAGGGCTGTTTAATTTGAGTCAAGCGATTTTACCACTTGCTGAAGCGGAAGGACTGGATGGACACGCGAATGCAGTGCGAATGAGATTGGAGAGCCGTAATGACTAGTATTGCACTACCTGAAAATATTGACTCGCTCAAAGCCTATAGCTCAGCAAAGAGCGAAAAGTTAACCGGAACAACTTGGCTGAACGCCAATGAAAGCCCCTACGCTAAGGTTTATGAAACCTGTTTTGATACGTTGAATCGCTATCCAGATCCGCAACCTGAAGCTGTGATTGATGCTTACAGTCAGTATAGTGGGATCGATACGGATGGTGTTGTAATGACACGAGGTGCTGACGAAGGCATTGAACTGCTGGTACGAACCTACTGTCAACCAGACAAAGACAGTATCACAATATTCACGCCTACTTACGGTATGTACAAGGTTACTGCCGATACGCATAACGTTTCGATCAATGAGCTAAGTCAGCAGCAATTGGCCGATGCTAGTATTGCAGAACTTGTTAGCGCTATTGGTGATTCAAAGCTCGTCTTTATATGTAATCCTAATAATCCAACTGGTTCCATTCAACCTTTACAGCGCATAGCTCAACTGGCTGAAAGCTTAGCAAAAAAGGCGTTGATTGTGGTTGATGAAGCCTACATAGAGTTTTGTGAACAACAAAGCTGCGCTCCTCTTATTAGCGGGCTCGACAACATCGTAGTGTTACGTACCCTATCGAAAGCGTTTGCTCTAGCGGGACTTCGAGTTGGTTTTATGTTGTCTAATCCAAAGTTATTGGCGCCGATCCGCAAAGTGATCGCACCGTATCCAGTATCAACAGTCGTTGCAGTGATTGCAGCTCAAGCACTATCTGCAGATGCAATTACCCAAATGAGACGGCAAGTATCAATACTCAATGTTGCTAAAAAGAAGCTCATCTCATGGCTACAAGAAAGCGAAATCGTCAAAGAAATATTCAGCGGCGAAGGCAACTTCGTTACTTTACAGCTAACCGACAAGTGCTATGTCCAGATTGCGACGCAAATGGGACTGATTATGAGACCATTTTTACTCTATGGGCAGGACAATTGGCTTCGGATCTCAATTGGCAACGAGCAAGAATTAAAACAAGTAAAAAGTTGGCTGGCAGTTTGTCGCCAAGCTGAGGAAGTATGATGAGCAAACCGTATTTATTTATTGACCGAGATGGCACACTAATTGAAGAACCTGTTTCCGACAAACAAGTCGATAGCCTCGATAAGTTAGCATTGTTACCTAACGTGATCCCGGCATTACTTAGGCTGCAAGCTGCTGGTTATGTCCTAGTGATGGTATCTAATCAAGATGGGCTTGGTACCGCTAGTTTTCCACAAGCTGATTTTGATGCACCACATAACAAAATGATGCAGATTTTTTCAAGTCAAGGTATCCAGTTTGAGGATGTTCTAATATGCCCACACTTTGATAATGATAGCTGCCAATGCCGTAAGCCAAAAACAGGACTGCTGACGGAGTTAATGCGTTCAGGCAAAGTGGATATTAGTCGTTCATATGTAATAGGTGATAGACAAACCGATATTCAGTTAGCCGAAAATCTTTGTCTACAAGGCATACTATATCAAGATAACTGGCCAGCAATTGTTACACAATTAACGACTGCGAACCGTGCTGCTGAAGTCACTCGAAACACCAAAGAGACCCAAATTTCCGTGTCTATCAATCTTGACCAGCAATCTAATGGTGAGATAAGCACCGGACTTGGATTTTTTGATCACATGTTGGAGCAAATTAAAACTCACGCGAATATCGGGTTATCTGTTATTGCTCAAGGTGATTTGCATATTGATGAGCATCACTTGGTGGAAGATGTTGGTATCGCGCTGGGGCAAGCTTTTATATCAGCGCTCGGTACCAAGGCGCAAATTGCGCGTTATGGTTTTGCGTTGCCTATGGATGAATGCAAAGCGGAATGTCAGCTCGATCTATCTGGTCGCGCCTCGTTTGTATTAAATGCAGGTTTTACTCGGGACAAGGTCGGCGATTTAGACGTACAAATGGTTGAGCACTTTTTTAAATCGTTCTCAGATAATGCGCAAGTAAGTTTAATCTTGAGTGTCAGTGAAGGTAACGCTCACCACCAAGTCGAAGGGTTATTTAAGGCATTTTCACGCGCCATACGTATGGCCATCGCTATTGACCAATCACAGCAAACAGCAAGCTCTAAGGGGTGTTTATGATAGCCATTATTAATACTGGTTGCGCCAATATAAACTCTGTTCGATTTGCGTTTGAGCGACTTGGTGTTACGCCGGAAGTCATCTCAGCACCAGAACAACTGGCACAGTTTGATAAAGCGGTTTTGCCAGGCGTTGGGCATGCTAACGTCGCGATAAATCGCCTTCGGTCACAAGGGTGGGATAAAGCTATCGCTGAATACCAAAAGCCACTAATGGGAATATGTCTAGGAATGCAATTACTGTGTGACTCAACCGAAGAAGGCCAAGTTGACTGTCTAGGCAGGATCCCTGGCAAAGTAAAGCTACTTGAAACAGGTAAGCTCACTTCGCCTCACATGGGCTGGAATACATTAGCTGTCAAGGCCGAACATGCGCTAACTGCAGGACTTGATGAGTCAGACCAAGTTTATTTTGTGCACAGTTTCGCGCATCAAGTTAACGACGCAACTTTAGTTGAGGGAGAATATGGTCAGGCATTCTCAGCAATAGTGGCAAAAGATAACTATGCGGGCATGCAGTTTCACCCGGAGCGTAGCGGTAAGGTTGGCACCCGCTTACTCAATAACTTCATTAATTGGAAACTATAGCAAGGTAGAACGATGATTATTCCAGCTTTAGATGTGCTAAATAATAGTATTGTGAGACTTTACCAAGGCAAATACGATACCGCTCAGTTCTACCCTTTTGAACTGTCCGAACGGCTTCAAGAATATCAAAACTCAGGTGCAAAAAAGTTACATTTGGTGGATCTCGAAGGCGCGCGTAACCCGGAAAAGAAGCAGTGGCAGACAATTCAGCAAGCGACTAAAAACATTAATGTGCCGTACCAAGTCGGTGGGGGGATCCGGCGAGTACAAGATGTTGTGCAATGGCTCGAAGCAGGTGCTTCCCAAGTAGTAATTGGGTCTATGGCAGTTGATAAACAACAAGAGGTTGCAAGTTGGATTAAACAATATGGCGCGCAACAATTTGTGATTGCACTTGATGTTAATAACAAAGACGGAAAGTGGTTACCTGCAACCCACGGTTGGCTAAGCGATGCAAAGCAAGACCTGTTTGCTTTAATGGATTTTTATACCGAATTAGGGGTAGCTGATTTTTTATGTACGGACATAAGTAAGGATGGCACGATGACCGGGCCTTCATTTTCGCTTTATCACGACATTGTAAACCATAACAGTGCGATTAAGGTTCAGGCTTCTGGTGGTGTCAGCACTTTAGAAGATATAAAACAACTAAATGCATTAAACGTCGGGGGCGTGATCCTTGGGAAGTCCTTATTAGAAGGAGCATTTTCTGTTGAGGAGGCACTGCAATGCTATCAAAACGCATAATTCCCTGTTTAGACGTAAAAAATGGGCAAGTCGTTAAGGGGGTGAAATTTAGAGATCATGAAGTGGTCGGAGATATCCTTACTTTGGCTAAGTTATATAGTGAAGCTGGTGCAGATGAATTGGTATTCTACGAAATCAGTGCCAGCGTCGAGAAGCGCCTACTTGATGTAAATTGGGTAACCGAAATAGCGAGGCACATAGATATTCCTTTCTGTGTTGCAGGTGGTATTAAGTCTGTCGCTGATGCAGCTCGAGTTCTAGAACAAGGTGCCGACAAAATATCCATAAACAGCCCGGCAATTGCCCGTCCGCAGTTAATTAAAGAGCTGCACGATGAATTTGGTAAGCAGTGTGTAGTTGTTGGTGTAGATAGTTTCTATGACGAACAATCAGGTGAATATCTAGTTTATCAATTTACTGGTGATCCGGATGCGTCAAGCCGAACCCGCTATAAAACGCCTCAATGGATAGACATGATCCAGGAGTTAGGAGCGGGTGAAATCGTCCTTAACTGTATGAACCAAGACGGCGTTAGAAAAGGTTATGACAATACTCAGCTAAGCGAAATGCGCAAAAGGTGTAGTGTACCACTCATCGCTTCTGGCGGAGCCGGTACAATGCAAGATTTTGTTGATGTGTTTAAGCAAAGCGAAGTTGATGGCGCTTTGGCCGCGAGCGTGTTCCACAAACAGCTTATTTCGATTCCGGAACTAAAACACTATTTAATCACTCAGGGGGTGGCAGCAAGACAATGAAAATTACTCCAGAAAACCTAGAACAAGTAGATTTTACTAAATCAGAACTGCTCCCAGCCATTGTGCAGGATATTAATACCGGTGTGGTATTAATGCAGGGGTTTATGAATAGAGCGGCACTGGTGAGCACTTTTGAGAAGCAACTCGTTACATTTTATTCCCGCTCTAAGCAACGCCTTTGGACCAAAGGGGAAACATCCAATAACGTGTTAGTGCTCAAAGCAGTTTATACCGATTGTGACAGAGATAGCTTGCTCGTCTTTGCTGAACCTAAGGGGCCGACTTGTCATTTAGGCACAAATAGCTGTTTTGGTGACGTTGCTGCACCTTCGCTAGCTTTTCTTGGTAAGCTAGAGCAAATAATAGAAGCTCGTAAATCAGCAGATCCTGAATCGAGTTACACTGCCTCACTATTTGCGAAGGACCTCAGCCGCAGCTGCCAAAAAGTCGGTGAAGAAGGCGTAGAAGTGGCCCTTGCGGCGATGAAAAACGATAATGAAGAACTGTTGAATGAATCAGCTGACTTGCTTTATCACTTGATTGTTCTGTTACAAAGGCAAGGCCTCACGCTTGCCAATGTCATTCACACGTTATCAAAACGGAGCAAGTAGTTCAGGATATATTCGGGAAGGAGCTCTCCTTCCCGCCTAGCAATGACGTATACACTTGATTGTCAGCGTTGTCATAAATTTACACAAAATGTTTAATTATTGATCAGTTCAAAATTCTTTCCCAGTGTAGTCGCTTCCACAGCTAAATTATTCTTTTTAATCAAACTGTAAAAGTTTGTATAAGGTAAATAGTGCTAATTTTGTGTTGTTTTTTTGTTTGCTTTGTTGTCCCTTTTTCCATTTAATGACCCCGCCAAAGAGTTGGCATAATAAATTTTTAAAGGAGCTAGAAATGAAAATACAAAACTTAATGTTATTCACTGTTGCGTCTATTGGTATCGCTGCTACTTTCTCCGCTGCTGCAGAGTCTGAGTTCTTACTCGGAAATAAGAGCTACACGATCCCTGCAGGCAATGAAACGAAAATTGATGAAATTATCGCACTAATTGAAAGCGGTAACGATGTATCTAAGTTCGGTGTAAAAGAGCAAACGGTTGGGATTTCAGTTAATGATCTTAACCTAAAATCAGTCAAGAGTGACCTCAATACCTTGGGTGGTGACAGGCTTGTTGTTTACAGTCAGTTTAAAACTGCTGACTTAAACACCTATGACCAGGCGCTTTCATATACATGTCCTTCTAATATGTTCATTAGTTCGATGTCGAGTATTCACTCAGATCACCATGAAGACCGAGTTTTCAGTGTGGTATGTACAAAGTTTAAAACTGCAAACGGAAATCGTGTTTATAGAAGAACAACCAAATGGAGTGGCTACATTAATTCTGGAGATGATGCGTTCAATTATACATGCCCGAATGGCCAATTTTTAGTTGGTATGTCTAGTCGTCATTATAATCATTTAGAAGATAGAACTTTCAACTTTAACTGTGGTGGTATGGCTTACAGCAGTTATGGTTCAATACTTACTCCAGAAAACTGCAGATCAACGAGCTACACCTTGTTTGATGCGCCTTGGACGCTAGGTGGTCACGGTGCCATGGTTGGTATGGCAAGTCGTCATGAAAACCGATATGAAGATAGAACATTTGCTGTTTCATATTGTGAAGCTTTAAGTGATTGGTAATTAGTTTTAGGCAGGGCTAGCATTTTGTTGGCCCTGTGTCATGCCATACAAACTTGATGTCTTATTACTGAAAACATTCGTTAATTAAAACGTCTTGTGAATTTTTCATACTTTCCTTACTTGCTTCTACTTAGAAGCACCATGACGAAATGTCTTTCAATGAAATGGTAACGGTCTAATGACAAAAGCTATAGAACAACAGCCTCAAGTCTTTCTAATCAATTTAGATTCAAGTACTGAACGCTTAGCTAACGCAACAGCGCAATTCGAACACTTTGATATTGAGTTTGAACGTATCAGTGCAACACTTGGTTCCGCCATGGATATAACGGAAAAAGCGCAATACTACTCACATCAAGTTAACGCGACACGGTTTTTTAGACCATTGACTGACGGTGAAATTGGATGTTACGTCAGCCATTTAAGAGTGTTAAAAGAAATAGTGACTCGCAAATTACCGTACGCGATTGTCTTTGAAGATGACTTCAATTTGGTGAGTGATCTTAAAGAGGTATTTGCAGCGATTTCGGAAATACCTAGTCATTGGGATGTGATAAAACTCGCCCAACGAGGAATTGGTAAAGCTAAGGTGGTTGTCGCTAGTCAGCGATTAACGAGTCACTTTGACATTGCACTAACTAAAAAAATCCCGGCAGGCACGTGTGCTCAAGCGATTAGCTACGCGGGTGCAAAGAAAATCTTGGAAACGTTTGTACCTTTTGGTAGACCTGTCGATACTGACCTTCAGCATAGCTGGGAACAAGGAATTGATGTTTTTCAGATGAGCCCTCCTCCCGTGCAACAAGGAACACAGTTTGAAAGCACAATAGCTACACAAACTGGTAGAAATAAGCCAAAAAAGCGGTTTTGGGCGAAACAAAAGTATCATTTTAAAAAATATCTAATGAATCAAAAACGCTTAGAAGACATGGTAAAAAGGTTCGATAACGCAGCAACTTGATTGGTTACTAATCAAAGAAAAGTTTGTTCATGATAATTTAGTCTAATAGACGTGTTTTGGTTGCTATTTTGCGAGAATTTTGTCAGAAATGTGCTAGCATATAGCGAAACGGTTAGCGGATACACGTAAATCCGGTTACAAAAAAATAATAATCTACAAGGGAGCAAAACAGTGTCTATTGAAATCAATTTTGAGCTATCAGATTCGGATTTAGAGCACTTTCGCAACATGATGAAAGCAGCTATTGCTAAAAACAATAATTTGAGTGACGGTGAGATCATTGCAAAAGCAAGAGACTTAGTTGCGTCTATGGAAAAAGCAAACCTTCCTGAGTTTGTTAGCACGCGTCTGCTGTCACTACAAACATTGATCGATGCCGTATTAGATGAAGAATGGCAAATGCCTGAAGATGAAAAGAAAGAGATAATGGCATCGTTAGCGTATTTTGGTGAGCCTGAAGATATTGTTCCAGATCACATCCCTGTGCTTGGTTTTATCGACGATGCGATCATGATTGAGTTGGTGTTGCAAGAGCTGTCACTTGATCTTAAAGCTTACCGCGAATTTTGTGGCTTTAGAGCAACAGAAGAAGCGCGCCGTGGCGATGCTGCTAAGGTGGATCGTGATAGTTGGCTGGCAGGAACGCGTGCTCAGATCCGTTCTTCAATGCGCAGAACTCGTAGCAAGAAAAGCAGTCGCTTACTCTCTCGTATTATGTAAGTTAATCCAGTCAGGTGAGGCGCAGGTCTCACTTGACTACTCTTTCCCCACAACATGACCTGACACTTTACATCGTAATAATACCTTCATACTATAGCCATAATTTAATAGTGATATTATGGTAACCGGATTGAGTCTTCTCGAAAAAACATCAGGAAAACGTTATTTATTATTTGCTTCGCAAAACTATTCTTATGCGATTCTACGGCCAATACAAAGTGCGATTAAACGGTTTGGTGGTGAAGTAAAGTGGTTTTTACAAGGAAACGAAATCGACAAAACTTACCTTCATGACGATGAGCTTTCGCTGTCTTCGATTGATGAAATTCGAGACTGGAAGCCCGACGCGGTTTTTGCACCATCGAACAATATTCCTACTTTCTTCCCTGGTTGGAAAGTCGCTGTGTTTCACGGTTTTGATGCCGGAAAAGTAAACAGAAAAGGTCAAAACGATCATTATAAAATACGCGGTTGTTTCGACTTGTATTGTACACAAGGACCTAATACCACAGAACCATTTCAGCAAATGGCTGAAGAAATGGGATTCTTTAGAGTAAGGGAGACCGGCTGGTCAACGCTCGATCCTTTGTTCACCGACGGCGACGCTAACCCGTATGTAGATCACAATGATGCTAGGCCTACTTTGTTGATCTGTTCCACGTTCTCTAAACGCCTATCCTTAGCCTTAAAGCTTGAACAACAAATTCGAGCACTTAGAGACAGCAAAAAATATCGTATTCTGGTGCAGTTTCATCCAAAGATATCCGAGGAAACAGTCAGCCAGTATAAGGCGATGCAAAATGACGATCTGACGTTTGTAGAAACCGATGACGTACTACCTTTGTTAAAAGCTGCGGATGTGATGTTATGTGATACGTCATCGATTATGTTGATGTTTCTTCTATTAAGAAAACCAGTGGTGACATTTGATACACAAGTGCCAAAACCACATTTACTTAATATTACCGACCCTGAAAAAGTATCTTCGGCGATAGCTGAAGCGTTGACCTACCCTGCTAATTTAATGACAGAAATCGAGCAATATTGCCAGCAGCTTCACCCCTACTCTGATGGTCAGTCAAGCTATAGAGTACTAGAAGCAACCAATGACTTGATTGAATCTGCTGGAACTGAGCTAAAGAAAAAGCCGCTTAACTTAGTGAGGCAACTTAAATTTAGGAAGAAGCTTAACTACTGGAAGTGGTAGTCACGCTCAGCGGCAAATAAACGCTTATTTTAAGCTCACGCTATTGAAAAAACTTAATTGTTAGTTGAGTTTACTGGGCTAAAGCCAAGGCTCTGAACTATACAGAGCCTTGATTTATTTGACTATTAGTCGGCTTTTGCATTTGGGTGAGGGACACCCATCCAAGCTTTATACATCATTAACTGACGTTCTGTTGGACTCGCTACTGCCTTAATGATTTTGTCTTTATCATAGCCAGAGCCGAGTTGTACTTCGGTACGTTTCAGTAAGTCTCTTCTAATGTAAAACACTTCGACTTTTTGCTCAGGAGCGAAATTTTCAAGTGTTGCTTTAAGCGTGTTGCGCACATGATGACCGTCTATTGCGACCAGCTTGTCTCCGGCTGTTAAGCCTGCTTGCCAAGCATTACCGTTGCGAGCGACATGAGTTAATGTTAACAACGCACCTTCAGACTTTGCTTTGGCATCGAGTTTCGCAACTGGAACCGCATCTGTAGGCAATGTATGCGTTAGTCCGACTTTTTCGAACAAACTGTCAAAGTTGATGGCTGCTGGACTGTTTACGTTGTTCTCCCACCAGTTTGAATAATCGTTTCCTGTAAGCGCTGTTAAAATTGCCTTAACATCATCAGCGTTAAATTTATCTGGTAACTTATGACGCTGATACAATTCTTTATGTACATCTCGATAGCTGATCTTTCCATTGGATTCATCAAGTAGCTTGATATCAAGGGCCATAGAAACTAACGCGCCTTCAGAATAAATATTTGTGCTGTAGTTTTTACCATGGTCACCTCCTTGATTAATCCATTTATCAAAGCTGGTTGCGGCTACAGACTGCACTTCGCGACCAGGAGAGTTGAGGTGTCTATTAACCCTAGACGTCAGTATTTTGAAATACTCTTGGTTTGTGGTGATCCCAGCACTAAGCAACAAATAGTCTTCGAAATAGCTGGTAGAACCTTCAGATAACCACAGCAGATCTGAATAATTTTCACTGACGTAGTCATAAGGTACTAACCCTTCAGGTCGGTAGTTCTTTACATTCCAGGTATGAATGAACTCATGGGCAGCGGTAGAAATAAACCCGACATAATCCTCACGCTGTTTGAAACTATCACGGTGACGCTGAATTATAGTTGAGTTTAAGTGTTCGGTAGCACCCCGCGCCCCACTCGTTGCGTGAACCATAAATACATAGCGTTGATAAGGATATTCATGCCAAATTAAAGAACCGGTTGTGACTAACTTTTGCAAGTCTTTTATCATTAAATCCACGTCATAGTTACCTTGCCCCCAGACCACCAACTCGTAATCTCTGCCATCGACAGTGAATTTATGAAGTTGGTTTATACCTGTTTCAATGGGCGAGTCTACTAAAATGTCATAATTATCAGCTTCAAAACTGTGTTTAGTGTCAGCAAATTCCATCCCGGATACAGAACGCCAACTAGTAGGCACCTGAAGTGTAACGGTGACAGGCTCATTTCGATATGCGTCGCTAAACATGAAGAAACCAGAGGCATCAATAAAGGCATGGCTGTCATCGATATGCCTTGCTCGAAGTCCAAGTTCATTGGCGTAGACTTGATAGCTGACTTGGACCTCAGCGGGATCAGCTATAAATACCCGCCAAGTATTTTTGTCAATTTTCTTCCACTCAAGCGCTTCACCCTGAGTGGTTTTTGCTTCGAAATAACGAATTCCATTGGCTAAATCTAATATCTCGTAGCGTCCAGTTCGCCAATCTGGAAGTTGAATATCTAAGCTATTTAGGGCTGTTTTTGGGAAAGTAACATTGACCTTGGCTAAATGGTGTTCCGGTTGGTCGATAGTGACATGGTAGTTTACATCTGCAAATGCACTAACAGTGCAGAAAAGTATGCTTAGAGGAGCTATTTTTTTCATTTATGACTTTTACGATATGAATTATGACTGAAACTTACCAAACTACACTTTTATGCTCCAAATTATTCGACGAGTTGACACTGAAATAAGACCATTTTAAACCTTTAAATTCCTACGCACTGGTTAGCTATTTGTTGTAAACTAAATCTAAGGTATTAATAAAAGACTGGAAATTCGTGACCGATAAAGTTTTAAAGCTCGAACAAAAGTTGCAAAAAGCAATTGATGCTCGCACCACGCTTGAAAATGCACGTAAGCATCAGGTTGATGTGTTAACTCAATTTGCAGCAAAGCTTTCATTAGCCTGTAAGGGGCAAGATGTTTCTCTCGATAATCAACTTGCAAAATTTCGAAGCATAATTAACAAAGGTGTTGACTTTGAACAGCTTGTGCCTGTGATTGATGCACTGGCTGAACCGTTAAAAGTTCAAGAAACTACCACAAGTGCAAACCAACGCGCGCTTGAAGAAGCCGTATCTAAGGCTGGTAAACAGTTACAAAAAGTAAAAGGTGTTCCTGCTGAATCAAGACGTCAGCTTAGAGTTTTGTTGGAGCGGGGCCTTGCTGATGTAAACGCAACCAATGGTTATTTACCAATCCTAGAACGGTTGGTTGCAATATATCACACGGTATTAAATTCGAAGTTAGAGCTATCTGACGATGCGCTAAAGCAAAATCATCCAGAGCTTGCTATGGAATTGCTGGCTTTGATTAACGAACTAATTTTCGAAGATGAAGCGCTCGAACAAATTAAAACGATAAAAGCAGCGTTAAGTGAGAGTGATAGCATTGAAAGTCTACATGAATGTGCCGTCAACGTTATAAGGGTTATCGCCCAAACCATTGCGAAAGAGCGTCAGTCAGCGCAAGGCTTCTTAGTTTCGTTGAACCAAACTTTAGATGAATTGAATAAGTCTATTATTGAAACGACTTCTCGCTCAAAAACAACAACTAAAGAATTGGCGCTGTTAAACACCAAAATTGAAGAAAAAATCCAAAGCCTAAATGCAAAAACGCACACAGCTACCTCAATCACTGAACTTAAATCTATTGTAGATAATGAACTCAAATCATTGAGTAAAGATATCATTGAGCGCGATCAGCTTGAAGCGGCTGAGCGAGAAGCGCTGATTACCTCGTTTAACCAGATTAATGCGCGGATTAATACGCTTGAGCAAAAGGTCAATAAATACAAAACACGATTATCTGAGCAAAAGTTCAAAAGTCTCTTAGACGGGTTAACAAAACTTCCAAACCGGATGGCTTTTGATGAAAGGTATAGCCATGAGTTTCAACTGTTTGAAATTAACAATGGCGATGTGACGCTTGCGGTCGTTGATGTAGACCACTTTAAATCAATTAACGATAAGTACGGCCACAGTGCTGGTGATAAAACACTTCAAGTAATCGCCAAAGCACTAAGTAAATCAATCAGAAAAACAGATTTTATTGCTCGTTACGGTGGTGAAGAGTTCGTCCTATTAATGCCAGGAATGCCACTGGAGCACGCGCGCAGGCCACTGGAAAAAATCAGACAAACCGTGCGTTCTATACCGTTTAAGTTTAAGAACGAAGAAGTCGTTATCACCATCTCAATCGGCGCGACACAATTCACCGTAGGTGATACACCGCTGAGCGCATTCGACAGAGCCGATGATGCGCTTTATGAAGCAAAGAACAGTGGAAGAGATCGATTGTGCTTTAAATAGATGCGCTTCCTGACCAAAAAGGAGTAAGCCTATGCAGGTAGAACTAAACCCAACGGGTGTTTTAAATTTATTGTCAAAACTTGAAGTTGACTTGTTACAACAATCAACAACCAGTGAAAGATATAGGCTTTTTAGGAATTGTGCACTTGCTGTGTTGAACGTAGGAAGTCATACCGACTCAAGTTCGGAAATTTATGATAAATACGAAGACTTTGATATCAGGTTAATTGCCAGAGAGCGAGGGATAAAAATTGCGCTTAGCAATCCTCCTGAGTCTGCGTTTGTTGATGGTCAGATCATAAGCGGTATTCACGAGCATATCTTCTCGGTGATTCGAGACATATTGTTTATCTGTCAAAAGTATCAAGAACAATTAACTTCGCACGAACAGATAACTCACATGGTATTCGATATGCTGCGTAATGCAGAAGCGCTGGAAGTGAACAAAGACCCAAATATGATAGTTTGTTGGGGTGGTCATTCCATTAATGAAGTCGAGTACAAATATACCAAAGAAGTCGGTTACCAGTTAGGCTTACGAGGACTTAACATTTGTACTGGTTGTGGACCTGGTGCTATGAAGGGCCCGATGAAAGGGGCAACGATTGGGCATGCTAAACAAAGGGTGACCAATAATCGTTACCTTGGTCTGACTGAGCCAAGTATTATAGCGGCAGAGCCGCCGAACCCAATTGTTAACGAATTAGTGATATTGCCTGACATAGAAAAACGTTTGGAAGCATTTGTTCGCGTGGCGCACGGTATCATAATTTTTCCTGGCGGAGCTGGTACTGCTGAAGAGCTATTGTATTTACTCGGGATATTGCTTCATCCAGAAAACCAAAAACAACATTTACCTGTGATTTTGACGGGGCCAAAACAAGCGGCTGCCTATTTTGACGAAATCAGCGCTTTCATAGAGAAAACACTCGGTAAAGAAGCGTTAGAAAAGTTTGAAATAATAGTCGATGATCCGGCTCTTGTGGCTAAAAAGCTTAAAAGCTCCATGCCTGCGGTTCGTGAATATCGAAAATCTCAAGGTGATGCTTACTATTTCAATTGGACGCTTAAAATAGAGAATGATTTTCAACTCCCGTTTGCTCCAACGCATGAAAATATGGCATCTCTTGATCTTCATCTTAATCAACCTAAACAAAAGCTTGCGGCAAATCTAAGAAGAGCGTTTTCTGGAATTGTAGCAGGTAACGTCAAAGATGAAGGGATTACGGCAATCAAGAACCATGGACCTTATGAATTAAGTGGTGACAAAGTGTTGATGTCTGACATGGATAAATTACTAGGTGAGTTTGTCAGCCAAGGGCGCATGAAACTGCCCGGCAGCAAATATATTCCTTGTTATAAAATTAAATCGTAATCTATGAAACGCCTATTGTTAATAGATGCGTTGAATCTTATTCGACGCATCTATGCTGTTAATGAAACCCACGAAGCTAACGATGCATCCATCGCCGTTAAAAATACCTGTAATGCAGTACAAAGTGCAATTAAGTCACTATGTAAAACTCATAAACCAAGCCACGCTGTAGCTGTGTTTGATGGTGATAAAAGTTGGAGGTATCACTTTTATCCACAATACAAATCAAGCAGAAAACCGATGCCTGAAAATCTCAAGTTAAGCTTAAGCGAATTTGACGGCGTCATTGCAAAGGCCGGTATTAAATCTTTTCATCCTGAAAACGATGAGGCCGATGATGTTATTGCAACACTAGCGACCAAGGCTGCGGCATCAAATGTTAATGTGGTTATCGTGTCTACGGATAAAGGATTTTTGCCGTTACTGAGTGAAAAAATTACGGTTTATGATCACTTTAATCGAACATCAAAAACCGAGCAGGATGTGATTGATAAGTATGGAGTAGGATGCTTAGAGTTAACCCGTTATTGGGCGCTTTGCGGAGATAAAACCAATGACATACCCGGTGTTAGAGGGATTGGTGCAAAAACCGCCTGCAAACTGGTAAAAGAACATGATTCTTTAACCAATATGCTTGCAAGTATTGCCGTTAAACCCGCGATAAAGGAAAAACTTCAATTAGGTCTTGATGACTATATTTTGAGTGAGGCATTGGTGACCCTCAGGAAGGATATAGAACTCGGTTTTAGCATGAAAGACATAAGGTTAATTAAATAGTACTACTGACTGGTACTAGCTGAGCAACTTCTTTATGATAGAGGCTATATCGGTGCTGTGGGCATCCCTAGCATATTCAACTAGAGTGTAAAATGATTCGAAAAATCTTACAGTATATTTTTCTTGGATTGGCAGTTTATGCTTCGGTTGTGTTTTTGGTGATTAATTATTACAAAGACGACCCGCAAGCGATGATTTGGCAAGACCGTGAAGCATTTAACAATCGTTTTATCAGTAGCTTAAGTTTAAAAGATAAAGTCGAATTAAGTGTTGTTTTGGACACCTTAGGAAGTCCAGATCTTACCTACGTCAAAAAGTATGGTGATAATATTTCACAAATTGTCTTTTATAGAACTCAACTGGTTAAACCTGACGGCATCACCACCGAAGACGAGTGTACAGGATTATTATTTGAAAATGGTATTCTTGTTTTGTGGGGACCCGGCGCGCGAGTCGCCTTCGATAAAGTAAATAGCTAATGGAAGCAATGCGCATTACGCCCAGAACGCTAAAAGCACTGATAGGTGGTACGCATAAAGTATTGAGGCATTATTACAAAAAGGCGACGTGGCCATCCATTTACCCTACCCTTGTTAAGCTTTCACAGCTGTATATTCAATGCTATGAGTCAAATCCTAACGCTTTACATGCTCAACTTAGCCTCTATTCTTCAAACTTTCCTTACAGTACCAACCTAGTTATCAATCAAGCCATTTTGGTCTGTATGGCCTGTAAACAACTTGGATTTTCTAACTCTGTGACTGAAGAGTTGTTATTAGCTTGCTTAGCTGATTATTTATGTGTGGCAAAAGAGACCGATATGATTGGGCGAGGAGAAAGCTTATCACGTCAGGGTCAAAAATTATGGAAAGTTAGACATCAACTGACGGTAAATCTGCTAGAAGAAGCGAAAACGCCCTATTTGCAATGTTTGAGGATTTTGTCGCGGCTTTCTAGTTACAGTCAGCGATTAGTGTCACCTGAACCCACAAGGTTTACAGATAACGCGTCTCTAATTGTCGCCGTAGCACATAAATTATCGCAATTGATCACGCCCAATTTTAACAAACGAACGTTGGGGCTTGATGAGGCAATTAAACGACTGTATCTGAAACCAGCTAATAAATATTTAACAACAGTCTTGGATGCCATTTGTGGTAGCTTCAGCTTGAGACCTGCGGGGCTATTATGCGAAATTGATGAACAGCAAGGCGTATTAATTGACAGCAACGAACAAGAAAAGCTTATATGTATTATTGATTATGGTAGAGCCAGAAAATTAGTAAAAACACATAAGCCATTGGAGTTTAGATTTGCATCGATGACGATTGATGATGAGCAGCTGCTATTAAAAGTTTGGTTTCAACTCGAAACGGTTCCGCACAATGTAAACCAAGGGACAGAAACTGGTGTATTAGCGCTAATAGAAGAACTATCCCATAGTCGTTTTCAAAGCTTCAGCGCACTAGAAAAACTAATTTCCCAACATCAAAATATCGACAATGCGCTGCAATTAGCGGCTAGGCAGTACAATCGTGAACACTTAAAGGCTGCTTCCGTAAGGCATTCGCTTGCGATGGTGGGACTTGATACTGCTGGGTTACTTTCACAACGAGTATTGTTAGAACAAGTAATAGCCAGTCATCCGCTGCCATTTACAGAGGATGTATTAGCTAAATATACAATGCTAGCGCAAATTATCGCGATTTTTGTGGGGTCGAGCTATGGACAGGAATATGAAGAGATACTTTCACCTTTTACCGCAGTGGTTACATTTTTAGTTCTACATCAAGGGGTTGAAATTCAACACCTGACAGCATTTAAACGGGAACCTTTTTCAGAAAAAGTGATTTCAGTCGCAAATCTATTTGGCATACAAGAAATAGCATTCGATAAACTGAACCAATTTATGCAAAGACATTTTGCCGATAGCAAGCTTCATCAAAACATGCTGGATAGCGAAACATCGGTTAAGTCTGAATTACCTCAAAACACCAACATATTTATCTTTATTAAGCTGGTCGCCCTTAAGGTAATGGCTCCATTTTGGCAACCTACCGCCTGGCAAAGCCAGTTTATGGATGCAATGGTTTCAGATAGCGAATTTACCTCTTATCAAGCTTTTGAAAATGCCTTATTGGAAGCCGGTTTTTACTCTACTATCGAATGATATTTATTCAATAAATGAGCGCTATATCAAGCATAAACACAGGTTATGCCAAATTGACATTCCCTGCTGGAATAAGCGTAAAGAAATTGATATAAAACGCGGCTCACGCAAGCGAACATACACTCTCAATGTTTTCTACTAGACTAAATGGCATTAAACACCATTGAAGTGTAAAAACTACTTTTGATAAAGGAAAAAAACATGGCAAAGCAAATCATCACGGTGATTAAAGGCGACGGTATTGGTCCAAGCATTATCGAGTCGGCTATCGAAATTTTAAAAGCTGCTGGTTGTGACTACGAGTATGAATATGTGGATGCGGGTCTTGCTGCGCTTGAGAAGACAGGCGACCTACTTCCTGCTGAAACTTTAGAAGCAATTGAGCGCAATAAAATTACCCTCAAAGGACCTTTAACAACACCTGTCGGTGAAGGCTTTACCTCAATTAACGTGACGCTGCGTAAAAAGTTTGGACTTTACGCGAATGTTCGACCGGTTAAATCGTTCGAAGGGACAAAGGCACGTTACGATGACATCGATATCATAACGGTTCGTGAAAACACTCAAGGTATGTACTCTGGTCTAGGTCAAGTTGTTTCAGAAGATGGCTCTGAAGCAGAAGCAATGTCAAAGATCACACGTGACGGTGCTGAAAAAATCGTAACTTTTGCTTACGAACTAGCAAAACGCGAAGGTCGTAAAAAGGTCACGGCGGTTCATAAAGCAAACATCCTAAAATCAACCTCGGGATTGTTTTTGAAAGTTGCACGTGAAGTAGGTGAACGTTATCCAGAAATCGAATCTGCAGAGATGATCGTTGATGCAACTTGTATGAAGTTGGTGATGACACCAGAAGAGTTTGATGTAATTGTGACGACAAACTTATTCGGTGACATTCTTTCAGATCTTTGTGCGGGTCTTGTTGGCGGTTTAGGTATGGCACCGGGCGCTAACATTGGTGAAGACGCAGCCATTTTCGAAGCGGTACATGGCAGTGCACCTGATATTGCAGGTAAAAACTTAGCAAACCCAACTTCTGTAATTCTTGCTTCTATTCAAATGCTTGAATACTTGGGTGAAGCAGAAAAAGCTGATCGCATTCGCAACGCAGTTGCGGATGTAATTAAGAGCGGTGATCGTACAACGCGTGACTTAGGTGGTAACCATGGTACTACTGATTTCACTCAAGCGGTAATTGAGCGACTGTAAGTTATTCGGTTGTAGAGTATAAAAAAGGTGGGACTTCCCACCTTTTTTCTATCTCAATTTTGTCCCTTAATTGAGCTTTCTTCTTAGTCCTGCAAAAAGCATCAACCACAACAAGTGATATGCAGCTCCTCCTGAGGAGCCTGTAGAGCTGCTGGTTTCCGGAGTAGTCGTCGTTGGAGCGGTAACAGTTACGTCGATAGTACTGGTTAGTGTCTGCCCAAGCTTATCAGTTAAGGTGGCAGTAATTTCGTAAGTTCCAGCGCTTTGATAACGATGAGATGTTGTTAGCCCTGTCGCTGTATTGCCATCACCAAAATCCCAAGTGACTGTATAATTACCGTCACCACCTTGCCCAGTAGCTGATAGAGTAACTGATAAGTCTGATGTTGAATTACTGATTGACACTGCTAACGGCACTTCAATGTCAATCTGCTTAGATTGCGTTATCGTAGTACCACCAGCATCTGTCACTTCCACCACAACGGTATATGCTCCGCTGAGTGTATACGTGTTAGCAACTGAACGTCCAGTTTCGGAGTTTCCATCACCAAAAGACCATGAATAGCTATATGGTGCAACCCCACCACTGGCAGAAATAGAAAACTCAGCCCGCGGTCCATTTACCTGAGATAAAATGTTGTTTATTTTGAGTGCAGGCGAATCAAGGCTAGTCACTGTGACATCCGTTGAAGCGGTTTTTGTTCTGCCCTGTGCTGTGACATGTGTAAATACCACTGTGTAGTCGCCGAGTTCTGCATAAGTGTGTGTTGGTGAAATTCGACGGCTATTGTGGCCATCACCAAAAGACCAATTGAATGAGTCTAATTCTGTAGCAACAAGGCCCTCGACGGTAAATGTGATGACATTTCCAGTTTGTTCAGTGACTATTTTCGGCTGATAGTTATGGCTGATAGTCAAGTTAGCGTTGCTCGCATCTTCAGACACACTATTAAGCGTAACAGCTACGCCTAGTTTAGGTAATACAACTCCTGACTCTGGTTGCAGCTCAAAAGCGTAGTCATTTTGGTCATTAAAGCTCGAAATAGCTGACAAGTCTTGATCACCTAGACCAGCGGTTTGTTGCGTAGTTCTCAGTGCTGCATCACGAACTTGAATTTGGCTAATTGCCGGTGATACACCGTTTGCTTTAAATATTGGGCGTTGATCTGTGTCGATAACGAGCATGTTACCAGTGCCGGGGTGAATAGAAGTCGAATTGTTCGATTCCGCTTCGTTGCTATACCAAAGTAATAGACCCGTATTGTAGCCATACTGTTGTAAACCAGAGTCTAAACCTCGGTGAGAACGTAGTTGTAGATAGTAATCGCGCTGTGGCCCGCTAATGTATTGAGATATTTTTCTAAAACCCTCATATTGCAGACTTGCAGTGCCCTCAGCATCATTAGAATAAAGCACTTGCTCGCCGTTGGTGACTTTAATGTCGTCCAACAATATTCCTTTATGCGAGATTTGAGCATCAGTGAAATAAGCCATGAAAACATTGATTTGTTGGCCTTTATAAGTGGACAAGTCAAAGCTCAATGTAACGGTATTTTCTCCACTTGCTGAGGAGTCACCATCAATATAGTTGGTTACACCATTATAGGTAGGGTGAGCGTCTTTGGTTAAATTACCTGCCACTGGCTCATTGTTCACATATATTTGGAAAAGGTCATAATCTTTTTGAATGCTATAGTTCGCTAGCATAGAGAGTGTTATGTCTTCACTATTGGGTAAAGTTATAGAAAAGCCAGCGTATGAGATTAAGCCATTACCTTGGCCTGAATAATAATGATAATCGCCATTTAAAGGCTCAACAAAATCCTTGATTTCACCTGGAAGGTTGATTTTAACTTGGTTAACCTGACTGTCATTGACTCCAGCATCAGATAATGTAGTGGATTTTGCTTGTGATAGTTCACCGAGTGCATAGGTTTTTTGGTTAATCCAGTTGCCGCCTAGTTTCGTTTGTAAAACGTCTAAGTTTTTTGGAGAAAACTGATTGGGTGCAGAGCCACTAAGTGGTCCTAAATATGTGCCAGCAGACATCACTGACCAAAGCGACACGGGCTCACCAACAACGGGATTGTCTAGGTCATATTCATCTGGTAGACCCAAGTCGTGACCAAACTCGTGGACAACAACACCGATAGCTGCGTCGATCGGATTTATTGTATAGTTAAAGGCTTTATAGTTTGTGCCTGGGATAGCTTTAGGCTCGTAATTGTCGTCGAAAACAAAGAATCGATGAGACCAGATTGCATCTCCACCTAACACACCGCCACCGGCTTCTTCACCAATACTAGAATGGAACAGCATGATGTGGTCAATGACGCCATCAGATTCTGCTATTATGCCATCGCCGTCTAAGTCAAATAGATCCGTTTTATCATAGTCTGCCAAGTCGATTTGATTTTGTTCTATGGCTTTCTGAATTGCTTCAAACACTAACTCGCTAGGTCTAATGTCATTATCGTTATCGGTTCTCTCACCATAATATTTGGCGTTTTCACTCACTCGAACCCAATCGATAACTTGCCCAGATAAAGAAAAGCTGTCTCCAGAGGCTTGTTGATAAAATTGGTTTGCTGAGTTTAGGTTTTCGTTATTTGGGCCATTATAGCCAGTGTTTGAAAACAACAAGGATTGGTAATGATCAGTTGAATATGACGAATAGAACATATCCGTGTCACCAACACTTAAGCGATTATCATTATGTGGCAGATCAGGAAAATCAACCAAAATTGCCAGAATTTTAGCTTCTGAAATCCCTGGTAGTGTGGGTGAAGTCATTTGCTTTTTAAACTTAGGGTTTAGTATTGTTGGAGCCTTTATTGCTAAAGGCGGGTTTACTCTAGCCTCTGGTCCATTAAAGTTTAATGAGTTTAAAAGTTGTTGCTTTTCGTAATCACTTAGTTCTCGGCCGAGGCGTTTTTCTTGCCAATAGAAGTAGCGCTCCTGATTAAAGACTTCAGCCGTTGCTGTGACTGATGTAATACATAGGCCTAAAGCCAATGCCCGATGAATGGGTTTCATGGTGCTACTCCTCTTGATATAGCCATGTACTAGCTGTTAGTTGCTAGCAGATATAATGTTGTCATAGATAGTGGATTGATAACGACAGGTAGTGTTTGCGTCTTTTTAATAGCGGAGGTCACTACAAATTGCTAGCGGATTGCCTGAGGTTAAATAAATCAGGCTAAATGTAACCAATTCCGAAACGAAATACTATCTTTCAACATTTAAAACATCACAATGTGGTTTTTCTATGCATTCCTGTGTAGTCTTTAAGCTCGTATTTAGAGGAATTATTCAATGCAATCATTTTTTCAAGTAATCGTTCTCGTGGTGGTACTGGTCTCAATACTGAGTTCAGCGGGGAGCTATTAGTTGAAAGAAATTAGACCAAACCCCGCAACCGCGGGGTTTTTTTTGGCTTGAATTAATTTGGTATGAGGAATGAGGCGATGGCAGAGCAATATAGTGGCTCAGAGTTAGTAGTTAAGGCGCTACATGATTTACAAGTAAAATACATATTTGGATATCCAGGCGGTTCAGTTTTAGATTTATACGACGCACTGTTCCTGCAAGATGGTATTGAGCATATTCTAGTTCGTCATGAGCAGGCAGCAACGCATATGGCTGACGGCTATGCTAGAAGCACAGGAGACGTCGGTGTCGTACTCGCAACCAGTGGCCCAGGCGCTACCAATTGTATTACCGGTATTGCTACGGCATATATGGACTCGATCCCAATGGTGGTACTTTCCGGGCAGGTGCCGTCAAACTACATCGGTGACGACGCGTTTCAAGAGACTGATATTGTTGGCTGCTCCAGACCAATTGTTAAACACAGCTTTAATTGCCGAGATGCACAGCAAATCCCGGAAATTTTGGCTAAAGCATTTTATTTGGCAAATACAGGTAGACCTGGACCTGTCGTTGTTGAACTACCAAAAGATATTTTGAATCCGGAGATAAAGTTCCCCTATATCATGCCTGAACGTATCGAGATGAGAACCTACAACCCGAATGTAAAAGGTCACCCAAAACAAATAAAAAAGGCCATCGCAGCGATTTTAGATGCTAAACGGTTAGTGATTTATTCAGGGGGTGGAATAATTCTATCAAACACGTCAGACAAGCTCACAGAACTTGTCGAAAAACTCAATGCGCCTATAACTAATACGCTAATGGGGCTTGGTGGAATTAGTGGCACACACCCAAATTTTATTGGTATGTTGGGTATGCATGGCAATGTAGAAGCTAACAAAGCGATGGCTAATGCGGATGTTATTCTGGCCCTTGGCGCTCGATTTGATGACAGAGTTACCAATAATGTTAAAAAATTCTGTCCGGATGCGACCATCGTGCATGTTGATGTGGATCCGACTTCTATTTCAAAAACCATCAAAGCCCATATCCCAGTAGTTGGCTGCTTAGACAATGTTTTAGACCAATTGATACAAGCCATTGACAAGAGTGATGCTCGTATCGACAGAGCTGCACAAGAGGATTGGTGGCAAATGATCACACAATGGCGAGAGCAACGATGCCTTTCTTATGCGCCTGGTGTTGAAAAAATTAAACCACAGACGGTAATTGAAAAATTATATCAATACAGTAATGGCGACGCCTATGTGTGCTCTGATGTTGGCCAACATCAGATGTTTGCGGCGCAATATTATCCGTTTAAAAAACCAAGGCAATGGATAAATTCAGGTGGCCTTGGCACAATGGGATTTGGTCTACCTGCTGCGATGGGAGTTAAAAAAGCATTTCCTGACAGTGAAGTGCTATGTGTTACTGGAGATGGCTCAATACAAATGAATATCCAAGAGTTATCTACCTGCTTACAGTATGGACTGGCGGTAAAAGTCATCTCCTTAAACAATCGCTCTCTTGGGATGGTAAGACAATGGCAAGACATGATGTATGGCGGACGTCATTCCAGTTCCTACATGGAATCACTGCCTGATTTTGTGGCACTTGCACAAAGTTACGGCCATATCGGCATCCAAGTCAATCATCCCTCAGAATTAGATGAAGCGTTGCAAAAGGCATTTGAAATAAAAGATCGATTGGTGTTTTTGGATATTTTGGTAGATGAGTCTGAACACGTGTATCCGATGCAAATAAAGCATGGACCCGTTGATGAAATGTGGTTAAAAAAGGGAGTAAAAGCATAATGAAACGTATTCTTTCTATACTGTTAGCAAATGAACCCGGCTCACTATCAAGGATCGTTGGGTTATTCTCACAGCGAGCTTATAACATTGACAGTCTAACCGTTTGTCCAACAGCAGATAAAACGCTGTCTCGGATCACAATTACGACTCACGGTGATGATAGAGTTGTAGAGCAAATTACTAAGCAGGTGAACAAACTGGTTGACGTTCTTAAAGTGATAGACTTGACAGAAGTACAGCATATTGAAAGAGAGTTGTTACTTGCTAAAGTATTTGCTAGAGACGAATTAACACGAGCAGCTGTCACCCGCGTTTGTGAAGTGTTCCAAGCTAGTATTATCGACATGGGAAAACAAAGCTATATTTTGCAAATGGTTAGCACTGCGGACCGTATTGAATCATTTCTCGATATGCTAAGGCATGAAAGCGACATCATCGAAGTGGTTCGCTCTGGCGCTGTTGGGATTGGGCGCGGTGATAAAGCGCTGAAGGGCTAAATTTAGAGTTATGTACCGAGGGCACTTAAGGTGCCCATTTTTGTATCCTGTTTGAACTCAAGTATAATGGCTTTTTATCGCGAATTTTTGAATCTACATGGAACTATCAACTTTTTGGCAACTTGTCACACTTGCGCCTGAATACGAAGACAAATCCCAGCAACTAAAACTGAGGTTGTCTCAATTGACTACACAGGAAATAGCCGATTTTGACACGCTATATATACAACAGTTAAGAGCGTTGTGGCATTGGGATGTTTGGAAGGTAGCTTACGTTGTCGCCGGATGTAACAGTGAGTATGACTTTTTAGATTTCTGTAACTGGCTAATTTCTTCAGGCGAGTCTGCAGTCAACGCAATAAAAGTACAACCAGACACATTTGACGACTGTGTGATAGAAATACCAATTAAAGATCAGCTGCCCTACCCGTATGTTGATGAACTAGATTTGGTAGCGGGACTACTTTACGAAGAAATGAGCGGTGAAGAATTACCTTACCACAGCGTTGTAAATTTTCCACCACAAGGGAAAAAGTTTAAAAATAAGCCAAAACAGCTGAGACTGGATTTACCGAGATTATTTGAAAGATACTGGCTTGGGTAAATAATGCTCGACCAAAGGCACAAAATTATAGATAATCCTATCTAACAAAATAAAGTGTTAAAGCTTATCGGATATTATAAGTTGTTAAAAAAGGATATGTGGTAAATGGATGATTTGGTTGTACGCTATCTTCACTTTATCAGTTTTATTTTTCTTGCCGCGATGTTAGTTGTAGAAAATGTTTTAATGACGAAGGTGGTAAGCATACGAACTTTAAAGAAGCTAGTGTTGATTGACGCCATATACGGAATTAGTGCGCTGTGCACGCTAGCCACTGGCCTGTGTTTGTGGCTAATGGTAGGAAAGCCGAGTGAAATCTACACCGATAACCCCACCTTCCATCTTAAAGTCACCCTGTTTATTGGTATTGCAGTTATTTCTTTTTTTCCCACAGTTTTTATTTTAAAAAATAGAAAATCTTCTAGTAATGAAATTGTTATACCAGCTTATTTACGAATAATAAAAAAATTTGAACTCCTAATACTGTTATTCCTACCGTTATTAGGTGTTTATATTTCAAGAGCAATGACTATCTTCTGATAAGGGAAATAATAAGCAATGTATGCAGTTATATTTAAAGCCAAACCTGGCAAGCAAGACTCGGGATATAATGAAATGGTCAAACGTATGAGAGAATTAGCATTTGATAAATACGGTTGTATCGATTTTATTGCTGCAAGTGACGATGAGTATGAAGTAACGATATCTTACTGGGAAGATGAAGAAGCGATAAAGCGCTGGAAATCCGATCCTGAGCATGCGTTAGCTCAACAGCGTGGAAGAGAAAAGTGGTATACCTCATACTCAGTTCAAATTTTAGAGATGAAACGGCAGTATAGCTTTGAGTCATAGTTAAGAACTGGCTAGAGTCCAGCATAAATTTACTGGACTCATCTCACGATCAGTTACAAATAATATTCAACATTCGGCGTAATGGTTCGGCCGCGCCCCAAAGCAACTGGTCGCCGACTGTGAAAGCACTGATGTATTTATCGCCCATTGATAGCTTGCGAATACGCCCAATTGGAATGTTCAATGTACCAGTAACTTTGACAGGTGTAAGCTCTGTTGCAGTGATATCTCGGTCATTTGGTATTACTTTTACCCACTCATTGTGGGACGCTAAAATCTCTTCGATTTCCGCAACAGAACGATTTTCTCGCAGTTTAATGGTTAGTGCTTGGGAATGACAACGCATTGCCCCAATTCTGACACACAAACCATCTATCGGAATAGGTTGCTTTGAAGAGCCTAAAATTTTGTTAGCCTCTACTTGTGCTTTCCATTCTTCTTTACTTTGTCCAGATTCCATCGGAACATCGATCCATGGAATTAAGCTACCCGCAAGCGGCACGCCGAATTGGTCCTGTGGCAATGATTTATCTTGTATTTTTTTAGCGACAATATGGTCGATTTCCAAAATTGCAGAACTAGGATCTGCAAGTTTGTCTTTGACCGAGTCATGAATTTCGCCCATTTGCGTAATCAATTCACGCATGTTTTTCGCGCCTGCACCAGATGCTGCTTGATAGGTCATCGGGCTTACCCATTCAATAAGGTCTTGTTCAAACAAGCCACCTAATGCTAACAACATCAAAGATACCGTGCAGTTACCACCAACAAAGGTTTTTACCCCTTGCTCCAATCCTTGTTTAATTACGTCAAGGTTAACTGGGTCTAGAACAATAATACTATCTTTTGACATACGTAGAGCTGATGCAGCATCTATCCAATAACCTTCCCAGCCCGATTCACGCAATGCAGGGTATACGGCTTTAGTGTAATCGCCACCTTGGCAAGAGATAATAATATCCATATTGGCTAGTGCTTCAATGTCATGCGCATCTTGGAGTGGCTTTGCATCTCCACTACCAGAGAATGTCGGGCCTAATTGACCTGTTTGCGAAGTAGTGAAAAAGAATGGATTGATCTTTTCAAAATCATTCTCTTGCTGCATTCGCTCCATAAGTACTGAGCCCACCATTCCACGCCAGCCGACGAGTCCAACTTTGTTCATGTTATTTGCCTTATTCTGATTGATACGAAGTCATTGCGTGAGTCGTATGTCTAGATGGCTAAGATATCAGAATTGTAATAGTTAAACTAGTGTGCAATAGCTTGAAATGAGGAAATATTAGTCAGTTTTGACAGCGTAACTTTAAAGACTTTGCGCCATTAATTTTATGTGCTGTTATCAATTACATCGCAAGTTTGACCAACGCGCTGCAAAGAAGTTTTGATAATAAAAAACCCCGCAAGGCGGGGTTTGGATACAACATGTAAAGGTTGTCCTAATAAACGCTTTCGCGCCAAATAGAACTCGGTACGAGAAGAGCGTTTTGTTATTTTTATCACGTGCTCTAATGCTATAAAGAATACAGTCAAAAAATTACAAATCTATTAACTGATTGAGTTTAATAGATAAAATTTTAATGTCGCTACTATACACAAATTACTAGGCAAGAGTCTATGAAAATAAGCATTTTTTATCAAAAAATTGTCGAATTTTGATTGGGATCAAAAAGGCCAAGGTGTAAACCTTGGCCTTTACAAGTTAGCCGAATTTATTAAAATTCGTAACTATAACTTAGACTTAGCTCAGTGCCTTTGTCACGCTTTCTAACGATTACGTCAGACTGAGTAACTTCTTGATCTTCACCTAGTAAGTTTTTGACCTTAAACTTAACTTTTGAATTAAAGTCAGGATACCAAGTGTAAACTAAGTCTAAAGAGTGGAATGGTTGCTCATAAGCATCATCACGTCCGCCGATACCAGATGCAAGAATACGCTCACCTGCCACGTTATAAACTAACGAACCACTATGCTGGCCATCTGCAGAGTCGTAATTCACCTGTAAGTTTACGACATACTTCGAGTGACCTGTCATACGTTTGGTTGGATTGGTCAAGTTACCTGCACGGCCCGGATCAATCGAGACTTCAGAGTCACTTAGGGTAATGTTACCCGAGGTAAAGAACCCGTCAGCTACGCCTGATAAGTCATATAGCCATTCCGCTTCGACACCATATACTTCACCTTCAGTACCGTTCACAAAGGTAGCGGTGTAGTCTTCATCGCCCACTCTTAAAACAGTTTCAATCGGTGCGGTAATATCTTTATAGAAAGCTGCGACAGAGAAGTTGTCGCCGTTATCCATATAGTACTCGAAACGAGCATCATAGTTTTTCAGGTCGCTGCTCGTCAATCCTGAAACACCAAACGTTCTGATATCAGTCAGTGGGTCGTAGTAAGCAACTGGTACTAGTTCACGTAAGTCAGGGCGAACCGTTGTTTCCCCGTAACCTAAACGAACCTGATAGTTGCCATCAGCAAGATAGGTGAATGATAACGAGTTAAAGGTATCATCTTGATTCACTGTACCGGCTAAAATACGCTCTTCGCTGTAGATAATACTGTGCTTGATGCGATCAAAAATACTATTTGAAGTACCAATTGAAACTTGTTTAAAGTCTTCATAGCGAATACCGCCACTGATACGCCAAGTATTATCAAAGAACACGTCAAATTCACCGTATCCAGCATCGATCTTCTGTGCTGCAAGATAATCATCTGCGGCAGGTGCTTGAGGTTCATTAAATTGGATCAGCATATCGTTGCTCGATAAAAAGTCATCATTTAGATAACCTGTCATCGTGTAAATATCTGATTCGTCGAAATTGACCGGAATCGATATACCTGTCTTGTTACTAATTGCAAAGTTGCTGGTGTTATAAACACGTGCTCTATCCATAAAATCGTAACCCGCTTTTAGTGTGATTTCGATTCCTTCAAAAGAGAGAGGTAGCGTTACGTTACCACTGTAAGACTTTACATTGTCTTCCATATCCGTAAATGAATAGGAAATACGGTTGTCATCACCAGTGATTATTGAACTATCGTATTGGCCCTGATCATCAAAACGATCGATAAATTTGAAATCGATTTCCGTTGGAATCGCGGTTTCAGCTTTTGATTCAGTATATTGCCAATCTGCACCAATACCCCAATAATCGAGGAAAGTATGTTGGCCGATGATTTGATCGATTTCTAGACGGCGCTCTTCATATTCGAACTCATGCGTACGTTGAGCCTCACCTGTTCCAAAAATGGTTCTAACTGTACTACCGTTAGGGCTTTGAAGAACCGAGAATGACGACTTATCTTCATTATCCTCTAGGTAGATTTTTGAATAGGTGATACTTTGCTGATCTAAACGGTAGCCAATGTTAAACACCCCGTTTATGCGTTCAGATTCAGAAGTTACCTTAGAATCTTTTAACGTGATATAACAAGAGTTTGTTGTATCATCTGCGGTTTTAAGCGTTGATGAACAGTTTTCAGCTAGTTCATCCTCGATAACACCAGTTTGTCGTTCGGAGTAATCCCAATCATTGTCATAAGCACCCGCTAACATAAAACCGACAGTACCACCAAAAAATGGTTCTTCGTAACTGTTACCGATATTTGCTTTAATGTCGAAGTTAGGGTCTAGTGACTCTTCTTTTGCACGGATATCTCGAGGAAGCGTTTGTACCAACTTTTTGTTGATTGCGATGGCTTGATCCGCTCGACTCAATCCATCTTTTGATTCAATTTGTTCTCTAGCTACTATCTTTGAAAGGCTAAAGTCACCTCTATAGCGTACTACTCCAGACTGAAGTGCTTCGGTAATTCCATTCGAACGCCCAGTATAGGTAAAACCTTTATCAGAATTTAGATCCTGACCAACACCAATTTCGATTCCTGCCGTAAATTCTGATGGTACAGATTTTGTTCTGATGTCGATATTACCACCACCGAAAGCCGCGGGCATTGATGGTGAATAGGCTTTTTGAACCGCGAGACTTTCAATAATGCTAGATGGGAAGATATCTAACGGTATTACGTTACGTGTTAAATCAGGGCTAGGTACCGCTGCACCGTTTAAACGTGCACTGGAATAACGTTCACCAAGGCCGCGGACATAGATAAACTTGCCGTCTACGAGTGTCAAACCAGTTACACGGCGAAGCGCCGACGCAGCATCGCTATCACCGGTACGAGATAATTGCTCTGCCCCTAAGATATCAGCCACAAAAGCTTGATTCTTTCTTTCTTCAATGACCGCAGCAGCACTTCCTTGCAGACGTGTACCAACTGCAACCACTTCTTCGATCGCTTGTTCTTCTTCAGCAATACTCGGCATCGAAGCGCCAACAGCTACCGCCGCGCTAATAGCCAGAGCTACTTTTTTAAGTTTCATTTGAGTATTCATTTGCAATCCTGCCAAAAATCATAAAAAAGGCGCAGAAGAGTCTGCGCCTACTTCTGATAACCGAAGTTATCGCAGATAATTAGTCAGCCTCTGCTGCTTGGATTGCTTCTTTAACCCATTTGTACCAATCGCTTGAAGTATCTTTAGAAGAAACAGCACCAATGTAATCTACGTTTTCGAAGAAACTGTCGTTCAACGTTGATAGGTCCTTAACAGCAACCGTGATGTTTGTAGACTCTGCGTTTGTTGAGAAACCATCAGCAGCTAGTACGTCTAACTTTCCATTTAGAATCTGGTTAGACCCTTCGTTTTCGAACCACTCAAGCTTGTTTTCTGTTGCTACATTTTCGCTAAAGCTGTCGCCATTTTTGAAGTTTGCAGCACATGCTAAAACAGAGCTTTCAAAGTTAAGTGTATTTGCTGCCGCGTTTGCTTCAGCGTCTTTATCTTTGAACTCAATACACGTTGTTTTGTTATTTGAAACTTCTTTTACAACTAAAGCGTTGTAGTACATACCACGAATAGCGTCATCAAACTTCATGCCTTGAGATGAACCGTTATCACGGATTGATTTACCGTCAGTTGTAAGTACCGTTACGTTAGCAAAGTTCAGTGTAGATGCAGGTGCTTCGCTATAGTCGTCACCGCTTCCTTTCTCACCGTCAGTTTCAAAACCGTTGTTACCCATAAAACCAGGAGTACCAGCTGGAATTAACTTTGTTTCACCTTCATCATTGTACTCAACATCTTTCTTAGTAGTGATGGTACCGTGTTTAACGTAGATGAACTGACCTTTACCCTGCCAACCCGCATCTACGTCGATGCCGTCGTCTTGCGTATCTGTAACAACAATGTGCTTAATTGAAGCTGCACCACCGAAGAATTCGATACCGTCATCAAAACCTTGGTGAATGTGGATATATTCAAAGCTAGAGCCAGAACCTACAGCGTTAAGTGTAAGAGAGTTTAAGTCGTCTCCAGGGCCGCCGTCACGAGGACCTGAACCTGCGTACCAAATTTTCGCGTATTTGATAGAACCACTGCTATCTGCATTGTCACTACCACCGTAGTAGCTAGTTACGCCTTCTGAACCCTTATTACAAAGGTTATCCGCACGTTGTGCATCAGTACATTCATTTGTAAAGCCAAAACCATTGATCATGATACCGCCCCAGTCAGCAAACTGTGGACCAAGCTCAGCTAAATCAAATTTCTCGAATGCATTTGCAGAAGTAAATGTAATTGGTGCCTCAGCAGTACCTTCAGCATCAATTTTTGCTCCGCGAGCGATACGTAATACAGCTTCACCAGACATAAATGCCATCGTGGTACCAGCTTCAACTGTTAATGTTGGGCCATTTTTATTGATGGTACAGTTTGTAGATGTATCACAGTCTTTACCGATTAATAGTGCACCTTCAAATACGTGTGCGCCACCATCAGCTAACGGAGAGAAAGTAAGGTCTGTTTCAACTTCTAACGCTTTAGAAGCGAAGTCTGTGCCATAAACACAGTGTGGCGCATCAAATGTCCCTTGAACTTCAACACCAGCTACAGTACGAGCTACACAAGGATTTGTTGAAGTTGGCTCCTCTCCATCTGTGTTACCGTTCGTACCATTGTCATTATTAGTGGTCGTTGTGTTGTTTGAGTTGGTAACACTGCTGTCATTTACGGTAGGCGTAACTTTGATATCGCCGCCACAACCAGTTAATGCCAAAGCTGCAACAATCGCAGATACTTTGAAAAGGTTTTGTAGTTCCATTGCTAACTCCAAGTAGTAGACTTAAATTAAATTAGTTATTAGATATGTACTTAATTAATGAGGACAAATTAAAGGTTAAATATGACATTCAGATTACGAAATTATTTTGTAATCAAAACTTCATATTTATTTTGGGAACTTTTATACATAAAAAAACCGCCCGAAGGCGGCTTTGGTGTTGCGATTATAAAATCAAAGTAAAGCTTGTTTAAGTGTCTCGGAATGAACCTTTTCACTTTTAACGTATTTAATCCACTGGGTAGCAAGGTTGGTTGATTTTGCATGCTTCTTAGCTTGTTCGAAAGCTAGAATAGAAGCATCAAAATTTTGCATATTAAATTGAGCCATACCTAATGCCACATAAGCGTTAGATTCAAACGTTAAATCACCTTTCTCCAATGCTTTACGGGCTGCATCTGCTGCTTCTTCATAACGTTCGGTGTTGAGATAAATCTCGGCTAAACGTTGGTCGTAGTTGCCGTGTTCTACCTTTTCTGCTGCCGCTGCAAAATAACGTATTGACTTATTATCTTCGCGAGCTTGGACATAAGCTTCTGCTATAAACACTTGATTTTTAGAAGTATCTTCTACAACTCCGGCTTCTATACCCTGAGCTAGTGTTTCTGCTGCCTTAAACGGTAAACCACCCATCAGATAAACTTGTGCCAATTGCATATAATCTGATTTGGTTTTTATAAACCCGCGTTGTTTTGCAGTTTCAAAGGTAGCAAGTTGTTTCTTATCACTACCCACTTCGCCATACATTGCACCCAGTTGGATCCAATATTGAGGTTTGTCGTAAAGCTTGACCATTTTTTCAAGCACAGCGACGACATTTTCAGGCTGGTTTAGAGAATAATAAATAGCTCGCTGTAAAACCAACCAGTTTTCCTTTGGAACTTGCCCTTCAGATTCTGATAAATTAACTGCAGTGTTAATACTAACAATCGCTTTTTCATAATCTTTTAATAGATATTGAGCATTCGCTTTTAATAAATAAAAGTTAGGTTTTGGAGCTTGCTCAGAAAGCTCTTCCCACTTATCTAGAAATTCAATGGTTGATTTATAATCATTATTTTGCATTGTAAGTTGAGCTAAACTAAATGTCGTCGATAATCTAAGAGATTCTGGTATAGACTCTTGAGCAACAACTTGCTTAAATGATTCAATAGCATTATCTAGCTGGTTTTCATTGTAATAAATAAAGCCATAGAAGTTATGCATCATTGCGATTTCGTAACTATTCATGCTTGATGAACGTTCTTTTACCGAATCTAATGCTGCTAAACCTTCAGTGACATTACCTTCATCTGCAAGCTTCTGAGCACGTGCAAGTTGGCTATACACTTTTTCTCTCAGCGCTGGCACTCGTTTGGTTTTGGTCTCTGCATACGCTGAGTTGATATCAACACTTGGTAGTATTGAAAGCAAGCTCGGTGCTGTTACACCTGCTGTTACTAGCGCACTGAAAAGTGCTAGTTGTTTAAATACTTTCATAATCGCGTCCTTAATGGTTATTAGCCACTAATTTGAAATGAAATTTTGTTCTGAACACCGGCCACTTCAACCGGTTCGCCGTTAACAACACGAGGCTTGTACTTGAATTTTAATGCTGCATCTAGGGCTGCTCTGTCAAATATTGCTTCAGGTTCAGCTTGAACGACTTTTGGATCTCTCACCGTACCATTTTTGGTTACCACGAACTCGACGATCACGTAGCCTTCGATACCTCTGGAAAGCGCGCGTCTTGGGTATACCGGTTGCACTTTTACTATCGGAAGATACTCACCATCGCTAGATTCCAATGCCAAGCCGCCAGCCAACTCAACGTCTGCACTTACATCCGCAGAAAAATCAAAGTTTCCACCAGCAGCGTCTAAATTGTTGCTTTGTGTTTGCGGTGACTCCATCGGCGGAGGTGGTTCTTTTGGTGTTGGTGGCTTTTGCGGTTTACGCTCTTTCTTTTGTACCGTTTCTTCTTGTTTCAAACGGACAAAATCCAATACTTGCCCTTTAACTGGGTCGGTCATCGCCCCTTCACCGCCTTGGATAAGCGCTTGCATACCCAAGAACAGGAAGAAAGTAACGATACCTGCAATAACGAGTGATATTAGGTAACGCATGAGTAAGCCTTATGATTCTTGAGCCGCAATCGAAACGTCAAATGCACCAGCTGCACGTGAAGCATCCATCACTTTAATCAAGGTATCAGTAGTTGCCTTTTTATCAGCTTGGATAACTACGCTGCCTTGCGGATTCTCGGCTTTCAAACGTTCGATGTTTGCTTGAACTGCGCGGATATCTACTTGACGTTTATTGATCCAAATTTCACCTTTGTCCGAAATCGCTACAAGGATATTGGCTCGTTGCTTTTTAACCGCTGTTGCGGCTTCTGGACGGTTTACGTCTATCCCAGCTTCTTTAACGAAAGAAGCGGTTACGATAAAGAAGATGAGCATGATAAATACAACGTCCAGCATTGGCGTCATGTTAATTTCTTCAGCTTCTTCTTCTTGAAATACTTTTGCTAATGGTGCTCTCATATTCTTTTCCTCGAGCTGTTACTTAGTGGTCAAGTAACAATTTGTCTTCTAACAGTTCAACTTCTCTTTTTGCTCTGCGCTGCAGAAAAGTTGACGCAAATACGCCTGATAATGCGCCTACCATTCCGGCCATGGTTGGGATCGTTGCTTTGGAAACACCCGAAGCCATGGAACGGGCACTTCCCGAACCGGTGATCGCCATTACATCAAATACTTCAATCATCCCGGTAACCGTACCAAGGAGACCAAGCAGTGGACAAAGAGCCACCATCACATTGATGTAAGGTAAGTTAGAATTTAATTTAATACCTGCACGAGAAATCATCGCTTGTCTGATTTGCTCTGCATTCCAGCTGTTTCTCTCGTTACGAGCGTGCCAGCGATTTAACACTTCACCCTTGTATTTTCTGTAGTTACCGAAGAAGAACATAAAGCGTTCTAAAATCAATAACCACATCGCAAAGGTGATGACTGCGATGACCAGGAGTACCTGGCCACCAGTGTCAAGGAACTCTCGTAGTGCGTTAATTGCTTCAAGCAATAAGACCACGATTACGCTCCTTTCTCGCTACGTTCTGCAATGATGCCCGCGCTCTGCTCTTGTAATATAAGTAGCAAGTTACGTGAGCGAGTGTTAAGTAACGTGTATAGGAACACAGTCGGGATTGCTACAACAAGACCAAGAACCGTAGTTACGAGTGCTTGTGAAATACCACCAGCCATCAGTTTAGGGTCACCCGTACCGAATAAAGTAATCGCTTGGAAGGTATTAATCATACCTGTTACCGTACCTAGAAGACCTAGTAGCGGTGCAACGACAGAGATAATCTTGATTAAGGTTAGGTTACGAGTGATTTTTGGCATTTCACGAAGAATGGCTTCGCTAAGCTTTAACTCAAGCGTGTCATAGGCAACATCTGGGTACTGGTCTTTCACTTTCATTACACGACCCAGTGGGTTATCTTCACGAGCTACAGAGTCTTTAAGCTGGCGATTGATTTTCGCGCCCATGAGCATAAGAGAAATGAAGCGTTCGATTGCGATTAGTAACGCTAGTAGACCTACGCCTAAGATTACATAACCAACCGCACCACCTTGGTGAACTTGTTCTTCAGTGCTTGGTGCTTGAACTAACAACCCTAAGATTGAACCACCTGTTGGGTCCAGTGCAAAGTCAGTAAATCCTGATTTTGAATTTTGTAGATCAGCGGCTGTTGCAGTGAATCGACTAGACGGTTGACGTGTCAGCTCTGCTAGTGTTTCAGTGTCGTTGTTGTAAGTAAGGTACTTACCGTCTGCAATTAGGTTGAAGGCACCGACACGAAGTACTTCTTTGTTTACTTTGCTGCCACCGTCAACGATAACCTCAGTGTTAAAGCGTGTAACTTTACCCTGCTCGGTCATCTCGCGCTGCATTTCAAACCAAACTTGCTCGATGTCTTCGATTGAAGCAAGACGAGAGCTAGAGCCCATCTTCTTAGCAAGCTCAGACATATAGTCGTCGCGACCTTTAATTTCAGCAGACACAAGTGATGTAGCAAATTTGCTCGAGCTATCACCTGCAACCTGCTGTAGTACACCAAATAGTTCTTTAAGTGTACCCATACGCTTGCTCAGTGTGTCTCCTAAGTTCGCTAATTTAATCTCGTTTTCTTCAAACGTTGTTTCTAATCTTTCTGAACGTGCGAGCTCGTTGTTGCGCTTGGTTGTCAACGCATTGAGCATTTGCACTTGTTGGTCTTGCTTAGCTCTAAACTCTGCCTCACGCTGTTTGTTTTGAGCCGTTTGAGCGACTTGGCCTTGTTCAAGGGTTTTTAACAGCGAATCTAGATCTAGGGGTTCTTCAGCTTGCGCCGTTGCCGATAGTGCAATCGTAGTCGCAAAAATAGCTTGTTTTGTAAATTTCTTTAGGAAGTTCATGTTGGTTACCTCTTACTCTGCCGCTTGTACTGGCAGTGTTAACATATCTGGTGCAAGTTGTTTGCGAGCGATTCTGATCCCTTTATTAATTTGGCTAATATTGGTTTCAGGTAGAGATTCAAACTTGCGACTGTCTTTGTTCCAGTAACCCGCTTTCTTTCCATCTTTTGTTACATAAAGTAGTTCTAAGCGACCGATTCTTAAGAAATCGACTTCTCTTTCTTGGCCATCTACAGGAAGTAGAGACGTGTATGCTTCGATAGTACGACCATAGTCAACTTCTACTTGGTAAGCTTCAAGCACACGACGGAACTTTTCACTTGAAGTAATATCTGCACGGTCCATTAAATCTGTAAGTTGTTCAATGCGGTTCTTTCTTTCTTCAGGAAGGAATGGCACGTCTAAATTTACAAACTGCTCTAGACCTGTGATCATGCGTAGCATTAATGGCGTGATCTGACGTTCGATGACTGAAACTCGGTCCATTGACGCATTAATTGCCGCCATTTCGTCGAGTTGGTTTTTAATCTGTTTATCCAGTTGAGCGTTATAAACGGCTAAGCCATCAATCTCTTTGTTTAGGGTTTTAAACTTCTGCAACCGAGATTGCATGCTATCTGCAATTCCGTCGATTTTAGTTTGAGATTTTGCTGCAGATTCATTGATTGCAGCGCTTTTGTCCATGACTTGGTTTAGTTCATTTGCACCAGCCGCAGCCGTTGCTAGCATACCTGCAAGTAGCAGGGGGTTAACGCACTTCATCGCATACACCTTAGTAATTGTTGCTTGTTGCTGAAAAACTGGGTGCAGTCTAATTCCCTAAAATGACAACCATGTTGCGTAAATAATTCAGAATTATGACAGTTGAAATAAAAGGTACATTTGCTGAGGGAAATCGCAGAATATAAGGAAGTGAAAGAGAGGTGTTACGATTAAAGGTAAAAATTGTCATATAACTTTAATAAAAAAGCCGCGATTTATGCGGCTTTTCATCGTATGAAAATTAAACAGATTATACTTTAAACTTCAATACCATATTTTCCAACTCATCAAATTGCGCTTTTAGAGATTTGCATTCATCGAGTGTAGCTTTTAGGTTTTGACTACCTTGCACACTCAAATCACTAATATGATGAATATCACTGTCAAGTGACTGGATCACTGTGTTTTGCTGATGTGTCGCACTCGCTACCGCGTGATTGACGCCATCTATAGAGTCTATTGAGTGACTAACTTCTTGCATTTTCATTCCCGCGGCATTGGCCTGTTCCGCACTTCTTGCAGAGTCTTCGAGGCTGGCTTTCATTACTGATACCGCTGAAGATGAACCTTGTTGCAATTCGGCAATGGTTGTCTCAATTTCTTGCGTTGATTCTTGAGTTCGTTGGGCGAGTTGTCTGACTTCATCGGCTACAACAGCGAAACCTCGGCCCGCCTCCCCGGCTCTAGCAGCCTCTATTGCGGCATTAAGCGCCAATAAATTAGTTTGTTCGCTCACCCCTTTAATGACTTCTAACACCTGACCGATACTGCCGGACAGCCTATCTAAACTATCAACGGTCGTTTGAGCTTGTGACATTTTTTCAGTTAACGAAGCGATTTCTTCAATGTTCGCATTTAACGCTGTCTGGCTATCTACCGACTGTTTATTGGCAATGCTGGCTAATTCAGAGGCATGATTAGCACTATTAGAAATTTCAATTGCGCTGGAAGAAAGTTCGTTAATTGCAGTTGCAACGTTATCTGTTCGCTTAGACTGATCGCTATACATAGAAAGTGTATCTTGGGTTTGATCCACCAAACTGTTCACGGATTGTTCAAGCATTACCGTTGTATCTTTGACTTTGACTATCGAGTCGTGAATTTTTTCTACGAACTGATTAAAGTAATGAGATAGCTCTCCAAATTCATCTTGGCTGTCCACGTTTAATCTTCTCGTGAGATCGCCCTCACCCTGCGCAATATCTTTTATCGCATGATTAAGGTCATACATGGGGCGCATTAAATAGTTCAGTAAAAACTTCAACAGGAACACAATAACCAGTACACCGACAAGCATGTAAACCGCCGCCGTATTTCTAAAGCTGGATACTTGTGCATAGGCAATGTCTTTGTTGATCACCACGCCTAAGTACCAGTCTACGTTTTTTATACCTTCCATTCTTACAAAGGAGACTAGCTCTTCTTTACCTTCTAGTTCAATTTCTACAAACTCAGGCTGAAGTGCCAAGCTTTTCCCAAATAGAGCTTCAATAGGACGGTCGTTAAGTTTGGTATTTGGGTGACTCAATATTTTGCCGCTACTGTCTAACAGGAAGCCATAGCCAAACCCTAAAAAGTCGATTGCATTTATCGTTTCGGTAATTGTCGCCATATCGATATCACCACCAACAACGCCTGTTAGCGTATTGCCGGACATCACAGGAACCACCGCTGAGATTGTAAATTCATTAGTCGTGACGTCGATGTATGGGGTTGTAAATGCAGTATCTCTTTTTTGTTTGGCTAGGGTATACCAAGGGCGTGAAGTGGGGTCGTAATCAGCTGGCAGCTGAATATTTGGGTCATCAAGGATAAACTGCTTAGACTCTGTACCGAGAAATACGTTTTTGAAATCCCCTGCAATATCAGCTGTCTGTAGTCGTCTTAACACAGCATCACGAGAATCACTGTCACGATGGCCTTCGGCGACCGAACGGACTATATCAAGTCTGTCATTAAGCCAGTTTGCAATGTTTTGAGAAACAGATTGTGAGATTTCTTGCAAGACTAATGTCAATCTTGTTTCTGTTTGGCTTCTCATTACCAAAAAATTATTGATGGTAAATAAACCCAATACGATTACCAGAACGAGAGAGGCGGCGACGGTAACTTTGGTGGTGAACTTTAGCGCTTTAAACATCTTTATCCTGTTCAATATAAGTCAGTCTTTAATTGTTGTAGCAAAAACTTATTGCGTTGTCTTTGCTTATCGGCAAGTTTGCGGTGTTTTTTACAAGTTTAGCTGTTAATTGGCTAAAAAATATCTAATTAATTCAGAAGAAACTTAGATTAGTGCGGATAAAGGGGACCAAAAGCATGTAAAGTGAGTTGTTTTTGGAACGTTCCATTAAATATAAAAGGCTAACGCTATGAATACGTATTCATTATTAGTATCGCTAAATGTTAAAAGCCCTCCGCAACGTGAGTTGAGAAGGGCTTCGTTGTGAACAGACGTATTAATGATGATGCTAAACCAGCTTGCGCTGCCAATGCTGTGAAAGGTTTACTACGTTAAGACCAAACCAAGCGATATACAGATAACAGATAACGGGAACAACAAAGCTAATCTGGATGTGAAAATGGTCTGCTACCAAACCTTGAATTAGAGGAACGATCGCACCGCCAACGATGGCAAGACAGAGTAACCCAGATCCTCGACTTGTTAATGAGCTTAAGCCTTCAATAGATAGTGTAAATATGGTTGGAAACATGATGGAGTTAAATAGACCAATTGCCAGCACAGACCAAAGTGCGATGCTGCCGCTTGACGCCATGCTGATAACCAATAGCGCGATGATCACCAAGGCATTAAAGGTGATTGCTTTCGATGGAGCTATTTTTTGTAGTAATGCTGAGCCGATAAAGCGCCCAACCATTGCCCCACCCCAGTAGTAGCCAATGAGTTTTGCGGCTGCATGTTCTTCAAGCCCTGCGATGTTTGGATCAGCAAAATAGTTGACTAAAAAGCTGCCGATGGATACTTCTGCACCTACATAGCAAAATATCCCTACGACGCCCATCATTAGATGAGGTGCTTCCGTCAGTTTATGTTGCTGAGCTTTACAGCTGTCAGTGTTGGTATGAGCTTCAATGTCAGGTAATTTTAAAAAAGCGAAAATGATCGCAATAGCGAGTAATGCAACGGCCAACATTAAATAGGGTATTTTTACCGAATCAGCACTAGCCGCATCTGCGGTAAGTGCACCGGCAGTACCAAATAATAAAAAGCTGCCAACGATGGGACCAACGGTTGTACCCAGTGAATTAAGTGCTTGTGCAAGATTAAGTCGGCTTGAAGCGGTTTTAGTTGGGCCAAGAGCTGCCACATAGGGATTTGCCGAGACTTGTAAGATAGTGATCCCTGAAGCTAGAACAAATAGTGCACCTAAAAATATCCAGTATTGGTGGACTACCACTGCTGGATAAAAAAGCGCGCAACCGATCGAGCCGATAATGAGTCCAGTCAATATGCCATTTTTGTAGCCAAACCGCTTAACTAAAAATCCTGCGGGTAGCGAAACGATAAAGTATGCACTAAAGAAACAAAATTGGATAAGCATTGCTTCTGTGTAACTGAGATCAAAAACGCCCTTCAGCCTTGGGATTAGCACATCGTTTAGTACTGTTATAAACCCCCACAAAAAGAATAGCGTCGTCATGGCGACCAAAGGCAAGCGATAGTTCGTCTCACCTCCAGCATGGTTAGTTGAGTACGTTTGATTTGTATTTATTTCACTCACTAGAATTTCTCCAACCTATTTTTCAATTAAGTCTACACAGGGTTACAAAAAAGTCACAAATGAATTTTAGGAACGTTCCAAATTGTGAGCCGGAGTAAACAAAATTCTCCATCCGTAGATAAGGGTGTTAAAAGGTACGAACAGCAGTTTTTAGAAACAAGATCACTACGCTTGGGTTTACACGCAAGTAGAAATAAAGAAAAATGAAATATCAAAAGTCGTTGAAAAATAGGTGTTAAACATCATTTATCAGTGATTTATCCGTGGGACGTTTAAAGTTTGACTGACGCCCATACTTCGCTAATTTTAACAAAACTCAATATGCCTTATGTAGTGGTGTTATTCGGAGAAATCGAGATTGAAAAACGTTGAAGCTTTTTTGGTTAGTTCCTTCACTGTGAATGGAGCTGGTGGAAATCCTGCAGGTGTGGTGCTAAATGCAGATCACCTGTTGAACAAACAAAAATTACAAATAGCACAAGCAGTTGGGTTTTCTGAGACTGCGTTTGTATCTCGTGATGATGACGCAGACTTTGAATTATCTTTTTTCACCATAACCGGAGAAGTTGATTTCTGTGGACACGCCACATTAGCTGCATTTTCGACAATGTATCAAGAAGGGGTCATAAATGAAGGAAAATATCTGCAACGAACCAAAGCTGGTTTTCTTATGGTAACGATAGAGGCAAATGGTCATATAGTTATGGACCAAAAGTTGCCTGAATTCCTAGGAGAGTTTAGTAGTGAGGCTATAGCGGAGTTAATTGGACTAGACTCGGCAGTACTTGAGTCAACTCGGTTACCTATTGAGGTTATTTCAACAGGTTTACCTGACATTATTGTCCCTGTGCCTTTTGGGTATCTCGATCAAATTCAAGTGAATGAAACTTTAACCAGCGAGTTCTGTGAAAAGCATGGCGTAATTGGTATTCATGCATTTGAGCTGTGTGACAAAACTAGTAAAGTGACAGCAAATTGTCGTAATTTCGCTCCACTGTTTGGGATTCCAGAGGAGTCGGCGACAGGCAGTGCGAGTGGTGCATTAGCATGTTACTTAGCTAAACATCTTCCTAATACACACTCGAATAGCTTTACTTTTGAGCAAGGCCGGGCAATGGAGTGTATTTCAAAAATTACAGCATCTGTTGAGTCGAGCGATAAGGAAATTATTGAGGTCAAGGTTGGTGGCTTTGCTCATACATTCGGTAGGCAGGAGATCTCGTTATAGCAAAGTGCTCAAGAGGAACTGTCTATGTTTATGGTAAGTTGAATCGATCTTAATCTAATCAGCCAGCCAAAAGGGGCACCTTCAAGGCGTGAATCTGAAACTTTGTTGGGTGGCGCCTTGTAGGAACAAAAATTGGGGTAAGGTCTTGCGTTCAGTACGTTGATATAGCTTTATCAACATCTGTTCTTCACTTAAAGCCGCTTGTCAGATCAAGTTTAAATCTACTCTTTTAAACGATAAGGTCGGATATGTGCTGCGACAGGTAAGTTGAATCTCGGTAGGTTGGCATAAGCAAAGCGCGATCCGGCGTTTAAAGAGAACTGCGCAATCGGTATCATGCCCTGCATTCGATTTGTTGGTTGGACGTCGTGCTATCGAGTCTGAGAGTTCAAGTTAAGGTCATTAAGATAAGGGAGTGAATGATCTTTACAAATTAATCAATATCTAGCAAAGGCCATTCGACAATATGGTCTTCAAACTCACTTTCTAAATCTATATTGCTTTCTGAAATGGCTTTATCTTTGATACTAATGCCTGCACGATGCATTTCGGCCTTGCTACCCTGATGACGTAATGGGTGCCAACTTGCCAGTCCCCTTCCCTCATACAATCGACGGTAACTGCAACTGTTAGGCATAAAGAAAATATCTTTGAGGTTATCTTTAGTTAGCTGTACACATGAAGGCACCAATTGCTGACGTTCACTGTAACGACTGCACCCACAAGTCGCGGGATCGTTGTACTGGCAAACGACGTCTGTATAGATCACTTCTTCACCTTCACGCAAATGATCGGTGCTTTCAAATTCGTCATCATCACTATCGATAAACGAGTGTAGACAACATTTTCCGCAGCCATCACAAATAGATTCCCACTCTTCACGTGTCATTTGCTCAAGTTTTTTTTCATTCCAAAAAGCCAACCTATTTTCCTCAGCTGTGGACTAGCGTCAGTATGTTACTAAATCTGCCCTTTGAAAACAAAACTTACAGGCACATTGGTTCGATTTTGGAGCGGCTGTGTTAACTTAACAACGGTAATGAAAAGTTTATTTGTACCCCACCAATGTTGTTATTTTTGGATGAAATTACTCCACCATGACCTTCTATTATTCTTTTGCAGATTGCTAGCCCCATACCTGTCGAGTGGTTTGTTCTATTTCTGGAGGTGTTCAATTTATACAAGGGGTCAAACATATTGTCATGAGTGGTTTGTGCTAATGGTGAGCCATCATCATCAATGGTAACTTCTAGTATGTTGTTTATGACCTTACAATCGATGTGAACTTCTACACCATCGCCACCGTGGGTTAATGCGTTACTCACGATCTCACTAAAGACTTTTTTTATTGATTCAATGTCTACATTTAACTTAGCTATCGAAGTGATTTGATGGGTTACTCTGACTTTGTCTATTGAATGGGGAATTGATGTAATAACTAAGCTATGGACTTGGTTTATTAGCGTTTGTACATCTATTTCGCTCAGAGTTAAAATTTTGTTTAGTTGGTTTGGCTCTGTCACCAGCATAAACTGATTAATTAAGGTGTTGAGTTCATTAGTCTTATTCATTAGCTTTGCGTAGCTCTCACTGACATTTTCAACAATGTTGTGTTGTAAGCATTCAATTTGTACCTTCATTACCGTCAGAGGTGTTCTTAGCTCATGTGATAGGTCCGTCAATAAGCGACGTTGCTGAGCAACTTTTTGCTGGTTGCCTATTTCTATAGACGAAGATAATGTCTGGACTTGGTGTTCTAATGTGTGTAGTAGCTCTTTCTGAGCCGCCTTGTGTTGCTTCGCAAGTGCGACAGCAAATAGCGTAACTTCTAAAAGGTAGCCGAGTTTAATTGCTGTCGACACTGATTTCACGTCAAGATAGTGGAAGGTTAGCACGCCTCCAATCGCAATAATGTTAACCAGTATCACATGGTTCAATAGGCTTAACGCAAAAATCGTGCTTCCAGGGCTTTGCTGCCTGTGTGCCCAAAAGGCGATATAGGTTAAAAATGGTGCAATTGAAAAACTTAAAATGAGATTTAGCAACACGGATTGAGTTACAAACGCAACGGGGATTAAGAGAATATAAGCCGCAATAAACGCGTTACAGCTCAGATGTAACTGCCTACTGTAACGTTTTAAACTTAAAAAGTTGCTGATAAAGAGCAGATGAAAAATAGGTACCACAGTCATTAAAAATACAGTGAAAACGGATGAAAACAAGCCTGAATCTGGCCAAAAGTATTTTATAGTGAATCCCGACATGTCGAGCACGATCAGCATAAACAGCGTAGTCCAAATGCTGTAAGAGATGTTGGTCGCATTGAAATTGAAATATAGGTTTATTACAACAAAGCCAAGAGCTGCCAATATGATGCCTACCAACGCCCCGTTAAGTATTGAACTTTTCACTATTTGTTGTTGTACGGTTTCTTGATCTAAAACCTGTAACGTGGCTTTTGTATTGGCAAAAGTCTGGTAACGAATAAGGTAGTGACTGTTACTGGACGATAACGGAACATATAGCTGGGCGGCTGGCAGGTATCGATCAGTAAAACCTGTAACAGGTGTATGCTTAGCTACAAGCGCTATTTTATCGGATGTAATTTGATAAACCTCTAACCAAGGTAGCCGCGCGAAACCAAAAGAGAGGTATCGCGCTTTGTTTAATAAAGCAGGTTCGCTTGGTATCGTTGCCCATTGATAAGGTGTTTGCGTTAGCGCCGGTTGATTGTTGTCTAGATAGTTACGCAGTTTTTGTTTGGCGGTGGCATTTAACTTAAGTTCTGCAGCCACTGTTTCAATCGTAATTGGTCCCAAACGCACCGATAAAGAAGCAGAGTCATTAGCTGTTACTACAAATGAAGTGGTAATAGCTATGAAAATTAGTATATGTGAACAAATTCTAGTTATTGTTTTCATGTTGCACTCGCTACTCTCGACGATGAGTACACTACCCTTTAAATCTGCATGAAATATGGATCAGCTAGAATCATCGCACTCTTTGCTGTCAATTATTGCAATTAGTTACCTGGGTGGGCAAATAACAAACAGATAGTGCCTTAAATATATACAAAACATCATTAAGTCATGAAACTGAAATATAAATGTAACATTGCGATGCTCTAATTCGCCGAGAAATAAAAACGTGCTTAGCTGCGCAAAATAACAGAGCAAAAATATGGTTAATCAAAATAGTTCTTCAACTCTATCCAAGGCCTTCAATTGGCTTTCAATCGCTTTTCTGGTCTACATCGTACTTGTTGCGGTAAGCACAGTCAGTGGTGGCTTTAAATTAGCTTCAGGTGGTAGTGAAGGAGCAAAAGAGATATTCGCTTTTGCAACTAACCCTTTAGTTGCACTTCTGTTAGGCGCATTGGCGACCGCGCTTGTACAGTCATCATCAACGGTGACATCAGTAATAGTTGGTTTAGTCGCAGGCGGCCTACCCATTGGTATCGCGATTCCTATGGTGATGGGGGCCAATATTGGTACGACGATCACTAATACCCTGGTTTCAATTGGTCACATTCGTAATAAAGAAGAATTCAGACGTGCTTTCTCAGCGTCCACAGTGCACGATTTCTTCAACCTACTTGCCGTAGCTATCTTTTTACCGTTGGAAATATTATTCGGTATTTTGGAAAAATTGGCTGCTAGCCTTTCACATCTGTTTATTGGTGACACCGATCTGTCATTGAAAGGGTATAATTTTATTAAACCTATCGTTAAGCCAACGGTTAACGTAGTTAAAGATGCTGTAAGCTTCCTAGATAATACGGCAGCCGGTGTTGCAATGGTTGTGGTAGGTATTTTAATGATTTTGTTTGCGGTCACCTACCTTGGAAAGCTATTGAAACAGGTGTTAGTTGGTAAAGCAAAAGAGCTACTACATAGCGCCATCGGCCGTGGTCCATTAGTGGGGATTGGTTCAGGTGCTGTAGTTACGGTAATGGTTCAATCGTCTTCAACTACAACAAGTTTAATGATCCCGTTGGCCGGAAGTGGTGTCTTTACGACTCGTCAAATTTATCCGTTCACGTTGGGCGCAAATATCGGCACGACCATTACAGCCTTACTTGCTGCAACTGCTATCACAGGAGCTGCTGCAGAAGTTGCACTCACAATTGCGTTAGTTCACGTCATGTTTAATGTCTTTGCTGTAGCATTGATTTACTCGGTTCCGGTATTACGAGAAATACCATTGACGCTTGCTGAAAAGCTTGCACACATAGGTTCAGAAAACAAGACGGCTGCACTGGGATATGTATTGGGTTCATTCTTTGTATTCCCTGGCCTGATAATGCTCGCAGTAAGATAGTCCAAATTAGTAATGTTAAAAACAGCCCACACGTTTGTGGGCTGTTTTGCTTTTAAATGACTATCTGCCGCTACCACTTTGTCATAAAAGTGTCACCTTGTATTGCGATAATGGCAACGTCATCAACATCCAATATTTAAAAATGAATCAGCAGCAATTACTATTTAGTTTTAAACAACCAGAGATTGATACCCCCTTGTTGGGAAATTATCAATTGCTTCAGCCGTATGAGCGTGCTTGTTTAAAATCAGCAGATCTAGGTTTCACTATTTGCGCATTATTATCTGATGATGCTCGCATAGGCGATAGAGTTGAGTTCGTACTTACCAAAAATGGTGAACGTAAAGCCAGCTCGAGAAGCGAAGTTATGGTTGAAGCTTGTACGAGTTTGCAAGGTATTATTACGGTTAATATGGACGATACTTTGGCCGCAGGTGACTACACCTTGCAGATAAATTTGTTGGGTCTGCATTCTCACCTAAAAAATACCGCCGTTTACGAGGTAATGTTGGCTGACCACTTTGTTGCCAAGAACGTAAGCGATAAAGTTCACAGCCCCCAATCAACCACTCTAAAAAGAGCACTGAATTCTGTAGTTTCAAGTGTGTTGTCTGTTTTTTAATTGGGGAAAGAAACCTTCCCCATAGAAAACGGTAAACTATCAGCGTTTCCTGAAATACATTCATTAGCAAGCAAGGCGAATAGCGCGGCTTCTTTAGCATCAACATCTATATCAAGTAATTCAGGACTGGTGATAGCAATATTTTGATTTAAGTGTGTTATTAACCGAGAAAGTAGATAGCGGTTATGTACGCCCCCGCCTGTCACAAATAATTCGATATGCTCAGAAAAATGGTTGAGTGTCTGTGCAATTGCAAGAGCAGTGAACTCAGTTAATGTACAGACTACATCTTGTGATGTTATGTTTTCGTTCAACTCAGCAATTAATACATCGACCATCTCGAGGTTAAATACTTCTGGCCCAGTCGTTTTTGGCATCGACTTAGCTATAAATTCATTGCTCAGTAATTTATTTAAGAGTTTAAAATTAATAGAACCTTGTCTGGCGATTTCTCCATTATTATCAAACTTTTTTCTAAAATCGCGTTTCATCACTTGATCAATAAGGGTATTCCCCGGGCCGATATCTGAGCAAATCGTTTGCTCGATGTTGCCTTTAGCTGGTAGATAGGTGAAGTTAGCAATACCTCCGATATTTAGTAAAACTCTGGCTGTTTTATTTGAGGAATAAAGCAAGTAGTCACCGTAATGTACCAGTGGAGCGCCTTCTAGTCCTTTTGCGATATGTTTTTGACGAAAATCCGAAACTGTAATTATACCCGTAGACGAGGCAATTCTGTCTGCGTCAGCGAGTTGTAAAGTAGAATGGTTAAATTGCGAATCAAATTGGTATTTAGGGGCGTGGTAAATTGTTTGTCCATGGCTTGCAATTAAATCAATCGTTTGTAAATCGACGTTCCATTCAGTGAGGGTCTGTTTAATTACGCGAGCATATAATTCACCTAACCAGCCGTTGACCTGACATAGTAACTGTAAATCTACCTGTTGCTTGAACGCGATGCCACTGAGTACAGCAAATTCTTTTTCAGTGTATTGGTAAGTGTGAAAATGTAATAACTTGAGTCTGGTATCTTTGCCGCAGCCATCTAGTTTACAAAGCGCTAGATCTAAACCATCTAGAGAAGTGCCACTCATTAACCCAAGGATAATTTTGCTGTTTTTGTTTGATATTTTGAGCAGTTTTTCAACATCATTTTTCATATGTATTAAGCTCCGGTAACGCGTTAAGCAACATCTTGTAGCTATAGTTTTTGAAATTACCAAAACCACTCAGCTGCTTGATTTTATATTTACTAAACCAAGGGCAATTAATCCCGAGTAAAAATAACAGTTTGGTTCTGGCCGTTTGACTAATACCATGTCTTTTGCAGAAATCTTCAATCACTAGCAGAGTTTGCTTTAGGTCATCTAAATCCGGCAATTCTATCTCTGTTGGTACAGTTAGCCGCAGGTTTTTTCCCTGACAAACGCTACAATGTCCACATTGTTCTGGTGCGCCTTTGTCACCAAAATAACGTGCTAATGCCTGATGATAACAGGTGTCAATTTGAAAAAAGCGCATGAGATCGGAAACTCGCTTTAACTCGCCTTGCTCTTTAATCAGCGATTGTTGATATAGCTGTTCAATAACCCTATCGCAATCGACCGAACGATAATTGACATGATAGACGCTGGTATATTTTGATGCTTTTACATCAATAAGTTGTTTAGTCTGCAGGTAATCCAACGTGTCTTTTAACTGTTGGAAGCTAATCTTTTGGTCTTGGATTTTTTCAAGGTCAATGGTTCCCCATTTTCTGGCAAATGTGATACAGGAAAACAGCGTCACTAAAAATGGCTGTTTTTGCTCAGGGAAATGGCTGAGAATTTTTTGCTGTTCATAATTCAGTGAAATTTGCAGCTCTTTAAAATAGCTATATTTGAATTCAATAAGCTTGCTAAGCTCTAGGTTAACGATGAGTGTTTTTAGGGTTACCGTCGATATATTTGTCGTTTGTGATAGCTCATAGTCGTTGCAGTGAAATTCAGTTTGTTGGTTTGCAAACAGTTGCTCTACCAGAATCGCCAAAGATGGCTTGTCTACAGTAGAAGCAAAGATATAGTTTTCTATTATCGCTCGCTTTTGGTTATTTAGTAGCGCAACACAATGGGATAGCTGCCCATCTCTCCCCGCTCTGCCTATTTCCTGGCTATACCCTTCAAGTGACTTTGGCATATCATAATGCAACACCCAGCGAATATTGGGTTTATCTACACCCATACCAAAAGCAATAGTAGCGACCACCACCATAGCATCTGATGCTAAAAATTCACTTTGAATTTTGGCTTTATCAGCTGGATTAACACCAGCATGGAAATGTTTTGCTTCAAATCCCGCGGCGTTGATCAATTTGGCTAGCGCTTCAGCCTGTTTTTGTTGTGTAACATAAATAATCCCGGCACCTGAGGCTCGTTTTAAAAACGCGAGTAAATAAGCTTCCTTATTCTGTTCTGAAACTTCAATGGCTGATAGATTGAGATTGCTGCGATAAAACCCAGTACGAACGATATTGTCAGGGGAAATGCGAAACTTATCAGCCATGTCATTAGCAACTTTGTTTGTTGCTGTAGCAGTCAGCAGTAGTACTTGTTTGATCCCTAGCTTTTCTCGATATTGGACCAATTTTTGATATTCAGGACGAAAATTATGACCCCACTCAGAAATGCAGTGAGCTTCATCTATCACCAGCATTGAAATTGCACATTGTTTTATTAGCTGCTGAGTGGATAGGTTCGCAAGTCGCTCCACGGAAATAAACAAGATCTTTAACTCGCCTCGGAGTAACTTTTTTTCGACCAGTTTTGATTGTTGATTGGTTTGCGTGCTGTCTAGGGATTCAGCGTTAATTCCAAGAGATTGTAGATAGTATTTCTGTTCATGTATTAGTGCGAGCAAAGGTGATACTACAATACATAGTCCGTCCAGCAAAAGAGCAGGAAGCTGATAGCAAAGTGATTTTCCTGCGCCAGTTGCAAAGATTGCCAGTGTACTATTTCCGGCAAGTAAGGTTTCCACAACCTGTTGTTGGCCTGGCCTTAACTGATTGTGTCCAAACACATGTTGTAGAGTATGGATTGTATCGGTAGGTAAAGTCATCCTGATCCACGTCGATATTTCTCTGTTACTTTGGCGATTGTAACAGAAATCTTCTCAATGGCTTGATTTACTTTTAGCAATTGGGCTTCGCTAAAAGCATGTTTCGCAAGCATAAAATGAATGCTGTTGTCATGAACGATATAAGAGTGTGGAACGATTTCTTGGAAGCCAGAGGTTAAAATTTTATATCGACCTGCTGAGTCATCTTCCACGGTAAAATCTACTCTGTTAATGGTGATCAATTCAAAACGGCGATTTAAGGTAGGGACTTCAACAATTTGTTCAGCAAATTTAGTAATTTTTCTGAGTTCTTTTAGTTCTTCACCATAATATGCGCCAGGGTTGATTGCGAAGGTATAACCTTCCGAGAATAGCGTGTGTAGCGTATCGTTCGCTTGGTGTTTTTTGGTCGTAAACAAGCGCATGATTTCTTTACGATATGGTTTACTGAAAAAGGCAATTTGTGCTCTTTCTTTGGTATAGCTGGCAGAAGGTAATATGTCGATAAAGCCTTTCTGTAGCTCAGTTATGCCTCTAGCCGATGAAGGGAGTTGTACAAAATCAATGCAGAGCCCTGCTTCTTTAAACACTAATTTGGTAATTTCAATGTCAATTCCATAAGGTTCTGAACGATACATAACATAAGGCGGCCAACTTGTGCCTATACCCACTTTATAGACTTGCTGCTCCATACATGGGTTAGCATAAAGGTGAGTGGTATACGATAACAAGACCAAAAATAGTATCTTTAGCACGCAATGACTCGTTAGTTCTACATAGGTTAAGTATGAATTAAACCGGCAAATTTGGTAGGTAACTTGTCGCACAGTCAAAAGTGCTGGAAAAAGCCCACTCTATACGAGCGGGCTTGTTGATGGGTATTGATTAGTTTTCTAGCGCTCGCCAGACAAGTGCTTTTCCTGGTTCTTCACCTAGTGTCCACCACTTAGCTTCATAGTTAGCACCTTTGTGTGAAACCCGATCGCCGCCAACGTAAACTTTGCCACTTTGCCAAGCTGGGTAGGCCTGTGCGCTATCTTTGACTGTCACGTTGAAGGTTTTCGACACAGCATTTTCGCCATCTGATACAGTCACAGTAACAGGAACTGTGGTGTCTGCGTTGACTTGTGAGGCAGTGATATTTACTGTACTACCAGAGCCATTCACCACGACGCCGGCTTGTGCTTGCCAATTATAAGTAAGCGTTTCACCTTCTGGGTCTGTAGCTGATACAGAAACGGAAATCGTAGCACCCTCTTGTAAAGTGACATCACTAATAGGCTCGACGATAGGCGCTTCATTTTGGCTACCCTCAGGCTTAACGGTCACCGGAATCGATTTAGTAGCGGTAAATTCACCATCGCTCACTGCAAGTGTGAGTTGATATTCTGTTACTACTTGCACTTGAGGTGCAGTAACCGTAACGGAAGACTGGTTTGCTCCATTTAATGCTAAATCTGCAGAAGCTGACCAGCTATAAGTCAATGTATCACCGTCAGGATCTGTCGCTTGGGCATCTACCGTTGCTGATTCACCAGACATCAAAGTGACTTGACCGCTAAGACCAATTACTGGTTTGCGATTTGGTAATTCACCTCCTGATAGTCCGTCATACATAGCGTTAAGGATGTCACCATTGTCAGCATCTATTTCCCATGCGAATAAGCCGCCAAGTTTATGTGTGTTTACATATTGGCCTTTTGCTTTAACACTCTTAGGGCTATCGTAAGTAAGTAGTTTGCCATTCGAGCGGTTCCAAACATAGGCAGCTTGAGCTTGTTCGTCATACCCTGCTTCGTAACCATTTACGCCAGTTCCGTTTGAACCAACTGCATTGGCTGCTATTGCTTTGTAATCCATAATGCCAGGTTGCCATACACCTTGTGACTCGCTGCCTGTAATCGGTCCGTTACCCGGTGCGGTCATTGGATTATCAGGGTTAGTCGCGTTAGCTTCAAATACGCCTTCCCAACCACGTCCGTACATCGCAACACCCATTACCAATTTAGATGGTTCTACACCTTGCTGTAGTAAAAGTTGAATTGCATTATCACCAGTGTACGCAGGTCCTTTACGAGGGTTACCTTGGTCATCATTACCGGTGCCGTTACATTCGCCAACAGAGATATGAGAACCACAATAGATACCAGTTTGATGACCTGTCACATTGTTCCAAGCACCATAAAAGTCATAAGTCATGGCAAAGATGTAGTCCATATACTGTTGAGCTGCTTGATAATCAACATCTTCAATTTTGTCATATCCAGAACCGATAGCTGATGTTAGCTCATACGTTCTGCCTGTTTCTGCCTCAAGTTCATCAAGCATTGCTCTAAGTTCTTGCATTAGCGCAATGTAAGCTGGACCGTCATTTACTGGATCACCAAGATCACCATTAGGACCATCACCACCTGGGAATTCCCAATCGATGTCGACACCATCATAGAACTTCCAAGTTTTCAGGAATTTTTTCATTGATGCTACAAACGTGTCGCGATTCGCTTTATTAGTGAAACCATGGAACGGATCTGATAATGTCCAACCACCGACAGAAGGTAGAATTTTAAGGTCTGGGTAACGTTGCTTAAGTGCCATAAGTTGGGCGTATGTACCACGAATTGGATCGGTTGTAGCAACACCGGGTAGAGACTTCTGCACTGCAGCCCAAGGATCATGAATGACAACTTCGTAATCTTGTGAATCAGCACAAGCAGTTTGTAGAGCTCGCCAACTATTGCCGTTTTCAATTTCTTTTAATGACTCGTTTTCACCACAAATTGGGATGAAGCCGTAGAGTAAATGGGATAGATTTTGTGCTGGGATCTTGGTTACATCGAAATTTCGGCCATAGATCCCCCACTCGACAAAGTACGCACCTGTAACCATGCCCGGGATCGTACCGTTGTTTTTGTTGTTAGGGTCAACATTCATTGGCAGTGGATCTAAGTGTCCACCGTCTGTATCAGCAATAACAATCGGTTTGCCTGCACTTCGGGCGCACTCTGTTCCTTCGCATAACTCTAAGTAAAGTGTATGTCTTCCAGAATTTTTGTACGGAAATTCAACGACGCCGCTCTTAGTACCCGCAGGAAGCGAACCTTCATTAACTAGCATATCGTCAAAATAGACTTTGTAGCCATCGCCGCCTGCGCCACTCCAAGCGTTCCACTTAATACTAACCATCACTTCTTCTTTGGCTTTGACTAGTTGTTTATACGAACCTCTGCCATCCAAGTTTACTTCGACAAACGAATAGTTTTGCGGTTTCCAGTCTATTGATGGTGTTGAAGGTGCAGCCAGTGCTGCAGTACTCATAAGAGATAAGCTGATTAAAGCCGTTAATTGATTTAGTTTCATAATTTTTCAACCTTTGTTGTTACATGTTGTATCCATTGATAAAGCTACGGATCTGTTAAATTTTCTTCCAAACGTCTGAACTTGGGGGTAATTCACCTAATGTCCACCACTTGGCTTCGTAAACGTTGCTTTCATAAATCACTCTGTCGCCACCAACATAGACCTTATTTTCCTGCCATTTTGGATATTCGTCGGTTGGTTTCTTTTTGATAGTGATATTGAAAGACTTGGTGGTAGTTGCTTGACCGTCGCTAACAGAAACTGACGCAGATAACGTTGTCGTTGCTGCCACTTCTGGTGCGGTTATGGTGATGGTGTGATCTTGCCCCGTGTAAGTAAGTGGAGCTGGAATTTGCCAGTTAAACGTCAACACATCTTGTTGGTCATCATCATACGCATGGACGTGAAGTTGATATTCGCTTCCTTCATCTAAGGTAAAGTCGGCAATATCATTTACTTGTGGAGGTGTATTTGGACCTGCCGGTTTCACAGTGAGAGTCCATGTGTATTCTTGGTTAGCAACGAATACAGAATTTGAGTAGATCTCATTCGGGTTAAATCGTATCTCGCCCTGGCTATTCTGAATCCCTATTTGAATTTTGTTGGCATGGGACGATATTAATTCATCAACGGTCACTTCGACCCAGTTGGATTGGTTTTCAGCTGTTATATCAGTATGGTGGTTAATGATTTCGTTACCGTTTTCGTTGAATAACCGGAACCAAACCATATCGCCTGCTTTTGCTTCTTGGCCTTGCTTTACAAAATAGCCTTTTTGGTGCCATTCGATTGGCGTAGCACTCGACTTTATAGTGATATCAGAGCAATTGTAGAACCCTTCTCCAGCGGGATCGTATCTCTGCCAACGAGTGAAAAGTGTTGCGTCACCTTCACGGCCCTGTGGAATATCTATGTTAAGGATGTAGTAACGTTTTCCATCTGGGTCGACGACAAATTCGGTGTTTCCAAACTCATTGATAAGTTCCAGATCACTCCAAGCCAAACGACTAACTGACGCGTCATATCCTGGCTTTGATAGGTAAAATTGCCAAAAACTTGGATTATGAGGGGTTGTAGCACGAAACTTAACTGATATTTGGCCTTGTGCATTCGGCTCGATAACCGTGCGCTGCCAATGCGCTGACGGAACGCTCATACCACTTTTGTTTGGATCTCCACCCGAACAAAGTGTCCCATCAGGAACTTTTTGTTTTACTGCATTGATGTCATTGTAATGCTCAACATTTTTTGCAAATTCATGTTCTTGTACGAACTGGTAATGGCCCGACTCAAGATAAGCGGCTCGACATGCCAAATTGGGGATGTTTGAGCCGTCTTTCGGCCACCAATAACCTTCTTGTGCTTGGCAAATAGCTTGCCTTGCTTTGGGGTAATCAGTGTAGCCATGAGCTGATACAGGATTTGAATACAATCCAGATGAAGCGCCGATTACAACCAAGCTACTAATTAATTTTTTCATCATGTTCTCCTCAGGTGAAGGAGAGTCGATACTCTCCTTCCACACGCATTTAGATGTTGCAGACTTTGATATAGTCGCTGCTCACTGAAGGCTGTTTATTGGACCACCACTTGGCCTCGTAAACCCCCTTTCCATCAATGATCAAATCACCTTGCTTGGCATGTGTACCTTGAGGAAATGCTGGATATACCGTGATTTCGCTTATCGGCGTACCTTTGCACTCAGTTACCGGATCAGTAGGATCGGTTCCTGGGGCTGCGATTGGTAACGCTGGATATTCACCGGCAAATGCATAACGTTTACCATCTTTTTCCACGGTAAAGTTAACCGGACCAGAAATTGGCATGTAGTACATTACTTGAGCGTTAACCGTTTCCCCCGGCCCGAATGACTTGGGAGTTCCACCCCATTCGTTCACTAATGTAATTGAGAATCGATGGAATTCATTCTCAAAACCGCCGATATTATTACCAGCAGCATTAGAACCATTCGCATCTACTGCCATGCGAAGTTTTTCGGTTGCATTCCAATTTGATTTGAAAATCGCAGAGGTGGCGACCGGAACGTCAAAGCTAATTTTTGCACCGGTCAAATCGACTTCTGAATTATTTTTAAATGAGAAAGTCGGCGCAATTGGGTAGTTGTCGTCTCCGACAGGGAAGTCTTTAGCAACAAATTCAATATCGACAGCCTTTGCTGGTAATACAAAATCTTTATTACCTTTTACCGTGGAGTAAGGCGCGCCACTTTGATTGAACTTGTTGTAAGCCAGCGTTGTAAGATCAGAGCCCATAAAGTACTCGCCTTTAGCTGCATCATAGCTAAAGTCACCGGCTAGTTCCCAGAACATGATCCCACCAAGACCTTGGTCAATTACATAGTTAACCTTGGTTGCCATGGATTCTTCGTCTTCAATCGACAAGAACACGTCTTTTTCCGCATTCCATAACCATGGCGCGACTGCTACAGAGTCATAGTGACGTGCGTACGTACCGTTTAGTTTGTGATCAGGATTATTAACCGGGTCAAGTCCATACTGTGTAACATAACTACCGACGACACCTTGCTGTAAGTTTTTAACATGCCAAAGCGGGTTGGAGCCAGCTGGCACCTCTTGTCCTGAATCGTTTTTGTCGTGCCACAGATTGTCTATACCAATTGCGCCGTTACCACATTTATTCTTGTCACCGCTACCTGTGCCAGGAGGACAATTAGCTTGATCCGGTGCGGCAGCCTCTCCCCACAGGCCATTAGTGCCACCTTGAACATTTCTGAAACCACGGGTGTAATAGGGGATACCAATATTGATGCGTCCTGCTGAAATTGAGCCTCTGAAGTATTTTACTGCCCAATCAGTATTTAAATAGCCAATCCCTTCAAACTCTTTAGTGCCATATACATTCCATTGCTTCAGCTCTGAATCTTCGCCTGTGTCATAAAGTGCGGCGTTATGACCAACGTGTTGGTTCCAGGCTCCGTGCAAGTCATAGGACATAATGTTGACGTAGTCTAAGTATTTTGTAACTTGGAACGTTTCCATGCCACGAAGCAAATAGCCAGATGATGGGGAAGCAATTGTCAGCATGTAATGTGTATCATCTTGTTGCCCTGCGACATCAAGCGCTTCGCGTAGTTTTTTCATTAACACTTGATAAGACGCATTGAGTGCAGCACGACGAGGATTAGATATCGCAAAATCATCCGGATGACCAGAATCTTTCATTGATGATGGATATTCGTAATCGATATCGACACCGTCAAAGCCATATTTTCGGATAAACTCTACAGAACTTGCAACAAATGCATCGATACCTGCGTGGTTTACACTGCCATCAGCGTTAGTTGTCATGGTGTAGAATCCACCACTATTAACACGTGAGCCATCAGGGCCAAAGAAGCCACCGGTTTCTGCCCAACCACCCACTGATATCAGAGTTTTTACATCGGGGTGTTGCTTTTTAAACTTGTTTAGAAGGTTGAAGTGACCGGTGTAAGGTAAGCTTGGATCCATCTCTGCGCCTGACACGCCAGGCCAAGTCATATTCGTTGCAGGGTTGTTTTCTTGTGCTGGGTTGCCAATCGAGATCTTGTTATTTGCGTTTACATGGGCAAAAGCATAATTAATGTGTGTAATTTTGTCCCACGGAATATCTTTGACTAGGTAGCTTGGTTGGCCATTTTTACCATTTCTCCAACTAGTAAAGTAGCCAATCACTCGACGTGGATGATCAGTCGCCATGACTTCACGGCCATTTTCATCATAAACATCACAGTAATTCGGTTGTACGCCCGGTGTTTGATATAGTCCTTCAGGCGCACAATTAGCGCCAACTGGCGGCTGTTCAATCACTTCAACAAGCACTTTGGCTTCAGCACTCGCTCCTTCGTTATCGGTTACTACGAGTTTAATCTCCGCGTTACCCAGTTGAGTTGGTGTCCAGACATGATCTATTGGACCTTTATCAGCTTGTAAAACTCGCTCTGCGTTTACGTAAAGTTCTAATTTTGTAACCGTTCCGTCTGGGTCACTGCCATCAATTTGAATTGTAACCGGTTGGTTAACTGTCACCCTACTTGAACCGGATAATGTTAAATTTGGTACCGGAAGTTTATTGCCTGTTTGTTCAACGATGATATTAGATGACAGCGATTCTGAGCGGGCCGATTCGTTGTCTGTAGCAATCGCACTTACTACGTGGTTTCCAGCAGTTGACGTCCACGTAAACTCATATTTATTGCCCGTAGGAGTTGTATCAATGCCGATAGAGTTACCATTTACAAAGAACTCTACTTGAGTGACGTCGCCATCTTCATCCGTTGCATTGACCGAAATGACAACGCTGTCATTTTCATTAAATTGACTACCTTCTTGTGGCTGAAAGCTATCCAGTTTAGGTGGTTTATTATTGACAACGCTGTCACAATCGCCCAATTTTAACCAGACATCCCACGGTCCAGAATGCGTGGCTGGATCTTGTTGTGTCCACCACTTCGCTTCATAAGCGACTTTGTCCTTTTGTACCTTGTTTGTTGCAACGTAAGTTGAACTTGCATCCCACTCTGCTAAGGGAGAACAATCATAAGCATATGATGTTCCTGAAATAATTGCGGCCAGAACTGGTGTTAGTTTAGCCATTTTTAGGTTCTTTACATGTTGTATCATAAGGAGGTTCTCCAACCAAATATTGTAATATGTTAACAATAACAACATAAAACTAACACAATGTGGGGATAAGGCAACCGTAGATTTGTATGAAATCTAGTCTCTTAAGATGAAGAAATGGTACTTTTTTTGATTTCTTCGCTATACGAATTGACAAAATAACAAAAAATTCACTTTTTTCGAATTACCTAAAATCGAGTTATTCATTAAAAAACAATAAATAAGAATTATGTTAAGATACGAGAGTGTATCTGAGATTATTTATATAGAATTGATTAGTATATATTTGTTTGTTTAAGTTATAAAAAAGCCTGATTTGGTCCTATTAATAGCGCAAAATTGACTGTTTACGTAAGCTTCATCGTCACCTCAAAGGCACTAATTATTAACTCTTTAAGACATCAGGCTAGTGCATGTTAAAGGAGAATTAGCTATCTAAATTTTTGGCTCTATATGTGGAATGACTTGCGGGAAAGAGCCGTACGAAAAGTAACTTAAACATTATGAACACTCAGACTTAGACCGAATAATACGCTAAAGATCAGGAAAATGCTTTTTCGTTACTCGACGACTATCCGAGACAACCTGACATGCAGCTGGTATATCCATGGATGCTACAGTAGATGGAACAAATATTTTGAGCAACGCCTATCCGCTGTACCAGTTTCGCCGAAATGCACATTGATAATGGCTCCATTTACTAGGGCCTGTTGTTCTTTCAAGTGACAGCAAATACTTTTGTTACAACTGTCACATCGCCAATGCTGGAAGTAAGATTTGGTAATGGTGTACATGACACCTAGATTCTATATGATTCGAACAGCGTAACCTTTGTTCCGTTTCAGCAAAGCCAGATTCTAAGTGATTTAGCGTTTAACCGCGTGTTAGTAGAATATGTGATTAGGTACCTGCATGATAGGTACCTAATAACCAAAGTATTAATTATCTTTACAAAGACTTAGCTAATATTTGCAGTGGATGTTTTAGTTTAACGTTATCGAATCTTTTGACCTGACAGCGACATGAAAACCCTGTCGCGAGAAGCGAATCAGATGACTTTGAATTAACATGCTGCTGCCAACTACTTTGATATAAGGCAGTTGAATGTATTTGGTTTTGTACTTCGTGGCCGTAGGTTCCAGCCATTCCACAACATCCAGTATTAAGTGGTTTAAGATCGATTGCCAACTCAGAAAATATTTTTTGCCAGACTGATTTTCCTTCTGGCATGTTTGTTGATTCTGTGCAATGGCTCAGCAGTTCAAAGGATTGCTGTTGACTACTTTTACTAGAATATCTTTGCCAATCTAGTTTTGCTAACCACTCATGTACAACAAGTACTTCAAATTCACCTCTAGCGTCACCAAGAATATCTGAATATTCGTCACGGAAACAAAGTACTAGTGAAGCGTCAACGCCGACCATAGGTCTGTCATATTCGGCAATTTTTGCTAAAAAGTTAGCGGTAGTTTTCGCAGTCGATTTAAACTCTTTTAGGAACCCTTTAACATGCTGTGGTTTACCGTTAGGTTTAAATGGGAGTAATTGAGGATGGAAACCAAGCTTTCTAATTAGCTCGATGAAATCTAATAGTAATTCAGACTCATAGAATGAAGTGAATGGGTCTTGGACAATAAATACGGCTTTTTCTTTTGTCTGTTTGTCCAATGTTGAAAAACGTTTTTCGTCATAGATATACTGTTGATCTACAATGCTTAAAAGTTGAATTTTACTCAATTTAGGTGCGTCTACAAAACCAATAACGTTATGCATAGCGTATTTTGTGATCCCCAAGTTTTGAATAAAATTAATTATGTTGGGAAATCGAGATGCGAGTGGAAGTACGGACTCGACACCAGCAACCAAATAATCCTTTAAAGGACGATTATATTTGCTGTAGTAAAAGTTTAAAAACTTAGCTCTAAAAGTCGGAACATCAACTTTTATCGGGCATGCCGTTGTACAAGCTTTGCAAGCTAGACAGCTATCCATCGAAGCCTTAACTTCATGGGAGTAATCGTAATCTGATTTTTTGAGTGTATTTAAAAATCTTTCCCACCAAGTAGTATCGTTTTCGCCATTAATGAGTTGTTTTTCTATGGTGACCAAATCAACACCTGCGTTTCCTTGTAGTCTTAGCCATTCTTTAAAAAGGCTTGCCCTACCCTTGGGAGAATTCCTTCTATCATTGGTTACTTTATAGGAAGGACACATTGGTGAAGTTGACTCATAGTTAAAACACAGTCCGTTTCCATTGCAGTTGACTGGTGCTTCATAACTCGCTTTTACTTCAACATTGATTTGCTTGTCGAACCAAGCTCTTTTTTTACCATCGACAGAAACTAACTCATCATTAGAGTCTATCGGTGTACATATTTTTCCTGGGTTTAATCGGTTATTGCGATCAAATACTGCTTTAATTCGGCGCAGTTCTGTAAATAGTTCGTCACCAAAGAATTCTGGACCATATTCACTACGGTAACCTTTACCGTGCTCACCCCACATTAACCCGTTGTATTTAGCGGTTAACTTTACAACCTGATCTGAAATCGTGCGCAGTAATTTTTCTTGTTCTGGATCACACATATCTAGGGCTGGGCGAACATGTAAAACTCCAGCATCGACATGGCCAAACATACCATATTCAAGTTGATGCTCATCAAGCAGCGCTCTAAACTCCATGATAAAATCGGCTAAATTTTCTGGCGGAACCGCGGTGTCTTCGGCAAACGCTATGGGCTTTTTTGTGCCTTTAGTGTTGCCTAACAGCCCAACTGACTTCTTACGCATGGCATAAATCTTAAGTATCTCATCCTTACTGCTGGTAAGTTGATAGCCGATAATGCCCGCCTCGCCTTTTGCCTGCAATTCATCTAAACGAGCACATAGGTATTGTACCTTTTCAGTTATTTCTTGTTCCGATTCGCCATTAAACTCAACCATGTTTAGGCCAAGCATCTGCTGGTTGGGTACGTCGGTTATTAAGTCCGATACTGAATGCCAAATAATGTCTTCTTTCGCCAAATTAAGTACTTTACTGTCAACTGTTTCTACCGAAGTCGCATTGGCGGAGACTAAGAAAGGGCTATTTCTTAGGGCTGATTCAAAAGAATCGTATTTTATGTTTATGAGAGTTTTAAATGGTTGAATTTTGGTCAGATTTAGTTTTGCTTCAGTTACTATTCCGAGCGAGCCTTCTGAACCTGTAATGATCCGTGAGAGATCAAACGTCGCCATTTGTTCGTCAAATACATTTTCTAGATCATAACCGGTAAGGAAGCGGTTAAGTCTTGGAAACTTCTCTTTAATAAGTGAGCGTTTACTTTGGCAAACGTTGAGCGCAGTTTTATACAGTGAGCCCACTCTTGAGTCTTGCTCCGAAAGTAACTGCGCTTTTTCAAGAGGTAATCTTGAGGTGTTTAATTCTGTACCATCAACCAAGAAAGTCTGTAAACCGAGAACATGATCACTGGTTTTACCATAAACTAAAGAACCTTGACCGGATGCATCGGTATTAATCATGCCGCCAATGGTTGCACGGTTACTGGTAGACAAATCAGGGGAAAAGAAATATCCGTAAGGTTTTAAAAAATCGTTAAGCTGATCTTTTATTACGCCAGCTTGAACTCTTACCCAACCTTCTTGCTCGTTAATCTCTATAATGTTTCGCATATATCGAGAAAGATCAATGACAACACCGGGTGTTAGTGATTGACCGTTAGTCCCAGTGCCACCGCCTCGTGGGCCAAACGTCAATGACAAAAAGGGATCTTGCTGAGCAATTTGAAGACAGACTTGTACGTCTTTATTTGTTTTTGGAAATAGAACTGCTTGTGGGATCTCTTGGTAAACACTGTTGTCGGTTGAGGTGACCAAGCGAGTTGCATAGCTGAAGTCTATGTCTCCTTCAAAACCACATTCTATTAGTTTCTGTTTGTATTGATTTATAAGCTCGTTTGCAGAATCCTGCTGACTAATTTTTGCGATCATAACGGTAGAGATTGCTAACTTTGTGCTGATTGTAACATGAACTCTAAGCGGGAAACGTGAGAAATTTATGCTTTGTTACAATCTGAAATAGTTTATTTAGTGTAGATATTTATACTGAGATTTGAAGGAGGAAGTTTATATGAAATATTTTTATAACACACTTGGTGCATTTTTATGTCTTCTGGCGTTGGTATTTGTTGTTGTACCAGGCCCATCAATCATATTTTTGCTCGGTGCATTGTTATGTTTTTCGATACACAATCCTGGCGCGAGAAAATATCTGAAACGCTGTCAGATTATGTTAAAAAGCACCTGTGAGGCATTAGATAAAAGATTAGGTCGATAAAAAAAGCCCCAACACTCGTCGGGGCTTTTTTTTATTTGTTGAATTTTTCAGCTAAGTAAAGCCATGTTTCTAAAACGGTATCTGGATTTAGAGACACCGAATCAATACCTTGCTCAACTAACCAAGCAGCAAAGTCTTCGTGATCTGAAGGACCTTGACCACAGATCCCAACATACTTACCTTTTGCTTTGGCTGTTTGAATTGCCATTGATAGTAATTTCTTAATTGCTGGATTTCGCTCGTCAAACAAGTGGGCAATTAGACCAGAATCACGGTCAAGACCAAGCGTTAGCTGAGTTAAGTCGTTTGATCCGATAGAGAAACCGTCAAAGTACTCTAAAAATTCTTCAGCTAATAGCGCATTTGATGGTAACTCGCACATCATAATAACTCGAAGGCCATTTTCACCGCGTTTGAGTCCATGCTGATCAAGCAATTCGATTACTTGTGCTGCTTCTTCTAATGTACGAACAAATGGGATCATGATTTCTATATTGGTAAGACCCATTTCATTACGAACTCGCTTAATTGCTTCACACTCTAGTGCGAAGCACTCGCGAAAGTCTTCCGAAATATAGCGTGATGCGCCACGGAAACCAATCATTGGGTTTTCTTCTTCCGGCTCGTATTGCTGTCCACCAACTAGGTTCGCGTATTCGTTTGATTTGAAATCAGACATGCGAACAATGACTTTTTCTGGCGCGAAAGAAGCACCTAACGTCGCGATACCTTCAACAAGCTTGCTGATATAGAATTCAACTGGTGAATCATAACCAGCAATGAGGTCGGTGATTTCCGCTTGAAGCTGTGCAGATTGCTTATCGAAATGAAGCAATGCTTTAGGATGAATACCAATCATGCGATTAATAATAAACTCAAGACGTGCAAGTCCGATCCCTGCGTGTGGTAATCTAGCAAAGTCAAATGCGCGGTCTGGGTTACCAACGTTCATCATAATCTTCATTGGTAATTCAGGCATGCTGTCTATTCGAGAAGAGATGACTTCGTACTCAAGCTGTCCTTCGTAGATAAAACCAGTGTCACCTTCTGCGCATGAAACGGTAACTTCGACGCCGTTTTTAATCAGATCAGTTGCGTTGCCGCAACCGACTACCGCTGGAATGCCTAGCTCACGTGCAATAATGGCCGCGTGACAAGTTCGGCCACCGCGGTTTGTTACGATAGCTGATGCACGCTTCATGATAGGTTCCCAGTCAGGATCAGTCATGTCGGTAACGAGTACATCGCCTTGTTGCACAGCATCCATCTGGTCGATTGATTCTAATACTCTTACCACACCAGAACCGATTTTGTGCCCGATTGCTCTACCTTCCGCTATCACTGAAGAACGTTGTTTTAGTTGGAAACGTTCCATCACGTTGGCATCTTCGTTTGAACGAACAGTTTCTGGACGAGCCTGTACGATGTATAGCTTGCCGTCGTTGCCATCTTTTGCCCACTCGATATCCATCGGACGGCCATAGTGCTTTTCAATGATCACTGCTTGTTTCGCAAGTTCTTCTACTTCAGCATCTGTTATAGAAAATTGATTAGATGCAGACTGCTCAACGTCAACGATTTCCACTTGCTTACCGTGAGATTCATCAGCAGAGTAAATCATCTGTACGGCTTTGGAACCGATATTTCTTTTCAGAACTGAAGGACGCCCAGCAGCAAGGGTTGGTTTATGAACATAAAACTCGTCTGGGTTTACAGCGCCTTGTACGACCATTTCACCTAAACCGTAGCTCGACGTGACAAATACGACGTCTTCGAAGCCAGACTCTGTATCTATTGAGAACATAACGCCTGAGGAAGCTTTATCAGAGCGCACCATTCTCTGAATACCAGCCGACAGTGCTACACCTCTATGGTCATAACCTTGATGTACTCGATATGAAATTGCACGGTCGTTAAACAGTGAAGCAAATACGTGTTTAATCGCTACCATTACGGCTTCAATACCACGTACGTTTAAAAATGTCTCTTGCTGGCCTGCGAATGATGCATCTGGCATGTCTTCTGCTGTTGCTGAAGATCTTACTGCGAATGATACGTCTTGGTTTTGGTCGCCGTGAAGTGAAGCGTATGCTTCTCGAATGGCTTTATCTAAGGCTGGTTGGAAAGGTGTATCGATTACCCATTGTCTAATTTGGGCGCCAACTCTTGCGAGCTCATTGACATCGTCAACGTCGAGAGAGTCAAGAATTGTGTGGATTTTTTCATTGAGGCCTGATTGCTCTAGGAACTCATTAAAGGCATCAGCGGTTGTTGCGAATCCACCTGGCACTTGTACACCAGCGTTAGCAAGGTTAGATATCATTTCACCTAGAGAAGCGTTTTTACCACCAACTCGAGGTACATCTTGCATACCCAACTCTTGATACCAGAGAACGTAGTCTTGCACGGAACTGTCTCCAAAACAAATTGTATTAAATGTGAGAGAAAATTTGACCTTTGTATGGGGTCACGGGCATTCTACAACGGTAAGACTGCTTTCGTAAACCGCGATAGCTTATTTTCAACAAATTCTGAATAACTGATATATTTATGAGAACAGCATTTTATATTTCCGATGGTACGGCCATCACCTCTGAAGTGTTTGGCCATGCAACGCTTTCAATGTTTCCTGTAGAGTTCACTCACAACACCATCCCTTTTGTTGAAACGGTTGAAAAAGCAGAAGAAATTAAAACATTGATTGATTCAACATATACGCTGAGTGGTGAGAAACCTTTGGTTTTCTTTACTTTTGTAAACCCAGAATTGTCCGATATTATTTTGTCATCCCAAGGCGTTTGCTATGACTTTTTGTCTTATGCAAGTGAAATCGTGAAACGCGAATTAAAAGTCGCCCCTGTTCCAAAAATGCATCGAACTCACAGTATTCACGAGTCTAGCTATGATTTTCGAATTGATGCGGTGAACTATGCGCTAGCTAATGATGATGGTGCGAACATTAAAGACTATGATAGCGCAGATATAATTTTGGTGGGTGTCAGTCGAAGCGGTAAGACACCAACAAGCTTGTATTTGGCGCTACAATATGGAATTAAAGCCGCTAACTATCCAATGACTGAAGATGATTTAGAATCTGGCAATTTTCCAAAATGCTTATTGCCGCATAAACATAAAATATTTGGCTTAACTATCGATCCTGAAAGGCTTTCAGCGATAAGGCAAGGAAGAATGGCCAACTCAAAATACGCATCAATTAGGCAGTGCAGAATTGAGGTAAGAGAAGTTGAAATGATATTTAAGAAACACAAAACGCCTTATTTGAACAGCACGCGTTACTCAGTAGAAGAAATATCTGCAAAAATAATCGCTGAAACAGGACTTAAACGCCATAAATATTAACAGTTAAGGTGGCTAACGCCACCTTACTGAAAGCAATTAACTCTTTGCTCTTGCATCTTTGAGCAAATCTGCAACCAAGAAACCGAGCTCCAGAACTTGGTCCGCATTTAGTCTCGGGTCGCACTGCGTTCTGTAGCGTTGTGATAAGTCTTCGTCAGACAGACCATAAGCTCCACCGGTACATTCGGTTACGTGCTGCCCTGTCATTTCCAAGTGCACTCCACCAGGATAACTACCTTCTGCTTTATGAACTGCGAAGAACTGGCTAATTTCACGAAGTATATTGTTAAAACTACGTGTTTTATAGCCTGTGCTCGCTTTTTCGGTATTACCATGCATCGGATCAGATGACCAAATTACTTTTCTACCTTCGTCTTGAACTCGGCGAACCAAGCTTGGCAGTTTCTCTGGCAGAACATCAGCGCCCATACGAGTGATCAAGGTTAACCGCCCAGGAATGTTGTCAGGGTTTAACGCATCGATCAGCTGTATAAGTTCATCGTCCTTCATTCCAGGGCCAACTTTAACACCTATCGGATTCTTAATACCTTTGAAAAACTCGATATGCGCATGATCCAACTGCCTTGTTCTTTCCCCAATCCATACAAAATGAGAAGAACAATCGTACCAATCACCGCTTAAGTGGTCACGTCTTGTTAACGCTTCTTCATAACCTAGTAATAAGGCCTCATGAGAAGTATAGAGCTCGGTTTCTTTCAAGCTTGGTGCAACGTTAGAATCGACACCACATACTTCCATAAATTCAAGCGCTTCTTGAATTCGTTCTGCGAGTTGCTGAAAGCGATCTTTGAGCGGGTTAGCAGCTACAAAACTCATATTCCAGCGGTTTACTTGATGTAAATCAGCCAAACCACCTTGAGCAAACGCTCTTAAGAGGTTTAATGTTGCAGCACTATGATGGTAGGCTTTCATCAGACGCTGTGGATCGGGTATTCTAGCTTCTTCAGTAAATTCAAAACTATTAATGATATCACCACGATAAGATGGCAGCGTTACGCCATCAATGGTTTCATAGTCCGAAGAGCGCGGCTTTGCATACTGACCAGCCATTCTAGCAATCTTTACAACAGGGCACTTACCGCCATAGGTCAAAACAACAGCCATTTGTAAAAGCGTTTTGAATGTGTCTCTGATACTTGCTGCACTAAAGTCGGAGAATGACTCTGCACAATCACCGCCTTGTAGTATAAATGCTTTTCCCTCACATACTGCTGCAAGGCTTTTATGAAGACTTCGAGTTTCTTCTGCAAAAACCAAGGGCGGTGCGGCATTTAGTTCTTTTTGCACTTGCTCTAATTTTGTTAAATCTGGGTATTCTGGTTGCTGGACTATAGGTTTAGTTCTCCAGCTATTTGGGCTCCAATCAGCCATTATTATTTCCTCATTCCAATCGTGTTACCACTAACGAACAGTAACCTAATAGAATAACTGCTTCAAGCGTTAATTACCTTTTAAAAGAACACATCATACAACATTGATTTAAACGTGATAGCACATATCGGAAAGTTGAAAGAAATTAACCAGATTACAGCTCTGTTTTCGCTATTGATACAGATTCGCAAGTTCATGACGAAGTGCCGTGATACTTTAAAACGCTACCCGTTGTGTTCATTAATAAATTAAGACTAGCTAAGATACGTTTAGTCGGTAATAACTATTTACAAGGTTGCTTTGGCCGTGTGGCTGCTAAACCATATTTTACATGCCTTGTTACATCGGCATGTTCAATTCACTTGGCTGTTTTTTGTTTTGCAAGCAACCTACTGCAAGATGTAGGAGCTTTAAACTTTGATGTAACTTACCTGTAATGATTTGCTCGCGACTTTATTTTCAATTTACAAAGATCAAGCATTACTTCTACCCTTCTTTACTATTCACAACTTTAATAAAACATTTATCAATCATGGTACTTTGATGCCGAATTTGGGAGGAGACTATCACATTATCTGCGAATAAGAGTTTTGAGAGCGTATATACTTACACAATTACGAGACTCTTTTAAATTAATGAAAAGATTTAGTTCAACATCAAGGCATCGATCGGCTACGACAAATGTCAACACCGATGTAAATGGACTAAATTGCATTATTGGGCAGGACAATTTCATTAATTGCATTTACGGTTAAGCATCTACACACTCGCTGCAACCATTCACTCAGTCCTGACAATTTTATTTTCAAATTCGCCGAATTTTGATTAGCAGCTCTCATGAAACTTACTTTTGTCTTTTGGTAATTAGGTTGTTTAAAACTCATAATACTTGAACTCAAATTTATGAGTTTTTGCACACTCTTATATAACCAGCTACAAATGGGAGAACCTCACAATAGCTGGATTAGAATTTGACTTTATCTACAAGTCAAATTGTCTCTGGTTATTAAACTAAGGCGAAGCTAAGAATATGTAGAAGCCTTGCAACTAGTAAGCACTAACTAATGTTAAATACGCTTACCTAGCCTAATCACATTGAATTTCAATTTACTTCTTTTAGTTTGATAACTATAATATATACTGAGAACACATCATACTTATTAGCCTCTATATAGTACGATGTGTTCTTTACCTAACAATTACCAAAAAGACAGACTATGAATAAATTTTCCATCCGTTCCACGTTTGACCTAATGTACGAACAAATTAATCTTTTAGTTGATGACATTAAAAAATCCGATGTCATCAACTCCACATTTTTTGAGCTTCCAAAAATATCTAAAAGTGATGAACATAAAGCACCTAAAAGTATTGAGGTTAAAAAAATTACAGGTCAAAAAGCGATAGATAAGTGTTGCGAGGCATACTTAGATATGTTTCTAAACAACAAACAAAGTGGAAAGGTCGCTCAACGTTATCCTGGGTTATTATTAATAAATGATAACGGTGAACAGATCCAAAAAAGACTTCAAGCGGTAAACAAAGCAAAATTGGATTTTAAGAATCTTATTTTGGAGATAGGTAATTCAGATGCTCGGTTTGAAGCTGTTCATAACGCCATTCCAAATCTAATTACATTAGCTGCATATCGTAAGATTCACAGTGAATCTGACTCTCCCTACTCTGTTCGTTTCACTTGGATGAAAAAACACGCTACTCAGACGTTATCGAAAGAAGCTGCAATGCAGATGTTGAATCGCTCTTCATCTTATTCTAATCCAAGAATGATTGATCAAAGTAAGTGGTTGGCACTCGTTGAAAATGAAAAGTATCGATTATCTAGTCTAAAAGAAAATAGCAGACTAAGAATACGTCGTCCTACTCGGGTAACTCCAGAGGTAAACATACGATACACAGCACAAAACAGGTATCATGTCAGTGCAGCTTTACCTTTCATATTACTTAACCCAAATAGTGAAATTAAGCTCGGCGATTTAAGCAATTATAATTCAGAAACAACTGACCCTAGAAAGCGTGACTATAAATATTTAGTTGAGAGAATTTATCTAGAACAGGTTGACTAGTTATCAAGGTGAGAAAAAACTATGTATTTGTGTAAGTGTATTTATGTTAAATTGGCCTAGAAAGGCCAATTTAACATAACTTATTTCTTTACAATTTCTTCTAACGTATCTTCATCTATAACTTCTGCGTTTTCTACTATCCGTTTTCCACCTTGGATTTCGATACGCTTGTGATGTTTATTCAATGCAAGTATTTCGTCACAGAATTGTGCAGATGGATGCATTTCGTAAACATAATCAATAATTTTTCCTGTTTTATCATCTTTAACATTGGAAATGTTGTAATCAGAGATAGCACCTTTCTCGATCAAATCCTTCATCGTTGTTGTCATGTCTCTGCGAAGAGCTTTCAACTTATTGTCTGTGATTTTGTCATCAGCGTAAATTGAACCATATTTTTCCATAATAGAAATTAAGCGGAAATGATAGGTTTTACCCGGAGCGGCATATCTCCACAAATGATAAAGTCTGAGCATCATCCATCTCGACAATCCTCGCTTTAGCTCTTGAGCACTATTGAAGTAATAGCCTTTGTACTCCAGATTATCGATCATGTTGTGAACAAAAGCATTCAAACAAGCAACGCATTTAACATTACCTCCTTGCCCTTTTTTTCCACTGAAATGGAGTGAAGATAAGAAGTTCATATTGGATTCATAGAAAGAGTCGTCAATGTCTGAGTTTCTTGTATCTGTTGCTGTATATTTGAAAGACAGCTTAGACCCTTGTAAAGCCTCTAATGATTCTTTGATCTGGGGATATGGCATAGATTGCCCAACAGCTTTCAATTCTTGGGCAAGTTCATTCATAGAAAAAATGACTGCGTATTGAATACCAGACTTAAAATTGATTTTTACTATTTTACCCTTTGAAGCAAGTCGAATTAATGCCCGTTCGACTTTTTCTTCGCGATCAGATGGCCAAACTAAAAACTCTTCATCATCTCCATCAATTTTTGTACTCACAACAGCTGGAGTAATCTTTATTTCACCTTCATATAGAATACCATCAACTTTTTCAGATATTCTTCGAGTAACGATTGTTTTTTTCGGAGCTTCTTCGAGAGGCAATTTTTTATGACCCGAGCGAACGAACCTTCCCCATAAATCGTAGTGGTTAAAAGTGTTAGAATAAGCTCTTAACTCATGCGCAGCATTTTCTATTGAAATACGAACATCTTTGTTATCGGTAAATAATGCTAGGCTCTCGTTATCAGTTGCACTTTCCACGCCATGGATTTGTCCACGTAATGAATCAGGCAGATTATCTACTGAGATGTTCACCTTTCGGCTCATGGTTTTACTTCCAAATTTTCATGACGTCTAATAACAACATATTCGTAAGAAAAAGTTAATGTTTAAAGTTAGTAAAAAACTGATCCAGATTGAAATTTTTCAAACAGATCACATTTATACTAACTGAATTATTTTCGAGATCATAATTTTACTAACTAAGGTGCCATAAAGGCGTTTTTTCGGGCCGAATAGAGCACAATTTACCGATTTTTAGGTGTTACAGAAAAATACATGTGGATAAATGCCAAGCCAATTAGTAAAGATCAGATCTATTATAAGTAGAGATCAGATCCATACCAACTATTACCTTCCAAATTACTGTACGAAGTGGATAAGTTATTGTTTTGCCTTAGTAAAATATTGATCTGCAGGGCCCTTACAGTGAGTAAGTATGTGCATAAGCTGTTTATAATTTCTCTCCTAGAATTTCAGTAGGTAAAACCATGATCTGTCACTAAGTACAGATCTGATCTTAACCAAGTATATAGTTGATCCAGAAATATAACAATTATTTATATAAATCATATAGTTAGATTTGAAATTTTGGCACTTATCCTTTTAATACCTATTATCTAACCAAATTTAATCTTTCTTACTTATTCTTAGTAAGCGATTAAAGATATAAATGTCTTCTTTTTTTTGTGTTTACATAAAAAATAATGGACATTATAATATTGTGTATCAAACAAAGGATACACTGTATGTCTATAAATAATAATGCGCTTTCAACCTACCGCTTGTTGAAAGCAACTGCTGAAGTTGCTGAACAGTCTCTCTCTGGGCGTATTCAGCATTACAGAGCCCACTTAAAAACAGAAGAAAAAGAATTACGTACCTACACACAAAAAGCCGCAGCTGATCTATTAGGTGTTAATAACAGAACCCTGAAGCGCCGACATGATCAAGGTGACTTTGATAACATTAACATTCAAAAAGGAGCAAATGGGCACTACGCATATACATTAGCCAATATTTTTGCGATGGCTGAAGTGCTCGGTATTAAAGCCGATCATAGAAGTTCAAATGATAAGCTTCAGGTGATTGTTATTAATAGCTTAAAAGGTGGTTGTGGTAAAACAACCAGTTTAGTCAATATTGCAGCAGCGCTTGCCACAACAAACATCAAGCGTTACCGCATCGGTATTATTGATCTAGATCCACAAGGATCATCTTCAAGCTTTTTTCCATCAAGTGATCATGAGCCTATCACCGTCGGTGATTTAATGCGTGACTGTATAGAGTTAGAAGAAGGTGAAACATGGAAAGACTTGGTTGCTAGTTCTTTCCAAGCAACACACATACCCAATATCAGAGTATTACCATCAGGTATGGACGATTTTTACTTTGAACATGAAACAGCAACTGAATTAAAAGAAAGTTCAAGTTACGAACAAACTCGCCATTATCACAAGCTTAAAGAGAAGGTGATAGCACCAGTAGAAGATGAATTTGACATTATCTTAATCGACACGGCACCATCTCTTAATTTCATGTTTTATAATGCTTTAATGGCTTCAACCTCGATGTTGATCCCGGTACACCCTGAAGCTGTAGATTTTGACGCAAATAATAAATATCTAAAGCGATTAGGTGAAATTTATCATACTGTTGCAGCCTTAGGCCATGAAGGTTGGGACTTTATGCAGTTTTTGGTTACAAACTACGTTAAAGGTAATCACTCACAGCGTGATATTGTAAAGGACGTGCGTAGTGCATTTGGTCGTCAGGTAATGAGTTATCCAATTAACCATAGTTCCGCTATAACAGCTAGTTCGTCGTCGTTTAATACAATCTTTGATCAAAAAACTTCAGACAGTCTTGCAAGCAGAGAATCGCTGATAAAAGCGCAAGAAAATATCAAAGATGTTGTTGATGAATTAGAGATGCTGATTAGGTCAAATTGGCCATCAACACAGTCTTCACTAGCAGAATAAAGAGGTGTAAAGATGGCTAGAAAACGTAAAAATGATACCCGAATTGATCCCTTCGCCTCTGCTGTTGAAGGTAGCAGCTTAGATGATCTATTAGATCAAGCTAAGGCTGGTGACGTAGTCACTATGCCTGCGCCAAGCGATCCCAACCGTACAATTGTATTAACTTGTGAAATCATTCCTCATTCTGATATCGACAAGAAAACCTTTGTTTATGGTAAAAACAGACGCGAGCAAGCACTTCTTAGCGAAAAAGCAGTCGCAGATATTTTGCCTGCAATAAAAAAAGACAGGCGTAATCTTCATCCGGCGTTATGTTGGCAAAAAGATGGCAAGTTACAGGTATTGTCTGGTTCTAGACGCCGAAAAGCTTGTTTATTAGCCAACGCTGATTACGTTGTTTTAAGCTCGAAGGACTTTACAGATCAAGATGCAAAGACGCTTGCTGTATCGTCAGATCAGTATATTGCGCCTAGCTTATGGGAGTTAGGAAAAGCTTATGCTCAAACGAGACAAACACTCCAAGATGAAGGTGCAAAAGGCTCTTATCGTGAAATCGCTGCCATAGAAGGTGTTTCGCATACTGCAGTCGCTGATGCAATAAAAACTTTTGAGGCGATTCCTTTGAACGTTTTACAATTGTATCCAACTGCAAATCATCTAGGCAGAGAAGCCGCTAAGAAAATCATCACTGCTATGCAAACAGATCCAGATAAGTTTGCTAATAATATTGATTTACTCAGCTCTCAGGACTTTATGACTGAAAGCATGTCAGAGGAAAAGCGCTCGGTGTTGATCACCAAATTTTTGACCACCCTTTCAGAAGTAGAAAGCCGTAATGAAGCGTTGTTAGATAACGAATATGTGCGTATTCAGCGGAACGTTAAAAATGGTGACGTTACTGTACGTATTGATAATCGAGTGCTGACCGATAAACGTTTAGAACAACTGCAGAAGTTATTGAGTAATTATAATTAATTTCAAGTTGTTAGCGCATCGGTTACTTTATCGGTGCGCCACTTGTTTAATCTGTTAAGCATAAGTAGTAAGCTGTTTTTGCTAAAATTCTATCCACTTGACCTCCAACCAGTCTAAATTTCGCTAATAATTCGAATTTCGCTCTTTAGCTTAAAACTGTAATTTCATATACTGGTTCTTTATTTTTGTTTTTCCGTGCATCAATGTCTTCGCAGTTATCTAAAGAACAACTCGTCGCCCTGTTTGAAGAAATCAAACAAGAGCAAGCTAACCAGTTTCCCCTGTCTGAGCGGTTTCTTCGGCAATACTTTAACTCAGCCTTGCTGGTGAAGGCCAAAGAGTACTTACAGGACGAACAAGTATGCTTTTTGCAGCATTCGGATAACTTCGAACAAATAGATGCTCAAGTGCTGGGTAATTTTGGTAACACCTTTACGCAGCACATTAAAATATCTCAAAAGCAAGGCCAGCCTTTGGTCGAAGCCAGTTGTAACTGCTCGAACAATCCTAAATGTCGGCACATTGCAGCTGTGCTATTGAAATTAAAGGTTGAACATTCCGGTGGCTTTGGCGAAGCGTTTTTAGTTAATGATTGGTTCAATGAGCTGGCTCAACTACAAACAAATGATAAGCAAGATGCAGAAAGCGTTTTACTGTTTGTACTGGAGCCGAAAGCCAACGAAATACTTGTGAACCCTAAAATTGCTCCAAACCGACCAGATGGGCTCTATCCGTTAGGACGAGTGATGACAGAGCAACAGCTTAATAGTCAAGTCGCCCCTCCTAAGCTTTTGGAGAGTGATTTTAGGTTATTAAGTTGGATCCGTTCACAAAATGCTCCTGGACATTTTGAACTGACCGGAGCTTGGGGCTTTAACGCACTTACTCAATTAGTCCATACGCACCGTTGTTTTTTTCAAAACGATAGAACTCCTCTGACATTCGGTCACAAACAAAGTCTTGATTTCTATTGGCGCCAAGATGCTCAGCAGCACCAATTAAAAAGCCGCTTGGCAAATGTAGAGCATTGGCGGTTGATTAAAACTGATCCGCCGATGTACCTTGATACTGAAAATCTGTTGATAGGTCGTATAGAAACTGAATTAAGTGCACATGAAATAGCTCATCTCAACACAATGCCTCCGGTCAGTGATGAAAAACTCGAACAGGCAATTTTGCGTTTTCAAGATATTTTTTCGGATGATGTTATTCCTCCACCTCAAGGTTATGCTCATCTATGCAAATCTAAGCAGACTGTAGCTAAGCTCGTTAGAATTGATAATAGTGCAAAACCAAAATTTACGATTGTAAACAGTAGTGATAAACGTGGAGCCACAAAGAACCGTCTAGAACAAGTACTCTCAGGGCTAGGCTTTGTTCATGAAGGTGACCATTATTTATTACCTACCGATGATGCGGTGTCGTTACATTGGTTTAATTCTGAAGTTCGTCCTTATTTGTTAGGACGGCATTGGGAAGTTGATGAAGTCACAGGGGCGGATCAGATTAATAGCCCAACTGTTGTACTGGAGCTAAAGCGCGATAAACAGCATCATGTCGTAGGCAAGGTCACCTTTGATGATAAACCCGTGACCCTGAACTGGGAGAAATCTCCTGAGCACGAGCTAAACCATTTATCACATGAGTATCGCTATGTAGCTATCGGCGAGCAATTCTATGTGTTAAAAAAGCAGGTTTACGATGAATTACTGTCTTTAAAAGACCGTTTCAGTTACTACCTGTCGAGCTCACAGTTTAAGTTTCCTTTGTCTTACGCCAAAAAGCTATTTAACCTAGAAAACATCAAGGCACAGTCTTCTGACAAACGTTTACTGGACTATATTGATGCGCTTTCATCTCCTAGCACTAATGCTGAACTGCCGATCTTAAATGTTGAAAATCAGCATTTCACATTGAGAGATTATCAAGTCCAAGGGGTAAACTGGTTAAAATTTCTAAATAAACACCAACTCGGTGGCATTCTTGCCGATGATATGGGGTTAGGTAAAACCCTGCAGGTCATTGCATACTTTATTTCTCAGCACAATGTGTTGGTAACACAACCTAGTCTTATCGTCTGCCCAACTAGCTTAGTGGGAAATTGGCGAGATGAGTTTGCACGTTTTGCTCCGCACTTGCCTCTTACGGTTATTCACGGTGCCAATCGTGAAGAAGCTCTGTCTTCTATTGCTGGCGCGCGATTTATTTTGACAACCTATCCCTTGCTAAAACGGGATGCCAATTATTATAAGGGGCTAGAGTTTGATTCGATCGTGTTGGATGAAGCCCAATACATTAAAAATGAAGCTGCGCAAATTTCAAAATGTGTGAAGCAACTTAATGCGCGTTTTAAGCTTTGCCTAAGTGGTACTCCTGTTGAGAATAACTTACTTGAGTTAAAGTCGTTGCTAGATTTTGTGATGCCAGATGTCCTAGGAACTCGGCAACAGTTTAAACAGCACTTTCAGTTACCGATAGAGAAAGAACAGGATACAAAAAAAGCCCGCGAGCTCAAGTCATTAATCGCGCCATTTATTTTGCGCCGCACCAAAGCTGAAGTCGTCACTGAGTTACCTAATAAAACGGAGCTAGTTAAAGAGCTCGAATTTGACAGCGAGCAGCTTGGATTGTATCAAGGCGTTCAAAGGCAAGTCGAAAGTAAGCTTATGAGCTTGTTCCAAGAGCAGGGCGTTGAAAAAAGTAAGCTAGCTTTTTTAGATGCACTATTAAAGTTGCGTCAAATTTGCTGTCATCCACGCTTAGTTGATAAGAGCCAAGCGTTAGCAAGCGGAGCCAAATTTGAATGGTTAAAACAACATTTACCGGTGTTGCTTGATGAAGGCCGAAAGATCATAATTTTCAGTCAGTTTACCAGCGTGTTGGATTTAATTGCTGAGCAATGCCGTAATCAAGATCTCTCATTTACTATGCTGACAGGACAAACTCGTCATCGTGACAAAGTCATTGAAACGTTTACTCAAGGTCACTGTAATGTCTTTTTGATCAGCCTAAAAGCTGGCGGTACTGGCCTGAACTTAACGCAAGCAGACACTGTCATCCACTTTGATCCATGGTGGAATCCTGCGGTAGAAAATCAAGCAACTGACCGTGCTTACAGGATTGGGCAAGATAAACCAGTATTTGTTTATAAGCTGATAATGGCTAATTCAATCGAAGAAAAAGTATTTAAAATGCAGCGCGAGAAGCAGGCACTTGTAGATGCACTTTTTGCTGATACCAGCGTAAATCTGGGTCAGTTTGATGAGTCACAAATGCTTTCTCTCATTAAAAGTTAAAAAAACTAAAAAAGTTTTGAACTTCTGAATTTCCTGCCGGTCTATCATTATGCTTGTTGTTAAATTAGTTAGAGCAGTAGGCATATGTTGATTTCCCCCTTGATTACGAATTGTAATGAGCCAGCTAAATTTAGCTGGCTTTTCTTTTTCTGGCTTTTGCTTTGCTCCATTTTTGTTCCATATTTTTTAAGTGTAATAGTGCACAGTAAAAGGAAAGCTTGTTACTTGTAGTCTTTGATGTGTGTTTTTCAATGGTAAAGCACAACTCAGAAGTGGCATGCGGTTGTATTCACGACTATTGAGCATTCAGATAAAACATACACATGATTAGCCAAGACAATGTACTTTTTCGGTTAGACTTTATTGAGCTGCACTCACAATCTGATTATGATCTACTGCACGAGGTTGCCAACAGCGATGACTTAGAAAACATTCTTTCAATGTTATTGCTAGATGACACGTTATCCGACGCCTTAAAGCGTCAAGTTAAACAGCAGTTAAAACAAGTTAAGAGCAAATAGATGTCCGACAATCAGCAAATTCTCCTTGTGGAAGATGATCTCGATATCGCAGAGCAAGTCCTATTATTTTTTAAGGCTTCAGGGTTTGAGATACATCATATCGCCGACGGTGCAGAGGTGGTTTCATGGGTGAAAGCCAATCAGCCCAGTGCGATTTTGCTCGATGTCATGTTACCAAACCAAGATGGTTTTGAGTGTATGCGTCAGATCAGAGCATTTTCAGAAGTACCGATTGTCATGTTAACAGCAAGGGTGACAGAAGATGATCGCCTTGAAGGATTAGAGCATGGTGCAGATGACTATGTTTGTAAGCCTTTTAGCGCCGCTGAGTTGGTCATGCGGATCAAAGCTATATTAAGACGCTGTGCTCATAGTAACTCATATCAAAAGTTAGTAGATGTAAATAAAGACGAATTGGCGGTAAAGCTCAAAGGTCAGTTGCTGGATTTAACTAAAGTTGAGTTTGAGGTATTTGCTCTGTTGTTTGAATCTCCCGGTCGCGTATTTTCTCGTCAACAAATACTTGATGCGATCCAAACCGATAATTTTGATGTTTCAGATCGAGTGATCGACAGCCATATTAAAAACATCCGTAAAAAGATCAAACATGCCGGGGTTAGTTCTAAGTTGCTTGAGTCTGTCTACGGTGCCGGTTACCGCTACAATGAAAAACAGATCAACGCTTGACTAAGTGATTGATCTGCAATAGTGAGGTATCATCAAGGGCAGCGCTATCAATGGGATGTCCTTATGTTTTGGTCTAGTTTAGTTAATTCACCTTCCCTTCTCAGTATCGGACTTTTTGTAACGGGGATTCTGGTTACAGTCCCTGCTTATTGGCTATCTCGCCGAGGTTATAAGCAGCGCTTAGCACAACAAGAGGCGCAACAAGCATCGTTATCGCAGCAGTTACAAGACGCGCTAGCGCGTCTTGAACTGATGCAGGCGCAACAATTACAGAACCATGGCTTGCTACAACAAGCGCAAACAAGGCTTGCTGAACGTCAACGGCAAGCACAAGAATATCAACAGCTATGGCAAAAAGAACAAGATGCCAAAGAAGATATTCAAGCTCATGCGCACGAGCTTGAAGTTGAAATGACTAACCTCAGAACCACGCTGGAACAAAAACAAGCTTCGTTTGAGCAACAACTTCAACAATTAGAACAAGCTAAACAACAGCTTAAAGAAGAATTCCATAACTTAGCAAATCAGATCTTTGATGAAAAAAGCGAGCGCTTTACCACCCAAAGTAAAGAGAAAATCCAACAACTTTTGCAACCCGTACAAGGTGAACTAAAAGGCTTTCGAGACAAAATGGAAGCAATTCATAGTGAAGAGCTAAAACAGCGTGCCTCTTTAAGAACTGAGCTGTTGCACCTTCAAGCCAATAATAAGGCCATGACAGAACAAGCTAATCGCTTAACGACTGCCTTACAAGGACAAAAAAAGACCCAAGGTAACTGGGGGGAACTAATGCTTGAAAATGTGCTAGACAGCGCAGGTTTACGCCTTGGTAAAGACTATGAACGAGAATTAAATTTCAATACCGAAGAAGGTAAATATCGTCCCGATGTCGTCGTCTTTTTGCCGCAGCAACGGCACCTTGTTATTGATGCCAAAACCTCGCTGAATGCTTATACCAACTATGTCAATGCAGAATCAGACATTGAAGCGAATCAAGCCATTGTGGCGCATGTAGAGGCCGTAACGGCGAGAATAAAGGAATTAGGCAGCAAGTCGTACGAACGATTACCTGGACTTAACTCTCCTGAAGTCGTGATTATGTTTATTCCGGTCGAATCGGCATTTGTTGAAGCCATTAAACACTGCCCTACCCTGTATCAAGATGCGCTACAGAATCAAGTGCTTGTGGCTACTCCGACTACATTACTAACCAGCCTAAACATCGTTAAACAACTATGGCGCTTTGAAGAGCAAAGCAAACATACTCGCGAGTTGGCTTTAAGAGCCGAAAAGTTCTACAACAAACTTAATAGTTTCTTGCATAGTATGGAAGGTGTTGGCAAACAGCTGGATAAAGCGAAAGAAAGCTATGAAAAAGCATTTTCTCAACTTTATATGGGCAAAGGCAATTTGATTAAACAAGCCTCAGAGTTTAAAGAATTAGGCGTGTCGGTAAATAAAGAGCTTCCCGCTGAACTGGAAGAAAAATCGCGTTTAGAACTTGAATAGCGGTATCTGCATTTGTCGAGACGAAGTGGGCAAGTTAGCGAATTGACGGTGTGCTCAGAAAAGAACTGAACAGAAGGCATTAGATATGCCTTCAAGTGAACAATTAAAATTAGATAGCATGTAAAAACCTACGAATTTTGCTTTGCAACGCCAAATAGGTTTCAACATGCTTACTCTACCATATCAAGATTGGCACAGTGCTGAGTTCGGCAGTTTATCCGACTTGCAAGCTAGTACAATGAGCGCTTCATCAATCGCGGGATCTTGATTGTTTTTTAGGTGCTCTGGAAGTAAGTAAGGGACAAACACATCAACAGGTATACCCACTTCCTCATGATCGACACCGTCGGCATCAAAGTAAACTTGATTAGATAGACCCAGTTGCCAGCCATTGGGTAATCGCTTAGGTAGGATGTCACTATAGCTGCCATTGGAGGGTTCGCCAATCACTAGGGTATCGTCTCTAGCAGTAAGCCCTAACAGCATTATTTCAGCCGCGCTGGCCGTTTCTTGACTAGTCAAGACGACTATAGGGCCTTGGTAGTTAAAGTTTTTAGAAGGCGTTACCCAAATAGGTTTTTGCTGACCAAGTTGACCGTCGACAACTGTGGCTTTTGAGCCAATACGGGTTTTTTCTGCAAATAAATAAGACAATATTTGCATGGATACTAAGTCCACACCGCCACCATTACTTCGCAGATCCAAGACCAATCCATTACTCTTGTTTATGTTCGGTATAAATTCAGTCATGGTTTCATCCACAGCATTTAACCATGACTCTAACGCATTTTGCTGAGTAAACCCCATCATACTGTCTATTCGTAGATAGCTGATGTTATTTTTCATGGTAGCAAAGTGAAAGTTATCAAAGCGGGTTGTCAGCCTATTCTTGAGGGCGTATTTTTCGATAAAGATTTGCTTCCATTTACTGTATTGCGCGCTAATATATGGCCAAAGGTAAGGGTATTCTTCATCTTTCACCCATGCTTGACGCAGGCGGTATTCATAAGCCAGTAATCGTGACTCAATATCTGCTATCTCATTGTGTTTTTCATCACTCAGACTTGCATGACCATCACGTACTTGGTTGATAATGTTAGAAAAGATGTCCGCTAGTTGTTCTTTTGTCGTGTCTTTGCTGACCATTGAACGCCAAATAGGATATCTATCCTGCCAATGCCAGTTCTGCTTTTCTCCATAAGGAAAATGGTTTGCATAAGTCGCCCAAAAAACATCAAAGTTTGTGATTGGATCTTGATTTGGTTTATCAGCAAAAGCGCAAATGGTAGGTAGTGCGTCTAGTTTTGTAACTTCAATTGGATGCAGTGCAAACCACTCTAATTGATAGTTGTTTTCGTTATCACGAGATAGCACCTGTGAGGCTGTTAGTCCCTCATATTCGTTATCTGCAATGGGATTTCTTATGCAACTGTTTGCGGTGATATCGTAAAATTTCAGCAAGTCATTTTTTACTTCAATGAGATAGCCATAACCTTGCGTTTTCCAGTATTGAAGGGCTGTGTTTGCTTTCGCAAAAGAAGTGCCACACATCAACACCATGGGTAAAAATATACTCTGTATTTTCATTATTAATCCTTTTGATTTTATTATTCTTTTATATCCCAATTACAGCGGCTTACTGATTATCAGCTAGTTCGTTGTGTTTATAAAAACTAAGTTAAAAAAGCGATTAAGCGCTTTAGTTATTTGATGTGGTTGTATAAGGTACGTGCATGTTTTTTAATGGTACCCAAATTAACTAAAAGGATATTAGAGAGATGAACATGAATAGAAAGTTAAGAGGTACAGCAGTCAAAACTGTGTTGCTAATTTTTTCGGGCATCACGTGTTTGAGTGCTCAAGCCAGTGAGTCTGAGATAGGTTATACAATGAGCACAGGTTATCCATACTTTGCGAATATTGAATTAAGTTATGGTAAAGCATTTGGCGATAGCCGCATCCATGCAGCTTATTTACTCGGATTAGATACTGGAATATCGCTAGGTTATGAGCAGGGTATTTCTGGCAACAATAACTGGTCTTTAGGTTTTGTTGTTGGTGCGCTTGGTGCTAAAGACGACAGAGAACCCTGCCCTGACAAAGGCAAAAATATTTCAGGAACGGTCATCGATGATTTAAGTTCATCTATTGGTGAGGCGATCGGATGTGGACTTAGCGATATATTCGATAATGAAACCACGAATGGTATTGGCTTGAGTCTAAATTACTATTTTAATGGTATGAACAACAGTGGATGGAGTGTTTCGCTAGTTGGTGGCTATGGAGAAGCTAGCCGCAGTAATGAAAAGCGCACTGATGCGAGTATGTTCTTGAAGTATCATTTCTAATGAGTTTTAAAATGGCGAGGGATAGTTTCGCCATTTTTTCCTGCTAAACCTTGTTACTAGTAGGTTTAGCATTGCGCATATTCTCCTGTGCGAGGGCTATCAACGAACAAGTGTAAATACAACGAATAATCAGCTACGGCGCTCCACACAGTACTACTTTGAGTTGGGCACAAAGACTGTTTGATGTATCGCTGCATTTCCGTATCATTTAGCGCCAGCTTAGTCGGAATTTTAATATAAACATGTACTTCACCCGGCGTGGTGTTCAAATGTGAATATTGCCAACTGCCTATCGCATATTGTTTTGCAAAGTGCCGAGCTACTAGCCTTTCTTGCTGTTTCGAGAAACTGGCTAACTGTTTTTCAGGATTGCTATTCGAAATTACACACCAAGTTAAAAATAAGACTCCTAATATTGCGGCAAATCTAATTTTGAAATTAGGCTTGGTTCTAGCTTTCTTTCCTGTTCGACTGGGGCGAGTGCGAGATTCGGCTATTTTTAACCACTCTGAATGTTTTAGTGTCCGTTGCATGTTGTTAGGTCTTTGTCTTTCCATGATGGTAAGTTAAACAAAGCAATATGGATTAAAAATGGAGACTTTTGAGGTCCGACCTTAGTAACCTCAATTTTTTGTGTAAATAGCCTTGTTAGGTAAAATCTAGGGTAGTAATTTTGTAAAGGGGGTTTACAGTTTTATATTGAGAATAATTGTATGATTGCAAACTTCGCATCACAAAACAAAATTTTACTAACTGAGTTAGTAAAATCATGACCTGTCGTTCGTTTAGTTAGTAAAATTTTGGTCTGAAAGCGGAAGAATTAGATAAAAATGAAGCTATTTATGTCTTTGAAAACCTCGAACATTAAGATCTGCATTTGATCATACGCTATCGTGTAATCGTGTTAGTTAAATTCTGATCTATATCATACTGCTAGTAAAATCGTGATCTAAAATAAAAAAGGGCCTCGCGACCCTTGCTGATAGGAACTATTCAGATATCAATCAAAATTGATTCATAGTATTGGCTTCGCCGCCGGCCTTTAGTGCATTTTCACCTGAGAAGTATTCCTTATGGGTATCCCCAATATTGGAGCCGGCTAAATCTTGGTGCTTTACAGATGCTTGCTCTCGACGAATTTCTTGACGCTGTACATCCTTCACATAGGCCAGCATACCTGCTTCTCCAAAATAACCTTCAGCTAAAATGTCGGTGCTGAGTGCCGCTGTATGATACGTTGGTAGCGTGATTAAGTGGTGGAAAATGCCAGCTTCTCTGGCTGCATCACGTTGAAAGTTCTGTACTAGAGTATCAGCTTCTAGAGCAAGTTCAGAACTGTCTAGTTCTGGCATCATGAGCACTTTTGGATCTGAACTAGGATCTGGGTAAGCTGATAAGTCTTTCCCCTGTGTTAGCCATTGTTGATATACCTGCTCTCGGAACTTGAGGGTCCAGTTAAATGATGGGGAGTTGTTGTAAACGAGCTTGGCACCGGGAACCTGTTCGCGGACTCGGTTCACTAGCTCTGCTATTTGCTCAATATTAGGCTTTTCAGTTTCAATCCAAAGTAGATCTGCACCAGCTTGTAAACTGGTCACACAGTCTAATACCACTCGATCTTTCTCAGTTCCTTCACGGAACTGAAAAAGTCCATTGTCTAAACGAACTGGCTTTTGTAATTCACCATTGAGCTTTATTGCCATTTCACCATCAGCAAGTTCAGCTAATGAAGTCACAGGTTGTGTATCTAAAAAGCTGGTATATTGGCTGGCTAAGTCGCCAGGGGTTTTCGATACAGGGATCTTTTGAGTCAAGCTGGCACCCAATGAGTCGGTGCGTGCAACGATGATACCGTCTTCAACCCCTAGTTCTAAAAATGCATAACGAACGGCATTTATTTTTGCCAGAAAGTCCTCGTGGGGAACAGTCACTTTGCCAGCCTGATGGCCACACTGCTTTGCATCGGATACTTGGTTTTCAATTTGAATTGCGCAAGCGCCTGCTTCTATCATTTGCTTTGCGAGTAAGTAAGTCGCTTCTTCGTTACCAAATCCTGCATCAATATCCGCGATAATGGGAACCACGTGCGTTTCAAAGTTATCAATTTGGTTGAGGATGGATTGGGTGTCCCCGCCTGTGGCCGCGGCTTCATCTAACGCTTTGTATAGGTGGTCCAATTCGCGTGCATCGGCTTGTTTTAAAAACGTATATATTTCTTCGATTAGCGACGAAACAGCGGTTTTTTCATGCATGCTTTGATCTGGCAATGGACCAAAATCTGAACGAAGCGCCGCTACCATCCAGCCACTTAGGTAGACGTATGATCGTTTAGTGGTTTTCTTATGACGTTTTACTGCCATCATCATTTGCTGAGCTGTAAAGCCGTGCCAACACCCTAAGGATTGCGTGTACTGACTACTGTCCGCGTCATATGCAGCCATATCTTCACGCATTACTTTGGCGGTGTATCGCGCAATATCAAGACCGGTTTTAAAGCGATTTTGCAGGTGCATTCGATTGGCGTATTCCGGGTTAATTGAACGCCATGCTGGTCCTTGTGATTGACACAAGTTGGTAAAGCGATCGAGTTGTGATTGGTAAGTAGACATAGCAATTTATCCTTTGAACGGGAGTAGTATCTAGTTATGCATTGGAGCAATGTGAGAGAACTCCGCTGCGCTTATTTAAACACTAGGCTCGGTTTTCTGATTTTTTAAATTTATAGTTGTTATCCTGGGTATTTTTTATGTGAATGGCTAAGGGGGTTCGTTTTCTGTCAATTTGCTTTATGTTTGATATAACCCGTTCAAAATATTTTAGGAAATAACATGAGTCAGTACGTTTCTATCGCTGGTCTTCAGATTGACAAACGACTCGCACAATTTGTTGAAACATCGTTGTTGCCTGGCACTGGCCTTGCCATTGATGATTTCTGGCAAGGTGTGGCAAAGATTTATCAAGATCTCACGCCTGTAAACCAAGCGCTGCTCAGCAAGCGTGATGAGTTGCAACTGCAAATAGACGCTTACCATAAAACCAATCCAGATTGGCAAGCGAGTGAATATCAAGCTTTCCTTGAATCGATTGGTTATTTACTACCTGAGCCTGCCGATTTTACTATCGAAACTGAGCACGTTGAGCCTGAAATAGCTAAATCGGCTGCGCCACAGCTCGTCGTTCCAGTGAGCAACGCCCGCTTTGCCTTAAATGCAGCTAATGCTCGCTGGGGCTCGCTGTACGATGCACTGTATGGTACAGATGTACTAAGTGAGGAGGACGGAGCGGCGCGCACCACACATTACAATCCCGTGCGCGGCTTTAAAGTCATGGCGTATGCTAGGCAGTTTTTAGATAACGCAGTTCCGCTGGTCCAAGGCTCTCACATCGAGAGTACCAATTATGCGGTGCTAGATGGACAGCTCATAGTAACATTGAATGATGCAACTCAAGTCACGCTTGCTAACACGTCTCAATTGGTCGGCTATCAAGGCGAGCCACAAAATCCCTCATTGATACTTTTAAAGCACCATGATTTACATATCGAAGTCGTTATCGATCCGCAACACCCTGTAGGACAGGCTGATAAAGCTGGGATAAGTGACATCCGGCTTGAATCTGCATTGACCACCATTATGGATTGCGAAGACTCTGTCGCTGCGGTCGATGCCGAAGACAAAGTGTTAGTATACGGGAACTGGCTAGGTTTGATGAAAGGAGAGCTTTGCGAGCAATTCGATAAATCAGGTGAAACGGTCACTCGAACACTCAATGCAGACCGCCTTTATTTAGATACCCAAGGACGGCGTATGACCCTTAAGGGTCGTTCAATGATGTTTGTGCGTAATGTTGGTCATTTGATGACCACGCCTGCGGTTTTAGATGCGCAAGGTCACCCCCAGTTTGAAGGTATTTTAGATGCGATTATGACCAGCACAGCGGCATTGCATGACTTGCAGGGAAATAGCCCATTTCGAAATTCGACAACGGGCAGCATTAATATTGTAAAGCCAAAGATGCATGGACCCGAAGAAGTCGCATTTACCGATACGTTGTTTGCTCGAGTTGAGCAGTTATTGTTGTTACCCAAAAACACCATAAAAATGGGGATTATGGATGAAGAACGACGTACTTCGGTTAACTTAAAAGCATGTATCGCCTCGGCGAAACAGCGAGTGGTGTTTATTAATACCGGGTTTTTAGATAGAACAGGTGATGAGATCCACACTTCGATGTTTGCCGGTCCAGTGTTACCTAAAGCACAGATCAAAGGCCAGTCATGGATCGCTGCATACGAAGATCAAAATGTGGATATTGGTCTTAAATCAGGGTTTAGTGGTCGAGCCCAAATAGGTAAAGGTATGTGGCCTATGCCCGACAAAATGGCGTTGATGATGGAGCAAAAACGCGCTCATCCAGAGTCCGGTGCCAATACCGCTTGGGTACCCTCGCCTACCGCAGCTACTTTACATGCGATGCACTATCATTACGTCGATGTATTCGCCAGACAAACTGAACTGAGGACACGTCAACAAGCGTCACTTGAGCATTTACTCACCCCCCCGTTGATGATGAAAAATAACTTGACTGACGCGGATGTTCAGGCGGAATTAGACAATAACGTACAAGGTATACTCGGCTATGTTGTTCGCTGGATTGAGCAAGGTATTGGTTGTTCTAAAGTACCGGATATCAATCACGTTGGTCTGATGGAAGACAGAGCGACGCTACGTATTTCCAGCCAACACATTGCCAACTGGTTACATCATGGTATTTGTACACAGCAACAAGTTGAGAAAACTTTTCAGCGTATGGCTGCTATTGTGGATGAACAGAATAGTCACGATAGCCAATATCGACCGATGATCAATGGGTTGCTTTCATTAGAAGACAACCTAGCCTATCAAGCTGCGCTCGCGCTGGTTATGGAAGGTAAAACACAACCCAATGGTTACACTGAACCACTACTACATTACTACCGACAACAATACAAAAATCAGCAAGATTCAAGAAGCTGATAACTGAGCATGTTGGAATTTAAAAAGGCCGGTGTACGGCCTTTTTCGACCTCGCTAGGGTTATGACGGATATGTTTTTGCCAAAGGTTATAAACTCTGTATAGTTACTATCCATTCTGAGAGTCAACTTGACTTAGAACCACTAAGTAGCAAATTTTTTGTATGCTTAACGATGACTATCTCACTCAGGGTTGACTACCCAATTATACAAATAGATATAACACTTTCATTTTAAACGTTACAAAAAAGGATTGAGACAATGAATGCGTGGATATTCGGGGCTGGAATAGTCGGTGTGCTGACGGCTTGTGTACATGTTTTTGCTGGTCAAATAGACCCTGTAAGGCCGTTTCTTAAAACATCATTAGCAACCGTACCTAAAGCAACATTGCTTGCCTGTTGGCATATGGTATCAGTGATGTTGCTTATTCCTTCCCTGTTAGTAGCCTATATTGGGTGGTATCAACTCGATACCTTATATTCTTTAGTGATATTTATCAGTGCTATGTTTCTGGCTTTTGCATCGGTGTTTATTTTCGTGGGCTGGCATTTTTTTAAGTGGGATGCCTTGGCAAGGTTGCCACAGTGGAGTCTATTGCTGACGATTGGTGCTTTGGGGTTGTACGGGAGCATGTGGAATTAAAGGTTTGTTAGTACATACCAACAAACCTTTTCAGTTTAAGATGTTGAACTCAACAACGTCGTGAGCTTGTTAACGACAATGGGGTTGTCGGATGTTTCGACGACCTGTTTAAGGCGAGTTTCATTGGCTTTTGTTAGTGTTTGCTGTGACTCGGTAAAAGAGCGTACAAACGCATCTACAAATTTACTTTTTGGATTGGCAACCACTGTATTCACCACAGCATCTTGATAACTGCCTTGTTTGGTAAGTACCTTAATTGCATTTAACTTCACCGCTTCATCAGGGTTGTTTAGTAAAGGTGGCAGTTGTTTTATAAGCTGCTCGTCTCGGCTATTGGCAACTGCAAGCACTGTGGTCGCCAATGATTCACCTTGGGCCAAGTTGCTGGTTAACAGTTCGCTGACAGATGCTGATTTTTCAGGTGTAAAGTACGCCATTGAACCAATGCTAAGTAGTGCAGTAGAAGCAGCTTGATTTGATGTTTTGCTTAATTCGGTTAGGGCACTGAAGCCAATGTCGCTCGACGCACCAAAGCGCCCTAGAGCAATAGCAACTCGATGTTTGTTCATATCTGAAACCACAGAAGTATTGAGCAAGTCTGCTAGCATTTGTTCCGCTTCTGGACTTTGATTTTTTTGAAGCGCATAAATGATTGCCGAGTTTGATGTTGGCATATCTGAAAGCATTTCCGCTATTTCATAAGCTGTATAGTTCAAGTGTAAGTACTCGCCAACTATTTTGGCTAAATCAGGATCTAGTGAAGCCTTTAGTTGTTCAATTGCATTCAGTAGCTCTTGCTCATTGGTGATCACTAATTGTGTTTTAACCTGTTGGTTGCTAGCTACAAGATGCGCATTAGTGTGGCTGTTGACTGAGATGTTAGCTAGATTGATATTTTGCTGCGAAGGGACAACAGTTACATCTTGAATGATTTGATATTGTTGTGACTGCTGCTGCCATAGTCTGGTGTTGGTGTAGTCTAGTCGCTCAACTTGTCCATTGTTGGCTAAACTTAACTCCCACTTTTCTTCTTCTTGCTGTGGTTTTTGTTGAGCGTGCACATAGTCTGTTTGGGTAGCTGTTCTCGTTACTTTTTGTCCTTTTCGAGCATACGCAAATACTTTTCTTTGCAAGGCATCTTCATAAGTAAGCTGAGTACGCTCACTGTAGCTCATTAATCCTAGCACCTGCTTCACAACCTGTAATACGTGTTCCTCTGACAAACCTAATAAGTCTACATTTTCAAATTGGTGACCGTTGTAGTGCACCGTAAAAGGTAATTGAGTGGGGAGTTTTGAAGGTCTATTATTTTCTTTAAACGAAATGCCATCGAGCCTGCCAACGTAATGTTGTGCCTCTGTACTTTGCTGCATGACCATAGTCCAACTCAAAACCGAGTGTGTTAATACAGTCTGCTTTGTGTCTTGTACTGAAGATTCGATAGTCACCTTATACTGTAAAGGTCTGTGTTCTTCAGTTGCAGCTAACTTTGCATCTGTCTTGTTTTTTGATGCTACGGTGGGTTGTTGAGGTTGAGCTGGGGTGAAAGTCAGCCAAGCCAGTGATGCTGCCAGTACGACAACAACTAGCATTACCAAATGATATTTTGTTATTTTCATCAGAACTCCATAAAGGCGACGAATGTCGCCCATTTAGATGATTAATTAAAGTGCTTCCCAACTTGGGCTTGCGTACTCATATAGTTTGTATTCACGTTCATAAAGAGGATCCCACTTCATGATGTCGACATTGAATACCAATAAGCCCCAAAGCTTTTTGCAATAACCTTCAATTTTGCCGTCACCGCCAGAGAGTTTTGCTGAAACTTTTAATTCAAGGAAACCTTCCTCAATAATTTGTTCATCAACGTTCACACGACGGATACCGGCTTCCAAATAGCCTTTTCCTTTAACTTTCAACAGGCTCAATTTACCTTTTACACCAGCTTCTGCGATGCCATGGCCGAATGAACCGTAAGCTGAGCTTGATACCAATCCGCCGATATACGGCTCTACAGAGGCATAAATGTAGTCAGGGCGTCGAACACCGCCAGCTTCAAATGGCTCATCATTATCGTAACCACCAATTACGCCACCTACGGTGAAGTCTGCGCCTGCTTCGATACCTGCGCCAAATTTTACGCCTAGCTTCAGTAGACCAAGCGGATCTAGCGGTATTTCAATACGTGGCTTGATTGGCTCAGGGATTAGGTCAAAGTAGTATTCGATTGGGTAACTGACAGAGGCGTTGAGCAAGTCGTCACAGTTGGGTTTGAAAGCAGCAACGCTATCTTCACCCACTTCTAGGTTAAAGGTTAAGCCTTGAGTACAATCAAGCTTGGAAGGGTTAAACGAGAATTCGACAAAACCAACAGACATTTTGAAGTTACGATTATGTAATTTCACCCAGTTTTCGGCTTGATAGAAACCGCTGGTTGCACCATCAGCTACCTTTTCGACTTGCATCCAACCTTGTTGACCACGGTATTGGTGTGAGCGCCCAACCGCATTGTTCTTATTAATGACACGAGCCTGACGTTCAACGTAGCCCGGATCCTTGTAGATTGAAGCTTCAGTACTCGGAGCAGCCATCAGGCCTACAAGTGCAGTCAAGCAAGCAATACTAAACTTTTTCATTTTTATTCCTAATTTGGTTAACGAGATAAGTTTTCTGGTGTGTTGCGCAACCGGCAGCATGCTACTTTTGTTTTGTTACATTTAACTTACAAAAATAATTAATAAAGGTACAATTTGTTGCGTGGGGATTTGATTTCTTGTGTTTTGTGGGCTTTGTCTTTTAATTTTTAATTTTAACTGATTGTTTTTATTTTCTTTATTTTAAGTGGTTGTTTTTATTTTTGAAATTACAAGCCAATATAAAAACCCGATAATTACTAAAAAATTCAATAGACTCAGTATTTCAATATACATTTATTTAACAAGTTGAAGGTTCAAAGTCCAATATGGACTGAAACGTTATTGAGGTGACCGTTATATTCGTTGTCATTACGGGTATGGCTTAACTAACACGCATGGTATGCAAAACCAAACCTAAGGTAAAAAATATTTGACATGATGGCGGGAGGAAACTAATCTGTCGAGTATGTTATTTTTTACTTCAAGTTAAAAAGGTTGAACATGTCAGACAACAATCGTTTAAAAGCGTTTTTGGATTCATTAAGCTTTCGTGACCTTACCATTGCTATTGAACTGGCAATTACGGGTTATATTCTATTTTTCTATATTGGTGAAATTGTTGCCGCTTTACCTGCGGAAAGACAAGACGCTGGCTGGGCTTCAATGCTACTGTTAAAAGTAATTGCTACATCCATTGTTATCTCTATTGCGGGTCAACTATTGCTGTCGTTTGTAAGTGATGGTGACATGGATAAACCCATGGACGAACGAGAAAAACAAGTCGCATTTTCAGGGTGCCAGCAAGCATACTGGGTATTACAAGCTGGCGTGTGTATTGCTATATTCCAATATTCGGCTGAAGCCCATGGTTGGCCTAGCAGTGTTCAGTTAGATTTGCCTTTTTTACCATTACATATTCTAGTCGTCGCATTCTTAATGGCTGAATTGATCGGCTATGGCACACAACTAGTAAAATCTCGGATCGGAGCATAATATGGCAGAGTTACCGATCTCTAATAAAATCCGTTTGCTACGATTTATGAATGATGAAATGACACAAAAAGATTTGGCTGAAAGAGTGGGAGTTACTAGGCAAACTATTATGGCGATCGAAGCGGCAAAATATTCGCCGTCATTAGAAGTGGCATTTAAAATTGCTCAGGTGTTTAAAGTGCCATTAGAAGAGGTTTTTCAATTTCAAGGTAAGTAATTAGTCCATACCAGACACTAAGTTACTTACCCGTTGTTTGTTCCTTATCCAACACACCGACATACATTTATAATTTTTATAATTTAATTCAGAGGGCTATGCTAAAAACATAACCTTCATTATCACCGATAATGGCTCATGAGAAGGCAATCGAAAATGACAAAGGGTGTCATAAGAGTTTTTGTGTTTTTATTCTTCGGTTTGTGCATGCCACTCACATACGCAAAGCCATGTCTTGACACTGTCAATATCGGTATTGTTGGAGATTGGCCTCCTTTGACTGCTATGGATGAACGTGGCGCTTGGGGGATCGATGTCGAGTTTGCTGAAGTCGTGTTTAAGGATGCTAATTTTTGCACTCACTATGTTCGGCTTCCTTCTAGTGCAAGGGCACTGGAGGAAATGGAAAAGCATAATATCAATGTCGCATTGATGGTGAGCTATACCGAAGAACGAGCGAAATACGGGGTTTTCTCTGTGCCCTATCGTCGAGAAATAATGCGGCTTTACTCACTTAGTAAGCCGCGACAACAGTTAACCTTGGAGGACATTGTCTCTAGTTCAAAAACGGTTGGAGTTAGTATTGGCTCATATTACGGTGAAACTCTTGAATCGCTTAAAGGAAAATACCCAAATCAATTTGTGAGGATCAGCAGTGCAAAAAGGCGTGTTGAGATGCTGATTAAAAGTCGCGTTGACTTCATTATCGATGACACCATAACGGCAAATTATTTCATCAATCGGTTTGACTATCATCACACACAGGAATGGCCTGTGGTCATTCATGACAATGAAGTACACTTTTTACTCCGCAAAGGAGCTTTTTCACCTCAGCAAATTACCACCATTAATCAGAGTATTCTTAAGTTTAAGCCTACGATAGAAAAGCTGATTGAACGCTATTTAATAGAAGCCAAGTCTGTAACGAAGCGACTTAAGTAATTTTTTTGTCATGGCGTCTTTATATAATTCGCGATAATAGGCGTATAAATTTTAGCCTTACCGTAAATTTCTCAATTTATTTTTTAAAACATAAAAGTTTATAAATTTCATATTGATACACTCTATTTTCGGTCCTAACTTTGGTGCTTTTACAAAAAGTCAACCTTGAAGTCTCAATTTTATCACCTTACCATTTATTTTTATTGAACGATCAATTAATAAAAAGCTATGCCAAAAGTCGGAATGGAACCTGTTCGCCGTCAGCAGTTAATTGACGCCACATTACAGTCTGTCGCTGAGCTTGGATTACAAGCGACGACCATTAACAGTATCAGCAAACGCGCTGGGCTCTCATCTGGCATCATTAGCCATTATTTTGGTGGTAAGCAAGGATTAATCGAAGCAACAGTGCGTCATTTATTGGATAGCTTAAAACGCAGTTTGCTAGATAAAACTCAGCCCGGTTGTAGCGCTGAGCAACGGTTGGTTTACATTGTTGAAGCGAACTTTTCACTGGTTCAACAACAGTCGCACACCACCAGAACTTGGTTGAGCTTTTGGGCGCAATCAATGCATGACGAAGAGCTTCACCGATTACAGCGGGTAAACAGCCAGCGTCTGTACAGTAACTTAGCGTATTCATTTCGGCAGCTCATGCCTAAACAACAGGCAAAAGAAGCGGCTCAGCTAGCCGCAGGTATGATCGATGGGTTGTGGCTACGAACAGTTTTAAATAAAGCTGATCAACAGCAATTCCAGCACAACGAAGCTTTAGCCAAGCGCTATATCAACTCTCTTATTCAGCAGTTTGGAGCACAATAATGACGGTCCCAGTATTTCAAAACTTTGTCCATGGTCAATTCTTAGCAAATCAAAGTGGCGAGAAATTTGCGGTGAAAAACCCAGCTACGGATCAGGTGATCTATGAAGTTGAGGTCGCTGATGAAGTAGTGCAAAAAGCCGCAATTGAAAGTGCTAAGCAGGGCTTTCAAGTTTGGTCTGCAATGTCACCCATAGAGCGTAGTCGGATTTTACACAAAGCGGTTGCTTTGTTACGTGAACGCAATGACCAGCTTGCTGAAATAGAAGTATTAGACACTGGAAAACCGTGGCAAGAAGCTGAATGTGTTGATGTCCAAACGGGCGCTGATGTGATTGAATATTTTGCAGGACTTGCACCTACACAGGTGGGCTCTCAACAGCCTGTGGGTAATGATTTCTTTTACACTCGTAAAGAGCCATTAGGTATATGCGCTGGCATTGGCGCATGGAATTATCCTTTACAAATTGCGTGTTGGAAATCAGGTCCAGCCTTGGCGGCTGGTAACGTACTTATTTTCAAACCTTCAGAAGAAACACCGCTAGGCGCTATTAAGCTTGCTGAGATTTTTATCGAAGCCGGTGTACCGGCTGGGGTATTCAATGTCGTGCAAGGTGCTGCAAAAGTTGGACAATGGCTTACTACGCACCCACAAATCGAAAAAGTGTCTTTTACCGGAGAAGTCGGCACTGGCAAGAAAGTGATGCAAAGTGCGGCTTCGAATCTAAAAGAAGTGACGATGGAGCTAGGTGGAAAATCGCCGCTCATTGTTTTTGAAGACGCAGATCTCAGCCAAGCTGTTTCTGCGGCAATGTTAGGTAACTTCTACACTCAAGGGGAAGTGTGTACTAACTGTACACGAGTTTTTGTACATCGCTCTGTTTATCAACCCTTTTTAGACGAACTCCTTGAGCGTACAGAGCATAATATTATCGCTGGTGATCCCATGGATCCAAGTGTCAATCTTGGCGCACTGATTTCAAAGCAGCATCAACAGCTGGTGCTAGATTACATTGAAAAAGGCATAGCCGAAGGCGCCAAGGTATTGACTGGCGGACGAGCCCTTAGCCCTGAGTCAGCCCCAAATGGTTATTTTGTTGCACCTACCATCTTTGTTGATTGCGATGATGATATGACCATCGTTAAAGAAGAAATTTTTGGTCCGGTAATGTCGGTGTTGGTATTTGATGATGAGCAAGAGGTGATCGAGCGAGCCAATAATACGCACCTAGGACTTGCAGCTGGTGTATTTACCCAGAACATAAAGCGTGCTCACAGAGTCATTCATCAATTAGCGGCTGGGATCTGTTGGATCAATAGCTACGGAAACTCACCTGCGGAAATGCCTGTTGGCGGTTATAAGCAGTCTGGAATTGGCAGGGAAAATGGAATTGAAACGTTAGATCAATATACCCAAACCAAGTCGGTTTATGTCGGTATGAGTGATATCGAAAGTCCATTTTAACTTTTCTAGAGCAACTCGCTGAAGTAACGCAATAAACGCGGTTAAGGAGCACCATGACAGAATTTGATTACATTATTGTTGGCGCTGGTTCGGCAGGATGTGTGCTGGCAAATCGCCTATCGGAAAATCCCGAACATCGGGTACTGCTGCTTGAAACAGGTGGTAGTGACAAGAGTATTTTTATTCAGATGCCAACAGCGCTCTCTATTCCGATGAATACCGAAAAATATGCATGGCAGTTTCATACTGAGCCTGAGCCATATTTAGATAACCGAGTCATGCACTGTCCGCGCGGAAAAGTACTTGGAGGTTCATCATCCATCAATGGCATGGTGTATGTTCGTGGCCACGCAAAAGATTTTGATGAATGGCAGCAACATGGTGCTAAAGGTTGGGATTATCAGTCTTGCCTCCCTTACTTTAAACGTGCGGAATCTTGGTATTTAGGGGGCGATGAGTATCGTGGGGAGCAAGGTCCACTAGGCACTAACAATGGTAATGAGATGGCAAACCCATTGTATCGAGCTTTTATAGATGCAGGTAAACAAGCGGGTTACGCATTCACTGACGATTATAATGGTGCGCAGCAAGAAGGCTTTGGCCCAATGCATATGACAGTCAAAGGCGGCAAACGATGCTCGGCAAGCCGCGCGTATCTCGACCCAATTAAACAGCGTCGTAATTTAACGGTGATCACCGGTGCTTTAGCTCGCAAGGTTTTATTAAATGGCGATAAAAAGGCGACGGGAGTTGAATATCAAGTCAAAGGAAAGGTGCAACAAGCATCAGCGAAAAAAGAAGTCATCTTGAGCGCTGGTCCAATTGGCTCCCCTCACCTGTTACAGCTGTCTGGAATTGGCGATAAGACAGTATTGCAACAAGCGGGTGTTGAGTTGCAGCACCATTTACCGGGAGTAGGTAAGAACTTACAAGATCACTTGGAGTTTTATTTTCAGTATAAGTGTAAGCAACCAATCACTTTAAATGGCAAGCTAGGGCTGATTTCGAAAGGCTTAATTGGTGCGCGGTGGTTACTCAATAAATCAGGACTTGGTGCAACAAATCATTTCGAGTCTTGTGCTTTTATCCGTTCTAAGGCTGGGGTTGAGTGGCCTGATCTACAATACCACTTTCTACCAGCAGCGATACGCTATGATGGCAAAAGTGCTTTCGAGGGGCATGGTTTTCAGGTTCATGTTGGTCATAACAAGCCTAAAAGTCGCGGCGAAGTGACCATTAAATCAGCTGACCCCACTGTGGCTCCAAAAATTCAATTTAATTACCTGCAACACCCAGAAGATATCGAGGGTTTTAGAGCCTGCGTCAGGCTGACACGAGAAATTATTGAGCAAAGCGCGTTTGATGATTATAGAGAGAGTGAAATCCAACCTGGCGAACATATTCAAAGTGACGAACAAATCGATGCTTTCGTTCGTCAAGCTGTAGAAAGTGCTTACCACCCTTCCTGTTCTTGCAAAATGGGGGAAGACAGCATGGCGGTGGTGAACTCGAAAACTCAAGTACATGGTATTGAAGGGTTAAGAGTGGTGGATTCATCTATCTTCCCCACCATTCCTAATGGCAATCTGAATGCGCCAACCATAATGGTTGCGGAAAAAGCAGCAGATCTGATTTTGGGCAAAGCAATGCCTAAAGAGCAACCTGCCAAGGTCGTAATGACCGCGAATTGGCAAACTTTACAACGTAGTTCGGAGATCTAATTTAGCCACTTGTATCGCTGACTGACGTTAGTCATGTCAGCGGTGCGGGACTTGCAGTGGCGTGCGGCGTAAATAGGTTACGCGGTATTAATGCGAGCAATAAAAACGGAGAAAAAATGAGTTACTTTTATCTATTTTGGGAGGGTGACAATGACAGTGTGGCTTAGTGCAGGCATCATTTTCACCCTATTGGCAATCGCCTTTATTTTAATTAAATGGGGAAATCTGCGTTGTGTCGGTGTGACACCGGTTAAAACGTTTACCTTTATCGCTATCTTGTTTACTTCCGGCTTAGACGTCGGATTGATTATGTTTCCGCTTACTGAGTTTGCGGGTTATGCAGACATAAAAGCAAGCCCAGAATATGCGTTTGCGAATCCTTTAGCCATTGAGTTTGGCTTCTGGGGATTCCTCATCTGGGGTTTTTACTTTCTTACGTGCTTTTATTTCTGCGTAATAGAACCCAAAGTGAAGTTCTTTGACATTCCTTGGGTTAAGTTTGTTAATAATGTCGTGATCATCGGCACATGTGCGTTCACTGCTTACTTGCTGCTCGCCAATCTACCTTGGTATTTACCGAGTGTGGGTGATGGTGAGTCAATCATGCCGAGCTTTTATTTAATCGTGTTTGCAGCTATTGCATTTGCTGTGTACTCCAGCACTAGTCTGAAGTATGTGCGGTTTTTAAGTATTACCACTACTTGGGTATTTCTCGGGCTTATTGCCTTTATGTGGGCATCAGCGTTCATATTTGGTGAGAGCGAAGTCGCCAGCTACGTGGAAAACCTCGGCTTGATTAGCGACTACTTTGCTAATATTCATCAATTTGTATTACCACTGAACGATTACCACGAGTTTTATCTGTTCTGGTGGTTTGCATGGAGCATTATGATTGGCCAGTTTACTTCTCGTTTTGTTGGTGGCCTGAGAACCTATCAAGTACTTGCTGCCATGTTGATTTTCCCTTCTATTCCAATTGCTGCGTGGTTTGGAGTGTTATATCACTATCACGAAGCAGGGATCCCTACGACGGGAATTAAAAACTTCGCTATGGTTTTTGTTGGCGTGGTATTTGTGATTAATTCACTGGACTCACTCACGCGCTTATACACAGACAATTTAAACCTCACGGTTAGTCGCTTAGGGAAAAGAAACTACCTGATATTCAATATTGTAGTGCTATCGTTACTTACTCTACTGTTTAAGCTAGACTTCTTACAAATTCAGTGGGTAGGTGCACTGGTCATTGGTTTGTTTTTCTCTTGCTTTGGCTATATAGGATACCGCAAGTTTAAAACTGTGAGTAACATTGATAGCTCTCCAAAAGACAACCTTATCGACTTTAGTAAAATAGAATCAGTTAGCTAGGAATCATTATGACAACATCATTTAAAAAACTTTTCTGTGCATTGCCATTGGCGGTACTTTCGACCACAGCAATGGCTGACTGGTCGGCAACGGTGACTGGCGCTTCGGACTATACCTTTAACGGTGTAAGCCAAACTAAAAATGATCCAGCTCTGCAAGGCAGCCTTGATAAGGCCTTCGATAACGGTGTTTATGCCGGTAGCTGGGCATCCAATGTGGACTTTGACGGAGGTACCGATCTGGAATGGGACTTTTACGTTGGTCGTTATGTTGAGCTACAACACGGTTGGAGCCTAGATTATGGTATCGCTTATTACAGCTACCATGGGGGGGACAACTCTAGCGATGGCAACTATCCGGAAGTCTATACTAAGTTTGGTTATGCCAGTGACTATGGTCAAACAGAGTTTAACTTTTGGTACAGCTGGGATTATTTTGGCACTGAAGCGGGACATACCATAGCTATGGTTGCGCACACCTTTGAAGTTGCAGAAGGCCATGCCATTAGAGCAAGCTTCGATGTATCAAATTCACTAGATGGTGACAAGTATGCTTGGGATGGTGAACATAGTTCGTATCACCACTATCGTTTAGCGTATCAAACCAGTTACGAAGGATTTGATATTGAGGTGGCGGCCGAAAACACCAACTTAGATTGGAATACCGCCGATGAACGGATTGTGCTTTTGGTAAGCAAAACATTTGCCCTATAACATGCCGATAATTAGCCCATCATAGTGATGGGCTTTCTTCTTTCTCAGCTGCTAAGCTCGAACCTACGGGTTAGTATCTTTTGTAACTTTCTGTTAATTGTTTGTTTACAGTTAATGTGTTTTATTGTACCTTAAATCTCAGAAGAGTATTTGAGATTAGCCTAGGTGCTTTTCGTTATCCTTACTTCTGGCTGCTTTGGCCGTATTGAATTTAAAGGTAAATAGTTTCAGTGTCTTGCGTGAACTGCAGTGTTTAGTCCGCTACTCGGTTGTACTCTATTACAAGGTGGCTTGAAAATTAATAACTCATTTATGGAGTGATTTATGAAACTAAACAAACGTGAACTTAAGCAATTGATTGTTAGCGACGCAGAAATGCTACTTTACACCGACATGATTGCTGGTGGTAAAAATGAAAAGTCAGAGCCAATAGAGATACTCAAGCGCACGAGAAAGCAGGGAAAAATATACGAAGACCCAATTGACGCGTTAAAACGTACTCGATAAAAGATTTACCATTCTCCCAATTTGCCGTAGCCCAGATAAAAGGAAGTGCTGTTACGGCAAATTATTTTTCGATTCTAGATACGTTCTAACTGGTTTTGCGAGCTTAGAGCCTTACCTTTGCTTATATTGTGTTGGACAATAGCCTCTACTGATATCAGGGTGTCTCAGCTTGATGTGCTTTGACTTTCTCCCCGATACCCGCTTTCGCCAAAGCTTGAAACTGCTTGAACGCAAGTTTTCTCGCATAAAACGAATGAGTTGAGACTCACTTAAGCCATAAGTTAGTTCTATCGCTTCAAAGGGGGTTCTGTCTTCCCACGCCATTTCTATCACTCTAGAAATATCACTTTTGTTCATTTGTTGCTGCTTGTATGTATTTGGTATTTTCAAGTACGGAACTCAAGGCCAATGCGTTCACTTTTAGACTAGAGAATTACCGGAATAGCAGCTTAAGTTTCTGTTTGTAGCCTTCCCTACCCTGTTTATTCGCTAGCAAAAGCCAAGTTGATTGTTGTTTTTGGCGGTAGAGGAACTAAGCGATCTGCAAGTGAACTTGAAAGTAGCACGCTCTGATTATTGTACTCGGTGTTAATAAGATAAAGTCCAGATTTGTCGGTATAGTAAAAGGCCAGTTGTTGTATTCGGGTTGACCACAACACAGCCTGCGCAAAGTTACAATTGACAAAGACACTGTGTTCCCAATAAGTCATTTCAGCATTGCCGCCAACGACATCAACAAATGTTAGCTTTGAACGCTGTAAAGCCCCTTTCCAAAAACGGGCTTTGCGAATATTTTCTCGTCGTGTTTTCGGTTGACCACACGGATTCCATAGACTGATTATGGCGCCTTTTTGTAATTTAGAACTAGCACAAGCAGAGTAAAAGTAAGCGTTTTTGTATAGCGTCCAAGTTCGTTCATCGATAGCACTGGAACAGCTGTGACTGTTCATTATCCGCCGGCTTGTTGCTTTAACTCTTCAATCATCTGTTGATCGCCCATCAGATTCTTTAAAATGGCCTTGACCTTTGGATCTGACGCTTCTTCATAAAGTGACAGAAGATCTCGTGCTACTTTTCTCTTTTGTTTTTCATTTGAGCCAGACTGAAAGTACTGCGACATTAACCCTTCCGCAGCGAGCGTTTTGACGTAGTCATTTTGTTCGTTCTCAAGTAGTTTAACAAACGAGTCTGACAGTCTTTCATCGACAATTGGTGTTCTTGAGACTAACTCTATGGCTTGTAACCGCAGCTTTTCATCGGTCATATTGTGCGTCATGTTCATGATTGACTCCACGGCTTGATAGTCATACTGTTCAAGCTGGTTTCTATTGAGCATAAACATGTTCATCTGTAATTGGCTCATAGCTGCCAGTCTCTCGGCTGGGCTCAACCCTGCGTTGAGAATTTTTTGTTTCAGTTCATCACTGACCTTGGCTGCATACTCTGGATCTGTTTTGATTCTAATTTCATAATCTTCGGGTAGATCTTCATAAAACCCGTAAATAGGATTCTTAGACTTCATCTCATCAAGTTTTTCTTTCTCTCGTTTCTCGATAAGAGAAGCAATTAGTGCCTCAAACTGCTCTGGTGAGTTGTTCGCTAGATCCGCAGGATTCTGACTTTCCAAGTAAATTATACGAGACTCTAGTCTTGCAATGGTTGATTGTAGTTCTTGCAGCTGGTTTTCGTTAGTGGCAAGTTGACTGTTATTATATGTCGGTAAAGTCGCTTGTTGTTGTGGTTGAATTTGGTGTAAAGGTAGTGGTATCGCCATGTTAGATGTAAGTTTAGTTTGGATAACGTTAAAGGCTGACAAAGCCAGTGCTAACACAGAGCAGCCAACAGCGATATTTAGTTTAAACTGAGACATGAAGATACACCTTATTTAAAATAAAACGTGTACATTTAGTATAACCTGAAGCAACGGAACGACTGAATATACACTCACACGAATATCAGAGTTAACGATTACGTTACCATAACAAATACAAATAACCTATAAGAATCAGGTGGTAACGTTCAAATTTATCAATCGTGTAAAGTACTTTAGTATTTTCAGCTAGTTGCTAGGAACCATAGCAATGTTATGGGGCTTTACAAACAAAAAGCCGAGCATTAGCTCGGCTTATCATCAAATGCTGAGTGTGAGCTTATTTCTTCACAATCGCATTGTGATAAACATTTTGTACGTCATCTACATCTTCTAACATAGTGATCAGTTTTTCGAAGTTAGCGATAGCTTCTTCGTCTTCAATTTCAACATGGGTCTGAGGCACCCAAGTGATTTCGTCTACTTCAAAGTTGATGTCAGGAAATGCTTCTGAAAGAGCGGTTTTAGCTTTGAAATATTCAGTATGAGGTGCAAATACGGATACTTGACCATCTTCGACTTCAACGTCTGTGACATCAACATCAGCCATCATTAGCGCTTCCAAAACTGCCTCGTCATCATCACCTGCAAAGCCAAGTATTGCAAAGTGATCAAACATGTGTGCGACACAACCAGGGTTGCCCAGGTTTGAACCAGTTTTGGTAAACGGTAAACGAACGTCCTTGATGGTACGGTTCATGTTATCGGTTAGACAGTCAACTATGATCATACTGTTACCTGGGCCATAGCCTTCGTAACGTGCAGGGGTGTAATCCTCACCAGCACCACCTGCTGCTTTTTCAATGGCCTTATCGATGACGTGTGCTGGTACCTGATCTTTCTTCGCTTTGTCAATTAAGCGACGAAGAGACAAATTGGTCTCAGGATCTGCACCACCATTTTTCGCAACTACGTAAATTTCTTTACCGTACTTTGAGTTCACTTTTGTCTTTGCCGCTGCCGTTTTTGCCATGGCGTTTTTGCGGACTTCAAATGCTCTGCCCATCTTAATTCTCATTTTTAAAAAATTGCCTAAGATTTTATCAAGACAATCTAATTTGGGCTATACCTCAAACGGGCATAATCACGAAATCACAGCGCTAAATACCGTTGTGGCTTTGTGGAGTGAATGGATAGGCAGCCTAATAGCTCATCAAAGTGAGAAAAGACCACGTCAGCTTGTGCTGCATAATCAGGTAATTCATTCGGTACGTACAAACAGGAGAGCATGTCGGCTTGATTGGCAGCCTCAACATCGTACCAGTAATCACCGACGTAAGCACAATGTTGCGTGGGCATACGCCAGTGCTGGGCTACATGTATCAACGCGGTAGGATCAGGCTTGGCTGGTGCATCATCTCGGGTTAATAACAAAGAAATGGGGAGCTTCGCTGTTTTAAGCTTTAAATTGGCAGCTTTAGAAAAATTTCTTGTGACGACGGCTGTTGGAACCCTTGCAGCTTTAAGCGCCTCTAAGACCTGATGAACACCCGGCAGTGCTTCACAATGACTCGCATCATAGAGTTCATGTTGATGCACGATATTCATCGCTTCTTCTCGCATGTAAGGGGACGGCAGGTTTTCAATATATGAGAGTAAATCTAAATTTTTGGGGCAGCCAATTTGGGCCTTTATCAGAGAAAAATTCAGCTCAGATGTGACTAACGTCCCATCCAGATCGAAGATCACACCAGTGACAAGATTCCTATCCATCGTGTTTTTCCTTTCAACCGTCTTATGCATTGTGACGCACACTCTTTTAAAAGTAGGTAGCTAATGCAGCTTTGTAAAGCCAGTATCAAGAGGGAGTAAGTACCATCTTACTCCCATAAATATTGATTAAACGAGTTTTCTTAACAGTCCTTGTGTGTTTTGCCGCATGGTTTTAGATACCATGAAATAGCCAATACTCGATACAAATGCTGCGCCAGTAAGCGGTCCTAGTAACCAGATATAAGGATGTAGTACCCCATCTACGCCAAAAACTTGTTTCTGAAGTATAAAGAGTGCGCCATCGCTTACAACGGATGCCACAAGCCCGGCAAGCGCACCGAGTAACAAAAATTCGTACAGGGTTGCCAACTTGATGAGCCTACCGCGTGCTCCCAGAGTACGTAATATAACGACCTCTTGCATACGTTCGGCCAGACTTGCTTGTACTTGTGACACCAAAACTAGTGAACCACTAATTAATACGATACTTAACACGAAACTGATCGCTAAAGAGACTTGAGAAATCATCGATTGTGCTTGTTCTAAGCGACTTTTAATGTCGATCATACTAATTGTCGGATAGGACTGTAAAAACTCGCTAATTGGCCGAGTACTCGATTCTTGTAAAGTTGCGGCGGTGAAGTAAGTAACAGGGAACCTACCAGCTAACTTGTCGTTAAAGATCATGACAAAGTTTGGTTTCAAAGAGCCCCAATTAACGCTACGGATACTTGAAATCTTCGCCTCGATGAGTTGCTCATTAATTAGAAATGTTAAGTCATCTCCAACCGTTGCGTTGATGCGCTCAGCGACGCTTTGTGAGATTGAGACTTCCAACTCCTCAGAGTCGGTAAACCATTGACCTTCGACTATTTCATTACCTTCGGGTAGTGATGATAGCCAAGTTAGGTTTAATTCGCGCCCGACACCTTCTCGTGCATCTTCATCTTGTTCTTCACCCTCTTGCAACGAATTTCTGCGCGCAAACTTTTCACCATTGAGGGCATCTACTCTGCCCATAAATACAGGATAGAAATCTTCATGAACCAGATTGTGTTCAGCGAACAAAGCCTGCATCGGGGCTATTTCAGTCTCATTTATGTTGATGAAAAATGCATTGGGGGCATCTTCTGGAACTTGCATTTGCCAATCAGCGATCATGTCATTTTTTAACACGACGAGGAATAACATGAGCTTTATCGCAAGCGCAAAGCTGATCAGTTGAACAGCATTGGCATTCGCCCTTTTTTGTAGAGTCGCAATGGCGAGTGACCAGCTAGAGCCGGGGCTCAAGCCCATTTTTCTGCCCGCGCTGAATAGCAGTCTAGATATGCCAAAAAGTACTAAAATCAGAACGATCGTCGCTACAAATAAGATCCCCGTTATTTTAATGTCTTGGCTAAATAGCCACATTAACCCAAAGATGGTTAACACAGAAACCATAAGGTGAATACGGCTAACCGCTAACGTGTCTCCTAAATTTCTTCTCAGTACTCTCAGAGGTGGAATATCAAATAAGTCGAGTAGCGGTTTAAGCGAGAACATTAATGCACAAACAACCCCGACCGAGATACTGAGTAACCATGGTCGAAAGCCTGCAGGAGGTAACTCCGTTCCCATTATCTTAACGAGATAACTGGCGCCAATTGTTTGTAAAACGTAGCCTATGGTTAATCCTACGATTACCGAAAATAATGTCACCATTGAAAGGTGTAATAGATAGATACGACGAATTGTTTGCCTACTTCCCCCTAAGGTTTTCATCATCGCAACGGGGTCGTATTGCCGTTCACAATAACGCTTGGCTGAGACAGCCATCGCAACCGCAGCAAGCATGATCCCAAATAGTCCTGCAAGTAGTAAAAAGCGCTCTGAGCGTGCCAAATTTTCACCCAACGGAGATTGTCGGTCCTTTATTCCTTGCCAGTTTTGATTACTTTTAAGGCGGGGCTTTAACCATGCATAATAATCGCTGAGTTGAGACTCACTACCAGAAAAAAGCAGTCGATAGAAAGCGCGACTGCCGGGTTGTATGGCTTGGGTAGCAGGAATATCAGCATAGTTTATAAGTACGCGTTTGTTGCCCGCCAGTGAGAAAAATGGCGCATCTGGCTCATTGACCAACACTTTGCTTATAGTAAAGCGTGCGGCACCTACTTCAACCTGATCGCCGACCTTTAGTGCAAGTGAATAAAGCAGTCCTTCACTTAACCATATGTTCCCGGGTTTAGGGGCACTTTGAGTCGTATATTCTTGCGCAGCTAGGCTGTTTTTCAACGTTACTTCGCCGCGTAATGGATAGTCGTTAGTGACAGCTTTTATTGAGCCCAAGATCAGTTCATTATTAGCGAATAACATGGAGTCGAAAAACACCAATTTGGCAGTGCCTAATCCAGATTCTTGTGCTTTTTGAAGGTACAGAGGGTCGAAATCATGGTTGCTTGAAAGGCGCCTGTCAGCCGCGATAAAGTCGGCAGATTTTTGTTCAATGTTTGATTTTATCCGGTCAGTGATCGAAGCGAGGCTGAAAACAGTGAGTACGGCTAATGCTATCGCAGCTAGTATAATGGTGAGCTCCCCACGACGTAGCTCTCTAGAAAATAAAGTGAGTGCTAACTTAAACCACATTCTTTGATACTCCCTGCTTTATGGTTTCCAATTGCCCTCCTTCAATGTGGATAATTCGGTCACATTGGTGAGCCAATTGTTCATCGTGAGTGACTAGCACCAAAGTCGTTCCATTTTCTTTATTTAAATCAAAAAGCAACTTTTCGATCAGGTGGCCATTTTTACTATCTAGATTTGCTGAGGGTTCATCTGCAAACAGAATTTTTGGGTTACCCACAAACGCTCGCGCGATAGCAACTCGCTGTTGCTCCCCTCCCGAAAGCTGTGATGGGTAATGCGTAAGACGGTGAGATAAGCCTACCTTTTCAAGCAACGTGATTGCCTGTTGTTTGGCATTGCTATCGCCAGCCAGTTCAGCGGGTAGCATGACGTTTTCTAGTGCAGTCAGGCTTTGTACTAACATAAATGACTGAAACACAAAGCCAACTTTTTCGGCTCTTAACCTGGCCCTCGCTTCTTCATCCATGGCGTGAAGTGCCTCGCCGTCAAGGTAAACTTCACCAGTCGAAGCAATATCTAGTCCTGCGAGCAAACTTAGCAAAGTGGACTTCCCTGAACCGGAGGCACCGACAATGGATACCGACTCTCCAGACTTGACAGTGAAATCGATATCACTAAGGATAGTGAGGTCTCCAGCAACCGTGGACACTTGTTTACCAAGGCTTTTTACCTGAATCATATTTAATTGAGAAAGCGAAGACATGACATTTAACTTCCTAAAACTGTTGATCATACTTATTTTTCTAGTCATCCCGCTGGATGCAAAAGCCAAGTATAAAATAATGATAGTTGGTGATAGCTTAAGCGCCGCGTACGGTCTGAAACAAGAAGACGGCTGGGTAAAATTGTTACAAAATAAATACGTGGAAAAAGACAAACCGATCGAATTAATTAATACATCCGTAAGTGGACAAACGACCGGCAATGCATTGGCTAGAATAGAGCAACAGTTAGCTAGTCACAACCCCAGTCATGTGTTAATTGAACTCGGAGGCAATGATGGACTAAGAGGCTTTCCCGTAAACAAACTACGTGAGAATTTGCAAAGCTTAGTTGCCAAAAGCCAACAAGCCAATGCAGTGGTTGCGTTAATGGAAATTCAGATCCCACCTAACCTCGGACCCCGTTACACATCAATGTTTATTAAAAGCTACTCGGTTGTCACTGAAAAAACTAACAGCTATCTTTTTCCTTACTTTATGTTTGAAGTTGCTGGCAAACCAGAGTTGATGCAGAACGATAACTTACATCCAAACAAGCAAGCTCAACCGCTGATCGCTGAATTTATGTATACAGAGATTGAAAAGTGGTTGGCAATAGCTAATCGCTAGGATCTGTTGAACTTTGCTGTTTGATTTTTATTCCTGTATTGAGGGCTTGGGCGCGGCACTCGACTTGTCGACTAGGGCCGAAAATAAAAAACCCGCTCGCGCGGGTTTGATGTTTTAGTTTGAGTCGATCCATTCGACTAGGGAACTACTTAAAGCTAGCAATGCTGTTTTTTGTTGCATTGACGGTTTTCCAAGCAAACGCTTCGCCCACTACGCCATAAGGTACTCCACCTAAACTCCAGTTTGGATTTGAGAAGTAATCATACTGCGTTGCATTTCCGAATACATGGGGATATGCCATGATACTGGCAAAGTTGTCTTGTACACCGTATCCCATGCCATCAACATAAACACCGCCGCGAGTATCGCCTTGTTTACGTGAGTGCGCTAGACCTTGATTGTGGCCAAGTTCGTGAACAAATGTTGTAGCACCGCAGTCAATACCTGTGATGCTGAACATGCGGTCACTCATATTTGAATATAAGTTACCGGTAGAGCTAGACCCTTGACCTACCCATGCTAGACCACAGGTAATATAGTTGCCATCTCGCTCACTAGTTCCTAATACAGCTACCATATCAGCACCCCATGAGTTGCGAAGGCCTGCCACGTAACTACTTTGAGTTACGCCGTTAAGCCAGCCACTGGTCGGAGTAATGTCATGGTTTCCTAGGTTTTGTGTACCAACTAAACGCAGCTGTAAATCTAACTGGTTTTGTGAGTAAACCTGGTTTGTGAAAGCGACTAGTTGATTGATCTTCGTGTTGATATTAGCTGTTGCTGCTGCTGATTGATTAGTATAAAGAATACCGATATCAATCGTTGTTGCAGATGCAAAGCTTGATAGGCTTAATGCCGTCGCTAGTGATAGGGCCTTTACAGTTGTATCCATGTTATTTTCCTTTCTTGTCTCTGTTATTTCACATTACTTATTGGTTTTGGGATCAAAAATATCTTGTTTGACGGTTATATATTCGTTTTCAGTTGATTCTGTCGGATGCAATTCTTCTTCTCGGTGAGAGCGATATAGATCTCGCTTTGCTGCGATCCAACCGTATTGCTCTTTTGATTCAAAAACGTAATTACCGCTTGGCGCCGTAAGTTGTCCGTAGATTGCATCTTTACCGATGGTTAATACTGTTGTATGGAACCTGCCATCAGCGCCAGTCACCGAACCAAACACACTTTTATCGCCGTTTGCAGCAATGCTGGTCGATGAAACTTCGGCGATAAAGCTTTCTTGAGTTTGTGGGATCAGTAGCTCAAAGGTGTCGCCACTTTCCAATGTGCGCAATGTATCTAAATCAAACTCGATATAAGCCTCGTTGTTTAAATCTTTGGGTAATACTTTTGCGTTTTCCAGAACAGACTTGGCAACATCTGAAAGCTTGTTTACGGCATAAAAATCGGACTGGTTAACAGGCTCATTATTTATGGGTTTATTTTGAGTCACTTTCACAGTGGAAGTATCTTGAATGTTTTTCAGCGAGCTTACGCTTTGCAATGGTGATGATTGTTGCTGAACTTGCGAATGGCTTAGCTCAGGAGCTTGCTGCTTATCAAAATAGAGGTATGCAGAAAAACCTGTGATTAATAATGTAGTTACACCGATAAGCTTGCGCATAGGTCATGTCCACCAAAGTTGTTAATATGTTTAAATAATATTCACTAGATTGTTCTAAGATCAACGTGTAATTTACATTGATTAACATGTTGTGATGGTGGTTTAGAGTTTAAACTCTTGAATAAGTTAAGATATTTTCATTAACAATTATTTACAATTGTGTTTTTGACCGGTAGTTTTTTGTGCGACGAGTCGCGAATTTGTCATATAAACCTGTTATGCAACGACAGGTAATGCACGAAAAATCACAATAATTTTGACTTATAGACCAGATACCTTCGTTGGATATTTAGCCATGGATTTTGAATATCGAGACTTAACTAAGCGTAATACTTCATCAGCAGAATGTTTATGGGGATCTGTAATGGGTTCCATTACTACAAAAGTTTTGTTTGAGTAGTCTATTGCCATAGGCACGATCGGAACTTGGGCTTGTTGAGCAATAAAAATAAATCCAGTTCGCCACTGGGAGGTGTATTTGCGTGTGCCTTCAGGCGCTAATCCCAAAATTAGAGTGGGTTGGCTGGCAAAAATTTGACTAACTTGATCTACAACACCATGAGCAGAGCTTCTATCAACGGGAATGCCACCAAGCCCTTTTAGAAGCCAACCCAAGGGGCCAACAAACAGAGAGTGTTTTCCTAAAAATTGAATTTTTACGTCTAGCGCTAATTTGACCGCGATGGCAATGATAAAATCCCAGTTTGAGGTATGCGGAGCGACAGCTGCTACAAATTTCCCGTAACAGGGAAAATCCCCCACCACGCGCCAGCCTGCAATTTTAAGCATGGCACGTCCAATAATTTTGCCAATAACACTGTTAGAAGTGGGAATGTTAGGGGGTAATACGGGCAACATATGGGCAAACTATTATGGTCACTGATAGTGAATATAGCATGCCAAGTCGTAGCGGTTAGTCAATTGTTACCCGATGCCAAATATCACCGTCGGAAAAAACTAACATTTGCTGGGTGTTGTTAATATTTACTTCTACCAAGTTTTTTTGTTGGGGCCAAATATCTCTCAGCGCAGTGTAGCTAATATTGAGCTGTGTGACATTGTTTAACGGTGTACTGACTTGCTGATGTACCCAGAAAAACGGGTGCTCTATCCTACTGCCCTTAAGTGTTATCGGTAGTTCATCACCGTTTTGGTTTTCCATAAGAAAGCTTTGGTGTACGTATCGCGACAATTTATCTCTTAAACCACTATCTGAATGCAACTCTCCTTTGGGGGAGAACAGTATTTCTACGGCGTGCTCTAATTCATGAACATGGAACCTGTGATGTATGTCAATTAGCTGCTTTTGCTCGTCGAAAGCAACATAGCTGGTGGTTGTGTGGAGCTGATGAGCATAGACGTTGCCTTGCGACAGCATCAACATTGCTAGTAAGTAGTGATGAAGTAACTTTGTGATATTTCCTTTGTTCAAAATTTGCAACCTCCTTCGGGTTTCCCAGAATTATTGAAAGTTTTGCATATACGTAAAACAAATCTAGAAACACTTACTATTGGACAAGCCAACAATTGAAGCGGATTGTAGCTTAGCATTGTTCGTGAAAAATGTGTTCTAACAATCACAATATTTGTTCTTGGGTAAGGCACTGGCTAATTTTTCTTCGTATCTTGCAAGGGACGCTGTGATTTATAAATATCAGTGAGTTAATTGACTATCAACATGTTGAATGTCCAAATTTGGAGGCTTATTTTTTGGCTATATAAAATCACTAATAAATATAAATGGGATAGTATTGTGGCTGTCACTGACATGCTATACCTATTATGTGCGCGTACACAGAGATGTGGACTTGGGGCATTTGTAGTGTGCCAACTTGGTATTCCGTCAAATTATTGTCTACATTTTTAAAATAAATAGATAAAAAGAAATTAGTAGTTGCTATCACCCTATATTTGTCTTTAAAATCGCGGACTTTACAGATTTTGGGTAAAACTGGCGTTAGTTTTGCTCTGTATTTTATACCCGTTTAGCAAAGAAATGTGGTGAACAGTATGGATTTTTACATACTCAAGAAACAAGAAGAATTTGTTGCGATTCCAGCAAACGAACAGTGTTGTAAAGAATACCTTGATGAAGGCTATTTTTACGTTGATAAAGTTGCAGCTTGTAATGAGAAGTCTGCAATTAGAAGTGTTCAGGAAAAGCACAATAAGGTATTTAAAGTCCCAGCGAAGGTTGTGTTGTTTGTAATACCGATAATGTTGTTTGCTTGGTGGTCGGTTACTCACTGATTGCTCTCGAGACAATCATCAAGCGAAATTAATTAGACAATGTTATATTAGCGTCCTTAGTCAAAAAGGAACGCTAAATGAAGGTCTTACATACATCAGATTGGCATCTCGGACAATCTTTCTACGAGCACGATCGGAATAACGAACATCAACGTTTTTTGGATTGGTTGGTCGAAACCCTTGCAACAGAGCAGATTGACGTGCTCATTGTTTGTGGTGATATATTTCATACTGCAACTCCCCCTGCTAGCGCCGAAAATCAGCTTTATTCCTTCATTCAAACGGCTAAGTCATGCTGCCCGAAACTACATATTGTTATCATTGCTGGAAATCACGATTCAGCCAGTCGCATTGAGACCGCAAAGCCATTACTGGCTTCTTTTTCTACCCATGTTGTAGGAAGATTTAATCGAGACAATCCAACGCAAGCGCTCATAAACCTCACGATAGATGATCAGGTATTACATATTCTTGCTATGCCTTTCCTCAGAAGCTCGGAATTACCAGTAACAAAGGAAAGCGGATATCAACAAGGTGTTCAAGCTGCATATCAGCTTCTCGAGCGTGAAATTAAGGAAATATCAGGGCCGATTTTAACAATGGGACACCTCCATGCTAAAGGCGGAACTATCTCTGAGGATTCGGAACGCAATATCAGTATTGGTGGATTTGAGTCGGTTTCAGCCGATGTATTTGGGAACAACACCAGCTATGTTGCGCTGGGTCATTTACATAAAGCACAACGTATCGCTCAGTGTGAGCACATCCGTTACAGCGGCACGCCTATGCCCATGTCTTTTTCTGAGCGTGATTATAAACATCAAGTGTTGGTAGCGGAATTTAGCGATGATCGGCTAATGAGTGTAAAGCCCCTTTACGTTCCTAGATTTAAAGACGTTATTTATCTACCAGATAAGGGCGCAGCTGATCTTAAAACAATTTGCGAGCTTATCGAAAACTTCGACTGGCAACAGTTTCCAGTAGCGCCTTATGTCAGGTTAAGATTGTCCGCAACTGAAATGAGTAGTCAGTTTAGAGTCGAAATTGAACAAGCCTTGGCTGGAAAGCCTGTGACTTTTTGTGGTATCGAGCGTGTTTCAGAAAGCACACCTACAAAATCATTACAGCTTGAAGATATTGCTAGTGTAGAACGTTTGTCACCCTTTACTTTATTAAACGTCGCCTTTCAGGAAATTCAAGGCTGTGAAGAGGATGCGCCAAAAGAAATACACGATAAACTCGCCCAAGTATTGGCTGAGTTAGAGGAAGAACAAGGATGAGACTTGAACGTATCGAAGTAAAAAATCTCGCGTCGTTGGTTGACGCACATGTCGACTTTACCCAAACACCATTGCAAGAGTCAGGGATATTTGCCATCACGGGTGATACCGGTGCTGGTAAAAGCACTTTGCTTGATGCTATCTGTTTAGCGCTGTATGGTAAAACAGCAAGATTAAAATCTGATGCGAAAAGTAAAGTCATGTTTAATGGCGATGATATCAAGCTCAATGACCCTCGTAACCTGTTGCGCAGAGGAACAGCAGAAGGCTATGCAAAAGTTGACTTTACTGCACAAGATGGCAATTCCTATCAGGCAATTTGGTCGGTAAAACGCGCCAGAAAGAAAGCGTCAGGTGCGCTACAAGAAGCTGCATTAGAACTAATTTCACTGCCCGATGAAAAGCGGATCTGTGATGGCAAGCGAGACACCTTGCAGCGTATAGAGCAACTAGTAGGTTTAAGCTTTGAGCAATTTACGCGCGCCGTATTACTGGCACAGCACGAGTTTTCTGCATTTTTGAAAGCCAGTGCGGATGAACGGGCACAATTATTAGAGTGTCTCACAGGGACTGAAAAGTTTAGTCATATTGGTAAAGCGGTTTTTGAAAAGCATAAGCAAAAAAAACAGCAATTAGAAAACCAGCAAACAAAGCTGGGCATGATTTCTCTCCTCACTGAAGAACAAAGATCACAACTCACTGAACAACTATCTCAAAATAAGCAGCTATACCACTCAAGCAAAGCAGAGTTTGATGACTTACAAACGAAAATGCAGTGGCTACAGGAGCTAAAAGTTCGACAGGAGAAACTGGCAGAAACCAAAAGCAAACAGAATACGCTAGCAAGTCAGTTAGCTTCATTGCAAGACGAAAAACTAGTCGCAGAGCAGGTACTCTTAGTCGAGGAAGTACGCGATAATCGCCAACAGTATCAGCTAAATAATGAAGAGCTGGTCGGTATTTCAGAGCGGTTGCAAGCCCTTCAGCAAAGAGATTTTGCATTAGAGCAAACTAAGTTGGAAGAATTTCTGCAAGGCTGCGATAAAACGCTGTCAATGCGGCAAGCAGTATTCAAGCAAGCTGAGCCGGCAATTAAGCAAGTAAAAGAGCTGGATGAGCGTAAATCAGTTATAGATGAAACGCGTAAATTACACCAGCAGGTTTTGGCAGAAGAAACGGCTAAGCGTGCTACACAAACACAGCATTTACAGGCCGTTAGTAACAGTTTAAAAGAGACTAGTAATAGGCTGCACGAAACGGAAAAGGCGTTATCTGCAACACAAGCAGTGGCTGCGATTAGTGATAATTGGCAAACAATAAAGCGTCAATTCGTGAGTTTGCGTGATGCACAGTCTCGCTTGGCAGACATAGCGCGGGAACAAGCATCATATACAGCCTCTCAAAAAGAGTTAGAAGATAAACGTATTGAGAAAAAGCAGCAACTAGAGTCACTAACCGCACATTATCAACATACACAAAATATCCTTTCTGACATCGAACAAGCGCTAACAGCCTTCAGCAACCGAGATTTAAATGAAGAACAACTACATTGTCAAAGTTACATTCAAGCAATGCAAACTGTCTCGCAACAAGAGTCCGCTTTGTTACAACTCGATGCTAGAAAAACGCAGCATCAGGTTGCGCTAGAAAGGCTTGAATTACAACTTAAAGACACGCTTCAGCAAGAAGAGATCAGCAAGCAAAGAGTGGCGATTGCACAAGACAACTTGGCACAGATAAACTTACGTGCCAGTGAGCATGTTAGTGCCCTGCGAGCTAAGTTAAAGCCGGGTGAAGAGTGTATGGTATGTGGTGCTAGAGAGCATCCATACGGAGTTGACCATATTGACGAACACTGGACTCGGCTTATCGATGACTTTAATAGTCAACTGCGAAAAGCAGAATTAGCCAAAGAGCAAGTAAGAGCAAGACACAATCAGATTGTGGCAGATAAAGAGAGAGAAAATGCTAATTTTCATTCTGCTGTAAATGAAATTGCGCAAACTCAGCAAAACATTAGCAATCAACGTGAACTCATCGCGGCACTTCCTGATGCATTTGTGGGTATGGCATTACCTGAAGCTCAGCAACGGCTTGCCGATATTGTCGCCTTAATTGCTCAAAGTCAGACACTCTATCAATCACAAAGAGAACAAGTACAGGCCGTTCAGAATGCGGTTAGTGCATTAAATGAGGCGAAAGAGCAGCAACAGCACTTAACTGAACGCTCGTATCAGCTTAGTAGCTTGATTGAAAGCTTAGGTGCTGAAAAAGACCGTATTGGTGAACTCTACCAAACAAATCTGTCAGAGCTGAAGGCGCTGTATGATGAAGAACTTTGGTGGCAACAGTTTGATGTTAATTCAGACAAAGCATTGGGTGAACTTACGGATATCGTGCTAAACAGGAAACAAACCGAATCACAATATCAGTCACTTAGTGAGCTTTTGGATACGGAAGTGGCTCGACAATCGCAGCTGCAGTTACAAGTAAATGAACTGAATGAACGTATTGAGGTGGAACAACAAAAGGTTACGGTCCTTAACAAAGAGTTGACGGAGCTTGCCACTTTAAGGTTGCAACACTTACCAGCTGAACTCTCGCTTGAGCAATGGGTCGCTGAATTTACAGAAGCAGTTTCTACAGCAAAAGAACAAAAAGGCCAGGCCGAAAAGGCGCTTTATCAGCTACAGCAAGAACGAGAGAAAGCGCAAATAAATATTGCGTCGCTTCAGCAAAGACAAGCTCAAATCAGAACGACTCAAAACCAGTTGGATGAACGTTTTACGAATTGGTTGGCGGACCATCAACAATTCGCGCTAAGCCACGAAAAAGTGGAGGCACTTCTTGGTTGTGATCAACAGCAAGCTAAGTTACAAATAGAGAATTATGTGTCGTTAGATAGACAACTCGAAAAAACCAGGCTGCATGTTGAACACCAGTTGGAAGAAATCGAGCAATTGTCATCTAAATATCCAGAGCAACCAGATCAAAAGGACTTGGCTGTTCAACTCCAGCAAAAACGAACTCAGGTCGCACAAACTCACGGTGAGTTACTTAAGGTACAAAGTGCATTGGAAATTGATGAGCGAAACCGTGCTAACCATGCTGAGCATGCAAAACAACTAGAACTACTGCATCAGGATTATGAAGGATGGTTTTTGTTGGATAAACTGCTCGGAGATGCAACAGGTAAAAAATTGCGCAATTGGGCTCAGACACAAACACTGAAAATACTGCTCCAGTATGCCAATTTGCAGCTAGCTTCACTATCCAAGCGATATGCGTTAGTTGCAATAGATCAAAGTTTAGATATTGCCATCATAGATAAAGATATGGCCGATGAAAAACGTAGTGTGAATACCCTTTCTGGTGGTGAATCATTTCTGGTTTCATTGGCTTTAGCGCTGGGACTTGCGTCGTTATCGTCAAATAAAGTGCGAATAAACTCATTATTTATAGATGAGGGATTTGGCACACTGGACCCCGAGACGCTATCAGTAGCACTAGATGCTTTGGATTCCCTACAAGCTCAAGGCCGAAAAGTCGGGGTTATTTCTCATGTTGCGCAAATGAGCGAGCGTATTGCAACGCAAATTCAGGTCAACAAGCAACCTGGCGGCTATTCTAGTATCATCATTAAACAACAATAGAGAGTAAATACGATGCCAACATTTCAAGGAGAACAGGCAGATAATTATGATCAGCGAATCGTAAAGTTAATACCTGGCTATGACTTACTTCATACCCTGACAGCGGCACAGCTAGTCAGTGTGTTTCCTGACGAGGCAAAAATTTTAGTGATCGGGGCTGGCACGGGTAAGGAAATTATCGAGCTGGCCAAGGTCAACTCCAAGTGGACTTTTATTGCTCAGGATGTGTCCTCAGATATGCTCGCGATTGCAGATCAGAATTTTACTAAGTTAGGCATTTCAAGCCGAGTTGATATTCATGTTGGAGATATCAACGAGCAGCATTATCAGGCGGATGTAGCACTGTGCCTACTGGTGTTGCATTTTCTAAAAGACGATGGCAGCAAAAAGCAGTTGCTAAAGCAGATCAACAAACAACTAAAGCAAGATGGCCTATTACTGATTGCAGATCTTGAAAAGCCAATGACATCCTTTGAGCGCCCTGCTCAGCTTACTGCGTGCCAGTGGCTAGGGCTGACCGACGTCGGCAGAGCCAATACTGAATTGGCGTTAGAGCGAGAATTTTACCCACTCGATAAGATGCGCTTTGCAGAATTACTGGCTGAAGCGGGTTTTGACACGCCTAAGCTCTATTTTAAGGCGCTAGGTTTTGCAGCGCATAGTTGTAAGAAATAAAGTTCACTCATCGACTTTTTAGTTAGTAAAATCATGATCTCTTATATAAAGTTAATAAAATCAAAAGGTTAGAGTTTGTATGATGTCGTGACTTACAACAGAGATCAGAATTTTACTTAGTAAATTCCTGATCTCTGTGGGTAAGTTAAGGAATTTCGTTTATGAGAGCTGCTAAGCGTTTGATTTTTAGGTTACTTAATTGACGATAATCTAAAAACGGACAAATAATGAGGTGATTTTCCGTGTCGATAGCAAATTCAGCATCGAGCCACACCAATGAGTTGGTAAAAATATGATCTCTTAGTAATGACTTGGCATAGGTGCGGCCTGCGATAATATGCCAATCATAATTCTCAGCCTGTAAATCCGGCGATGAAAAGAGCAATGCCTCTTGTGAGTGAGCCTGTAATAACGACTTATCACGATAATCCTGCCAATCACGGTGGTTAGTAAAATTGTGATCTGACCATGCAATAGCGTCGAGTATTTTTGCATAGACGTTAAATATTTTGCGCCATCCATTGCCACATTGATTAGAAATAAACTCAAGCTCTCCCTGCCCGAGCGCCTTCAACCCATTGAGATTCAGGTATTCGTCGAGTTTAGGTGGATGCTCGATGTAGATAGCGAGTTTACCTCTCGGTACACCAAAGCCACGAGTTAGTATTTTTTTGTTCTGAGTAGTATTTATCATTGTTGCGGTGAATATTGTTTAACTTTTTGCACTGTTGTAACGCCATGAAAATTCGTAAAATTCAGAATATACTTGATTAAAATGAGCCAAAGGTAAACAAATTTCGTAGATAGGTTTTAGTATAATGGAGAACCTCGATGACAAAAACAATCTATGCATTTATTACAGCAACTTTATTTTCTTGTGTTTTTCTCATAGGGTGCACTGGTGTCCCTCAGGGTATTGAGCCTGTTAAAAATTTTGATTTGGATAGATACAAGGGAACTTGGTATGAGCTCGCTCGTCTGGATCACCGTTTCGAAAGAGGAATGCAAAATGTTACGGCGACATATTCGATAAACCAAGATGGGTCCGTCAAAGTCGTTAATAAGGGGCTTGTGACAGATGAGAAACAATGGAAAGAAGCAATTGGCAAAGCTAAGTTTGACGATAGTTCAGACGTCGCACATTTAAAAGTTTCTTTTTTTGGTCCATTTTACGGAAGTTATGTGGTGTTTGAATTGGACAAAGACTATCAGTACGCATACGTCACAAGTTACGATAAGGATTATTTGTGGTTATTGTCTCGCACTCCTTCGGTCGACGAAACAGTAATGCAGGAGTTTATATCTAAAACGAAAGCACTCGGATTTAAAACGGACGAATTGATTTTTGTGTCACATGAACCAGTGAACTAAATCGGATGAACCTATTGGAACTGTCAACCCCCTTTACAGTACCTTTTTTAGGTTCTTTGTGGCTTTTTGCACTCTGCACAAATCAACAGCAAGGATTTTCCAATCCAAACTTCTCAACAAATTCTAATCCCGTCTTTTAACTGTAGGAAATACTTAACATTTATTTATATTTAGTGTAACAGCTCTTATTCATGCTATTTCGCTCTCTACAAAAATAATATTCTTAACTGGAGTGAGTAATGAAGCGTGTAGCATATTCGTTAATAGCAGCAGCTGTTGCTATGTCTTTAACAGCCTGTGATGGTGATGATGGCTCTCAGGGACCTGCTGGTCCTCAAGGCGAGCAAGGAGTTACTGGCCAGGATGGCACCGACGGTGCTGATGGCAAAAACGGCGTAGATGGCACAAACGGCGTAGATGGCCGTGATGGAAGCGCCAATGTCCCTGGGCTTGTGCGCATTGCTACTGTGCCTGCCGGTGCTGAAGTAACTGGGCTTTTCTTGACCGAAGGCGGCGACTTGTTCTTTAACGTGCAGCATCCCAATGATAGCAACACTAAAACAGATAAATTCAACAACAAAGCATTTAACACAGGTACGGTCGGTGTTTTGACTGGCGTAAACTTTAATAACTTACCTAAGAATATTGTTAACTCACCAGTACCTAAATCTACACTAGAGCAAGAAACTGTGATCTCAGCTGTAGGTCAATATCAGATATTAGGTCAAACTGGTGATACTTTTGCAGAACTTGGTAGTAAGGGAGTTACAGGTGGGTTAGGCGTCCACTATAGCTTAAATACTGGGGAAGAAATTATTAAAAACGACAACCCAGATTTCAATGGATTTATCCCTGTAGATGCGAACACAGGTTACTTGTTTACTAACTGGGAAGCGTATCCAGGAGGAATGAGTCGATTAAAAATGAGCAAAGCTGCCAGTGGTAAATGGTCGGTAGAAGAAGCGATGATGGTAGATTTTGACCTCGTCAAAGGAACAGCGGCAAACTGTTTTGGTTCGGTTTCTCCATGGGGCACGCCACTAACATCTGAAGAGTGGATTGTGTGGTCTTCAGTAGACTCGACACAAGATCCTAACTGGAATAATCCTGAGGAAACGGGTAATGATACTATGGAAGCGCTTACAGCTCCTGATTTCCCTAACCCTTATGATTATGGCTACATTGCAGAGGTACAAGATCCAACTTCTAACACACCTAAGGTCGTTAAGCATTTCACAATTGGCCGCTATGAACATGAAAATTCAGTCGTTATGCCTGATGAACGTACCGTTTATTCTTCTCAGGATGATACCGGTGGTGTGCTATTCAAGTTTATTGCTGATCAACCGAAGGATCTTAGTTCGGGAACCTTGTATGCAGCCAAATTGACCCAAGATGCCGGATTAACAGATCCTGCGGTAACAGGGTTTGATGTCACTTGGGTGGAGTTAGCTTCAGGTTCTAATGTGCAAATTGAAACTTGGATCAATGAGTATGACAGCATCAATGAGAGTGATTTTGTTGAAGGCAAAACCAGCTACCTTTCAGTGGCAGATGTGAAAGCGTGGGCAACTGGCGCAGCAACCTACCCTACTGTCGAAAACGGAGGGGGAAAAGTCACGGCTGGAAAACCGATGGATAATCGCGCTGCATTCCTTGAGTCGCGTCAAGCTGCGAAACAAAAAGGGGCTACTGCCGAATGGCGTAAGTTAGAAGGGATCAGTATTAATTACAATCGAGTCTTAGAAGCGGTTACCGGCCAAGATGTGGTGCCCGACGAAATCGTAGACAAAGCGTATATGTATATTGGGATTGCCGATATTGATAATACGATGATCGATGGTGAAGGTGATATTCAACTATCTGCTCGAGTTAAAGACTGTGGTGGTGTTTATCGTGCTCATATTGATAATAGCTATAACTTAACTCGTATCGAACCGGTACTAATGGGCGGAACTTACCGTTCCAGTCTAACAGGTGCAGAAAAGTGTGATGTTAATCAGCTCTCACAACCGGACAATGTTATTGTTATGGAAGATGGCCGAATCATCATTGGTGAGGATGGCTTCCAAGAAAATAACACACTTTGGCTTTACGACCCTAAAGCAAATTAAGTGTTATTCGGCAGCTCTAGGGAGCTGCCTTTTTTTATTTAAAAATGGGAGTCATAAAAATGAAACACCTGAGCTTGTCATGTGTCGTCTCAGTAGGTTTTTTATTAGTAGGTTGTGATGATGAGCAAACCACAAAAGCCGTGCCATTAGGTCATTTATCTGCACAGGCGCAGCCGACAGCACCTTATCAAGAAACTAATAATATACCAGCAATAGCCTATATGGAGCATAACGAAGTTTATAATCCAGAGTCTGTTATTCCACCACAGTGTTACACCAAAACAGACGGTGTAAACAACCCTTGCTACGCCTGCCATCAATCATATGATGACAAAAAACGACCCAACATTATGCGTGATGCTAGTTTGCAAGGTGCTTATGAGTTTTCAGATTTGGGCTTTAAAAATCATTGGAAAAACTTGTTCAAAGATCGTTCGACATTAATTGAAGGGATTTCAGATCAAGATATTACTAACTGGGTTGAGGAAGACAATTACACGCCATTTATCAATAAAATGAAGCAGAACTCAGACTGGACGGGTGAAGTTACACCGCTTAACGACCTAGCATTTCCTGAAAAGGCATTCGACGAATTCGGTTTTGCGAAAGATGGCAGTGGTTGGGTAGCTTTCAATTATAAGCCTTTTCCTAGTACTTTCTGGCCAACCAATGGTTCGACCGGCGACGTTATGATTAGACTCGATAGAGCCTTTCAAACCCGGACCGGACGTTATAATAAGGACGTTTACTTAACCAATCTCAGCTTGGTAGAAATGGCTGTAAAGGACCTTGACAGTATTTCAGTTCCTGAAATATCCGAGGCCAACGTGGGTCAAGATTTAAATGGTGATGGCGTACTCTCTATTGTAAAACGCATAACCAAATTGGATACCTATGTAGGTGATGCTAATCGTACCGCTTTGGCTTATCAGCTGTATCCTGAGGGAACAGAATTTCTGCATACGGTGAGATATATTGGAGTTGATGAAAATGGGGAGATCTATAACGCCCCGCGTTTGAAAGAATTGCGTTATATGAAGAAGCACAAGTTCAAGAGCAAGCAGTTACTTGGTTCGGCTTACTATCGCGAAGCTAAAGAAAAGTCGTTTGAAAATTTACCACAAACACTCTATTTAGGTGATCGGGGGATCAATAATAATTTTGGTTGGACTATCAACGGCTATATCGAAGATAAGCAAGGTAATTTACGTCCGCAACATAAACAAGAGCTTGCGTTTTGTAACGGTTGCCATAAAACCGTTGGTTCTACCTATGACCAAACTTTTTCTTTCGCGCGCAAAGTTGAAGGCGCTGCTGGTTGGGGCTACATCAACTTAAAGGCTATGAAAGATGTACCCAATAAAGGAGAGTTAAAGGGGGAGTTTTTAACTTATATGGAGCGCGTTGGCGGCGGTGATGAATTTAGACAAAATCAAGAAATGTTAAAACGTTGGTTCAATGCTGATGGCTCGCTTAACCAAACTAAAGTAAAACGTGCTAAAAGTTTATATGAGCTTATCACGCCGTCTAAAGAACGTGCGTTGGCACTAAATAAGGCGTATTTTACTATCGTAAAAGAGCAAAGCTACCTATTTGGTAGAGATGCGACTCTTGTAAAAGCGAAGAACGTACTAGAGCAAGTTGATGAATCTCAGCAGCCTTTGTCACCTGAACATCGTTATGTGTGGGATATGCAGTTGGATTGGTCCAACTCAACAGAAGCGCCGTAACTTTTCTTCTATGCGGCTGAGTTAATTGGCCGCACCGATTTACATTTAGGGCTAACCTTCAATTGATAGATCACTTTTTTACTAACTCCCCGCGAATTTAGGCCAAACTTAAAACCTATAATTGTTATCACAGATCACGAAATTACTAACTCGAATAGTTAAATTTTCTCAGATCAGATTTTTACTAACCAGTTGCAAGGAAAAGTCAGTTTTAGATCGCTATTTTACTAACTTAATTTGGGCAAGTAGCAATTTTTGATAAGTTTTGCTTCATATTTACACTTATTAGCGATTGAAATTTTTATAGAAAGCTTAAAACGATCGACTTTTAGGGGGTTGAGTAACAAAGCTTAGTAAAATAGTGATCTCTATATCATTCAGTTAGTCAAAATCTGATCTAGTATCACGCTCACGCCATAACTAATCGTTATTGTTGGACTCTCTGATATTCCTCTGAGCATTATTAGAGGGTTATTAAAGCCTAAAACCCTTTTTAAGAAAGCACTATTAGTATAATTCTGATCTGTATTTTGTTTGAGTAGAGTAATGAAATTGATAGTCACCATCTTTGTGGTTGAAGCTCGCTCAATAACCGTGAGTTGGTATAATATTGATCTCAATTTACGCGTCAATACAGTGGAGTCTTTAATACGATGACTAATATTTTTACCGAAGTGAAAAATTGCTCTCTGTGCCAAGACTCTCTCCCTAAACCACCTAATCCTGTTGTACAGTTAAACAAACACGCAAAAATACTTATTATAGGTCAAGCTCCTGGTCGGATGGCTCATGACAACTCTAAGCCGTTTAGTGATGCGAGTGGAGAGCGTTTACGAGGTTGGTTGGGCGTCTCTGAAGAAGTATTTTACAACCCGCTTAATTTCGCCATCATGCCGATGAGCTTTTGTTATCCAGGAAAGGGAAGCTCGGGTGATCTACCCCCACTAAAACGTTGTGCACCGCATTGGCATGCCAGATTAAATGCAGAACTCAAAATGGCTGAGCTGACATTACTAGTGGGGCAATATGCTCAGCGTTACTATTTACCTAATTATCAGGGAGTAACTCATGCGGTACGAAACGAGGGAAGTGCGCAGAAACAACTACTTTGTGTTCCGCACCCAAGCCCCAGAAATCATTTTTGGGTTAGAAAAAACACGTGGTTTGAAACCGATGTACTTCCTCGCTTACAAACTCGTGTAAAGGAAGTGTTAAATTTTTAATGGCGCGACCACTTTAATTTCGCTCAACGGTTGATTAAACTTAGCTAATGCCGCATACTTCTGCGTGTTCTTACAGGCTACACTTTTTTACATTTTCAAGGAATGATAATGATCCTACGAGCCATCGGTATAACATCTATTGTATTGTCTCTATTCGCCTTTTATCCCAGTTCAATGCCAGGCGCATTGTCCGTAGCCGGTTTTTACCTCAGCTTGTTTTCGTTGATTTTATCAGCGTTCGCAAGTCACCTAGGTAAACCTATCTATTTTAGCTGTGCAGGTATTTTGTCCCTTGCTAATGTGTTATTGGTCAATGATGGAACCCGCTTCAGCGTGTTATTTTCTCAAAATGACTGGTTATACACGATATCTATGTATGGAATTTATCTGGTTGTGTTGACAATATGCGGCTTTTTAGTGAGTAAAGAGTTGCTGATCAGCGGAAATAGAAGAATATAGTTACTAATTTGACTATTAATATCAGAGCACATGCTATCGACAGGCCAAAAGTAGGTAGATACTCAACACTTCGCCTTGAGTAACTACCTACGTGATTTAGATAGTATGATTGTTAAATATGGGGATTAGAAAAAGTAACGTTTACTATTCCAAAGAGGCGTTTTACCACCATCCATACCTACAAACTTAATGTTACCTGTGGTCAACCCTTCTGGTAGCGTGTAGTTGATTTCCTTTCCTTTAGTGCCGTAGGCATAAACAGCTAGTCGTTCAACTTTTTGGTCGTTAATGTATACATCGATAAGCTCTGTGTTTTTAACGGTTAGCGTGAAAGTACCGTCAGTAGGAGCAAATTTAGCTTGCTTAAAGCTGACACTCGAAGGATTAGTGCGCTGCTTAAGAAGGCTTCTAGCAATCGTTGTAAAGTCTTCCTGATCACCGTTCAAAATATCTTCAAGGTTATAACTAACGACGTGATCTGCAACACAGCCATAGTCTTCGATTAAGCTGTTGATATGATGTCCTGTACGTACCGACTGGCGCCATGAAACTCGCATGCCCTGACCGTATGGAAGAGCTTCAAACGGAGCGCCAACGTTTTGAACGAAGACATTATGATTCATGACATTTGCGCCGCCTGCACCTGTACGCTTATGCTGGCCATAAACTTTGGCGATACCGTTATCTTGCATACCGCAGGTAAATAGATCGCCTGCAGAATACGTTTTGGCATTTGACCATACCCCTACTGGCTTATAATAGGCTTGGCCGAGTACGTTAGCGTAAGAATTCGGCAAGTAGTTTGTTATTTTGGTGTATTGTGAATTTGTGCCAGCAGCGTCTGATAATACTTCTTGCCATTGACTAGTCATTAGGCCTGTATTTAACAAATTTTGATTTAGCTCAGTATTCGTAAAGCGAGCGTGAGAAGGTGTAACAGGTTTTGCAGTAAATAGCTGTAGTAGGAAGTCAGCATAAATGATATCACCGCCAGGATTATCGCGAACATCGACAACTAGTGCGTCTGTGTCTGCAAGATGAAGGTCTAATGCATCGATAATCGACCCAATTGCAGTATTTCGGCCTGCTCTCGGCGAAAATGACGCTATTCTTAGATAACCCACTTTTTTGCCATCAACCTCAACTTTGTTCCACGTAACCGTTGGTTCTGGCGTGCTATTGGCAGCCAGCGCAAAATTATCGTCAATATCAGCTAGTGACTCTAGTTGTTGCAGTCGCTCTAATGAAAGGTTATTACTTTGCGTTAGCGCATTATCTACTGAGTCGAAATTAAGGTCTTTAAGCAGCGCCGAAGCGTGTTCAGGAATTTGTGCAGAAACCGCAGATGCCTGATTTTGAGCAGCGGTAGGTGCGAAATTAAAAACTAACCAAGGAAGTGTTATTTGATACTGCTCACCTGTTTCGTGAGATTCAAGCACCATAGTCACTTCATCTTTTTCCGGAACATCTATGCTTACATGGCTTTTTTCGTGCAGAGTTTTTAATGCCCTGACAAAGCCGCCATCAGGGTTTGCTCCTGCTCCTGCGTTATAATTGTTTCTAACTACTGTATTAATATCTACACCATCGTATGACAAGACTTTGTCACCAAGAGTCACATTAGCTATGTCGGGTGTCAGAACGGCAAAGTTACTCCAAACGTCACTTACTCTTACTTCTTTATTGCCATTACTGTCAGTAGTTTGAGCTAACTCCATTGGAATGAAGGAAGAGTATCTAGCCAGTTGTGCAGGGTAATTGTAGTTTAAGTGCAAATCTCTTTGTGATAGGAAAATAGCTTGGATCTTTTTGTGAAATTGTTCAGTGCTTAATGAACCCATCTTGTTAATTAGCGTATTAATTTCTTTAACAGGGTCAAGATGCCCAGTTGGAGAAACGCCATAGTAAAGATTTTTGGCGTACTTATGAACATACAAGCCATCTAAAATGAGTTTAGCTTGCTCAGCAACCAGCGCTTTTTGCTCATAGGTATAATCTGGGAAAGTTAGTTCTTGTCGTGAGTCCTGTAGGAAACTAAGTTGTGCTTGAGCCGCTGGGATGCAACTTAGCGCAAGTAAAGATGTCAACGCTGTCTTTTTAAACATGGGTATGCCCTTTCTTATTGTAATAATCTTGTTATATGTAACTCTATATTTACCCGAAATCAATACTTAGTACCTAAAATAATACTATTTAATTACGCTTCACAACGTGTATCAAACGAACAGCTCACTATTGCCAAAAGGGATGGATGAATAAAATTAGCTAATTATTTATTTTTGTCACTTTATTTTGGTCTATTTTTTCGTAATTGTGTTTTTTTTTGATTGGTAAATGTTGTTTTTCGTAGTGGTATGTCTGTTTTATTTACTTTTTATGGGGAGATTGTGAAATCGTCGGATTTCTTTTTTGTTGCTAATTTGGGGATTCTCACTACCAAAACTTGCTATCTGGTAGTGAGTGACTGCTTACATACCAGTCATCTTAGATAAATGTGTGGAAAGCGCGAGAGAAATTTTGGTTGCTGGTGCATTTACTTGGAACAGTGCATCTTTAAAACTAGCTTTGGAAAAATTGTTATAGACGTTGTTTGAAATAGCATAGGGTTCGCTGGGCATGCCTGTGAAAGGAAAGAGCATTCTGTCCATTCCCCCATCACTATCTCGATCATGAATAACATGAATTGCATATTGTCCAGCAGGAATTTGTTCAAAAACCGCTGTCGTAACTGGCACTTCCGGTTTGACAATCAAAGTTTTGAAAAAGTGTGCATCAGCAGCATTGATGTTTTTATCACTGGCATAGTCTTCGCTGTTGTCAAATAGCAAAACCAAAATTTGGCCATCTGTGTTCTCAACTGAAGAAATTTCCACCGTAAGACTGGTTGGTTTTCCTGGCATTGAGTTGACACTTATTGGACTTGTCGACTGACACGCCACTAAAAATAGTAGCATTACAAAAGTAATTACAGATCTCATTTTGTCTCCTTAAACTGAGAGCGGTTAGTGGAACTTAGTAGTCAATATTTATTACAGAAATAAACTACAGTTTGACGATCCGCTCCCTAGATTGACACAGTTAGACGACTTTGTTGTTAAAAAATGTTAAGAATTATCGTTCGCCTATCACTGAGTCGGTATAACGGACTTTTTCAGCGCTAAAAACTATCTGAATTTACATTCCTTGACTAAATTTAAGTTGGTCAGTTCTATCAAGCAAATAGAGTCATACACGCGATAAGCAAGGAGAGAAGGTGCTTTTATCTAAAGCCAAGTTTGGCATATTCGCGCTAGTGTTAACGTTGGGCAGTGCAATTTTATTTTTTGAGTTGTCGATTAAAGAATCTCTCAATAAGACTATTTCAGATAGCTTAGAGCAAGCAAGCCTATCCCAACAAAATGCTTATAAAAAGGCTGTGGATGATAATATTAGGTTTCTCTATTTTTTAGTAAATACGCCACCAATTCAAGGCATTGCAAGAGCGCTCAATAATGATGGAGTTGATCCAAAAGATGGCACGGAAACGCGTATTTGGAAAGAACGTCTCGCTGTTATCTTCCGTTCTTTGCTCTATTCGAATGGAAGCCTCAACCAACTTCGTCTAATCGATGCAAAATCGGGCCTAGAGATGGTTAAGGTATATCGCAATCTAGAGCAGGTAATTATTGAAAGCGAACGTAAGTTACAGGATAAATCAGCCTATCCGTATTGGCACAAAGCTATCCAGATACCAGAACGAAGCATCTATTCCGGTCCGATTAATCTTAATCGAGAGTTTGGCAAGATAACTATACCAATCCAACCAACCAAGCGTTTTTCGACACCGGTTTTCGATGAAAATAACGAGCTGTTTTTTGTATTGGTCATCAATGCGAATGCACAAAATATGGTTGAAAGCATGGCGCTTCAAGGTTCTGTAGGTAAAGAGTTTATGATACTCGACGCCGCGCAGCGCTTTATTTATCACCCCAAACAGGAATTTAGATTTACCGCAGATCTTAAGCCCGAAATTCATTTCGAAGATGTGTTCAGTACATCGCCATGGTCAAATAGACTCATTTTGCTGACGGAACGAACTACTGGCACTCGATTTATCGCTATTTTTACAAAGCTGTATGACTCCGATTTGGCCAATTCTGATACCACAATAGTGAATTACTTACCGCTAAGCCATTACACAGAGATGCTGAATGAAAAACGACTTTCAACCTATTTGTTGTTATTGTTCACCGTCCTAGTTTTTTCACTCGTTATTTATGCTTTTTGGAAATATGCCAAGGGATTACAGGCTTTAGATGCTACTAAAGCGGAGTTTAAGGCGATTTTAGATGGTGCCGCAGACGCAGTAATAGGATTTGCGATTTCTGGAGAGTTGACGAGCTTCAATGAGTCATCAAGGCGTTTTTTTGCATGGGTTGGGGAGAGAAACTTAGGCAAACATGCGTCAAAATTCACAAGTTTACCTTATGAGTATTTGGCATCATGTATTGAGAAGCTAGGATCAGCGCAAAGTATTCACCCCTTAGAAAGTGAACTAGAAACACCTATTGGCAAAATTTGGGCGGAATTTCGGGTTTCTCCTATCTATGGTAGTCGCAATGAATTAGTCGGGGTTGCGCTGTTTGTCGAAGATGCGACAAACCGAAAAGAAGCAGAACAACAGGTGCTTAGCGCGAAAAATGAATTAGAAGCACAAGTTGAGCAGCGAACAAAAGAGCTCGTTCTTGCCAGAGATAAAGCCGCGAAAGCGTCACAAGTCAAAAGTGCTTTTATCTCAACCATTAGCCATGAAATGCGAACACCTCTAAATGGCATCTTAGGTGCATTGAATCTATTACAAAAGCAACCGATGAATGACGTTCAGGCAAAGTATCTTGAAGTTATGGATACTAGTTCTTCAGCACTATTGGCTTTGATTAATGATGTATTGGACTTATCAAAAATCGAAGCGGGTAAGTTGGAAATAGATCTTGAAGCATTTAACCCGCTGTCGGTTATTGAGCACGTGGCGATGACCATGGTGACTAAGGCGGCCGAGAAAAACCTTGTTTACTTTGTTGATCAAACCAAGCTTGGTCACATTGAGTTGGTGGGTGATGCATCTCGGGTTAAACAGTTGATATTTAACCTTGTCAGTAATGCTATCAAATTTACAAAACAAGGCCACGTTATCATTCAAGCAAGCTCATACCAAAAAGATAACCAAGTGTGGCTGAGAGTGGTGGTAATTGACTCCGGGATTGGAATTGACGAAAACAATCACAGCAAGTTGTTTCAAGCTTTCAGTCAAGAATCAGCGAGCATTGCAAATGAATTTGGCGGAACGGGTCTTGGTTTGTCCATTTGTGCTCAATTGGTGATGCAGATGCAGGGAAGAATTAACTTTGATAGTAAAAAAGGGCAGGGCAGTAAGTTTTGGTTTGAGCTTCCTTTTGCATTAGAGACGGCTAAGCCTTTGGTTGTTGCGCCTGTTCTCGAAGGCAAGACGGCACGTGTTATTGGTTTTGACAGCCATCTTGAGGACTATATTAGTGCCCTAATAAGGCTGTTGTCAGGACAAGTGACCAATCAAGCTGACTCTGACATCGATATTAAGCAGATCTCAGAAGACTCAATAGCAACGCCGACCCGTGCTAACGTATCGATAGATAAAAAGAAACTGGAAATCACGCTAACACAAAACAATAAAGTATCAGATAGAGACGGTACTGTGTCACTTAAACTACCGCTTCGCTTGGCTGAGTTTATCGCGATATTTGATAAAAAGCAGGCTCAAAAGCTACAAACCAACCTTAGTAACCTTCCCATTGCAAATGTTTGTGCTGAAAAACAGCTGACGGATAAACACTATTTAGTTGTCGATGATAACCAAATCAATCGTATTGTTGCCAAGGGGATATTAGAAAGTTATGGAGCAAAAGTCAGTTTTGCCGTGGACGGTCAAGATGCGATTAATAAGCTACTGCTTTTGGAGCATCAAGGTACAGAACTGGATGCTGTACTGATGGATTGTAATATGCCTGGTATGGATGGTTACCAGTCTACAAGAGCGATTCGCCAAGGCCATGGGGGAGATATTTATTCTCAAATACCGATTATCGCCATGACTGCAAGTGCAATGGCTGGTGAAAAAGAGCGCTGCTTCTCATCTGGAATGGATGGCTTTGTGTCAAAGCCAATCGTACCAGCACAACTACTGTCCGTTTTATTATCAACTTCAACGGAACTCGCTGAACGTTCTGTCTCAGAACAGCATGATGATAACAAACTTCACGTAAACGAGGCGGCATCCTTGAAAAGACTTATGGATGATGAGTTATTGTTAATTGAAGTTTACGAACTGTTTTTGCAGCATGGTGAATGCTTTCTAGAAGAACTGAATGAAGCAATTACAGCGCGCAGTCATGCTAAAATAGCACAACTGAGTCATGCCTTTAAGGGGCAAGCAGTTGATATTGGTGCTGATTATTTAGCTGAATATCTCGCTAAATTGGAACGAGCAGCTAAGCAATGTGAGCCTGCAATTTATGACGAAACACTAGCACAAATTCAAACGGAATATGGACAAGTCGTATTTACAGTTGAAGGAAGATGCAAAACGGTTAACACCATACCACCCGAAAATAAATAACTGAGGCGTTCGATAGCTTAATGTTAGAACGTTATTCTTTGGGCCAATCGTAGTCCATTTGGGTTGCTGTTTTTCTTGCTATAGCATGACCAAAGCGCTTTTGGACTAACGCAAGGCTCATATCGATGCCAGCCGAAACACCTGCCGAGCTGGTAAAATTTTGATCCATCACAAAGCGAACATCTTCAATAACGTCCAGAGTTGGATACTGTTCTTTGAGATCATCAATATCTTGCCAATGAGTGGTCACACGTTTGCCATCGATCAACCCGGCTTCAGCAAATATGAAAACACCAGTACAAACCGAGGCGCATTGTGATGTGTGGTTAGCAGTTTCAGCAAGCCAGTTTAGTACGTTTATATCAGCACAAATATTATGGTGCAGTCCGCCAACGACAATTAGTAAATCAAATTTTGGGTGGGAATAAATGCTGTAATGGGGGTTTACACTCATCCCGCCTCGAGATGTTACGGGTGTATGGCTGGGAGCTATAAAGCTTATATTTACCGGCGTTTCGACAAAACGTTTCGCGGTATTGAACACTTCGAATGGGCCACAAAAATCTAAACATTCAGCGCCGTCGTAGATAAAAATCCCAACTTCCATTGCATTTCACCAAGGATCACTTTTTTACTAACTTGGATGATTTCTGGTCATTTTTCAAGTTTGCTGTGCAAATTAATCGATAAATCAGATGTGCGTTGTGTTTTTAGGTAACACAGTTACACCCAGCCGAAATGCACTAAACATGAATGGCAGCAAGTGGAGCTTCTTAATGTTTTGCGTATCGTCTTGCGCTTGCTTGCACTATCGTCATATTTGATCGCAAAAAGTATGTTGTTTCATCTTGCTAATACCGATAGCGCTGATAAAAATGTCGCCGAGAGCATGCAACGACTAAACACGGCATAAATGACAAAAATATCGCGATTATTAATGAATTACCCGCAAATACGTTGCGATTTGAGATTGTAATTGTCATATTTCGGTGACAATAATATTTGAAGGTAACTCTAATGTTTAAAACTTCTCTCGCAATATTGAGTGCTGCTATATGTTTATCACTGAGCGGTTGTACCAGCACGGAACAAAAACAAAATGTCACAAGTGTTGAAACGGTGCAACATGACAATATTTTACTACAACCTTTTCAAGGCCCTTATCAAGGGGTTCCGCAATTCGATAAAATGAATTTAAAGGATTTAGAACCTGCTTTGGATACTGGCATGGCAGAACACTTGCGAGAAATTGAAAATATCGCTAATAATCCGGCGAAGCCAACGTTCGAAAATACTATCGTAGCGTTAGAAAAGTCAGGAAAGGTGCTTGATAGATTATTCGCTTACTATGGTATCTGGAGCTCAAATGTATCCAGTGCCGAGTTTAGAGAGATTCAGAGCCGCTTGGTTCCAAAATTTTCGAAATATTCAACCCAAATCACCCAAAATGAAGCGCTATTTAGTCGTGTAAAGGCTGTTTATGAAAGTGATGAGTATAACTCGCTAACACCTGAAGAACAGCGCATTACTTGGACCCGCTACAATGGTTTTACGCGTAATGGCGCAACATTGAAAGGCGAACAAGCACAACGTTATGCAGACATTAATTTGGCGTTGGCGAAATTACACACCGACTTTGGTAACAATGTACTCGCAGATGAAGAAAACTACGTCGTTTATTTAACCGCTGAACAACTTTCTGGTTTGCCTGAGTCTTTTGTTGCTTCTGCAGCAGCTGCTGCAAAAGCTAGAGGCAAAGAAGGGATGTACGCTGTTACTAACTCTCGTTCTTCGATGGATCCATTTTTAACTTACTCAACTGAGCGAGAATTAAGAAAAAAGGTCTGGAGCAATTATTATAATCGGGGTAATAACAACGGTCAGCATGATAATAAAGATATTATTAAGGAAATACTAAAGCTGCGTCATGAGCGTGTAAGTCTACTAGGCTACGAGAACTATGCGGCATGGCGTTTGGAAGACCGTATGGCGAAAAAGCCAGAAAATGCCATGGCGCTAATGAAGCAAGTATGGCCGGCAGCGATTGCTCGTGTAAAAGAAGAAGTTGCTGATATGCAAGCGATAGCGGATGCCCAAGGGGCGAATATCAAGATTAAGCCGTGGGACTACCGTTTTTATGCGGAAAAAGTGCGTAAGGCTAAATATGACCTTGATTCAAATGAGGTAAAGGCGTATCTACAGCTAGATAAACTTCGTGAGGCGATGTTTTATGTAGCGGGTCGGTTGTTTAATTTCGAGTTCTCTCCCGTGCCAGCGGGATCTGTGCCTGTCTTTCACCCTGATGTGAGCGTGTGGGAAGTAACTGACAAAACCAGTGGTGAAAATATTGGTTTGTGGTATCTCGATCCATTTGCTCGTAAAGGGAAGCGCTCTGGAGCATGGGCAACATCTTACCGTAGCCATACCACTTTTGATGGTAAAACGAATGTTTTAAGTTCAAATAACTCCAACTTTGTTAAAGCACCAGAAGGTCAACCTACGCTTATCTCGTGGGATGATGCAGAAACCTATTTCCATGAATTTGGTCATGCGCTCCACTCACTTTCTTCTAAAGTGAAGTATCCAAGCTCAAACTCGGGGGTGCGTGATTATACTGAATTTCAATCGCAGTTACTGGAACGTTGGTTATCTACTGAAGAAGTCATTAATCAGTATCTAGTTCACTATAAGACGGGTAAACCCATGCCGAAATCTTTGGTTGATAAAATCAAAGCATCGGCAACCTTCAATCAAGGTTTCTCGACCACCGAATATCTGGCTTCTGCAATCATGGATATGCTGTTCCACACTACAGATCCTATGAAAATTGGTGATCCTGTAGAGTTTGAAAAAACTCAGCTGAAGGCGCTGGGTATGCCTGAAGAGATAGTGATGCGTCACCGCACAACTCATTTTGGACATGTGTTCTCCGGAGAAGGCTATTCTTCTGGGTACTATGGTTATCTATGGGCTGAAGTATTGACATCAGATGCCGCTGAGGCTTTCGCACAATCGCCTGGTGGTTTTTATGATAAGGACGTGGCCAAACGCTTAGTTGACTATTTGTTCTCGGTGAGAAATGCAATGGACCCTGCTGATGCTTATCGCCAGTTTAGAGGTCGAGATGCGAAGGTAGAAGCGTTAATGCGTGATAGAGGCTTCCCTGTGAGCAACTAATGCCAATTAAGTTAAGTAAATAGGTGCCTGATTGCAGGCCCTATTTACCTGCCAGCAGAATCGGCTTAAGTGCATTGGTTAACTCATTACCAAGTTCATAGTGTATCGCTTTGACACAAGCGATACACGCATCTTTGTCGTTGTTAAGTGCTGCCTCTTCCAATGACTGCAGCTGCTCAGCAAGAATTTCAGCTCCAATTGCTTTGGCTGAGGTTTTCAAATAATGCGCTTCATCTTTTAAACTCTGGTACTGAGCCGTCTTGCAGTAGTCACGCAATTTATCGAAAGAGCTTTTGGCTTGTACTAAAAAGTCTCTGTAAAACTGTTTTGCGGAATCTGGATCATCACCAATTAAGTCGATAATCACCTGTTGGTTTAAAGTTTGTTTAGTCATTTTGCCTCTGTACAAGCCATTTGCTTAAAGTTTCTTTCAGCTCTTTTAATCTCAGTGGCTTACTAACAAAATCATTCATACCACATGACAAGCAGTACTCCCGTTCACCCTTCATCGCAGCCCCCGTTACGGCGATAATTGGAATAGGGTCTAGTTTGTCTAGCTTTTCTCTTACGCGTATCTGTTTGGTGAGCTCATAGCCGTTCATTTCTGGCATATGGCAATCTGTAAGCAGTAACCGGTACTTCTTCTTGAACAACATTTCAAGAGCTTGCTTACCGTCACTGGCGACGTCACAACATAACTCTAGCTTTTTAAGTTGTTTTACTAACAGCTTTTGATTAAAGGGATTATCTTCCGCAAGTAGAATTTGGCACTTGGATGTTCTGCTAGATTCTTGAGGTAAACAGTGACTAGCCGTTGGACTCAGCAGCTCCTCTAGACCGCTCAGTTCCAGCGCAGCAAATTCATCATCTTGATTTGCCAACTTAGTCGCGAGTTTGGTCAGGTTCGAAGCGATAGAACTGTGGGTCTGTCCCATTACCAATTTGATGCGAGTGCCATTAAGCTGACTTTTAGCGCTGTCGAGCAGTGGTAGCGAGCAAAAAATCAGTGTCGGAATCGCTAATTTTCGAGCTGCAATAGCTGGCGCTAATGACGTCAGACAAACAGCAACGGCTATAGCATCTTGAGTATTCTCTTGAGCAGCATCATGCTCAAGTATTTCATCGCTGTATTTATTACACCCTAAATAAATCTGTTCTATTAATGGTTCTTTATGCCAATCTTCGTCGCTAAACCAGATTATTCGTTGATGAATTGGTGTAGGTGCTTCAACTTGATCTCGCTTCCAGATAGGAATGTCGATTTCAAAAGTGGTACCACAGCCATATTGACTATCCAGAGATATTTTTCCTCCCATTAAATCAACGAGCTTGCCACAAATTGCCAGCCCGAGTCCGGTGCCACCAAATTTTCGGTTAGTAGAGGGTTCAGCTTGGGTGAATGGGGAAAATAGTTTCTTTTGTACAGCGTTGGTGATGCCAATGCCGTTATCTTCTATTCGATAGGTGATATGAGATAGTGCAATGCCATCTGATTTCCAATCTACATTAATCTTTACTACTGGCCCACCTTCACGACCAGAAACACTAAATTTGATTGCATTGCTAATGATGTTGAAAATGATTTGTCGAATGCGTTTTTCGTCACCACTTACTTCAATAGGAATATCTGGAGATTCTAAAATCTCTAACTTAATACCTTTTTCTCTAGCCTGTGCTTCAAAAGTTTTAACGATGTTATGAAGCATATTTGAAGGGTTGAACAGGTAACTTTCCAGCTCCATTTTGCCTTGTTCCACTTTAGCCAAATCTAAGATTTCATTGAGGATGGCAACTAGGTTGTTAGCAGAAATGGACGCTGTCTCGATGAGCTCTTGGTCTTCGTCAGATAAATCAGAAAGGGTAAGAAGATCTAAAGCGCCGATGATGCCATTCATTGGCGTACGTAATTCATGGCTCATCATCGAAAGAAAATCAGATTTGGTTCGGCTTGCCCGCTCAGCCGCTTCTATTGCGGCTTCTAAATCGGCAGTACGTTCTTTGACGCGTTGTTCTAACTCCTGATTGATATGTTGCAGTTTTTTTTGCGCAATATAAATGTCGGTTTGCTCAATGACTACGCCGTCTATTCTGCAAGGCTTTCCCGTATTATCGAGGCCAACAATTGCCTTTGCGTAGACGTATATCACATCGTTGTTTACTAAACATCTATATCTTTGTTCAAACCCACTACCATTGCTAATAGAGTGCTCCAACGCAGTAATTACGCGCTCTTTATCAGCGGGATGAAGTAAGTCCTTCCAGCGCTGTAAGTTCCCTATATCTTCGAGATCTAGTTTAAAGATTTCGTTAGCTTGACTATCCCAGCTCCATATCCACCTACCTGAAATATTGGTACCTCTCCACGTACCAATGATCCCAGCTTGCATCGCGAGCTCTTTACTTTCTTCTGCATCGTGAAGTGCAATTAACATATCTTTTTCGTAAGTACAGTCCGCTAAAATTCCATAGATACTTCGCGAGCGCACACAGTATTTAACTTGTTCGCCCTTAAATTCAAACCAGCGACATACTCCTCGGACTATCACTCTAAATTCGCACTGGATCATTAACCCTTGCTCGATATGGTGTGCCAGTAACTCAGCGAACAGACTTTGATCATCTGGGTGTAACATCTTGATTAATGCTTCCCAATCTAATTCATCCGATGCATTCAGCCCTAACAAGGTTTTAAATTTGGGGGAGAAATAAGCTACTTTGTTGCCCAAGTCATAACACCATACACCCAGATTCGCACTATCGACCGCATGGCGAAGTATTCTTGTTTGCTCATCTTCAAGAGAACTTTGACAGTAAAAGTTAGATAATTCAGTTACTTGAACTGCATAGCCCGCTTGAGCTTTATAAAGTGATAAGTTGTATCTGTTGTCAGGAAAATGATGAAGTGACACTTGGATTACTGTGCCGTCACGCACGGCAAAAAATTGATCATCTAGGCAGGTTGGAAACACAAAGAGATCTTCTAAATTCAAACCTATCAGAGGGGCTTTCCAACGAAATAGAGACTCAACTTTTGGGCTTGCAGAAACGATGTTCCATTCTTTATCGACTGCTAACACGGGCATCGCTTCATACACAGCATCGGTCATAGTGAAACTCCAGAGAAGTCATTACAAAAAATATAGCAGCAACTGCTTAATATGGACGAAAAACCTGTCTCTAGGATTAAGAGCTACAGAAATTGTAATCTTTCGTCACTGTTAAAAAAATCCATAACATATTGTTTTAATTATGGTTGGTTTCTTTTTGTACACTCTTTGGTATGGGTTTTTATAAATTTTGTAGTATTTTAGTTTGGATGTTATTTTTTTTTGTAGTACTATTTTCATTAATTAGTATGAAATTCAGTCACAATAGTTAATTACTAAGTGGTATTGAAAGGGAATTGGATCGTTAGTTAAATCGCATTTTGGAGTAGTCCCAATGTTCAGTTCTCAACAAAATTATCGCACTCAGTCAAGTTCACTAGTATTGGTTGTATTATTCACCTGCTTGTTGTTAGCACTGACAATTATGAGTTTCCCTGCTGATGCAGCAGTGGCGATAATTAGCAAATAATCAAACTGCGTTACAATCATTGAAAGGCGGTTTTTATTGCTTGCCAGAGCAATAACTTTCAAGGCGATAGAACTTGTCCTTCACAAGTTTTAGTTAAATTTCATTTCGGTTTCTTGTCTATCTGACTCAATAGATTGGTATTATCATACTGAACTATGTATAGTGCTACGCTGACCAATAAATACAATAATCGACAATCTCGGTCATCTAAAAACCCTGTTCTCTTCAGTTCGCTACAAGGTTGGTCATTTTGTCATGATCTTCAATGTCACGATAACTGGAGATCTGACTTGATATGTAACAATAAATCAGGGTTTAACTTTTGAGGCAGGTATGCAGTTAATTCAGCTAAAATCAGAAGACCCACAAGTAAGGCTTGTTTTTGCAGATATCGACAGGCTGATGAATCGCCTTTATCCCATCGCCAGTGATCAATCGCTGTCATTAGAAGAGTTAAACCAGCCTAATGTGTATGCGGTTGGGTTACAAAACGACGAGGGTATTGTTGCGTGTGGAGCTATTGTAAAACAATTTGATAAGCGTCTTTATGGTGAAATAAAACGCCTGTACGTCAAGCCAAGCTATCGCGGCAAAGGACTGTCAAAACGCATCATGCAAATCTTATTGCATTATGCTGGAGAAGCACAAATTCCCCTGATCCGTTTGGAAACTGGCATTAATCAGACAGAGGCAATTAGTCTTTATGAAAGTTTGGGTTTTGAACGGTGTGAACGATTCGGTTTCTACCGTGATAATCCGCTCAGTGTATTTATGTCCTTGTCCATAAGCGGCAGCTAAGCGGTCATTTCAGAGCCGACAATCTACATCGGCTCTGAGCTAACTTATTGTTTTTTCATAAAAATCGTGACTTCAGCCATCACAATACCGAACTTTTTAATATACGAGCGGTTCATTAACGTATCGTCATTAAAAGCCCACATCCAATCGTCGAATTCTACAACATAACTCGTATCATCAACGGGTAAATCCATTTCATAACGCCAATTCATTGCATTGCCAAAAGTTTGTCCAGTGGCGGCACTTAGTATATCCGATGCTGTACCAGAATAGGATTCAGTCGCGGTTTGTTCAATAGTCCAAATGCGTTTAGTAACCCCCTCACCCACGAGGTAACTGAAGGTTTCATCGAGCACTAAGGCACCATTACCATCGACACTACCATCGATATTAACTTTAAATTGTTGGATCAGGTTTCCGTCTCGGTCTTGGACGATACCCCAAGCCACTACTTTACCGTCAAAAAAGTGATAAGGATTGAATGTGGGTGTGAGCGAACGGTACTTTTCCCCATCAATGGCGACACTGCAACCTGCGAGTATGAATACTAACGTAATGATTGCTATTATTTTTTTCATGAAGTGCTCCTAAGACCCAAAATTTCAGCACGCATTTCCGGTTCGGAAGTTTTTTCACTTAACCAGATTGCAAAGAACCAATTAGTGAATTGTTCGTCAGCAACTAGCCCTATTTGCTTTTCACCGTGATAAAATTCAGTAAACCCTTGCTCGTTTCTGACGCCATATAAAACAGTTCCTTTGCTCACGTTAGGAAAGATGCTTTTCATCTTTACCAGCCATGACTGACCTAGAGCTTTGTCGCTAAACCCTTGCTTTTGCATTTCTTTCAAAGAGCGTTCAGCAATCGCTTCTCCGTCCAAATCTCTTAGATACGCGAGTTTGAGCACATATGGCGACTCGTTTGAATATTGACCATTAGTGGCATAAAGCGTGGCATCATATACGTCCCAGAATACGTATGTCATCCGACTGGTTTCGCCGACCAGTTGAGGGTTAGGGATTAACTTTTCTACTTGCGATAGTTCAGCTCGAGCCAAGCAACTTGCAAATAGCAAAGCCACAATTAGATAACGCATTTTAGTATCTCCGTATTTATTCATCTTAAATTGTATACGTTGTTGCGATATTGATAGCTCACATTATTGACTTAAAAATAGTCAATGTTATCCACTAAACTGACCATTGAACTTGCTGTGCTGTACGGTAAAGCTTCAACCTGATAGGGTTTGTATAACTGAGTTTTGAAAGGTAACTGACGACTATGATTATTCGTCCTGCAAAAAAAACTGATGCCGAGCTTATTTTAGATTTCATCAATGATTTGGCTATCTACGAAAAAGAACCTGATGCTGTATTGAACACGGTAGAACAAATTGAAGAAAAGCTATTTAGTGGTGATGCAAGAGCACACTGTGTAATTTGTGAACTAGAAGGTGAAGCCATCGGATTTGCGGTTTATTTCTTTAATTACTCGACTTGGCTTGGTAAATATGGGCTTTACTTAGAAGATTTATATGTCAGCCAAGATAAGCGAGGCAATGGTGCTGGCAAAGCGTTAATGAAATACTTAGCTAGGCTTGCGGTAGAAAAAGATTGTGGCCGCTTTGAATGGGTGGTTTTAGACTGGAATAAGCCCGCAATTGAGTTCTACCAGGGCATCGGTGCAGAAGCCCAGGATGAATGGATCATTTATCGTTTGAGTGGAGAAAAATTACTAGAGTTTGCAGAGTTGCCCTAGTATGTGTCCCTAAACTATGTGTTTTAAATTGACTTTGAGCGTTGCTGCGGCATACTGATGCAGCACATCGTTTTAATACAAAGTATTTGTCTCTAGGAGCGCCAACATCAATGAATAACTAATCCCCAACACGGTTGAATTAAGTTTTTTACCTGTGCAGGGATCTGTGTTCTTGTTGTTGTGTCTTATCTTAAGCTAAGCATACATTTGCTATACGACTTTACATGCGTAGATCCCTGCCTTATGTGATTAAGGGATCTATATGCCATCTATAAATTTAAAAAATCTTTGTTATCAATTACCCAGTGGTAGAGTTCTGCTTGAGGATGTTACCCAATCAATTAGCGGCACATATTCTGTATTGACGGGACCTAATGGCAGCGGTAAATCGCACTTGCTTGAATTGATTGCACGGCGTTTATCTCCGTTATCAGGAACCGTGCACTATTCTAGCAATGTGTTTTATCTACCTCAAAATGCAGTTGCTGAATTTAACACACTTGCTGAGATGTTAGGTCTTTGTGCTCAACTCGCAGCGCTAAAAAGAGCGCAAGCTGGAGGTGCATCGGTACAAGATATTGAGTTAATAAACGATCAATGGCTGTTAGAGCAAGAGTGGCAAACTAGGCTTGCACCCATGGGGGTTTGTTTGGAAACCCCCTTTACGGATTATAGTCCGGGGGAAAAAATGCGCGTGTTTCTCGAAGTGCTATTCTCGCACTCGTGGTTTCTATTACTGGATGAACCTAGTAACCATTTAGATCAAAGCAATCGAAACTGGCTAACAGAACAGCTAAGACAGTACCAACATGGTGCGCTAGTGGTAACTCACGATGCTAAAATAATTGATAATGCGCAACAAATATTACATCTAGAATCCTCCAAGTTACGTTGTTTTGGTCCTGGTTTGCAATTGTATCGAGATACCCTTAGCTCTGAAGCCGAGCGTCTAATTTCGCAACATCAACAACAAAAGCAACAGCTTAAGACGCTAAAAGTCGCGGTTCAAGAAGCTAAGCAAAAGCATCAACAACAAAACGCCAAAGGTGCTGCCAATGTTCGTTCCGGTAGTCAAAGCAAAATGCTGGGCGATTTTAAGGCGCAGCGGGTAAGCAGACGATTATCTCAACAAACCAGACTACTGAGTCGTGAAGTTGAGACACTAAAGAAGCAGTCCGTGTTTGTTAATACTAAACAGGAAAACCGATTTTATTTTGCTGAGTATGCACTGGAACGTGAAAAAATAGGGATGCATCAAGCTGTTCTTCATCAGGGAATATCGTCATCATTGAGCTTTTTGCTGACCACAACACAGAAATTAAGAGTGACAGGAGACAATGGCTCTGGAAAGTCCACACTACTGCGTACTTTGGCTGGAGAATATGACGTTAAGGAAGGTGTGGTTTATAGGCCAAAGCAACCTTTTTATGTCGACCAATATTGCTCATGCTTACCAAAACATAAACCATTGATTGAATATGCAAAGACAAGGCTCAATAAACCAGAGGCTGAGCTGCGTACTTGCTTTGCGAATGTTGGGTTAAACCGATTACATGTAGAGTCGCAGATCAAGCTATTAAGTGGTGGTGAAAAAGTCAAAGCTGCAATCGTCATAGCAGCGATGAGTGGTTCATTTATGCTATTAGATGAACCTGATAACCATTTAGATCTTAACAGCCAAGAAGATGTGGCTGCTTTATTAAATAAGCTCCCAAACGGCTTTGTGCTGGTCAGCCATAACGAATATTTCTGTGGAAGGTTAAGTAACATATTGCACCTAAATTGCGGATAAGTGAATTTGCCCAATAATGTTATTTTGTTGACTCTCTGTTCGTTGCTTTCACTTGTAATAGCTAGCAGTACTACGTGAAAACGCTTATTCGTAGCTGAGGTTATTGAGTCATCAATTGAAGCATCCTGCTCGCAGTTACGAAATATAGGCTTGTTCAGCAAATCGTTACGCATAAATAGGCCGCGTTTTACGTAGTGCGAAGGGTTGTTGCAGGGCTATTACTATGTGGATGTACAGGAAATACTTGCTACTCGGTACCAAAGAGCGCGCACATTGTGCGACTCTTTGGCTAGAAACTTAGTATACGGTGTAATAGCTCACCTTTACATCGCCTTCATGATAAAGGTAGTTCACTTGATTGTAGTGAATGTCGATGTTCACAGATGCATAGTCGCCATCCGTGAAGTAATGATCTGGATCATTTGGCACTTGGTAATAACATACTGTTGTGTTGTCTAAGAATACATCTTCAGTCGGTGCGACAAAGTAATAAATTCTTTGCTCATCACACTTTTGAAGCTGATAACCCGCTTTGCTTAGCTGCGATTTTACCATTTGGTATTTACGACCAAATTCAAGCACTTCTTGGGTATTGTAGTAGCCTGAAGCGAGATCGATATTGGTTGCGAAAGAAGAGAAACTGATTGATGAAGCCAAACCGATAAGCGTGGTTAATAGCATTTTTTTCACGGAGAAATTCCTTCTGGATTTAGTTTACCAAATGATTGAGTTTTAGGTACGTAATGAATGTATTTGAGTGCTTTAAGAGGTGGCAGGGCACATGCCACCTCAAACACGAAATTAGTAGACAGTGAAGTAGCTAACGTCTACGTTACCTTCGTGGTATAGGTAACTTACTTGATTGTAGTGGATATCAATTACTACAGAAGCGTAGTCTGTACGCAGTGAGTAGTTATCTGGATCTCTTGGGATTGAGTACTGACATTCCGTTTTATTGTGCAGGAAAACGTCTTCTGTTGGTGCTACAAAGTAATAAATAGGTTGCTCTTCACATTGGTGTAGCTCGTAACCAGCGTTGCTTAGCTGCGCTTTTACCACTTGAAACTTACGACCAAACTCCAGTACTTCTTGAGTATTGTAGTAGCCTGCTGAAAGATCGACATTGGTTGCCAATGCAGAAAAACTGGCAGGTAAAATTAGACCCATAAGAGTGGTTAATAGCATTTTTTTCACTTAGAAATTCCTTCTAGTTAATTGTCAAATATTGCCAAATGGCAGGCGTATCCTACGGCCTGGAATTGGTCATTTCAATGTCATTTTTATGACAATTTTAATTGAGAAAAATCATTGTAAATCAAGGTTTAAATTCATATTAATTCGTAATTTTAACTATCCAGAGTGTAAAGTGTGAGGTGTGTAATTATTGTACTGCAGATTTCTTTTTGCTTGTTTGATAACAAAATGAAGGGTACTATTGGTGGTTTAATTTATGCGCCATAATGCAGTATTTTAAATTAATGTTCTTTTTGGTTTTTGGCGCTGAAAGTGACCCGAAACATGTCGCTAATTTCAATCAGATTTGTCATATAGCCACTTATATTCTTCTTAATACACTGAAATTTATCATGCATCTTTTATTTGGTATTGACTGGTAGTTAATTAGGGTAAATATACAAGAGAATCAAAAGGCAATGTTTGTAGAAGTTGTTAGTATCATGTGTCATTTAGAAGTTGAGGTGGTGGTATTTTAACCAAAACAGGCCGGGTATCCGTTAAGCTTCTTTAGTAAAAAAACAAAATAGTGTAGCTTACTATTTTTATTTACCAAAATTTAATTCTTTAATTAACCTTTTGTTTTTAAGTTTCTTGTTTTTTTTATACTATTGATCTTTCCAACATCAATTTATAAAAAAATTAAATTTTCAATACCTTTCCATTTAGTCTGGTTAATTAGCGCTTTTATATTCTGGTGACGACCTGTTCGTAAACTTTTGGGTAACTGTCATACGAGTCGTTTTTCTGTTGCGAAGGGAAATGTCGAAAACTGCCCTAGAAACGCTTTTGGCGCGCGACGAGTCCACTTATGCTAGTTGCCGGCATTGTGAGTTCGAGTTGTACCCTTCGCATTCTAAGCTAGACAGAGGCTTAGGTAGTTGAAACTAGCAGTGTCATTGTTATGGGATAGGCTAGGAGGTTAATCTAGCCACAAACTATGTGCTTTACTGTTATCACTAAATGTATATGTCTCTACCCACTGCTTTAGAGATTCATAGGCCATCGGCTTGGCATAATAGAAGCCTTGTACATATTGGCAACCGAGCTTTTGTAAAGCTTGTAACTGCTCAGCCTCTTCGACACCTTCGGCTATGACCTTGAGCGCCAGAGAGTTAGCCATCGAATGAATTGCTTTGGTGAGTACTTCCGCGTCTTGATTATGGGCGATGTCTTGTATAAAGCTTCTGTCAATTTTTAGGGTGTCGATTGGGAAACGCTTTAAGTAACTCAATGAAGAGTAGCCGGTACCAAAGTCATCTATGGCTAGCTGTAAGCCTGTCGCTTTTAAGCTATGTAACCACGATTTAATTTCATTGTCGTCTTCAAGCAGAATGCTCTCGGTGATCTCTAACGTCAGATTTTCAGCCTTAAATCCAGAAGTACGCATCGCTTGTTTGATGGTGGTGGCGTTAAACCCCAAACGATATTGTTGGCTTGATAAATTTACTGATAAATAGCAGTTTATTCCCAGAGCTGCATTTAAGGTGCGGATTTGGGAGCACGCTTCTGCCAACATCCATTCGCCAAGCTGAGCAATTAAACCACTTTCTTCGGCAACGGGAATAAACTCTTCGGGAGAAATATAGTGGTCAAAATCGATAGGCCAACGCATTAATGCCTCAACGCCGTATAGCGTTTCAGTTTCAATGTCGACAATCGGTTGATAGTAAATAGTGAGCTGATTATGTTCCAATGCGAGTCTTAGTTGTTGTTCCAGTTCTACTCGGCGGTTTACATACAGTTGCATCTCTTGTGCAAAGAAATGAAATTGGTTCCGTCCCGAGTCTTTGGCCTTGTACATAGCTAAGTCTGCCAAACGTAACAGCTCTTTATGATCCCTGGCATCGTTGGGGAGAACGGCGATACCAATACTAGCACCAATGAACATCTCAAAACCGTTGATAGAAAACGGCTGGTTTAATGCGCTGATGATCTTTTCCGCGACTTGTGCAGCATGATCGGCATGCGTGATTTGTGTCAGCAATAGCACAAACTCATCGCCTCCGAAGCGACTTAGGGTATCGCTTTGACGAATAATATTACTCAGCCGCTTGGCGACTTCAATTAGCAAAATATCACCAGCTTCATGGCCCATGGTATCGTTTATGCGCTTAAACCTGTCTAAATCAATGAACAATACCGCACTGACATGTTCGGTTCGGGACAAGCGTCTAATATCTTGCTCTATTCGTTCCAGTAGCAAAGTTCGGTTGGGTAATCCGGTTAATGCATCATAGTAAGCTTGATACTCAATTTGCTCTTCTTGTGCTTTACGCTCTGTCATGTCTGATAAAATAGCGACATACTGCTGAACTTCACCATGTTCATCATACACAACACTGATAGCCAACCACTCAGGGTAGACGCTGCCATCTTTATGCTTATTCCAGATTTCAGCAGCCCATTTCCCTTGGCTTTTTAACGTTGTCCACATTTGCTCATAAAAATGTTTATCGTGTTTGCCAGAGCTCAGCATATTTGGTTTTTTACCCAGCACTTCATGCGGCTCATAACCAGTTATATCGGTAAAGGCTGGATTTACCGCCGTGATCTCCAAATTGGCGTTAGTTGTCATAATGCCTTCTTGTGTGGCGTTAAACACTGCCGAAGCGGTTTTTAACTGGGCATTTATTTTCTTTTGCGCGGTGATGTCTTCATTAATTGCGATAAAGTTGGTTATATCACCTTGCTTGTTTTTGATAGGTGAGATTGAAGCAAACTCCCAGTAGTGCTCGCCAGATTTGCGCTTGTTGTAAAACTCTCCTCGCCAAACTTCACCGCGACGAACGGCCTTTAACAAGTTTTTGTAGTTACTTAAAGCTGGTTTTCCACCCAAGATACTTGGTGTTTTTCCTTTGATCTCAGCTAATGAATAGCCTGTGACTTTTTCAAATTTAGGGTTTACGTATTCTATACGTGCACGAGGATCGGTAATGATAATTGATGCAGGGCTTTGTTCTATCGCATAACCCCACTTTCGTAAGTCTTCTTCGGCTTTCTTAAATAGCGTTACGTTCACACTGACAAACACTTTTCCGCCATCGTGCATGTCAACCGTTTTCACTTGAAGCCACGTGCCCGCAGAAGTTCGATGCAGTTCTTTATTTAAGCTGAGCGCTTCTTGATGGGTTTGTTGCCAAGCTGAGAGTGATTGGGGCAGGGGCGTATTTTCATCATAACCAAAGTGCTGCCGCCAGGATTTATTTGAAAGCATTAATTTACCGCGGGAATTGAAGACAGCGACGCCTTCGGTCAGTCTTGCCACGGCATCGTCTAAGGTTTTACCTGCGTTAATTGCATGATCTTTGGCGGTGTGTAAGCGATGTAAAATAAACACCAGTAATGCAAAGAGTGCCATGGCGGTGATCAGCAAAGTTTGGCTCAGCGACTTTTCTTGATTGATTTGCTCAGTATGAAATTGATGATACGCATCGTTGAGCTCTTTAAAGGTAGCGTCGCTTAGTATTTGGAGAAATTTATGCTTTGTATCATCTAAGTCCATACTCAGCTGCTGTGCTACCTCAAGGTGCTGTAAAAAAGTTGTCCATAACTTTGAAGTTGTCGTTTGTTGGTTTATCAACGGGTCATTACTCAACAAATGTGATCTATTGAGTAAAAGTTGGTTCAGCAGTTGATTAGCGACCAGTGCCTGTTGTGGATCTTGTTGCGCTATCTCTGCAACCAATTGTGGCAGATACAACAAGCTATTTCTTATATTGGTGGCGGACGTTTTTATGGACTCGACTTTCTGCGCTTTTTGTTCAATAAGCTTGATATATACTTGTAATTTTTCATTAACTACCAAATTGGTATCGATAAATGGAGTGTAGGCATCACCTTTTATCTTCTCCACGGTTTGATTAAGCTTGGCAAGGGAGTCGAATTGAATCAATTCTGAATTCAGCATTTCTAGAACAGCTGCATCGAGCTTCGCATCTAGGCTTTTTATTTCAATTAAGGTTGCCACACGTTCATGGTGTGCATTGCTATTTATGCTTTGTTGAGTAAAAAAGTAAGCGAGCAAACTTACCGGCGCAACCAGCAATAACGATTGCAAAAACGAAACGGTTTTTATTTTCATGGTGCTGATACTTCTCTCATTTCATTATATATTGCCCAGCTAAACTTTATATATATATGCCTAATTTATCTGAAGGGCGAAAATATTTACTTGCCCAAATAATATCTTGCCATGATTACAACTGTTTCATTTAGGCGGGATTGGTTGTCATCATGGAAAATTAAGCCTGCTGTGAAGACATAGATAGACTTAGTATCCAAAAATATACAGCTGCGACACAGAAACCAGAAATTTGCCCTGTTGTTTTAACCCTAAGGCAATTCATCGCATATATTTAGCTATTCCAATAATAATCTACTCTATAGCTACTGCGAAAAAGCAGTTTCATAACGAATACCAAAGGCAGTCTTCAGCATAAAACAGCTCCCCAATGGCTCATTAATTAAAGCTGGAAAGGGGCTTTACATTGACACTGTTTACATCGTTTTTTATTTAGCGTGAGCTCTGAAAAACCAAAGAGAACGATAGCAAAGTGTCTACTTAATATAACAACAAATTGGCCGTGTAAGGTTGATGTAAAATAATTTTGGTAGTGCTAGCTAACCAGAAGATGGTAAAACTTGGCAGCGCGCTTTTAAAACCAAATGGTGATAGGATAAGCGAAAAATTACAACAAAAATCGGCAGGTTTCAGTATGTTTACTCTTTTCTACTTCCCTCGTAACGCAAGTTGGGCTCCTCATATGGTTTTGAAACATTTAAATGTACCATACGAGTTAGTTTTGATTGACCGTAAAACCGAACAGCAAAAAGCCTCTGAGTATCTTGCTTTAAATCCTACCGGCCGTATCCCAACTTTGGTAGATAAAGAACTCGTGCTATTTGAAAGTGCCGCAATATGTTTGCACCTGTGTGAAAGCCACCCTGAAAACTCGCTAATTCCAGCACCTCAAAGTACTCAACGAGCCAAGTTCTATCAGTGGTTGTTTTATTTAACGACTACTTTGCAGCCCGAGATGATGTTGTATTTTTATCCACAAAAGCATTTGCAGAATGAACAAGGGCAAATAGAGATTTCAGCTACCCAGCAGCAACGAGTCGGTGAGATGTTCTCATTAATTGACGAGCAACTTAGTAATTCCACCTACCTGCTAGGAGAACAACTCACCGTATGTGATTTCTACCTATTTATGTTAGCGCATTGGGCAAGTGGCTTTGCCAAAGCACCAATACAATATCAGCATCTGGGGCGCTTTATGCGCGTGATGGCTCAGCAAAAAACAGTTGTTGAAGTGTGCGAAATCGAAGGGACTGATTTGCAAATGTATCGGTGAAGATGCCTTTTGTTGAGTGCGGTTCAATCGTTAAGTACCTTTAAAAATGTCGGTCGTTTATGTGGAGTGTTAGGTTTTACAAGCGATTGATGTTTGCCTAAGCTGGAAAAGCCAAAATCAAAAGGAGCAAAGAAAATGGGACTATTAAGTGGGTTGTTAGGAAATGCCAGTGAAGTAGATAGTGATAAGTTAGACAGCCTGTTAGCAGACACCTTAGTGGAGGGTGAAGAAGTGGCACAAGCTTATAAGGTGATCCGTGACATGTTCATTTTTACAAACAAGCGTTTAATATTAATAGACAAACAGGGCGTAACGGGCAGTAAAGTGGAAATGCTCAGTATCCCTTACAACAAAATCACCAAATTTAGCAAAGAGTCTGCAGGTCACTTTGATTTAGATTCTGAACTAAAGATCTGGGTAGGATCAGATCCAACGCCGATTGCGAAAGAGTTCAAAGCGGGAGACAACATTAACCAAGTGTATAAAATCATCTCCCAATATGCGCTTTAAACTGTCATTAGCTATCTATATGACCCAGGTTTCGACCTGGGTCGAGTTTGTCTCTTACTCTGCGCTTCAATTCTTTCGCTTCTGGAAATCCACCGTCGATTTTGCGGCACCAAATTAATTCAGAGTCATAAAAAATTTGAAACACACCTTTGTCAGCAGGTGCTAAAGACACTTCTTGTAGGTCATCCGAAAATGTAGATAGCAACTCTTGTGCAAGCCAGCCACTTCTCAGTAGCCATTGGCATAAGACACAATAATAAATGGTAATTTTGGGTTTTTGCATGGTGCTCTCATTAACAATTAGTCGTGTATTTATGCTTGCTGCGCGCCAAGATTCTCATTTTGAGAAGCTTTTTTAGCGAAACTAACAAATTCAGAAAAAATCGAATCCTTAATCAGTCTATCCGGTGTAAAGGCAAAGTAATGTTGGTAGGCGTTTTCAATGACGCCGATAAGCTCTACATCATAGTGTCGTTGTAATTCGTTTTGAATAGACAAGGGGGCTGGAAAAATACCAAAACCTTGTTGCCCCAAAGCTTTCATTAGAGCACTGTCGTCAACATGACCTGCTACTTTTACTTCGATGTTTTGTTCGTTCAACCAGTATTGGATAGCGTTTGTCATTGGACTGCTTTTTGCTGGCAGCACAATCGATTGGTCTTGTAACGAAGCTGGGTAGTTTTGTTTTAGTTGTTCATGCCAAAATTTTGCCCCGTAAAAGCCTAGTTGGCTGTTACCTATTTCATGACAAAAAACCTTAAACGGTAGGCTGGAATCGAGAGGTTTATCAGCAAGTACAATATCGAGTTTATGCGTCGCCATTTGTGCGAGTAATTCGGTTTGTTGACCATCAATGCAGTGCAGGTTTGCCACTTTATCGTTGTCTATAAGAGGTGACAACCATTTAGAAACTAGCGATTTAGGTAAAGCGTCGGAAATACCTACTTTCAGAGTTCTGTGTGCGTTTGTAGCGCCACTCTGAGTTGTTTCCAGCCATTCCTCAGCGATAGAAAATATGTCATCAGCATACTGTTTAGTTAAAGTGCCAAAGTCAGTGAGTCTTAAACCACGACCTTCTCTCAAAAATAGTGGCTTTCCAAGTCGCTCTTCCAAACTGTTCAGCTGGGCACTTATGGTTTGTGGCGTAAGGTGCAACACTTTACTTGCCGCGGCAATACTGCCGTGTTTACTGACCTGCCAGAAATAATAAAGGTGGTTAAAGTTAATATTCATAATTGTTCGTTATTTACTGATGGTTAATTAGAAATAATCAGCTTTTATCTTTTTGGCAAGCTTAGTAGATTTGTACCTACAGAACAAGATGTTTACTTTGTGTAAGTTGTAACTTTAAAGGTGAGTAACGTGAGGTTGAGTTTGGTCTCGAAACAACAGTTGGTGTCGCCACAAGTGAAAATACAACTGTCCAAATTGGTGAATAAGCTACTGTCGAAGTACACAGATAATATTCGTAAGGTGAATGTGACTTTGGCGCAAAAGGCGAGTAAAAAATGTGGTCCGCTGACAATGTGTCAAGTCGATTTAGTTATGCCAGGCTTACCTATGCTAACCGTCAAAGCCGGTGGCAAGAATATGGCGCAAGCCTTGAATAGAGCGCTACAAAACGCCAAACAAATCATTGCAAGTAAGTATTTACTTCATACAAGATAAACAACTTCTGACCGTTCCCAAGCACTTGCAGCGGCAAGGAAGCCGCGCAATTTTTAAGTTTGTTTTCATTTTTTGATGAGCAATATAACCAGTAATTAAGGTATCTTAATTGGCGGTAACACTTGCCTTTATTAGATTAATATACCACCTAAAGAAAGCCGACCAATAATATTTTACCCTGCGCCATATTTGGTCTTTGACAGCACAAGTCAATTCTCATGTTATCTGCACTTTTGTATAAGCGTCTTAATTTCGCAAATGGTTTGCCAATAAAACGCAAACTTTTAAGTCGTAAGCTACGGCGAGTGTATGAGTCCAAAAAGGCGTAAGATGTCGAACTTAGCGCTTCTTTACATGCGGACAGTAACTCGGGAGATATTTGACTAAGATGAATGGCATCATGGGAGGTTTGCTCTGAAATAGCTCTAGCACTCTTAGCAAGCACACATACAGCGTAAATATCCAAAATAGCAATAGCACGCATCTTTTGGCTTTCTGGGTCTTCGAAAACTGCCATAACACAGGGCAAATCTTCTGGTGAGAAAGATAAGGGGTTAACTTGATGAAGCTCGAGCTTATCGTCTACATGCTTGTGCATTAATCGTTCCCATTGCCCCACCTGGGGCAGTGCGACACCTTTATGTAGCGTATGGATTTTTCGGGTTTTAATTTTTGCTTCAGCAGCAAGTACCAGCGGCATAATTTTATGATGCAAGTCATTATCTGCAAAAGGCTTAGATAGAACAAATTCAGCGCCATGTTCGAGCGCGACTCGAACTTTGTCCTGCTCATCAACGGTGGTGACCATAGCAATGGTGATATCAAGTTGTTTTTGTTTAATCGCTTTTAATAAAGAGAGTCCTGAAATATCAGGCATGTGCCAATCCGTTAATACAATATCAGGCTGCCAGCTGCCAATTTCTTTGAGCGCTTCCTTGGCACTGTTTGCTTTTTTAATCAAAAGCTTACGGTATTCAAACTTTTCCAACCCGCGTTTGATTATTTCCAGCGTTGCAGCACTGTCATCTACCAATAATATTTTCACGAACAACCACTTTATTGAAAAGTCTAGAGTTATTATAGGCAGAATTTTTGTCAGTCACTAAAATCTATAATGATTATTAACTGGGAAAGTGCCATGATTTTTAACAATCTCCCTGCTGATTTTTTGTTATACATTGCCGTTAATGCGGGCCTGCTCATATTGGCGGCGTGGTTTTATATTCTATTGCTGATATTAAGAGAGTTCAGGTTGTTTGCTCAAACGGTTGTTAAGGGCAATCATTCGGTTGATGAAAAGCAAAACCAAATTTTGCAATACTGTGCGGACGCGATCGATAAATCCACGAAATTTGTTGAAGATAATCAAGCCACAATCCAAGAGTTAGCCAATGTGCAGGTACATCTCGAGCAGCAATTGGCAGACGTAAAAGCGTCAACCGGTACCCGAGTCAGCGCATCGGAAAGGAAAAAAATAGATGAGCTTAACAGCAAGCTATTAAAATCGCATAAGTTGGTTAAAAAACTTAAAGGTGATTTGGATAGGAGCGTCGCGCAATTGGAAGACACAAAACAGAAGCTGTTTGCCCAATATCAATCCACAGAACAATTGCAAAAGGAAAATAGCTCGCTCAAGCAAAAATTAGATGGGTTTGAAAAAGCGGGTTCTAGCTCTGATGCAGAAATAGTTAAGCTGATGGAGAACTTTGCCCGGGAAAAACAAAACATGTCAGACATGATTTCCGACTATAAGAAACAAATAGCTGAACAAAGTCAGGCACTTGAGCAACTTTCACTGCAAGAAAAAAGCACCGAAGATGGTCCTAAACTTCAGGCGGTGAAAGAAGAGCTGGAACAAACCAGAGAGGCCTTAAAAAACCTCTCGAAAGAGAAAAAATTCATTGAAAGTCGCTATCTTGAAATTATTAACAAACATGAGCCTAAACCAAGCGACAATTCTGATTAAAACCTACCAGAGATCAATCTAATACCGTGCTGTCATGCCTATGAGTTAATACTGCTACGCTCATGGTAACCGTGCCTATTTACCATTTTTCCATTGCCTTTAACGGTCTCAATCGACGTTGAAATCAATGGTGATTTAAATGTGTTTAAATTGTTATATAAATTTGATTTATAGTGCTTTTATTCTAAAAAAAGGTTAACCGTAAAAGGAACGAAGGTGATAGAGTCATTTTATTACACATCTATCTTGTAATGTTTTGTAATGGACAAGGTTTAACGTTAAATATTATGGTCCAGTAATTGAAATACAAGGATGTAGTTTCATTGATTAACCTTAGCTTCAGATAAAGAGTGTGCTTTTATAGGTTATTTTCAACGTTAACCTCAGTAAAATTGGTCACTGCTGGTGGGGTAAGTATTAGTCATGTTTGATCAACTATTCACCTTGTTAGTCGTTTCTTGTAGGTATAAATTATTAGTGTTGGTTAATTTTGGGTTTTAATTTGTAATTAAATTGTTCACATAGTTTCTGGTTCTGCGTCATCGCTTCGTAAATTCAATTTAGAGCGGAGAGATGATGTTAAGATCAAGGAATTCTTATTTAGGCCAGCAAAGTGGCGCTAATACCCACCTTACTTTTTGGAATCATTGGGCGCAGTACCAAGAACGTATTTTATCGTGTTGCTACAAATGGTTGCATAACGATAGTGATAGAATCGACGATGCGATGGCGCAAACATGCGAAAAAGCTTTTCATGCCTATAGCCAAGACGCTGAGAGCATAGAAAACATGTTCGCTTGGTTATGCCGTATTGCACACAATGTGTGTATGGATATTCATCGTCTCAACAGCAAAGAAAATGACTTAGTTTATTTAGTCAGTGGTAATCCTTCACAGTTTTATTTCACCGAAAAGCGCTCTCATTCGTTAGAAAATGATTATGAGGTAGAGTGTTTATATCAAAAACTCACCACTGCAATTGATCAGTTGCCAGCGGATTTAAAGCAAGCAATTCAATATAAGTTTATCTATGAGATGGGCTATCCAGAAATCGCCAGTCAATTGCAGATCAGCCAAGAAAATGCACGTAAGCGTGTGCAATTAGCCCGAAAAAAGCTCAGTGCGTTACAGGCCTCATATCGAGCTCAGGATTAATCTACTTAGATTTTAAAAAGTGCGCAGCAACGCGGTAGTTTTTTGACTCAGTAACTTGTGACTAGCGCATAAAAAAGATTTTTCACAATTCGAACACTGTTTCGTTATCTCAAAACACAGAGCAAAAGTGATGTTCTATCAAGTTGACTCCTTCACATTGACCTTCTTGGGGCTGATGTGGCGGAGCTTGCACGGAGTATTGTAATGAAGAATGAAAGGCAATGGTTTGTCGTCTACACCCGAGCAAATTGTGAAAAGAAGTTTGCCGATCAAGTAAACAAATTAGAGAGTGATTGCGAAGCATTTTTACCTATCGTGGAACAAAAAAGGCAGTGGAGCGATCGGGTTAAAGTGATCAGTGCACCACTATTTAAATCTTATGTTTTTGTTTTTATCGATGGCAATGAGTTTCAGCAAATAAAACGCTTTGCTGGATTTGTCTCGTTTATCAAATTTAATAATGCACCAGCGGTCCTCTCAACGCGGGAAATAACCAAGATTAGAAACTTTGTTGCCAGTGATAGGGTAGAAGAAGTACTTGCTAATCGCTTTATTAAGGGGACTCCCATTGAAATCGTTGGTGGTAGTTTACAAGGGTATCAGGGCAAGTTGATTGAACGTCGGAATCGCCAGTTAATTGCCGTCGAAGTCGAAGGACTTGAACAGAGTATGATACTGACCCTTCCGATTGAGCTTGTGAAACCGATAAAAGAAGGGCAATGATGATGACATTGACTGCACGAGGTCTACAAACACTCAAAGAGCAACTCTTGCGCTATGAGGGCTTATCACTGATTCCTTATCAGTGTACACAAGGCAAAATGACTATTGGCATTGGTCGCAACTTGATTGATAAGGGGATTTCGTTAGAAGAGGCGGAATATTTGCTCAACAATGATATTCATGAGACCTACAAGCTAGTGACGGCAAACATCCCTGTGTTTAGTAAATTAGATGAACCAAGAAAACTCATCTTATTAGACATGGCGTTTAATCTTGGAGTGACAGGCCTAACGAAATTCAAAAATATGCTCTCGGCACTGGAAAGTAGCGACTATCAGCGAGCTGCTGAGGAAATGCTGGACTCAAGGTGGGCCACACAAGTTGGCCGACGAGCACAAGAGCTGGCTATTAAAATGATTGAGGGCTAGCACATGGCTAGTGAAGTTTATGAGCAATATGAACACGCGTATACAACGGAACGTCGAGCTGCGCATTTGTTTTACCTTTTGGGTCAGGCGTTAAAATCTCAGGATGATGAACTCGAGCAGGTTTTTAATGAGTTCCACTGCGCATTAGATGCTCTGACTGCCACGGCTAGATTTACCTCTGTCGAGCTATTGTTTTTGCTTTCACCTCAAGAGTTGCGGGTATTGGCACTGGTTTACTTGCAACAGCAAGACCCAGATATCATTGCGCCATTTCTTGGTCTTAGTTGGTTTGAGCAAGGGCCGATGTTGAGCTTAGACAAACTGCTTACTCTTGTTGACCCTAAACTTAGTAAGCAAAATGCCCTGCAATACATCAATCAAGACGCTGCGGTATTTAAATGGGGGTTATTGCGCCTACAAAATGACGGGCCAGCAATGCAGCGCAGCGTTTATCTTAGCCCTTTTTTAGAACAATATTTACAGTTTGGGCGGTATTCTCATGAGCAACTCAATTACTTCTCTTGCTCATATCCAGAGCTTGATCCTGTGTTTGACGTGCTGACTGCCTCAGTATCATCACTGACAACCCACAGTCTGGTTTCGCTGCATGTTAGCGATGGAGCCGCGTCTTGGTATATTGAACAATCAGCACTTCGTAACAACGCAAGCGTTGCTGTGTTTATTGGCGATGAAAACACGGGAATAGATTGGCACTATCTGCTTAGCGATCTTGCCTGTTTAAGAGTGCGAGCAAATGGCAAACCTGTGTATTTATATTGGCCTGATGTTGGTAACTTGTCGTCATTCTTGCAGACTAAGCTCAAGTCAATCTTAACTGCCAATACGCAAATACAGGTATTTACCGAAACCAGTACAGAGCAACTCGAAAGGTCTTTTCCAGCTGTTTATGAAATGCGATTTGCTTCTCCAACTTTGCTCCAGCGTGCTCAAGCATGGCTAGCGCTTTGTTCACATACATCAGCGTCTGAGCAGGACAAAAGTCAGGCAAATCGCTTAGCCGCCAAATATCCGGTCGCATTATCTCGTATGAAGCTTATTGCAGAACGTGCTCAAACAGAACAGCAAAGTGAGTACTGGCAAACCTTGCAGGTTCTATGTTTTCAGGCGCAGAGCCAGCACTGCGATGAATTAGCTAAGCTATGTCAGGCTAGATACACCCTAAAAGATATGATGCTGCAAGATAAAGTCGCAGCTCAGCTTCGAGAGCTGGTGGCGCGGGTCAATTTACAAACCGAGCTACAATCGCGGTTACCTCGCTTTACGCAAGGTTGTAAAGCGTTGTTTTGGGGCAAACCCGGCACAGGGAAGTCGATGGCAGCAGAGGCCATCGCAGGAGAGCTGCAGCTGCCTTTGTACATTGTCAATCTTGCCAATATTGCCAGTAAATGGATTGGCGAAACGGAAAAGCACTTAGCTAAGTTGTTTGATTCTGCTGAGCGTAATAACGCGGTATTGATGTTTGATGAAGCCGATGCCATTTTTGCTAAGCGCAGTGAAGTAGAGTCCAGCCACGATAAAAATGCCAATATGGGCGTGAGTTATTTGCTGCAACGTATGGAGCATTATTCGGGTTTACTGTTACTAAGCACTAACTTCAAAAACAACCTAGATGAAGCTTTTTTGCGGCGCTTTCATGGCGTGATTGAGTTTACGCTGCCCACTGAGCATGAACGAGTTTTAGTTTGGACACGCCATTTAGAAGGTAATGCTGATAACCATTTGCAACAAGGCATAGGCAAGTTGGCCGCATTGTTTGAACTGAGCGCCGCACAAATCATCAATATTTGTGAAGTGGCGCTGTTGCAAAGCTTGATGGCCAATAAACCCCTTATTAGCCGTAATGAAGTCGCCAATGCGATCCATCGTGAAATGGCAAAACAGCATGGTGGTTATATGGCTCAGCACTCACTAACCAACTGGTTACAAGGATAACGTTATGGATCCAACGCTTATTTATAAAGTGCAGCAAGCACTCAAAGCCTTACTTGAACAAACGGTTTTACCCTACAGCAACAACGCCTTACTAGGCCTGGGAGGGTCACAAACCAAGCTGAGTTTTCAAGCGCCCGACAAGGCATTTTTTGACAAAATGGTTAGCGATATTCCGGTTATTAATTGTTACTTAATTGGCATTAGCGAAGATATTCAGCGCCGTCAAAGTGAGCCTCCACGAACACAAATTAACTTCACCCAAACCCATCGTACACGGTTTATTGAACCAAGGTTTATCTCGCTGAGTTACATGATGACAGTGTGGAGTAAAGACGAAGAGCAAGGCGCTGAAATAGAGCATTTGTTTTTGAGTCATTTAATAGCTGGTTTAGGCAAATTTGATTTTATCCCAGAAGACATCATGCAGGCGCAGCAAATTGATATTTCGCCATACGGGGTGCGTAGTCAGTTATTTGGCAACGAACACAGCGAAAAAATTACCGGACAAGTGTGGCAAGCGCTGGGCAGCACACCCAAGCCAACGGTTATCTATTCGCTATCACTTCCTATGCCTGTGTTTGAACCTGTTCAGCTGCCTATCATCAAGGAAATGAACAACAAACTTGATAACAAACCCAGCTAGCCTCTTTTCTTTCCCAACATTCATTGTTTATTCGGCTTGTGTTGAGCGCCTGCTCTGGGGCTGATCTCTATATTTAAAGATTACAAAGGATAATTATGACTACTCAACAACTCAACGCGCGGCTGAAAAGCTATTTTCAGCGTGGTGATATTCCTACTCAAGAAGAATTTGCTGAACTTATCGATGCGGTAAATTACAGTGCGATCGATAATACTCGTTTACCAGAGCAAATTGACCTTACTGTACGTGGTCAAAGCTCATCATTAACAGCCAAAGCGCTCATTGGTGATGGCTCAGCGGTTACTGACCTTGCCAATGCACACTTACCCAAGCAAATTGACTTAACAGCGGTTGAAGGCACAGATACAGCCACACTCACCGCAGATGAGATCCACGGCAAGCTTATAGGTGATGGCTCAGCGGTTACTGACCTTGCCAATGCACACTTACCCAAGCAAATTGACTTAACAGCGATTGAAGGCACAGACACAGCCACACTCACCGCGGATGAGATCCACGGCAAGTTTATAGGTGATGGTTCAGCGGTTACTGACCTTGCCAACGCGCATTTACCCAAGCAAATTGACTTAACAGCGGTTGAAGGCGCAGACACAGCCACACTCACCGCAGATGAGATCCACGGCAAGTTTATAGGTGATGGTTCAGCGGTTACTAACCTTGCCAACGCGCATTTACCCAAGCAAATTGACTTAACAGCGGTTGAAGGCACAGACACAGCCACACTCACCGCAGATGAGATCCACGGCAAGTTTATAGGTGATGGCTCAGCAGTTACTGACCTTGCCAACGCGCATTTACCCAAGCAAATTGACTTAACAGCGGTTGAAGGCACAGACACAGCCACACTCACCGCGGATGAGATCCACGGCAAGCTTATAGGTGATGGCTCAGCAGTTACTGACCTTGCCAATGCACACTTACCCAAGCAAATTGACTTAACAGCGGTTGAAGGCACAGACACAGCCACACTCACCGCAGATGAGATCCACGGCAAGCTTATAGGTGATGGCTCAGCGGTTACTGACCTTGCCAATGCACACTTACCCAAGCAAATTGACTTAACTGCGATTGAAGGCACAGACACAGCCACACTCACCGCGGATGAGATCCGCGGTAAGTTTATTGGTGATGGTAGTGAACTATCCAATATCGGCATAGGTAACTTGCCAATCGCTACACTTGAAGAAATTTTGGCCGGTGAGCAGAGTAAACTAACCACCGCACAGCATGGTGCGTGGTTAAATCAAAAAATCGATGCGCTAAGTTGTCCAAAGCTCAAAGCGTTCACAGTTGCTTGTATTGAAACCACTCAACATATTGATATTGATAATGTGCCCGGTGAAATCGATGGATATGCCCTTAGGGATGGCGATCTGGTGCTTTTGAATGCGCAGCAAAACCAGAGCGAAAATCACATTTGGCAAGTAAATCAGCTTACAGAAGGGGTCAGTGTGCAACCCACCGATTTATATCTACCTACCGATATGCAGCAAGGTGATGCAGTTGTGATTAGCCACGGCACGGCATATCAAAATAAGGTGTTTTTATTAAAGACATATCGCCAAGAAAATAGTGACCTATTTGAATGGCAAGCCACGGAGACATTATCGATAGCAGGTGCAGGATTACGACAAGACAAGAATCTTTTGCATGTAGATTTTGCGAGTAATGATGATGTTACCAATGGCGCATCAAATAAGGTTGTTGATAGTGCAATTTTGCAACAAAGCCTGGCGGCGGCTCAGCAGCAAATTCAAGCTCAACTTCCTTACATCGAGCCTCACGCTCAATCCTCAGATTTTAGTATCAATACAAATGCTGTCGTATTTTTAGATATGCACGCTAGTCAAACGATAACAGCGTCAGTTAGTGAGCAAGTAACTCACTTTAGATTACAAGACTTCCAAGCTACTTGGGGAGCAGACACGCAAGTCATCGTCCAGTTTGACGGTGGCGCTAGTCTAACGCTAGTGCTAGATAGTGCACATGCTTACTATGATGTATACAAAATCAACGGTGATTTTTATTCTTACGACTCAACGGGCAAGTTCTTGATTTAAAGTTTTTATAAACAACCGCATCGCCAACTTAACCTGTCTAATTCTCCCCCCTATAAAAGGAAAACCTCATGAATAACTTCGTAAACGTGATCCAAAAACTAGAAGAGCTTAGTGCTCGTGACAGCAACAAAGCGAAAAGCTTAAACCTGCTAAATAGTGCAATCTATCAAGTGCGTGCAGATATGAATCAATACCTTGACATGCAATCAACCGACTTACACCGTCTAGAAGATATCGCCGATGTACTGGGCTATGCTGGTCGGGTTGTTGCTGTGAGTGATGAGTTGCCTTTGGCCCCAATTGAACCAACAAACTATGGTGCAACTGAGTTTTATCCCGGTGACTATTTACTAGTGAAAAACGGCCCTGATAGAGGCATCTATCCAATTACCATTTTAGACGATGGCGTTAATCCCAAAACCTACGACTTAGATCCTGCCTTAAAACGCTATTTAGGGGATGTTGCTGTGGTGGTGTTAAAGCTTGTTGAAAATGATTTGGTACAAAGGCACAGTATTTTTAGCTTGTCTAATGACGCTTGGCAAGAGCGTGTAATTGCCTAAACATATAAAGTAATCAACTATGTTTACCACACTACGTGAACGACTGAAGCGCTACTTTATCACCGGGGCAAAACCCACTCAGGCGCAGTTTGCCGAGTTGTTAGATGCAGCGTTAATTCAAAGCGATGATGGCATTACCAAGCAATCGTCGGCAGCGGGGCAAATACTGACCTTTTCACTGCCGGAACACCATCAAGCGAACACGGTTTTTCAACAAAGTGTGTGTATTCAAGGGGATTTAATTGTTGAGGGGCAGTTACTCGGTGCCCCTTCATCAAGCACTACAACGCCCACGAGCCAAGTTTATAGCGCATCGGCAAGCCAAAATACGCCTTATGCCAATACCCAATCAACCAGCTTACCTGTTGGTAGCGTTTTACTTTACTGCGGTGCACAAATCCCCGACGGCTTTTTAGCCTGCAACGGTTTAAACGGCACACCAAATTTAGCCCCGCTGGTGGACAACGCCATTCAACCCATTCGTTACATTATTAAAATGCGTTAACGCACCTGCCTTTACTTTTGCGCTTACAACTAACCAGTAAAAGCGAATTCGAATCTTATTACCTTTCAAGGAACTAACAATGTATCAGTCACTGAGCCATGAACAACAAGAACAGGAAATAGTCCCCGTACAGCGTCAAGCAATGAGCCGAGAAGCGCGTTTAAAAGACAATGTAGGCAGCATGATGGGCGTTGATTTAAGCCACGTAAATGTACACACCAACTCATCAAAACCTGCACAACTCAATGCGCACGCCTATGCCCAAGGCAGCGAAGTACACATCGCCCCAGGGCAAGACCGCCATCTCGGCCATGAATTAGCCCATATCGGCCAACAAATGCAAGGTCGCGTACAAGCTACCGCGCAATTTGCAGGTAAAGCCATTAACGACGACCCCAAGTTGGAGCACGAAGCCGATGTGATTGGGGCTAGGGCTGAGAGTATGTGATTCGAGTAAGGGAAATTATCGACAAGACTAGACCTTTTTTACGCTTATTGTTAGCGAGCTTCCCAATCTCACATTGTGTATCCATCTTCTTTCACAAGGAGGTTGAGGGGGCAAAGAATCCAGGAAATTAAATTGAGGAGTATGGCTATGTATAGGTCAGAAGAAAAATTAATAGTAAATAAAAGTAAGATGAAACTACCTATTGTTGAAACAAGTAATAACTCTGAAAGGACCATAAGTCGGAAATCGCGCGCAGCAACAAGCTATTCAGCGACAAGAGATATGGGTCGTTCTGCATCTTTTAATAGCCCGCGCACTTTTGACAAAGCATGTGTACAAAGAGTGATTTCTCATTCAGGAGGTACAAATGACGATAGCTTTACAGGAAAGGTTGCTGATTTTCAGCAAAGTGGCTCTGATGCATATCAAGCTCCCGCTATTGATAAAGTGCCCGGTCAGTACAGAGCTAAATATGATGTCAATGGCACAACAAACACGTCCAAATGGTTTACTAACGAAGTGGAAGTTTCATGGGATCGTGGTCATAAGTTAGCACAAGAAAATGGAGGAAAGGGTTACGCCCACAACTTGTTCTGGCAGCATCCAGGCTCCAATCGAGGGGGAGATTGGCGGAGTTTTGAGGGGGAGTTCAATACATTACTAGGAAATTCGGCAGCTACAGACGATGCTGCATTCTATTTTGAACGCAAAGGGGAAGCGAAATACACGGTCACTACGCCGTGATACTTAACTTTATTGTTATTGACGAAGACCGACCCTAACCACTCTTCCGTTTTACTCGAAAGAAAATACTGCATCAGTGCTTGGTTGCCCGAGCTTTAAATAGGAACCTTTGAGGTCAGGTCTTGCTTTTCGCCTTTTTAGCTTCTTTCCCAACGAATAGACCATAAATAAATCCGTCCGCGCAAATCATAAGAAAACTCGTTAGACGACATCAGGTAATTAATCCCTAACGCCGTAGGTTTATTGCTTTTTCACACGAACCTCAGGATCAGGCTTTAGCAAAAGGCAAGACCTGACCCCAGCGTGCCACGTAGAGGAAAAAGAATAAAACAACACATCGGGAGCAGGTCTTGTCTTTTAGTACTTTTCCATCACATCAACCGCATTTAGTATCCCAATCAACTGTGCTCATGGAAGAACAATGCAAGACTGTCACTTCCCCATAAACAGAGTATCCAGGTGTACCAATGACTTCGCCATGATTTTGTAATTTATGGAGGGCTACGGGTAAATCCAGATGAACTGGCAGCCCAAGCGCAGTAGTTGTGATCCCATTGTCCTCTTAGCGGTGTTCTTGAACCTGTTTTAGCATCCCGCCAGCGACAATCAATGAGTGAAATCCAGACTTTCTTCCACAACAGTAAACCCTCCAAACAGGCAATTTGTGTCGAATGCAAATTGCCGATTTGGGCTGCAACAAAACATTTTCTATCAATGAAAACAAGCCGATAGTAATCAATAAAATTAAACAGGAGTGAGATATGTATACACAAGTAGATAAATCAAAAGAGCACAAAAGTCGTGCGGTAGCTAATTCTGTTGCACAAAATAAAAGCAGTGATAAACAAGGTTTTGGGTTTGTAGATAATCGGTTAAGCGCAATTTCACAAAGAAAAGTTGGCAAAATTTTCAACAGCTATATACATGACAATCAAACTTTACAATTGCATTCGTTGGGGAGTGTAATTCAAAAGGTGGATATGCACTATTGGGTCGTTAAGCCAGGGGAAAAAGAGTACATCGGCTCATTTAAAAGTCATGCGGAAGCTAATAATTGGTGGAAAGCAAATAAGAGTGATTATGTTGGCTTTACTTTTGGACGGGGAAGTTCAGATACGAAGTATAAGTAAAATGGTGAAAAGATGATTTTGTGTCATGAGATGTGAAAAACCTTTGGGGTCAGGTCTTGCTTTTTGCCTTTTTAGCTTCTTTCCCAACGAAGAAAACACCAATTAATCCATCCGCAGAACTCATCAGGAAAATAGTTAGACGACATCAGGGAATTAATGCCTAACACTATAGGTTTATTGCTTTTTCACACGAACCTCAGGATCAGGCCTTAGCAAAAGGCAAGACCTGACCCCAGCGATGTTTTATCAATCTCATCGTTCATTGTTTGATGTGTTTAAAACACGGACAATACAGTCATAGTTTCGAGTTCGAGTGACATTTCAAAGCTCACAGAAACTTGAATTGCATTGTTGCGCAGCATGTTTCAATAGCGCGGAACGCATTGGTTTTGAGCGCTATTGAAATATCTCATGCAAATTAAGCTGGGTGCACTGAACCAATATAGTCTGGGACACCGTCAGTACAGTTTCTGCCGTCATCACCATTGAACTCTTCAAGAATATATACTCTTACTCTTTTTCTTGAATTCAGGGCTTCCGCTAATTTTTCCAATATACTACCTAAATTCTGGTCTTGATATGACAGCTCCATTGGATCATAGATAGCGCCCGAGTATGGACTGTGTGCTCTAACTACAATACCTGATGGTGTATTTGTTATGCTGTCAATTCGAGAAATACAATATCTGCCAGCATCCGCATGGAATGACAGTAAAGATGCAGAGGTGAGGGCAAGTAGGCCTATAGATTTAGTGAAATTTTTCATGATATTCCTTTAATTTAGATTTGTATTGTCAGATTTTTTACGTTGAATGCGGTGACATTCAATATAAAACTAACGTAGGTAAGTTTAAGGAATGTTTCTTTTGTGTGTGCCTGGGGTTAATCTGGTGTTTTGTTTTTCATAGCAAAACACCAAATTTATGTCGTTTGGTGTGCTAGGCAAACCGGTTTGATATTTTTTTGCCAATCCCCGCGCTCACACCTGAGCTTTGAAGCGTAACAAAACATGCAAAGCTTCAAGTTAGAGTGGCATTATGAATATCTCTCAGTGAATAATGTTAAGCTGTTAATTAATAAACACAGCGATAACTGAATCACTTTAGCTTTTATGTCACTTGATCAAGTAGGAGTGATTATTGAAAGTATTCTAGAATTCAACTGGTCCAAAATGACTAAATGGTACTCACATCCCGCCTCTTAGCTAATAATCAGAACAATAACAAAAGTTTAAAACCTGACATTCAGGTATATACATAGCAAAAAGCTATGGTCACCTCAACTCTCTATCCCTAAGTCTTCTCAATGACAGACAAAGCCTGTTCCCGCTAAACATAAGGTTTGAAATATGTATCTACAAGCAAAAAAGACTCCAGTAGTGAGTGATGGAGTCCCTAATGATGGTATTACGCAAAGAAAGCTATTAAACGTTTCAGATAGTCACTTTGTAAAACAAAACACGCCCATTCAGAAATCAGAAAACCACACTGACCTATCAGGCAGCCAAGGGGCAAGCACTGCAGCTCAGGCTATCTACTCATCTAGTAATGTAAAGGCCCATTACAGCTCCGATAAACCGCATCAATTCAACGCCAGCGAGCTGGAGAAGAGTTTACAACGTGAAGCTTGGCAGGTAGCTCAACAAAGTCACGTTAACGCAACTGTGCAACGAAGAAACAAGCTAAGCATAAATGACAAACAAGGTTTCGAAAATGAAACGGATGTAAAGGGATATAAAGCACAGAGCATTGCAGCGATAAATCAGCTTTCATCTAAAGATCAAGGGAATGTTAATTCTACACAGCAGGTGGCTCAACTGGTTCGAATTGAACCTAAAGGAATTAACGGCCTAACCCATCTTGTAAAAATGACCGCTGATGGCCACATCTACACCGGTGAAAACTGGCTCGATAATGAGCGCGATGAAGTCAAAACCGGCGATAAGCTGTTAGTTGATATGGACGAAGCTTGGTATTCACATCGAGGGATAAATCAAGAGACGAATTGGAAACAAGATGGCAGTGGTGAACAGGAACATTTATGGGTTCGGGTCGTTGAGCTCAACCATGCACCCGTTGAAGGCGATTTATTTGTTCGAGAAGAAATGCTTAGTGAGGGATGGCCGGGTTGGAAAACTGCACCTAAAACAATGCATAGTATCTGGGTGCAAGGGGACGTCAGTGACAGTGATGAGGCAATGGAAGGACTACAAAGTCGCAGAGGTGCAGACACTGAAGACTGGGTCGATATGATTTGGTATTACAATACTGGTGTTGAAGCTAATGAGTATACTCCCCAGCCAGTTAATGTTGATTCGGCAAAATTGGCACCATTGGTTAAGCGTAGTTTTAAACATGAAATGGCGTTGTGGAAGAAAAATGGCAATATGCCTAAATGGGTAGAAAACTGGTTACCTATATTGGATGTACTGTACGAGAAAAAATCGTTTATCACCATGAGCGATCTGATGCGGATGATCATTTTGTATTACGAAGGAGGGGTATATCTCGACGTAAAAATTAAAGTAAATCCAGATAAAGCCTTGTTTAAAGAGCGACCTATGATCAAAGTGAATGAGGCGGATTTTTACGCTGCTGAAAACTGGGCAATCATAGCGGATGCAGGCACACAAATGCTGGAGGATATGATGGTAGCAACATATCAACATTTCCCAAATGTTGATCAGCTTGCTGATTATCCTACAAACTACCAAGAGCCGTCCAAAGATGATGGCAGAAAACGCGAAGGTAAAATGCATGTTGAGTTACATGAGCGATATGGTGTGTGGAGCGAGATTGATAGAGCAGGCAGGCCACAATTTCAGACGGATTTGGGACTGACTAATCCTAGACCTCTTAATTCTTGGTCAGATGCTTATGAAGACCGTCCGCAAGAGGTGGTAATGCGAGAAGAGATTGGGTTTTTAAACAGTGATCTTGATAAGTTACGTAGAGAGCTTGCTGTCCACACTAGAGAAAAAGCAGATCTAGAAGAAAAGCTTAGGTTTTCCGCAAATGAGTCGTTCTGGCCAGCTTTGGGCCTGACACAAGAAATAGTTGATCAGTTGCCTGAAAAAATTAGGACTGAGACGGCAGAAATTGAATCGCTTGCACTAAAAATCCAAAACAAAGAAATGATGCTTGAATTTAAGGAAATGGAACTTCAGTTTCTTCAAACTGAATCAAATGATGGCGTAGATGATGGAGCCGCTCAAGGAGGAAATGATAGTGATGATGAGTTAACGGCGCGATTAAAGGCGTTACAAATGTAGGTGTAGTACCTTTTCGTTATTTCTGGTTCAATGACTAGCTAAGCGTAGAATTTACAAGGTGATAAAGTGACCAACGTGTTAATAATGATTAAGACGAACACGGCTTTATTACCTAATTACCTACCGCCGTACTGACTTTACCTGTTGGTTATACGAACGAGCGTATCGCTAGCTGTAAAGTCAACCATATCAGCTCAGCCGTTATCGTTGGCATTTGCAAGCTTTCTTGGATGTTTTTCTACGAGCCAACCAGCGTTATTTTTAGGGAAATGGTTTAACGCAACTTTGGCATTTGCAAAAGTACCATCACCGTTAGGAAATCTTGACTCCAAGAGACCTTTAAAGCGAGCTTTTAATACTTAAGTCAAGTATTAAATATCCGTGGGACAGCTAGGGCATGGACGATGAGCAGGTCCAGCCATATTAATGCGACCTAAAAAGGTACTATTTTTGTTGGCGGTTCCTTTATTGGAAACTTAAATATAAATGAAGTAAATTTATTTTTTTAAATGTTTATTTTTGAGTTAAGTATCTGAATGAAGGAAAATTAATTAGGTAAAGCTAACTCCCACAATTGTAGTTGCTGTGCTGGGGCGGTTTGTTGATAAGGATATTTGGAGATGAACAAGAAAGGCTGGTTTGTTGGCACCAGCCTTTCTTGTGATGTGCCTTTAACTAATAGTGTTACTCGTTGGTCACTTTGTTAATAATGATTAAGACGAACACAGCTTTATTACCAACAGCTGCGCTGACTTTACCAGTTGGTTATACGAACGAGTACACCGTTAGCTGCAAAGCCAATCACATCAGCTCTGCCGTCACCGTTGACATCTGCCATATGACGGGGATGCTGATCGACGCTCCAACCTCTGTCTAGAACGAAGTCATTAAGCCGTGCGACTGATCCACCAAATGTACCGTCACCATTGGCTAAAACAGTGTAAATTTGAGAATTACCAAAGCCGACAATGTCATTTAGGCCATCACCGTTTACATCTGCAAGAACGCGAGGATGTTTGCTAACCTGCCAGCCACCACTGTAGATGGTAAAGTTACGAACGGTACTTCTTGCGGTGGCAAAGGTACCATCGCCTTTAGCCAGAGCTGTATAGACGTAGTTGTTACCGAAACCAACAATGTCTGCCATGCCATCACCGTTGATATCGGCTAGCTCACGAGGATGAGATGCAACTTGCCAGTGGCCTTCTTCAATTGCAAAGCCTTTGTATGCAAACCTTGCTGTTGCAAAAGTACCATCACCTTTCGAAAGAGCGGTATAAACACCTGCAGTACCAAAGCCTACAATATCAGCTAGCCCGTCACCGTTGACATCTGCAAGCTTTCTTGGATGTTTTTCTACAAGCCAGCCACCGTTATTTTTAGTGAAATGGTTTAACGCAACTTTGGCATTTGCAAAAGTGCCATCACCGTTAGAAAGCGCCGTAAATACAGAATCATTGCCAAAACCGACAATGTCAGCTAATCCATCACCATTCACATCAGCAACAGCGCGTATGTGTTTTGCTACGTCCCAGTTACCGCCATTTATAGTAAACTGATTTGATGCTGAACGTGCATTTGCAAATGTACCATCGCCGTTTGCTAATGCGGTAATCACATTATTGGTACCAAAACCAATAATATCCGCTCGGCCATCTCCATTGATGTCAGCCATCACTCTAGGATGCTTCGATACCTGCCAGCCACCAGAGTTGGTTCCGAAATGATTAATTGCACGGATATTGTTTTCTACTGGTATAATGTTGGAGGCATTGTTGATAGCTGTCATTGTGAAACCAGAATTTCTTCTATCATTGACACCACAGCCCCCGTTGGTGTGTACACCCACAATTTCACCAGCTCGGTTTAGTACACCCGAACCTGACGAACCACCTTGCGTATCTAGGTCGCCGTAAAAAACCCTATTGCCGCTGGTGACTACGTCAGTACCTGCATCAAGTTGTTTCGCTTGTCCTTCTGGGTGTTGGATAATCATCACCTCCCCAGGCACATTGTTTTGTACGTTCTTCCAACCATACCTATCGCCAGGAGTGCCTTGTAGGCGCAAGATTGCATAATCAAGGTTGTTACCCGAACCATCTTCGACAATTTGCTCAATTCTGAAAAACTCTTGGGTTCTTAAAGAATTAGATGTACCGATTAGCTGATAGTTAAATGCTACAAAGTCTGATGTTGAGTTGCTGTCTACACAGTGACTTGCAGTCAAAAAGAGGTTTGGAGAAATCAATGTCCCGCTACAGTAACTGCCGCTAGTGTTAGTGGCATTTGCTTTGATCGCGCCAACCGATCTTTGGGTGTTAGCAACATAGTTTCTGTCAAATCCCCAATTGGCATAACGGTTATCGTAGTTTTCTACGTGTTGTAGATCATTCGCACCGCAAATACTTTCATCGGGTTCACGGTCTACTTGATAGGCTGGGCCTAAATTCAACTTTCTTAAAAAGTTCTCATTGTCGTCGGCATAGGCAAGCTGATTTCCAGCTCCGAGCAGGAGCAATGTAAAAATAGCATTATGTTTAGTATTCGAAATTCTATTCCTTGTTTTGATTTCCAATGTTTTTAAACATGCTGCACCTTGAGCAGCAGCCCAAATTTACCTGAATAGGGTTTGTTTGTAAATTTATTGTATAAAGTTGTTTCTTTTGTGTGTTGTGTTTTTATCTTCAACTTTTGGAGAATAACGGACTTAATTTTGTATCAAGGTAAGCCTCAATAAATCGTAAAGGTCCTTTACAAGTTATATCCGACGTTCAGAATGTTTATAGAATATGATGCGCTGGAGCGGTTTGTTGAGAAGATCTCTGGGATTCAATCTGGCAGGACCTCAGGTTTCGTTAAATTGTCACTGTTCCCTGTTCATTTTTTCACTTATTATCCAAAAAAAATGGGCCACTTAAACTGACCCACTTTATTTAAATCTAATTAAGATTAAGCGCTTCTTGGATCTAACGCTTTTTCAATTACGTAAATTAGCTGGGCTTTATGCGCTTCGCTCACTGTATTGCCCTTCTTCTTTGCAATCATGCGTTTAATTTGTACAAGTTGATGTCTTGCCAATGCATAAGCAGTTTGCTGCGAAGTTGACTTACCTTGGTTTGCTATACGAATCAAGCGTTCAACATATTCACGCTGAAGGTTTTGGCGGAACGAGTTAACGTTGCTACTTGAATCTTTCTTAAAGATTGCATTTGTTAAATCTGCAAATACTTGCTCTAACGTATAGTCGTTACCGTAAAGCTCTGTATCAACAATACGCTCAAGTACAACTGGATGAAGTAGCTGGTTTAATACTGACTTTTGCGTTGCTAATACTAGTTCGTGGATCTGTAGATCTTCATTTTTCATACCGTTGAAGAAACCACGTCGCTGATTTTGTAAATGCTGAGCAAGCTTTTCATCTACTTTAAATGCACTTGGTGAAAATAGCAGGTCACTTAGCGCTTCCATTGCTCGTTTTTGGTCTGCTTTGGGGACTGGCGTAAATGGCGTGCTCGCACCCTCTTGCCCCGCTAATCCACGGTCAATATACACACCACCAATGTAACGTGAAATAACCCCCGCGTTAATTTGAACATTACGTACTAGCTGTACAAAGTCGTTACGTAAGCCTTGGTAAGACTCACCTTCAACGACTGAGTTTTCAAGTAACTTATCAAACAAACTATTTGACAGCTCAATACTCTTAACCGCATAGCCAATCGCATCGCTAGACATATCATAAATGTTGATGCGAGGATCAATACCTTTACCTGGTGCACGCATATCATCGGCGTCATTACCAAAGGCCAAGTCTTTCTCAGTTGAACGAGAAAGAATTTTTTCTAAGCGTGCTTCTTCTGCAGCTGCATCATCTAAACCTTGTGAGTAACCATAAGTGATAATCCAGTCATCGTAAGGGCCCGGTTGTGTAGTAAAGAATGAGCCTTGCTCGTTACCATCAAAAGCGAAGTTAATTGCTGGGTAATCCATGACAGAGCCAGCAAGTGGTAGGTTGTCACTTGGTTTAATAGACTGAACCTTATCCAGCGAGTGCATTTGCGTTGCTTTCATGTTGTGGTTAAGACCCAGTGTGTGGCCTACTTCGTGTAGTGTTAAATAATATAAGTATTCTTTAACAAAACGCTCTTTCTCGGCACTTTTCACGCCACTTGCATTTAATGCGGCTTGACCAATTTGTGCAACTTCATGTATTGGCGCGTGGTTGTCAGTTGCTAGTAGATGATTATGTGTTTCACTATATGCATGATTACCATGTGCAAAGATGTCAAACGTAGCGTCACGACGCTTTAAGCCACCTAGGTCTAACATAATGTCAGCACCTATGATCTGACCGGTACGCGGATCGGCAAAGCTCGGGCCATAACCAGACCAAAATGCTCGTGGAGAAGCTGTCCAACGTAATACGTTGTAACGTAAGTCACCCGCATCCCATGTTGCATCGTCTGGCTGAATTTTTACTTGTACCGCATTTTTAAAACCTGCTTTTTCGAACGAGCTGTTCCAAGCAAGTGCGGCGTTTTTAATGATCTCGCGGTATTCAACAGGTGTGGTGTTTTCAATCCACCAAACAATTGGTTCTACTGGCTCAGAAATAGTCGCGTTTGGATCTTTCTTCTCTAAGTGCCAACGGTTGATCACATCGCGGTAAGGCGCTGCTGAATCTATGTTGGTCATATCGTATTTGTACTGTGTGAAGTAACCTAGGCGTGAGTCATCACGACGAGGTACAAAAGCGTTCTGTGGACGCTCGATAAAGCTGTGACGCACTTTAAAGGTAATACTTCGATCGTCAGTTATTGCAAAAAAACCAGGGTCAATATCGCTAGAATAGTGGCGTACCGGCGCTGGGCTGTCGTAAACATACTCAACAGAAAAGTCGGTGTTGGCGTCGTAGTTATGAATACCAACAAATTTAGTTTTATCTTTACTTAGCTTACCTAAAGTAGGACCTTTAGACTTGCTCTCAGGGTTTGCAGATGGTTTAAGTTGCTGTAATGCTTCAGTTAAAAGTAGCTCATTACCTTCAATAAGAAGATCACCAGTTTCTTCATCTTGCGCTTTAATTTTTAAAGACGCAACGATAGGACGGTTAATATTTGCTTGCTCAGCCTTGCTTAACGCGTTTTTTTCATCAAAGTAAAAATGAGGATTTTCGCCTCGTACTTCAATACGGTCATAGACATGCTCAAACGTGTATAACCGTGTACCCATGTAAGAACCACGTTCAAAACCACCGTACGCATTGACGCCATCAAGCGCCTGCGATGCATGAATAAACTCTTTACCTAACTGCTTTTTGTTTAGTTTGAGAAGTACTGCACCAGTTTTCTCGTCTTGGTAAACAGTAATTAACCCTTTGTATTCTTTATGGTCTTTTACTATTTCAGCAATGGTTTTATCAGCTTCCTTGTCAGCCGCTTTATTCGCATTCTCAGCTTTTGACGCTTCAGCGGCAACAGCAGTAGTCATAGCTGGGCCTGCTAATGTTGCAGCTACAAAAACAGTAAGAATGTTACGCTTAAATTGTTTGTTATTTTTCATGTTTGTCCCTTTTTTTGCGTTATAAGCGTAAATAGTGACATAAAATACAACGGCAATCACGCAAAAAAGCTAAGTGTGGCAATACCTAAGAGGCTGTTTTTGTAACAAATTATAAAGTTCACTTACACAATTTGAGAGTAGCCAGTGAATGACTCCTATGATTAGGGGTCTACTTTTTACGCTGAACACCGTGACCTTTACTGTGACAAAATGATGCTAAGCTGATAAAGCAAACTACATATAAAAACACTAAGGAATGACATGGTTACGTTACCTCTCGATTGTAGCGCTCATTACTATCCACAATTTATGACTCACTCCCAAAGCCATGCGTTGTTTACTTGGTTGAGCGAAAACTGTGATTTAACCACTCCCGATACCGCAACCATGCCAACTGGTGAAGTATTAGATATTTGGCCATGGAAAATGATGTTTGTTGACCCAAAACTGGTAGATCCTAGCGTATTTCCGGCTGAACATGGGCGAAGGCAAGCGTGGTGCCCGTTAATTGAACAGTTACAGCAACAGATTAAAGAGATAACAGGGATTGAGTTTAGTGTGGGTGTTTGCCTTTTTTATCCCAACGGTGAAGAGAGTATGGGATTTCATACTGACCTATCTGCGTTTGGTCCAACTAATGTCATTGCATCAATCAGCCTTGGTGCGGAGCGAAACTTTTTAATTCGCAGTCAAAGTAACCCTGAACTGCTACACGATATTACCCTTGAAGATGGCTCTTTGTTTATCATGGGTGAAGGATTTCAAAATAACTATGAACACGCGATTGCGAAGGGAAATGAGCAAACCGGACCGAGGTTTAATATTACATTTCGACAATTTGGTTGGGATACAAGCTTTGCTACGAGAGCTGCCTGTTGAATCAATAATGGGCTGCTCATCAGCCCATGAAAGCTATTTATCTGCTTAACTTAAAAAGTTTCAACCGTGATTTCGCGGTTCTGTTGGTTTTCGCTAATGTACCAAACTTCAACCGCACGGGTCGTGCCACCTGTACTTTTACAAATCACTTCATTAACTAAGACACCGCTACGAGCACTATACTTGGCTTCGCCCTGCGCGCTGACCACGTCGCTGTAAAAGCCTGTGTTGTGGCGTTCATTGAGCAGTTTTGGTGATTGACCAACAAGAGACGTTGACTGACAAAAACCTCCCGGTTCTCCATTATCAACATTTAATTGACCTTGATAAGTGACATCTTGGAAATAGCCAGGGCCAAAACCATCAGAGTCAACCCAATTGCTCACATTGATTGTGCTTGTAAACGCCAACTGAGGTGCAGCTGCAAGGTTGTGCCTTAATGCTTGGCGGTTGCCCTGCTCATCAGTACAGGTTGCCTCAACATACTTAGCTCTGTTTTCATACCCTTTAGGTAGCTGACCCCATAACGTTTTACCACTTACATTAAGGGTAGTGATGAGCTCTTGGCTTAACACATCATACACACCAGCGGCTTGGCAAGGAGCTGGGTTGGTAAAGTGTGGCGTATAAATACTTAAATCATACGCTGAACTTGATTGTGTAACTAACGCGTCAACTGCCGCATTATCATAATTAGTTACTCGTCCGGCATTACCGTCAGTGTCGTAAATAGTTTGAGTTGCTGTTGCGGCGAAACTGGCGAATCCTACTGCAAGCGTAAAAGCGAGCTTTTTCATAATCTTTTCCTTGTTTATACAATGTTTTATTTCGACTCTCCCTGTTTACATTAATCACTAAATTTTAAACTTTAAAGTGAATTTTTTCGATATTGGGTCCAATGTTTGCGTTTTGTTTCACAATTTCCCGCGCTTTACGTCTGAAAGTTACATATCGATTTATGACTTAAGGATTATTATGCCGCTTGTATGTGTTGATGGTGCTGCCGTCAAAATCACCGTAAATGGGGCTCAGCAGCTGGTTAAAGCGACAGATAAAATTCCCACCGCCACAAAAAACAAGTTTTCCCAAGGTAAAAAAGCGGTGCTGACTGAAGATGACGTAAAACAGTGGTTGCAAAAGTTTCAATCAAATTACGATAACGCGGCATTTAAAGGTGGGATCGCGATGGGTAAAGCCATTTCTGGAAAACCTAACCTAACCGTTAAAGGAAAGTCAAAAACCGCGCTGGTGACCAAAGACACTAAAATTATGGCGCTGCTGCAAGTCTCAAAGCCTGCGCAGAATCCTCAAGGAGTGCCCGATCCAGCTCCGGTAATTAACGTCACTATTGAGTTTACCGACCCAGGACAAAGTAAATTGACGGTTGCTTGAGCTCTATATAAGGAGAAAGAAAATGGGACTGTTATCAGTATTATTTTCGGGTAAAACCGCAGAACCAATCAATGCTGTGGGTTCAATACTTGATGAGTTGTTTACCAGCGATGAAGAAGTGTTAAACCTCGAAATCTTAAAGCAAAGGGTTGCGCAGCAGCCCAACCTGATCCAAAGCAAAATCAATCAAGTTCAAGCATCCCACCGTAGTTTGTGGGTTGCGGGTGCTAGACCTTTTCTAATGTGGGTTTGTGGTTTGGGGTTTTTATTCGCTTTTGTTGTAAACCCTATTTTGCAATGGTTGTGGCCCGAATTTGGTACGCCACAATTGCCACTTGATGCGATGATGGAGCTAACGCTCGCGATGCTTGGACTCGCCGGCTTGAGAACCGTAGAAAAGCTCCAAGGAGTGGCGCGTTAATCCAATAACTCACATTGGCTTTACTCAATTGTGCATTTCTTTTTCACACATTTCTAATTCGTTCGTCCTCTAGACACAAATTGAAAAATTCAACATCAGCTGTGACTGATGAGGCGGAGCCGTGGGGTAACCCACACAGTCTTTTGAGTGCTAAGCAAGGCCCGCCAAACGTTTATCCATTTTTCTTGGTGGGTAGGCCTTAACAAATGACTCGCTTAGCACTCATCCCCAAATTCTTGCCATTTCGGCGTTTAAGAATGCGTTCTATTAACTAAAGGAAATATTATGTCTCAATACAAAACCCCTGACGTCTATGTAAGAGAAAAATCAATTCTACCGCCGTCAGTTGCCGAAGTTGCTACGGCTATTCCTGCTTTTATCGGTCATACCACTAAGCTCAATGAAGCTAAGGATGCGGCCAATTTCTTGAATATGCCAGTGCGCATTACCAGCATGGTTGAGTTCGAGGCTAACTTTGGTGGTCCTTACCTTGAGAGCTTTACATTAACACCAAGCTCCAAGGGGTATGACATCACTAATGTTGCTGCGACTGCCACATCACCTGCGCGTCTAGACAATGCAATGTTTTTCTTGCATCAAGCGGTTAGCCACTTTTTCGCTAACGGCGGTGGTGCATGCTATGTGGTCTCTATTGGTATTGCAGGTTCTATGGCATCTAAGGAAGCCTATAACGCTGGTATTGAACTACTGAATAAAGTTGATGAAGTAACATTGATTTCATCGCCTGAAGCCATCAGCTTAGATGAGGTCGGGCACTATGAAGTGCAAAATACCGCACTTAAGCATGCTGAAAAACGCATGGATCGTTTTGCATTGGTTGATGCGCAAATGCAAGCAACGCCTGATGGTAAAACGGCGATTGCCTATGACTCTGAACGTCTACGTGCGAAAGTCACGCAAGGCTTAAAATATGGTGCAGCTTATTATCCTTACCTGAGAACGACACTTGCTAGAAGCTACGATCCTTCGATGGTGACGGTAGATGTTGATTACTCCGCAAATGTGATTGTGAGTTCCGACGAGTATAGCCTGCATACTGTGACTGGTGGGTTTGCTGATGCTACAACAATAAGCGACCTTGCTTGGCAAACACTCAGCAACAAGTATTCATATCAACAGGACGGTAAAGATGTTTATGTCACTAAATCTGACGTATATATCAAGGATACCGACGGTAATTATTACGAGTTAACGAGCTTAAATAAAGTGTCGCTCAATACTGACTCTAAAATGCTTGTGCCAGATACATCCGTTAGTTTCGATGAAAGTAAATTGGTTCGAGAAGATGTGATGGTGTCAGATCTGATGTTAAGTGTTATCGGCAACCCTGACTATCCTCTTTCATCAGCTGAAATTTACAACGCAGCAAAGACTGCATTGGCGAAAAATTACCTTGTGCTTCCCCCATCACCTGCAGTTGCTGGAGTGATGGCGAAAACCGATAAGGATAGAGGGGTATGGAAAGCGCCAGCTAACGTGGCTTTATCACAAGTTCTTGCGCCGGTTTTAGCAATTGATTCTACTGAACAAGAAAACCTGAATGTCGACGCTACGTCAGGTAAATCCATCAATGCTATTCGTACCTTTGTTGGTAAAGGCAATCTGGTATGGGGGGCGCGTACACTGGCAGGTAACGACAACGAGTGGCGTTATGTATCGGTACGTCGTCTATTCAACATGGTTGAAGAGTCGGTGCAAAAAGCCACACAATTTGCAGTATTTGAGCCAAACACACCATTCACTTGGTTAAAGCTTAAAACCATGATTGAAAGCTATTTAGAAAATCTATGGCGTCAAGGCGCGTTCTTTGGTGAGTCACCAGCACAAGCGTTTTTTGTCAATGTCGGTCTGGGTCAAACGATGACTGAAGACGACATCAATAACGGCATTATGAACATTGAAATTGGTCTTGCGGCAGTACGTCCTGCTGAGTTTATTGTGCTGACATTCTCGCATAAGAGCCTAGAAGGTTAATGAACCCAACCAAGATTGGTTGCGGCGCTTATGTTAGCGTTTCTGAGGTGCTTTAAACCAATCTTTTCCTCTTTTATTTTTACCCTAGTCGTTGTGGCTTGGGTCACAGAACTTATTATTTTTTGGAGTTTTTATGGCTACTACAGCAGCAGATATCGCAGCAGAATATCCGATCCCGGTTTACCGATTCGTCGTCAGCTTTGGGGAAGAGAGCATTCCTTTTTCAGAAGTCTCAGGCTTAGACATTGGCGTTGAAACCATCACTTACAAAGATGGCTACGGCAAAAAGCATATGCCTGGGCAACCGACGGACGTAAACATCACTTTGAAACGTGGCTTGGTACGTCAGAAGAGCCAATTCTATGATTGGATTTCATCTATCAGCCTGAACTTGGTTGATAAGAAAGACATCACCATTTCACTAACCAACGAAGATCGCTCACAGCCATTGGTAACGTGGAAAGTCATTAATGCTTTCCCGAAAAAGCTGACAGCTCCAAGCATCAATGGTGGTTCAAACGAAGCCAGTGTTGAGTCACTAGAGATGATGGCGGACGACATTAAGATCGAATTCCACTAATTTTTATTCTCCTTGTCTGGGGCACGAGAGTGCCCTATTTGGACACTATTATGATTCAAGAACTTACAACACCTATGGTGGGGTATCGCTTCGCAGCGTTGATCACATCGGCAGCGATCCCTAATCCCATAGACATATTCTTTAAGGAGATCAGTGGACTTAAAGTCAATCGCAGCATTGAGTATGACGGTAATCGAGCCACTGTGGGTAGTAATAAACAAACTCGTACTTTGACCTTTAAACGGGGTGTATTGCGCACTGGCAGCACGCTTGAGATCACCAACTTTATTAGTTTACCGCAGTGGAATCAATTTGCGGTACGTAACGATATTCTGATCACCTTACTAAATGATAATAACTTGCCCACCAAAGCGTGGTTAGTGACGCGGGCATTTATGGAAAGTTGGGAGTGGGATAGTCTGGACGCTACCCGTAACGATGTACTTATCGAGTCAATTTCTTTTAGTTATCAGAACCTTGTCACAGTGCCAATCCCGTTTACTTAATTTTAAACGTTACAAGGAGTAATGATGGAGATCCAATGTGATGCGATTCGCGTCAAAGCCAGCCTGTCACAAGATGAATCACCAAGTGATGAGCTACAAACATCTGCAACGAGTGCAGCGCCAAGTATTGCCATGGCGAGCAATCAATTAGAGCAACTTGAATTGTCACTCAAGCGCTACGTTGACAAACAAATTCAGCAATTTAGTAAACAAAAAAGGCCATAAAGATGATCGGTATTGGCGAAAATGCGGCTGGGTCTCCGTTATGTAAAGTGACCTTTTATAGCAAAGTTGAGCGCGGCTCAGGTAATCAATTGGCTGAGCTAACATTGCCCTATGATGCAAAATCGATGCAAACGAGTTATGCCAACGACATAGAAAAATCGCAAACTATTGGCGCAGAGAGTGGCGCGAGTCAATACCAAAAATCTTCGCCGTCAAAGCTTTCTGTGACGTTTTTACTTGATGACACCATTATTGATTTACCAACCGAGTTAGTGGCAAAACTTTCAGGTGATATTGAAACGGAAAAAAACATTCAAACGTTGTTGAAATACGGCACGGCTGTACAAGGCAAAACCCACGAGCCGACCTATGTTACTTTTCAGCCGCTAAACATGACGTTGAACCATGGGCCAAGTGGTGCGTTTAACGGCATGTTGTGTACCACCAAAGTTGAAACCGAGTTGGTAGATAGCAGTGGACGACGGTTAAAAGCCAAAGTGCATTGCTGCGTGGTGGAGTGTTTGTCCGAAAAAGAAATCAAACTGAAATCAGGCAAAAGCTCTCCCGATCTCACCCATGTGATCCAGCATCAAGCTGGCGATTCTGTGTTACTGCGAAGTGCCAGCATTTATGGTAATCAACAGTTCGTGCATCAGGTTGCTAAGGTTAATCGCTTGGCGTCAATTCGAAGTGCACAGGTAGGCGCACAAATCCTTTATCCCCCACTGGAGCGTTAGCATGGACTTGCGATATACCATTACTGTTGAGGGTAATAAGGTTAGTGACAAAGTCGCAGTGCGTGAAGTGAATGTGCACAATGGCGTGAATCAAATTTCCAAGCTGTGCTTGTTGCTTGAAGATGGTGATATGGCCAAAGAAACCTTCACCAAAGCAGACGAAGACTTATTCAAAATGGGTAAAGCCATTGAGGTCAAAGCGGGGTTTGGTGATGGTGAACAGAGTTTAATTTTTAGCGGCATTATTACCGCACAAAGTATTGGTTTTGAACGCCAACCTTACTTGCGGGTAGAGGCCAGAGCGGATGCGATAAAGCTGTGCCAGAATGCGATGAGCAAGTTGTATGACGATAAAACTAAAGATAGCGATATTTTAAGTGACTTACTCAAGACCTATGGCGCTTCAGCCGGAACTGTAGCAGCGAGTAAAATCGAACATCAGCAATTTTTAGTGGTAGATGAAAAGCCTTGGTCGGTATTCATGCGCCGTGTGCTTTGTAATGGTTTCGCTTTTTATAATGATGGCAAAAATCAGGTCATTGACTTGGCAAAACATACGCCCACCGCCCATGAATTTAATGTGGCGATGGATGGCTGTGTTGACTTTGAGTTACATTGCGATGTGACTTCCCACCTAAAAAAATTGCAGTACAGCAGCTGGGATATCAAAGAACAAAAGCTTAACGACAATGCTGACCCTATTGCCCCGGCCGCGAAATTTAAAGCTCACGCGGATGCCGATAAAGCACTGGCTATCCCTGACACCTTACGTTTGGCACAAGCGCCGATAGATAAATTAGAGCTTGCAGCCAAAGCGAGCGCCGAAAAGTACTATCGACAGTTGGATATGTATCAAGGCTATGTGCGTGTGGATATGTCTGCGACAAAGGCGCCTAGGAAGGTTAAATTGCTCGATGCGCTAACCCTTTCTGGCGTTGGAAAACAGTATGCGGGTGACTACGTTGTCGCAGAGATACACCATCATTTGTCAATGCAGGGGTGGTTCTGCGAGTGTACTTTGGGAGTGCCGCTGACACTAAGTATTTGGTCAGATTATAGTAAACAGCCATTAACACCTATGCTAATCGGCAAAGTTGCACCATTTAAAGCGGATCCGCAAGAGTTGATGCGTATCCCTGTGCTGTTGCCTAGTGCCAGTGCAGACAAACCCGTTTGGGCACGGTTGGCCAGCCCCTTTGCTGGTATTGAAGAAGGACTGTTTTTACCCCCAGATCCTGACACCGAAGTGTTGGTCGGATTTATTGGAGGAGATAGTCGGCATCCAGTGATTTTAGGCGCATGTCATAACCCGAAAGCCAAGCCACCATTTGAGTACGATGATAAAAATGAGCAGCGGGGAGTGTTCTTCAAAGAGCAAGCATTAGCGCTGCAGTTTACGCTTAAAGAGCCACAACTGACCGTGCAAGCCAGTGCCGATCATACGGTTACTTTTGACGCTAAAGCAGGATTTAAGCTCACTCAAAAAGACATGACTTCCATAGTCGCAGGTGAATCATTGACCGTTGAAAGTAAAGATAAATCCACCTTAGAAGTGGCGAAAGCCATCAGTGTTAAAACTTCAGACAGCATCACTCTTGAAGGCAAGGGAGTCGATGTAAAATAAGATAACAAGGAGCAACCATGTTAGTAGATCAGGCCTTTTTAGGAACGGGCTGGGGCTTCCCCGTACAATTTCAAAGCACGAGCCGTGGACCTGTGATGGATAGCGGTGAAACGTTGTTACGCCAAGCAATTCATTTGACACTAAACACGCTAGTTGGTGAGCGGCCGTTTTGGCCTGATATGGGATCAGGTCTGTCCGCTTATTCATTTTCCGATGCCAACGAGCAAAGCTTGGCGCAGCTTCGTCAGGAAATTGCAACGGTGTTACTCAACCATGAACCACGTATCGTTTTAGAGTCGATCGATTTTGACAGCAGTGAACTGTATGACGGAGTGTTGTTGATCCAACTTAATTATTTGGTACGACAAACTAACAGCCGCAGCAACATGGTGTTCCCATTCTATTTGACTGAGCAGTCAGTTTAACGCCTTTTGCCACTTTATGAGCAAGCCACTCTGTTTTGCTCAATTTAATCCTTTTTACTTATCAAGGTATTATCATGACTGTGAAGTCTAACAACACAACCACCTTGGCGGCGTTACATGTCGTCAATCCAAGTGAAGTAGGGCGTAGTCAACTTGGACGGCAGATAAAAGCACTGTCGCGCTCATATTTTAATATTGAACCGCGTACGGTGGAGGCTTGGCTCAACTATTTATCCGTGCTTGCCAAGCAGGTTAACTACATTGACGAGCGAACCTTGTCAGCAAATGGCAGTTGGGAAGCGCTATTGCCTGATCCTGAAAAGCTAGCTGGCCTTGCCAAGCTACTAGAGTCTGGAACGGCTGATGAGGATATCAACGCCTTGGCGAGTCGCCCAGACATTGCTTTGTTACTGACTTTCATTGATTTGTTGGGACATAGTAGTGAGCAATTCAACCAGTTTGTGGCACGGCATATAGAGCACTTCTACGCTGAAGTACTGCGTTTTGAACCTTTACCAGCCTCTGCTGACAGTGCTCATATTGTGATGTCGTTAAATAATATCGATTCGCTGACATTACCTGCCGGCACTGAGTTTGATGGTGGTAAAGATGCTGATGGCATTCCCCGAATTTATGCTACGAACGAAGTGGTTACGATTAATAGAGCGCAAGTAGATTATGTATCTACGGTCAACAAAATAAAATCTAACCAAACGCTCGCGTTCAATCATCACGTGTTGTTGGATGAAGCGCAAGGCGTGACACTTGAACAAAGTGAGCCGACTTTTGGTCAAGGAGTTACAGATTCTGCAGCATCGGATGTGAAACTCGGTTTTAAAATTGCGTCTCAAGACCTATTTCTTAACGCTGGTGAGCGCACAGTTTATTTGGGCTTTGGAGAGCAAGCGGAGTTACTTAATTGGCTTAGTTGGTTTGACTTTTACGTGTCTACCAGCGAGGGCTTGCTAGCAATCAATACTGAGCAGTTGAGTATCGATGGCCCACAGCTAGTTATTGAATTTGATAGTTTATTTGCGCCAATCACTAACCTTGAAGGCGCTCCAATTGGTGCGGATAAAGCGCTGCCGTTTATCGCGTTAATGTTAAAAGACGAGCATGTGCAAAAACTCTATGGTGATGACGCTAGTGTGTATGCTCGCTTTAATCAGTTTACGGTGACACAAATCAGTATCACCACCGAAGTGTCAGGTTTAGTGGGGGTAGTTGCTAATAATGGTGAGGTTGATTTAGATACCAGCAAACCGTTTGAACCATTTGGTTTATCACCACGACTGGCGTCAAAAATTCACTTTACTCACCCTGAGCTACTGACCAAAAATATCGTTTCAGCGAGTGTGGAATTTGCGTGGCTAGACAGGCCGAATAGCTTTCACGAGTATTATCGTCCCTACAGTTACTATTATGCTCAGCAAAGTGCAGGTGTGGGGCCATATTTCAACAGTCTTGCAGATTGTGGAACTGAAGCGAACACGGCAGAACCACTTTCAAGTCATCGTGCCCAATATACAGAGGTGATGATTGAAGGTTCGTCAGTGGATGTGCTAAATACCGAGAGTAACAGTAAGCCATGTCAGTTCGAGACACTTTCCTTCACTGAGTTATTTTCGGCTGAATGTGAATGTTTAGTCTGGCCTGATACAACGGTCACGATTTCTCGTTCGGATGCAAGTCATAGCGAGCAAATCAGTGCGGCGTTATTTTACAACGAGGGCGAAAACACCTTACCTGTACCGCAAAATAACGTAGCAACTAACGTGTTTCGTTTTGTGACCACTGACGATAACGCAGGTTTGAGTTATCAATCATTACCACTTGATGACGTGACGGCAACAAACTGGCCCAAATGGTACACCCTTGAACTAGCAACTCAGGATTTTGGGCATAAAGATTACCCCAAAGTGATAGAGTTTTTTGCCTACATTAATGCGACTTCTGACAGCCCAATACTGGTAAATCCGCCTTATACACCTACCTTAGACAGTCTGCGGCTGAGTTATCAAACTCACAGTGTGACCTCTCCATCGCAGCTTGTTGGCAATCCCATTTTTGTGGAACAAATAGCCCCCGTCGGTCGCCCGACGACACAAATGACATCACAAACTTTGTTGTCATTACTACCGAAATTGGAAGAGTTTGGTTATTTATACATTGCGCTAAGTCAAGTTACGACGCCGGGACAAGTGCGGATGTATTATCAAGTAGATCCCGTTGACGGCTATAACATGGGAGATAACCCAAGTTTTGTGTGGCAGTACTACGATGCAGGGCAGTGGCATCGATTTAAACGTGAGGACTCCCAAGGTCAAGCAGCCGAAGGACGTATTCTAAGAGATAGCACTTACGACTTGTTAGACTCAGGTCTTGTTGTGTTCTACTTGCCAGAGTTATCGCAAAGTCATGCATTTAATCACGATGGCAAACTGTGGATACGAGCCAAGGTGAATCATGCAAAAGATGAAGCGCCATTAGACGTTAACGCTACCTACCCAGTGTACTCCAAGCTCAAAGGGGTTTTTACTCAAGGCTTGAAAGTAACACTGTCTAGTCAAGGCAATGCTGCGAGTCATTTTCAGCAACCTTTACCTAGTGAAAGTATTGGTAAGTTGGTACTACCTAACCCCAATGTTGACAAGATTATTCAGCCCTTTGCTTCTTTTGGTGCAGAGATAGCTGAGACCAGTGTGCAGTTCGATCGCCGTGTTAGTGAGCGCTTACAACATCGACAGAGATTATTAACTGCTTGGGACTATGAACACTTTACCCTACAGTCATTTCCACAGCTGCATTCTGTCCGTCCAGTGCTGCAAGACGGAGGGCTGAGTTTGGTGGTAGTACCGCTAAATCATGATGTTGCAGTGTTGCAGCCAAAAGTGCCTCGTTATCTTAAGCGGCAAATACGTGAGCGAGTTAATGCGGTAGCTGTTCCTAACTTAACGGTGGAAGTGGATGATCCAAATTATGTTGAAGTACAGCTGGAACTGATCGTTAAAATCGACCCGTTATACGATATTCAAAGTACGGTTATAGAACTAAATGATATCGTGGTTGACGCACTAACACCTTGGAACAAATTGGATAAACCGCTGCAACGCACCATTTATTTGGCATCTATTGCGCAAGTGCTGGAAACTCATCCCGCGGTAGATATGATCCAAGTGATCCGAGCCACTAAAGGTGATCATACTTTAAAACACTACAGTGTGATCAGTGCGGATAATCCCCATGATATTTTGGTTCCTGCTCGTAATCATAAAATAGCACTTGCTAACACCCTCGGTGATGTCTTTGAAGGTATCGGCAAGTGGGAAATTGAGCTGGACTTTGTGGTTCAGTAAGCTTCTCAACGTCTCTGTAAACACTCTTTAAGCCCGTATTTCAACAATCTTGAAAATTTATTTTCACAGATTTCGCACGCGTGCGTCTTGTTGCTATTCATACCACTAATTCAGGAAAGTTATGGACAATCAAGCTCTGCAGATAGCCAATACTGCGCCGATTAATTCTGGGCAAGATTTGGCAAAGCTTCGTCAGCAAGGCATTGCTAGGATTCAGCAGTTTGCCCCCAATACCTGGACCGATCATAACCGCTTTGACCCAGGAGTGACGGTTTTAGAAGTGTTGGTGTATGTGTTATCCGACTTAAGCTATAAGCTCGACTATTCAGTACCAGAGTTGCTCGCGCAGCCAGAGTCTGAACATCCAGTGTCATTTTATGAACCCGAACAAGTACTATTCAGTCACTGTGTGACAGAAGCCGATTATCGACGGCTGATCCTAGACTTGCTGGAAGTTAAAAATGTCCATGTTCGCAGTCATCAGAGTGAAGATGCCAATATCACGATTGTTGATTTTAATGTGCTGCTTTATACACCAAACGCAGTCAACAAAGCTGAAGTCAGCAAGCAAATCAACCGTGCATTTGCACAGGCTCGATGTGTAAATCATATCCTTGGTGACATTGTTTTTTACGACGTTAGCAAAGTGAATGTGGGCATGACGTTGTCTCTTACCCATGTTGAAAACTTGGTTGCACTACTGGTTGAAATCTACACCTTAATCGGTCGAGAAATGTCTCCAGATATTCCCAAGTACTCGGCAGAGCAATTACGCCAACGAGGATTAAGGATTGACGATATTTATCAGGGGCCGAAGCTACAACATGGTTTTATTCTGGATGAGGACTTAAACAAGTCTGCTTACAGTGTGCGCCTATTTAGCTCGAATATTCTGAGTACCTTGCACGGCCATGAAAATATTGAACAAGTGCAAGCCTTCCGATTTTTAACTGAGGAGGTCGGAAGCGGCAATTACAATGCGCAAGATGGTTATGAGTTTTGGCAAATTCAATTTGGCAGTGATGATAGTGCACAAGTCGTCAATATCGCGCAGCTAGGTTTTGAAGAACAGAGTTTTTTTAGTGAACTAAATATATTGATCGATGGCCAGCCATATCAGTTAACGGATGATGACAAGTTAGCTATTAGAGCTGGATTACAACAACTTAATCAGCCCCCTCAAGTTGCGGCATCCGTGATGCTAGCAAAATCTCAGCGCGGGGAATATTTGGGGTTAAGCCAATATCGTTCATTACAACATGAGCTGCCACAAGTCTATGCTGTGACTGAGCAAACTCTTGATGGTGTCATTGATTCCGCCGAAAAAGCGCGCTTATTACAATTTAAAGGATACTTACATTTATTTGATCAACTTTTGGCTGATCAACATAAGCTGCTTGACGTATTTCCCGCGCTGCTTTCACTACCGCAACCTCAGGTTTATGAAAGTATAGGCTTACTGCTAGACCGGATGTTAGCCAGCGAGTCGTTGAATCCAGAGCAAGTCGACATATTCTGGCAGCAAGTATGTGCTTTACCACACTCACAGTTAAGTCAGGCGTTGAGTGAAATAACCGGTATTGAGCACCTGTTAAATACTGACGTGTTGGATTACTGGCAGCGGGGTATGCAGTTAAGCCTTGAAAACGACTTTTCCATTGCTCAACTTACTCGACTTAATCAAAGTGTTAACCATCTTCTGGCTCGTTTTGCGGAGCGCACTGTAGATAGCAATCTACTGAAGTACAAAGCGGTTTTTTCGTTTTATGTGTCTGGGTTAGAAGATGAACGCGATCCTAATCCTGATGAGTCTCTGCTTGAGCGATTAGTGTTATTGCGCCAATACATCGACAAATGTCGCTTACTTACTGAAATTGGTGAATTAGGTCAAAATCGTTGTCGCGGTTATGACTATCTATCAGATAACGTGCAGCGAAGTCAGTGTAGTAGTTTGGCGAAGGGAATAATGCGCCGCTTGGGGATGTCTCATCCTGCGCATATGCCACTTGCAACCCATAACCGAGAAAGTTTTTACTTGCTGGAAGGAAGTTTATTACAAAGCGAACTGTTGACCACGCAGCAACGCTTACAGTTAAGCGAAAGCTTGTTCTTTGTCTTGCCCGACTGGACAACTCGCTTTGCATCATCGGAGTTTCGAGTTTTTACAGAGCGGCAAATTCGCGAATTAACACCTTTACACATGCCCGTTTATTGCTTTTGGCTAGACAGAGAAACCATGAGCTTATTTGAACGCCTCTACTACGGCTGGTTGAACTATTTTTCTCAGCTGCAGCGGGTTCGATTTAGTGAGCCAAGTGAATCACTCGCTCATGTCGAAGCACAGCTCAGTAAAATACTTGGAGAGTTTTTCACTTATTTTGTGCCGATAGAACCAGATACGGGACCTGAGTGGCCTTTGTCAACGGTATTATTGTCTCACCAAGCCGGTAAAGATGGCGTTTGGGATAATGTCAAACTCACCCTGGTCGAGAAGCTACAGATGTATTGTGCGGATCATTCTGCGCATGAATTTGTGCTTGAGGGCCAAACTCATAGTGAGATATATCAAAGCGTTGCCAGTACTATCGCTACGTACGCTGAGCACTTTCCGACTGGGTTTGGAGCAGATGATATTTTTTATCTCACAGCTCAGCACTATCTCGACAAAATTTGCCGGCCTAGCATCATAGAGCAGGTACAAAGTACCAATAAGCTCACCATAGGTTACACGCCTCTGGCTTATTTGAAGCCGCTATTTCCGGTGTCTATCTCAACCATTAATTCCAGCGCTTTAGAGCAGTCCAAGTTTACTGTTGCTAACAGCAAGCCTAACCGCATTTAATCAAGGAACAAATAATGAATACACGTAATGAGCAAGATGCTGCGCTATCTGAACAACCAACGACCTTGGTCGAACAAGAAGGCAGAGAAGTACTGATCTCTAAATTTCGAGACTTGCAATCGCCAACAGGTGACGACTTTGAAGCGATGATCCGATCTAGTTTTAACCAGGTGGATGATCCCATTGCGGTTGTTGAACATGATGGCCAAAGTGAGTTGGAAGTTTCTTCTGCATTAACGCTAAACTCTGCGCAATCGCCAGATGAACAATTAAGACTGACTGCTCAACAATTGAGTATGACGCAAGGAGCATCATCGACATTGACGGTGAACAAAGACTCAATGACGGTGTTTGGCGGTGTGCTAAAAGTAGAAAACGGCAGCCAAAAAGTTACGCTTGCAGACACGTTACATTCTCAGGTTGTTGATGCTGACAGTGCCGTTAATACCGCAAAAGTGAATACCGAAGCGCTGGTGGTAAACAAAAATAACAAAGCCATTTTGACGGCAGAATTAGACAGCGATGGGGATCCGCTGATCAGCACCTCAGGGCGAATTGATATTGATCAGACTTTGACGGTTGCAGGTGAGAGCACCACAAACACATTGACGGTCAGCGCTGACTCGTCACTGGGTAGAGCAACCGCACGCAGCATCACGGTGACAAATGGCGACACGACAACTTGTACTGTGGACGAAAATGGTGCGATTTTTCATCAACACCTAGAAGCGGAAAGCTCTTTAGGGGTGGGGATTGATGCAGGTAGTACTCGTGCAAAATTACACGTTGCTAAGCGAAGCAGTGATACTGATGCGTTATTCCGAGTCGATGATTATGACCATGACAGTACGCCATTTTTCATTAACTCAGAAGGTAAAGTCGGCGCAGGTACCACGGACATCCATGCGAGCTTCCATGTTGCAGGTGATGCTATCTTTGCTGAGCAAACCGACTTTTTGGCTAATGTTAGCGTGTCAGAGTCAATGTCGATTGGTTCTGACCATTTGCCAACCTCCGCCGGAAGTTTGGCTGTGGATGGCAAACTCGCGGTGGGCAAGGTCGATGCGACGGCTAAATTGGACATTCATGGCGCGATAAACTCCTCTTTACTCAATGTTGAAACAGACGCGATGACGTTTGTAACTATCACGGATGCCGTTACGCGAGACGAAGAAAAAATCACCCTACACCAAAAAACCAAAGTAAAAGAAGCGTTGGATGTAGATAAAACAGTCACCGCGCAAGATGTTACAGCGCGTAACCAACTAAACGGTAGCTCGGCTTCGATCACAGAGACCTTGACGGCCAGTTCGTTAAAGGCAACTACGGACACCCACACCAACAAACTTTGGGTTGGCAATACAGGTGCCGGGACGACTGAACAAGATAGCGCCAAAGGCGCGGTCATCAATACTACGATGACAGTAAAAGACAGTGCAGACTTTAAGGATATTCATGCCACTGAAAATATAAATACGGATAAAACGGTTAATGCCAATAACGTCAATATTGGTGGTCAAGGCGAGCCCTCTAGCAGTAAATTATCGGTCAAAACCTCGGAGCTGAATGAGTCTGCGCTACTGATTAAGTCTCATCAAGACCGAGAACTAATGCGAGTCGACTCAGGCTCTGTGCAGGTTGGTTCAGAAGCGATGCCTGTACCATTTAACGTCAATGGTACGGTAACCAGCAAAGATACCGTGACTGCGCCGACGCTGAGCATCACAACACAGGCAAATGTTCACCAAGCCTATATAAATCAACAAGTATCCGTAGCGACGCCGAGTGAACAGACCGGTTGGTTGAGCAGCGCGAAGCTGGCCGTGTTAAGTGATATGAACAACAGTTCGGGTATAGAGCTAAGTCATTTTAATGGTCAGCGTACCGAAACCGTTATCGCCAGTTATGGCGCGCATTTAGGCCTGTTTACCGACAACTTTACCGCTAACCCTGGCAAAGCACTGCATGTCGGCAAGTCCGCAGTATTTAGAGATGGCGTTGACTTTGACAGTGCCGTTAAGTTTGCGAGCAATTTAACTGCCTATAGTGAAAGCGGCGAGATGAACTTCTGCGTTTCAGATATTGAAGTCGCTATTGGTCAAAGCGAAGCGCCAACCTCATTCAAGGTATTTGCTGACACCACCAGCTGGGGGAAAACAACGGTTAATGGTGGCCTAAATGTTCAGGTTGATGGTCAGTCCATTTTTAATACCACCGACGCTCAAGTCCAAATAACTCAGCTGGGCGAAACTGCCGCACTTAAAGTAAGTGAAGTTGGCGCCGAAGGAAAAGTTACCCATGTGGCAGCGGGCCAACTTGCAATAAACCAGGCGCTCGATGCTAACCGAGAGTTTGCACTGACTGGTAAAGCTAAAATAGCCGGCGATCTGCTACTTGAAGGCGAGCAAACCGTACTAGACGTAAAAGGAAAAACCGAGCTTTACGGTGCGCTTGATGTGTATAACGCGACCACAATTCAAGATGGTCTGACGGTCAGTGTAACTAACAATAGCGCCGAGGTGGAAAAAGATGCGCTGTATGTCACAGGCTGCAGTACTTTAAACGGTGCTCTGTCGGTATTACATGGTGGGCTGACGGTCGATGAGGGTCAGAGCATTTTTAACGACATGGTGACGGTCAATGCGCCAACAGTGATAAACAGCACTTTGACTTCGAAGGAGAGGTTCTGTGCTAACGGTGGTGCAGTAGTTGCTGCCATGGATGAAGGTAATTCGCTGCAGGTTCAAGGTAAAGCTCAGTTTGACAGGGATGTTGCCATAGACGGAGATTTAAACTTTTCCGATAAACCATCTCAAGCTCGTGTCCATATCCAAGAGCAAGGCAAACAAGGCTTACTGATCGAAAGCTTTGATGGTGAAGTGGGCTTGGTATTTAACGACGGTCGCTTAGGGATTGGCACGGCACGTCCAGATTGTGCATTGGATGTCACACAAGACAGTAAGTTTAGAAAAGATGTAGAAATTAAAGGCCGCTTGGAAGTCGCAGAAAGCTTGCACGTTGATGAATACGCCAGTTTCAGAAGCAACCTTAATGTCCATGGTAATTCAGAATTGGCGGGGGAAGCCCGTTTCGGCTTGCCGTTCAGCACACCGATGGATGATGAGGCAACGGGGTTGCCAGCGGGATTTGCTCAGGTTGCGATTGACCAAAATCACTTTGCTAAGGCATTTGCGGTTTATCACCAAGGCGAAAAACCGTTTGTGATTGAAGACGGCTGTGTGGGTATTCAAACCGACTCTCCCAGAGAGGCGCTAGATGTTGCAGGCAATGCGCATGTCCGAGGTGACATAATACTAGATGGAAAGCTACGCGGTTCTGGCTTCTTGGAGTGCTTTAATGGCGCGACGATATTTGGTGATGTTGAGCTTCGTTCTGACTTAACGGTCAATGACGATGTGCATTTAAAAGACACTTTAGTTGTTGACGGTATCGCCACTTTTAATCGCCATGTTGAACTGACCAAAGAGAGTACTTTTCAAGGTTCAGTGCGCTTAAATGACGAGCTATCAGTACAAAAGTCTACGTTGTTACGCGATGATTTAGTGGTGTTGAAGGACACCACGCTACGCGGCAGCTTAACGTTAGAAGGGCTTGAAGCGGACTCTCAAGTTACAGTGAGTCCGAAGTCAACTTTTACAAACAGTATGACAGTACACGGTCATGCGTCATTTCTAAGCACACTGGAAACCACACAGGGTATCAAAGGTCCTTCACTTGCCATCGCAGGCAAAGCGGAAGAAGCGACCCATGTAATTAGTCTTGACTCAAATTCGGCTTCTGCACCGTTGAATATATCCACAGCTGGCAGTGATGCGCTACATATTAATGCCGCTGGCGATGTTGGTATTGGTACTCAAACACCTGCATGCAAACTCGATGTGCATGGTAATGCTCATGTTCGCGATACATTAGTCGTTGATAAAGTGCTGGAGCTATCTGAAGGCGCTGTACTGAGAGGTAGTGGAGCCATCGAGGGTCATATCAATGCTAGTGCGTTGCAACTTGGAGAGTCACAGAGCGTTGATACTATTTCAGTAGACATTGAACTCGGTGGAGAGTCTTCATCCAATACCACGTTAGCGACTCAAGCAGCGGTAAAGGCCTATGTGGACGCGCATTGTTGGACCCTTGCTGAAAACCATAAAGTATTGATGGTACAAAATCAGCAAGAGTTTGATGACGTGATGATGCGTGAGCAATTATGTAATCTCACAATCTTGTTAATGCCTCACACTTGTCACCCGCAGATGAGTCGAGCCTACAAACTCAAACAGCCAGTACGCATTGGCTCCAATGTCAGCATTATTGGTTTTAATCAGAGGGAAACCCGCATTGTAAAAGAGCACGCCGGTTGTCGCTTTTTAATTCATGGTCAAAGTGATGCCCTGATTAAAGGTATAGAAATGCGAGGCTTTACCTTTGATGGCTCGCTGCTTAACGGTGGTCGATACGAAGGAAACGGCGGGGCATTCCACTTACGTTGTGTACAGAACGCCAAGCTTAATTGTGTGATTGAGAATCATCACGTCACTGGAGATGGCGGCGCAATTTATGCCGAAGCCGATGTCTGTGGGGTTGAAGCCCTTCATATTAAAAATTGCTCAGCATTGTGTAATGGTGGCGGTGTGTATGGTGTAAACGAGTCAACGTTACAGGTTTCTCACTGTCAAGCAGAGCAAGGGGGTGGCGTGGCGTATTGTGATGATTGTCAGGTTGTGGCAACAGACAACAATGCAACGCTCTATGGTGGTGGTGCATACAAGTGCCAGAACTTGATGGCGCAAGGTTACTGGCGTCATAACACCGCGCAAGGAGGCATTGGACGCCATATCTACAGCGCCGGATGTGACACCGAACATGACGATCATACACATCAAGATTTCTGGTGGCATGCTCTCTACCTTGATGGTCCGGTGATGTGTGGTACACAGCCTTGGCGTAACGATCACTTCTAATACCAACCAAAACCAGGAGACCTCAGCTGCGGCTCAAAATATAAAGCTCAGTCTGAGGTTTTTAAATGTGTGCTTAGTCCCCAATGGTTCTCCTCTAAGTGGTGATGAGTTTCAAGATGAAATTTGCAATAAAACAATTAGGGGCTGACATTCAAGCTCCTCACTCAGTATTGAAAGCTTCTGGCACCAGTCTGTCAGAGTTAGAAGTTCAATTTGAACAGTGGTTATTGAATGGATTGTCACAAATGGACTGGTCTCAAGTTACAGTGCAAGATTTGCCTGTAGAAGCCATTACCCTGCCAGAAATCGACATAGAACTGGAAAAAATAGATTGGCAGTTTGTGCAACTAGATCCCTTTGCCGCTTTCAAACATTATGTTTTCCCAGTGCTTCGCCGCACAATTAATACCCACCTTAATGATTTAAAACACACCAAAGCACTTTCGCCGCAGCAAACTTCAGACATGCTCAATTTGCGAGGAAAAACGCTGATTAACGGCAATGTAATTGGATTGCTTACACAGGTTTTAGCAAAGACCCCTCCTACCATTTTTGCCAAAATGACGATGAAATTAGAGCTAAAACGGATGCTGAGCACCGCTTTTCAAACGTCAAAAACATCACTTATGGAATTACAAGCACACCCTGACTGGCCGTATTATCGTCACCTGCTGGTACGTCTGTTTGGTGCTGATACTTCTGTAATTCTGCAGCTTTTACGGCCACTTTATCCTGCTGTTGAGCACGAGCGGTTGAGTAAGTTACTAACGAAATTAAATGCGGCTCAATTGGAGCACTTCGTTAGCCAGCTAGAGCTGAGTAACGTTACCACTGCTAATAGGAGTCGTTGTTATCCAAACGCTTCAATACTGCTGTCGTTGTATGAGCAGTTTATCTCCTATCCGGAGTTCAGTGAGACGTTGCTGCGACAGGCCTGTTTAGCGCTTCATTGTGTGTCGCAAAAGCAAGCCATCAGCATGTGGTGTACTGTGCAACAAAATCGTCGAGAGCGATCTGCGGTGGGTCATTTACAGCGAATTATTCATTATGCAGCTAAGCAAAGCGATATGGCGTTAGCGCTATTGGGTGATAGTAAAACTGCGCTGGATACTCTCGACATGGCGATGTTGCCTAAAGCGTTACAGCCAAAGCTGCTAACCAACAAGACTCAGGCGCTGCTGCAACGCGAACTTGCTTACAAACGTCGAAAACAATTAGAACCTTTATATCAAATACTGGCACAGCTGAGTTGGCTAGACACCTCTCACGCATTACCCAGCCAGCGTATAAAGGCTTGGATAAAGTTACAGACGATACGAGCAAACCCGCAAATGCTCAATGCTGCGATATTTCAACAGCTCACTCAAGTGACCGAGTTAATGATGCGGATGCTTCCGAGCTACAAAACCGAAAACGAGATCCTTGAAAAAATTTGGCAGTTGGTAGCTAAAATTCGAGAAACTCGGCGCTTCAGTGTAACAACGCCTGTAGATAAATACCGATTGTGCAAGCTTTATAGTCTTGTCAACCGTTTAGCGGATGTGCCAGTGACAGTACTGCAAGCTCCCGTAAAATGGCTCGCGGCTCACACTATACCTGCCCGAGCTTTGTCTGCTTGGTTGGATGAGGTAACAGCTTGGTGTGTCAGCCATCAACAAAAAATCAAGACAAAGACCCATAACGGCGTATTACTAAAAGTTGATCTCACCAGCGTAAGCCAAGTATTGCAACGTATGCAGACACGTGCTGCCGCGTTGCAAAAAGATAAGGGTGAAATTATCGGAGAGGCGGCAAAAAATGAATTACAAGGTATGCTTTCGATAGTAAAAAGCTTACCTATTCCAGTGCGTGACAATTTATGGGCAAAGTTACAATGTGTTGAATGTTGGCACTCGTTTATACGCATATTGACTGATTTAGAAGCAGAATATAACGCTATCGAACCCGCATCAGTTGTCCCTGCAACTTTGCAACAACTGGACGAGGATGATTTTGCATTCGTCCTTAATAGTCAAATCATTGAATTGACCAAGCGGCTAACCCTGCGATTGAGCACGCTGATGCAGCAGTTTGAACAGCAGCAATTATTATCTCCAAAACTGCGACAAGCAGAAGCGAAAAATAGCCTCAAAAGCACACCTATCTGGCAATGTGCCTTGAGAAGTCATGAGATACTGACTTGTGCTTTGGCGCTTCAGTCAGTGGCTTCACCTAGCCTTAGTCGACTATACGCACTGGTATCCACGCAAAAGATCTGGTTGTTGAATGAGTTGAGCTTTTTAGAGCAAGTTCAGACACAAGCTGCGGCAGAAGGTGAGAAAATACACATGTGGCTAACTGAACATAGCAAGGCATTGAACAGCTTTAGCAAACAGATTGAACAAGCAGCCCCGCTGATTGACCGAGCATATAGTCACACAGATCGTTGGCTTACTCCTGTGTTTAACCATGCATGTGATTTACTCGAAAGTGCTGAGAATTTATGGCGATTGCCGAATCGCTTTGCGGAGCAAATTCAAAAGGTTAATTATGAAGAACCGCAGGAAATACCGCATAGTAACAGCAAGCATAGTGACAATAACGAATTGTCATCTTTCCGTGTATTCCATAACCAAGAAAACGGCACAACCTTAACAGCGCAAAGCCAAGCTCAATTGCCCACAAAATTAGAACCAGCCAATCCGCTAACGGATTTTGTCGATGAAGGTCAGACGCCAGACAAGGAGCAAAATTCGACTGATTTAACATCAAGCGCTACTTACATTGAACAGCGTCCATTCCACAACCTCAACATGCAAGCGATTCAAAACCTGCATCAGCCTGAACGGCCGAGCAACATCGCGGATAATTTGGGTCAAAGCGCAATGACCGAAAAGGCTAACCCCGGTAAGAGCAAAGAGTTACAAGATCCTGAGCAGGTCGAGGTGCAACATGCTACGTCTTTGATAGGCGCTGACTTTACTGTTTCGAGCGATAAGATAGATACCAAGCCGTTACATGAAAAGGTGGATAAAATTCAACATGCTAAAGACAATCCTTTAGCAATGGACAAGCCGCAGCAGCAGACTAAATCGACGTCGCCAAGCACTTTGATTGCTTTATTAACGCACACAACAAACTTGGAACAAGCGCAACAACTTTTAACTCAAGTCAGTCAGTATGGGGAAGCAATGTCGAAGGCATCCGTCCCAGCTGAGCAACAACAAAGGTTACAGCGAGCAGTTAAACGTAGCCAACAACAGTTGGCTCAACTTGCCAATGCTAATCGTCCAAGCTTGCAGGTGGCAATCAAAAACGCTATTGCAGGAGTGCAATCGCAAATTGAACAACTGCAAAAAAGTAATGAATCGCAACAAGCCAATCCCATTACTTTTGATGCAGGTTTAGTAATTTTATGGCCATTTTTACCCACCTTATTCTCTAAATTGGGCTTCTTGTATCCTGAGTCACATGAGCAAGCTGGTGAATTTGTCAGTAACGAAGCCAAGCTAAAAGCACACGCAGCACTGTGTTACATCGCCAATGTTGAGCCGTTAATAGAGGTAAGTCACACAGCTTGTGTGTTGCTAGATCTGCCCTTACACGCTGAGTTGAATTATGACGAACCTGATGAAGATACAAAGGACGCTATCGATTATATGCTGCAAGCGGTAGTCAGTCGTTGGGAAGTACTTAAAGGCATGCCCAAAGCTGAGTTTGTTCGTCTCTTTATCGCTCGTGAAGGGACTGTAGAGTCAACAGATACGGGTTATCACGTCGCCGTTTCAACGCTGCCACAAGATGTATTAATGGCCAAGCTGCCGTGGGGCCTTGGGATGGTGCAGCTGCCTTGGCTTGGACAAACACTCATACACATAGAATGGAAATATGGCTTTTAACCAATATACCTATCGATACCAAGGTTAAATCGATTTGGCGCTGGAGAATTGCGTTTCTTACCAATTTAATTAATGGATTGACCAAATTTGATCTCTCAAATTGGTTAAAAATTAATGCAAATAGGTATTTTTCCCACAAAAACAGATTTCCTCTTGATTGTAGGTAGGTATCAGTTTTTACAAAGAGGACTTTATGCACAATTACAATGAAACCGACACACATCAACTGATTGTTGAACATCAACACCGGTTACAGCTTTATGATGTTGCCAAAAGCCGAGCTGACAGTAGTCGTACTCACAGCGAATATGAACGCAAATGTCATCTCAATGGGCTGTTTACTCACCATGTGTTAACACAACTTAACGACGTAAAACATGAACTAGCGAGTCACGGGTACGGCTGCTTAATTGAAAGTAAAACCGAGCAAATCGAACACGATAATGTGGTGATTGATGTTATCTATGAGGTAGCATTCAAATTTGATGGTAGTTTACAAAGTGACTTAGCGGCTACTTCTGACGATAGCCAGCTGGTATTTTTTACGCAATCTGGCAGCCACTTTATTGCTTGTCGTTATAAAACCAGCCAATTAACTAGCCAAGTACAGTGGCTATATTTTGCTGATGAAGTGCAATCAGAACCCTGCTGTGAGCATGCTCAAGCCGTGGCTGAATATCACCATAGCGAACCCTCCTATTCAGAGTTGGCTTCACTTGTTGACGATTTTATCTCCCTTGTATTTATTCAAAAAAGAGCAAATTTAACTCGCGTTTAGCATCACATTTTGGACTTAAGGACGTCATCTAAGAAAGTCCAAAATGAGGTTAATTATGGCAAGTTACGCGCGCGCATTTGAAACGGTGATAGTCTTTAACTGGCAACAAGCAGACATTTTCAGCGTCGAAGTTGAAAAGCTGGCATGTTGGCAAACTATGAAGGGAGTCGGATTTTCAGAATACGAGCTATATCAACTGTTTAAGCAAGAGTACTGTGAAGAGCTTTGGTATCAGTTACACGGTGATGAGCTTGCAAACCAAAGCATAGCCAACTTATTGTTTAAAGCATCGATCAAAGGCTATATCGATATTTTGCTGTGTGAGTTTCAGCAACATTTTTTACTGCCTGTGAGTGGGCAGATGTGTCACCTAACCCTCTCTTATTTTAACCAGCTTGATTATAACGAGTTGGCCCGCTGGCTCTGTCTGACCTCAAGTTACATCGAAAATTTAGCGTTGCAGCCAACCTCTCCTCCGTATCGAGATGACCACAACATGGCTTCTGGCATGTGGCTGCATTAAGACCGTTTCCCTTCTCACTACCTCCATTTCCTGCCGAGACTTAAACCTTGGTAGCGACCTGACGGGAGGCGTTTGCCTCCTCCTTCCTATTAAAAATTTTGCAATCAATGGAGTATTTTTGATGAAAAAAAATTTTGATAAATCTAGCAATTCAGACGTAATAAAACGCACCAAAAAGCGACGCCATCGAGAGCGCAAAGCCCCTGTGCTATCGCAAGACATAGTGATGGTTTTAGTTGGTAAATGGGCTATGCCTACGACAGTTATATTGGTGCTTGTAACATGTTTATCCGGTTACTACTTGGATGTAGAAGCTTTCACCGCTGTGGTGGGAATGATTTCTCCAGTGATAATGGCATTGATCATGGTGATCAAAGAAGCTTCGGTTGGTAAGGCAGAAGATGCAACGGTAAAAGACAGGGAAGATGAGCGACATGAGCGGCTCCATCAATACCAGATTGAAAAGGAGTTAAAGCTTGCACAATTGACTTTTGATAAGAGTAGACACAGTAAGGAGTTATTAGAAAAAGCTCGGCAGTTTGATCAATCACAGGCAGCTACGCGGGAGTTCTTTCATCTTGCAAAAGAAATGAATACCCAGCTTGCTGATATGATGAAGAAAGAAACTGAATTATCGATAGGTGATACGCATATCAAAGTCGCCGATGGTAATACTAAATTACGCAGCAAATGTCCTAAAAAATGAGTAAAACCAGAGGTACAAAACCACTAAGCCGACTAAAAAGTCGGCTTAGTGGTTTTTGGGGTAGAAAAATTATTCGGGCTGAGGGCTAAGCAAAGTCACAACCAATTCGCCACCTCGTCCAGGTCGTTGTACGTTGCAGATCCTTTCACTCTGCGCAGGTCCAACTGGCAAACAAGAGCAAGGTGCAGAACCAACTAAGCGTATACAGTCAGTGCAATTCACTGGGTATAAGCCCGGATTGCCAGCGTTTTCTTGTAAGGCTTTGTTATATATTCTGTCTATTGGGGTGTTATTAGGCCCATAAAACCACCCATCACTCTTATCAACCGACATTTCCATAAAGCAATTCACGCCATTAACGCAGCTAATATCAAAAGCTTCGTAGCATGGGCTTTGGGGGTTTAAGGTAAATTCAGCAATATTGGTGCCTTGCTTACCATGATGAAAATCAGCACCTGCAACGGGACATTGAGGCTCAATATAGAAACCAATGTTGCCACTGAAGCACTGTCCTTTGGGATCAAATGTTTGACTCTCTCCAGCTGCGAGCGTGAATTTTCCTCTAAGATTATTTACTACCGTGAGAAAATCAAAAGCTGACACGCTCACTGGCGATGGGCAACAGAGGTTTTTGCTGTTTTCTGCGGCAAAAGTGACATAAACCTCAACGCTTTTGGAGGTGTCGTTTTTAACTTTTAACGTGGTGTAGTTTTCCGTTGTCATGGTATTTTCCCAGTAAGTCGGCATTATAAAAGAGATATCACACTAGCATGAGAAAACATTGCGCTTGTATTACAGGTGGTTACATCTAATTACAAGGGCCGTGACTATTGCAAGTAATTTATGTGAATAGGTTTGAGCCTGGAGGACTCTGAAGGAATTAATCGTTCAACGCGATTTGGTTGTTTCCAGATAAAATCAGTGAATACCATGGATAAAGGTGCTTTTATTTCTATACTATGGAAACTAAACAATAAAAACGCAACTAACGGAATCATGCCTACCCTTCAGCTATCCCTGGAACAAAGAGTCCTAGAGCTGGAAGCCCAGCTTGAAAGGGCTAATAGCGAGAAGATTAAGTATAAAACATTGTTTGAGGTGTCTGGAGATGCACTGTCTATTATTGACTTAAGCACGGGGCGGTTTATTGAATGCAATCAAGCGGCGATTGATATGCATGGTGTCGAGTCGGAGGAGAACTTTTTAAACCTCTCGCCTTCTGATATTTCTCCAAAGTATCAACCTTGTGGCCGGCTTTCTGAAGAAATGGCAAGAGAGTGTATCGAGAACACCTTTACAAAAGGGCCGCAACTCTTTCAATGGACGCATTCGAGATTGGACGGTTCCACGTTTCCATGTTTGGTGTCACTAACCGCGCTGCCCCTTCCTGACAAAAACCTGGTACTAGCAATTGGCCGAGATATCTCTGAATTGAATGAAACTCAGATTGAGTTAGAAAACGCAGTCTCTAACATCGCCTCTCTACAATCTGCATACCTGGAAGAAAAACAAAAGTTTGAGCAATTTGTTAACCTTGCGCCTATCGGTATAGTTATCAATCGCTTGAGCGATGGTCGCTTTGAGTATGTTAACGATGAGTTTAGCCGCTTCACAGGATATGAGGTTGATGAACTCAACCAAATGGATTACTGGCAACTCACTCCGAAAAAATATGAACAACAAGAGCAGCAACAATTACTATCCTTAGCAAAGCATGGTCGCTATGGTCCATATAAAAAAGAATATGTTCACAAACAAGGCCATACCTATCCGGTACTCCTCTCCGGTATCAAAATCGCCAAAAGTAATGGTACAGAATATATCTGGTCAGTTGTTCAGGATATTTCTAAGCAACAAGAGATTGAAAAGCAGCTTCAGCAGGCGAGAGATGAGGCTGAGCTCAATGCCAAACGAATGCAGTTAGCGAATGACTCGGCGGGTATCGGTGTTTGGGAGTGGAATGTTGTCACCAATGAGTTAATTTGGGATGACTGGATGTATATGTTATACGGAATAACCAAAGACGACTTTTCTGGTGCTTATGAAGCCTGGGAGAACAGTGTTCATCCTGACGATATAGACTCAACGAAAGCGCAGCTTTTTGCGGCTGTGGAAGGCCGTGATGTTTATGAACCCGAGTTTCGTGTGGTGCACCCAAATGGCAAAATCAGAACCATGAAAGCCAGTGCTGAAGTTATCAGAGATGAACAAGGTAACGCTTTAAAAGTGATCGGGGTTAACTATGACATTACCGAGCGCGTTAATGCAATTAATAAGCTGGAGTTAGCAACGCAAGAAGCGGAGAAAGCCAATCGTGCCAAAAGCGAGTTTCTTGCCAATATGAGTCATGAAATTCGTACACCAATGAATGCGATCCTTGGCGGTTTGCAGCTACTAAGAAATACCAACTTAGATGACGATCTCAGTATTATTATTGAAAATGCCTCGTCCTCAGCGCACTCGCTGCTCACTTTGATTAATGACATATTGGATTATTCAAAGATAGAAGAGGGCAAGCTTGAATTGGAACAACAACCATTTTCGCTGCTGGAAGTCGTAAGATCTGTCAAGTTTGATGTAGACACTTTGGCAAGCAACAAAGGAATAGATGTCTTTCATATTGCAGATAAAAGCTTTGAAGATGGTTGGTTGGGTGACATTGTTAGGGTAAAGCAGATCTTATTAAATCTAGTGTCAAACGCTGTTAAGTTTACTGCAACTGGCTCTGTGGAAATTAAGTTAAGTTGCTCCGAATACCGAGGCAAACAAGTTGTATGCATTTCAGTTATTGACACCGGCATTGGCATGAGTGAAGAGGCGCAAGCGCGGATATTTGAACGCTTTGAGCAGGCTGATAGCTCCACGACTCGAAAGTTTGGTGGCACGGGGCTTGGCATGTCCATTACAATCAGTTTAGTTAAGCTAATGGGGGGCTCTATTGCGGTGGAAAGTCTCATTGAGCATGGGACGACAGTACGAGTGATTTTGCCATTAGTTAAAACAGAGGCACATATACAAGCAAAACTGCAAAAGGCTGTGATAGCGCCCCAATTGACAGGCAAGAAAATCTTAGTTGCAGAAGATAATCCGATCAATCAAATGCTAATCCAATCAATGCTAAAGGCAACAAAAGCAGATCTAACATTGGTAGAAAACGGTAAACTCGCAGTAGAGGCTGCGAAAAAAGAACAGTTTGACCTTATTTTGATGGATATTCAGATGCCTGAAATGGACGGCGCTCAGGCTCAGCAGGAGATAAAAAAAATAAATCATGACACCTGTATCATCGCCCTCACCGCAAATGTTATGGTGGCAGATGTACAGCGTTATTTGCAACAAGGCTTTTTAGCTCACATTAGTAAGCCAATAGATATGAGCCACCTATATAGCGTTTTAACACAGTATTTAGGTGACTAGCATTATTGGCAAAGCCTAGTTTTGGTCACCATATATCGATATAAATGATCTTAGTGGCTTTTTCATCACATAAAATTTTTTATGGGTGATATGATATCGTGCAAACACGATAACAATATTTAGAGTCAGAGCTAAGTTAAAACTCGTCAATTCTTACTCGCTTTTAGATCAATATTAAGGTTAGTCATGCGACGTTTACTTGTATTACCACTCATCATTTCTGCGGCTGCAGTTGCGCAAAACTCAAACAACTACGCAGCAGCAAAACTGCATTATTCCTATGAAACTTCTTATGTTTTCAAAATGCGTAGCGAGCACAACAATACAGGCGAGCTGAATTTAATCAGTTCAATGGCCTATAAGTCGCATCGCATTTCCGTAAAGCCTGACGATGCAGTGGATATATCTAGCCCTTACATGCAAACAAAATATAGCTATGACAGCGGTGAGATGATCGATCCGACTACCTATTTTGAAATAAAGCTTAGTTCACCTTATAAAACTGGAAGGCAACATCGCTTTAAGTCAGCTGATTTCAATCTTGTTGAACATTTCTCTCCGCGAAGCGTTGTAAGTGCAGCTGTGAAGTCGTTGCTAGAAAAACAAGGTGAAGACTTTAATCAGCCACATTACCGTCGCGCGATATTACGACACGAGTTTTTAGCGGGAAGTTATGCGTTGCAACAAACATATACACCTTTAGAGCAGGAGCTAAGAGCACAGTATGAGAATGAGGTTGAATACCGTGATATCAGAGAAAGGCTTCAGTTCAGTTTAGCGCTTAACTTTAACACTGAAAACAGTGCGCGAGTTGAGTTTGGTCAACAGGCTGCTGAGGCTAAAAATGTCAGTGGACTGCAATTTAGCTCAGCATCAAATAAACTCGTAGATTACTTGACGAATACCCTGAGAAGCCATGATAAGGTTGTTGTGGCATACGAAGTGTTTTCCATGACTGGTCAGTATCCACTCTATGTTTCGAGTTGGGGGGAGTCTGGTGTAGCAAAACAACCTGAGGTAATAACGCCATTACAATGTCATAAAAACAATGGTGACAAGTTATTCTTGTGTGAGTTAACTTATAGACAGCACTTTTTGATTGATATGCCTAGCGCCCAACAGCGCAGCGAGTACAGTATGCCTAAGTTTCTACTAGACAACATGACAAGATTGGGTGTCACCGAGAAAACATTTAAAGCCTATTTAGATCAGAACCAAAGTTGAACCTGCACCGCTTAAATAAATGTGTATAAAGCCGATTGAAGAGTTGATTTATAGCTCTTCAATCAGTGTTGATAGGGGTGGCCAACATTGCTCAAAGCGCCAAGGCTCCTGCCAAAAATAGCAGACTGAATCTAGGTCAGAGAACAAATGAGCAGCAAAGTCATTTCCGTTAGTCTGGTAGTGTTGTTTACTTCTCAACACGTCAAGAGCGACGAGAACCGTTTGTTTATCCACCTTATTCTCTTGATATTGCAAAACGATATTAGTCAGCTCGGATAAGCTTGCTCTAATATCGTGTGGGATGCTGCTGCTTTCAGGGTAAAAGTACAGTTTGTCCATCGGTTACGATTTTTCTTCACTTCATGTCTTTGCAGCATAGCGAAGTTCGGGGTAAATATACAATGCCACTTTACTTATCCGCAGTTGAGGCTACTTAACCTCAGATGCGCATAAGCGGATTTGTCCAATAATGCTATTTTGTTCACTCCCTTCGTTGTTTTCATTTGTAATAGCCAGCTATTACTTCGTAAAAACGTCTTGATATTGAACAAAACCTCATCATTGGATTGGAAGATTCATCCGCTTTTTGAATAGTTACACTTTCAAAACTCTTATGCGCAGCTAAGGTTACTTAAATTCTGGCGCGTAATACATCGGGTTATGCTTGGAGTTAGTTTCATTTTATTTACATGACCTTTGTTTTTTAGTGACATTTTTGTGTGATTTGTGTAAGGTTTAGTCGCCAAAACAGAGGATTATGACAGTTTATTTTATTGCAATAATACTTTGGCCGAGGAGCTTTTAGTAACAAAAATTAAGGACAACAGCTGTGGCATTAATATCTGATACCAGTGCACAAGATACTGCAATACAAAAGAAAAAATTCAATCTAGCAACGATTCTAGCAATCGTCCTCTTATTAATTATCGTAATCTATTTTATCTTTCCAATCTTGCAGCAGTGGCTGAGTGGTCAAGTTGGAGTGCGTATCGACAAAGTAAATATTGAAACTGTGCAGCACGGAGATTTTGTCAAAGATATTTCGGTGCAAGGGAAAGTAGTTGCTGCCAAACGGCCAATATTGTATAGCCCAGCACAAGGTACCGTGACCTATTTGGTTGATGCGGGAGATAGCGTAGTTGAAGGGCAAACGCTGGCATTGATTGATAGTCCGGAACTAAAAAGTGAATATGCACAGCAACAGGCAGATTTAAACCGGTTAGAAACCCAGTTGCAAAGAGAAATTATTCAGGCAAAAAAGCAAGATTTAAATCAAGAGAATTATTTAGGCCAAGCCGAAGTTGCACTTAACGCTGCAAAAAGAGAAATGCGTCGTTCACAAGAAGGGATGCAAACGCAGGTGATTAGTGACATTGATTACCAAAAAGCGAAAGATGAGCTGCAAAACGCTGAGCGTGAATATCGATTAGCACTAAAAGAAATCAGCTTGTTAAAGGAAAGTCAGAAGTTTGAAATTCGTACCAAAGAGTTAGAGTTTGAGGCGCAAAAGGTGAAAGTGGAAGACTTACAACGCCAAGTAGATTCTTTAAAAGTGGTGTCACCGGTTAATGGGATTGTCGGTAATTTAAGTGTTGAGCAAAAAAACAGTGTGGCGAAAAACCAGCCGCTGCTTAGCGTCGTTGACTTAACAAAGTATGAACTAGAAATTCAGGTGCCTGAGAGCTACGCAGATGATTTAGGGTTAGGTATGGCGGCTGAGATCACGTTGAACAACAAGATCTACTCAGGTGAAATAGTGGCTATTTCACCGGAAATAGAAAACGGCCGGGTGGAAGGTAAAATCCGTTTCAAGGATGAAGAAATAAGTGGGCTGAGACAAAATCAGCGCTTAACGAGTCGTATTATCTTAGAACAAAAAAGGAACGTTTATTATCTACCTAGGGGGCAGTTTCTTGATGCCAATAATGGGCAGTTTGCTTATGTAGTGAAAGATGGGTTGGCCTTTAAAAAACCGATTCGTATTGGCTCTAAAAGCCTCGGACAAGTCGAAGTTGTAGCAGGCCTAGAAGCGGGTGAACAGGTGATCACTTCAGATGTGAGTATGCTTGAGGGCGCTGAAACAGTCCGTATTATTGAATAAGGCTTATTAAGTTGTTGTAGCCTAAGTTTTAAGTAATGCAGCGGTGGAAAGATATCAATCACCACGTTTACTATGCTAAAATCGGGCCTTGGAGGCCCGTTTTATTATGCTAAAACTTTCAAACAGCGTTGAACTAGCTGCATGGGAAATAGAGTTATCAGCCATTCGTTCGCAAGGCGCTGGTGGCCAAAATGTCAACAAAGTCGCAACAGCAATTCATTTGCGGTTTGATATTCATCGCTCCTCATTGCCTGCTTTTTATAAACAGCGTTTGCTAGCACTGCAAGACAGTCGGATCTCAAAAGAGGGCGTATTGGTCATCAAAGCACAGTCGCATCGGACTCAAGAGCAAAATAAAGAAGAAGCACTAGAACGCTTGAAAGCGATTATCCTTGCAGCTGTTAAAGTAGAAAAAAATCGCAAACCGACCAAGCCCACAAAGGGGTCGCAAAAAAAACGTCTAAACAGCAAAACGAAAAGAGGGGAGACTAAAGCGTTGCGCGGCTCGGTGAAGTGGTAATCCTGATGTGAGATATCGGCGAGAAAGGCATTTTAATAAACTCAAAAAAGCGATGTAAGAGAATTAGCTTCCGTGCTATTTATTGCAAAAGTCCCTTTAAGATATCAGTATTAAAGGCCTAAGTATGCTTAATGGCCTGTCTCATAAGATAGTGTAGAGCGGTTGGTTTTTTCCCAAGTACCATCAGAATAAAGGATCTTAGCTTCTGCGTAATAAGTACGATATGCAGATGCCGTAAAGGTGCAAGAAGTACCGCTAGAACAGCTAGAGTTGGTTGTCCAAACTATGCTGTCTACTGGTTTTGTTACACCAGTAATATAGAATTTAGCAGTCGTACTCCTACCAAATGAGAAGTCCATACCGAAACAATTCGTGGTACCCCAAGTGTTACCATTTTTAGTCCATACATCACATTTCATTTGCGCAGCTTCAGATGAAAAAGAAAATGCACCGAGTGTGATCATTGCAGCAGCTATTAATTTGTTTTTCATTGTTAAATCCTCGTTAGTATATTTTTTCGAATTTCCTTACATCAGCGACCAAACCTTAAAACGTAACTGCTTTAGGAAGACAACTTGGGTCACTGATGTGTTCAGATTAACAATGTGATAGGTGAGGTAAATGTTTTAAATATTATTTAACTGTTATTTATTTGTTATCAATGTTTGTTTTTTTGTTTGTTTTAGTGCTGTTATGAAGCGGTAATGCAATGGTAAAGCAAGCGCCACCAAGATGAGAATCAGTGACATAACAGTTTCCAAAGTGCCAATTAACAATTTTGCGTACTATTGCGAGTCCCAGACCATAACCACCGAGAGATTTATTTCGACTATCTTCTATTCTTTTAAATGGTGAAAAGATTGACTCTCTATGTGACTCTTCAACACCAGGACCATCATCACTAATCGTTAATATCGCTCGTTGCTCGTCAATCGTTAGTTCGACATGATATCGTTGGTAACTGAATTTATTTGCATTGGTAAGTAAGTTCTGGATAGCGCGCCCTAGATAACTTTGATGACCTAGTACTTTGATATTAGATGTTATATTGCAGGAGATGATTTTATTACTGAAACTTTGAAATTTATCAACCTGCTGTTGTACCAGTTCAGAAAGATTTAAAGCAAGGAAATGTTGATTTTCTACTTCAAATTCAAGCCGCGCATAACTTAACATTTCATCGATAAGATGCTCCATTTCTTTAATATCTTCTTGCATATCAGCAGCCTGAGGTTGAGCCACAGGAGGCAGCATTGCAAGAGCAAACTTTAATCGGGCAAGCGGGGTCCTTAAGTCATGGGAAACTGCATTGACCAACTGCTTTTGATTGTCGATCAGGCGAGCAACTTGATCTGCTAATGCTTTGATTTGAGCTGTTATTGTTGATATTGCAGAAAACCGAAAATGGCGTTGTTTTTCTGGCTGTTTGCCTTTTGATAGTTGCTCTGTGATGTACTTGAGATGTAACAAATCTAACCAAAGTGGGCGGATCCAGAATACTAACAACAGCGCTAACAGTGAGAAAGAAAGGAATTTTAAAATTTGCTGCTTGAGTGCCGACGATTGCTCTGGCGCAAACGGACCTAGTCTCATTAATTGCTCAGATTCTTTGAGTTTAAAGGTAAGCCACGCGTTACCTTGCTGATCAAAACTCTCTAAAATTTTTCCTGAATTAATGATTTTTGCTTGTTCATCCAGCCAAGCAACATCATTAATGTTAAGTAACGTGACGTTGTCTATGGTAGAAAGAGTCTCGGCATCAAGATGTGGCTGTAAACTATAGATCACCGACTTAGCATGGCGCAGATCATCTGTAGAGCTGGTTACCCAACGGGCCCAAATTGCTTCGTTAACCTGATTGATGACAACAATACTGGTAAATACCGCTAAGTAAAGGCTTAGCAACAGTTTTAGCATTCATTATTCCCAAGCGGATTTAGAGCATAAATATCCTTTACCCCATACAGTGATGAGTCTATAGGGTTGCTCTAAATTGTCGTGCAGCTTTTTCCGTAACCTAGATATTCTCACATCGACACTGCGGTCAAGACCATCATATTCTCTACCTACGACATTTTTGTATATATAATCTCGGCTAAGTGTTTCACCTGCGTGAGCGGCAAGCGTTTTCAGTAAGTCAAATTCGTAGCTTGTTAATTCGACTTCTTCACCACCAAGATATACCCGTCGGTCGGCTTTGTCGATTTGTAGTTTACCTAAGGTAAGCGAGTCTTTACTCGCTGTTATGGCTTGAGTTCGCCGAAGTAACGCATTTAATCTCGCCAATAACACATAGGGTTCTACCGGTTTTATTACATAATCATCGGCACCGATTTCTAAGCCTCTTACTTGGTCAAAGTCACTGTCTTTGGCTGTGAGAAATAGAATGGGACCATTAAAGTGGCCTCGAGCTTCTTTACAAATCGTAAAACCATCACCGTCAGGCAGCATGATGTCTAGAATGATAGCGTCCGGTGACTCATTTGAAATAGTTTGTTGAACATCTTTGGCTCGGTTTAATTGAAGTACCTCAAAGCCATTTTGGGTTAGAAATCTGGCCGTCAAGTCAGCCAGTTTTATGTCATCTTCAACCAGTAGCAGCTTGGCCATTAAAACACACTCCAATCACTTTTTAGTTTGCGCCGATATCCTTCATTTACACTACTGTGTAACTCAATTACTTGTTTTGCAAGGACATCATCGTTATTGTTTTTTAGCGTGAACAGCATGGTTTTGGCAAGCGTTATTTGAAATTGCTCTGTCACCTTCTGCGTATTTTCCCAACAAGCCAATTTTTGTTCCTCTTGGAACAGGCAAAGGTCTTGCTCTGTACTTGATTGCCATTTTACTCGAGCCGTCATTTTGCATAGTTCTCCTGCTATTTTGACCATACAGGTAATAGGTCTTATTTGTAGAGTGACAGGAGAAGTCGTTTTAGAAATAGACAATGGTGAACAACATAACAACGATAAGACGCCGAGTACTTTTAAACTAGAAGGCATATAGGCCCCCCACAAATACCGTAGCGGAATATTTATCCTGTACTATCGGGCTGTTATGAATCGCGCTACCCAGTTTCATATAGCGAGCGTTTAACTTAAACTGCCACGAAGTCGTAATTGGATAGCTATATGCAACGCTAATAAAGGGACTAACGCCAGACTTACCACGATACCAAAGACTCATTTCTTGTGTATCTTGCTGTGTGACTCCATAGTAGTAATCGATTAAGTGTTTACTTTTCCAATAGATGCCAGCTGAAATATTCAGCTTGTTTAACTCTGAATCGATGATTTTATGAGTAAGTGTCAACTTTGCATGTTGTCCTTTGTAGGTATTAGTGACATCGTGCATCCAGCTGACCGTGAGTTTACTACTATCGTTGATATACCAGTGTGTCAGAACACCGATATCAGCAGCCCATTTTCGGTGCTGGATTTCGTCAATAGTGATACCGTTATTTTTTTCTTTGTTGTCAACAGAGGGGATCCCAATTGCTTCACCAGTAAATGAATGACTACCAGATAAAATATTGGTTGGATGAACGCGCTCAAAGTAGGCTTGTTCGGGGTTAATTTCGCCAATAATACTGAGATCTACAGTCTGTTTTTCAACGAGCGTGTACCCTAATGTACCGTTGTCAAAAAAAACGTTGTCACCGTAGTAACTAATGTAAGGCAACACAGGCAATGGAATGTTGTCTCCGCCGGCCAATGGATTGGTGATAATGCCTGCGCCTACTGCAACGGCAAAACGCCATTGCCCTTTAGCGGCACAGTCATCCGATTCCTGCTGACACACTTCAGAGGCAGCAACCGAAGTAACGATGCTCAGAAGTGCAAAGGAAAAAAGCAAGTTCTTCAAAGTATTACTCTCAATATAATCATAACCCAAGCTGCGGAGATAGTTAAAAATGTTGGGTCCAGCTTCATGACTGTAATTTACCAGTCAAACAGTAAATTACCAGTTGTAGTAACAATAAATAACAAAACCAGTTTTTAAGATCACAGATCTTTTCTTTGTATGGCGTATGGTTTAACTATCAAATAACCACAAGGAGATATCAATGAAATCTAAATTATTATTTAGTTTAGCGGTGGTCACTGGTCTCAGTGCATGCGGGGAAAGTAGTAATGATTCTCTGCAAGTTGAGACCATTCCAAAGTTAACTTCACTGCAAAGTGCCAATGTACCGCTCAAAGCCGCATCTTCAACCGAGTTGGAACGGCTGCTGAAAAACGGTATGTATATGAATATGCAAAATCGCAATGCAGATCCATTAGAAGCGGTATCCAGCAGCGTTGCGTCGGACTTTTCAACAACCAATCAGTTGGTTGATGGGGTAAATGAGAGTGATAGAGTTAAGTTTGATGGTCGCTATCTCTACTTGACTGGCTCGTCTGAGTTTATGTATCACAATAAACAAGAAGAAAGCTTTGTTCGTATTGTTGATATGCAAACCCCACACTCTGCACAGCAGGTGAGCCAACTCACGGTCTCTAACGAACCTTACACCAGTCAGAATCTATACAAGCATGACGAACGATTAGTGAGTATTTCCAAAGAGCAGCGTTTTAGTTTGCTCAGCGACATTTCAGGTGAAGAAATATTGCCAGCGGCTAATTACCAAGGGCGGATTAGCTTGGTGTTTAGTGATGTCGAACTGCCAAGTCAAGCAAGTGTAGAAACCAGATTTAACATCGATGGTGAGCTGGTGGGTAGCCGTTTGATAGACACGACATTGTTTATTGTTGCTGAACATATCATTGATTACAGCTCAGAATCTGAATCTCTGACGGCGTTGCAACAATACCAATCGGTGATGGCCATGGATATAAATTCAGTGCTACCAAAAATCACCAATGAGGCGACAGGTGAAGCGCGACCATTAATTTTGACTGATCAGTGTTACATCCCCGCGAATACTTCTGAAACCGAGGGCTACACTGGACTAACAACTATCACTCAAATAGATATAAACAATCCTACAGATATGAAAACCAGTTGTGTGAGTAGCCGTACGTCGGGTTTCTATATGTCAGCGAAAAATCTCTATTTATATGATTATCTGCAGGATCAGCCAAAAGGAAGCGATGATGCAGTATCAACTTCTATATGGATTGAGCCAAAAGGGATTTCACTGCATAAATTTGCTTTGCAAGGCGAAGGAGAGATCAAATACGTCGCAACAGGTGAAGTAGAGGGGAATCTTGGCTTTCAAGGCAGCAAAATGGCACTTACGCGATTTCATGAGCGGGCTGATAAACTACACCTAGTGACAAGCTATATGACGCCAGATGCAGGATACAAGCATCGTTTATACATACTTGCTGAACAATCCGGTGAACTGAAGCCGCTATCAATATTGCCTAATGACGCGCAACCAACACCGATTGGGAAAGTCGACGAAAAGCTTGGTGTTGTGCAAGAAGACGTTTACGCAGTGAGGTATTTTGATGATAAGGCCTATGTGGTTACTTTCGAACACACAGATCCTCTCTATGCTATCGATATCAGTGATGCCAGCAACCCCAAAATTATCGGTAGTCTGGAAGTACCTGGTTATTCATCATATTTACATCCTGTCAGTGAAAATCTGTTGTTGGGCATTGGGCAGCATATCCCTGAGACCTCAGAGGATAGCGAGCAAGCTGGTGCAAAGGTTAGTCTTTTTGATGTATCCAATCCTGAAAAGCCGACCCTAGTGGGCGAACACCGTTTTGCGCAAGGGTATACGCCTTTGGAATATGATTATCAAACTTTTGCCTACTTAAAAGTTGCTGATGAACAAGTCAAATTTACATTGCCCATTGTTTATTGGCGCACAACCAAACAAGACTCAGGCATAGATACGTGGTACCAAACTAATGAATTGGCCGCGTTTGATATTTCTTTGTCAGAACAACCCCAGCTAAACTATGTTGGCAGCATACATGCAAAAGTGGACAAAGGTGAAGATGCAAGACCAGTAGGTTACCCAGAATTGGACAGAGGTGTGATTCAAGACGACAAACTGTATTACATTCACGGTAACTACATTTGGGTAGGTGACTGGAATGATCTGAGTAATCCTAGCGGTCCTAAGTAACGATAAGACAGTTTAGCCACTGCTCTCATCTTTCAAGGTGGTTATATATTAACGCAGGTTGTAATGAGTTATGCGAAAAAGAGGCTTCACATTGTGAAGCCTCAGACTGTTGAAAAAGGGCTGGACACATATCTAGCCCTTTGATCTAATAAGCGCAGTGAGTTTGGAGAGTTCACGATGCTTAAAGACAAAACCCCTCAGCAATTCGAATTGGAAATGGTCGCGATTGACCAACTTGTTCCAAAAGACCATTTAGTTCGCCTGATTGACCTTGCTATTGATTTTGAATTCATCCGCGATGAAGTCGCTCATCTCTACTGTAAAAACAATGGTCGCCCAGCGGTTGACCCAGTGCGAATGTTTAAAATCTTATTCCTAGGTTACTTATTTGGCATTCAAAGCGAGCGTCGCTTGATTAAGGAAGTCCAAGTCAATGTCGCTTATCGTTGGTTTTTGGGGATGGGATTAACAGAAGACGTTATCCACCACTCGACACTAAGCCAAAACCGCATAAAGCGCTTTAAAGACAGCAACATTTATCAATCCATCTTCGATAACATTGTCCGCCAAGCGATGAAACAAAAACTCATTGGTGGCTATAGCTTATTTGCTGACAGTACACACCTCAAAGCCAATGCCAATAAAAAGCGCTACGACATCGAAGACTTAAAAATCAGCCCCTCGGTGTATGTAGAGCAACTGAATGATGCGGTATTACAAGACAGGGAGGATGAAGGAAAAAAGCCCCTGAAGTGTAAGGATGAAACACCTTGCACAAAACCAAGCAAAGTCAGCCGAACAGACCCAGATAGCGGCTTTATGGTACGGGATGAAAAGCCAAAAGGATTCTTCTATCTAGACCATCGAATTGTAGATGGTAAACACGGCATTATTGTTGATACACACGCTACCGCGGGCAATGTACATGACTCACAACCCATCATCAGTCGGCTAGACCGAGCGCTCGATACTTTTGCACTCAACCCTATCGCAGTTGGACTGGACGCTGGCTATTTTACCGCCGCGGTATGCCACAATCTGGAAGAAAGGCAATTAGTTGGCGTGCTGGGTTACAGAAGACCGAATAAAAAGAAAGGCTACTTCGCCAAGCGGGAGTATCAATATCAAGCCGATACAGACACTTACCTGTGCCCGCAAGGTGAAACCCTAATCTACAAAACAACAAGCCGAGCAGGCTATCGTCACTATCATTCCGACCCGAGCAAGTGTGAAAGCTGTCCAGTCAGAAATCAATGTACAGCCAGTAAAAATAAAACCAAAGTTATAACGCGGCATGTTTGGCAATCGAGCGTAGAAAACGCCAATGCGATTAGGTTGAGCGACTGGGGTAAAAAGCTCTATCGACGACGAGCCGAAACGGTAGAAAGAAGCTTCGCTGACGCGAAACAACATCATGGACATCGCTACTGCCGATATAGAGGTCTGCCAAAAGTGAGCGCGCAGTGCCTGCTAGCAGCGGCATGTCAAAATATGAAGAAAATGGCGCTCATGGCGGCACGCTAGGCAAAAACCTCGAAAACTCTCACCTCAAAGCTCTCAAAATGAACTTGGACACACCAAATCACAATAATTAGCCTAGCTAACACAAAAATCCGACGTTGAAACTTACGGCAGAAAAAGCAGTCCAGCAATAGGAAAAAATAAACCCCGCTTAAAAAAGCAGGGTTTATCATCAATCTGAGGCTTCACATTGTGAAGCCTCTTTTGTTAACTGGAGCTTTAAGGTTAAATCATGTTGATTTTTAGTGTTCGCGGTATTCTTCAATAATCTCTTGTACTTCGGGTAATACCGCCATAAAAGCTTCGACTAATACGGGGTCAAAATGAACGCCCTTTTGTTCTTGGATATAATTAACCGCATCTTCAAAAGGCCATTTGTCTTTATAGGGTCTTACAGAAGTGAGCGCGTCGAATACATCAGCAATAGCGGTGATGCGGCCAGATAAGGGAATTTCATCACCCTGTAATCCTCTTGGGTAACCCGTACCATCCCATTTTTCATGATGGGTAAGCGCAATCTCTTTTGCCATAACGATTAATTGCGAGTTACTGTCAGATAGTAGCTCTGCACCTATCTCAGTGTGAGTTTTCATCAGTGCTCGTTCTCCAGGGCTTAAGCGGCCTTTTTTCAGTAATATACTGTCCGGAATGCCTATTTTACCTAAATCATGCATGGTGCTAGCGTGTAATATTAGCGTGCAGTTTTGCTCACTCCAGCCATATTGTCTTGCGATAAGTGCACAGATATTACTCATTCTAATAACATGATTACCTGTTTCTTCATCGCGATACTCAGCAGCACGCCCCAGTCTTTGTGCCACTTCAAGGCGGGTATCTTCTAGCTCTTTAGTCCGTTGCTGGACAAGCTTTTCTAAGGTATGTTTTTGATCATACATTAACTTGTGTGCCATGTGTGCATCCAAAAGGTTGCGAACTCTTAGCATTAATTCATGGATGTTGAATGGCTTCGTAACAAAGTCTCGAGCACCGAGTTCTAGTGCTTTATAGAGTGCCTCGTCAGAATCCTGAGCGGTTAAAACGATGACTGGTGGTGTTAAGGGATCGTCTAGCTTGAATAATTGCTCCATGACTTCGAAGCCACTGAGATGCGGCATGTTAATGTCCAATAAGATAAGGGATGGTCTTCTGGCACGGTAAAAGGGCATTACTTGACGAGGATCACTGATCAAGGTGACGTTGCTATAACCATATTCGGAGAGTACTTTCTCCGCAAGCTTCAAATTGGTCGGCTCATCGTCAACGATTAATATGTTCTGTGAGATTCTATGATTCATCATGATTTTTTCATTCCTTAGCCATCGCTTGAAACACATTTGGTGCGTCGTGTTGGCACTGAAGTTGAGCATGGATCAAGCTTAAAAACTTGGGTACGTCAATTGGCTTGGTGATATAGTCAGCGAAACCAGCCTCTTTTGCTCGTTGAATATCATTGGCCATTGCATTGGCGGTGACAGCTATAATTGGGGTCTGTTTATTTCCTTCAATTTTTCGCAGGTCATGGATGAGATCAAACCCGCTCACGCCTGGTAAATTAATATCCAATAAAATGAGATCAGGCTTGCAAGCTGTCGCCATTTCTAATCCCAGCGTCGGCTGCTGAGCGATAAAGAGCTCGCATTCGCTCATCCTATTGATTATCTGTTGCACAAGCTTTATGTTGGCTGGGTTATCTTCTATGTAAAGAATTTTTGCGGTTGCTGTGCTCGCTTCTTCTGGCTTGACAAATGTTTGCTCTGTTAAGGATTCGGAATCAGCTGAACTTTGTACTGTCGGGAAAAACACCGAAAATTTACTGCCTACACCGACCTCACTATCTACTTCTATTGAGCCACCCATTAAGGTCATGAGTTTTTTCGTAATGGTTAGGCCAATGCCTGTACCTTCAATATCGCTGTGTTCTTCAGTGAGCCTATTGAATGGTTTAAACAAGTCGTCAATAAGCTCAGGTGCAATGCCAAATCCAGTATCTGAAACCGTGACACACAAACATTGTTCACTTTCGGTGATACTGATTTCTACCTGACCGGATGGTGCGTTATATTTTACCGCATTGGAAAGCAGGTTAAGTAATACCTGTTTCGTGCGCATTTTATCCGCGCTGATTAATGATTCAGCATAGTTATTCACGTCGATAGTAATATTTTTGGCTGTAGCTAAAGGCAATACAAGTCTTAAGCATTCATCAATTAGAGTGTTAATGTTAATTGCTTCTATGGACAGCGTGACTTTTCCTGATTCGATCTTCGAGAGGTCGAGTACTTCATTGATAAGCTCTAATAAGTGTTTTCCTGCAACGGTAATTTCATTGAGGCTATCCTGTTGATCTTCGGTTAGTGAGCCGTCGATTTGCAGTAATTGTGTGAATCCCAGAATTGCGTTCATTGGTGTTCGTAGCTCATGGGACATACTCGACAGGAATTCAGATTTTGCTTTATTGGCTTTTTGCGCTTCTTGGGTAGCTTTAATCAAGGCTTCTTGGTAGTGAGCTTCTTTGGTGATGTCTTGGATAGTGCCTTGTACCTTGATAGGATTATTGGCTTGATCGTATTCAACTTCCCCTAAAACATGCACGTGGCGAATTTCATTTGAAGTGGTCACCAGTCTATGGTTTTCGTCAAAATGTCCAGACTTTAGCCCTAATAGGTAATTTCGTACCACGTTTGCTCTATCTTCAGGGTAAATGGTTTTGATAAAGCTTCTCAGCGAGGGTTGAAAGGTGTCTTTGCGCCGATCCAAAATGCGATATGTTTCATTTGAGCAAATACCTTTGCCAGTTGTTAACTCGATAGTCCAACTACCTACTTTGGCAATCGCTTGCGCTTTTTGTAACTGAGCATCGCGTTCGGCAAGCATGAGCTCTGCGCGCTTTCTTGCATCAATGTCTTGTACGACAACTAGCATTTGCAGTGGTTGACCGTCGTTATCTCTTTTTACTGCGCCCTTTTCTAATAACCACCTGACTGTACCATCAGGCCAAATAACCCGATGTTCAATTTCATACGGTATATCATGTTCAATACAAGCCTCAATGGCCTCTTTTACGGCAGTTTTATCCTCAGGATGTATACTGGCTAGAAATAACTCATAGTTAAATTCAGTTTCACTATCTTGATACCCAAATAGTGGCGCGATGCGTTCGGTTCCATATAGAAAGCCAGTTTGAATATTGAGTTCCCAAGTACCAATATCTGCATAAATTTGACCGCGGCGTAAACGTTCTTTGTGGGTTTCGATTTCTTGTTTGGTTTCTATGGTGCTGATTTCTTTTTCTAGTTGAGTGACGAAAAGCTGTAGTAACGCCATAACAGAAATGCCGTCTTCCAGTGGTTCTCGATGCATACCACCCATGTAGCCAATCACTTCATCAGATGAATTTTTTAGCGGCAAAATAACGTATGCTTCGATACTTTGCTCTTGTAACACTTCGAAATGGTGGAACACCGCATTAGCGTTGCACTCGTAATAGCTAGTTTCATTATCGTAGGCTTCCCGGCACAGCCCGCACAGCGCAACATGATCAATATCTTTAATTCGCCCTGCAGTATCCCAAATGTCGCAAGTTAGGCTGAGTTCTCCAAGTCTGTAATCTTCCAGCGCTATAAAGCCAATATCAACATTCATCGCTTGGGCGACCATTCTGGCCAAGTGTTTGATATACACTTCTGGTTTTAAGTAACTGAACTCAGACAGCAACATCAAGGCGTTTTCTTGCAGTTTAGATTGAGTGACATCGGTTCGGATACTAATGTATTGATATGGCCTGCCTTTATCATCCAGAAATGGCACTATGGTGGTTTTTACCCAGTACAGCTGGCCGTGTTTTTTACGATTACACACTTCACCTTGCCAGACATTACCATGCGCAATGGTTTTCCACATATCTTCGAAAAAACTCTTAGTATGACTGTGTGATTTCACTATTCGGTGATTAGAACCTATCAACTCTGATTTTGAGTAGCCACTAATTTCACAGAATAAGTTATTGACATATATTATGTTTCCTTTTCTATCAGCAATGCTGACAATGGCGTGTTTATTCAGCGCAAAATGCTCGAGCTCCCGTTCATATAGGGCTTTGTTATGTTCATTACCTTGCTCTTTTCTGAGCTGAACACTGCTTCCGCATGCCTTTAGGAGTGAGATCAGCCGTTCTGGAATTACAGGTTTAGAAACAAAATGTACAGAGCCAAGTCTCAGGGCATGCAGTTGGTCTTCCATTTTTGTGTATAAGGACATAAAAACCAGTGCTAATGACTGTTCGTAGCAGCGTTCAAACAACAGGCTCGACATGTCGATAGCCGCGTTTTGTGGCATATCCATATCTAGCAAAAGTACATCAGGACTTAGCGCTTCAACTGCATAATAAGCTTTTTCAATGTCGGTAAAGATAAATACTTCGATATCGGCATGCTTAAGTAGCAGTTGATATGCTTGAAGTTCGGCTAAACACGCACCGACTAACATGACTTTTAATGATGCGGTTAAGTCTTCTTCAAACCAGATTTGTTTTGCCAAATAGTCAATCGTTGTAGGGGAGGATAACCAAGGTGGTTCACTGAGCTTACTTAGCATAAGTTTGGTTTGAAAGTTATCCGGTGCTACCCAATATGTGTGCAAGAGAGAATGTTGGCTTGCCTTTAATTGAGAAAGTAATGTCTGATATTGAGTGACGTCATGAGGATCGGTGTATTCCAGTACTAAGGTGTTGGCATTTAAAGCGAGGATAACCTGAGGGGTAATTTCTTCAATATGCAAGACTCTAGCGTGTGACGTTTGAGAAAGCCGCATGTTTAACTCGGTTTTCAGTTTCTCGCTGTGAAGCTTCACTAGAATCGTAGGCTTAGCTTGTGTACTTTCTGTGGTAATTGATGATGCTTCAACTTGGTTTAAATCAGCCTCAGGAAGGCTTTGTGCTATTTCTGATAACTCCTGTTCGAGCTGCTCAATAGCCAGCTGCAGAGTTTCAGGGGAATGTTGATAATCTAATTGGTGAGGCTCTAAGCTGCTAGTCAGAGTAGTGAGAAGCTGATATGCGGCTTCTAATTTGATCAAACCTGCAAAGCTTGTAATACCTTTTAAATAAGACTCGACATCAGCCAATTTATTTGGGGTTGGATCTGCACTGTATTGTGAAACAAGCTCAGACAGCTTAGCCATCATTATCGGCAACTTGGTTTTAAATTCTGAGCTAAGTTCAACATTACATGGTGGTAAGTCGGTGCTACGATTTGTTGTCATTGACCAACGGCTCCCTGATATCTAGAACTCTCAACCGCGTATCTCCAGATTAGCTTCCAGACTAATGGCAAGCCGCAAAGCAATTAATGAATGGAAGTTAATATTTTGAAATATAAATGCTTTTTGAATTTTTTAATGTGGCTTAATTTCTAAAGATAGCAGGTTTTTTACACAATGATAGTAATCCATCGGCACGACCTTGAAAGCGAAATGCCCGTACTTTGAAAGGTATAGAAAGTTTCAGCAAGATGAGCCATTCGCTTATTTTACAAACTTTATTTTGTATCTTGTCATCACTTGCTAGTATGAGTGGTCAAAACAAGCTTAAGGATTTAATTATGATAGAAATTGGACAGCAATTACCTATATCTCAACTTAGTGAATTAACCGCTGATGGTATGGTTACACATCAAGTGCAAAGTTTATTTGCAGACAAAAAGGTGGTGGTATTTGCGTTACCTGGAGCGTTCACTCCAACGTGTTCTGCGGCACATTTACCCGGGTATGTCGCTTTAGCGGATAAGATTAAAGCAAAAGACGTAGATTTGATCGTTTGTGTGTCTGTAAATGATGCATTCGTGATGAAAGCATGGGGGGAAGCACATAATGCCGAGGAAATTATGATGCTTGGAGATGGAGATGCAAGCTTTACTAAAGCGATTGGTCTAGATATGGATACCGGAAGTTTTGGTGGGATCCGCTCAAAACGGTATGCGATGGTCGTTGAAAATGGCGTTGTAACCTTGCTTAATGTGGAGGCGCCAAAAACCTTTGAGATCAGCAAAGCTGAGGTGATCCTAGAGTCGCTTTAGGGCGAGTAGCAAATCATTAAACAGCCCCGAATCATTCGGGGCTGTACTGTAACATCTAGAATTCGAGGTTTTATTGCAGATCAAACCGGTCTAATTGCATGACTTTTACCCACGCAGCCACAAAGTCTTCAATAAACTTTTGTTTGGCATCGTCAGATGCATACACTTCGGTGACAGCCCTGAGTTCAGAGTTTGAACCAAAAATAAGATCTACTGGCGTTGCGGTCCATTTTACTTTACCAGTCTGACGGTCCTTTCCTTCATACAAGCCAGCCTTGTCTTGCACTTTTGACCATGAAGTTGACATATCAAGCAAGTGAATAAAGAAGTCATTGCTGAGCTGTCCGGGTTTATCGGTAAGCACGCCATGCTTGCTACCAGCGTGGTTCGCATCAAGTGCTCTAAGACCGCCTAACAGCACTGTCATTTCTGGCACACTGAGGTCGAGCATGTTTGCCTTGTCGATTAGCATCTCAGTTGGTGACATAAACGCTTCATCACTGTAGTAATTTCTAAACGCATCGGCCTTTGGCTCTAGATAATTAAAAGAACGCACATTGGTTTGCGCTTGAGAAGCATCAGTACGTCCGGGTTTGAAATCTACAGTGATAGTATGTCCGGCTTGTTTTGCTGCGTCTTCAATTGCGGCTGCACCGCCAAGTACGATGAGATCTGCCATTGAGACAGCTGTTTTACCTGCACGGCGGTTAAAGTCAGTTTGCACCGAACTGAGCTTCGTAAGTACCTTTTTCAATTCCGTTGGGTTATTTACCTCCCAACTGATTTGTGGCTCTAATCGTAGGCGTCCACCATTGGCACCTCCGCGCATGTCAGTGACACGGTGACTGGATGCAGCAGCCCAAGCTGTTCGGATAAGTTCTTGATTACTAAGTCCTGAGTCTAGCAGCGCTTGTTTCAGCTGCTTAATGTCTTTACTCGTTATCTGCTTATAGTCTGCTTTAGGGATTGGATCTTGCCATGTTAACACTTCGTCTGGTACTTCGCTGCCAATATAGCGAGCGCGAGGTCCCATATCTCTGTGGGTTAGTTTGAACCACGCTTTGGCAAATGCCAGCTCGTACTCAGCAGGGTCAGCTCTAAAGCGCTCTATCACTTTGCGAAATTCAGGATCGAATTTTAAGGCTAAATCTGTCGTAAACATGATAGGCGCATGACGCTTGCCCGGAATATGTGCATCGGGCACTAAATTTTTCGCTGCTTCATTATCAGGAACCCATTGAATAGCGCCAGCTGGACTTCTTGTCATTACCCAGTTGAAATTCATTAGATTATCAAGATAATTGGTCGACCATTGAGTTGGGGTCACAGTCCAGGCACCTTCTAGGCCGCTGGTTGTGGTATCGGCACCAACGCCTGAACCACATTTGTTTTTCCAACCAAAGCCTTGATCTTCAGTCGGTGCGGCCGCTGGTTCTTTGCCAATACATTCATCCGGTTTTTTGGCACCATGTGCTTTACCAAACGTATGACCTCCAGCAATTAACGCTACAATCTCTTCATCGTTCATTGCCATTCGGCCAAACGACATGCGAATATCTTTAGCCGCGAGTAGTGGGTCTGGTTTGCCATGCGGACCAACGGGATTAACATAAATTAAGCCCATTTCTACTGCAGCTAGTGGACCTTTGAGTTTTCCTTTATTGTCACGGCGATCATCTTTTAAAAATGCGTCTTCTGGACCCCAATAGACTAAGTCTGGCTCCCAATCATCTGTGCGACCACCCGCAAAGCCGAACGTTTTAAATCCCATGGATTCCAAAGCCACGTTGCCGGCCAGCACCATCAAATCAGCCCATGATAAACTGCGTCCATACTGCTGTTTTACTGGCCACAATAAACGTCGAGCTTTGTCTAAATTAGCGTTATCTGGCCAACTGTTTAACGGGTCAAATCGCTGCTGTCCGCCTGCCGCACCGCCGCGACCGTCGTGAACTCTGTAAACGCCAGCACTGTGCCACGCCATTCGGATCATAAACGGACCATAATGACCCCAATCGGCAGGCCACCAATCTTTTGAGTCTTTAAGAGTACGTTCGATGTCTTTTTTGACCTTTGCAAGATCGAGCTTGCTAAATTCAGCGGCATAGTTGAAGTCACTTCCATAGGGGTTAGATTCGGGGCTGTGTTGTCTCAAAGGACTAAGGTTGAGTTGTTCTGGCCACCAAAATTGATTGGTTTTTGCCTCTTGAGACAGTGGCGCAGCTTGGCTCGTTAGCGAAGAAATAGCCAAAGCCACTGCGCACAGTGAGAGTTTCGGTCTGGTAATCATAATTAGATCCTTAAATTTAAACAGTGCGTTTTACCTCCTAGACCTTAGTTCAGAATCTACTGTCGGAAAATTCAGAAAAACCAATTACTAAGTTCGACTAAATTGATTGGTTGTATTTTCAATAAATTCAAATAGTTAAGGTTGATTTTCTAATTGTTCCATTTCTTAGAACCAATATGCTTGGTGCTTAAAAGTTTGGATAACGCAGAAAAATCAGCAATCCACTGTTGGAATATTGCATACAATATAATATTGTTTAAGGCTCAACAGTTTTTGATAATAATAAAAAGGTGGTGCGATGAAGCTTTCATTGATTTCTCTGGCATTGGCAATGAGCCCAATTGGTTTACTCCAAGCACAAACGACCGGTAGTGACACTGTGGCGGATAAGGAAATAGACGTTATAGAAGTGACAGGTTCACGAATTAAACGAACACAGCATGAGTCTGAAAAGTGGTGGCCATTTGCAAATATTTCAAAATACAGCGCTGTTGGTACTGAGTACTTTATCTCAGCGAAATATCGATTCTAGGTGGGAGTGGGCCTTCGGGCCCTGATTTTATCATGAAAAAATACGTGTTTTTATCCGCTTTGACGCTAGGGGTAGTGTTAACTGCCTGTACTTCGACTGACCTGGAGTCAAAAGCTGTGTCCACAATGGATAGCCAATCGGTGTTGGCAACGGATTGGTGGAGTTTTAAGGTCACCGAGCAAGACTTCGAACAAGGTATCCAGTTACTTAAAAGCCAGAGTCTGGCAGCGCAGCAGGATTGGAATGAAATTAACCGTGTATTGTATGGGCTGCGCGGTTATAGCTATTTTGGTGAGTTGGATAATTTACCAGATGAACAACGACAAAGGCTCTCGCAAAGTGTATTGAATTTAGCAGCTAAAGTGCCCCAGGCTTATTCCACAAGGTTTGCAGAAAATCATGCCGTTGCTTTCTATCGCTTTTTACATCATCACAGTGTGACAAAAGACGCTAGTTCTCATATTCAAAGTTTACTTACACAATATCTAGCACTGGGCCGAAGCGCCTCTCAGCAAGCTGACTTTGCGCGTTGGGAAATGCTAAAAGCTTTTGGCTTTAGCGGTTTTTTTGCTCGTAACAATGACGAGATGAAAACGGTATTGATAGAGAATGAGCGGCTCGTTAAGACTATGCTCGCGTCTATACAAGAAGCTAAATGGCAAGCAGAGCACGGTTTGTGGGTGCTTGGCTATTTACATCAGCTGTTAGAGCCGTCCCGGCAACAAACATTGGATGACACGGTATGGCGGGTGTTGAATAAAAATATGTCCGAGAGTTCTAGCCGAACAGCGTATTCAAGCATTTATTTAGTCAATAGCTTTAGAGGTGCCAGCGACTGTAAAGGGGATTTACACAACCGATGTATTTCTGTCGACATTGAACAAGTCTTACCGATTAAACATCATTGCTCTGACTCTTTGTTTATCCGCGCCACGTCACTAAATGATGATCAATTGGCTGTGGCATGCAAGCGTTTAACTGCACAAGAAAGTGAGTTTCATCTACTATTGGCAACCGATAACAACGCTGTGGCAAATGATCATAATACAGCACTACGTGTGGTGATTTTCGATAACTATAGTGACTACAATCGTTACGGGCAGTTGTTATTTGATATTCAGACTAACAACGGTGGTATGTATATAGAAGGAACGCCTAGCGATCCAGATAACCAAGCGACGTTCTATTCGTTCAGGGCGTTTTGGACCGATGATCCTTATAAAGTATGGAACCTCAACCATGAATATGTGCATTATCTAGACGGGCGGTTTAACAAATATGGCGGCTTTGGCCACTTCCCCGACAAGCTTGTGTGGTGGAGTGAAGGACTTGCGGAGTTGGTCGCCAAAGGGCAGCAAAATCCTAAAGCGATTCAAGTGGCATCCAAGTTGAGTGTAAAAGAGTGGCCGACACTAGAAACAATTTTTGCCACCAATTATCAGCACTCGACAACTCAGATTTATCAGTGGTCCTATTTGGCGATGCGCTTTTTAGCAGAACAAGATAAAGAAGGATTACGAAGTTTGCAGCGTGCGCTCAAAAGTGATTTTTATCAGGGATACGAAAACAAACTCTCGGCACTTGCAAAACAGCATCAGGGTGATTTTATGGAATATGTGGCGCAGTTAGTTGCAGAGGAAAATAGCGTTAACAGTAAGGCCATCAAAAAGAACAAGGTGAATAAGTTATATCGCTATTTGTATAGAGACTATCTCCATCCTAAGCATCTAGAACTAACAGAAAATCATCGCCATTTACTGTAACTAAAACTTTGAACATAAAGGCGCTAAGTGCCTTTATGTTCAAACAACCGAACTTAGAACGTTCCGGTCTTTACTGTTTGGTTTTTGTTCCCCGCAGTGGGTTTTGAGCGCGGCGCTCGACTTGCCGCCTAGTAATCTAAGCAAAAGTTGAGCAACAATGCACACTGAGGTGAACCCGAAGGGCAGCGCTTGATTGGCATTTCTACTACGTAATCGCCTGACTCACATAGAATCACTATGCACGCAGGCTCTGCTTTGTATAAATGCCAATCAAACTGCTGCAAAAACAAATTTGAAAGTTCAACACGCGCTAATCTTTTTTCGGGTCGTGTTTATCAAACCACCATTGAATATAAGCGACTTTATTGAGTAAGTTTGATGGTCTTTTCGTGATCCCGTGAGAAGCGTCAGGAATGCGCACCATAGCTGTCTCAACACCCTGCAACTTCAAAGCTTGATAATACTGCTCGGTTTCAGAAATCGGCGTTCTATAATCTGCATCACCAGTAAGCAGCATTGTCGGAGTCGTCACTTTACCGACATAGCTGATAGGTGAGTACTTCATATAATGGGCCATATGATCCCAAGGTTTGCCTGGGAACCAATAGTCGGTGAAAAATGGGTAGAAGTCAGAGGTCAGTACAAAGCTGTACCAGTTGATCACGGGTTTAGCAACAACAGCAGCCGCAAAACGATCCGTGTGACTAACCGTCCAAGCCGTTAATACGCCACCACCAGAACCGCCTGTGACAAAGAGTCTATCTTTATCAATATAACCCTCTGCAAGAAGGTGATCCACACCGGTCATTAAATCATCAAAGTCATTACTTGGGTAATTGTGATGAATGGTTTGAGCAAACTGTTTGCCGTATGAGTCGCTCCCTCTTGGATTCATATACAACACTACATTGCCTTGTGCCGCAAACAATTGTACTTCTGCACTAAAGTGAGGCCCATAATTGGCGACCGGACCACCGTGTATTTCTAGTACTAACGGGTACTTTTTGGTTTTATCAAAGCCCGGAGGGTAGGCAACCCAAGCTTGGATTGGCAGTTCATCATGCTTGGACTTTAGCCAGATTTCTTCTACTTTTGCTAATGACTTATCAGCAAGTGCATCTTCATTTAGCTGCGTCACCCGGCGTGGTTCACCTCGCTTAACCAGCGCAATATCGGCGGGTCGTTGGGTATCCGCCAAGGTAAAAGCCACTAAACCTCTATCGCTGATATCAAAATCGCCGCCAGAATAGGGGCGACCAAAGCTGACACTGCCGACTTGATCAGTAACTACATCGAAACGGCCCTTCAATGGTTGGTAAGCAATGGTAGTTTTGCCTTCACTATCATAACTGACATAAACACCTCGGCTGTTAGCTGCCCAAACAACTGACTCGAGATTTCTATCAAGTGACTCGGCATAAACCTTGGTTTCTCCGCTTTCAAGATTTTTTATGTAAAGTAAGGCGTTTTCATAATTGGTTTTTTTATCATCAAAACCAAGGTAAGCCAGATACTTGCCATCGGGAGAAACTGCTGGATGTCTATCCGGTCCCACTCGATCTGTCATTGCGGTGATTTTCAACGTTGTTAAATCGAGCTTATATATTTCGTCGTTGGTGGGTTTGAGCTTGTGCTCCTCGTGGCGATTAGCGGAGAAATACAGTGACGTTCCATCTTTATCAATGCTTACAGCACCACCGTGATTGTAGTTGCCATTTGTTAGTTGAGTGGCATTACCGCCATTGGCATCAATTTTAAATAGATGGGTATAACCTGCGTTTGTATAACCTGCCCCATCAAAACGATAATAGACGTCATCAATAAATACTGGAGGCTCTGCCCACTCCGCACCAGGTGGTTTTCCTGCGACAGTCACAGGTGGCGCAGCTTTACTTGGAACAAACTGGCTGAAGTATAAGCTTTTACCGTCAGGGGACCAGCTCAAACTTGATGGTGATTGTGTTAAGTTGCTGATTTTCGCAACCGCCCCTGTTTTTAACCATTTTACGTAAATCTGACTGCTGCCATCGCGGGTAGAAATAAAGGCGATACGATCATTATTTGGTGAAAGCACTGGAGAATAGTCTATGTGTACACCAGATGTGACTGGAAGCATGGTATTAGTTGCTAAATCCACAGACCAAATATTGCTGACCTTGCGGTCTGTTTTGATATCCATGCGGTTGCGGACGAAATAAACCATATCGCCATCATTGTTGATATCAATCTGATTGGCGTATTCCAAGTTAAATACGTCTGTCGGCGCCAATGGAGTTGCGTGTGTTACTCCAATTGCACTCAAAAAAAGGGTACTCCATACTAATTTTTTCATTATCACTCCTGTTTTTTAACTTGAGTCTATTTATGACTCATTGGCTATCTAGATTGCAACTGTTTGCGCTGTACATAATAAGATGATTGCAAAAAGCGCTTTACCTCAACTTTGGTTGGGGATTTACCTTCCCGATCATTATTTAAAGGAGGTTATGTTATGTTTTTAGAACATGTGAATTTGGTCGTCGACGATTTAGAGAAAGTATTGCATTTTTACCGCGCGGCTTTTCCACATTGGAAAATACGTACAAGTGGTGAAGGTGAGTGGTATGGCAAACCGCGTAAATGGGTGCATTTCGGTGATGATTATCATTACATTGCGTTCAGTGATCACGGCGAAGGTAGCAATAGAAAAATTGCAGGTCACCAAGTGGGATTGGCGCATTTCGCTTATGTCGTACAAGACTTAGCAAGTGTTGTTGAGCGGCTTGCACAAGCAGGATACCAAATTGATAAGCAAGGTGAAAACCATCCTTTTCGGCGTAATGTGTACTTTATTGACCCCGCGGGTTTTGAAGTGGAATTTGTTCAGTATCTAAGTGATTTACCTGAAGAACGGAATAGTCACTAATCGACAACAACACACTGATTTTAAGTTGAATATTTATGTATTTGGTTAATTAAACTTGGTGTGTTGTAACAATCTGTGTTTCTTTTATAGGTTCGTATTGAACAATGAAATGGTTCTGTTAGGATGCGCGCAATTTTAACGCGATATAATATGGAGTTAATCGTGAAATTTAAACTTAATGCGCTATTCGCTGCAGTCCTTAGTGTTGCTGCTGCCCCTTCTTTTGCTGATACTGACTTTATCCAAGCAGGTTACGGTAAATTAAAGATTGATAATTTGAGTGAAATAAAGCCAGCTGGTTTTTCTATCACTGCAAACAAAGCATTCGATGGCTTTTATGCTGAGGCAACTTACGAAACGAGAGATGATGATCTTACAAAAACAGGCACTGTAACGGATTATTATGGTGATGTTTATAACGCTTCTGCTACATTAGACATGGATTACACTCGTCTTACTTTATTGATTGGTCATGAATATGATTTGGGTGATGATGCGCTCATAGACATCTATGGCGGTTATTCACGCGCTAAACTAGAACTTGATCTTAGTGCTTCTGCAGCTTCTCTTTTTAACAGTGTTAGAGAGTCAGAAAGAGGATCTGCAAGTGTAGATCTATATCATCTAGAAGCTGCGTATGATAAATCTTTCGGTGCATTCAATGCACGAGTTGGTCTAGGTGTAGAGCGTGCTCAGGGTGACGGTGATAACGAGACAAACTTCGTTTATCTAGCAGGCCTTGGTTATCAGTTTACCAACGCTTTTTCAATGCACTTAGCGTACCGCAACGCGGACGAGTATGACACTGTAGATTTAGGCTTCCGTTACCATTTCTAAACTGTAAAAGCTTTTTTCGATAGTTTTTAAAACCGCTTGGCTCTTATGGCTATGCGGTTTTTTTATGCGAGCTACACTTATGTTCTGGCTAACCAAGTTAGTAAGGCCCTTGCTAGTTTTTGGGGGTGTTCTAAAGGCAGCATATGCCCGCAACCTGATTCAGAATTGGCTACGATATTCGGATTTTTAGTCGCTAAGTCTTTTATCAACCAGCTGTTCACTAACGGGTCATGCTCGCTAAAATAAAAGTGCGTGGGTATGGTTAGGCCTGACAGCTTTGGCAATAAGTCCTCACGCTCAGTGGTGTAATGGTATTGGCTCACTAAATCTTCTTCACCTTGTTGTTTGTCCATCTCAAGTATTCTACTTATTAGCTCAGCTGAGTGATTGTGTTTATCAAGTAACGCTTTGGCGGCTTGGGTACTCATTCCTCGATAACTATAATGATGAATAAGCTCTAACTGATCTTCTCGACGTTTTATTTCTCGCTCAGGTAATTCTGTCGGACAGTTGGCAATGACAAATAATCTGTCTACTCTTTTGGGATACTGGCAGGCAAAATGGGCTGCAAGGTATCCACCTAGTGAGAAGCCGACTAGGTTTACCGTCTGCGATGGCAGTATTTCATTGAGGTGGGCACTTATCTGTCGCGGTGTTTGGTGTTGTGGGATGGTGAGAAAATGAGGAGTGATATCACTGGGAAAGTAAGCCGTCATCAATTCCCAAAGCTGTTCATTGCATTGTGTACCGGGCAGAAAATAAATATTTTTCATCATGAAACGTGCTCATTTTTGTTATAGGGCAGAAGGCTAAGTGAGACGATTGATTACATCATTTCAATTTTTCTTATCTTTATTAAACATTATGTTAGCTAGCTTTTTCAGACTAAAGCAATTAACCTCAGCTGCGCATAAGCGAATTTGCCCAATGAAGCTATTTTGCCACACTCTCTTCGTTGTTTTCACTCGTAATAGCCAGCTATTGCTTCGTAAAAACGCCTTGATATTGAGCAAAATACCATCATTGGAAGCTAAAAACTAAGTGGTATCTTAGTTTTGGATTACCAAAACCCTTATACGCAGCTGAGGTTAATTACCTTTAAAACAGTAGCGAATAATCCTGTTTGTACCGATTTTATATTAAAAACAGTAGCTTGTGTTGATGTTTGAAGACTTGACCTTTGCCACTTCTCATTGTGAAACTATAACCACTCTTGTAATTAGGCCTGTCTAATGAACCCTATTACCATTAATCACGCTAAGCTAAGCGCTCCAAATCTGCCCTTTTCGAGTCAAAATAAGCAGTTTTGGACTCTGCAACTATTCGGATGGTCCGGTTATGCCTTAATGGTGTTTTTTTCTATCATTCATCCTCAACTTGACGATCCAAACTTTAACTTCACAGGTCAGTTATGGAACTTGCTTGTGGAAACCTTGAGTGGTTTTTGCCTCTCATATATTCAGTGGCAAGTGATCGGCAAAACGGTGCACTGGCCGCTGAGAAAAACGCTGACAGCAAGCTTTGCTAGCGCAGCAGTGTTGGGTTTGCTATTCAACGTGATTAAGTTAGCTTCGTATAAAACCATTGTTTATGGGCAAGTGTGGTATCAACAGTTGAATATGTTGGAATTCGGGGGCTGGTTTTTATTTTCGGTGTCTACCATGTTTGTGTGGACCGCCATTTTCTTCATTATGCTTTACAACACGAGGTTACAGCGCGAACATGAAATGTTACTCAGGGCGCAAACAGCGGCGAAAGAGGCACAGTTACAGATGCTGCGGTACCAGCTTAACCCACATTTTATGTTTAACACTATGAATGCCATTTCTACCCTAATCTTTAAAAAAGACAATGACAAGGCCGGCGAAATGCTGGATAAGTTGTGTACTTTTTTCCGCCACTCTTTACAACAAGATGCCTCAATTGCCAGCACCTTAAGCAAAGAATTAAGTCTACTAGAGCTCTATCTATCAATTGAAAAAGTCAGATTTACCGATAGATTGAGGGTTGGCTTTGACATCGAACCACAGACCAAAGAAGCCAAAGTTCCCGCCTTGGTGCTGCAACCAGTGGTAGAAAACGCTATTAAATATGCTGTTGAGCAACGTAAGGTTGCAACCAATATCACAATTACCGCAAAACACAGTAATGACCAGTTAATTCTGATGGTTTGTAACGACAAAGATCAACACGCTCAGTTATCACCGAGCGGCTTTGGTATTGGTTTAAACAATACCAAGGAGCGAATGCTTACCATGTTTAATCAAGATTGTGACTTGGAGATCGTACACCACGATACACAAACCAGTGTCACACTTATCATGCCATTTGTAATAGGAGCGTAATTACCGTGATCAAGGATAAAAAAATTACCGCAGTGATCGTGGATGATGAGCCGCTTGCTATTGAAGGACTCCGATTGCGACTCGAAAATATCCAAGATATTCAGTTGGTTGGTGAAGGAGAAGATGGAGATCAAGCGATTCGGCTGTGCCAGCAACTGCAACCAGATGTGTTATTCATTGATTTACGTTTGCCTGGACTCAGTGGCTTAGAAGTGGTGCAGGGGCTTCAATCTGATTCAATGCCTTTGGTGGTGTTTGTAAGTGCTTACAGTGAATATGCAATCGAGGCTTTCGAGCTAGATGCGATTGATTATTTAATGAAACCGGTTAACTTAGGCCGTTTGCAAAAAACCATTGAACGAATAAAAGAACGCTTATCTCCGCAACAACGTGATAGAGAAAAAGCGAAACTACTCAAAGCATTAGGAGTTTCTTCTGGATTAAGTGTGACGGAGCTTGAATCGTGGTTGGACAATGACAGCGCGCCTTTTCCATCAAAATATCGCAGTGAGTTACTGATTAAAAATCATGATAATGAGCAAGTGTTTGTTGCTGTCAAAGATATTCAGTGGATAGATGCCGCTGGTGATTACATGTGTATCCATACTGAGCAAGAAAACTATGTGGTGCGGATCACCATGAAACGTCTGCAAGAAGAGTTGGACAGTGAGATTTTCCAGCGCATCCATAAGTCAACCATCGTAAATTTGCACTGTGTAAAGTCGATACAGTCTCTGAAAAACAACGAGAGTATGCTGGATTTAGGAAATGAAATTAAGCTCAAAGTTAGCCGTAACTACAGTGATGCGGTAAAAAAACTGGTTGAAAATAGATTGTCATAAAATCAAAAGCTTAAATAAGCTCAGCTGTGGATAAGTGTTTTGAAAGTGTCAGTATTTCTATACTTATTCCCACTATTGCCTTAGTTATAAAGTGGCATTCCGTTTATCAGTTTACCTTTACGTCAACGTCTTGTTCTTTTCGTCGCAATTTTGTTTCGGCTCATCGCAGCTGGTGCGTTTGCACCGAAGATGCCGCAAAATTGCACCCTGATGGCGCATTTGCGTTGTGACATGTTGTTGCTTCTATCAGTATTTAGTTTGCCAAAGTAATAACTTTGGAAAATTTTTATGAATGTGGATGGCCAAATTATCAATAAAAACAGGGCCAGTCATAGCAAGGTACAGAATCGAAAAGTTAACAAGCGTTAACTTTGAGTGTGCTAACCAACGTGGAAGCAACATCATGAGTAAAGCAACAACACTGTCTATGATTAGTTTGTGTGCACTGACTACAGTCCTGATCGGCTGTGGAGGCGGGGCTGAAACTAACACGGATACCAGCAAGATTGATGCAAGCGCTCCAGTCTCCGATTGGCAATTGGTATGGAGTGATGAATTTGATGGCAGCGCCATCGATACAAGCAAATGGCAGCATGAGGTGAACTGTGCTGGCGGTGGCAATAATGAACAACAATGCTATACCGACAGCAGCGACAACGCATATTTAAACGACGGTATTTTGCACATCGTCGCCAGACAAGCCGCGGACGGCGCTGAAAAGCCGTTTACTTCAGCGAGGCTGAATACAAGATATAAAGCTGACTTTACTTATGGTCGATTTGAAGTCCGCGCCAAGCTTCCTAGCGGGCAAGGGGCTTGGCCGGCATTTTGGATGCTTCCTACAGAAGAAGTGTATGGGGGATGGCCAAAATCTGGTGAGATAGACATTCTGGAAGCGGTTAACCTACAAACGGCAACTGCTGAAGGTGGAGCGGAAAACCGCGTCTATGGCACCTTACATTATGGCAAAGATTGGCCGGATAATGTCTCTAGTGGTAAGGCTTACAGCTTGCCTGACGGCATGAACCCAGCAGATGATTTTCATACCTATGCTATTGAGTGGCAAGAAGGGGAAATTCGCTGGTATGTTGATGGCTACCTTTATCAAACCCAACGCCGTTCAAGCGTTCGATATAACAGTAAGGATGAGGCAGTAGGCTTATCGCACCGAGGTTGGTTTGCGGAGTATTACAATCAATCATCAGGAGCGCTAACGACTCACTGGGATAACGCGCCATTTGACCAAGATTTCCATCTATTACTCAATCTTGCAGTCGGCGGAGACTGGCCTGAAAATGCCAATGAATTAGGCGTTGATGCTGACGCATTTGCACAAGGTCAACACTTTGAAATCGACTATGTGCGGGTTTATCAATGCGCTTTGGATCCTGAAACTGGCAAAGGCTGTGAAACCGTACGTGGTGGTTATGACAGTAAAGAGGATGCCCTCGTTGAGGGAAAAGCGCCAATCCCGGCACCACCTTCCAGTGGTGAAGCGAAAAATCTAGACATATTTACTGGGGAGGTTAATCCAAATTGGCCCGCTTGGGACTGTTGTGGAGGTTCTACACCTAGCATTGTCGAAGATGCTGAACGTGGCAATGCCTATCAATTTAGTGTTGGCGCTGCTCCTACCGTTAATGGCTTTATTTCCAGAGCAGAGTTTATTACCGATCCTAATGGCAAAGCCTCTCCATTTGATGCCAGCCCACTAATCGATAGCGGTACTATCAGTTTTCAAATGAAAGTCACTAGCATGCCAAATAATGCCGATGCGGTATGGGTCATGAAAATCGAAAGCGTTGAGGCAGCGACAGCTGTTGAAATTCCACTAATACAGAGCCGCGAGGGAACGGAGGTTCAAGGTGGACAATGGCAGACCTTTACCTTCGAGCTACAAGCACTTGCTGACAAAGGACTAGATATCAGCGCGATTGATGTCGTAATGGTTTTTCCTGCTTGGGGCACGGGTGAAGGTGCGGTTTATCTAATTGATGAAATGCGTATTGCAGGCGCGACAGGTCCAGCACCGCTAGTAATCTTTGAAAATGCAGTCAATCCGGCGTGGCCAATGTGGGATTGCTGCGGTGGCTCGGCGCCAGCCGTTGTCAACGATGATGACGCACATGAGCAAGTTGCAGAATTTACTATTGGTGACGCACCAACCGTGATGGGCTTTATCTCGCGTGCAGAATTTATTACTGCTGATGGTGTAGAGCCTAGCCCATTTGACGCTACCGCCATGTTAGCTGATGGTCATCTGCAGTTCGAAATGAAGGTGATAAACATGCCAAACGATGGCGCTGCCGCGTGGAAGCTTAAAGTTGAAAGTCTTGATGCGCAAACTGCTGTTGAACTGGATCTGACTGCTAGTGTTGAAGCTGCGGCACCAACGGCGAATGAATGGCAAACCTACACATTTAAACTATCAGACTTAGCTGATGCAGGCTTGGATGTCAGTGCCATTGACGTGGTGATGATTTTCCCAGCGTGGGGTACAGGCGCAGGCGCCGTATATCGCGTTGACAACGTCAAGATCTACTCCCCAACCAGCGACTCTGGATTTAATGGTCATGTGTTGTTTGCCGATCAAGTACTAGATCAGTGGTCACTGTGGGATTGCTGTGGCGGATCAACACCGACAATTGAAAATGACGATGCTGATCATGGTTTGACCGCAGAGTACAAAATTGGCGCAGAGCCTACCGTTGTTGGTGTATTCGCAGATGATAACCTCTATTTAGATGCGTTTAGTCTAAACAGCAATGGTGTGGTGCAATTTGAAATGAAAGTGCTCGAAGCACCTGCCGATGTGAACTCTGTATGGAAGTTTAAAATTGAGTCTGGCGATGGTAGTACCGCCGTTGAGCTCGAATTAACAGCGAGTATTGAGGGTCAAGCGCCCGTACTTGGACAATGGCAAACGTACACCTTCAAGTTACAAGATTTGTTCGAAGCAGGATTAGATACCAGCGCCATTGATGTGTTGATGATATTCCCAGCCTGGGGCACGGGAGAAGGAGCAGTGTTTAGAGTAGACAACATTATGATCTATGACCCTGCTTCCGTACCGCAAGCACAAGGTTTTCTTGATTGAGCAAGCAAATAACAGGCGACAGTGGTCCACGGATCACTGTGTGGGAACAAAGTAACGAATTTAAGTAGGGTCATCATGAAACACAGTAAATTAATTCCCTCAAAAGCAGCACTTGCTATTGCTGCGGTGTTCGGCAGCGCTTATCAGTTGCCTGCATTAGCTGAAACCGCTGAGCTACAACAAGCGGATAGCAAAGATAAAGTTGAAGTCATTGAGGTGCGCGGAATAAGAGGTAGTTTAACCCGTGCTATGAACCTCAAACGTAATATGAGCGGTGTCGTTGATGCCATTTCAGCAGAAGAAATGGGCAAATTTCCAGATACCAACCTGGCCGAATCGTTGCAGCGGATCACAGGTGTGGCGGTAAGTCGTAATAACGGAGAAGGTTCGCAAATTACGGTACGAGGATTTGGTCCGAGCTTTAACTTGATCACCTTAAATGGCCGCCAAATGCCAGGTACTGGTAACACTCGTTCATACAGTCTTGAAAATCTTTCGGCTGATGGGGTGATGGCGTTAGAAGTCTATAAAACCGCGCGCGCAGAGCACCCAAGCGGTGGTTTAGGCGCGACGGTCAATATTGTTACTCGTAAGCCTCTTGCTAGTCCGGGCGAGAGATATACCGTGTCGGCAAAAGCGATCCATGATAGCTCTAACAAAGTGAACGACGATATTACACCAGAGCTTTCAGCACTATACTCAAATACCTACTTTGATGACCGCTTTGGAGTGTCTGCGACGTTAACACACCATGAGCGCGATTTTCAGAAGCAGCAAGCTAATATCCAAGGCTGGTTGGCGAATGTAGACTTACCAACCAACCTCGACGCAGACAAAGTGATTGATCCACGTGCCTTAGACGAAGAAGGGAACCGTATTGGTAACCACTTTTTCCCGCGGGATATGAACTATGGCATTGAAAACTTAGAGCGTGATAGAAGCAATGGTCATGTGGTTTTGCAATATGCCCCGACAGATAACCTGACTTTCTCTACAGATTATACCTACACCAAAGCGGTTACAGGGTTGAACTCTATTAGCTGGGGAATGTGGAACGAGTTTGGTGGCAACATTAATAGTTACGAGTTGGACGAGAATGGCACTCTTGTTTATGCCGATATCAGTGGTAATGATGGCTCATTTACTGCTACGCGGTCGACGACCGAAGTAGAAGAAAAGTCTCTAGGTTTTACTATTGAATGGCAAGCACTGGAGTCTTTGAACTTGGTACTTGATTACCATGACTCCTCTAGCGAAATAGACAATGGTGCCGATAAAGGCTTAGGCAGTGAAGGGTCGTTAGTTCTCGGTTCAGATCAGCTGAACACCAAAATTTATGACTATCGCCAAGGTGAAATTCCTCACGCGCAAATTTTATGGAACAACGGCAGCAATGTATTGGCTAAAAGCGAAATTGATTCGCACTTTAGCCAGTTTGTGCACTCGCCAGGTAAGTCGGAAATACAGCAGCTACAACTCGATGGTACATGGGATAACTTTGCGTTTGAGATCCCTCTTACGCAAGTGAAATTTGGTGCTGCCATGACAGATCAAACCATGAGTGGCTCAAATGCATGGAGTGGCTTGATTGGTGGGTTCTTATTTAACCCATCATGGCCTGAAATGTTCCCAGACAGCATGTTTACGCTGCATGACACCAGTGACTTTCTAACTGAATTTGCAGGTGGCGGTAGCAGTCTAAATCCCAACTATTACTACACCTTTAGCTTTGATGAAGTAGTTGCTCGCTCTAGAGCGTTTTTAACCAATGAAGTGCTGGGAGGTGATGACTACTTTGCCACCACAGCCTACCATGACATGGGAACGTTTTCGCAAAGCTCGGTGCAAGAAGAGACGCTTAGCGTTTATGTGCAGTCCGCTTGGGAATTTGATATTGCGCAGTTCCCTGTGTATTTAAACCTGGGTGTACGCTACGAAGAAACCGATGTTACTAGTCAGGTTGCGCAACCAGTACCAACGGCTGTTTGGTGGAAAGGCGGTAGTGAGTGGCATACACAATATTTACCAGGCGATAGAACCACTCTAGAAATGACGGGTAAGCATGATGTGCTATTGCCAATGATTGACATTAAAGTTGACCTTCTGGATGACTTAGTGGGTCGTTTGTCTTGGGGTAAAACCATTGCCAGAGCACCACTTGGGGATTTAGCGGGTGGCCGTAATTTATCAGGTAGTCCAAAAATTGGCTCGCGTAATGGCAGCGAAGGCAATACTAACTTAAAGCCTTATGAGTCTACTAATTTAGACTTAAGTTTGGAATATTACTATGGCGAGAGCAGCTATGCGTCGATTGGTTATTTCAAAAAAGACGTTAAAAACTTCTTAGGTAGTCAAATTGTTACCACCACCATTGAGGGCTTTAACGATATTTATTTAGGTCCAAGATGGAATCAAGCGGTAGCCGCCATTGAAGCGCGTGGAGAGCAAGCCACCAATGACGCGATTTTTGCCGAAATTCAAGCCAATGGCTCTACTTTAAACGAGCAAGGCTATCTCACTCCCAATGCCGATGACCCGTTGATAGCATGGGATATACGTCGTCCTTTTAATGCACCAGATACTAAGACCGTAGATGGTTTTGAAGTTGCATTGCAGCATGTGTTTGGTGAGTCAGGCTTTGGCATAGGCGTTAATGCGACTTTCGTGGATGGAGATGTTGAGTTTGACGTTGACCGTCTTGAAGTGCAAACCCCACTCACGGGATTAAGTGATTCAGCAAACGCGCAACTATTCTATGAGAAAAATGGCCTGTCGGTGAAACTGACCTACGCATGGCGTGATGAGCATTTGGCAGGTGTAGGACAGTCACAAGGTTCGTCTGAGGGCCCACCCCAATTTGCCAAAGCGTTTGGACAGTGGGATGCCAGTATCAACTATGACGTTGATGAGCGTTGGACGGTATTCTTTGAGGGGCTGAACCTTAACAACGAAACCGAGCAAGCGTTTGGCCGCTATGAAGAGCAATTTTTATATGCTCGCCAGTACGGCACTCGTTATAGCTTCGGTGTTCGGTACAGCTTTCAGTAGCCCAATAAATTCGCATATTTTTCCAGCAACCTTTTTGTGAAGGCCATGAATACCATGGCCTAACCACCCTTGTATTATGGGAGTGATGCAATGAGTACGACTCTGACTGCACATTCAACACAGCAGGCACCAACACCTGAAGCGCCAAGAAAGCTTGGTGTTGCACTTGGTGCATTGACCAGTTTGTTTTTTATGTGGGGCTTTATTACTTGCCTCAATGATATTTTAATCCCTTATCTAAAAGGCGCTTTTTCGCTGAGCTATACCCAAGCGATGCTGATCCAGTTTTGCTTTTTTGGTGCCTACTTTGTCGTTTCTGTTCCTGCTGGTCGCTTGGTTGCCAATATTGGTTATCAGCGAGGGATCGTTGCCGGATTGGGCGTTGCTGCGCTTGGTTGTTTGTTGTTTTATCCAGCGGCTGCAGTTGAGCAGTACTCGTTATTTTTAATCGCGTTATTTGTATTGGCAGCTGGAGTCACGATATTACAAGTATCAGCGAATCCTTATGTCAGTATTTTAGGGGCGCCCGAAACGGCATCTTCTAGATTAACCATGACGCAGGCATTTAATTCTTTAGGCACGACCGTTGCGCCATTTTTTGGTGGTCTACTGCTATTTTCTACAACTGGTGATCACAGCGCGGCAGATGCCAGTGCGGTAAAGGTCCCTTACTTGATCCTTGCGGCAATGTTGTTGATGCTTGCGGTGATTTTTGCCAAGTTACGGTTGCCTGTTATTCATCATGAAAAAGTGGCTAAAGGTTCCGAAACTCCTCTTACTCGTTACCCTCATTTGATTTTAGGCGCAATCGGGATCTTTTTATATGTTGGTGCTGAAGTATCGATAGGGAGTTTTTTGGTGAGCTTTTTAGCGCAGGAAAACATTGCCGGATTAACAGAAGCACAAGCGGCGCACTACATCGCTTATTATTGGGGGGGAGCTATGGTTGGCCGATTTATCGGTGCGGTAGTGATGCAGCGTATCGATGCAGGCAAAGTACTCGCGTTTAACGGTGTGATGGTAATGGTACTTATCTGCATTGCAGTAGTTAACAACGGTAGCATTGCAATGTGGGCATTGCTCGCAGTTGGGCTATTCAACTCTATTATGTTCCCAACCATTTTTAGCCTAGCAATCAAAGGACTTGGTAAAGACGCTAGCCGTGGCTCGGGGTTACTTTGTTTGGCCATTGTTGGCGGTGCAATCGTGCCGCTATTACAAGGGGTTGTTGCTGATAGTGCGGGTTTGCAGTTGTCGTTTATACTTCCTGCAATGTGTTACGTATTTATCTCTCATTTTGGCCTGGTTGGCTCAAGAGCTGGGGAGGTAAACAATGAAACACGTTAAAACTATGCTGGTAATGGCCGTTGCAACATCAATACTTGTAGCATGTTTACCACCTTCTCAACCAACACAAGGAATGCAAAACGTGGATATATCTGCATGGCCAGTGATCCGCAGTGAAGTGCCCAAAGACGCGGAAATAGAAAGCAAAGTGGATGCTTTACTGGCAAAGATGACATTGGAGCAAAAAGTCGCCCAAATGATCCAGCCTGAGATCCGAGATATTACCGTTGAGGATATGCGCCGTTACGGTTTTGGCTCTTACCTAAATGGTGGTGGGGCATTTCCAAACAACGACAAACATGCGTCAGCGATGGATTGGGTTAATTTGGCAGAGCAAATGTATCAAGCCTCGATGGATACTAGCCTTGATGGCATTGCTATTCCAACCATGTGGGGAACTGACGCAGTGCACGGTCACAATAACGTGATTGGGGCGACGTTGTTCCCGCACAACATCGGCTTAGGCGCGGCAAACGATCCCAAACTAATTGAAAAAATAGCCAAGGCCACAGCCACCGAAGTGATGGTGACCGGTATTGATTGGATCTTTGCACCAACCGTTGCCACGGTGCGTGACGATCGTTGGGGACGTACGTACGAAGGCTATTCTGAGGACCCTGAAATTGTCAGAGCCTATGCGTATGCCATTGTTAAAGGCTTGCAAGGTGATGCAAATAAAGACTTTTTAAGTGATCAGCATGTGCTGAGCACAGTAAAGCACTTTATTGGTGATGGTGGGACAGAGAAAGGTGATGATCAAGGTAATAACCTAGCGACAGAGCAGGAATTAGTTGATATTCATGCTCAAGGCTATGTTGGCGGCTTGACCGCTGGTGCTCAGTCGGTGATGGCTTCTTTCAATAGTTGGCAAGGCAATAAAGTACACGGTAGTCGATACTTGTTGACCGATGTGTTGAAAACACGCATGGGGTTTGATGGCTTTGTGGTGGGGGACTGGAATGGTCATGGTCAGATCCCCGGCTGTAGCAACGATAATTGTCCACAAGCCGTTAACGCTGGTCTAGATATGTACATGGTGCCAACCGATGCATGGAAACCGTTGATGGAAAATACCATCGCTCAGGTTAAATCTGGCGTTATCTCAACTGAGCGTATAGATGATGCCGTTAGACGTATTTTACGAGTGAAATTTCGCGCGGGACTATTTACCAAGCCCAGTCCCGCCAATCGCCCTTATGCGGGTAAAACTGAGCTTTTGGGTCATGCTGAACATCGGGCTATTGCGCGAGAAGCAGTACGTAAATCTTTGGTGTTATTGAAAAACAAGTCGGGTATTTTGCCATTATCAGCCAAGCAGCATATTTTGTTGGCTGGGGACGGTGCGCACAATATTGGTAAACAGTCCGGTGGTTGGAGTATTACTTGGCAAGGTACCGGCAATGAAAACGCCGATTTTCCGGGGGCAACGTCGATTTATCAAGGGATCGCGCAGCAAGTTGAGGCGGCTGGTGGCTCGGTTGAACTTAGTGAGTCAGGCACATTCGATCAGCGTCCAGATGTTGCCATTGTGGTATTTGGCGAAGATCCTTACGCAGAAGGTCACGGTGATAGAGACAATCTAGCCTACCAACGTGCTGATAGGCGTGATTTAGCCTTGTTAAAGCAACTTAAAGCACAGGGTATTCCGGTTGTTTCAGTATTTATTAGTGGTCGTCCAATGTGGGTCAATGCCGAACTGAATGCCAGCGATGCTTTCGTTGCTGCTTGGTTGCCGGGCACTGAGGGCAGTGGAATTGCAGATGTATTGTTGCGTGACGCGAACGAACAAGTGCAATACGACTTCACCGGTAAGTTGTCTTTCTCATGGCCTCGTACTCCAGAGCAACGGGTTAATCGACATGATCAAGATTATGACCCACTGTTTGCCTATGGCTTTGGTTTGAGTTATCAGCAGCAAGACTCGCTAAACGATAATCTACCTGAAACCTATCAATCAGCCGAACCAACTAACGAGTTAGTGCTACACAATGGCCAAATTCAAGCGCCGTGGCAAATGAGTTTAATTAGTGATAAGCAGAGTACGGTGATCACGGCTAACAGTGCGGTCGCTGGTGGCATAAGTTATCGTACGATTGACAGACAGGTGCAAGAAGATAGCTTCCAGCTCACTTTAAGCAACGCGGATCCCGCTGCAATTGCGTTTTCCAGCCATAATGGCTTTAGGGAAGATCTCAGTGCCTATCAGGAAATGGGCGCAAGTCTGGTGTTTGATGCCAAACTCGTTGCGGGAAAACTAGATAGTGCAGTTGTAGCCGTGGTGTGTGAAGGAGATACCGCTTGTACCGCGCAAGCTGCAATGACATCGGAGCTAAATAGCGCCAGTGATTGGCAAACCTTTGCAATCGACTTGCAATGCTTTGCTCGTAAAAACGTTCAATTTGACAGAATGATCACTCCATTTATGCTGCGTTTATCCGGAAGTGCGACTGTCGCGCTTAATAATATTCGCTACGACCTGTCAAAAGAAGGGAGTAGAGAGGTTCAGTGTCAATAACGAAGTGCATACTGCACAAAAATTGATGCTGCTGATCTATTGAGCTTTATACGGAAAAGGCCGTTCAGCCAGAGTAGCTTGAATGGCCTTTTTTGACTACTTTTTATCAAGTAATAATGAAGTACTTAGTTCATTCTGCACGCGGCGTATGCAGGACCCGTCCAGCAGCGGTCAGATTCCCCCGCGCCTGCTACTTGTTGAGCTTGGTGTTTAGTCAGAGATTTATTTTGTAGTTCTTTAATCGACTTTTTAGTTAACTTTAGTTTCATTGTTATTCCTTACAATTGTTGTGTTTTTTGCCTAAAAAGTAGGCATTATTAATGTTGCATAATTTTTATTAAATTGGAACTATTAAGCTAAGCCCGAGCAAACTTCTTTGAGATTTTACCTAGATTATCTTGGAAGTATTTGTTGTTGATTTTTAAAGCAACTCTTGCCAACGTGTTTATTAACCAAAATATCAAGCTAGGCGAAAACATGATTACTCATCACAGCATAAGCACAGACATGGATACAAAACACAGACCCCAACATCAGGAGTTTTTGGTCAACCCGAGCACGGCGATGTTCGTATGATTTTCCAGTGAATTTAATCTTCACCGCTTTGAAATACGCGCCCTACACAACGGGAGATACAGTGGTAGTATTTGGTGTCGGTTAAACTGATTTGTTTTTTGCGAGCAGTTGCCATCGTTTGGTTTCCTCAATCCTTTGAGTGCAAAACTAAATGGTAAGCGACCTCTTGGGTTGTCACAAAGTTGTGTTGGGTGTCAGTGAGTTATCGTGATTTAGTTGCCCACCGCCAACCTCAGATTGAATAATATATATTAGCTTTTTTACTCATTTGTATTAAACAAAGCAAACTTTTCATCGTTCACCCAGTTACCGCCGAGTTGATAGTTATCTTTTAATACCCCTTCAAGTTCAAACCCTAGCTTCTTCAACAAGTTATGAGACGGGGTATTGCCTTGAGTCACGGTTGCGATGAGTTTGTGATAACCACACACGTTGAATGCGTAGTCGATAACGGCTTGGGAGGCTTCGAATGCATAACCTTGGCCTTGAAACTGTGGGTCGAGCACAAAGCCGAGTTCGGCTTGTTGATAAGGCGTCCACATACTTAGAAAGCCATGAAAGCCAATAACTTGTTGAGCGCTATTTTCAACAATTGCGAGTGTTAGCCATTGGTTTTCTTGCTTATCTTTTGGGTGAAATCGGCTAGTGAACTTTTCCCTAATCACTCGCTCTTCCCCAACATCTTCGACGTAGCGCATTACTTCGACAGCGGTGTGAAGTTTCAACCATTGTGGCCAGTCAGATTCTTGCAGTGCTCTCAGTGTCAGCCTTGGTGTCGTCAAATGCATTTTTACTCCTTTAAAAATCTTTTTGTTACAAGCGATTATGAGGTAAGTATTAACCCTATATAATTCCTCACTCTACTTTTGGCTAGGTATTTAATAGTTGCTTAATATCCTGAATTAACATAATGCTGGCTTCATTATCGCCATGAACACAGAGTGTATCTGCAACTAGGGGCAAACGTTTACCTGTATTTGTGGTGACGCTATTGTCATCATGAAACTGACTCACTTGTTGCAATAACGCTTGCTTATTATGCACCGAATTGGGTTGAGATCTGGGGGTAAGAAGACCTTCATCGGTATAAAGTCTATCTGCAAATGCTTCAAACATCAGATCTATCCCAATTTTATGTGCCAACTCTCTATGTTTATCTTGCTCAGCGGTCGCAAGTATCATCACTTTTAATGATCGAGAGTAACGCGCAACGGCTTGCAAGACCCATTTCAATAACTGCGGGTTATTCATCATATCGTTATATAACGCACCATGAGGTTTCACATAACTCACCGATAGCTGCTGCACGTTGGCCATACCCTCTAACGCAGCAATTTGATAATGCAATGTGTTGGTAAGTGACTGTTCACTCATTTGCATCGAGCGACGTCCGAATCCTTGCTTGTCTGGGTAACTAGGGTGCGCACCTAAGGTCACTTGGTGTTGTTTCACTAATGACAAAGTGTGGGCTAACACATCAGGATCACCAGCGTGAAAACCACAAGCCACATTGGCAAGATCAATGTGTGGCATGACTTGCTCATCTAGGCCCATTTTCCAAGCGCCAAAGCTTTCTCCCAGATCGCAATTTAGCAACATGTTATGTCCCCTTGATTACTGGTTGGTTTTTACAGTCACAGGTAATGTACCTTCGGCTCGGGCATATCCAAGTAGTACCTTTGCTAAAGCGGTATAAGCTGGGCCTGAGACTTCGTGTTCATTACTGACATCTACATTATACGCATAGCTTGCGAGTACCGCGTCACTGAAGGGAGAAAAATCAGTTATCTCATACGGTGCCCTTAAGCTGATAAAAACACTCGGCTTGTTGAGTGCCTTTGCGCTTGCTAACAACTTCTTAAGAGCATTGGGTTGTTGGTTTTTATCTACCGCAAAATCCGTGAGCTTTTTAACGTCTTCCATACCGCCGATTTCAACCGCACTCTGCGGCGGGGAAGCATGTGCCCCAATCACCATGTCTGCTTGATTAATGGCTTGCTCAGCAAGTGTTGGTTCGAAGGCTTGTAAGCTAGTGCAGCTAACATTGAGTTGCGAGTTGAGCTTGACCAAAGCTTGAGATAGCGCTTCGCACTTTTGTTTATCCGGCATGATTAAATGGACACGTTTTATGCCCTTATTAAGGGGTAACGTACCTTGGTTTTTTACTTCCGTTATAGCGGCAAGTGCGAGCTCTGCTTCAAGTTTGCGATGGGCTGGATTGCCAAGTAAAGACTGGGCAATAGCAACACTAGTCGTGGTTTTGTTTTGTAATTGATTTGATTTAAGCGCAAGTATTCGCTGACTCGATTCCTTGAGTTGTTGAACATCAAGCTTTTTCGTAGCAACGGCTTGTTCAAGGCCCTCCATAAACTTGGCGAATTTTTCAATGTCTTTTTCAGTTCGTATTGCCATTGGCATTAATGCAATATCAACACCTGCATTGAACGTTTCAATGGTGGCATCAAGTGATGAAAAAAAGTCGCTGATCCCTGCCATATCTAGCGCGTCTGTAATAGTGACACCCTTAAAGCCCAATTGTTCACGTAGTAATTCGGTCATGATTTTATATGACATGGTAGCTGGGCGGAGCATTGTTTCACCCTGCGAGTTGATGACTTGGCTATTATCTAACGCAGGATACTGGATATGTGCCGTCATCACCATTGTCACTTCCGTCGCTTTGATGATTTCGCTAAATGGTAATAGATCTTGCTGTTGAATTTGTGACAACGAATGGTCAACGCGTGGCAAACCCGTGTGGCTATCGACATGGGTATCGCCGTGTCCAGGGAAATGTTTAAGCGCAGGGATAACGCCGTTTTGAGTAAATGCTCGCACTTGTGCTTCACCAAGCTTAGTGACTACTTTTGGATCTTCAGAAAACGAACGTACATTGATCACAGGGTTTTCAGGGTTGCTATTCACATCAACCGTGGGTGCAAAGTTGACATTGATCCCCAATGCCTCAAGTTCTTTTGCAATCACAGCGGCACTTTGAGCCGCGTATTTAACACCATGTTTGGGGTAAGTGGCGCCAATACTCATATTACCCGTAAACGAGGTGGCTTGTTCCCGATTAATACGCGCAACACGACCCCCTTCTTGGTCAATCGCAATGAACAACGGCAGTTTGCTAGCGCTTTGACTCACGGCATTCTGTAATTCATTGGTTAAACTCACTATTTGTTCGATATGTTGGACGTTTTCAGAAAATAAGATCACGCCACCGATGTTGTATCGTTGGATTAATGACTTGAGTGGAGCTGGTAGCCTAGTTACGGGTGTACGACACTGTTGGCTGTTGTCGTCTTCACAAAAGTAACGTAGGTCGAGCATGAGCTTTTGACCGAGCAGTTGTTTGATAGTTAACTCAGTGTTGTTATTTGCTTGAGACGCATTTGCTAGGCTCATAATGGCAGTTGCCCCGACGGTAAGAAGAGTAAATAATAAACGCACAATTCAATACAATTAATAGTGAAGTTGGTGGTACTTTACCACCTCATAGATATAAGTTAAATCAGCTTAAAATCATATAAATTTAGGAAAACTCATGGAAAATAATAAAATCAATTATGTTGAACTGGCTGCACACGACTTAGCTGCAAGCCAAGCATTTTTTGAAGCGGCGTTTGACTGGCAGTTTGAATCGTATGGCCCAGATTATCTGGCGTTCTTAAATGCAGGTTTAGACGGTGGTTTTTATCGTGCAGATTTACACTCATCACAAGCTACTGGCGGTGCGTTAGTGGTGTTGTATAGCTCGCAACTTGAAGCGACTCAGGAAAAGGTAGAAGCCGCAGGTGGTGTTATTAACAAAGCAATTTTCAGCTTTCCGGGCGGTCGTCGATTCCACTTTATTGAGCCCAGTGGCAATGAACTCGCTGTTTGGTCGGACCGATAAAATCAGTAACTACGAGATTAAGCGAGCTTTTTGCGTTTGTCAGTGAGCCATTGTTGGGTTCGTTTCCCGACCACTGAAATAAACAAACCCAGCAATATCGTCAGTCCCCCAACCGCTTCGAGTAAAGTCAATTGCTCACCAAGCATAAAGCTTGCGCTAGCTAACCCAACGACAGGAATAAGCAGGGCAAATGGTGTTACTTGTGCTGCGTTGTTACTGCGTAGCAACCAGCCCCACACGGCGAACGCAAGCAAAGTAGAAACGTAGCCGACATAAGCTAAAGCAAGCCAAGTTTGCGAAGAAGCTGATAGTAACAAACCGAGTGGATCGGGTGATTCAAGCAGCAACGATAACATTAACAACGGTAGTGGAGGAATTAAGCTAACCCACACTATAAAATGCAGTAAATTTACTCCCGACAGTCGTTTCATTATCAGATTAGATATGGACCAAAAAATAGCAGCAGATAGCAATAATATCAGGCCCCAAATTGAAGTGCCTCCTCCGGTGTTTAGGAAAAATAGGCCAAAACCAACAATGGCAATAATAATTCCAATACCTTGGTAACGGTCTAGCGACTCTTTAAAGAAAACCATACTGAGAATTATGGTAAATAGCACTTGTGCCTGTAACAACAAAGAAGATAGCCCTGCCGATACTTCTGATTGCATTGCGACGAATAGAAAACTAAACTTTAGAACCCCAAGAAATAGACCAACTCCTAATACATTCCAAAATGATGTTTTTGGTCGTGGAATAAATAAAACCGCGGGAATAGCAACGATTAAAAATCGCATCGCGGAGAATAAAATAGGTGGGAGCTCAACTAAACCTATTTTAATAATGGGGAAGTTTACTCCCCAAACAAACACAACCAGTAGCACCAATAAAACACTTTTCTTATCCATGGGTTTACCTTCTCGATTCGGTGCGTTGTAATGTAGTAATACAGTGAGCCAGCGTACTCTACTGGCTCAGTGTGTGTTGCTTTTAACCGGCGATAAACCGTAACCTAGCAATCACCACATCCCCTAAGAGCCTGTTTGGATCTGTTCAAGTTGGGTGACTTGAAAACCAGCGAATGCAGCCAAAAGAATACTTAAGAGAATGATGGCTAGTAACTGAGAGAATGTGACACACAGTACTATAAGGGCACCATCTTTAATTGAACTCCCATTGCTCTTTCTCAGTAGTAAACTCATCCATGTCGTGAAAAAAAGCGTTATCGCAATCGAAACAAAAGAGAAGATTTGAGTAAAGTGTAATTCTGCAAAATAAAAAGGAGCACTTACTATTGCCAACTGTGTAGACAGCAATAAATGAGCAATATAGAGTTCCGCTACATTAAAGGTCTTCTTTCTTAAAGCAAGTTTTGCTCCCAAGGCGCTAAAAAAAGGCAGCAAAAAGCTCTGATAAAGCAAGGTTGAAGATAAGTATTCATTAAATATGGACTGAAATTGTTGATCATTGTCTGAGTCAAGTAACGCCTCAGGTGGGATAAAGGTAATATCAAATAGAGCCAGTAAAATGAGTAAAGCTGTGAATATGAGAAAGGCATATTTTATCGGGTTAAAATACTTGGTACGTTCACCATTTAAATAGCCTTTTATAGTGGCAATTGGTTGAGTGGTCATGCCCCACATCAACTGTAAAAAAGGAGAGCGTAGCTCCAATATCCCTTCTTGAATTAGTCTAAATAACTCAGAAAACTGAATACGGCGGACCTTTTCTTGACTGCATTGTCCGCAAAAGGGCGTGTCCAATGGGGCTTGGCAATTCAAACAATGAGTCTGTCTCTCAAAATCCATCTTTAGTTTGTTCTTGTATTTATAGTGTTGCGTATTTAACCATAAAGATCCGATTTTGGTAACGGATATCTCGTATTCTTATCTATGGTTTTTTAACCTGTTTGAACGTTTAACTCGTTCTGCATTTGAGAGCTCTGAAAATGTGACTTTGGATGACTAGATTACCGATTTGGATACATGTTTGAACATGTATTTAAGGTGAACTTTTATGTTGAATAATACAGCAATGGTGATCGCTTACTAGTGACAGTATGCTTTATGTTGCAATGATCTTTCAGTTTTGTCTCAAGTGTGAGACAAAAATTTGGCTTACATTTAGTGTAAATTTGTTCAGATTTCTCTATAAAATGTATTGACATTCAGTGGCTGTACAAAGATAAATTGCGGCTCAAAAGTGTAAAAAAAGCAATGTTTTCATAATTCATTAATATCTGTGTTTTTTTACTGTGTTATTTATAAATTATTTTTACTTATCATATTGTTATATATAAAACACTTTTATGTTGATTGTTCTTTAATGTTAACTAAATAACAAGTTACAATCAAAATAGTGACATAGTGAAGTTTATATTTAATATATGTATCAAAATCATTAATTATCAGGTAGAAATTATGCAATCAAAATGGGTTAAAGGCATTTTTCCATTGGCTATTATCGCGGTATCAATACTTGCGTTTGCAGGGATCAATGCTTCTGCAAGTGATGAAGAGGAAAAGGTTCCGGTAGATTATCGTCCAACAGTATCTGTGGAAGTGATGAGTGCTAAGGATCATCAGGTTATGATCACGGCTCACGGAGAAGTAACTCCGTTGGAAAGTATCAAATTAGCTGCTCAGGTTTCCGGTGAAGTAACTTACTGGCATCCTCATTTTGTTGAAGGGGGAATCGTCGCTGAAGGTGAAGTGCTCTTCAATATTGAAAAAGATAATTTTGAAGCAAACTTGCTAGAGGCGGAAGCTGAGCTTGCAAGTGCAAAATCCAATCTGATAGAAGAGCGAGCAAAAGCTGCCGTTGCAGAGCAAGAAGCAAAGAGCGCAGACCCAAGCAAAATTACGGATCTTTATTTGCGAAAACCTCAATTGCTGAGCGCCAAAGCTAGAGTGAAGTCGGCAGAAGCAAAAATAAAACGCGCGATGCGAGATCTAGACAACTGTGTCGTCAGGGCGCCTTATAATGCGCTAGTAGTATCAAGAAAAGTTGGTCAAGGGCAATTTGTTAGTCAAGGTCAAGAAGTTGCTGTATTACACAACATTGAGGTCGCTGAAATCAAGGTTCCGATTGCAGGTTTTGACAGTACGTTTTTGCCTAATGAAATTCAGGGACTTCCTGCTGTAGTTAAAACAAAAGAACTGAATAGTGTTACAAGGCAGGGCAAAGTCGATCGAGAGCTGGGGATCATAGATTCAGAAACACGTATGCGTCATTTAGTCATTCGAGTGACCAACCCATATGGTTTGAGTTCAGAAGCGCCGCCAATTCAATTCGGTCACTATGTCGAAGTTAATTTTGCAGGAAAATCCTTAAAAAATATTTACCGATTACCTCAAGAATTGGTACAAAATCGAACAGTGTGGATAGTCAATGACGATGGCTTATTAGAACCTAAAAAAGTCAATGTGCTCAGAAGTGAAGGCGAGTACTTTCTGGTAAGTGAAGGGCTAAGTGATGATGACAGGTTAGTGAAAACGTTACCTGAATATCCTTCAAAAGGGATGGCAGTCAAAGTAGCAAAAACTGATACAGATAGTCAGTTATAGGCGATAAATTATGACCCACAGTATGCAGACACAACATAAAGAAGAAACGGGATTAATAGCCTGGTTTGCCAATAACTCGGTGGCAGCTAACCTTTTAATGTTTTTTATTATCATCATGGGACTTATTAGTTACTTTACGATCCCACGTCAGATGTTTCCCAACGTTGAGATTAACTATATCCATATTGACGTTGCTTATCCCGGAGCCTCTCCACAGGAAATTGAACAAAGTATTCTGATAAAGATCGAGGAGTCACTCAAGGGCATCACAGAAATTAAAGAAAGTATCACTGAGTCAAATCGAGGCAGCGGGCGGATCATGCTCGAAGTGGATCCAGGAGCAAGCGTGCCTGAAGTGCTCGATAAAGTAAAATTGAAAGCTGATGGAATAGCTACTTTTCCAGCCGCGATGGAGCCGCTCACAGTCTATCAAGTTGAGTTCCGTCAAGATGTTGTGGAGTTAGCATTAGCCGGAAACTATGAATTATCAGAATTAAAGCCGATCGCGAAGCAAATTGAGGATGAGCTATTGCACCTTGATAATATCTCGCTGGTAGATTTGAGCTCGCCCAAGGATGAGATTTCTATTGAAATTCAACCAGAAATATTACGTCAGTATAATTTAACAATAGCGGACGTTTCTCGAGCAATCAGGTTGTATTCTGCGAATATATCAGCGGGGCAAGTTAAAACTGACGCCGGTATAATCTCTGTCAGGGTAGAAAATCAATTTTATAGTGGTGATGAGTTTAGAGAAATTCCTGTGAAGGTAAGCGCAAGTGGTGCGAAAGTACTACTTCAAGATATCGCAACTATCAAAGATGAATTTGTCGAAGGTGAACGCTATTTCAAATATTCTGGGGAAAACGCGTTACTGCTGGCTGTAAAGGCAACCAGTGAGCAAAGTATTGTTCCTGTTGCACAGTCAGTAAAAAGCTATATAGAACAAAAAAACAAAACCCTACCTCAGGGTATGCAAATGAAAGTATTGGTGGATTTCACCTACTATTTGGACGAGCGTTTGAATATGATGCTGACTAACTTATTTCAGGGAGCCATTTTGGTTGCCTTAATGTTGGCCGTCTTTTTACGTATTAAGCTTGCCTTATGGGTAATGATAGGTTTACCTGTTTGTTTTTTAGGTGTAATCATGATGATGCCCGTGATGGGAGTAACAATAAATGTTCTGTCTTTGTTTGCATTTATCATGGTACTGGGAATTGTGGTGGATGATGCTATCGTCATTGGCGAAAGTGCAAGTACTGAGATTGAAAATCATGGTGGTGGCGTACAGAGTGTAGTAAGAGGAGCAAAACGAGTTGCTACGCCTGCAACTTTTGGAGTGTTGACGACCATCGCTGTATTTGCGCCCTCTCTGTTTTCTTCTGGCCCTGAACGTGCGATTTTTTATTCTATCGCGATGGTTGTGATTCTGTGTCTTGTATTTAGTTTGATTGAGTCAAAGCTGATCTTACCAGCCCACCTAGCGCATACTAAATTTACACCAATAAAAGAAGGAGGTTGGCGAGACCGCTTTAATCGTTCTTTCTTTGGTTTTGTTAATGGTTCATACAAGCGTTTCGTCACAAAGTGCGTTGAATGGCGATGGAGTGTACTTAGTGCTTTTGTCGGCTTTCTTATTGTAAGTTTTGCGCTGGTCAGCGCAAATTATGTGCGCGTAGTGATGGAAGCAAAAGTACCGCATGATTTTCCAACTATTCAAATAGAAATGAATGATACGGCATCCGATAAGCAAACCATAGCTGCGCTTAAATCAATCGAAGCGGTGGTTTTAAACATTGAAAAAGAGACTGAAGCTGAGTTCGGACAAGGTATGATGAAGGATATGCTGTCATTTAATCAAGGACGTACCAACGCGCGCATGGTTATTCCTCTGGTCGATGAAGCACTACGTCCATATGATACTTTTGAGCTAGCGCGACGCTGGCGAGCTGCAATGCCAACCATCCCTGGTATGAAGTCCATCACTATCCATGATAGCTTAGGTGGCGGCGGCAGTGATGGTGAGTTTGGTTACTTGTTATATGGGTCTGACATAGATACGTTAACCAGCGCTGGGCGGGCACTTATCGGGAAATTACAACAGGAAAAAGGGTTATATGATATTAGTTCCACTATTGACCCGGCTAGCATAGAAGTACAGATGGTGATGAAGCCTGTGGCTTATAACCTAGGACTCAATTTATCTGATATTGCAAGTCAGGTGGGTAACAGTTTCTACGGTGGAGAAGCTCAGCGAGTGCTGAGAAATGGTGAAGAAATTCGGGTGATGGTTAAATATCCAAGGCTTACTCGCGAGGCATTTTCTTCTCTTAAATATACGGTCATTACCGCGCCTAACGGAAAAGAAGTTATGCTCGGAGACGTAGTGGAGTTGACGGAAAAACCAGGAGTCAGCTTTATTCGACGTCAAGAGGGGTATCGCACCGTGTATGTTTGGGGCGCCATTGATGAAGAGCTGGTTGAACCAAACGAAATAATTGAAAAGGTTGATGACGAGCTACTCCCTCAACTATTAACGGAGTTTCCCTCCGTTAAGACCAAACTTGGCGGCAATATTGAGGAGCAACAAGCGCAGACTAATGAACAAATGTTGTTTTTCATCGCGGGTATGATTATTGTTTACATGCTGCTTGCGATTCCATTAAAAAGTTATGGTCAGCCAGCCCTTATTATGTCTGTTATTCCTTTTGGGTTTGCGGGGGCGATTTGGGGTCATTTACTGTTTGGTATAGATTTAAGCATGATGTCAATTTTTGGTCTGATAGCCGCTGCTGGTGTGGTCATTAATGATTCATTGGTGATGACAGACTATGTAAATCAAAGACGTAGAGCTGGGGTAGCTACTTGCGATGCTGTAGTTGAAGCGGGCTGTGCTAGATTTCGTGCCATTTTCTTGACTTCAATTACTACATTTGTCGGGATCTTACCCATTATGTTTGAAACCAGTCTGCAAGCCAAAATGGTAGTGCCAATGGCTGTTTCGCTAGGTTTCGCGGTGTTATTTACGACTTTAATCACACTTATTCTGGTGCCCTGCCTTTATCTAATTATGGAAGATATGTCTCTTCCTTTTAAAAAGTTAAGACAAAAAGTATTTGGGAAATCAGGAACTGATAGCAGTACATCTATAGTTTAACCTTTCCAGCGTAAGAAAATCACGCTATTAACTATTTAAAGAACGAATCATTTAGATACTATTAGAAGCCTGCGATCGCAGGCTTTTGCTTATCTAAAATCATATTACAACCTATAAGCTGCAAAGTTTTATCACATTGAGTGAGTCTAGAGGAGGCATTTAAGCATTTTCAGAGAAGTTAGAGTCGCTCAATCGTTACTTGCGAATTGTACTTTGATGAGAGAAGGGTCGTTAACTAGAAATACGTCAAAAGAGCTGTGCTGTAGCATGTCGCTTATCCCGTATATGGACTCCACCTGTTTAGCAACAGTTTTTTGTAAGTAAGTGAGATGCGCGCGTATATACGGTTTTTAAATGAAGGAGCTACCTTCTAACGTTTGATGTTTTCGCACCTCCTGTCCTTTTCGAAATAATAGCTTTATCAGCTGTCGGGATAAACAGGGTTTCAGAAGGTCGGTCTTACCTATTTACTTTGCATTGTTGCTGAACAATTCTTGTTATTTTTATTGATTATTGGCCTAAACTGCTTGAGGCTTATAACTTGTACTGTGATACAACAAAGCTCAAGCTGTACGAACGGTTTTATTGATTAAAGCAACACAGGCGCATTTAATTCCTACCCGTTTTACCAGTGTAATAAGCCATCGTTGCTTGTGTGTTTTAGGCTCTGCGAGTAGCCGAGATATTACTGCCAATGCACCTTGGTATAACACGCTTCTTAAGGCTCTATCTCCACCAAATTTATCTGTTCCCAATATAACAACTTTGCCCCGCTACTATGCTGTTTTGGAGTAGCACCAACATAAATAGCTGCATGGCGACCATTCTTAAAACTTTTTCCATCCCCTAAACAAGACACTAATCCTGCTGCACCAATATGACTAAACCCTTCCAGTTCCATTAACCTCTTGCAGGACTATAAGTTCGGCCTGTTTGCGAGTAATTATACGGCCTAGATGTCAATCGCGCATATTGTGTTTATCAGGTTACCGGTATCTTATTGCCCCCTGAACTCCGCAGGTTTTCAATATACCGGTTTTACCTGTTATGTCATCTACTCACTTACCTCCGTAATTCGCTGTAGAGTAGCCTTTAGAGAAAACCTCTGTAAGTGTGTTGGATTTAAGTGTTTTTTGTAAAAAAAATGATAATCGTGTTTGGGCGGTTATATTGTTCAGCATTTGCATTGTGTCTAAAAATTAAACATTTCTAGCGCTTTATCTATGAACATGCATTTATTTCAGAGGGTAATATCATTATTTTTTACCTCAAAGTTGCATCTTGGAAATTAAAGTTAGCTTTCTATTGTAGTAATTATTTAAAGTAGCTGTCGTCACATTGAAACATAAATTTACAAAAAGTTTAAGAATTCTTTATTGGTTTCTTTGGTTTTTTTTGTTTTTTAATATTTTTGTAACCTTTCGTCCTTGCTTTCGTCTTGCAATTGTTTTGATTTTTATTTTGATCAAGCTGTTGTTTTTATAGCTTATTTTTGTCTTTTCTTGTGATGAGTAATTCATAACTCTGCTTTAGCTCAAGAAAATTAACTAGCGCTTTTTCATTCTTTTTTATATTGCCAAAGTTAATTTGTGTGTATTTGTGTATCTTTTTTGTAACTTTTCTGCGTTTTCGGCTGCGTGGTTAGACCAGTTGTTTTTATTCTGTCATTTTTTTGTTATTAATTATTTTTATTTTGGGTATTATTATTTACATCTATTGGTGTATTATGAATATTGTGTGCTTTAGGTTTCCTGTTGTTTGCTGGTTTGTTTATTTTAATTATTTCAATATTGCTAAAAGTTAAACCGAGGTGTGCAGCAGGGGGCTTTTAAATTAGGTTTGTTTTTTCATAAATTTTATCGGCTCAAACTTAGTGATCCGATGCTAGATGTTTGGTTATTCGAAAAAAATAGGAAGTTCGAAAATGATTTATAGTTTGTATAAGCGCCATTCGTTACGAATTTTTGTGGCGACGCTGCTTAGTATAGTTTGTGCGCTGGCAAGTGTAGGTATTATTTCCTTAATTGATTCAGAAATTAGTAATATGTCTGGAAAAGAGGAGGCCACCTCTAGTTTATCTATGCTTGGTCAATTACTTGAGCCCTTTGTCAGTTTGCAACCATATCAAATTTTTATAGCTGCTATTCTTGTAGTCTTTTTCCTCGGTATTTTTTCTCAATACTTACTGGCTAGATTAAGTAACGGTGTTGTTTACGACCTACGTAAGACAATGGTGAGAAGAATTCTTGGAACACCTTATGAGCAGATTGAAAAAGTTGGCGGCCACCGCGTTTACGCAACGATAACAGATGATGTAAATAGTATCTCCGAAGGTCTGATGTTACTGCCTGTGGTGGTTTACAACGCAACGCTCATATTGTTGTACTTGGTGTATATGTTCATATCCTCATGGCAATTATCTTTGGTTGTTATCGGTGGCTTGGTGGCACTTATGCTGGTAGCGGCTGTCATGATTATGTTTGGAACTAAATACCAAAAAATTGAGAGGAATAATGAAGATGACCTGTTTGCTGGATTTAAGGGCCTAGTAGACGGTGGTAAAGAGCTCAATGTAAATTCAAGTCGAAAATGGTTTTTCTACAATAAAAACTTGTTACCTACCTTTGAAGCGATTAGACAAATCAACACAACAGTAACCATGATCTACGTCACACTTAGTAAATGGGTTGACTGTTTGTTGTTCTGTATTATGGCCATTATATTATTTGGAGCGCAACACTTTATTGAAAACATCGCATTATCAACGATTGTTTCTTTTATGCTTATCGTATTACTACTTATGCCACCTCTGGCTGCGCTAGCGAGTAGTTTGGGTAGTGTTGGTAAGCTTTTCGTTGCTTACAAGAAGCTTAATTCACTTGAGTTATCAGAGCCAGACAATTTCATTCAATCGAAGAAAGAATCGAGCGAAGAGTTTAAAGACTGGAAGAGTCTTTATATTTCTGGAATATCTTATCAATACCCTCTAAAAGAAAATGAAGAATACGGCTTTGGTATCGGCCCAATTGATTTAAAAATTAATCGAGGCGATTTAGTATTTTTAACTGGTGGTAATGGTAGTGGTAAAACGACGTTTGCTAAAATACTATGCGGATTGTATACCCAGAATGAAGGTACTATTAAAGTCGATGAGAAAGAAATATCACCTGATATAAATAAAGAATCTTATTGTGATTTGTTCTCTACAATATTTTCTGACTTTTATTTATTTGACCAAACGCTGGATAAAGACGGTAACCCAGGGCGTGATGATGTAATTGAGCAATATATTGATAAGTTGAGACTAAATGAAAAAGTTAGTTCTAAAGATGGTGTTTTAACAACCACAGATCTATCACAAGGGCAAAAAAAGCGTTTAGCGCTGTTACTTACCTACATTGAAGATTCATCGATCTTATTATTTGATGAATGGGCTGCTGATCAAGACCCTTACTTCAGAGACTTCTTCTATACCTCTTTGCTCTCTGATTTAAAAGAGCAAGGAAAAACTGTCATCGTTATTTCTCATGATGATCGCTATTTCCACTTAGCCGACCGCCGCTTTAATTTTGAACAAGGAATGATTGTTTCACCCCAAGACTTTGAACCAACAACGGTTAATAAGTCGGATGGTCAAAGCTTTGAACCTTTGAAATCTTAATTAAAAAATCCAGTAATCTTAGTAGTGGCTTTTAATTAATTTAAATTAAAAGCCTTAATGCAGTGCTTATAATCTCTAAAGCTTTTTGATTATAACGTGCTGGGTTAATTATGGTCTTGGTCATTAACTAAATAAATAGAATCTATATGCCATATTATGCTTATGTCGCTCCATCAAATGAGAGAGAAGTCGAACTGTGTCGGGTCTGGCAACTTGTACTTGAGCTTGAACAGGTTGGGGTAAATGACAATTTTTTTCAGATAGGCGGTAACGCCAATAACGCTATCAAACTCATCAACACAATTCGAGTCGAAATGTCAATGGCTGTGCCGTTGGCCGTTCTGTTTGAGCATAGTACAGTCGCAAAAATGGCTGCTTTTTTAAACCACCCAAAAGAATTTGTTGATGTGACGTCGGTACAACAACAAGAGTACTGGGCAAGCCAGCTATCAGGGGTTGAAACCTTAGAGTTGCCTACGGACTGTGTCCGCCCTTTAAATTTCGATGACCGAGGCCAATACGTCGAATTTGAATTAGATGAGGCATTATCGACTCAACTTAGCGCTTTGGCACAGTCTCAGTACACGACCTTGTATACGGTGTTGTTAAGTGGGTTCTATGTGACACTTACCGCGTTATCGGGTCAGAGCGATATTGTGATTGGTACACCTTCGGATAGCCGATTTGATCAGCAGAGGCAATCTACGAACGAATTTTTCGTTAACTCATTAGCGCTACGCGCTGATGTGCAAGGTAAGCAGTCACTGCAAGCGTTAATCTCACATGTTAAACATGTCGTGAATCAAGCGAGAGTACATCAAGGATTATCGTTTGAAAAAGTGCCTGAGCTGCTGGGCGTTGAGCGCGACACGTCACGTCACCCAATTTTTCAAGTGATGTTCGATCTAGCTAGCGTTGATAGTGGAGCGATTGACCTACCAGCTCTGCCCATAGAAGGATCTGAAGCTAGCACGACGCAAAGTTCAACAGATCTTGATTTAAGCCTGTCGTTAATTGATAGCGGCAAGGTAATCCGAGGTAGTTTTAACTATGCGGTGAGTCTGTTTGAAGCATCGAGCATCGAACGTATGCGTGATATGTATTTCAGAGTACTACAGGCGTTGGTCAATGATGTCACGCAAACCGTTGCTCAAGTGGATGTGTTATCAGAGCAAGAGCGTCATCAGTTGTTGTACCAGTGGAATGACACGGATGCCGCTTACCCGCAGGATAAAACTCTGCAAGCCTTATTTGAAGAGCAAGCGGTACAGACGCCAGAACAAGTTGCAGTGGTGTTTGCAGGAGAAGCACTGAGCTATGGCGAATTAAATGAACGAGCGAATCAATTAGCCCATGCGATACGAGCCGAGTATGAGGTCTCGACTGGAAAAGCACTCAGCGCAGATACCTTTATAGGTTTGTATGTTGCACGCAGTGTAGAGATGGTGGTGAGTATCTTAGCGGTACTGAAAGCTGGAGCTGCGTATGTACCGATTTCACCTGAATATCCGAGTGAGCGAGTCGAGTTTATTTTATCGGATACACAAGCGAGCTTGGTGCTGACACAATCACAGTATCAACAAACGCTGAGTGCACTGACAACAGCGAGTTTGATGTGTGTTGATGATAGAGATACCTATGCAGCTCATAGTACGGCGGTTCCAGCAGCGATAAATGACGCTAGCGACTTGGCGTATGTAATTTACACCTCAGGCACCACGGGTAAGCCGAAAGGGGTGATGATTGAGCATCGCTCGGTGGTCAATCTGATAGACAATCAGTATCGCGAATTAGACTTTACAGCAGATGAAGTGGTTATCTGGCTAGCCAATTATATTTTCGATGCATCAGTTGAGCAGTTCTTTTTACCACTTCTGAATGGCAGTCGACTGGTTGTACCAAGTGACGATGAAATCACACAACCGGAAAAAATCATCCAACACCTAATCACTCATCAAGTGACACACCTAGATGGCACGCCGAGTTATCTACAAGCGTTAGGCCACCCGGGTTCAAAGAGCGCTATTCGTAGAGTGATTGCCGGTGGCGAAAGTTTGATTAGTGAATTACGTTCACTTTGGGGTGATTTACTCATTAATGAATATGGGCCGACAGAAGTTACGGTGACATCGATTCAATGTCTAGATTCAAGCAATGCCAAGTCCCTTAACACGATAGGAACCCCGATATCGAATACACGAGCTTATGTGGTCAATGACGCAGGTCAGTTGGCAGCGATGAATACGCCAGGAGAGTTGTATTTAGGTGGTGTGGGCGTAGCGAGAGGGTACCTCAATAGAGACGACTTAACGGGGGCGAGCTTTATAGACAATCCATTTGCCAGTGAAGCAGATAAAGCTAAGGGTTATACCCGCTTGTACAAGACAGGGGACTTAGTTCGTTGGCAGGAGAATGGTCAATTAGAATATTTAGGTCGTAATGACAGTCAGGTAAAAATCAGAGGTTATCGAATAGAGCTGGGCGAGATAGAAAGCGCACTCAATGAGGTTGCGGACATAGCTCAAGCGGTGGTGATAGACAAAGTCACAGGCAGCAATAAATATCTAGCGGCTTATGTTGTCGTTCAGGCAGGAAAAACCTTATCAATTGACAGTGTACGTGAGCAGCTATCGGGACGATTACCGGACTATATGGTCCCCAGTACGTTTACAGAATTAGAGCAGCTCCCATTAACAATCAATGGCAAGCTAGACAAACGGGCGTTACCAGAGCCCGCTTTAGTCGATGGTCGTAATTATGTAGCACCTCGTAACACGCTAGAAACGCAATTATGTGAGCTGTGGCAAGCAGTGTTGGAGCTTGAGCAGGTTGGTGTACATGACAACTTTTTCCGTATTGGTGGCAACTCGATTAATGCCATTAAACTCACAGCAAGGATTAGAGAAGCATTATCTATGGATGTGCCTCTGGCCTTGTTATTGACTCATAAAACCGTTGCTGGCATTGCCGCTCATTTAAATGATCAAAACGAAATGTTGGTCATCCCACACCGTACCTTAGAGCAGGCGCCACTGTCGTTTGCTCAGGAAAGCTTGTTATTTATCGAGCGCTTCGAACAGGGCAGCCATATTTATCATATTCCAAGCCTCGTGCAATTGAGTGCTGATGCAGATATAGACAAGTTGGTTGAAGCGATAAATGTGGTTGCCACTCGTCACCCAGTGATGAAGAGTGTTTATCGCACTGATGAAGCTGGCGCAGACTACCAGCTTGTACTGGCTCAAGACATTGAACTTGAACGTCACGTACTAGACAGTGAAAGTGCGTTGTTGGCCAGTTTATCAGAGGCGGTAGCCACACCATTCGACTTAACGACAGAAATGAGTTTGAAGCTCCATCACTTTGTTGTTGAGGAAGATAATACGTCGAAGGGATATTTGCTGATGCTGTGGCATCACATTGGTTTTGATGGTTGGTCGATAGATATCTTCATGTCAGAATTGAATGAAACCTACGATGCGTTAATAGCCGACAGAAACCCAGAACTACCAGAATTAGAGATCAGTTATGCAGACTATGCGAGCTGGCAGAGAGACCATTTATCTGGTGAAGTGCTTGTTCAGCAGCAAGATTACTGGCAAACGCAACTGTCTGGGTTTGAAACGCTAGTTTTACCAACAGATCATAGTCGTCCCCCGCATATTGATTATCGTGGTCAGGATGTTGCCTTTGAATTAGATAAGGCATTATCAGAGCAGCTTAGAGCGGTGGCGCAATCACAAGAAACGACCTTGTACACTGTCTTATTGAGTGGCTTCTATGTGACGTTGGCTGCGCTGTCTGGTCAAGATGATATTGTCATTGGTACACCTTCGGATAACCGTCATCATGCGCAAACACAATCCTTAATCGGGTTCTTTGTTAACTCACTGGTGCTGCGCGCAGGTGTAAATGGCGCACAGTCACTGAGTGCGTTGATTGCGCAAGTACATGGTGTGGTGACGCAAGCGAAAGTACATCAAGAGTTACCGTTTGAGAAATTGGTTGATTTGTTGGATGTTGAACGAGACCCGTCGCGCCATCCGGTTTATCAGGTGATGTTCTCGGTTCAAGATTTTGACTATGACAAATCACAGTTCTCTACTTTACCTTTCGACACGACAACGCTGTTGAATGAACATAAACTATTTACCCCAGCTAACTATGATTTACGCTTGTTTTTGAGTGATAAGCATGAACAAATCAGCGGCTATGTTAACTATGCCGTGAGCTTATTTGAGGCGGCGAGCATCGAGCGGATGCTAGAGATGTATCGTAAAGTGCTTCAGGCGTTGGTCAGCGATGTCACGCAAACCGTTGCACAAGTAGATTTATTATCGTCCGAAGAGCGTCACCAGCTATTACATAGGTGGAATGATACGGATAAGCCTTATCCACAAGATAAAACCTTATCGGCTTTATTTGAAGCACAAGCAGCGAAGACACCAGAGCAAGTGGCATTGGTGTTTGAAAATGAAACTCTGAGTTATGGTGAGTTGAACGAGCGTGCCAATCAGTTAGCACACGCGATCCGTGCTAGGTATGAGTCTGCCAATGGACAAGCGCTGAGTGCTGATACGTTTATCGGCTTGTATATGGACCGCAGTTTAGCAATGGTAGTCAGTATCCTCGCGGTACTGAAAGCCGGCGCTGCGTATGTGCCAGTTTCACCAGAATATCCGCAAGAGCGCGTCGAGTTTATTTTATCGGATACGCAAACCGATTTAGTGCTGACGCAAACCCAGTATCAAGCGGAACTCTCGACACTGACCACTGCGAGTTTACTGCTGGTTGATGATGCCGAGGTATTTAGTGGTCAAAGTTCAGCGACCCCTGAAGCGATAAGTGATGCCAACGACTTGGCTTATGTGATTTACACTTCGGGCACCACAGGTAAACCGAAAGGGGTCATGATTGAGCATCGCAATGTCGCTCACTTGGTGACGGCACAGCGTCAGCACTTTGAGTGTGATGCTTACCAAAATGCATTATGGTTTGCGGATTATGTCTTTGACGCCAGTGTGTCTGAATTATTTGTCAGTTTACTGTCGGGTCATACGTTATTTATCAGCAGCACAGAAACGCGTAAAGATCCAAGCAAGTTAGCAGCGCTGTTATCGAAAGAAAACATTCAGTTAGCGACGTTGCCGCCTGCAATTTTACATCAGTTAGATGCCGGGTGTTTTGCGTCATTTGAGTGCTTGGTGATGGCGGGTGAAGCGCCAACCATTGAGTTGTATGAGAAATTTAACGCTATCCCACGATTGCTAAATGCTTATGGTCCAACAGAGAGCACGGTTTGTGCGAGCGTTAACCGTTATCAGCAGGGAGATAGCGCGACGAATATCGGTCATGCAATTCCGAATAGTCGTTTATATGTCTTATCAGATTCAGGCAATCTAGCCCCAATTAATGTTGTTGGAGAGTTGTACATCAGTGGTGCGGGCTTAGCGAGAGGTTACCTCAATCGAGACGACCTAACGGCAGAGAGTTTCATAAATAACCCATTCGCGAGCGAAGCAGATAAAGCCAAAGGGTATACCCGCTTGTACAAGACTGGAGACTTAGTGCGCCGTCTGGCGGATGGTCGACTGGAATTCTTAGGTCGAAATGACAGTCAGGTAAAAATACGAGGTTATCGTGTTGAATTGGGTGAGATTGAAAGTGCACTTAATGGGCTTGCAGATGTTGCCCAAGCGGTAGTGGTCGATAAAGTCAAAGGCGGGAATAAATACTTGGCCGCTTATGTTGTTGCAGAAGCAGGACACACATTGTCTCTTGATGGGGTAAGAGCGCAGCTATCTACACAATTACCGGATTATATGGTCCCAGCTGCGTTTACTGAGCTTGAACATATTCCGTTAACAATCAATGGCAAAGTAGACAAACGCGCATTACCAGCGCCAAGCTTTGTTAGCGAAGATGAATATGTAGCACCACGCAATGAGTTAGAAGCGCAATTATGTGAATTATGGCAAGACGTTTTAGGTGTAGAGCAAGTTGGTGTGCACGACAACTTCTTCCGCATTGGCGGCAATTCCATCAATGCGATTAAGCTGACTGCGGCGATTAGAGATGTGCTATCTGTAGATGTCCCGCTGGCCTTGTTGTTTGAATATAAAACGGTAGCAGGGCTTGCGGCGCAGTTGGGTGAACAAGACGAACTATTAGTTATTCCACGCAGCACCTTAGCGCAAGCGCCGTTGTCATTTGCGCAGGAACGCTTGTTGTTTATCGAGCGTTTTGAACAAGGCAGTGACGTTTATCATATTCCAAGTCTCGTAAAGTTAAACTCTGACGCTGAGCTAGATAAGTTGTTAACAGCGATAAATGTGGTTGCCACTCGTCACCCAGTGATGAAGAGTGTGTATCACACCAATGATGCCGGAGAAGATTATCAAGTTGTACTGGCTCAAGACATTGAACTTGAACGTCACGTACTAGACAGTGAAAGTACGTTGTTGGCCAGTTTATCAGAGGCGGTAGCCACACCATTCGACTTAACGACTGAAATGAGTTTGAAGCTCCATCACTTTGTTGTTGAGGGAGATAATACGTCGAAGGGTTATTTATTGATGCTATGGCATCACATTGGTTTCGATGGTTGGTCGATAGATATCTTCATGTCTGAACTGGATGAAGCGTATGACGCGTTAATAGCCGACAGAAACCCAGAACTACCAGAATTAGAGATCAGCTATACAGATTATGCCAGTTGGCAGCGTGATTACTTAACAGGTGAAGTACTTGAGCAACAACAAGGCTATTGGCAAACGCAACTGTCTGGGTTTGAAACGCTAGTTTTACCAACAGATCATAGTCGTCCAGCACATATTGATTATCGTGGTCAGGATATTGCCTTTGAATTAGATGAGGCATTATCAGAGCAGCTTAGAGCGTTGGCGCAATCACAAGAAACGACCTTGTACACTGTCTTATTGAGTGGCTTCTATGTGACGTTAGCAGCGCTGTCTGGCCAAGATGATATCGTTATCGGCACACCTTCGGATAACCGTCATCATGCGCAAACACAATCCTTAATCGGGTTCTTTGTTAACTCACTGGCGCTACGCGCAGGTGTAAATGGCGCACAGTCACTGAGTGCGTTGATTGCGCAAGTACACGGTGTGGTGACGCAAGCGAAAGTACATCAAGAGTTACCGTTTGAGAAATTGGTTGATTTGTTGGATGTTGAACGAGATTCGTCACGCCATCCGATTTATCAGGTACTGTTCGATTTGGCGAGTGTAGGTACTGGCGATAATAGCGCATCCAACTTACCGTTTGCTGCGCCTCCACTGGATTCTGAACAAAGCTTATACAGTCCAGCGAAATTTGACTTGAGTTTATCTTTGGTTGATAGCGTCGACGCTATACACGGAAATTTCAACTATGCCGTGAGCTTATTTGAGGCGGCGAGCATCGAGCGGATGCTTGAGATGTATCGTAAAGTGCTTCAGGCGTTGGTCAGCGATGTCACGCAAACAGTTGCACAAGTAGATTTGTTATCGTCCGAAGAACGTCACCAGTTATTACATACGTGGAATGACACCAAAGTGGATTATCCACAGAGTGCGACAATCAATACGCTGGTAGAAGCACAATCAGGACAAACACCTGACAATATAGCTCTGGTATTTGGCGACAACGAACTCACATATCGAGCCCTAAATGAGCGGGCTAACCAACTTGCACATCATCTAGTTGAACTCGGGGTTGGTGCAGACACCTATGTTGCAGTTTGCATCGAACGCTCTTTGGATATGGTGATTGGCATGCTGGCTATCTTGAAAGCTGGCGGTGCATATGTTCCCTTAGATTTGGGGGCACCTCTTGAGCGCCTTGAGTATATGCTTGAGGATAGCGGCGCTAGTTTTGTATTAACGACTTCAGAAATCGCAGCGGTAATAGAATTTCCTGTGAAGGTCGGTGTGGTTTGTATTGATATGCAGGACACATGGGTAGCAAACCCTGTATCTAACCTGAGATCACGCGATGGAATTACGCCGCAGAATTTAGCCTATATTATTTATACCTCGGGTTCTACTGGTAAGCCTAAGGGCGTAATGGTCGAACACCGCAACGTTGTTAACTTTTTTACGGGGCTAGATTCAAGTATTGGCAGTGAGCGTGCTCAAGAAACCTGGTTGGCGGTGACGAGTATCAGCTTTGATATATCTGTATTAGAACTGTTTTGGACATTGTCTCGAGGTCAGAAAGTGGTGCTCCAGCCTGGTCGTCCAGTGACGTTGAGTGATGGTACAACACCTGAGATCCAGCGTATTTTGGCACGACGTACTCAACACGGTCTCACGTCTCAAGAGTTGATTTTACAACATGGCGTTACACACCTTCAGTGCACGCCATCATTTATGCAAGAGTTAATATCGGATAGCTCAGCCCACAGTGCCTTAACGCAATTGGAAAAAGTGTTGCTCGGGGGGGAAGCGCTTTCACCTGAGTTAGCAAATGCGGTAATAGGCAGAATAAGTGGTTCGCTTTACAACATGTATGGACCGACAGAAACAACCATCTGGTCTTCTGTTGAGAAAGTTACTTCAAGCCATATCACGATCGGATATCCAATTGCGAATACACAACTGTATGTGATTGGCACTGAAGGTCAACTTTTGCCGGCAGGTGCTCAAGGAGAGCTTTACATTGGTGGGGAAGGTGTCTCACGCCGTTATCTAAATCGCCCAGACTTAACTGCAGATAAGTTTATTGATTCACCATTTACGGCAGAACAAGGTGCGCGCCTTTATAAAACGGGAGACTTGGTTCGTCGACTGAAAGATGGCAGGTTGGAATACCTTGGGCGCAACGACAGCCAAGTCAAAATTCGTGGTTACCGTATTGAGCTTGGCGAAGTTGAAAGTGCTTTAGTTGCGCTATCAAACGTGAAACAAGCAGTTGTTGTTGATAAACAACAGGCAGGTCAAAAATTTCTCGCCGCGTATATTGTGCCGGAGCAAGGTGAAGTTGTTGATATAGAGCAAATTAGAGAAGAAATATCTGTATCTCTACCTGAATATATGGTCCCAAGTGCTTTTGCCTTGATTGCCTCAGTTCCGCTAAACGTCAATGGGAAAACAGACCGCCGGGCTTTACCAGAACCTAATTTCGTTGACGCAGGTGGGTATGTTGCACCACGCAATGAGTTAGAAGCGCAATTATGTGAATTATGGCAAAACGTATTAGAGCTTGAGCAAGTCGGAGTCAATGACAACTTTTTCCGCATCGGTGGCAATTCAATTCGCGCTATTAGATTGACGGCGGCGATTAGAGATGTGTTATCTGTAGATGTACCACTGGCCTTGTTGTTTGAATATAAAACGGTCGCAGGACTTGCCACTCAGCTGGTTAAGCAAGATGAGATGTTGGTCATTCCACAAAGTAACCTTGAACAGGCACCATTGTCGTTTGCTCAGGAACGTTTGTTGTTTATCGAGCGTTTTGAACAAGGCAGTGACGTTTATCATATTCCAAGTCTTGTAAAGTTAAATTCTGACGCTGATCTAGATAAGTTGTTAACAGCGATAAATGTGGTTGCCACTCGTCACCCAGTGATGAAGAGTGTTTATCGCACTGATGAAGCCGGCGCAGACTACCAACTTGTACTGGCTCAAGACATTGAACTTGAACGTCACGTACTAGACGGTGAAAGTACGTTGTTGGCTAGCTTATCAGAGGCGATAGCCACACCATTCGATTTAACGACTGAAATGAGTTTGAGACTCCATCACTTTGTTGTTGAGGGTGATAATACGTCGAAGGGCTACTTGTTGATGCTTTGGCATCATATCGGTTTCGACGGCTGGTCAGCAGATATTTTTATGTCCGAGTTGGAAGAAGCTTACCATGCTTTGCTTGCAGATAGAGCTGCCGAACTACCAGCGTTGGAGATCAGCTATGCTGATTATGCCAGTTGGCAGCGTGATTACTTAACTGGCGAAGTGCTTGAGAAACAACAGGGCTATTGGCAAACACAGCTATCTGGATTTGAGCACCTCACTTTACCGACAGATTACGCTCGTCCGGCAACCATTGACTATCGTGGTAAAGACATAGAATTTGAACTGGATGTGGCTTTATCAGAACAGCTTAGGGCGTTGGCACAATCTCAAGACACGACGCTGTACACCATATTGTTGAGCGGCTTCTACGTGACGTTAGCGGCGTTGTCTGGCCAAGATGATATTGTAATTGGTACACCTTCGGATAACCGCCATCACGCGCAGACACAATCGCTAATTGGGTTCTTTGTTAACTCGCTGGCACTGCGTGCTGAGATAAATGGCGAACAATCACTTAAGACGTTAATCAAGCATGTGCACAATGTTGTGACTCAAGCGAAAGTGCATCAAGAATTACCGTTTGAGAAACTCGTTGATTTACTGGATGTAGAACGAGATCCATCACGTCATCCGATTTATCAGGTGATGTTCTCAATGGAGCAATTCAATGAGCTTGATATGGCAGCGAAGTCATTGCCGTTTATGGATACCGATCTTGGTTTAGAAAGACATGTTTATAATCCCGCGAAGTTTGACCTCAGCCTATCCTTGGTCGATGGCGACAGGACAATACAGGGTAATTTCAATTACGCATTGAGCTTGTTTGAAGCGGCGAGTATCGAACGAGTATTAACTGTATATCGTAAAGTGTTACAAGCATTCGCCAGTGATGTAACGCAAGCAGTTGTTCAGGTGGATGTACTTTCAGTAGAAGAACGTTATCAGTTACTGCACCAATGGAATGATACGGATTCGGATTATCCAGAAGATGAAATGGTGCACACTCTGTTTGAAGCACAAGCAGCGAAAACGCCTGGGCAAGTGGCGTTGGTTTTTGAAGATGAAGCGCTGAGTTATGCCGAGCTGAATGAGCGTGCTAATCAGTTAGCTCATGCGATCCGATCGGAGTATGAATCAGCAACTGGCAAAGTATTAAGCGCGGATACCTTTGTTGGCGTATACATGAAGCGTAGTGCCGAGATGGTGGTGAGTATCTTAGCTGTGCTTAAAGCGGGCGGTGCTTATGTGCCAATTTCACCAGATTATCCAAAAGAGCGGGTCGAGTTTATTTTGTCTGACACGCAAGCTGATTTGGTGCTGACGCAATCACAATATCAACCTGAGCTAGAGACGCTAACGACAGCAAGTTTGATACGCGTAGATGAAGCGCAAGTGTATAGCGGTTACAGCAAGAATAACCTAGCAACGAGAAACCAAGCGAGCGACCTGGCCTATGTTATTTATACCTCAGGGACAACGGGTAAGCCAAAAGGAGTATTAGCTCCACATCAAGGCGTAGTGTCATTAGTTCAAGACACAAACTACGTTGAATTGTCCAGCTCGGATGTGTTTTTGCATTTATCCGATCCTTGTTTTGATGCGGCAACGTTTGAAATCTGGGGCGCGTTAACACTAGGTGCTAAAGTGGTTATCTACCCAGGAACTGAGAGTATTACCCCAGATGAAGTGAATCGCTTATTGAAAACGCAAGCGGTTTCCGTGCTTTTTCTAACAAGAACGTTATTTGATAACCTTTATTTGCAGAACGACACTATGTTCGGCAAGTTACGTTATCTACTGACAGGTGGTGAAGCGTTAACGCCAAGTTTAATAAGAAAATTGGTAAATCAGTCATCTCGTCCGAAACATATATTGAACGTCTATGGCCCGACTGAAAGTACCACGTTTACAACGGCTTACCAGTGTGGGAGTTTCTCAGGTAGTGTGCCATTAGGAAGAGCAATAAACACGAGAAAAGTTTATGTCCTGACTAAGCACAAGACATTAGCGCCAGTTAATGTTGTTGGTGAACTTTATATCAGTGGTGCGGGGTTAGCCCGTGGTTATCTCAATCGGCCTGAATTGACAAATGATTGCTTTATAGACAACCCGTTTGCAAGCGAAGCAGATAAAGCCAAAGGTTATACCAAACTCTATAAGACAGGGGATTTGATGCGCTGGTTGCCTGATGGCAATTTGGAATACATTGGCCGTAATGATGATCAAATTAAAATTCGTGGTTATCGTATTGAACTGGGTGAAATTGAGAATGCATTAAACCGACTTCCAGGTATTGCTCAGTCGGTAGTGATAGATAAAGTCAAAGGTGACAGTAAGTATTTGGCGGCTTATTTGGTGGCAAATAGTGGACAGACTTTGTCACTTGATGGGTTAAGAGAGCAGTTATCTGAACAGTTACCGGATTATATGGTCCCAGACGCGTTTACAGAGCTTGAACATATTCCGTTAACACTAAACGGTAAGCTAGATAAACGCGCGTTACCGGAGCCTAACTTTGTCAGAGCAGATGAATACGTTGCACCACGTAACGAGCTAGAAGCTCAATTATGTATGTTGTGGCAAACGGTGTTAGAGCTTGATCAAGTTGGCGTGCATGACAATTTCTTCCGCATTGGTGGCAACTCCATTAATGCAATTAAGCTGACTGCGGCGATCAGAGAAGCGTTATCGATAGACGTGCCATTGGCCTTGTTGTTTGAATATAAAACGGTAGCAGGGCTTGCGGCGCAATTGAGTAAGCAAGGTGAGATGCTGGTGATCCCAAGGAACACCCGTGCACATGCGCCGTTGTCATTTGCTCAGGAGCGCTTGTTGTTTATCGAGCGTTTTGAGCAAGGCAGCGACGTATATCATATTCCAAGTCTCGTAAAGTTAAATTCTGACGCTGATCTAGATAAGTTGTTAACAGCGATAAATGTGGTTGCCACTCGTCACTCAGTGATAAAGAGTGTTTATCGCACTAATGATACGGGACAAGACTGTCAAGTCGTATTGACACGGGACATTGAGCTTGAGCGACATGTACTAGACAGTGAAAGTACGTTGCTATCTAAGATATCTGAGACGATAGCCTCACCGTTTGACCTCACTTCAGAAGTAAGTCTGAAGCTCCATCATTTTGTTGTTGAGGGAGACAATACGTCCAAGGGTCACTTATTGATGCTGTGGCATCACATTGGTTTTGACGGCTGGTCGTCAGATATCTTCATGTCTGAACTGGATGAAGCGTATTACGCGTTAATAGCCAACAGAACCCCAGAACTGCCAGAATTAGAGATCAGCTATGCAGATTATGCCAGCTGGCAGCGTGACTACTTAACTGGCGAAGTACTCGAGCAACAACAAAGCTATTGGCAAACGCAGTTATCTGGAGTCGAAACTTTGGTGCTACCGACGGACCGTGCGCGTCCTGCTCGTATTGATCACCGAGGTCAGAACGTTGCGCTAGAACTTGACGTGACGCTTTCAAACAAACTCAGAGCGTTGGCGCAATCACAAGAAACCACACTGAACACAGTGTTGTTGAGTGGCTTTTATGTGACGCTGGCAGCGTTATCGGGCCAAGATGATATCGTTATCGGCACACCTTCAGATAACCGTCATCATGCACAAACACAATCCTTAATCGGGTTCTTTGTTAACTCACTAGCGCTACGCGCAGGTGTAAATGGCGCACAGTCACTGAGTGCGTTGATTGCGCATGTACATGGTGTAGTGACGCAAGCGAAAGTACATCAAGAGCTACCATTTGAGAGAGTGGTCGATCTGTTGGATGTTGAACGTGACCAGTCACGTCATCCGATTTATCAAGTGATGTTCTCCTTCGAACGATTTGGTGAGCAAAAAGTAATAAACAATGCATTACCATTTCAGCCAACAGCGTTTGATAACGAGGAGAACTTGTACAAGGTTGCGAAGTTTGATCTTAGTCTCTCTTTGGCTGATAACGATAGCGTGATAAGAGGGTACTTTAACTACGCAGTGAGCTTGTTCGAGGTGTCGAGCATCGAACGTATACGAGATATGTACTGTAAAGTGCTTCAGGCGTTGGTTAGCGATGTCACGCAAACGGTTGCACAAGTAGATGTGTTGTCGGCCCAAGAACGTCACCAGTTATTACATACGTGGAATGATACGGAAGCAGCGTATCCGCAAGATACAACGCTACACGCTTTGTTTGAAGCACAGGCAGCGAAAACACCAGAGCAAGTGGCATTGGTGTTTGAAGGTGAGAGTCTGAGCTATGGCGAATTAAATGAACGTGCGAACCAGCTAGCCCATGCGATACGAGCCGAGTATGAGGTCTCGACTGGAAAAGCACTCAGCGCAGATAGCTTCATTGGGTTGTATGTTGCACGCAGTGTCGAAATGGTGGTGAGTATTCTTGCGGTACTGAAATCAGGCGCGGCGTATGTACCGATTTCACCGGACTATCCAAGTGAACGAGTCGAATTTATTTTATCGGATACACAGGCGAGCGTGGTGCTGACGCAATCGCAGTATCAAGAGAAGCTCTCAGCACTGACATCGGCGAGGGTGGTGCGAGTTGATGATGGTGAGGTTTATGGCGGTCAGTGCAAGGCGAATCCAGAAGCGGTGAGTCATGCCAGCGATTTGGCTTATGTAATTTACACCTCAGGGACAACGGGTAAGCCGAAAGGGGTGATGATTGAACATAGAAGCATCGTCAACACCTTGTTCTCAATGTCGAATGTATACAACATCAGTGAACAGTATCGTAGGTCATCATGCTTTAGTAACTATGTTTTCGATGTATCAGTCTCGGAAATCTTTAACAGCCTGTGTTTTGGTGGCGAGCTGCATATTTTCTCGGAAGCAGTACGGACCAATGTAACAGCACTGCAAACTTACATGATAGAGAAGGCACTGAACTTTGTGTTCTTACCGCCGGCGATTTTGTCAGTGTTGCCACGTTGTAATTATCCAAGTCTACAAGCGCTGATTTTCGCAGGAGAGCCATGCGATAAAGAAGCGGGCCAGTATTGGTCGAGTCATTATGCATTGCATAACTACTATGGCCCAACGGAAGCGACGGTATACGCGTCGGGTAAACAGGCACAAGCGCGGAATGTGAATGAGATAGGGCGTCCGTTGTCGAATATGCGATTGTATGTGCTGGATAAAGCGGGTGCGATAGTACCAGTCAATGCACCAGGGGAGTTGTATATCAGCGGCATAGGCTTGGCGAGAGGATATCTGAATCGTGATGAGCTGACGGCGTCCAGTTTCATTGAGAATCCATTTGCGAGTGAAGCAGAGAAAGCGCAAGGATATGACCGTTTGTATAAAACGGGAGATTTAGTGCGTTGGTTAGCGGATGGTCACCTTGAATACTTAGGTAGAAATGACAATCAAGTAAAAATTCGTGGCTACCGTATCGAATTGGGAGAGATAGAAAGCGCCTTAACGGGGTTACCAGAAGTAGCTCAGGCGGTTGTTCTGGTGCGCGAGCATGAAGGTAAAAAGCAACTGGCGGCATATTTGGTGGGCAGTGAAGGAGTGGTTTTAGATGTTGAGGCATGTAGAGCGAAGCTAGGTGGGGTATTGCCTGCATATATGCAGCCGAATAGTTTCACGGTATTGGCAGCGATGCCATTGACGGTGAACGGAAAAGTAGATAAGCGAGCGCTGCCAGAGCCACAGTTTGTAAATGAAGACGAATACGTGGCGCCACGTAATGCGCTTGAAGCACAGCTATGCGAAATCTGGCAGGAAGTGTTAGGCCTAAAACGCGTTGGCGTGAATGATAACTTCTTCCGTATTGGCGGTGACTCTATTGTGAGTATCCAGCTGGTCACAAAATTGCGAAAACTGGGTTTTGATATTCAGGTAAAGGCAATTTTTGATGCACCGGATGTTGCACGATTGGCATTACTACTGAGCAAAAGCACGGAAAAGGTTGAAACTAGAACTGAGCAAGGCTTGTTGGAAGGGGAGTTTGGATTACTTCCTATACAAGAGTGGTTTTTTGATAAGGCATTACCAAAAGCTGGACATTGGAACCAAGCTTTCATGGTGAAGCTGCCGAGCAATATCACACAACAGCAAGTCGAAGTTGCTGTGCGTCAGCTGGCTGCTCATCACGATATGTTGCGATGCGAGTTCAAGCTGCAACATGACAAAATGATTCAGCGTTATTCTAGTGATGTATGTGCAACGATGGCACCGTTACGAGCACTAGATGTTTCAAATCTTGATGAGCTGTCAATTAGTCAAGTTTTGACGTCTTGGCAAAGCAACTTTAACGTTGTTGAGGGGCCTCTTTGGCAAGCTGGATATTTGACAGGTTATGCAGATGGTAGTGCGAGGCTATTTTTCGCATTCCATCACCTTATTATTGATGCTTATTCCTGGAGAATAATTGCTGAAGATATCAAGCAGCTATTGCAAGGAAAAAGCTTGGACAAAAAAGGATCAAGCTATCGTCAATGGGTTGAAACGGTGAAGTTCTATTCAAGGACCCATCAGCATGAAGTCGCGTATTGGAATCGCGTTGCTGATTGTCAGACAAAATCACTACCGCATCATGAACTTCGAATTAATGAAGTTGTGTTACCAGAATCATCAACAGACGTTTTGTTGCATCAAGCAAACCTTGGTTTCAATACAGAGATCAATGACCTGCTGCTCAGCGCTTTGGCGGTTGCCTTAGCAAAAACTTTTAAGCGCAATGATAACAGCATCATGTTGGAAGGCCATGGACGTGAAATGATCGATGAATCCATCGATATTTCACAAACCGTAGGATGGTTTACTACAGCCTATCCGATAAAGCTTGTGAGTGAGCTCAACTTGAAAGAAACCATTGTCAAGACAAAGGAAATGCTGCGAGACATTCCTAATAAAGGTCTGGGCTATGGTGCACTTGTACAGTCTGGCTCGTTATCAAGTGAACTTCCAAAAATTATTTTCAATTACCTTGGGCAATTCAATTCAGGTTCTAAATCTGGGCTCCCAGAAGATTGGAGTTTAGTGAGTGAAGACTGTGGAGAAATGATCTCGCGTGAAAACACGGAAGAAGTTCTACTCAACATTAATGGTTCAGTGTCGAATGGGAGTCTTGGATTTCAGATACAAAGCCAGTTAGATGCTACCCAAACAGAGCTATTCATTCAGAATTTTGAAAGCGCGTTATTGATGATTACTCAAGAAGCTGCGGAGCAGGCGCTTAAGGGTGGGATCAAAACGCAAAGTGACTTTGGTTTTAAAACTGCTTCAGACCGACAGTTACAAAGCTTGTATAAGAATAATGTATCAAATACCAAAAAAGTCGTTAAGCAAAAGATGAAGATTTAGAGGTTATCCAAAATGTTAGAAGTATTTAAGGAATTGAAAACGAGTCAAATGGCGGTTTGGAAAGATGGTGAGGATATCGAACTGTCTTTTGTGAGCGAACCAGATATGAAGCTCATTGAGGTCATTAAGGAACAAAAAGCAGAGATTTTAGCGTTTCTGCAGGATAACTGTATTTTTTCAGAGTCTGATTTTGAACAGTTTGTGTCAGGTGATGATAATGATTTGAAGGAAATCGAAACATATTGCTTAGCGACGAGTTTGCAACAGGGCTTTGTTTATCATTATTTAAGCCAGCCTCACGATGATGCATATCGTGTACAACTTTTAATGGATTACCAGAGAGGCTTTGATGTTGAACTTTACCAACAAGCTTGGCGTCTTGCTTCAGCGCGTTATCCAATCCTAAGAACCTCTTTTAACTGGGATGGTGACATACTTCAGGTGGTTTCAAAGTCACCGAGCATCGGGCCTGAAAACTTTACTTTCAAAGATATCAGCATGTTGCCTTTGGAAGTAAGAGAGCAAGCGATTTTGGAAATCCAGCGCGAAGATCGCCAGATACCGTTCGATCTTTCTCGGCCAGGGTTGATCCGCTTTACCCTAATCAAACAAAGTGAAAACTTAATCACCGTATTAAAAACCGAGCATCATAGTATTGGCGATGGCTGGAGTGCGATGGTACTTATGGATACGGTGCATGATTTTTACGATGCGCTTGCTCGAGGTGAGTCACCAAAAATTGAAGCGGAGACGGCATACCTTGAAGCACAAGCTTATTACCTGAAGCACCAAGATGACATTCAACACTATTGGGATTCCAAAAAACCTCGGCTAAATCATGTTAACGATTTAAACCCATTACTTAGTGTAACCACTGATTTAGAAAGAGAAAAAGTGCTTGATAAGCCGAATGAGCAGATCCTGACGATCCAAGGAACACAACTGGAACGACTCAAATCGATGTGCCAACATCAGGGGGTGACATTAAATGTTTCACTGCAGTTTGCGTGGCACAAGTTAATTCAAACCTACACTCAAGACGCACAAACCATTGTAGGCGTTACAGTATCTGGTAGAGATATTCCTGTTCGGGATATTGAGTCAAGCGTGGGTCTATACATCAATACTCTGCCTTTGTCTGTTGATTGGGAAAAAGAGGCCAGTGTAAAAGAGGTGCTTACTGCGATACAGCAGGGCATCTCTGAGCTGAACACCTATAGTAGTGCATCACTGGCAGAAATTCAGGGTAGCGCAAGCCGCCTATTCCACAGTTTATTTGTGTTTGAAAACTACCCCAGCAGCGATGCCTGCGATGATGCAGGCATCGCTTCGACGGCTGAATTCCGTCATGCGGTTGAAAAAGTGGATTATCCTCTTTCAATCAAAGCATATGAGCAGCAAGGTAGTTTGCTAGTAGGGTTAAACTATAGTGAGTCTTTACTTACATTGGAGCGGGCAAATCAATTACTCAGCCAGTTTGAGATGATATTGGCAGAGATCAGTGACGACCCTAATCAGAACCATCAATCGATTTCATTATTAACGGATCAAGAGCGTCACCAGTTATTACATAGGTGGAATGATACGGATAAGCCTTATCCACAAGATAAAACCTTATCGGCTTTATTTGAAGCACAAGCAGCGAAGACACCAGAGCAAGTGGCATTGGTGTTTGAAAATGAAACTCTGAGTTATGGTGAGTTGAACGAGCGTGCCAATCAGTTAGCACACGCGATCCGTGCTAGGTATGAGTCTGCCAATGGACAAGCGCTGAGTGCTGATACGTTTATCGGCTTGTATATGGACCGCAGTTTAGCAATGGTAGTCAGTATCCTCGCGGTACTGAAAGCCGGCGCTGCGTATGTGCCAGTTTCACCAGAATATCCGCAAGAGCGCGTCGAGTTTATTTTATCGGATACGCAAACCGATTTAGTGCTGACGCAAACCCAGTATCAAGCGGAACTCTCGACACTGACCACTGCGAGTTTACTGCTGGTTGATGATGCCGAGGTATTTAGTGGTCAAAGTTCAGCGACCCCTGAAGCGATAAGTGATGCCAACGACTTGGCTTATGTGATTTACACTTCGGGCACCACAGGTAAACCGAAAGGGGTCATGATTGAGCATCGCAATGTCGCTCACTTGGTGACGGCACAGCGTCAGCACTTTGAGTGTGATGCTTACCAAAATGCATTATGGTTTGCGGATTATGTCTTTGACGCCAGTGTGTCTGAATTATTTGTCAGTTTACTGTCGGGTCATACGTTATTTATCAGCAGCACAGAAACGCGTAAAGATCCAAGCAAGTTAGCAGCGCTGTTATCGAAAGAAAACATTCAGTTAGCGACGTTGCCGCCTGCAATTTTACATCAGTTAGATGCCGGGTGTTTTGCGTCATTTGAGTGCTTGGTGATGGCGGGTGAAGCGCCAACCATTGAGTTGTATGAGAAATTTAACGCTATCCCACGATTGCTAAATGCTTATGGTCCAACAGAGAGCACGGTTTGTGCGAGCGTTAACCGTTATCAGCAGGGAGATAGCGCGACGAATATCGGTCATGCAATTCCGAATAGTCGTTTATATGTCTTATCAGATTCAGGCAATCTAGCCCCAATTAATGTTGTTGGAGAGTTGTACATCAGTGGTGCGGGCTTAGCGAGAGGTTACCTCAATCGAGACGACCTAACGGCAGAGAGTTTCATAAATAACCCATTCGCGAGCGAAGCAGATAAAGCCAAAGGGTATACCCGCTTGTACAAGACTGGAGACTTAGTGCGCCGTCTGGCGGATGGTCGACTGGAATTCTTAGGTCGAAATGACAGTCAGGTAAAAATACGAGGTTATCGTGTTGAATTGGGTGAGATTGAAAGTGCACTTAATGGGCTTGCAGATGTTGCCCAAGCGGTAGTGGTCGATAAAGTCAAAGGCGGGAATAAATACTTGGCCGCTTATGTTGTTGCAGAAGCAGGACACACATTGTCTCTTGATGGGGTAAGAGCGCAGCTATCTACACAATTACCGGATTATATGGTCCCAGCTGCGTTTACTGAGCTTGAACATATTCCGTTAACAATCAATGGCAAAGTAGACAAACGCGCATTACCAGCGCCAAGCTTTGTTAGCGAAGATGAATATGTAGCACCACGCAATGAGTTAGAAGCGCAATTATGTGAATTATGGCAAGACGTTTTAGGTGTAGAGCAAGTTGGTGTGCACGACAACTTCTTCCGCATTGGCGGCAATTCCATCAATGCGATTAAGCTGACTGCGGCGATTAGAGATGTGCTATCTGTAGATGTCCCGCTGGCCTTGTTGTTTGAATATAAAACGGTAGCAGGGCTTGCGGCGCAGTTGGGTGAACAAGACGAACTATTAGTTATTCCACGCAGCACCTTAGCGCAAGCGCCGTTGTCATTTGCGCAGGAACGCTTGTTGTTTATCGAGCGTTTTGAACAAGGCAGTGACGTTTATCATATTCCAAGTCTCGTAAAGTTAAACTCTGACGCTGAGCTAGATAAGTTGTTAACAGCGATAAATGTGGTTGCCACTCGTCACCCAGTGATGAAGAGTGTGTATCACACCAATGATGCCGGAGAAGATTATCAAGTTGTACTGGCTCAAGACATTGAACTTGAACGTCACGTACTAGACAGTGAAAGTACGTTGTTGGCCAGTTTATCAGAGGCGGTAGCCACACCATTCGACTTAACGACTGAAATGAGTTTGAGACTCCATCACTTTGTTGTTGAGGGTGACAATACGTCGAAGGGTTATTTATTGATGTTATGGCATCACATTGGTTTCGATGGTTGGTCGGCAGATATTTTTATGTCTGAGTTGGATGAAGTATATGGTGCGTTGCTTTCGGAAAGAAAAATCGAATTACCCGTACTGGAGATAAGTTACGCAGATTATGCGAGTTGGCAGCGTGATTATTTAAGTGGCGAAGTCCTAGAGCAACAACAAGGCTACTGGCAAACACAACTATCTGGGTTTGAAACGCTCGTTTTACCAACAGATCATAGTCGTCCAGCACATATTGATTATCGCGGTCAGGATGTTGCCTTTGAATTAGATGAGGCATTATCAGAGCAGCTTAGAGCGTTGGCGCAGTCACAAGAAACGACCTTGTACACAGTCTTATTGAGTGGCTTCTATGTGACGTTAGCAGCGCTGTCTGGTCAAGATGATATTGTTATTGGTACACCTTCGGATAACCGTCATCATGCGCAAACACAATCCTTAATCGGGTTCTTTGTTAACTCACTGGCGCTACGCGCAGGTGTAAATGGCGCACAGTCACTGAGTGCGTTGATTGCGCAAGTACACGGTGTGGTGACGCAAGCGAAAGTACATCAAGAGTTACCGTTTGAGAAATTGGTTGATTTGTTGGATGTTGAACGAGACCCGTCACGCCATCCAATTTTTCAAGTAATGTTTGATGTTGTCCATTTCAGTGAAGAGTCAGATAAAACTAATGACCTACCTTTTAACGCGCCAGAATTTGCATCTGAACAAAGCCTATATAGTGCAGCAAAAACGGATTTAAGCCTTTCGTTAATTGATAACGGCAAGGTAATCCGAGGTAGTTTTAACTATGCGGTGAGTCTGTTTGAAGCATCGAGCATCGAACGTATGCGTGATATGTATCTCAGAGTACTACAGGCGTTGGTCAATGATGTCACGCAAACCGTTGCTCAAGTGGATGTGTTATCAGAGCAAGAGCGTCATCAGTTGTTGTACCAGTGGAATGACACGGATGCCGCTTACCCGCAGGATAAAACTCTGCAAGCCTTATTTGAAGAGCAAGCGGTACAGACGCCAGAGCAAGTTGCAGTGGTGTTTGCAGGAGAAGCACTGAGCTATGGCGAATTAAATGAACGAGCGAATCAATTAGCCCATGCGATACGAGCCGAGTATGAGGTCTCGACTGGAAAAGCACTCAGCGCAGATACCTTTATAGGTTTGTATGTTGCACGCAGTGTAGAGATGGTGGTGAGTATCTTAGCGGTACTGAAAGCTGGAGCTGCGTATGTACCGATTTCACCTGAATATCCGAGTGAGCGAGTCGAGTTTATTTTATCGGATACACAAGCGAGCTTGGTGCTGACACAATCACAGTATCAACAAACGCTGAGTGCACTGACAACAGCGAGTTTGATGTGTGTTGATGATAGAGATACCTATGCAGCTCATAGTACGGCGGTTCCAGCAGCGATAAATGACGCTAGCGACTTGGCGTATGTAATTTACACCTCAGGCACCACGGGTAAGCCGAAAGGGGTGATGATTGAGCATCGCTCGGTGGTCAATCTGATAGACAATCAGTATCGCGAATTAGACTTTACAGCAGATGAAGTGGTTATCTGGCTAGCCAATTATATTTTCGATGCATCAGTTGAGCAGTTCTTTTTACCACTTCTGAATGGCAGTCGACTGGTTGTACCAAGTGACGATGAAATCACACAACCGGAAAAAATCATCCAACACCTAATCACTCATCAAGTGACACACCTAGATGGCACGCCGAGTTATCTACAAGCGTTAGGCCACCCGGGTTCAAAGAGCGCTATTCGTAGAGTGATTGCCGGTGGCGAAAGTTTGATTAGTGAATTACGTTCACTTTGGGGTGATTTACTCATTAATGAATATGGGCCGACAGAAGTTACGGTGACATCGATTCAATGTCTAGATTCAAGCAATGCCAAGTCCCTTAACACGATAGGAACCCCGATATCGAATACACGAGCTTATGTGGTCAATGACGCAGGTCAGTTGGCAGCGATGAATACGCCAGGAGAGTTGTATTTAGGTGGTGTGGGCGTAGCGAGAGGGTACCTCAATAGAGACGACTTAACGGGGGCGAGCTTTATAGACAATCCATTTGCCAGTGAAGCAGATAAAGCTAAGGGTTATACCCGCTTGTACAAGACAGGGGACTTAGTTCGTTGGCAGGAGAATGGTCAATTAGAATATTTAGGTCGTAATGACAGTCAGGTAAAAATCAGAGGTTATCGAATAGAGCTGGGCGAGATAGAAAGCGCACTCAATGAGGTTGCGGACATAGCTCAAGCGGTGGTGATAGACAAAGTCACAGGCAGCAATAAATATCTAGCGGCTTATGTTGTCGTTCAGGCAGGAAAAACCTTATCAATTGACAGTGTACGTGAGCAGCTATCGGGACGATTACCGGACTATATGGTCCCCAGTACGTTTACAGAATTAGAGCAGCTCCCATTAACAATCAATGGCAAGCTAGACAAACGGGCGTTACCAGAGCCCGCTTTAGTCGATGGTCGTAATTATGTAGCACCTCGTAACACGCTAGAAACGCAATTATGCCAAATCTGGCAAAGTATTCTGGGTCTGGAGAAAGTTGGCATCCATGACAATTTTTTCCGTATTGGCGGTGACTCTATTGTCAGTATCCAGTTAGTTTCAGAGTTGAGAAAACATCACTTTAATTTGCAAGTCAAAACCATTTTCGATGCACCTACTGTAGCTAAATTGGCGCAGCAACTCAGCCAAAATCAAACTGCGGCGGAAATACAAACCGAACAAGGTACGTTAGAGGGCAAGTTCGAATTGCTTCCCGTTCAGCAAGCATTTTTCGAACAGCCATTAGCCAAGCCGGAGCACTGGAATCAGGCATTTATGCTGAAGATCCCAGGTGAGATCACAGAAGCAGAGGTTAGTAGCGCAATTAATAGGCTAGCGTTGCAGCATGATATGTTGAGATGTCGGTTTGAGAAAGGTTCATCAGGTTATGAGCAATGCTATTACAGTGAAGTTTCTATTGCACAAGGACCATTTAGAACATTAGATGTCTCTACGTTGAATACTGATGAGCTTGACGAAGTATTAACCGCATGGCAAAGCAGTTTTGACTATGAAAATGGCCCTTTGTGGATGGCAGGGTTTTTAACCGGTTATGACGATGGCAGTGCGCGCGTGTTTTTTGCATTTCACCATTTGATCATTGATACCGTTTCGTGGCGAATAATTGCTGACGACATGCAGCAACTATTGACGGGTAAGCAACTATCGGCGAAAGGCAGTAGCTATCGTCAGTGGGTTAAAGCGTTACAACTGCACGCAGAATCAATCGAGCTTGAAGTTCCATATTGGCAAGATGTGATGGATGGCTACGAAACTTTAGCCGATGAGCAACGGAGCCATTTCTGTAAAGTTAGTATATCTAAAGCTTTGACTACCAGTTTACTGTATAAAGCAAATTCAGCATTTAATACCGACATCAACGAGCTGTTGCTAAGTGCACTTGCGGTCGCTTTGAAGGACACGTTTGGACGTCAGTCCAACCACATAATATTGGAAGGTCATGGTCGTGAATCGATCGATGATTCGTTAGATATTTCTCATACGGTTGGTTGGTTTACTAGCTTATACCCAGTTAAATTGAGCTGCCATTCAGCCTTAGCCGATACCATCATTAATACAAAAGAAGGAGTTCGTCGAATTCCTGATAAAGGCATTGGCTTTGGCGTGTTGTGTCAAGCGGATAAATTGGCGAAACACTTGCCATCAATTTGCTTTAACTACTTGGGGCAAATGGATCAACCTGAGCAGCAGGACGAAGGTTATTGGCAAATCGCATATGACAGCTGTGGAGAGACGATCTCTCGTGAAAATGCAGATGACTTAGTGCTTAATATAAACGGTGCGGTTCGTGGTGGACAGTTGCAGTTTGGGATCAACAGCTTGCTAACCGAAGCGCAAACAGCCGCTTTTTGTAATCACTTTGAGTCTGCGTTGGCATTGGTGATCCAAGAATGTGAACGAACAGCGCTGAAAGGCGGAATCAAGACACCGAGTGATTATCAAGCGAAGTCATTGACCGTAGCTCAATTGCAGGGGCTGGCAATTCAGAATATAGAAGAAATTTATCCAGCGACGAGTTTACAGCAAGGGTTTATTTTCCATTATTTGAATCAGCCGCAGGATGATGCCTACAGAGTTCAGCTTTTACTTGATTATCATCAGCAACTAGACCTTGAGCTATATCAGCAAGCCTGGCGGCTTGCTTCGATTAAGTTTCCCATATTGCGAACGGCATTTGATTGGAACGGAGAAGTCATTCAGGTTATTTCTTCTGATCCAAGTATTGATGAGGGTAACTTTGACTACATCGATATCAGCGGGCTTGCGCCAGAGCAAAGAGAAGAAGCCATACAATCAATCCAACAACAAGATCGTGAAAAAGGCTTTGATTTAAGCAAGCCGGGATTGATTCGCTTTACCCTTATTAAACAAGAGGCGTCTTTATTTACTCTTCTAGAAACTGAACATCACAGCATTGCTGATGGATGGAGTGGCGCGATCTTACTGAACGCGGTTCATGATTATTATGACGCGTTGGTTCGCGGTGAGACGCCGGAAGTACAAGTCGAAACGGCGTACACTGAGGCACAAACCTACTATCAGGCACAGCGGGGCGAAACCGAAGCCTACTGGGATAAAGCCAAAAAGGGATTTGCTGAACCAAATGATATTAATTCGTTATTAAGTGCACGTGTTGACCTGACAAAAAGCCGGGAGCTTCAAGAACCAGATGAACTTAAGCTAGTTATTACCGGTGAAGAATATCAGCAGCTTAAAAATGTCTGTCAGCAACAAGGTTTGACTGTGAATGTTGCCTTGCAATTTGCTTGGCATAAGCTGATGCAAGTCTACACTCGTGATGAACAAACGATAGTCGGTACAACGGTTTCTGGTCGAGATATTCCAATTGACGGGATTGAGTCCAGCGTCGGGTTATACATTAATACCTTACCGTTAACGGTTAATTGGCGAAAAAATGCAACCGTTTTGGAAGTTTTACAGGAAATTCAATCGGATATCGCTGCACTAAATAGTTATAGCAGTGTGTCATTAGCTAAGTTACAGTCGAATGGAGAGCGGTTGTTCCATAGTTTATTCGTTTTTGAGAACTTCCCTTCTTTTGCTGGGGAAGCACTAACGGGAGTTGCTGGTAGCGTTGAATTCCGTCAGTCGGTCGAAAAAAATGATTACCCGTTATCGATAAAAGCTTATGAATTAGATGGCAGCCTGGTTCTGGGATTAAACTACTGCAAAACTTGGCTACGCAGTGACAAAGCTAATCAATTGCTGAGTCAAATCAAGCAGATCCTCGAAGTTGTCTCACAACAGCCTCTGATTGCCCATGAGCAAATTAGTTTGCTGTCGAAAGATGAAAGTCAGCAGTTGCTAAACACGCTACAGCATACAGAAGTGGCGTATCCGAAAGATCAGATGATACATCAATTGTTTGAAGAACAAGCGAAACAATCACCTGACAACATCGCATTAATATTTGAACAGACAGAATTGACATACGCAGAAGTGAACCGCAGAGCAAACCAGTTGGCGAATGCTATTCGTAATAACTATGAGCAGTTGCACAATGCTCCCCTTGCTCCAGATACCTTAATTGCGTTGTATCTCGATCGCAGCCTAGAAATGGTGATTAGTATTCTAGCGATACTCAAGGCCGGGGGCGCGTATGTGCCAATGTCTCCGGATCACCCTAACGATCGGGTTCAGTTTATGCTGGAAGATACACAGGCCTCAATCGTGTTGAGTCAGCGCCATCAATTAACTGATTTAACCGAGTTAACTCAACATCTAGATGCAATACCTATGCTATTAGCAGTCGATGATGCGAGTGATTTTGAGTGCTTTGACGAAGCAAACCTAGAGACGATAAATCAGCCATCAGATCTTGCTTATGTCATTTACACCTCAGGGACAACGGGTAAGCCGAAAGGAGTGATGGTGCCACATACGGGAGCTGTTAACCGTATAGACTGGATGCAAGCACAATATCCATTAGCTGAGACCGATAGAGTTTTACAAAAAACACCTTACATCTTTGACGTTTCTGTATGGGAGCTACTTTGGGCGAATTGGGTTGGGGCGGCTATCGTCATTGCGTCACCGAATATTCATCAAGATCCTGAGTTGTTAAATGCACTGATCAAGAATAGTGGTATTACCACACTACACTTCGTACCTACAATGCTTACGGAGTATTGTAAATACATACAGCAGGATTCGGAAGGTTTACCATCTTCTGTAAATCGCGTTTTCTGTAGTGGTGAAGCACTGACTATGGCACATGTACGTGACTTTGAAAAAATCAGCCCACGGTTAGAAAAATTGATAAACCTATATGGTCCGACGGAAGCATCTATCGACGTCAGCTACTTTGATTGCTGCGATATTCAGAATGACATCGTACCTATCGGAAAAGCGATTCAGAACACAACTTTACTGATTTTAGATGAACAGCTTCAGTTAGTTCCCATCGGTGTTCCTGGAGAATTGTATATTGGTGGTGTTGGCCTAGCACGGGGCTATTTAAATCGTGATGAGTTGACCAAAGAGCGCTTTATTCGTAATCCATTTACGGACGCTAACGCGCGCGGAAATGCACACGATCGTTTGTATAAAACCGGCGATGTGGTTCGCTGGTTACCTGATGGAAATATAGAATATTTGGGCCGCAATGACAGTCAAGTGAAAATCCGTGGCTTTAGGGTTGAGCTTGGTGAAATTGAAGCCAGATTAAGTGCGCAAGAAGAAATTAAGCAGGCTGTTGTCGTTGTTCACAAGCGTGACAACATGAGTTTGCTCGCAGCGTATCTAGTCGCTGAAGGTGAGCAACAAATAGATTGGGAGGTGTTTAGAAACCGCCTTGCAGGGGTGTTGCCAAACTACATGATCCCAAGTTCATACACGCTAATCGACTCTGTACCTTTCACTATCAATGGCAAGCTAGATATTCGTGCGCTACCTGAGCCTGAACTAGCGCAAAAAGCGGATTATCAAGCGCCAACAAATGCCCTTGAGACTCAGCTCTGTAAGATTTGGCAGGCACTATTGGGGTTAGACAAAGTTGGTATTGATGAGAACTTTTTTCGTATCGGGGGCGACTCCATCATCAGTATCCAGTTGGTCGCGAAGTTACGCCAAGCTGGTTTTAGCCTACACGTAAAAGCCATTTATGATGCACCGACTATCCAAGAGTTAGCTGTGCTATTGAGTCAATCCGAACGAGCTGAACTTAAGACTGAGCAAGGTATCTTGTTGGGGGATTTCCCACTGTTACCCATTCAGCAAGACTTTTTTAATAAGTCATTAGCAGTGCCCAATCATTGGAACCAGTCGTTCATGGTTAAGATTCCAGCGTCGATTACGTCTGAGTTTATCGAACTGGCAATCGCTAAGTTGGCATTACAGCACGATATTTTACGATGCACCTTTAGTCATAATGAACAAGGGTACTGCCAGCGTTATCACGACGAAGGTTTTGAGTTAGCACCGTTAAAAGCATTGGATGTCTCGACACTCGCAGCGTCAGAAATTTTCGATCGATTAAGCCAGTGGCAAAGTCACTTTGACATTAATCGTGGTCCGCTATGGCAAGTTGCTCACTTAACAGGGTATGCGGATCAATCAGCTAGATTATTCTTCTCTTTCCATCACTTGATTATCGATGCCGTTTCTTGGCGTATTGTCGCAGATGATATGCGTCAATTACTTACAGGTGCAGAGTTACCACCTAAAGGTAGTAGCTACCGTCAGTGGGTTGAAGCCGTGTCTGACTACGCAAATGATCACCAAAACGAAATAGCTTACTGGCAGGATATTGAGCGTAACCAAGTCAGTTTACCGACACCGAGCATGCCAAGGTTTAGCTCGATAAGTTTGTCTGCTGAGAAAACCCATGTGTTATTACATCAGGCAAACTCAGGTTATAACACTGAGATCAACGACCTTTTGCTAAGTGCGTTGGCCATCGCATTACAAGCCACATTCGGTCACGTATCAAATTCCATCACTTTAGAAGGACACGGACGAGAAGTCATTAATGAGCAACTTGATGTGTCTCAAACATTGGGTTGGTTTACGACCAAATATCCCGTACAGCTCAACTGCAAAGAAGTTCTTGGGGATACGATTGTCAGTACCAAAGAAATGCTACGCAAAATCCCGTGTAAGGGGCTTGGATATGGTGCATTAGTTCAACAGGGGGCGCTATCAGGCAAGTTACCCCCCATCATATTCAATTATTTGGGACAACTGGACGCCAACCATGGGGCGGGCGACGTTGAAGATTGGCAAATAGTAGATGATGCGTGTGGAATGGAAATATCCCCAGAAAATAATGAAGAGTTGCTCCTCAATATCAATGGTGTCATCCAAAGCGGCGTATTGGAGTTTACGATTCAGAGCCAGTTATCAGAACAGCAACTAGCCCTTTTTACAGAGCAATTTAACGCTGCACTACTTTCGGTGATTCAACAAAGTGAAGACGCTGAAATAAGTGGCGGTGTGATGACTCCGAGTGATTTCGCTGTGGACGATTTGTCGCTTAACCGCCTGCGTAATTTAGAGTCTCAATTTGAACAAGATAACAATGCACCAGCATCAGCAGAAAATAAGACAATTTTAGAGATATAAATCATGATGACCCTAATTAGTAAATTAAAAAGTTGTAATATCGCAGTTTGGGCAGAGCATGACAAAATTAAGATGTCATATGGTGAGACCGCGCCAGATGCCAGCTTAATTGAAATGATAAAAAGTGAAAAAGCGTCACTATTAGCATTTTTACGAGATAATCAAATTGATTCAGAAAGCGCATTTGAACAGCTGACGAAAAATAAAAAAGAGCCATCAGGGATCCAAGGAATCTATCCGGCAACGAGCTTGCAGCAGGGTTTTGTTGCACATTACTTGAATCACCCGAATGATGATGCTTATCGGGTTCAAGTATTATTAGACTATCATTCGGCGCTGAATGTGGACCTATACAAACAAGCTTGGCGATTCGCTTCAATGCGTTACCCAATCTTAAGAACGGCTTTCGATTGGCAAGGCGATATATTACAGGTTGTAGGTAGAGCGCCAAGTATTGGCGACGACCATTTTTCAATGGTAGATATTAGCCATTTGTCGGAGGCTTTGCGTGAAGAGGAAATAGAAAAGATCCAACGCGAAGATAGAAAAAAGCCTTTTGATTTAAGTAAACCTGGTCTCGTTCGTTTCACGTTAGTAAAGCATCATGCCCAGCTATTTACCGTGTTGAAAACAGAGCACCATAGTATTGGTGATGGTTGGAGTGGCTCTGTCTTATTACAAACTGTGCATGAATACTACAATACTTTGGTACAAGGAAAGACCCCTAAAATTGAGGAAGAAACTGCATATCTGCAAGCTCAAGGTTACTATGCGAAGCACAAGCAGCAAATTGAGTCATATTGGCACAAGGTAAAACAAGGGTTTGGAGAGGCAAATGACATCAATCGACTGTTAGATAGTCGACTTGATCTCGCTAAGCCGGCTGAAGTTCAATCATCTAAAGAGTTAGGGATACTGATTGAAAGTGAATCGGTAAGCAAGCTTAAAGCACGCTGCAAAGAGTTAGGGATCACTTTGAATGTCGCGGTGCAGTTCGCTTGGCATAAGCTGTTACATATTTACACTAAGGACGACCAAACCATTGTCGGCACGACGGTTTCTGGTCGTGATATTCCTATTCCTGATATTGAATCAAGTGTTGGTTTGTACATTAATACATTACCAATGGCTATCGACTGGCCGAATGCAGCAACGATCAGTGAAATGTTGCAGGCGGTGCAGCAGTCGGTAGCTGCGATAAATAGTTATAGCAGCGTCTCTTTAGCAAGCCTTCAATCTCATGGAGAACGACTGTTTCACACTCTATTTGTGTATGAAAACTTTCCTGTACCAGTTAATGACGATGAGGGAGTTGTAGGTATTGAAGCCGGTGTGAAATTCCGTCAGTCGGTTGAAAAAGTTGATTATCCACTCTCTGCGGTAGCCTATGAACAAGGCGATGAATTATCTATAAATATTAAATATGACGAACAATCTATCAGTGATGAGCACGTAAATCATCTGCTATTGCAACTAAAGCTTATACTCCATGCGGTTCAAGCAGATCCAAATGCAAAGCACCTAGAAATCGACCTGATAAGTGATAAAGAGCGGACACAGATATTAACCCAGTGGAATGGTAAGAACCTGTCTTATCCGCAGAATAAAACCATGTATCAGCTATTTGAGGAGCAAGTAGCACGAACGCCTGAACACATTGCCTTAGTTTACGAAGGACAGCAACTTAGCTATCGTGAGCTAAATGAGCAAGCAAATCAGTTGGCTTATGTAATAAGAGATTGTTATCAAAGCGAATTGGGTAAGGCGCTATGTGCTGATACTTTAGTCGCGTTGTATTTGGATCGTAGCTTAGAGATGGTCGTGAGTATCCTCGCAGTGTTAAAAGCAGGGGCTGCGTACGTTCCTATTTCGCCGAACTATCCAAAAGAACGTGTGGAGTTCATTTTATCAGATACACAAGCTGCGCTAGTTTTGACACACCAAGCGTATCAAACAGAGTTGGCGAATTTATCAAATGTACCGCAACTGTATATTGATGGAGACATGAGCAACTACGCAGACGTTTCTAATTTATCACCTATCAGTTCAGCGTCAGACTTGGCTTACGTCATTTATACATCAGGCACCACTGGCCAGCCTAAAGGCGTAATGATCGAACACCGTGGGGTAGCGCATTTAACAGCTGTCCAGCAACACATCATCGGTTCCGGTTCATATCAAAGAACACTGTTGTTTGCTGATTATGTGTTTGATGCCAGCGTATTTGATCTATTTGTCAGCTTGTTTACTGGGGAAACGGTATATGTTTGTAGCGATATTGAGCGAAAGGACCCTCGAAAGCTAGCGTCATTACTGACGAAAGAAAAAATCCAACTAGCGACGTTGCCGCCGGCGATTTTGCATCAGTTAGAAGCAGCAGATTTAGCCTCTTTCGAATGTTTATTGATGGCGGGGGAAGCACCGACTATAGAGTTGTATGAGAAGTTCTCGGCTATTCCTAACATCTTTAATGGTTATGGTCCAACAGAAAATACGGTATGTGCGAGTCTTAACCGCTATCAAAAAGGTGACGGCGCAACCAATATTGGACAAGCCATTCCGAACAGCCGTTTGTATGTCTTAACCGAAGTCGGAAGTTTAGCGCCTGTTAATGTCGCTGGTGAACTGTATATCAGTGGAGCAGGGTTGGCTAGAGGTTATCTCAATAGAGACGAACTTACAGCTGAGCGTTTTATCGACAACCCATTCGCGAGTGAAGCAGATAAAGCAAAAGGGTATACCCGATTATACAAAACGGGGGATTTGGTTCGTTGGTCTGCTGATGGTCGACTGGAGTTCTTAGGACGTAATGATAGTCAAGTGAAAATCCGGGGTTATCGCATCGAGTTGGGTGAAATTGAAAGTGCATTAAATGGACTTTCAGAAGTTGAGCAAGCGGTGGTGGTCGACAAAGTCAAGGGTGGAAATAAATATTTGGCGGCCTATGTTGTGGCGGAGGCCGGACAAGCGCTATCTCTAGAAAGAATACGAGAGCAGTTGTCTGTGCAGTTACCTGAGTATATGGTCCCTAGTGCCTTTACTGAGCTTGAGCATATTCCTTTAACAATAAATGGCAAAGTAGACAAGCGTGCACTCCCAGAGCCCAGCTTTGTCAGCGATGGCGAATATGTCGCGCCGCGTAACGAGCTAGAAACCCAATTATGTGAACTATGGCAGTCGGTGTTGGGGCTTCAACAAGTTGGTATTAATGACAACTTTTTCCGTATCGGTGGTAACTCAATTAATGCTATTAAGTTGACCGCAGCGATAAGAGAAGCGTTGTCAGTAGATGTACCACTTGCCTTATTATTTGAACGTAAAACAGTTTCTGGGCTTGCCGCAGAATTGAGTGAGCAAGAGGACATGCTGGTTATACCTCGCTGCACTTTTGAACACGCACCGCTGTCATTTGCTCAAGAGCGCTTGTTGTTTATTGAGCGATTTGAGCAAGGTAGCAATGTTTATCACATTCCAACTTTAGTGCAGTTACGCGCAGATGCCGATGTCGACAAGTTGGTTGCAGCAATTAATGTGGTGGCAGCGCGTCATCCTGTGATGAAAAGCGTGTATCTCATGGATGAGTCAGGTGAAAACTACCAAGTTGCACTGGCGCAGGATATTGTACTTAAGCGTCATGTTATGGATAGTGACAGCGCCATGTTATCGAGCTTATCGGATGTGCTGAGCACACCATTTGATCTGACTTCAGAGATGAGCCTGAGATTGCATCACTTTAGTGTGGAAGATCGACAGTACTTATTAATGCTTTGGCATCATATTGGTTTTGATGGTTGGTCGGTTGACATTTTTATGTCGGAGCTGGATAAAGTTTATGGTGCATTGCTTGAGGGAAGAGTTGCGGAACTTCCTGTGCTGGATATCAGTTATGCTGATTATGCAAGCTGGCAACGAGGTTACTTGACAGGTGAAGTGCTGGCACAGCAACAAGGCTATTGGGAAAACCAGCTATCTGGTTTTGACACTCTGGTACTGCCTATAGATCACCCTCGTCCGTCGCATATTGATTATCGTGGCCGAGACGTGTTGTTTGAACTTGATGTAAAACTATCAGAACAGCTTAGGACGTTAGCGCAATCACAAGAAACGACGCTCTACACCGTGCTATTGAGCGGTTTTTATGTGGCGTTAGCCGCGTTATCGGGCCAGGGTGATATTGTTATTGGTACGCCATCGGATAATCGTCACCATGCACAAACGCAATCTTTGATCGGATTCTTTGTTAATTCATTAGCCCTACGCGCTAAAGTGCAAGGTGACCACTCGTTGAAAGCGTTGATCACACAAGTCCACGATGTCGTGACTCAAGCGAAAGTGCACCAAGAATTACCATTCGAGAAGTTAGTCGATTTGTTGGAAGTTGAGCGAGATCCATCACGCCACCCGATCTATCAGGTGATGTTCTCATTCGAACGATTCGGTGAGCAAAAGGCTACGGATAGTTCGCTGCCATTTATGCCTGCAACGTTTGAAAATGAGCAAAATCAATACAGCACTGCGAAGTTTGATCTTAGCCTGTCTTTAGTGGACAGCGAAAAAGCGATACAAGGTAGCTTCAACTACGCTGTGAGTTTGTTTGACGCTTCCAGCATTGAACGTATGCTAGCAGTATATCGCAGAGTGCTACAGGCACTAGCGAATGACGTAACACAAACAGTTGCCGATGTGGATGTATTGTCTGCTGAAGAGCGTCATCAATTATTGCACCAATGGAATGATACGGATGCGGCGTACCCACAAGATAAAACGCTGCACACTTTGTTTGAAGCGCAAGCCAACAAAACGCCAGAGCAGGTTGCTTTGGTGTTTGACGGTGAGACACTGAGCTACGCTAAGTTGAATGAACGCGCGAATCAGTTAGCCCACGCGATACGAGCGGAGTATGAAGCATCAACAGGTAAGGTACTAAGTGCAGATACCTTTGTTGGCGTATACATGAAACGTAGCGCCGAGATGGTGGTGAGCATCTTAGCAGTACTCAAGGCGGGCGGTGCATATGTGCCTATTTCGCCAGATTATCCAAAAGAGCGAGTCGAGTTTATTTTGTCTGACACGCAAGCTGACTTGGTGCTGACTCAGTCGCAGTATCAAGCGGATCTAGATGAGCTAACATCTGCAAGTTTAATGTACGTGGATGAAGCGCACTTATACAGTGCTCAAAGCTCCGCTAACCCGGAAGTAATAACTACTGCCGACGATTTGGCCTATGTGATTTATACCTCTGGGACAACGGGTAAGCCTAAAGGCGTATTAACACCACATCGTGGTGTAGTGTCATTGGTCCAAAACACAAACTACATTGAACTGTCCGATTCAGATGTGTTTTTACACCTATCCGATCCTTGTTTCGATGCCGCTACATTTGAGATGTGGGGAGCCTTAACGCAGGGGGCAAAGCTGGTTATCTACCCTGGCACACAGCGAATTACTCCAGATGAAATGGATAGTCTACTGAAAGCACATGAGATCTCTGTGCTTTGGCTAACTCGAACGCTATTTGATAACTTTTACCTGCAGAACAATACAATGTTCGGTAACTTACGCTATTTGCTGATTGGTGGTGAAGCGTTAACGCCAAGTTTAATTAGAAAACTGGCACAACAGTCATCTCGTCCTAAGCACATATTAAACGGTTATGGACCGACGGAAAGCACTACGTTTACAACAACCTATCTGTGTGAGAATTTCTCCAGTAGTGTGCCGTTAGGTAAGCCAATCAACACGCGTAAAGTCTATGTTCTAACTAAACGTAAAGAGTTAGCACCAATAAATGTTGTTGGCGAGCTTTATATTGGTGGAGCAGGCTTAGCCCGTGGTTATCTCAATCGCCCAGAACTGACACGTGACTGCTTTATAGAAAACCCATTTGCGAGCGAAGAGGACCAAGCTAAAGGTTATACCAAGCTCTATAAAACGGGAGACTTGGTGCGTTGGTTACCTGATGGCAATTTGGAATACATTGGCCGTAATGATGATCAAGTTAAAATTCGTGGCTTCCGCATAGAGCTTGGTGAAATTGAAAATGCGCTTACTCAACATGCTGGAGTGAAACAAGCGGTTGTGATTGTCAAAGAACATAATGGCAACAAGCAACTGACAGCATATTTAGTGCCAGAAAAAGGGGTGGCACTTGAGACTGAAGACGTTATGGAAAGCTTACGCAATAAACTACCGTCTTACATGCAGCCACATACGTTTACGCTATTAGAGTCAATTCCTTTGACTGCTAATGGCAAGCTAAATACGCGAGCTTTGCCTGAGCCAAAATTAACCAACCTAGAAAATCATGAAAAGCCAACTACGCCTATGGAGCAAAAGGTTTGTAGCATCTGGCAAGAAGTACTTGGACTAAGTGCAATTGGTATTCATGACAACTTCTTCCGTATTGGCGGGGATTCAATAGTCAGTATCCAATTAGTTAATAAACTTCGTAAGGCAGGGTTTGCATTACAGGTGAAAGATATTTTTGATGCGCCTACAATATCGAAATTGGCTCAGCTATTGAATCGAGCTCATGCATCTGTCGAGATTGCGACAGAGCAAGGCAAATTACATGGTGCATTTCCGCTATTGCCAATCCAAAACTGGTTTTTTGATAAGGACTTAGCAAGCCCAAATCATTGGAACCAATCATTTATGTTAAAAATTCCTGGGGGTTTTACCGAAAATGAAATCACCAGTGCGCTTGAAAAACTGGCCTTGCAGCATGACATGTTGCGGTGTTTATATTCCCAAGGTGACTCAGGGATCCAACAAGTGTATATGGATAACGTTGAGAACTGCATGGCTTCTCTTAAAACGTTGGATGTCAGGCTAACTACTGAAACAGAGCGCCACGAAATATTAACACAGTGGCAGTCTCAATTCGATTTACTTCAAGGTCCATTGTGGCAGGTTGCACATTTAGAAGGATATTCTGACAATAGCGCTCGTTTATGTTTTTCATTCCACCACTTAGTGATAGACGCGGTATCGTGGCGGATCATCGCAGAAGATATACGTCAGCTATTGGAAGGTAAAAGCCTGCCAGCCAAAGGCAGTAGCTATCGACAGTGGGTCAACGCTATCCAGCAGTATCCATCCTCACACTCTCACGAGTTAGCGTACTGGCAGCAGGTTGTAGGACAAGGTGAGGCACTAGTTGCAGTCCAACCGGCAAAGTTTACTCACTTTGGATTATCAGAGCAGCTAACAGATCAACTGCTTCATCACGCGAATAAGGGTTTCAATACCGAAATTAATGATTTGTTGCTTAGCGCCCTATCTATAGCACTAAAAAATACCTTTGCTCGTGAAAGCAATCATATTGTACTAGAAGGTCACGGTCGTGAGACGATAAGTGAAAAATTAGATGTTTCGCAAACCGTTGGCTGGTTTACCAGTATATATCCAGTAAGGCTGGATTGTATGTGTTCAACCAGTGAAACAATTATCAATATTAAAGAAATGTTACGAAACATTCCGAATAAAGGCGTTGGCTTTGGTGCCTTTGCGCAAACAGGTAAAGTTTCGCGTGAGCTATCTGGAATATCTTTTAATTATCTAGGACAACTCAGTCACCAAAGTGAAACTCAGCCAGCTAAGGATTGGGACATTGTTAGCGAGGACTGTGGCGATGAGATGGCAGCAGACAATGAAGATGATTTGTTATTGAACATTAATGGTTCTGTGCAAAATGGCGTTTTGAGCTTTGGTATGTTAAGCAAATTAGCGGATATGGAAACGGACCGCTTTGTTCAGCACTTTAACGCTGCTTTGGCCGATGTTATTCAAGAATGTCTGTTGGCCGCGCAAGATGGCGGAATAAAAACGCCTAGTGACTATGGTTTACCGTCTTTGTCGATTGAGCGTTTGAATAATTTGGCGTATGACAAAATTGAAGAAATATTCCCAGCTACCAGTTTACAAGAAGGCTTTGTGTATCATCATTTGAGCCAGCCTCACGATGACGCTTATCGTGTACAAGTGTTATTCGACTATCATACAGCACTGGATTTGAACTTGTATCAACAAGCGTGGCGGTTAGCCTCGGTGCGTTACCCTATTCTTCGTACAGCGTTTGACTGGCAAGGTGATGTCTTACAAATCGTCACTGCGCAACCAAGCATCAATCAAAACAGCTTTGCATTCTTTGACATTTCTCATTTGCCAGAAGAAGAACGTGTGCAAGCTATTGATAACATTCAGCTTGAAGATCGTCGAGTTGGGTTTGATTTAAGTCAGCCAGGACTCATCCGTTTTATCATCATAAAGCAGAATGATGACCTGTACACGGTGTTAAAAACTGTACACCACAGTATTACAGATGGTTGGAGTGAAAGTATTTTACTGCAAACGGTCCATCAATATTACAATGAGCTTTCGCAAGGAAAAGAGCCTGAAGTTGAAATTGAACGTGGCTACATCGAGACGCAAAAATATTATAAAGAACAAAAAGGCAAGCACAAAGCTTATTGGGATGACGTTAAGCAGCGTCTAGTCGGAGCAAATGATATCACACCGTTGTTAAGTCAATCAGTTGATTTAACGAAAAATACTCTTGTTAGTAATCCAGTAGAAAAAAGTGTTGTAATTGAAGGTGAATACTTCCGGTCGTTGAAAGCCATGTGTCAGAACTTGGGTATTACACTAAATGTCACGTCACTGTTTGCATGGCACAAGTTGATACAAGTTTACACTCAGGATGAGCAAACCATAGTTGGTGTTACTGTTTCTGGTAGAGATATACCGGTCACTGGTGTTGATACAAGCGTCGGATTGTTTATTAATACACTGCCGATGACCGTTGGTTGGAGTGAAAACGGGACAATTGAAGAAACTTTACTTGAGGTCCAACGTACAATTGCTGCGCTGAACAGTTACAGCAGTGTTTCTCTGACTGAACTTCAGCCTACCGGTACCAGTTTATTTCATAGCTTATATGTTTATGAGAACTATCCAGTTGCTGAAACCGATGAGCAAAGTGTAAATAGAATTGAAAATAGTCTCGCGTTCAGAAAGGCCGTTGAGAAAGTGGATTATCCGCTTGCGTTAAAGGTTCATGAACAAGAGGAAGCGTTAGTTATTGCATTAAATTTTGATGAGTCCAGTTTGTCATCAGAAAAAGCAGAGACATTGCTAATGCAAATGGCGCGTATTGTAGAAATGCTCGCGTCTAATACGCAACATCCACATCAATCCATCGAGCTAGTGAGTGACGAAGAGCGTCACCAGCTATTACATACGTGGAATGATACGGATAAGCCTTATCCACAAGATAAAACCTTATCGGCTCTGTTTGAAGCACAAGCAGCGAAGACGCCAGAGCAAGTGGCATTGGTGTTTGAAGGTGAAACACTGAGTTATGGTGAGTTGAACGAACGTGCCAATCAGTTAGCACACGCGATCCGTGCTAGGTATGAGTCTGCCAATGGACAAGCGCTGAGTGCTGATACGTTTATCGGCTTGTATATGGACCGCAGTTTAGCAATGGTAGTCAGTATCCTCGCGGTACTGAAAGCCGGCGCTGCGTATGTGCCAGTTTCACCAGAATATCCGCAAGAGCGCGTCGAGTTTATTTTATCGGATACGCAAACCGATTTAGTGCTGACGCAAACCCAGTATCAAGCGGAACTCTCGACACTGACCACTGCGAGTTTACTGCTGGTTGATGATGCCGAGGTATTTAGTGGTCAAAGTTCAGCGACCCCTGAAGCGATAAGTGATGCCAACGACTTGGCTTATGTGATTTACACTTCGGGCACCACAGGTAAACCGAAAGGGGTCATGATTGAGCATCGCAATGTCGCTCACTTGGTGACGGCACAGCGTCAGCACTTTGAGTGTGATGCTTACCAAAATGCATTATGGTTTGCGGATTATGTCTTTGACGCCAGTGTGTCTGAATTATTTGTCAGTTTACTGTCGGGTCATACGTTATTTATCAGCAGCACAGAAACGCGTAAAGATCCAAGCAAGTTAGCAGCGCTGTTATCGAAAGAAAACATTCAGTTAGCGACGTTGCCGCCTGCAATTTTACATCAGTTAGATGCCGGGTGTTTTGCGTCATTTGAGTGCTTGGTGATGGCGGGTGAAGCGCCAACCATTGAGTTGTATGAGAAATTTAACGCTATCCCACGATTGCTAAATGCTTATGGTCCAACAGAGAGCACGGTTTGTGCGAGCGTTAACCGTTATCAGCAGGGAGATAGCGCGACGAATATCGGTCATGCAATTCCGAATAGTCGTTTATATGTCTTATCAGATTCAGGCAATCTAGCCCCAATTAATGTTGTTGGAGAGTTGTACATCAGTGGTGCGGGCTTAGCGAGAGGTTACCTCAATCGAGACGACCTAACGGCAGAGAGTTTCATAAATAACCCATTCGCGAGCGAAGCAGATAAAGCCAAAGGGTATACCCGCTTGTACAAGACTGGAGACTTAGTGCGCCGTCTGGCGGATGGTCGACTGGAATTCTTAGGTCGAAATGACAGTCAGGTAAAAATACGAGGTTATCGTGTTGAATTGGGTGAGATTGAAAGTGCACTTAATGGGCTTGCAGATGTTGCCCAAGCGGTAGTGGTCGATAAAGTCAAAGGCGGGAATAAATACTTGGCCGCTTATGTTGTTGCAGAAGCAGGACACACATTGTCTCTTGATGGGGTAAGAGCGCAGCTATCTACACAATTACCGGATTATATGGTCCCAGCTGCGTTTACTGAGCTTGAACATATTCCGTTAACAATCAATGGCAAAGTAGACAAACGCGCATTACCAGCGCCAAGCTTTGTTAGCGAAGATGAATATGTAGCACCACGCAATGAGTTAGAAGCGCAATTATGTGAATTATGGCAAGACGTTTTAGGTGTAGAGCAAGTTGGTGTGCACGACAACTTCTTCCGCATTGGCGGCAATTCCATCAATGCGATTAAGCTGACTGCGGCGATTAGAGATGTGCTATCTGTAGATGTCCCGCTGGCCTTGTTGTTTGAATATAAAACGGTAGCAGGGCTTGCGGCGCAGTTGGGTGAACAAGACGAACTATTAGTTATTCCACGCAGCACCTTAGCGCAAGCGCCGTTGTCATTTGCGCAGGAACGCTTGTTGTTTATCGAGCGTTTTGAACAAGGCAGTGACGTTTATCATATTCCAAGTCTCGTAAAGTTAAACTCTGACGCTGAGCTAGATAAGTTGTTAACAGCGATAAATGTGGTTGCCACTCGTCACCCAGTGATGAAGAGTGTGTATCACACCAATGATGCCGGAGAAGATTATCAAGTTGTACTGGCTCAAGACATTGAACTTGAACGTCACGTACTAGACAGTGAAAGTACGTTGTTGGCCAGTTTATCAGAGGCGGTAGCCACACCATTCGACTTAACGACTGAAATGAGTTTGAGACTCCATCACTTTGTTGTTGAGGGTGACAATACGTCGAAGGGTTATTTATTGATGTTATGGCATCACATTGGTTTCGATGGTTGGTCGGCAGATATTTTTATGTCTGAGTTGGATGAAGTATATGGTGCGTTGCTTTCGGAAAGAAAAATCGAATTACCCGTACTGGAGATAAGTTACGCAGATTATGCGAGTTGGCAGCGTGATTATTTAAGTGGCGAAGTCCTAGAGCAACAACAAGGCTACTGGCAAACACAACTATCTGGGTTTGAAACGCTCGTTTTACCAACAGATCATAGTCGTCCAGCACATATTGATTATCGCGGTCAGGATGTTGCCTTTGAATTAGATGAGGCATTATCAGAGCAGCTTAGAGCGTTGGCGCAGTCACAAGAAACGACCTTGTACACAGTCTTATTGAGTGGCTTCTATGTGACGTTAGCAGCGCTGTCTGGTCAAGATGATATTGTTATTGGTACACCTTCGGATAACCGTCATCATGCGCAAACACAATCCTTAATCGGGTTCTTTGTTAACTCACTGGCGCTACGCGCAGGTGTAAATGGCGCACAGTCACTGAGTGCGTTGATTGCGCAAGTACACGGTGTGGTGACGCAAGCGAAAGTACATCAAGAGTTACCGTTTGAGAAATTGGTTGATTTGTTGGATGTTGAACGAGATTCGTCACGCCATCCGATTTATCAGGTACTGTTCGATTTGGCGAGTGTAGGTACTGGCGATAATAGCGCATCCAACTTACCGTTTGCTGCGCCTCCACTGGATTCTGAACAAAGCTTATACAGTCCAGCGAAATTTGACTTGAGTTTATCTTTGGTTGATAGCGTCGACGCTATACACGGAAATTTCAACTATGCCGTGAGCTTATTTGAGGCGGCGAGCATCGAGCGGATGCTTGAGATGTATCGTAAAGTGCTTCAGGCGTTGGTCAGCGATGTCACGCAAACCGTTGCACAAGTAGATGTGTTGTCGTCCGAAGAACGTCACCAGTTATTACATAGGTGGAATGATACGGATAAGCCTTATCCACAAGATAAAACCTTATCGGCTTTATTTGAAGCACAAGCAGCGAAGACGCCAGAGCAAGTGGCATTGGTGTTTGAAAATGAAACACTGAGTTATGGTGAGTTGAACGAACGTGCCAATCAGTTAGCACACGCGATCCGTGCTAGGTACGAGTCTGCCAATGGACAAGCGCTGATACGTTTATCGGCTTGTATATGGACCGCAGTTTAGCAATGGTAGTCAGTATCCTCGCGGTACTGAAAGCCGGCGCTGCGTATGTGCCAGTTTCACCAGAATATCCGCAAGAGCGCGTCGAGTTTATTTTATCGGATACGCAAACCGATTTAGTGCTGACGCAAACCCAGTATCAAGCGGAACTCTCGACACGGTCCACTGCGAGTTTACTGCTGGTTGATGATGCCGAGGTATTTAGTGGTCAAAGTTCAGCGACCCCTGAAGCGATAAGTGATGCCAACGACTTGGCTTATGTGATTTACACTTCGGGCACCACAGGTAAACCGAAAGGGGTCATGATTGAGCATCGCAATGTCGCTCACTTGGTGACGGCACAGCGTCAGCACTTTGAGTGTGATGCTTACCAAAATGCATTATGGTTTGCGGATTATGTCTTTGACGCCAGTGTGTCTGAATTATTTGTCAGTTTACTGTCGGGTCATACGTTATTTATCAGCAGCACAGAAACGCGTAAAGATCCAAGCAAGTTAGCAGCGCTGTTATCGAAAGAAAACATTCAGTTAGCGACGTTGCCGCCTGCAATTTTACATCAGTTAGATGCCGGGTGTTTTGCGTCATTTGAGTGCTTGGTGATGGCGGGTGAAGCGCCAACCATTGAGTTGTATGAGAAATTTAACGCTATCCCACGATTGCTAAATGCTTATGGTCCAACAGAGAGCACGGTTTGTGCGAGCGTTAACCGTTATCAGCAGGGAGATAGCGCGACGAATATCGGTCATGCAATTCCGAATAGTCGTTTATATGTCTTATCAGATTCAGGCAATCTAGCCCCAATTAATGTTGTTGGAGAGTTGTACATCAGTGGTGCGGGCTTAGCGAGAGGTTACCTCAATCGAGACGACCTAACGGCAGAGAGTTTCATAAATAACCCATTCGCGAGCGAAGCAGATAAAGCCAAAGGGTATACCCGCTTGTACAAGACTGGAGACTTAGTGCGCCGTCTGGCGGATGGTCGACTGGAATTCTTAGGTCGAAATGACAGTCAGGTAAAAATACGAGGTTATCGTGTTGAATTGGGTGAGATTGAAAGTGCACTTAATGGGCTTGCAGATGTTGCCCAAGCGGTAGTGGTCGATAAAGTCAAAGGCGGGAATAAATACTTGGCCGCTTATGTTGTTGCAGAAGCAGGACACACATTGTCTCTTGATGGGGTAAGAGCGCAGCTATCTACACAATTACCGGATTATATGGTCCCAGCTGCGTTTACTGAGCTTGAACATATTCCGTTAACAATCAATGGCAAAGTAGACAAACGCGCATTACCAGCGCCAAGCTTTGTTAGCGAAGATGAATATGTAGCACCACGCAATGAGTTAGAAGCGCAATTATGTGAATTATGGCAAGACGTTTTAGGTGTAGAGCAAGTTGGTGTGCACGACAACTTCTTCCGCATTGGCGGCAATTCCATCAATGCGATTAAGCTGACTGCGGCGATTAGAGATGTGCTATCTGTAGATGTCCCGCTGGCCTTGTTGTTTGAATATAAAACGGTAGCAGGGCTTGCGGCGCAGTTGGGTGAACAAGACGAACTATTAGTTATTCCACGCAGCACCTTAGCGCAAGCGCCGTTGTCATTTGCGCAGGAACGCTTGTTGTTTATCGAGCGTTTTGAACAAGGCAGTGACGTTTATCATATTCCAAGTCTCGTAAAGTTAAACTCTGACGCTGAGCTAGATAAGTTGTTAACAGCGATAAATGTGGTTGCCACTCGTCACCCAGTGATGAAGAGTGTGTATCACACCAATGATGCCGGAGAAGATTATCAAGTTGTACTGGCTCAAGACATTGAACTTGAACGTCACGTACTAGACAGTGAAAGTACGTTGTTGGCCAGTTTATCAGAGGCGGTAGCCACACCATTCGACTTAACGACTGAAATGAGTTTGAAGCTCCATCACTTTGTTGTTGAGGGAGATAATACGTCGAAGGGTTATTTATTGATGCTATGGCATCACATTGGTTTCGATGGTTGGTCGATAGATATCTTCATGTCTGAACTGGATGAAGCGTATGACGCGTTAATAGCCGACAGAAACCCAGAACTACCAGAATTAGAGATCAGCTATACAGATTATGCCAGTTGGCAGCGTGATTACTTAACAGGTGAAGTACTTGAGCAACAACAAGGCTATTGGCAAACGCAACTGTCTGGGTTTGAAACGCTAGTTTTACCAACAGATCATAGTCGTCCAGCACATATTGATTATCGTGGTCAGGATATTGCCTTTGAATTAGATGAGGCATTATCAGAGCAGCTTAGAGCGTTGGCGCAATCACAAGAAACGACCTTGTACACTGTCTTATTGAGTGGCTTCTATGTGACGTTAGCAGCGCTGTCTGGCCAAGATGATATCGTTATCGGCACACCTTCGGATAACCGTCATCATGCGCAAACACAATCCTTAATCGGGTTCTTTGTTAACTCACTGGCGCTACGCGCAGGTGTAAATGGCGCACAGTCACTGAGTGCGTTGATTGCGCAAGTACACGGTGTGGTGACGCAAGCGAAAGTACATCAAGAGCTACCATTTGAGAAATTGGTTGATTTGTTGGATGTTGAACGAGACTCGTCACGCCATCCGATTTATCAAGTGATGTTCTCCTTCGAACGTTTTGGTGAGCAAAAGGAAGCAGAGAATTCGTTACCCTTCATGCCCGCAGCGTTTGATAACGAGCAAAGTCAATATAGTACAGCGAAGTTTGATCTTAGTCTTTCTTTGACGGACAGTGAAAGTACGATCCGCGGTGGTTTTAACTACGCCGTGAGCTTGTTCGAGGTGTCGAGCATCAAACGTATACGAGATATGTACTGTAAAGTGCTTCAGGCGTTGGTTAGCGATGTCACGCAAACGGTTGCACAAGTAGATGTGTTGTCGGCCCAAGAACGTCACCAGTTATTACATACGTGGAATGATACGGAAGCAGCGTATCCGCAAGATACAACGCTACACGCTTTGTTTGAAGCACAGGCAGCGAAAACACCAGAGCAAGTGGCATTGGTGTTTGAAGGTGAGAGTCTGAGCTATGGCGAATTAAATGAACGTGCGAACCAGCTAGCCCATGCGATACGAGCCGAGTATGAGGTCTCGACTGGAAAAGCACTCAGCGCAGATACCTTCATTGGGTTGTATGTCGCACGCAGTGTCGAAATGGTGGTGAGTATTCTTGCGGTACTGAAATCAGGCGCGGCGTATGTACCGATTTCACCGGACTATCCAAGTGAACGAGTCGAATTTATTTTATCGGATACACAGGCGAGCGTGGTGCTGACGCAATCGCAGTATCAAGAGAAGCTCTCAGCACTGACATCGGCGAGGGTGGTGCGAGTTGATGATGGTGAGGTTTATGGCGGTCAGTGCAAGGCGAATCCAGAAGCGGTGAGTCATTCCAGCGATTTGGCTTATGTAATTTACACTTCGGGGACAACGGGTAAGCCGAAAGGGGTGATGATTGAACATAGAAGCATCGTCAACACCTTGTTCTCAATGTCGAATGTATACAACATCAGTGAACAGTATCGTAGGTCATCATGCTTTAGTAACTATGTTTTCGATGTATCAGTCTCGGAAATCTTTAACAGCCTGTGTTTTGGTGGCGAGCTGCATATTTTCTCGGAAGCAGTACGGACCAATGTAACAGCACTGCAAACTTACATGATAGAGAAGGCACTGAACTTTGTGTTCTTACCGCCGGCGATTTTGTCAGTGTTGCCACGTTGTAATTATCCAAGTCTACAAGCGCTGATTTTCGCAGGAGAGCCATGCGATAAAGAAGCGGGCCAGTATTGGTCGAGTCATTATGCATTGCATAACTACTATGGCCCAACGGAAGCGACGGTATACGCGTCGGGTAAACAGGCACAAGCGCGGAATGTGAATGAGATAGGGCGTCCGTTGTCGAATATGCGATTGTATGTGCTGGATAAAGCGGGTGCGATAGTACCAGTCAATGCACCAGGGGAGTTGTATATCAGCGGCATAGGCTTGGCGAGAGGATATCTGAATCGTGATGAGCTGACGGCGTCCAGTTTCATTGAGAATCCATTTGCGAGTGAAGCAGAGAAAGCGCAAGGATATGACCGTTTGTATAAAACGGGAGATTTAGTGCGTTGGTTAGCGGATGGTCACCTTGAATACTTAGGTAGAAATGACAATCAAGTAAAAATTCGTGGCTACCGTATCGAATTGGGAGAGATAGAAAGCGCCTTAACGGGGTTACCAGAAGTAGCTCAGGCGGTTGTTCTGGTGCGCGAGCATGAAGGTAAAAAGCAACTGGCGGCATATTTGGTGGGCAGTGAAGGAGTGGTTTTAGATGTTGAGGCATGTAGAGCGAAACTAAGCGTGGTATTGCCAGCATATATGCAGCCGAATAGTTTCACGGTATTGGCAGCGATGCCATTGACGGTGAACGGAAAAGTAGATAAGCGAGCGCTGCCAGAGCCACAGTTTGTAAATGAAGACGAATACGTGGCGCCACGTAATGCGCTTGAAGCACAGCTATGCGAAATCTGGCAGGAAGTGTTAGGCCTAAAACGCGTTGGCGTGAATGATAACTTCTTCCGTATTGGTGGTGACTCTATATTGGCAATGAAGTTAATCAGCGAGATAAATAAGCAACTTAACCTGAACTTACCTATTTCGCTGCTCTTTATTTATAGCAGTGTCGCTTCAATACAGAAAAATCTAGAAAATCGTTTGCTTAAGCCACTAAATAGCTTAAATGGAAGCTTAGACTACTTGTTTATGGTGCATCCAAGTAGCAGTGGTTGTGAGGTTTATCAGCCGCTAGCAAGGGAACTAGAAGGAGTATATTCGTGTATCGGGATAGATAACTACAATCATAGCAGTGATCAAAAAACGGGATCATTGAAAAAAATCGCTGAGATTTATATCAGCAAAATGATTGAAGAATATCCAACCAAGAGCATGAGAATTCGATTACTTGGATGGTCTTCTGGCGGTCAAATTGCACTGGAAATGGCTTATCAGCTCGAACAACTTGGTTATACAGATATTTGTGTATATTTAATCGACACATTACTGAAAACTGGGCAGTTGAAAGAATTTTATCAGCAAAAAGACATGATTCAAATACAGGAAGATTTAAGAAGCAGCTTGTTAGCTGATAAATACGAAGAAAAGTATATATCTAGTATCTTATTAGCGCTACCTTATGAAGCAAAAATAGATGCAGATGAAGTCAGCGGTTTGCTAAGTCACACCAAAGTTTCATTATTGAAAGCGGGTAAATTAAATACTCAATTGAACGATGAAGTTGGCGTTAGATTTAATCAACTAGTTCAGAAATTGCCTGATAATAACCTATCTGAGTATGTGAGGCAGAACTTAACAGTTAATTTAATAAAAGACAGGGATCATCATGATATTTTGCAAGAAATTAACCTGATCAAAGGGATGCTGGTCGAACATTAAATCCATATTAGATTTAGCTTGGTACAAGGATGTACTTTAAGGCGACATAATCAATCAACGTGTGTTGAGACAAAGCGTCAAGATAGCAACATCAGAAACTACTAATTTGGTACTTTCTCACTTCAGCACAATGCAATTCTACAACCATGAAGAGAAAACGTGGTTGAACGTGTTAAGGAGCGCTCCAGTGATAAATAGCGCTATCAGCGTGAGTGAGAAAAGGTCTATGTTCCCAAACACAAATAACAGTACTGAATCTCTAAACGTTTTATGATGTGATTTTCTTAACCCTATGGCAACGATGATACTGATAATAAATATAGGCAGTATCATCAAACCAGACATCTTTGGATAGTAGTGTAGTCAGAATAGATTTATTGGTCCTGCGAGAAATCCACAGTGAGAGTAAATTAGCATTTGCGTTATGTAGATTTTACAAAATTAAAAGTGTTTTTCCTAAGCGTCAGTTTTACGGGAATAGCACTGACTAATGCCATCCAAAAGTTTTGATAAAGCACGGTGCTCTTAAAAATGCTCTATCGCTTGATTAAGCTCTGCCTGTCCCTCATTTTCAGCAAAATATAAGCGAGCTTTTTGCGTTTGTCAGTGAGCCATTGTTGGGTTCGTTTATCTATAGCTGAAAAAGCAAACCCAGCAATCACAATATACCCTAAGAACCTGCTTGGAGCTGTTCAAGTTGGGCGACTTGAAAGCCAGTGAATGCAGCCAAAAGAATACTTAAGAGAATGATGGCTAGTAACTGGGACAATGTCACACACAGTAGGATAAGGGCACCATCTTTAATTGAATTCTCTTTGCTTTTTCTCAGCAGTAAACTCATCCATGTTGTGAAAAAAAGTGTTATCGCAATCGAAACAAAAGAGAAGGTTTGAGTAAAGTGTAATTCTGCAAAATAAAAAGGAGCACTTACTATTGCCAACTGTGTAGACAGCAATAAATGAGCAATATAGAGTTCCGCTACATTAAAGGTCTTCTTTCTTAAAGCAAGTTTTGCTCCCAAGGCGCTAAAAAAGGGCAGTAAAAAGTATTGATAAAGTAAGGTTGAGGATACGTAGTCGTTAAGTATGGATCGAAATTGTTGATTATGCTCTGAGTCAGGTAAGGCGTTGGGGGGGATCACAGGAATATCAAATAGAGCCAGTAAAATGAGTAGAGCTGTGAATATGAAAAAGGCATACTTTATCGGATTAAAGTACTTGGTACGTTCACCATTTAAATAGCCTTTTATAGTGGCAATAGGTTGAGTGCTCATGCCCCACATCAACTGTAAAAAAGGAGAACGCAGCTCTAAAATCCCTTCTTGGATTAGCCTAAATAACTCGGAAAATTGAATACGGCGGACTTTTTCTTGACCGCATTGTCCGCAAAAGGGCGTATTTAAAGGCGCATGGCAATTTAAACAGTGAGTTTGGTTTTCAAATTCCATCTTTGTTTGTTGTTGTATTTATAATGTTGCGTATTTAACCATAAAGTATCTATTCTAGTAACGACTTTGTCGTTATCATTTATATGAAATCTATTAATTCAGTTGCCAACTTAGCGACATACAACCTTTGGAGAGATTAACTAGGCGAGAAGGTAATCGTCACTTGATACGTATGCTCAATCACCCCATTGTTTAGTTGCCACTCCATTGCTTCGGCAATTCGAGTGATTAAATAATTGCCATGACCTAAGCCAAGATAAGTGGACGATTGATTTTGACTGATAGGGTTTGCAAAGATTAGCCGGTTGTCTTGTTGAGTTATAACTAACGTTTGATGACTACCATGGTGTATTGCATTGTTGATAAGGTTCTGAATCAATAACGTAACTAAGTGGATATTACCGATAACGGTTAATTCACTGGGCACTTTTAGCCGAATGTCAGGTTCAGCTTGTCCATATGCCATGTACGAGTCGAGGATCTGCTGCTCTAAAATTGGCAGAAGCTTAATTTTTTCTAAGACCAAGTTTTCGTTGCGAGCTAAAGCAAGCAAAATCTCGACTGTATGAGTCAGCTTGTGCGTCGCATGCTCTATGGCGTTAAGCTCAGGATGTTTACCTGAAGAGTTGCCGTGATTATGTAAAGCAAGTGCATTTTTTAATATACTAATTGGCGTTCTTAACTCGTGACTAAGGTCTTTAGTAAAGTTTTTCTCTCTCAATAATGCGTGTTGTAAACGTCCCAATGTTTGATAAAACTGATGAGTTAAATCATGGGATTCAATGTAAGCTCTCTCATTGCAAAGTTGTTTAATTTCAGTATTGTTTTCCGTAGCAACAGCTTTACTCAAACGTTGAATAGGTGAGGAAATATGTTTAGCTATGAGCCAAGTACAGGCGGTCGAAAACAGCATAAATACGAGTAAACAGATCAGCGCAAAAAATACTAAAACGTCGCCGAATTCACTCAGATGTGTTGCTTGGCTAGCATTAAATACTAACCATTGTTCAGGCTTTTTATGGGAAGTAGGTTCGAGTGGGATTGCATATTTTTTTCTTTTCCAGTGCTGATAACCCAGATTTCATCATCATGAGTGAGCTTTTCTGTGATGCTGTTTGGCGTTGTTGGTAGTGACTCAGAAATGCGTAAATAGCTAGGTAACGCAGATCGTTCTTGCAAAATAGCTAGCCGCTGAATTTGTATTTCATGTTGTAGAACAAAGGCCGCGAGGTGATCTTGACTAAATGACCACAGCTGATTCGCAACGAGCAAATAAAAACTGTGCACTAGTAAAATGAGTAAACTAATCCATAGCAGCAGCTTGTTTCTAAGACTGAGCATGATTATCTCGTAGTTGATATCCAACATTACTGACAGTGTGGATCAAATCGTTTTCAACCACTTTCTCTAGCGCTTTACGTAAATTGTAGATATGTGATTTGAGAGAGCCACTAGAAGGCGGGTCATGTGGCCAAATCTGTTCAATAAGGGTGGATTTTGTCACCGCTTTTGGATAGGCGCTAGCAAGGGCTGCCAAGATGTCAAAACCTGTCTGTGTGAGGGGAATTTCGGTGTTATTCCACGATACTTGCCGAGATTTGTGATCTATGTTCAGCTGGCCAATTTGAATACTTTGATTGACGAATAACTTTTTGCGTCTTGCGAGCGCTTCGCATCGTAAAGCAAGCTCTCTAAAATCGAATGGTTTAGTCAGATAGTCATCGCTTCCACTGTTAAAACCAGATGATTTATCTTCAAAACTGTCTCTTGCTGTGAGCATCAGTATTGCGGGATGGTAATTGGCATTGGTGCGGATATCGCGGCAGACATCAAAACCATTACCATCAGGTAAATTGATGTCCAATACGATAACGTCAAATTCATTTTTTAACACCAATTGATAAGCTTGTTTAGCGGTAATTGCATAGTCAACCAGCCACCCTAAGCCGTCAAAAAACGTAGCCAATTGACGGCTTAACTCAGGGTTGTCTTCTACTAAAAGAATTTTCATACACTTTAACAATGGGTTAGCTCATTTTGATGTCTATGCAATTTATATCATGACAGGAGACACGAGGGAATCCCAGCGTCACTCACTTGATGGTTCATTGATGCCGTGTTGATAGTCAATAGTTTCAGTTATTTTTCTTTGCAATAGCTCGGGGCGCTCAAGGTGGATATTATGGCCGACATCCGAGAGTAAAATATGGCTTTGCTGTTCTACATTTTCGAGTAAGGCAGTGTGTAGTTTTAACCATAACTGTTTTCCTTGCTGTGTTTCCTCAAAGAAAAGCGGATTTGTAGGTACTTTCATGGATGTAAACAAAGTGACTTTTGTTGAAGGCGGTAGTGGGGTGACTTGTCTGTCTGCCGCGTCCAGTTCGGAGATCAAATGGTTATAAACAGTTTTCAATCTATGTGGTAAAAAGGATCGTAGCTTCTCATCATCTTGTTTGATGCGCTTTTCGTCAAACTGTTTAAACCAGACTCGCTGCTGCATTACGCTCGGATCAAGCAAAATCAAAGCATCGATGTTTTGAGGATATTTTTTTACATATTCTGTTGCTAGTAACCCCCCCAGTGAGTGACCGACAATGATCACCTTTTGCTGGAGGCGTATTTTAGTGATCAGTTTATTCAGACAAGCAATATGTTGCTCTATTGACAGCGACTGATTGTTGTTATCAAACAAAATACTCTCATGAAAAGAACTTTGAATCGTCGCTGGCAGTTCATCGATTATCGGTTGCCAGTCTCGCTGTTGAACGCTGAATCCCGGCAAGAAAATGACGTGATAGTCGTTTTGATAGTGAACTTTTATTGATGAGCTGGCTGCAGAAGTGCAACCAAGTAATAGCAGATAAACATAACAAATAGTTTTTAACAGTGATCTCATAATGACGAACCTTAATTATTATTTTTGAAATACTTAGCAACGAAATAAGGGGTGAGTGTCCTTTTTCGTTAGTATCGAATAACTAAAGTCAAAAATCGGTCAAACAAAGCGTTTTTCTAATCAGAAAAAGTGGAGCCTGTAGGCTCCTAACTAATGTTGATTTTATGCAGGGAAGAGTGCCCTATAGGCGTTCATTACGGCAAGCGAAGTAAATGTGGCTGTGATGGCTGTTACAGCGAAAAAAATAATCGTGGTCAACAATAAGTAAATAGTGTCACGTGCTGTGTGCTGTTGCGACTTTCTTAACCGTAAACACACAACGACCATTACTATAAATATTAGTACTGAAGCAAAATATACTATATTTGAGGTCCCGCCAAATAGGCTAATGGGAGAAAGCAAAAAGGAAAAATGTGAATACAGTAGCAGTTGTGCTATGTACAATTCAGCGAGATTGTAGGTGTTATTTCTAAAAACCAATTTTACAGGTATCGCGAACAACAAGGCGAATAAAAAGTTTCCATACAGCAACCCGTTATTAATTATGACTTCAAGCATATGGCGGTCACTTTCATCATCCGACTTTGCTAATTCCACGGCAGTAGACACATGGTCAATACCTAATAAGTTGGAAATAATGATATAACTCAGTGCAATGTATAAGCAGTATTTAAATGGGTTGTAGTATTTGGTTCTTTGTCCACCTAAATAAGCTTTAATCGTTTCCGTTGGGCGTACGGTCATGTCCCACATTAGCTTTAAGAAAGGCGATTTCATTTCTATAATGCCTTCTTGGAAAATTCTGAATAGCTCGGAAAACTCTATTCGTCGCGCTTTCTCTTGCCCGCATTGAGCGCAGAATGGCGTGTGTAATGGGGCTTTACAGTTTAAGCAGTGAGTTTGTTGCTGGAAGTTCATCGATTATCCGTTGCCGTTGTTGATGACAGAATAATTGTTGATTGTAACCAAACTTTAGTAGGTCGCGCCAGTTATCTTCGCTTTGGATAAGTATGCTTTCTGATTATCCACAGTTGAGGTTGATTAATTTCATATGCGCTAGCTCGCTTTTGACGAACTGACGCAAATTAAGGTGGTGTCTACTACGTTTCGGTGAGTGACAGATACGTAATCACCGCTATCACTGTTATGATCGTTGTTGCGATGGCGAAACAAACGAAAAAGCCGAGTGTGGCCAAAATTAAATGTAGGATATCGCGCACAGTATGCTGTTTTGATTTTCTGAGCTGAAGACAAATTACGACATTGATAATAAGTATGATGCCTCCCGTGATCAAGATTATGTCGACTGGGTTACCAAGTAATACTAAAGGTGAAAATAAGAATGAAAAGTGAGAGTAGATAAGTAGTTGTGCAATATATAGTTCTGCAAGGTTATATGTGTTTTTTCTAAAGGCCCACTTTATTGGGATAGCGAATATCAATGCGAATATGAAGTTTCCATACATTATTGATATATTGCCTAATTTTTCACGGATCTGACTTGCAATGGCACTTTCATCAGATGAAACCGTCATGTCTTGAAGTAAATAGTCAACGCCAAGTAGATTATAGGCAATAATAAAGCTTAACGTAACATACAAACAGTATTTAAACGGGTTGTAGTATTTTGTTCTCTGCCCACCGATATAAGCTTTGACGGTCTCTGTAGGGCGCACCGTCATATCCCACATTAATCTCAAAAACGGAGACTTTAGTTCCAGAAGCCCTTCTTGAAATATTCTTAGTAGCTCTGCAAATTCGATTCGCCTTGCTTTTTGTTGTCCGCACTGAGTGCAGAATTCGCTGTGTAAAGGAGCTTGGCAGTTTAAACAGTCGGGTTGGTATTGGAAATTCATGCTATTTTTATTGTTATTTTTCATTGTCTTCAGAGCGCATTGTACCTGATATGTGTAATCACTTGCTAGAGCCGAGCTGGTAATTTGAAAAGTCTCTGTCTTTTAATATTCCTTAAGGTTTTCTTAATTTTCGCTTTTTAAGGTAGTTACATCAAAACGAAAAAGGTGTGACGACGATGGGCGAAGCAATAACACAACTTACGTCTGCAAGCCGATTAGTATTGGCAACTCCAGAAGCGGCAAACAGACAAAGATTAGAGCAAGCCATACATTATGGTTTCGCAAAAGCCTTTAATGCCGATGTACATGAATATTACCCGTTACTTAGTCAATTAAATTACCGAGGCGGAGATTGCTTCTTAGGGCTACGCTCGGCAGCAGATTCATCTTTGTTCGTAGAACAGTATACGGACCTATCAATTGAACGCTATTTTGCCAATACACCCACGCGGACAAACATTGCTGAATTAGGTAATTTATATTCAACATGCCGAATGGCGACGCTTGGTCATTTTATCATTGTTGCTCAAGCCTTGTTGGACTCTGATTGCCAATATTTAGTGTTCACCGCTACCAAGCAAGTTCGAGCATTAATGAAACTGTGCCAGGTGAAGATCACAGAGTTAGTACAAGCCAGTGACGCTATTGCTACGGCAAAAGATTATGGCAGCTACTATCAATGTTCACCTATCGTCTGCGCCGTCAATTTGCAAGACGTGATTGCAGTGATTGCACAAAACCAACTGTACCAGCACATTCAAAACGACTTGGTCTATGAGGCTAAAGAGTTAACTGAGTGCTTTTGTTATGCGTGATTTATTATCTCAATTGCCGCACAACGGTGCAGACATTGTTCTCAGACAAGAAGTACAAAACTTGACGCTGAGCGCGGTGAAGTCACATGTAGCAAGGCTAGAAAAGTTCCTCGGTGACCTGTCAGGGAACGGTGTTGCGATGATGATAGACAACTCCATAAGCTGGATTTTGTGTGATCTTGCGCTTAGTGCTTCTAACAAAGTTTCGATACCCATCCCACATTTTTTTAGTACCAGTCAGGTGCAGCATACACTCAGTTTGACAGCAGCTAAGTGGCTGATCGCAGACACTCAACTTGAAAACTATGCCTTGGTATCTAAGGTCTCTGTTGGTGGGCAAGTACTGTTTTTGTACGATACTAACTTGCAAGGTGATGAGTGCTACTTTCCAAACACGAAAAAAGTGACGTTTACTTCAGGCTCTACAGGAGCACCTAAAGGCGTTTGCTTATCGCTACCAAATCAGTTGGCAGTGGCCAAAAGTTTATGTGAAGTGATTTCGTTACCACAGCCTAAACACCTTTGTTTACTTCCGCTTCCGGTGCTGCTTGAGAATATTGCCGGGGTCTACGCACCGTTATTAAGTGGTGGTTGTGTTGAAGTGGCAGCACTTTCCAGCTTGGGTTTCGAAGGCAGTCGATTGGCTAATCCGAGTCTTTTGTTGAACAAAATTAGTCAGGCAAAGCCGACCAGCTTGATTTTGGTTCCAGAACTACTTTTGGTGTTAATCCAAGCTGTTCAAAAAGGTTGGTTGCCTCCAAGTTCACTAAAGTTTATTGCTGTCGGTGGAGCTAAAGTAGATGTCTCGGTATTACAGCAAGCTGTTCAGCTTGGTCTACCGGTGTTTCAGGGGTATGGGTTATCCGAAGCAGGATCCGTTGTATGTCTTAATGTGGGACAACAAGACGGCAGTGTCGGCAAACTACTACCGCATCTTACGGCCAAAGTAGAAGATGGCGAATTACATATTAAAGGCAACCCTTTTTTAGGGTATTTGAAAGGCGAATCACTCTCACAAAACGGCTGGTTGGCAACCGGTGATTTGGTCTCTCATCAAGACGCACAGTACTTTATTGAAGGCCGTAAAAGTAACCTGATCATCACTAGCTTTGGCCGCAATGTTTCACCAGAGTGGCCTGAATCTTTGCTCCTTGCCGAAGCTGGCATTATGCAATGTGTGGTCATCGGCGAAGCAAAACCATTTTTAACGGCTCTGATTGTGAGCGGCCCTAACTTTTCTGAACAGCTGCTTGAGCAGGCGGTTGCCAGAGTTAACAAACAATTACCAGATTACGCTCAAATCAAGAAAACCTTACTACTAGAGGTTCCCTTTACGCAACGTAATGGCTTGCTGACTAGTAATGGCAGACCAAAACGTAAAGCAATTTCAGAATGTTACCACTTACAGATCGCCAACTTATACGTTGATGCGAACAAAGCAATCGCATAAGCAGGAGCACAACATGAATTTTTTTGACCGACTTCAAGCCCAAACACAACAAGAACGTGCTTATTTACTCAGCGCACCAATTATCAATGCGGTTTTTCATGGCGAAATTACGCTAGGCCAATATGTGTCGTTTCTACAGCAGGCTTTTCATCATGTTAAACATACAGTCCCTCTACTGATGACATGCGGGGCCAAGCTAGACGACAGCAAAGAATGGTTAAGGGAGGCAATAGGGCATTACATTGAAGAAGAGATGGGGCACCAAGAATGGATCTTGAACGATATCGCCGCGTGTGGAATAGACAAAGAAGTGGTGCGACACAGCACTGCGAGTTTTGCAACAGAAATGATGGTTTCTTATGCCTATGATTCGATTTCTCGCATTGATCCGTTGTGTTTTTTTGGCATGGTCAACGTGCTCGAAGGTACATCAATTGCCCTTGCTGACAATGCAGCAAGCCAAATTGCCAACAAACTTAACTTGCCGCGTAGTGCATTCTCTTATTTGACATCTCATGGCGCGCTTGACATCGAACATATCGATTTTTTTAAAGGGCTGATGAACAAAATTAGTTGTGACAAAGAGCAGGCGTTGATCATTCACAGTGCTAAGCGCTTTTATCAACTATACGGCGATGTGTTCCGTTCAATTGAGACTCAGCCAAATGTAATGAACTTTTCGGAGGCAAGCTAATGTCAGTACAGCGCTTAGCTATAGTCACGGGTGCCTCTAAGGGGATCGGTCGAGCCATTTGCAAGCAGCTAATAGCAGATGACTGGCGGTGTCTAATTGTTGGTCGAGATACTGAACGCTTGAAGCAAGTATTGGCCTCGGTTTCTGGCAATCATGATTACATCGCCATTGATGTTACTGAGCAAGGAGCGGCTTCGCAAATAGCAAGAAAAGCCTCAACCATGGGTGGGGCTAGTTTATTGGTCAATAACGCTGGAGTGAATACCTTAAAGCCGTTTGCAGCAATGACAGCTTTGGAGATTGATCTTCAGATCCAAACTAATTTGTTAGCACCTATGTTACTAAGCCAAGCGTGTTTATCTCAATTAAGTCGTCATCAGGGCACGATCGTAAATGTGGGATCGGCTTTTGGTTCAATCGGCTTTCCGTACCAAACGGCATACTGTGCGAGTAAATTTGGTTTGCGCGGCTTTTCTGAGGCGCTAAGTCGGGAACTTGATGGCCAGATCGATGTGAAGTGTTTAGCACCTAGAGCGACTACGACAGAGATGAATGACGATACAGCCGTTGCGGTAAATGAAGCATTAGGTGCCAGCATGGATCCACCTGATGTCGTAGCCTGTGCATTCATGAAGCTATTAAAAAGTCATCACAAGCGACTCGCGGTAGGATTTCCTGAAAAGCTTTTTGCCCGTTTAAATGGCTTGTTACCTGAAGTGGTTGACAGTGCTCTGATTAAAAAGGCGAAAACCATTGTCTCCATACTTTCAACTAAGGAGTCTGTGTAATGAAAACATTATTCTCACTTTGTATTTTAACCTCGTTATTATTAACAAGTACTCAAGCACTGGCTGCGTTTGATGACGATTTACTTCGCATTCAAAAACAGTGGGCAGTGGTAAATTATGAAGCAAAAGATGATAATCAACAGCGCAGTTTTGATGAGCTTATTAAACAAACCAACACGTTTGTACAGAATTATCCTCAGCGAGCTGAAGCCTATATTTGGCAAGGTATTGTGAAATCAAGCTACGCTGGCGCGAAAGGTGGTTTAGGCGCGTTAGGGCTTGCAAAAGAGGCTAAGGCATCGTTAGAAAAAGCATTGGAGCTTGATAAAAGCGCATTGTCTGGATCTGCATTAACGAGCTTAGGAACGCTTTATGCGCAAGTACCGGGATGGCCGATAGGTTTTGGCAGCGATAAAAAAGCAGAGCAACTGTTTAAAGAATCATTGGCAATCAACCCCCAAGGAATTGATGTAAACTATTTTTACGGGCAGTTTCTGTATGCCGAGCGTAAATATCAAGCCGCGCATGATTATCTGATCAAAGCCCAGCAAGCACCGCGTCGTCCAGGTCGAGACAAAGCGGATGACTACCGCCAGAAAGAAATTGCAGCTTTATTGGCTAAAGTCGATAAAAAGCTAAAAAAGAGAAAATAGAAGAAGCGATGAGATTACTATTAGTTGAAGATGATACATTGCTTGCGCAAGGATTGATCATTTCGCTGAAAAAAGAAGGGTATGCGGTTGAGCATGCCCCTACTTTGCAAAACGCAACTCAATGGGTGAGGAATAGCCAGTTTGACTTGGTTATTTTGGATTTAGGGTTACCTGACGGTGATGGCATTGAAGTGCTGAAAAAACTTAACAAAAAACAGCATGAAACCGCGGTGTTAATTCTAACTGCGCGAGATAGCCTAGAGGATAAAATTGCCGGACTTGATCTTGGCGCTGATGATTACTTAGCCAAGCCTTTTGAACCAAAAGAGTTGTTCGCAAGGTTGCGTGTAATTGGTAGGCGCTTTACGAATCAGGCTAACAGCAAGTTAAGCTGTAAAAATGTCGAGTTAGATCTTGCCAGTCACCAAGTCTTAGTGGCTAACGATGTAATTATCTTACCTCGCAAAGAGTATATGTTGCTTAAAGCTTTGATGGAAAACCAAGGTCGAGTATTGTCCAAGTCTCAGCTAGAAAATAAATTGTACGATTGGGGAGAAGAGCTTGGTTCGAATGCCATCGAGGTCCATATACATCACCTTCGCAAAAAAATGCCCGATGGTTTTATCAAAACGCTCCGAGGTATAGGGTATGTGGTTGATAAGGCCAATTAAGTGAGTCGGTTTAAGGCTCCTCCAGGACGTTCGATAAATCGCAAGCTGACACTGATTTTGGTATCAGTTTTGGTATTGTCTGCATTTATGGCGTTATTGCGTGGGTATAACAGCAGTATGGAACAGGCTGATTCACAACTTGATGCCCATTTACAATCCATTGCAGCTTTATTGCTAAATGCTCAGTTTCAACGTCAGCAAGTAATTGAATTAACAAATGATAACGACCTTTATTATTTATTATATTATGAGCAGAATTTGGTGCTTGGCAGTAAAGCTTTGGTGCAAGGCTTGCCTGTTTTAACGTTGCAGTCGGGATTTTCGACACAAAATGTCAATGGCATGAGATTAAGAACCTACACTGAGCAAAAAGGCGCCAATCGAGTTGTAGTGGCTGAACCCATTCAAAAGCGTTTTGCTTTGGCAGAAGGGTTAATCATATCAGCCATGACACCATTAATTGTGGTAATGCCGCTGTTGGCTGTGTTTATAGCTTGGATGATTTACAACGCCCTGTTACCACTACGTAAATTGTCAAAAGAACTGCGTCAGCGCAGTGCCAAAGACTTTTCACAGTTAACTACGCATAGCTCAGCTGCAGAAGTTGCTCCGGTTATTGGCACCATCAATGCGTTGTTTGAAAAAGTAGAAGTGGCGTATTTGAAAGAGCGTTATTTTGCCTCTGATGCAGCGCATGAACTAAAAACGCCCATAGCAAGCTTGAAAATTCATTTACATAACTTGGCGAACGATGTATCCCACGGTAGCATCGAAGCGCTTGAGCAAGGGTTGTCAGAACTCAATCATGTGGTTGAGCAAATGCTAACACTCGCTAGAACGGAGCCAGAAGTTTGGCACCAGCAGTTTAGCTTGCAAAATGTGGATGAGCTAACACAAAACTTAGTCGCCCAGATGTACTCAAAAATAGAGAAAAAGCACTTGTCTATCAGCCTAGATGCCGAAGATTTGCAGTTAATGGGGTGTGAGTTCACGCTGACAACGTTGTTTTCAAATTTACTTAGTAACGCCATCAAATACACACCAAAACAAGGAGAAATCCGAATTCGAATTTTGCAACACAAGCGATATATCTTGTGGCAAATCAATGACTCCGGCGTCGGAATGTCTAAGCAGCAAATCGAAAGAGTGTTCGATCGTTTTTATCGAGTCGGTGGAGATAAGCACCCGTCAGGCGAGAAAGGAGCAGGGCTTGGAATGGCAATTGTGAGCCACATTGTAAAAATCTATCAGGCTGAGATCACGCTACAACCTAGTGAATTTGGCGGGCTATGTGTTCAAGTCAAGTTTCCAAGGAGCGATAATGACGAGTAATAAGAGGCTGCTTAGTTACTGGTTAGGAATGCTTGTTGGTGGTTTTTTTACTGCACCCAGTGCTGCGATAGAGAGCATAACGATCGTGTTAAAAGATCACCTATTTCAACCGGACAAAGTGGAAGTGCCTGCAAATACCAAAGTCCGACTGATTATTGAAAACCAAGACACACAAGTCGAAGAATTTGACAGTTTCGATTTAAACCGCGAAAAGGTGTTATTTCCTAATCGTAAAAGTGTCATTTATATAGGTCCTTTAATGCCCGGTGAATATAAGTTTTTTGGTGAATTTTCACCTAGTACTGCACAAGGTATCGTGGTGGTTAAGGAGGAAAAAGGTGCTTCTTAACACGGTTGTCGTCACCATTAATCAGATTTTACCTGTTACGGTGATGTGGGTGCTGTTGATGCAATGCAGTAAAACAACGCTGTCGGTAAAATCTACGGTATTAGCAGCCATGCTCGGATTGATAGGTTGTCTATTCTTTTGGCGAAGCGGCTCACAAATATCGTCAAGCTTCGACTATCGGGGATACGAGTTGTTGCAAATTGGACTGCTCTTAATTCTGTACTGTTTGGTGTTGATCAGTACATGTTATTCCTCGACACGATCCAGCATTTTGGCTCTAGCCATTGCATGTAGTTTGTATGTTACACATTTGGCGAGTTTCTTTATTTCCTATCATAAGGAGCATGGTGGTCAAATCATGTTGATAGCGATGACCTTGGGAATAGGGATCTGTTTGGGGTTTTCTACGCTGCTGTATTTTTGTTTAGATTGGTTTAAAGCGCATCGAGTTTACGGCTTGTTGGTTGTACTAGTGGCCTTACATGCCGCAAGTAAGGTTAGCCAAGCGGTTGATTTAGCAAGCCAGATTGATGTTATTGCGGTTGGTGCTGTGATGCTGGATTTACGTCATATCATTGATGAATATAGTGTTTTTGGTAGGATGTTAAAAGTCCTGATTGGCTATGAAGCTACTCCGAGCAGTTACATGCTACTGGGGTTTATTACCGCTTTTGCGGTGTTTACTAGTTTAGTTTATTGGAGAGCTGCACATGAGTCATAGGCTAACCCTGTTATTGCTCGCTAGTTTTCTGGCGTTTGCTCATGTTGCTAGAGCTGATGGTATGGTGGTGGACAAAGTGTATCATCCTTACGTTTTGCCGCTTGAAAGAGAAATTGAGTGGCGCTTATTATCACGGAAAACTGAACAAGGAAATGTGCTTGGACAACGGCTAGGGTTAGGCTGGAGTATTTCTGAAACAGTCACGATTGAGGGATACGCCATTGGTGAGCGTGATCACCAAGATAATTTTGAGTTAGCAGGATATGAGCTTGAAGCGCGCTGGCAAATGGTAGAGCAAGGGCGATACTGGGCGGATGTCGGCATGCTGTTTGAGCTGGAGAAACAACACAAGAACGCCGCGTACGAGGCGACAGCCGGGTTTTTATTTGAAAAAGAGTTTGGCCGAGCGAGTGTCACACTGAACGCATTTATTGTGCGTGAATGGGGGCAAGATATTCATGACGAATGGGAGTCAGAATTCCGAGCGCAATACCGTTATAGACTATACAGTGTATTTCAGCCTGCAATTGAGCTCTATATGGGGGAAAACTTTGTTGGCATAGGGCCAGCGTTTATAGGACTGCACCGCTTTGATGGACAAAAACAGCTGAAATGGGAAGCTGGATTTATAACCGAAATCAGCCAGTCTGGTAATGATCACAGTTTTAGATTGGCGTTGGAATTTGAGTTCTAATATGACGTTTTCTTTTTTTACAAGTCGGATGAGTTGGACGGTTTGTAGTTGTTATGCACTCAGCCCAGTAAATATAAGCTCTACACAGCGATTAAATAACAAAAATTTGTAATCATATGGTCACAGTGTTGATTAAAAATACATTGACTTAGGGTAACAACCCTATATTATAACCATAGACAGAATTTGGGTCAGTGTTTATAAATCTCCATTACGTTGTTGTATAAGTTTTTGCTTGTAGTAGTACCGTCCTGAAGTTTTATCCACTCAGCAAATTTAGGTCTATGCGCCCACAAGGGCATAGCACGTTAGCAATAGTGGTTATTGTTAGCAAACTTTGTTTTTTTTCAGGATATTAGTATTATGTCTAGCACTCTTACAGGTACCGTTAAGTGGTTTAACGAGTCTAAAGGTTTTGGTTTTATCGCTCAAGAAAATGGCCCTGACGTATTCGCACATTTCAGCGCTATTAAAGGTGACGGTTTCCGTACTCTTGCTGAAGGCGAGCGTGTAGAGTTCACCGTGACTCAAGGCCAGAAAGGTCCTCAAGCAGAGAACATCACAAAGCTATAAGCAACGTTGATGAAGAAAAAAGCAAGCTAAGGCTTGCTTTTTTTGTGTCTAAAATTTGGCATAGACATTATGATTAGTGCTGTTACTATTTTAGGTATCTCATCAATACATTAAGGAAAGATATATGAAAGTTAGCGAGCTCGTAGCTTGGCAGTGGCAAGGATATGCTAAGTATCATCGTAATAAATTTAATCTTATTCTGCATATATTGTTGGTGCCCATTTTTATAATCGGTTTTGGCTTATTGCTTTCGTCAGTTCTATTAGTGAACTTTTGGCTTGCGATTGTGTCTTTGGGCTTGATGGGGGGGTCTATTATTATGCAGGGCGTTGGTCATGGGAAGGAAAGCTTGCCAGCTGAACCTTTCACCGGACCATTAAATGTTGTTTCGCGCATCCTTCTGGAACAACTTTACACATTTCCCAAGTTTGTCATTACAGGTAAGTGGTATAAAGCGTTACGAACAAGTGCGCAGACATCGTCGTAATTGGTATTTACATTAAGGACAGAGAGTGCAGTATTCAGCAATTAATTTTTCAGAAAAGCTTAGTAAGTTTAGTGAGCATTGGTCACCTAAAGTGATTGCACAGATGAACGACTATCAGCTAAAACTAGCTAAATTTCAGGGTGAGTTTGTATGGCATGACCATCCTGATACCGACGAAGTTTTTATTGTTATTGAAGGCTGCTTAGATATCGAATTCCGTGATGGAAAAGTGTCTTTAGCAGAAGGAGAAATGTACGTGGTTCCTAAAGGTGTGGAACACAAGCCTGTGGCGTATCAAGAGTGTAAAGTATTACTAGTCGAACCACGGGGAGTTGTTAACACTGGCGAGGCTGATAGTAGTCTGAAAGCAGAAAACGATGTTTGGATTTAGTTGAACTACAAAAAGTCGAAAACTATTTCATACTGTGAAAGCGAAGCTTAAAGAGTAACCTCGTTAAATCAGAAGGAACAAACGATGCACCTAGATCTTAAACAACTGACTGAAGATGATATTGAGCTGTTTCTCATGCTTTGGCAATTTTATGAGTATCACCAATCACACTTTTCTCTGGAAGATGTTGAAGGCAATGGTAAATTTGATGTCGATGAGTCGTTTTTGGCAGGAATGATTAAAGGCGATCAAGGTTGCAAGGTTTATCTGATAACAGCTGACAAGTGTATCGCAGGGTTTGTGTCAGTTGAACCCACTGAAGTGAATCATGAAGTGCTCCCAGAATTGTCAGATATTTTTATTCTACCCAAATACCGTAAAAAAGGGTTAGCTCGTTATGCGATAGAAGCGTTGATGAGTAAGCACCCTAAGTGGCACGTCTCGGTCTATGAAGATGACAGAGAAGCCCTAGGGTTTTGGGAGCACATGTTTGTTCAATTGAACGTTGAATTAGCGACTACAGTTAAGCCTTTGGCCGTTGAAGGCCTGTATGAGTTTGTCATTACTAACTAATGTGATGACTGCATGATGTAAAAGCCTTTCAGACCGCAACAGTAAATGCACCGAATCGTTTAGAAAAGCCGCTTACTGATGAGTTTAAACTTTACTTATCGAATTAGCATGCGATAAAAGTACAGTAAGCGGTTTTGTAGTCAGGGCAAGCATCTAAATGCCCTGCAATTGGGGACAAGGGTTTTGATTCCGCACCGCCGGCTATTAGATGAGTTCTATTTTGATTAATTTGTTTATTAGGTTTTATTAAGTTTTTAGTGTTAATTTCATCATTATTTTTCTTATCGTTTTTTAAATAAACAAATGGAATGTATTATCATATAAAAATATTTAAAGCTTTATTTATTAATGAGGATTGGTATTAGTAAGGTGCTTATTAATAAGTGGTTTTAAATAGCCTTTTATTTTTTCTCTGTCTTCAAGAGGAAGCCAATTTGTATGAGCATGAATAAACTCTTTGGTTTGGTAGGCAGTTACAATATGTTGGTTTAATTGTTTAATAAAATCTTCACTTTTTGGTGTATTATTACACATCCAGTAGCCAATTATGTACTTCGGTGCTTTTGCAATGTCGTATGCCCTAAACTCGGCTGGCTTTTTGCTGATACGATGATAGATTTCGGCGGGATATCCAAGCAAAAAATCGGCGCGTTTTTTTTCGAACATGTCGTATATGGTATTGTGATATTCTATGGGGCTACGCATCAGTTTATTTTTCGGCTTAACTTGCGCTAATTGTTCATCAAGGAAGACTCCGTAGGATGACGCAGAAGCGAGCACGATTACTGCATCGTCATGTTGCTCAAACAGAGTGTTTAATGAGCGTAATTCTCCATGTTCGTTGAGTAAAGAAGCGGCCAGTGGTCTTGCTGATGCTCGCTGATAAAGCTTTCTGCTTAAATAAATGTTGATAGGTAAACTAAATAGAAATTCCTTTTCTCGGTCTGGGGTTTTTACTTTATTGGTAACACATGACACATTCGTGCCTTCACGCATTTTCTTGACTGCGCGATTGAAGCTAGCGGGCAGAGCAACAAAAGTGTTTTCAGTAAAGGTATCAATTACCAAAAAATTAGTCGCATTTGCTATGGATGTCGGGGCTAATTCACGAGAGTAAACCTTTAAATCAATTTCATCTTCGACGTAAAGGTTTACGGCTGCTGCCTCAAAAACTACCAAAGCCAGACTAATCAGTAACAGCGTAATCTTCAATTTTCTTGCTCGCCAGAAGTTAGCATACGTATTAGTTCATCAAGATAAGCGGTAGTTTGTTTTTTTGCGCTTTCAGGCAGCCAATCTGTGTGTGCATTATAGAAAAGGTCGCTGGCATATATTTTCAGCATTAAGCTGTCAAAAAGTTCCAAAAATTCTCGGCTTTGTTGGTTTTTATTGCACATCCAGTAGCCAAGGGTATAACGGGGAGCATCGGCGACATCATAGACGATGTAATCGGCTTCTTCACTTTGCAACTGCCGATATACTTCAGCTGGATACCCCAGCAGGAAGTTGGCCCGTTTTAGTTTAAACATGCGGTACATATCGTCATACGGATTACTGCCAACAATAGGAACCTTATTTTTTGTCGGGACATCTTTGAACTGTTCATCGAAAAAAGGTCCATAGGACATCGTTGGGGTGAAGACGATGGTTTTGGAGGAGTAGTGCTCAAATAGCGCTGGCAGTGATTTGACCTGACCATTTTGGTCAAGTAGGTTTTCATCTAAAGGTGGCTCTGAGGCATGTTGGTAGAGTCGCCTAGTGATGTAAACGCTAACTGGAAGGCTAAACAAAAACTCAGCCAAGCGTGCTTTTGTCTTTACCCTGTTTGGCACACAAACACTATGGTAGGAGTTTCTCATAGCATTTATAGCCCGTTGATAACTCGCTGGGACTATTTCCACTTTACCCTGAGGGAGTGCGTTCAAAATAAGTAAATTAGTGGTGTTGGCTATATTGGTCGTCGGATTACCCCCCTGATAAATAACGAAGTCTTTTTCATCGTCAATGTACAGCTGTACAGCGGCAATGTTAAACGCGCATAGCAAAAACGAAAAAGCGAGTACTAACTGAACAAAACTAGCCACTAACCGACAACCACAACATCATTCTTTAATCTAATAAGAATAGGTTATAAATTGAACAGTTGGTATGTGGTAACCTTTCTCTTAGGAGAGGTGCGATTAATATTACCTATGCTCTGGTATTTGCCCTAACAGGTTAAGCTTTTCAATCAATGGGTTACTTGTTTTTGTCATAGACAAGATTATGGTAGCTAAGTGGCATGTGACAGAGCGCAATATCATCACTGATCGTAAGAAATATACTTCGTGGTGATACATTTCTTGATTAAACATCGGCTCAAGTCGGTACTGAATGCGCTTAATTGCGTCTTTAGCTTGAAGTTAGCAAAGCGAGATTTTGTTGAGCGACGTCATGGAGCTTCGCTAATTGTCCAGCTAGGATTAATCAGATCTATAAAAGAACAGGAGCTTCAAAAATGAGCGATTACTATCATGGCATTTCTGTTGGAACAGAGCGTCACGGCGATGATATTTATTTTTGTTTAAAACCCACAGGTAAATTGACGCACAAAGACTATGAAGTGATCATCCCGATGATTGAGCGGGCGATTGATACTATCGACAACCCGAACATTCATGCCTTCATTGATGGGACTGAGTTTGTTGGTTGGGAGCCAAGAGCTTTGTGGGATGACTTTAAATTCGGCTTAAAACACGGTAGTGAGTTTAAAAAGATCGCAATTTTTGGTCATAAAGATTGGCAGAAAGTTGCTGCATCTATTGGCAATTGGTTCGTGTCCGGAGAGGTGAAGTTTTTTGAAGATAAAAATGCGGCTTTGCAATGGCTTAAGGTGTAATACAGGGTAGAGATAAGATCACCAGCGGTAGAGGAAAAATCCACTACCGCCTTTTTATTTGCAATAAACCAATCTACTTTCGTTTTACGTATGTTGAAAACTCTACTGATAAAGTAGCGTTAAAAGTGGCTTAAGTGTAACGGAACAGGTTATGCTGTTTATGTTGAATGTGATCCGGTTTTAGGTGATTTTGCCGTTCAACGAAAGTAGGGCTAAGTAAGGATGGTGTAAATGAAAACGATATTAATCACAGGCGCCAATCGAGGAATCGGTTTGGCTTTGACGAAAACCTACTTGCAAGGAGGTTGGCATGTTATAGCAACCTGTCGAGAGCCGCAGTATGCCACAGAGCTCAACGAGCTTATGCCGACATTTCCTGAGTTGCAGGTTTTTGCGCTGAATATGATTAACTATGAGCAGATGGAAGAGCTCAGCGAAAAACTTGCACCGGTTAAATTAGATATAGTGTTAAACAATGCAGGGGTGTACGGCCCCAAAGAGTACGGCTTTGGTGAAGTCGATATTGATGAGTGGCGAGAAGTATTGGAAGTCAATGTGATAGCACCAATGCGTTTAGCTGAGTTGTTTTACACGCACTTGATGCAGGGAGAAGATAAAATTTTTGCCGTTCTGTCTTCGAAACTCGCGAGTAACACACTTAATACTGAGGGGGGCGGTTATATTTATCGTTGCACTAAAGCCGCACTTAATTCTATCGTAAAAAGCCTATCCAATGATTTGCTACCAGAGGGGATCAGAACCGCAGCACTCCACCCAGGCTGGGTAAAAACGGATATGGGGGGACCGGATGCACCGCTTAGCACCGAGGAATCCGCAACGGGTTTGAAAAGTGTTTTAGATCATTTTAGCGACGCGCAAAGTGGTGGCTTTTATGATTATCAAGGAGAAGCAATACCTTGGTAAGTTACAGCTTAGCCTTACTACATGTTTGCAAACCGCTGACATACACATTGTTGATGATTTCGACATGGTTGAAAGTGAAGCGGTGAATGCCCACGAGCTGGTACCCCAAGTGCTGGTAAAAACCGTTCGCTTGGTTTTCAATCCAAGTATATAGCCAAAAGCACTCGCCAAACTGAGCTTTTACTGCTTCCATTAGCTGCTGGCCTATTCCTCGTCCTTTAAAAGCTTGATGCACATAGCACTTTTCTACTTCAAATCCAAAATCTCCGAGTTCACAATCAGAGGCTAAGTTCACCATGACATAGCCGCATAAGTAGTTACCTGAAGTACAAACCAAGATCCGTTTATTTGAGTTACGAATACAGTGTGCGAAGTGCTCTGGTGTGAACTCAGTTAACACGTATTGTGCTATTTCTGGCTTGATCCCATCTTTGGCATAGGTTTCAAGCCAAACTTGAATACTTAGCGCAGCTATCAATTCACAGTCTTTCAAGCTTGCTTCACGAAGGGTAAAAGGTGCCACTAATAATACCTGTCCATAAACTGAGCGTAATGGTAGTACGCCATCTGAGCGTATCTGCGAAAATGAGGCATTGGAAACTTCGGCAGTGGTTTTCGATAAATCGGTAGTTCTGGAGTGCGATGAGACATTAATTGTTGAGCTAGCCGCAAGCTTGCCTGGGCACTAAAGGCAACGCCTGAACCGCAATACCCCAAAATATAGCCGGTGTTGTTTTCGCGATAAACATGAGGAATATCATCTAAAGCGGCAGCGATATAACCACTCCAAAAATAGTTTGTTTCTGCATTAAGATGTGGAAAGCAATCGTGTAGTGCATGTTGTAAATTTGCTTGGTAACAAGGTTCGTTTTGGTGTTTACCAAATACGGCTCCACGTCCGCCAAACAAAATACGATTATCGGGAAGCCGGCGATAATAGTACTTCAACCTGCGTGTATCCATTATCACTTGCTCAGTAGCTAAACCATACTGCATCAGCTGCTCATCAGAAAATGGCTGAGTAACGATGATGCTGCTTAGAATAGGTAAATATCGGCCATGCGTAAGTGGCGAAAAGGCCTTGGGAGCATAGGCGTTCCCAGTATAAGCGACTTTTTCTACCGAAACGGAAAAACCATTGACGAGCAGGTGTTGCGTCTGTCCTGTGTCTTTGTGCTCAGTCACGAGGCTATTTTCAAAAATTTTGACCCCAGCGGCTAATGCCATACGTTTATAACCAAGTAATAACCGCAACGGATGGATCCCAAATGCGTTGTCAAAGCGCAGTGCACCATGAGCTTGATTATTAGCCATGTACTTTTCCGCGAGCTGCTGTTTGTCGAGCAAAGTATGGCCTGAACTGGCCATAGTTTTTGTTAAATAATCCGCCTGATTTTTGAGCAGCGAAAAAGCTTTTTCGTTATGGGCAACTTTTAGGTAGCCTTGTTGTTGAACGTTGCAGTCAATGCTGTGCTCTTGAATGAATGCACTCACGCGCTCCACAGCTTGATGATATTCCTGATAAATCCCTTTGCTGCATTCTAAACCATAGCGCTCACTAAGCTGAGCATAGCCAAGTCGCCCTGAGCTGGGTAGAACAAAGCCTGCATTTCTTGCGCTGGCACCAAAGCCTACTTGGTTGGCTTCAAACAGCACCACTTCTTGGTTAAATTGCGTTGCTAGATAGTACGCCGTTAACAGTCCAGAGAAGCCACCACCAATCACGGCAATATCAGCATGTATATTGCTGTTCACAGGAGGGTGAGACTTGCCTAACTCACATGTAGCTGCCCAATAACTGCTCGCAAAACTTTGCTTTTGACAGTGTTGATGAACTAAGGGATCGTAACTATCCATATTAAAACTCGATAACCATTTCGGCGGCTTGGCAATGGCATTCAGTTCCGCAGATTGTGCACACATAGCCATTATAGAGACAATCATCCAACCATTTGTCATTGTGAACCTTGATTAGCTTGCCACCTGCTTTGGTAAAATATTTAACGGCGGCATTGCCCGGGCTTTGCTTCCACAAGTGCGCTATACCAGCTGTTGCGCCTTGTGCTTTTAGCGCAGCGATTGCATGTTGGAGCAGTTTTGGGCCGATGCCTTTTCCCTGTGCATCAGGCGCAATGGCAATGCATTTAAAATAAGCCATTTCACCTTGTTTAACTGGCCACAAATCAGGAGAACACCACTTGTCGATTAACCACTGCCCGGGTGCATAACTTGTTCTAAATCCGAGTAACTTACCAGTTTCATCTAACGCAACAAAAGACGCATTGATATCGCTTTTCAGTCCTTTTTTGTACATTTCCGATATGCTTTTTTGGTCAAGATAATTATCGCCATGTACCAAATTGGCAAGAGGGATAACTTGATCAAAGTGTTCGGGGGCTAAAGGGATTATCTTCATGGTAGGAACCTGCATTGATGAGCATTATTTTTGCGCTATCACGACAGTCACTCAACAAAATACCGCGTATATTTTCAGTGTGTCGTAACATTTTGAATAAATTAACATAATCAAATTCATAGTGGTAGACACAAGGCTATTTTACGGAACTTTGTGATCCAGAGTTAACAATTTAACGGTTGACAGCGATGTCATTGTGTAATAGTTGTTAACTAGATGTTCCGTATTTGGTTCACTAACAAACATGTAAAGGTCTATTATGAAACTAAACAAAATGACAGTGTTGTGTGCGGGAATTTTGGCGTCATACCAAGTTGCTGCGATGAATCCACAACCCGACCCAGAAAATCCCGGCGGTTACGTCGTTGCTCAAGCGGAAATTGATGCAGCAAGAGACGCGAAAACTGCTGATACCATGTATGCTGCTTGGGCTAAAGCATTAGAAACCACCGACAATGCAATTGTTGAAGCAATTGCGCCTGGACTCGCCGCTAACCCCGAAAACGTGAAACGTGCGGAGCGTGTTTTTGGCCAACAAGAATGGAATTTTTTAACCCAAATGGCAGCACCGGAATATACCTACACACGTTTTCTCAAAGCGATTGGTAAATTTCCTGCGTTCTGTGGTACCTACACGGATGGTCGTGACTCTGATGCGATTTGTAAACGCTCTATCGTGACGGCATTCGCCCACTTTGCACAAGAAACTGGCGGGCACATCTCAAAAGACAATGTTTCTGATAATCCACAAGGATTAGAAGAATGGCAACAAGCTTTGGTGCATGTGCGTGAGATGGGCTGGTCAGAAGGGCAGGCTGGTTACACCACGGGCTGCGGTAGCAACGATTGGCAAAACCGGCGTTGGCCATGCGGTGAAGGAAAAGGATATTTTGGTCGTGGCGCTAAGCAACTTTCATATCATTTCAACTATGGGGCTTTTTCGGAAGTAATGTTCGATGGTGATGCCACTGTGTTGCTTAACAATCCAGGTTTAGTGGCTGACTCATGGCTAAATTTGGCATCGGCGATTTGGTTCTTTTTAACACCGCAAGCGCCAAAACCAGCCATGTTGCATGTTATAGACAGAACTTGGGTACCGTCTCAGCGTGAAATCGATGCTGGTATTGGTTATGGTTTTGGTACGACGATCAATATTATCAACGGTGGGATTGAGTGCGGTGAGCAAAATAAAAACAAAGGTCAACCAGTTAATCGAATTCGTTATTGGGAAGGCTTATCCAGCTACTACAACATTAATATAGAAGCGGATGAAGAGAACACTTGTTGGCAGCAAACACCTTTTGGTAGTTTGAACTTAAACGGTGCGACTGATGTGTTGTATACCAATTGGGAAGGGGATTGGGCATATTATGCGGACCGTCCTGGGGGCTACTCGTTTGAGTGTAAATTAGTTGGTTATCAAACGGCTTATTCTGCACTTGTTCCCGGCGATTATGAAAAGTGTGTAACTAACTTTTATCAATCTCACGCAAGCTGGCCTAATGTGCGCGTAGTCGCGGAGTTGGACATTCCTGATGACGAACCACCCGTCGGGGGCGTTGCGGCATGGGATGCTGGTAAGGTGTATTTAAAAGGTGATGAAGCCAGTTACAACGGTAAAGTCTGGCAAGCTAAGTGGTGGACTAGAGGCGATACTCCGGTTGAAGGTGGTGCTAGCCCTTGGGCATTAAAAAAATAAAGTTTTCTATTTATTAACAATCAAAAAGCCGCGGTGAAGCGGCTTTTTGATTTGACCAAAATAGCAGTTGACCAGTGATTCGGGACGATTTGAGTTATCCGATTTACCCCTTCTTTGTATGGAAGGCGACTAGCCAGCGGTTCTGATAACGTGAAGTCATTTTACTATTGTGGCTTGGTGTGCATAGACGTTCTCTGCATCTCACAGCGTAATAACGATTCATTCAACTTTTCGAGTAAGTCTCATGAGGATAGAGAGCAAAGGTGTATCACTTTATTTGCTGGCAACGCTGTTGCGAGTTAGAATTACACGGTTAATTTCTTAACCTGAGAGTGCCTTGTGCCAATTACACGCCAACTGATCCTTGCTTTGTGCGAGTGTGTCGAGCAAACCTACAATCCAAATCTTCATTCCGATAAACTATTGACTCAATTACTGCAAAGTAACCCCCATTGGGAGCTGGATGAACGCCAATATGTCGTAGTTAACTTTTACCATATGGTGCGTTTTAGAAGGCTTATTGATTACTTGCTTGAACATCACTCGTTTGGTTCCGAAAGCATAGCCAAGTGGGCTGCATGTAGCTTGATAGTAGGTCAGACTTGGCCTGAATGGTTTGATCATAGCGAAATTGATGAACAATCGATGCAGTCATCGATTGCTCGAGCTGAAGCAGACTTAAAGCTTTCTTACCCAAACTGGCTTTATGAGTTATGTGAGCAGCAAATCGGTGAACAATGGCCTGTTATTGCCGCTGCTTTGAACCAACCTGCCGAGCAGTATTTACGGGTTAATACACTAAAAACTACCTTGCCAGAGGTCATTGCATTATTAGCTAAAGACAACATACAGGTTGTAGAAATAGCACTTCCTTCTCATTCAGCGCTTAAGGTGGAATCGAATAGTCACTTGTTTAGATCATCGGCATTCCAGTCTGGCTTTTTTGAGATGCAAGACGCCGGATCACAGCAAATAGTGCCTTTTTTACAGGTTAAACCGGGCCAAAAAGTCGTAGATGCTTGCGCAGGTGCTGGTGGGAAAACACTACATCTTGCTGCGTTGATGGAAAATCGTGGTCGTCTACTGGCGATGGACATCCATGAACATAAACTCGATACCTTAAAACAAAGAGCAAAACGCGCGGGTGTTCATGTTATAGAAACTCGAGCAATTCAGAGTAGCAAAACAGTAAAAAGGCAAAAAGACAAGTTTGATAGGGTGTTATTAGATGTGCCTTGCTCGGGATTGGGCGTGTTGCGTCGTAACCCTGATACCAAATGGCACTTGAATTTAGAAAATATAGACACATTAATAGCCTTACAAACCGAAATTCTGCAACGTTACAGTCAAATGTGTAACGTCGGTGGCAAATTAGTCTATGCGACTTGCTCGATTTTACCAGCCGAGAATGAACATCAGGTTGAACGGTTTTTAGAGAATAATCCAAATTGGGAATTAGAAGAGTCGATGACGCTATTGCCAGGAATTAGCTCTGAATTTGACGGTTTCTATGCGGCAAGATTAGTCAGAAAAAATTAATTAGGAAGTACAATGAATCCAATAATCGCTTTATTGAAAGAGCAACAAATTTCTGATGAGCAAATTCAATCTGTATTTGCTCAGCTTACAGAAAACCCGATGATGGCAATGGCGACGATAAGTCAATTAGGTATTCCACCGGAAAAACTACAGCAATTGATGGGGTTGGTGATGCAGAATCCTAACCTGATCAGAGAAGCGGTTGAAGAGCTTGGCTTAGATTTTTCTAAAGTCGAAGCCGCAAAAGCGAAGTTGGATCAATAAGTATCTTCATAAACCCCGTAGTAACAGTGAAAGAGGAACGTTTATTTTCACTGTTTCATCATATGTAGTAGCTCATATCTGGACAATTGTAAGTTAGAGTCGGCGGGCGACTCTGTGCCAGTAGCAGACATAGGTTAAAAATGCTCCTCTATGTCTGCTTTTGAAAGTAAGCCGTTCGCTGCGCACTAACCCACTCTAACAAACAACTCTAATTACTACTTTTAATTCATAAGATTAAATTTTAAATATAATTAAATTTGACTTTTATCTATCTTCTGTGTGAAAAGTAGACTAATGTAAACTTCCCCAACTAACTTAGTGGGGACTACTTGTACCTCTCCCGATTTGGCGCTTCGGCATGCACAAATTGCCCTCTAAGTAATTTCTACATTAGAGGTGTTATCATGAATAAAAAGTCACTCAAGGTAGAAGTGCCTTTCTCTCAGCAGTCTCCCGTATACAATAACGAGCAAAATCAAGTTAAAGAGCCTCAACTTAACTCTTTCATGGAGCTAGATGTTGTTCCAACTGCGATTATTTATTGTGAAGCTAATTTCACGAAAAGTGATGGTAAAACAGCGAATGGGCTTATAAGACAATCATCTAACTTTAGAATACTCTCCGTCATTGATAGCGAAATGGCTGGTTTAGACTCTGGGTATGTTTTAGATAATAAAAGAAATGGCATCGCGATTTACTCAAGCTTAAATGAAGCATTTCAAATGGCAAATGAACCTGTCAACTTTTTCATTTACGGTTTAGCGCATTCAAATGGTTTGTTATCCACTATAGACCGTCAAGTTATGTTAGAAGCTATTGCATGTGGTATGAATATAGTCAATGGATTGCATCAATACTTAAGCGATGACCCTGAATTCATAGCTGCAAGCAAAAAATATGGTGTTTCACTTTATGACATCAGAAGACCCGTAAATAAAAGCAAACTACAAGTTTTTAGAAATATTCTTAAGGAAGTTCTCTGCCCAAGAGTTGCTATCATGGGAACGGATTGTACAATAGGAAAACGCACCACAGCAGTAACATTAAGTAATGCGCTGACAAGATATGGCTTAAAAGTCGTCTTCATTGCAACAGGTCAAACCGGTATTATTCAAGGTAGCCCATATGGTTTAGTTATGGATTCTATACCTGCTCAATTTTGCCCTGGAGAACTAGAAGCTGTCATCCATCGTGCTTATAAAATTGAACAGCCCGATATCATCATAATTGAAGGTCAAGGCGCTTTAAGTCATCCCGCATTTTCGACCAGTGCAATGATCTTAAGAGGAAGTGCACCTCATGCTGTCATCTTGCAACACGCACCGCATAGGAAAGGGCGGGTCGATTTTAAGGATATGCCAATGCCTAAGCTTTCATCTGAAATAGAGTTGATTGAAAGCTTTGCGAAAACAAAGGTTATCGGCATATGTATTAACCATGAAGCAATGGATGAAATGGATCTCGAAGAATATACATACCGTTACTCTAAAGATTTCTCGGTCCCCGTAACTGATGCATTAAGCCGCTCAAGTATGTTTTTAGTTCAAATGATATTAATAGAGTTTCCTCATCTCAGAATAAAAATACCTACACTACAATGAGTAATCCTCGGCTGCAAATTGACGGTAACAAAATAGCAGAAAATGCAGCGCTGTTAATAAAAATGCTCAAACCTCTAGCAATCGATGTTGTGGCTGTTACTAAAGTATTTATGGGTCACCCAGTTATTGCTCGGCTCTTAATAGATGCAGGTGCAACTATCCTAGCCGATTCAAGAATTGAAAATATTGAAAGAATGCGACGAGCCGGTATTTCAGTGCCCATAATGTTGATAAGACCTCCGATGTTGAGTCAATTAGAACGGGTTTTGCTGAACTGTAATATAAGCCTGAATACAGAGATTTCTACCATACAAGCGCTTTCTGCATCCGCAAAAAAGCTCGGAGTATTCCACCAAGTCATAATCATGGTAGAGCTTGGCGATCTAAGAGAAGGTGTTATGCCACACCATCTTATTGAGATAATCAAAGAAACACGTTCATTATCAAACATCAGTTTACAAGGCATTGGTGCTAATTTGGCATGTAGATATGGTATCGCACCCGACAACCACAATATGAAATATTTGGTCAAATTAGCCTCTGATATAGAAACGCACTTTAAACTTAAGCTAGACATTATTTCAGGCGGAAATTCAGCAAATTTATTGTGGGCGTTTAGTTCAGAAAATATCGAACGTATAAATCAATTACGGTTGGGTGAGTCTATTTATTTTGGAGTAGAAGCGCTCAATAAACGCCGTATTAGCGGCGCACATACTGACACAGTAAAACTCATTGTTGAAGTGATTGAATCTAATCAAAAACCATCCGTTCCTTGGGGCAAGCGTCATAAAAATGCTTTTGGAGAACAAGATGACATTATTGATAGAGGTGACGTTGCCCAAGCAATACTTGCCTTAGGTAGGCAGGATGTTGACCCTCATGGATTAATCTCTCCAGAGGGATTAACAATCATATCGGCTAGCAGTGATCATATTGTAATTGAAAGCAATAACACGCCTTTGGAAATAGGACAGGAAATTGAATTTAAAATTGACTATGTAGGGTTATTGTCCGCAATGACCTCACCGTTCGTAAAAAAGTATTTTACTTAGCAAAACTAAAGCTATTCAACTTGGAGCACTTTTACAATGAAGCAATTATCAACCAATCACAACCCTTGGGGTGGTGGAAATAAATCACCACCAATTCTAAATAAGCTCTTTAAGACGTTTTTCAATTCTATAAACAACACCCCAGATAAAAAACCAGTTACTTTTGTGCTTATTTTATCTATATTTATCGTTTTATTAAGTCTATGGAGTTCAATTTACACCGTACCTAGTGATTCCGTCGCTGTTATCCAACGATTCGGAAGGTTCTCACACATTGAACAGCCAGGTTTGCACTTTAAACTACCTTTAAATATTGATATATCAACCATCGTCGCAGTTAAACGGCAACTCAAACAAGAGTTCGGGTTTTCAACCAGTAATAATGATCAGCGCAATCAACCATCACGACACTCTCTAGGTTTAAAAGAAACACAGATGGTAACAGGTGATTTAAACGCAGCACTTGTTGAATGGGTGGTTCAATATCGTATTGATGCACCAACTAAATTCCTGTTCGAAGTTAGAGAGCCCTCTGAGACATTAAGATATGTCTCCGAATCGGTTATGAGAGAAGTCGTTGGTGATAGAACCGTTGATGAAGTCATCACGATAGGCAGGCAAGAGATAGAATCTGAGGCATTAAGCAAAATGCAGGCTCTTTCAACAAAATATGCAATGGGTATTAGAATTGACCAAGTCCAACTGAAAAATATAAATCCACCACAACCTGTCCAAGCCTCCTTTAACGAAGTAAATCAAGCTCAGCAAGAAAAAGAAAAATTTATCAATGAAGCGCGTCGTGATTATAACAAAGTGATCCCACTAGCTTTGGGTGAAAAAGACCAAAGGATAAGAGAAGCTGATGGTTATAGATTAAAGCGCATAAATGAAGCCAAGGGCGATGCAGCACGCTTTCAGGCGCTCTACATTGAATATCTAAAGGCGCCAGAAGTCACTGTAAAAAGGATATATCTAGAGACAATGGAACAAGTGCTCCCAAATATTCACTCAAAAATTATTCTTAATCACACTGAACATAACGTATTGCCACTATTGCACTTTGGTAATTCAAAACTAGGAGAGCCAAAGTGAATAACCTACTCAGATTTTCAACAATTTTTATAGCCGTGGTTGTGTTTATCTTTGCAAGAAATAGCCTATACACCGTCAGTGAGGTCGAGCAAGTAATTATCACTCAGTTTGGTAAGCCTATTGGTGAACCAATAACCAATGCAGGTCTAAATATAAAAATCCCATTTGTTCAACAGATAAATGTAATGGATAAACGTGTTTTAGAATGGGATGGCAGGCCATCAGATATGCCTACAAAAGATAAACTTTATATTTCAGTAGATTTGTTTGCAAGATGGCGAATTGTTGATCCCTTACAGTATTTTCTTAGATTGAAAGATGAGCACAGTGCCCAGTCTAGGTTAGATGATATTTTAGGAAGTGAAACTCGAAATGCCGTTGCAAAACATGAACTTATTGAAATTATTAGAACCAATAAAGAGCGAATCGCATTAAGGGAAGGATTATTAAGTACCTTTGAAGAAGAGCTAAAAATTGGCACTTTGGTACCAATAAAGAGAGGTCGAAAATTTGTAGAGCAAGAGATATTTGATTCTGCTTCACAGAAAGTGTCAGTATTTGGGATCGAGCTGTTAGATATCCGATTCAAAAGAATTAACTACAATGCTAGCGTTCGTCCAAAGATCTATGAGCGCATGATAAGTGAAAGAAGGCAAATAGCAGAGCGTTTCTTATCAGAGGGTAATGGCGAAGCTGCCAGAATTCGGGGAGATAGAGTCAGAGACCTAAATAAAATTCAATCAGAAGCTTATCAGCAAGTAGAGGAGATCAGAGGAAAAGCTGATGCCTTAGCTGCACAAATTTATGCACAGGCTTACAATCAAGCACCTGAAGCTATCGCCTTTTATGCATTTACCCGCACAATGGCGTCTTACCCGTCCATTATTTCTGAAGATACAACACTTGTTCTTTCATCAAATAATGAGCTTTTTAAATTTCTAGATAAAACGAACTTAAACAACTCTGTGAATACGCCTCAAAATGCGAACCACTAAAGGTAAGCAAATTCAAAGTGAAGAACTACCTAAAGTACATATAGATTGGTTCGTAAAACCTGTTACTCGATTTATAAAAATTGAGACTGCATCAGGTGGCGCCCTTTTGATTGCAACATTTATGGCAGTAATTTTTGCGAATTCTAGTTTTAGCGAGCCATATTTTCAATTTTGGGCAACTCCAGTTGGTTTCAGCTTTGGTGAAATCGAGCTTAAGCGTTCTATACATAAATGGATAAACGATGGTGCCATGACCATATTTTTCTTTTTAGTCGCACTAGAACTAAAAAGAGAACTTATTCTAGGTGAGTTGAGTAGCCCAAAATTGGCTATGCTCTCAATTTCTGCTGCCATTGGTGGCATGGTTGTTCCTGTATTGATTTTTGCGGTACTACAATCTGATACCCCCTCCTTAAATGGTTGGGGTGTGGTTATGTCGACTGATACAGCTTTTGTTTTAGGGTGTTTAGCATTACTTGGTAAAAGCATTCCAAAGGTATTAAGGGTATTTATGCTGTCCCTTGCTGTGGTCGATGATATTGGTGCGATTTTAGCTGTCGCAATTGGTTATAGCAGCACAATTGACTGGATATACATTGGTTTTGCTGTTGTTGGTTTAATCATTGTGAAAGCAATGGCTCATGTGGGCATTAGAAGCTTTTTGATATATTTGGCAATTGGTGGGGTGATATGGTTAGCTATCGATTCGTCAGGCTTTCACCCTACTATTGCAGGCGTAATCCTCGGGCTTATGACTCCAACAGTAAAATGGGTTGATAACGAACGTTTACACAGCATAATAACATTTATTACTTCATACCCTTTATCACAAATGAGTGAAGGTAGTGTTCCATACAAACAAGCTTTAAAAACTGCTGAAGCAGCAGCAAGAGAAGCTCTATCCCCTGTTGAACGGCTAGAGAATATTCTGCACCCATGGGTTGGTTTTGTAATTATGCCGCTTTTTGCATTATCAAATGCTGGAATTATTATAAAAGAAGCTAATACTTTTGATTTTCTAGCAATTACTATATTTATAAGCTTAGTACTTGGTAAACCTCTTGGAATAATTTTATTTAGTTGGTTTGCTGTCAAAACACGTATTGCAGTCTTACCAGAAAGCTTGAATTGGCACATGCTATTTGGTGGAAGTTTACTAGCAGGGATTAGTTTTACTATGGCATTGTTTATAGCCGATTTAGCATTACAAGCAACCTATGTAACAACTGCAAAACTCGCCATAATTATAGCGTCAATCACATCAGCCTTTATTGGCTGCTTGTTTTTAAAGTTTAGGACACGCTTGTGACGAGGGAAACAAGCGATGTTATTTTAACAGTTAGGTTGTCTGGGACAAAATTCTCAGTTCTCTAGAACTGATGAAATTAGTGCTTCTGAGATGAACCTCAAATGAGTAAGTTTTAGCCTTTTACAAGAAAGCTTCAAATCTGAGCACTGAGATTTACCACATTACTTTTATTTCATTAAGAATTTTTTTGAAACTAAATTAAGCGATTTTTTAAAATTTAAATGACTACTTTTTACTTAAAGTAGACCTTTTTAGCATTCACGTTAACTCACAATGGGGCATAAACGAGTTAGTCCGAGCGTCTCTCAATGGCATATATGCGACGGTCATATTCGATTTAATTCTATTATTCGAGTCTGATCGATCAAGGTGAGACTTATTCACATCATAGTTATTTGCGCATACAAGAGCTTAATTTTTTCGTTCGTTTTGTCACAACGTTATTCAATGATCTCATAGTGGCGCGCAACATTAACGGTTACTTTTCCCCAATTTGATGCTTTGACTCTTTTTTGGTGATACTCAAAAGCATGTTTATCTTTAAATTCTTCATAAACATCAAAACGAAGCGGGTTTTCTGAGCTTTCAGTCACGCTGAATGTAATACAGCCCGGCTCCTCTAGAGTAAGCCGTGTATGATTTAGCAACTCACGTTTGACTATTTCAAGGTCGGATACCGGAACTAAAATAAAGCCTTTTAGTGTTACTTTTGACATAAATTTCCTTATTGCGTATACGCAGCTAAATGACAGAGGTGCGGGGATTTTTACTAAGTTAGCAAAAAAGCTCGTTGTATTAGGTCTCACTTTACTTGTGTATCAAACCATCGAACTGAACTTAGTCAGTTGTCATGTTTGGAAAAGTAAAGGAGAGGTACTGTCCCAAATTACGGGGCCAGCTTACTCAATAGGTTGCTTTTAGCTGCTGGCCATTCGCTAGCTATGATAGAGTAAACGACAGTGTCTCGATACGAACCATCTTTCATAATTTGGTGATTTCTCAAAATACCATCTAGCTTGGCTCCCAATCGCTCAATGGCATTTCGAGAAGCATGGTTAAAAAAGTGTGTTCTAAATTCAACAGCAATGGCTTGTGATTGCTCAAAGAGGTTGCTTAATAGCAGTAGCTTGCACTCGGTGTTAATCGGTGTTCGTTTGGCAGAATCAGCATACCAAGTGTATCCAACCATTGCTCGTCTGTTGGCATGGTCAACGTGGTAATAGCGGGTGGTGCCAACCACGTTACCAGTAGACTTTGATCTTACTGCATAAGCGATATTGCCATGTTCCATTTCTGCAATGGCATGGCTGACGTAGCCAGCCATTTCTTCGGTTGAAGGTACGTTAGCAAACCACAATTTCCATGCTTCACCATCTAGTACCGCGTCTTTTAAAGGCTCGATATGGCATTCTTCAAGTGGCTCAAGAACCACGTACGTACCTTCTAATTTTTGTTTTTTGATCAACATGTTAATCTCACTAGATTAGCTTGTTAGGTTGGATTGCCAAATAACCATCGAATAGATGATTCAAGTAGCGCTGCACCATGAATTAAGTTGTGTCCTTCAGAGCCAAATTCAAATTTGTAGTCATAGCCTTTAAGCTTTAGCGCCAATTCCATTTGCTTGTTACCTAAAGCTCAGTTTCCATAACGCGTGTCTATCTCGTTAGATCTACTTTTAAATAGCAGTAGAGTGCTCCGTCTAGTTAGCGACGATATTTTCATCACTTTAGAGTAGGCAGCTTATTCACCGCTCTTGGTCTGAGTCGGTTTAGGTATTGTATAGATATCTCTGCTGAGCCCATCGTTAAAGACCTTCCTGTTAATTTTAACGCCACCTAGTTTCTCAACCAAAGCGCGTGCGGCAAGGTTTTCATCATTCATGTAGGTTTCAACGGATTTCCAGTTAAATTCGTTATATGCATGTAGCAAGGCGGCATTTGAGGCTTCTGTGGCGATGCCTTTGCCACGCCCTTCTGGCGACACCCACCAAGTTAACTCTGTAGGCCATTCTTTACCTTGCCAAAAACCACATGTGCCAACATAACTGTTGTCGGATTTTAACTGGATCACCCAAACACCAAATCCCAGCAAATGCCAAGACCCTAGATCTGCCTTTAATCTGGCCCAAACTTGCTCTTTTCCTATCGGACCACCGTATGCCTTTGAAGCTTCAGCATCGGTGTAAAAATTTTCGTATACTTCAAAACACTCCATGCTAGGCGGAACGAGTCTTAATCGTTCAGATTCAATGGTAGGTATCATGATATTCCTTATTGGTAACTACACAGCCCTGTAGTCAGACATTAGTGTGTTTAATATGCTGACATTGTTAGTACTATCAAAAGCCACATTAATTAATCTAAACTGCAAATAAGCAAATTTACCCAACAATGCTTCGAAATTTACATTATTAAATGACTTAGAGGCAAGCATCTCAAAGCAGCCATAAAAAGACTTAAGACTAGTCGGTATTAACTGGGTGATAGTAACGTCATGTTTGGAAGTCGATATTTACACGATAAAAGAGGCGTGTAAACAATAGATTATGAATTCAGCGTAGTACTTCTGTAAAACCTTGAACGCAGTAATAGTAATCGAGTATTAGCGCAAAAAGCGATATCCCGGTTTCTGTATCTGGCGCATTGCAAGAGCAGTGATTATTGCGATTATCGTATTTAATACCAGTCTTATACTGTTGATTATTTATGTTCGAACAGAAGCGGCGTTAACGGCCACTTCTCTAACACTGCATCTGAGCTGATGGTAGACAGTACATTAGTACTGGAGATACGTGCTGAGTAAACTGTGCTGCCCATGCTTTTTTGCTCTATCGGCCAACTGATCAATTCTTTCCCAGTATTAATGTCCCAAATCGACATAGGTGATTTTGAGGTTGTGGTTAACAAATGCTGTCCATCGGGCAGAAAAACGGCTTCGCGGAAAAACTTAAAGCGCTGCGGATAGTGCAGCTTTACAGGCGGTTTATCACTATTGAGAAAGATGATTTGTTGGGTGTTGAGTGCGTCTGAAACGAAAATCGTGTCCACGTTATGATTGACGGCTAAGCTAGTAATGCGGTTATTAAATGCAACATTCTTGATGACCTGTAGTTCATTGCTAGTTAAATAGTTGACGTTACCGTCTAAGCTTGCTGACAAGAGTTTTGTACCATCATCACTGAAATGCAGACGGGTGATACTGCTATCGTGAACGTGTTGGCTAGAAAATGTATTGCTGGCAAAGTCAAATACCATTAAACGCCCATCATTGTATCCCACAGCAACTTTATGTTTATCGGTGGACCAAGCTAACGACGTGATTTGAATGTATGTTTCAACTTCAGGCAAGGGGTGCTGTTTAATAATTGCACCATTGGCGAGATCCCACCAAATTAGCGTATTTCCTGCACTGGTAAGAAGTTGGGTATTATCTCCCGCAAAGTCGGCGTGCTGAAAAGAAAGCGAGAATTTACTCCCGTCAATTTGTTGTATTTTTTGAAAAGTTTGGGTGTCCCAAATTTGGATGAGGTGGTCATTTAGCATCAACCAAACTTGGCTTGCATCATGATTAAATTGGGCCTGAACAATGGATTCCTCAATCAGTTGGTGCTGAACTGAAGGCTCAGTTTCTATTTTTGGGCTACACGCGCTGAGTAGTATCACACTGGCTGTAACGAGCAAGTACCTAGAAAATTGAATCGTTATCTGTTGATACATGATTAAATAACCCCGCGCGGCGAAAAAACACAAACTTTTTCTCATTTAGCCTCAGCTAAACGCAAAAAAACATCTGAAGTCAACATTTTTTCCACACCCTCTGATTTATCCTACTTTCGTTATCGGTTAATAAGCTTAAAGAGTTTAGTTTTTTAGAGGAGCAAACTAGTGAAAGGTATCTTAACCTTGATTCTACTCGGAGCTATCTGGGGCGCTTCATTTTTATTTATGAAAGTTGCCGCAGGTGTACTTGGTCCAGCTGTATTGATTGAAGTGCGTGTACTATTGGGTGCATTGACTTTAGCGACCGTGGGTTGGGTACTCAAACGCAAACTGGAGTTTATGAAGTATAAAAAGCACTTCTTTATTATGGGGCTTTTTAGCTCGGCTTTACCTTTCCTTTTAGTGGCTTATGCAGCGCAAACTTTAGATGCCTCCTTGTTAGCCATCTTGAATTCTACAGCGCCTATTTGGGGCGTGATTGTCGGAGTTATTTGGTTTAAAACTCGGGTCAAACCAGCAGTATGGGTAGGTTGTGGGCTTGGAGTAGCGGGGGTAGTGACGTTGGTTGGCTTTGACAGCACAAACCTCACTGCGGCCAACGCACTACCGCTACTTGCAGCAATCTTATCACCATGCTGTTTTGGCATAGTCTCACACTATGTAAAGAAGGCACCTCAGTTGCCGCCATTCACGTATGCTCATGGTAGCCTATGGAGCTCGGTTATTTTTGTGCTACCTTTCACATTATTTATGCCCATCAATGAACCACCTACGGTTTCTATTATCACTGCGGTGTTGATCCTTGGGGTAATATGTACCGGTGTCGCCCATATTCTTTACTTTAATTTGGTAGAGGAGATGGGACCATCTTCCGCGCTCACCGTGACTTTTCTTATCCCCATTTTTGGTATTGTCTGGGGTCACATATTCTTAGATGAAGTTATTGGGATAAATACCATATTGGGTGGAATGCTGGTACTGCTGGGGGTGTGTTTTGTAACCAGTGTGGTGGGTAAATTACGGCTTCCTAAATCTGCAGTTTCCTAGTTGATATGGGTTGGAGAGGCGTAGAGCCTCTCTTTTTTTTCACTGCTATTTAGTGAACCTGAACCTAGGATAAGCGACATGCTACAGCGCGACTCTTTTTACGTATTTCAGCGTTGAATTCGTCTTGTACTACATAAAAATAGTAGCACCGTATGATTGAGTTGGTTAATGTTTTGATTAAATTGACCTTTCTATATCCATTATCCCGCGTTCAGGTTAGTGAATTTCTTCTTAATTTCCGTAACCTGTTCGAATCCTATTCCCCAATTGTCAGTGCTTATCTGCTCAATTAACACAAATGTCGTTTCTGGCTTTTTATCTAAAACATCAACCATCAATTGTGTGGTGCCTTTAATGAGCGCTTGCTTTTGCTCATTGCTGATGGGTTCGTCGGTGATGCGAATGTTGATATATGGCATATTTAATTCCTTATAAATCAGTTGTCTGCGTACATTTTGTTGACGATCAGCCACTGTCCGTGTTCTTTAAGCAGACCTAAAAAATCGATATAGGTTCTACCAAGTAAAGGGCATAGGGCTTTGACCATTGCTTGTTGATTGATAATGTCTATTGATAAAACTCGGTATTCCCAAGCAAGCCCAAGAGCTGCCGGAGCCTCTCGTGTTTCCACCAATGACAGCCAGCTCAGTAAATCACGTCTTAAATCAGGAGCCTTTAGCACGGTATCAGGATGAAATATCCGTTTTAACTTTTCACTGTCTCCATGGTGCAACCCATCAAAATAAGTTTGCACCAGATCAGAAATAGCATCGATATCCCTGACCATCTTTACGCGGTCACCGCTAACGATTGTTCTGCTTGAATCGCAGCTTGGAATGTGGGGCGTGATTGTACTTTATCTATCATCACCAACGTTTTAGTAGGAATGATGATTTCAAGGTCAAAAAACGCGTTCCAGCGGGCATAAACACTCAGCATGATGTCAGCAGCTGAAGGCGTAGTGCCGCCTAAAAAAGGTTGCTCTGCTAACTTATTTTCGACTACTTGCCAGAGCGAGTTAATATGCTCTGCTGCAGCAGCAAGATATTGCGCCTTGGCTTCACGATTGGAAATATGGTTTGCCCCAAAGAACACTTTTGAGTAGGCACTGTGCATGGTCGCATTGGCAAACATAATGTCTTCAATCGCTTGTTGGCGTGCTACTGGTTCTGTTGGAAATAAGTCATTATCGTGGTTTTCTAATAAATACAGCATGATCGCTGCACCTTCAAATAAGGTGACTTCATCATGTTTGAGAACTGGCACGACACCAACGGGGTTAATTGAACGAAAATCTGCTAAGCCTCGGGTATTGACCAAATCAAACTGTAAGTTGAGTTCACGCATAACGGCATGTGTTGCAAGTGAGCAAGCGTCTGGGAAAAAATAAAGTGTATACATGCTTCAATCCTTAAGATATTTGTGGTTGATTTCTATTTAACCTCAACGGCGGATAAGCGAATTTGCTCAATAATGCTATTTTGTCCACTCTACTCGTTGTCTTCACTTGTAATAGCCAGCTATTACCACGCAAAAACGCCTTGATATTGAACAAAGTCTCATCATTGGGTTAGAAGAATCATCCGTTATTAAATAGTTATACTTCCAAAACGTTCATCCGCAGGTGAGGTTATTTGCTTTGACTGTGTTACCAAAGAGGTACACTGGCAGTTTACGATGCCGCTCTTGTTTGATATATAGTGATAATTCGAACTGAAAGTTTCCAGTATGGAAACAATTAAAGGGCTCAAGGAAATGAATAAACTACGCTCAATTGAAATGTTTTCTCGGTTGGTCGAGTTAGGCAGTTTTACCCGGGTGGCAGAGCAATTTGGCACATCTAAGTCAATGATCAGCAAAGAAATCAGTCGTCTTGAAGATGATCTCGGTGTGCGTTTACTACATCGAACTACCCGTAATCTACAGCTGACTCATGCGGGAGAAGGATATCTGCAATATGCTCGGGAAGTGCTGAACAAGCTAGCTCAAGCCGATGCGTTTGTACGGGATATTCATCAACGACCAAAAGGTAAATTAAAGATCAATGCGCCGATGACACTAGGGTTAACGGATCTGGCAACGGTGTTTTCCGACTTTATGAAAGCCTATCCCGATATCAGTTTAGAGATCCATTTGGGTGATGAAGAAATCGACTTAGTGGAGCAAGGCTTTGATCTAGGTTTTAGAGCCAGTAGCCGGGAATTTGACTCGAGCTACGTGGGTCGGCCATTGACCACTTTTAGTTATATTACCTGTGTCTCCCATGATTATTTTGACACCCATCCAGCGATTGAAACTGCCCAGGATCTGTTAGCGCATAACTGCTTTGAGTACAGTTACTTTAAAGGCAAAAACGTTTGGCCTATCGGTGATGGAGTTGCAATAAATGGGAGTCTCAAAGCCAATAGTGGCTTGTTGATCCTCGAGGCGATTAAAGCAGGACATGGCGTGGGTATGTTACCCGAATTTGCCTGTCAAAAAGCATTGGATAGTGGTCAGGTGATTGAAATACTTAAAGAAGTTAAAAGGCCAACGCTAACGCTTTATGCCCTGTATCCCGTCCGGCATTTGGTTCCAACCAAAGTTATTACCTGTATTGAATTTGTACAAAACTGGTTTAATGAAAACTATCCCCCGTCTTAATAGTGCCCTACCTGTTGTTAACGGGTTGAGTGCTATGGTAATAAAAATGTAAACTAGAGTATATATTCTACTTGCTCCTTTTTGATTTGGCTTGCTCAATGTCGGCCATTTCAATTGTTTAAACCGCTAATACCTATTAGCTAACTCGTTGAACGGGAGAGAATATATGTCGTTATCAAGGATTACCCGGCTCAGCACCAAGACGCTGACTGCGGCGTCAATTGCGTGTGTGTTTAATGTAAGTGCTTTACCAGCTTGTCCAAACCCAGGTTGGTTAGAGCAAAATTATGACAAGCCAAATGTTCCAAGAACAAATTATCGTAATAGCTTCAATAAGTTAATTACCTGGCTACCTGCTTTCCATATGGTTCATGACCAAATAATTGCTGAAGGAATGCCAGCTACCGTAACCGCTAAGTTTGACTATGGGGCGGTTGCTCATAAGGACTTAGAGCAGGAAACGGTCCGTTTTTATCTTCGTGGACAGCATGATACCCAGTGGCGTGATTTAGGTACGGCCGTTACTAACCGCGATGGCAAAGCAACGGTCACCTTGCCAGCAATGAACGCCGGACAGTACCGAATTTATGCCGCGGTACCAGCTGATGGCACTGGCACTGAGGGTTTTGTCACTGTGATCCAGCCAAACACACCCGCAGTGTTGTTTGATATTGATGGTACGTTAACCGAGTCGGATGCCGAAGCGGTAGGTGACTACACAGGTATTGATCGTGCTGATGAAAAAGAAGGCGCCTACACTTTAGTCCGTCGCTATCTAGACTTGGGTTATCAACCCGTTTACCTGACCGCTCGTGTTTACTGGTATGCCAAAGGCACGCGTGATTGGTTAAAGTGGGTTGGCTTACCACAAGGTTTTTTGCGGACCTCGTTGAGTAATGAAACCAGCATGTTTCGTACTGCAGAATACAAAATTGAACAGATCCAGCAGCTACAGCGGCAGGGACTTAATATCGTTCGCGCATACGGAAACGCTAAAACGGATGCCGAGGCTTTTATCCGTGCAGGACTTGGTGCAGAAAATAGCTTCACCATCGGTGGCGATGCGGGTTACTACGGTACAACGGCGATCACCAATAATAGCTACTATGACCACATTACAGAGTTGGTGGATAATTTTCCTGAAGCTCAGTGTGAGTAATAAAACCCCTTTAGCAGTAAAGAACTTCCGTTGCCGCTGCTATTAGGGGGGCAGAGAAGTTGTTATGACTTCTCTATTTGTGTGTTGTATTGATTCAACAAAACGTCATGTAAAAAAGCTTAATAAAGATGAACTGTCGGTCTATATTCAGACAGTTCATGCACCTTCTGTGCAGGGACCATAAAGACAAACAATAAGGAAAGCAACTCATGAAAACACTCATTGTAGTTCTACTACTTGGCCTAGCTAGCACAGGTGCTGTAGCGCAAAGTACGGGAAGCGCGGTGGTTCCTCACTATACCTTTTCTGGTCAAAATAATTCAAACACTCTTCTTTATCTAACGAATACCACAAACTCCATGCTCGAAGTTGATATAACTGTCAGATCAGGGATTAGTTATGTGGTACATGATGACGGCAATATTATTGGCGGAAGTATTCAAATATGGAATACGCTGTATGCTAGTGAGCCAACATCTGGTCCAGGCCCTTCGGCAAAGCTAACAATGCGTCCAGGTGGAACATCCGAAATTTGGCTTAAGCCAAAAGCGGTAAATAACGGCTATACAGGAACCATTAAAATCGACTGGACTTCACCTGAAAACGTGTCTGAAGCGATGTTTGCTCATGCAAGAGTGGTACTAAAAGAAGGTACCACATCAGAAAGTAGTTACTCAGTTCATGTAAATAATGGCCAAAGTTTCTAAAGTCGTTCATTCGCGCAGGGCTTCTATTCAACTCTGCGCGAAATCAAGCGTCTTTTTTGTTGTTAACCAAGACTAAATAGCAGCAATATAAGTTAATCTAAATAGCGCCTCATTTGTGAAATCAGTCCTTGGTCGTTAAATTCTAAAACCAAAATAGTTCTGCCTTTAAAGTGTTTGAGTTTATCTTTTTTGTAGTACTTTGAATCTTCGTTCACCACAACGACGGCGGTGTTAGTCCCCAAAATGATATCTTCAACAGTTTCTGAGAGAGAAACCATGGTTGAGCGTTTGTTCTCAATGCCCTTTCGTAGTTGCTCAAGCCCAGTGAATGAAACGTCATAGGCGATGTGATGATCTGTGTAGTCGGGCGTAAAGTAGGCGAGGTACTTTTCCACAGCCGCCTTGTCTCCAGTTGGACTTCGGGCTTGCTCTGATGCCGCTACAAAGGCATGGATCTGCTCTGAAGTCGGCATCGCTTTGGAGGAGTTGCTTAGCAGTGCAGCCAAAAGTAGCAATGTGCTAAAAATAACGTGTTTTTTCAAGTGATATCCCCTTATTCGGTTATGTTTTATCTGTTGCAATTAAGTTTTGTTCTGATGTTATTACTAGTTGGCTATCTTTACTTACTTGTCTAAAAATAAAGGAAATAAAGTCTTTTAAGTTTATTGGGATAAACGAAGTTTGAGCGTGACAACCGTTGTCTGATGATGGATCTAAAAGCGGAATAGAAACACCATAATAATTACCACGAGCTGAGGCCATACCGGCATGCAGATACTTAGATCTGCTTTGGTAGTAACTATCAATAAATTTAACGAGGTGCTCTGGATGGTAAGTACTAAAAAGTTTTACCACTCTTTTTCTAATTGAGAACACGGTTTGATTACAGGTTTTGCAACTGCTAGTGTCATAGGGAAATAAGTTTGCTAACACTTCCAGTGACGAAATGTAGAGCACGGTTGCTGTGTCTACTAAGTCGGTGCGCGAAAATTGGTAGTCCTGCAAAAGGTATGCGGCGTTGTTAAAGTGAGCACAGGCTTCAATAAATGATGGCTTTACTTGACCGAGAATAATGTCGTTGATGAGTGCTTGCTGCTCATCACTTAATCTTAACTTAGCATCTTCTATGGGGTGATCATCTAGCCATTCGGGATCGCCTCGATATGAGTTGTCAGATTTCACTGACGGAAAAGCCGCAACGGCGGTTGGGCCATGCGATTTGACGAAAGTGTTAAATGACACCGACAGAAAGTCGCAAACATCATTGATGAGTCGCCCTGCGACGACTAAAGCATCTTCTTTATCGAAGGCCAAAGCACGTATCGTAAGCCGATTAAATCCATTTTCATGCTGTGAAATAACATAGTGAGACTCTGAAACACTAGCAATCGGGTATTCAATAGTTTCTAAGCAGGCAGCGATATAGAATGTGCGGGCTTTAGAAATATTGATATTGGCAGCTAGTTCATAGAGTTTTTCTTGGACGTCCTTGGCGGTTTCTGTAAACAGACTACGAATAATTAGTGCCTTGATCACACCGCGTTTTTTATAGGTTACCCACACGGTTTGGTTAGGGAGTCCATTGCCAAGCTGCATGTGCCCAAGTTGTACATAGCGGGCTTGAGTGTCTTTTTTAGGCGAAAAATGCCACACACAACGGCCAAATTGAGCTCTAAGCTCTGCGTAAAGCGCTCTTAAATAGCGGTTAGATTGCTGGTTTGAGGTATGATTTAATTCAATTTGCATGATGGATTCCTTTACCTAACTTGGCTAAGGTAAAGGAAATTAAATGATATTTCAATTAGTTGCGTTTCATCATAGGCAGTCACTCAACAGCAAATAGTGAATTTTACTCTACCTCTTGTTCAAACGTCACTTCACCTTGCAGGATTGTCATAAGTACTTGAGTGTTAGTGATTGCGTTTGGCTTAAGCTTAGTGATGTCCTTATTCAACACCACAAAATCGGCATATTTGCCCAACTCAATTGAACCCGTTACCTTATCTAGCCCCAAACTTTTTGCGGCATTAATGGTGTATGCATCAATTGCGGCGTGAACATCAGGTAACCCAGTTTTTGTCATTTTCAAACTATTGGCAATTCCGACTAACGGATTAATATCATGTACGTTCCAGTCACTGCTTAATGTGATGTTGGCACCAGTTTTGTAAATTTTTTGGATGTTGAGTAGATTATGTGCTCGCTGTTTACCAATGAGCCATTCAGCCCAACTATGATCGCCTTGAGCGATGTATTCTGAACCAACTTGAAAGTCGGCGCTGACGTTGAGCGCCTTAAATCTTGCGATGTCTTGCTGATCTACAGCCTCAACATGGGTTAGCGTGAAGGGTTTACGAGAACCCGCTTTTCTAACCATTTCAACGGCATTTAGCGACTCGTTAACTGCGCCATCACCGATGGCATGAATATGTGCGCTAAAACCTATTTTATCCAGCGCAATCAGCCAGTCTTTCATTTTATCTGGCTCAATATAATTCAAGCCAAGAGGTGCATTGGGAATGTATGTATCGAGGTAGGGGGTTAGCATTTTTGCAGTGCCGTTGGTGATAATCCCATCGCTATATAACTTTACTTGGTTCGCCAACAGTCTTTTCGAATGGTCATTTGAGAACAGGCTTTTTAGTACTGGGAGTTGCTTTTCCATGGCTATGCTTGGATAGATCCACGGCCGCAGTGACACGCGTACAGTCAGCTCATTATTTTTCTCGGCTGCTTTCCATACTTCATACCAGCCGCGTCGCCAATAAAGCCTTCCATCGCCAATGGTAGTGATGCCATGAGCCGAAGCTTCAGCCAGACCGGATTGAAGACCTTGATAACTGCGCTCAAACTTATTAGCGCTATTGTTCCATGCTTGTTCCATCATGATGTCACCAGCATTGTCGAGTAAAATACCATTTAGTTGATTGGTATGTGTTTCTCGTAATAACCAACCGCCCTGTGGATGCTCAGAAGCCGGATGGATATTTGCGCGTTTAAGCGCGACGGAATTGACCCACATCGCATGGGAAGTTTGCTCCATCAAGATCACGGGTTTGGTCGGGAAGAGTTTATCGAGTACAGCAATAGGGCTATAGTAATTATCAGCACTGAGAATATTTTCTAGGGTAAAACCATATCCAATCAGCCACTGACTATCATTGGCTTGATACCGACAGCGATTGAGAAATGGTATTTGATCTTTTAAGTTACCCTCAGGGCTCAATTCGCAGTCACCTCCAATTTCAGACATGGCTTCAAAAACATGATTATGATTGTCGATAAAGCCGGGAAGTAAAAAAGCACCCTCAAGATCAATGACCTCAGTATTGTCATCAAGGTAGGTTGTGGCTTCTGTTTTATCACCGATAAATACAATGCGTTTATCTTCAACTACGAGGGTATTGGCGGATGGGTGCTGGTAGATATTGGCATTGGTGATGACCAGCTCTGCTCTGGCAGTTTGCAAGGCACAATAAAAGCAAAAAACAATAAAGATAAGTAAAGGTTTCATAAGCCAGTGGTAAAACTATAAGATGATTGCCTAAGTATAGTGGTACGGAGAGGTTTGCAAAGAGCTCACTAATAATAGAACAGCCATACTTTTGTTCAGGAACCTAAGATGATGTCACAGCTTTGATTGGCCTTTCTTTACGCTATTTCGCCTGCAGCTAGCCTAGTGCGGTTAAGCCGTGGCGTATCCCAGCTTTTTAAACGGAATTCATCGTAAAGTCTAAAAGCTGGGCATCATTGAGGTGTTCGGGTTAGTTTAATTTGGTCTCAATACGAACTTTGCCATCTTCATCTTTAAATCTGAACACAAAATCATCTTTACCGTCGCCGTTGATATCAACGAAGCGAATATCGTTGGTGAGCTCTGGGAGTTTGTATTTAATTTTGGTGCGACGTTTGTCCAACAAAGTATCACTATTGCCGTAATAAACTGTAAGTGTTTTACTGCCCGACTTGTAGACAAGGTCTTGCTTTCCGTCGCCATTTATATCACTAGAAAAAGAAGGATCAGTGCCTCCTTTGTTGTTTCGATCGAAAGCGACTTCAATTTCTTCACTACGGTTTGGCTTTTCTTGAAACTGTCCATTTGATAACTGTTGGTAAATATCGATCTCTATATCCATCTCTATTTTTCCATCGCCAAAAACCGCAGAAGTCAGCGCGCCTATGCCAAAGTCCATAGTTCCTGCCATAAGGTCCGCTAGGCCATCGCCGTTGTAATCTTCTGTCACATTTACAACAGCGTGTGCACTGGCAGTTAGTAACTTAGTACCCTCGGCGTCTATTCCACTTTTTGAGCCAAGGTGTAACTTATGTTCAGCTGTGGTATTCAGGCCTTTCTCTTCTTCCGAATCGGATACGGTTTTAGAAATCATATCAAGATAACCATCGTTATTAATATCGGCGATAGTTTCGATAGATTGCCTGTCGATGTTATCCCAAGCGAAAGAGAGCGGTGAAATAGAGTCAGCATAGCCCGACTGAGAGCCATAAAGCACGTCGATGCTGGTTTTTGTTTTTATCAATACATCATTGAACCCATCGCGATTAAGGTCAAAACTTATTGGCAGATTAGGTAACTTAAACTTTAAGCTGTTTTTGTCACTAAAGGTGATTGATAGTGGGTAATCAAAGCGGTGTAAATCAAAGCCACCCTGTGAGTTTTGAATCGCTAAGGTACTTTGCTCTATCCCAGGTAAAAATAAATCGCTCAAGCCATCTTGGTTCACATCTGCCACGAAATCGAGTTTCTTAAAGTTTTCTGATTTTACTAGATTAAAAATTGAATTGATTGCAACTAGTTTTTTCGGCGTTTGAGACGAGACTAGGTATACTCCATCGGCTGCTAAAACCACCGCTTGAGTTTTATCTGTCTTAGTAAAACTACCATAGTCAAAGCCAAGTGCATTATCAGGGAGTTTTATTTCTTCAGAAGTCATGTTTTTCAGATCAATCACTTCTAGCTGTTTATTTTTTGCATGAGCCGTAAATGCAATGGGACCATCAGTGGTGTATAGGCCACTACTTCCGACTAGCTTTAGATCCAGTGAAGCCATTGCACTACCAATGGGCAGAGCTGACAACATAGCGATGACTAAGGGCTTAATTAGTGTGGAGTTTTTTTTATCGTTCATTACTTCCGAAACCTGCTGTTTTTATTTTGGGGAAATATTGCAGGCTAACTCATTGATTGTAAAGTTGAGAACTGTTAGGAAATGTGTAGTCTAGTGTTAATTCAGAATCGTGTTGAAAAAAGGTCCGGATGAGTGATAGTAGTATTGTGTTGCTAAGGTTGCTGTTTGTAAATGGTTTTATTTATCAGTACTTAGAAACGATAAAAGGGCCTAAAAAGGCCCTTTGGTGAAGTATCGTTCAAGTTAGTGTGATTACTTTAACCCCTTAAAGCAATCAACCAATTGTTTTGCAACTACGGCTTATCTCGTTAAGTTTCTAAGCTAGCGAGAGGAAAAAACCTGCAATTGCTGCACTCATAAGGTTAGCCATAGACCCTGCTAACACTGCTCTGAGCCCTAGGCGTGCGATATCCTTTCTACGACTTGGCGCCATACCGCCCAGTCCGCCTAGTAAGATGGCAATCGACGATAAGTTAGCAAATCCACATAAAGCGAATGTGACAATCGCTTGTGTATGTTCACTTAACGTATCTCGATAATTCATATAATCCAGGTAGGCTACAAATTCGTTCACTACCAGTTTTTGGCCGATAAAACTACCTGCCGTAATCGCTTCAGACCAAGGTACCCCGATCAGCCAAGCAACAGGGGCAAATACATAGCCTAAAATTTCTTGTAAGGTCAGTGTTGGATGGTCAAATAAGCCACCAACGCTACCTAATAAACCATTTAGTAGTGCAATCAATGCCACAAAAGCTAATAACATTGCACCTACATTTAGCGCCAAATGCATACCACTTGACGCACCCGATGCTGCCGCATCAATAACATTCACCGGCTTTTCATCGCCGCTATCAACGTCTTCTAGATTTTCTTTTGGGGTTTCTGTTTCTGGCACAATCATTTTTGCCATCAAGAAACCACCTGGAGCAGCCATAAAGCTTGCAGCTATTAGGTATTTAAGTTCAACACCTATGGCAACATATCCCGCCATTACTGAACCAGCTACCGTTGCAAGACCGCCAACCATAACCGCAAAAAGCTCTGATTGCGTCATTTTAGGGATAAAAGGCTTTACCACTAATGGCGCTTCAGTTTGACCAACAAAAATATTGGCCGTGGCAGACAGAGACTCAGGACGAGAAGTCTTAAGTAGCTTCTGAAGTCCACCACCCAAAATTTTGATCACCCAGTTCATAATGCCAAGGTGATACAACACAGCAACTAACGCCGAGAAAAAGACGATGACAGGTAAAACCTGAATGGCAAAAATAAATCCCAATGACTCTTGTTTTGCCAAGGACCCGAATAAAAAGCCGATCCCATCACCTGCATAGCTAATCACTTTGGCAACTGCACTAGACATTGCCGCTAACGCATTCTTACCTGCATCAATGAAAAGCACAAAGCCACCAATCAGTAGCTGCATTAAAAATGCAACCCCAACGGTTCGCTTGTTGATTGCACTGCGATTTGTCGAAAACGCAAATGCGATGCTCAGTAGTGCTAGCATACCTACTAAGCTCATTATTGTTGTCATGCCTATTTCCCGTTTATTCTTGCAATAAGTATTTTATTTTACTTTTAATAATATCAATCGCAACGCGATTCATACCGCCACGGGTTACAACCAAGTCGGCATTGTGTTTAGACGGCTCGATAAACTGATAAAACATCGGTCTTACCGTTGCCTGATATTGTTCCACTACAGAGGCCACGCTTCTGCCTCTGTGCTCGATATCTCTTTGCATTCTGCGTAGCAAACAAATATCTAATGGGGTATCAATAAATACCTTTATGTCAAATTCTTTGCTTAGTTCAGGGTCACTTAACAGAAGAATTCCCTCAACAATCAAAATCTTGGCCGGGTTTACTGTTCGAGTTTCATTACTACGTGTATGCTGGGCATAGTCATAGGTCGGTACTTGTACCGACTCTCCTTGGCGTAACTTGCCAAGGTGTTCACGCAATAAGTTATGCTCGAAAGCATCCGGGTGGTCGTAATTTGTTTGTGTACGATGTTCAAACGGCAAATGCGATTGATCGTTGTAATAAGCGTCTTCTTCGATTACCGCGATGGCACCGGATTCCAGCTCATTGACTAATTCATTGTAAATCGTTTGACTGAAAAGAGACTTACCGGACGCAGAAGCGCCGGCGATAGCTATAATTGTTCGTGTCACTAAAGTTCACACCCAGCAGTTGTTTATGTTGGAAGATCACAATAGCAAAAAAGACACGATTAATCTCTTTTGCCTCGCTTAGGGCGAAAATGTAACGGTTTTGCTGTACACAAAACAGGACTTATGTCCGCTATGTTAACAAGCAAAGAGCGCAACTTTTCATAAATTTTATTACTGTTTTATTACAGCGGACTTATGTCCTGTACGATTTTTTGAACCAACAATAAAGTATCCATCCGTTGGAGGAAAGGTGTATTTATTAACAAATGTTAACTCCAGCAGTATAAAGAGGTAAGTATGGCAAGAGCAATTATTTTAATGGCGGATAGCCTAGGCATTGGCGCAGCACCAGATGCAGAACAGTTTGGTGACAGCGGTGCAAACACTCTAGCCCACTTACTGAAAGCCTATAAACAAGAGAAAGGGCAAGCATTATCGCTACCAAATCTCGCTAAATTAGGCCTTATTGCTGCATGCGAAGCTGCCGGGAAAGAAACCTGCGAAATCGCTGAACGCGTTGAACCTCAAGCTGCTTGGGGTTACGCAAAAGAATTATCAAGTGGTAAAGACACGCCGTCTGGCCACTGGGAAATGGCAGGAGTGCCAGTGTTATTTGATTGGGGGTATTTCCCAAACACTAACCCTTGCTTCCCTCAAGAGTTTGTTGATGAGTTGTGCAAGCGAGCTGAAATCCCGGGAATTTTGGGAAACTGCTACGCATCTGGCACAACCATTTTAGAGCAACTAGGTGAAGAACACGTGCAAAGCGGAAAACCGATTTGCTACACCTCAGTTGATAGCGTGTTTCAAATAGCCGCTCATGAGCAATCGTTTGGACTAGAAAAGCTTTATCAAGTATGTGAAATCGCACGGGCACTGCTTGATGAAATGAACATAGGAAGAGTGATTGCGCGGCCATTTATAGGCACTTCAAGTGCCGACTTTATTCGTACCGGTAATCGCAGAGATTATTCTGTATTACCGCCATCACCGACTGTGCTTGATAAGTTGGCGCAAGACGGTGGTGAAGTAATCAGCATAGGTAAGATCTCAGACATCTATGCACACCAAGGTATAACACAAAAACATAAAGCGCCTGGGCTGCAAAATTTGTTAGCCAAAACCAGCGAAGTGATGGATAGCGCGCCACCACATAGTATTGTGTTTACCAACCTAGTCGACTTTGATGAAAAGTTTGGACACCGTCGTAATGCTGTCGGTTATGCGCAAGCCCTTGCGGAGTTTGATGCATTTTTACCTGAGATTTTAGGTAAGCTTCAGCAAGATGACGTGTTAATTATTACTGCTGACCATGGTTGTGATCCAACAGCCGCTGGAACAGACCATACCAGAGAGTACGTACCAGTGCTGGCGTATACTTTGGGTATGAACAATACTCCGTTGGGAGAGAGAAACAGTTTTGCAGACATAGGCCAAACCCTTGCCCAGTGGTTTGATTTACCAGCTACCGATTACGGTACTGGCTTTAAGGCCGAGCTTGTAAAGCAAAATTAAAGGAAACACTATGAGTACACCACATATTAGCGCTAATCCAGGGGATTTTGCTGAAACCGTATTAATGCCAGGCGATCCGCTGCGCGCTAAATACATTGCTGAAAACTTCTTGGAAGACGCCCGTCAAGTGACGGACGTGCGAAATATGTTTGGTTTCACAGGTACTTACAACGGTAAACCTGTGAGCATTATGGGATCTGGTATGGGGATCCCTTCAATGTCTATTTATGCCAGAGAGCTTATCGTCAGTTTTGGCGTGAAAAACCTTATCCGTATTGGTACCTGTGGCGGTATTAGTCAAGATATCAAAATTCGTGATGTGATTTTTGCTCAAGGCGCAAGTACAGACTCGAATGTAAATCGTGCTCGTGTTCGTGGTTATGATTTTGCTGCGATTGCCGATTTTGGTTTGCTAGAAAATGGCGTTAACGCCGCACGTCGTCTTGGTATTGAAGCGAAAGTCGGTAATGTATTTACTACTGACACTTTCTATCAAGCAGATGGTGATTTTTATAAAGAATTAGACAAGCTTGGCGTGATGGCCGTTGATATGGAAACGGCTGGCATGTATGGCGTTGCAGCTGAGTACGGCGCTAAAGCAATGGCTTTATTCACGGTAAGTGACCACGTGATCACAGGTGAAGCTACGCCGCCAGAAGAGCGTCAAAGCACCTTCAATGAAATGGTGAAAATAGCGCTTGAATCGCTATAAAGTAAAAAAGTTCCTTGGTAACGTAATCGCAGAGTTTTGGAGACACGCCTAAAACAACGCGAATCACACCCCAAAAAAGCCGCTCCTCCGCGGCTTTTTTTTTGTTTGCTATTTGGCTTATCTGAGAGGTAAATACTTCTGAAAAATTAAACAATTATAATCTGATCTATCAACCAATACTGAATTGTTATTGTGTTATACGCAATAGCTTGGTTGCTAAGCTGGGCTTGAAAGTTCATACTACGCTGGTCTTTGGTATGTATTTTGAGCTGTATGAACACCTTTTTTCTGCTGTTATTTTCTACGATTTTCACTACTGCTGACTATGAAAACTTCAAACAAGCCATCGCAACCGAGCCAGATCGAGCGTTTGAAATCTATAACCGTGTTATTTCCGAGCCATCATTGGATGTATTGACACGTTACCGACTTCATAATGGAGTGATTCAAGCCGCGACTTATTCAGATAGAAATGAAGAGTTACTTGAGGCGGTTGCTGCATTACAATCTACTGAATTTAAAGATTATTTATTGCATGATCAATATAAGCTGGTGACTAATATTGGCCTAGGCTATTGGCGCAGAAAGCAATTGGATAGTGCAACGGTACATCTACAATGTGCCCTTGCGAAGACAGATGACCAAATTTTAAAAATGGTGATAAAACTCAACTTGTCTGTGATTTTTAGTGAAAAAGAGCAGCCTGCTCAAGCATATGCTTTGTTATCTGGCGTAGAGCCTACGGCTGTTCCTGAATATGCCAAAGGAGAGTTGCAAGTTGCACTTGGTAATTCCGCCGTGGCTGGCGGCGAAGTTGAGCGTGCAATTGCTCATTATCACGAATCGTTGGTGTATTTTAAGGAGCAAGATAAAGCAATACCGCGCGCCATTGTTTATTTAAACCTTCTTGGGTTGTACTTAATGCAATCTAATGAACAAGGCTATCAGCTCGCCCTTACCGAGATAAAATCCCACCCTGAACTTGCCAATACAATAACCGCTTATCTAGTGTGGATAGATATGCTACATCAAGGCAATGTGGATAAAATGAACACGGAACAGTTAACAGCATTAGCCAATAAAGCGACACAAGAAGGCATGTTCGACCATCTAAAGTTACAAATTTCTCATTTCAAACTGCCCGTTGCTTACCTTGAACCCAGAAAATTACAAGTTTCTGCCACACCGCTACCTAAGCTGCTTGGTAAACAGTGGTGCGACAATCTTTGACATCATGACTAACTTTGCCATGTTTAAGTGTACGAACTTATTTTCGACAATAAACAGAGGCATAGTAACCAATGGCAGCATGGACTAAGGGGACAGTAAGCGAAGTAATCGATTGGAATGACACCCTATTTACGGTCAAAATAAAGGCTGATATCGCGCCTTTTGTCGCCGGACAATTTACTAAACTCGCATTAGACAATGGTGATAAACGTATCGCTAGAGCGTATTCTTTTGTTAATGCGCCGTCACAATCTCATCTAGAGTTCTTATTGGTCGAAGTACCCGGAGGCAACTTATCGCCCCCATTACACCGATTGTGTGTGGGTGACACTGTTGATGTAGCAACACAAGCCAATGGCTTCTTTGTACTAGATGAGTTACCAGACTGTCGAGTGTTGTGGATGATGAGCACAGGGACTGCGATTGGACCATTTATTTCTATGCTACGGGCAGGTGAGTTATGGCAACGTTTTGAGCAGATTAACTTAATCCACGGGGTTAGAAAAAACAGCGATCTATGTTACCAAGATGAACTTACTGAAATTCAAAACACACAGCAGACTTTTAACTACTTACCGTTGGTCACTCGGGAGTTACCTGAGTTGGGCCTAAGAGGCCGGATCACAGAGTTAATTCGCGACAATCAGTTACTGCAGCACTTTGGCTATCAATCGTTTCCTGAACAAAGTCACTTTATGCTTTGTGGCAATCCTGACATGGTAAAAGAAACCTCAGGGTTGCTTAACAAGTTGGGTTTTGAACGGCATCGGCGAGCCAAACCTGGCCATATCACGGTAGAACAATATTGGTGAGGTGGCTTCATGATAGCGACTTTTAGAAATAGTTTATTGATATTGTGTTTGATTTTCGCAACCACCTCATGGTGTCAGACGGTGGTCAAGGTGGTTGACGCTGAGCTTGTTAATGGCACGCCGCAAAACCGCTATTTTTTGGCGGTATTACAATTAGCGTTAGATAAGTCTCAATCGAAATACGGCGAGGCTTGGTTAAAAAAAGTGGACCTTCCTATCAATCAATCTCGTCAGTTTCGAGAAATTGCCAAGGGTAATACCGATGTGTTTTGGACTATGTTTAGCTTGGACAGGGCAGAATTAGCCACACCAGTACCGATCCCAATTGCATTTGGTAGCTATGGTATTCGCGTTTTAGTTGCTAAACCGACCCTAGTTAATGAGTTTGCCGAACCAATGAGCCTCGAAGTGCTAAAAACTTATCCTGTCTATCTTGGTCGTGATTGGCCTGACGTAAAGGTTTTTAAAAATAATGGCTTTAAGGTTCAAACATTCCGAGACTCCAGCGAAATACAAGCTCAATTAACTCGAACACCGGAGGCGATATTTCCGCGAGGATTGATTGAATTACCCGCTGAATTGGCGTTATTACAACGGAGTGAGTTGGCGTTTAGTCAGCACCATCTAATTGTTTATCCTGCACCTATGTATTTCTTTATAAACAAGAAAAATATTGGACTTTACCAGCGCCTCGAATACGGTTTAAGTAAAGCAATGGAAGATGGCAGCTTGGCAAAATTGTTTTTCCAAAGCGAGCTGTTTATGGATGTGAAAAGGCATTTTAGCCACGCTCAGCAACTGTCAGTTCATTATTTAGATGTTGCTGATTGGTCGCCAAGTGCAACACAAACTGAGCGCTTGCAACAGCAAGTGTTGCAAGCGCTCAAGTAAACGAAAACTTAACTATTTACCAGCTCGTTAAAACTTTGATTGTCAGCGAGCGTCGCAAAAGCTGGCTCATGCTGTAATTCGTTTTTAAGATTGGGGGCGTATTCCAGTGCCATTTTTATATCTGCCATTGCGTCAGCATGTTGATAAAGCATGGCGTAAGCGCAGGCGCGCTGCCAATAAGCGTAGCCATAGTCACTATCAATTTCCAATGCCTGATTACACAAAGAGATAGCAACGTTAGTTTGACCCAACTCAAGTAGTGCATCAGCTTTGTAGGCAATGGCTTCAACATCTTCGGGTTTACGCTTCAAGATCTCGTCATAAATTTCGATTTTTGAATTCATATCGCTTTCAAGGTTTGCACGCATCCATAACGAGTGAACTTCATTGGTGATAGAGATTTTTTTCTGGTTATTCAATATCTCTTCGGAGCGTTCTTTGAGCTTTTCTTCTAGCACTTGTAGACGCTCTTCATATTCGTCGGTGATACTGCCAACTCGTTGGTTCACTATATCCTCAACCTTGTTTTTAATATCTCTAAATGAGGTCCAACCGACCACAACTAAGATGGAAGCAGCCGCTGTGATTAATAAAAAGACGTTATTGATAGTATCAGTGGTGTAAGTGATTGCTCTGTCAGCGGTAGTTAGTTGCGTTTGTGCTAAGCGAGACTCAATATCAGTTCTAAGGCGTAATTGATCCTCGCGAACGGATTTCAATTCATCCAGAATATAGCGCTCGATGAGCGGTCGATACATTGGACTGTCTAGTTGCTGCAATGCTTGTTTTTGTGGTTCTGTGTTAGACTTAGAAGGTTGTTGAGCTTGCTCTTGCGCAACTGTTGCGGAGCAAAATAGTAGTGCGAAAAATAAAATAATTTTTTTCATAACATGTGTTCGGAATGAATTTTTGTCGTCATGGTGCATGAGTTATGGCAGAAATGCAAAGGCTTCGCCAATGTTACACTCACTAGCAAAGGGGGTTGTATGAAATATTCGGTGACCGTTTTGATGTGTTTGCCGCTGTGGAGCATCCCATGTTGGGGCGTAAAGCTGAATGTGGTAACCGAACAATGGCGACCATATAATTATACTGATGAGCAAGGAAAAATTGTTGGGCGTGCGACTCAAAAAGTACGGGAAGTCTTAGATGCCGCTGGAGTTGACTACGAGATCCGCATTTATCCTTGGGTTCGCGCCATGAAAATCGCCCAAACTACGCCTAACACCATGATTTACTCTATCTTTCGTAATGAAACAAGAGAGCACTTATTCCAGTGGGCATGTCCATTGTTGCAACCTGTAGGTGAGTATTTCTTTAAACTGAAAGCCCGGCACGACATAAAAATCCAATCGACGGATGATGCTAAAAAATATGCAATAGCCGTGGTGAAAGGCAGTGCAATCCACGAATTTTTGGTGCAACAAGGCTTTGAGCAAGGCATAAACCTAGATGTGACAGCTGGAGTTGATGGGCTATATAAGAAGTTAGTTGCTGGTCGAGTCGATTTACTGCTTGCCTCTGAGTTCACTATGTATGAGGGCCTTAAAAAAATTAATGTCCCGTATGAAACGGTAGAAGCCATCTATGAAGTGAAAAAAGTTACTGGACAGAAAGCATGTATGGCTTTTAATCATCAGACAGACGCAAAAATTATTGAGCGTATTCGGGTTGAACTCGAGAAGCATAACGAATTGTATATTGGTCCTTAGGCTTCGCTCTCTTCAATTTTGCGTCAAGACTTACCCCAAGTTAGGGAAGCTTCCTATCACCAGTCTTTTCAGCCAAGCGTTGATGGACTTGCACATTGACCATACCACTAATCGGTCCGGGTTGTTTAAGCGATTGCTTTGAAGTGAAGAAATCGCTTTAGTTTGTTCTGTGGGTGCTTAAGCTTGTAACTCTTTGCGGATAATATCTGTGCCAGCTCTCAATGCATACAGCTTGGCATTTGCCACGTTGCGAGACAAAGGTGCCATGCCACAGTTAGTGCATGGATAGAGTTTATCAGCGTCTACATATTTAAGCGCTTCTCTGAGCGTATTGGCGACTTCTTCCGGTGTTTCAATGGTATCAGTTGCCACATCAATAGCGCCAACCATTACTTTTTTACCGCGAATAAGCTCGAGTAATTCCATAGGAACACGAGAGTTATGACATTCAAGTGAGATGATATCGATGCTTGAACGCTGCAGTTTGGGAAACGCTTCTTCATATTGTCGCCACTCTGAGCCCAGTGTTTTTTTCCAATCGGTATTCGCTTTGATCCCGTAGCCGTAACAAATATGCACTGCCGTTTCGCACTTTAGTCCTTCCGTTGCTCGTTCTAAAGCGGCGATACCCCATTGGTTAAGTTCATCAAAAAACACATTAAACGCTGGTTCATCAAATTGAATAATATCAACGCCAGCGGCTTCAAGCTCTTTGGCTTCTTGATTGAGGATCTTAGCAAACTCAAACGCTAGCTTTTCTCGACTTTTGTAGTGAGCATCATACAAGGTATCGACCATGGTCATTGGGCCGGGCAGTGCCCACTTTATTGGCTGTTTGGTTTGTTGTCTTAAAAATTTGGCATCTTCAACAAAAACCGGCTTTTGGCGAGAAACGGGGCCTACCACAGTAGGTACGCTCGCGTCATAACGATCCCGAATTTTAACCGTTTTACGCTGCTCAAAATCGACACCGTCAAGGTGCTCTATAAACGTAGTAACAAAGTGCTGACGTGTTTGCTCACCATCGCTAACGATATCAATACCAGCCAGCTGCTGCTCTTGCAAAGAAACTCGCAGGGCATCTTGCTTGCCGTCTGTTAATTCATCGCCTGCTAATTTCCATGGTGACCATAATTTTTCTGGCTCAGCAAGCCAAGATGGTTTGGGTAAACTGCCAGCTGTCGAAGTGGGTAATAATGTTTTCATGATCAGTAAATCCGTTCTGTTTAGAGTGCGTAATTTGCAGAAAACTGCTCAAGTATGGCTTGATAAGGTTTGATAAAATACTCTTGCGTAAAGCGACCTTGTTCGATAGCTAGTCGACTACGCTCTTCTCGGTCATAGACTATTTGCGTGATAGAGTGGTCCGAATTTCTTAAATTTGGACGGTAGCACCTTCCAGCGACAGCATTGGCGTTATAGATTTCGGGCCGATAAATCTTTTGGAATGTTTCCATCGTTGCGATGGTGCTGATCAACTCGAGGTTGGTGTAGTCATTTAATAAATCGCCAAAGAAATAAAATGCCAACGGCGCGACACTATTTGGCGGCATAAAATAACGCACCTGCAGCCCCATTTTTTTAAAGTACTGCTCGGTTAATGAGGATTCATTTGGTTGATATTCAAAGCCCAGCACAGGGTGTTGATTTTCAGTACGGTGATAGGTTTTGCTATCGGATACGCTAAGGCATATCACCGGCGACTTATGAAAGTGTTGCTTATAGGTATCAGAATCGACAAACTTTTTAAACAATTTACCATGCAACTCGCCAAAGTTATCGGGAACGCTAAATTGCGATTGGCCTTTATTATGATCAAGCAGTAAAACACTGAAATCGTAATCTCGCACGTACGACGAAAAGTTATTGCCAACAATGCCTTCAAGGCGTTCGTTAGTGTGACGGTCGACGATGGTGGTTTTTAACACCTCGATAGAAGGAAAAGCTTCACCACTGCCTGCAATGTCTAAGTCAACTGACACGATATCAAGTTCTAACGCATAACGGTCACCATTTGGGTTATCCCAATTTGCTAATGCGTTGAAGCGGTTATCAATCATGGTTAGGGCGTTACGTAAGTTTTGTTGACGGCTTTCGCCTCTGGCTAAGTTCGCGAAGTTGGTGGTAAGCCGAGTATTATCCGATGGGTGGTAGTTTTCATCGAGACGCGTACTTTTAATAGTAAATGTAATATCTGTATTCATGATGCGCGGTATCCAAAGTTTAATTTGTTGTCTGGTTGTGTGTTAATCACAGCACTAAAATTTTCCCTGTATGCAATTGCACGTTCGACGGCGTTGAGGTTTCGCATCAGGCATGGAGAATTTATACGTGGATCGTTAGATGAAGAAAAACGGTTTAATTTCACATAAAACTTGAGTTAGATTCATCAGTTAGCGCTTGGGCCTGGCATATTTAAGCGATCCACCACAAGCAATATCAACATTCTCAAAAATAAAGGTGGATTTCTAGACGTCTAGATGGTTTTGTTGAATTTGGCTCACTTCAAACATGAAGAATATTCAGGAGGTTTTAAGGCGAGAGCTAATCTAGCGCACATTATTTAGAAAGTGGCTAACATAGCAAATGATGACGATGTCCAGCGTGTATCATAATGACCATGTACTCAGAGATCTCAGCATAAACAGATAACCATCAACGGTTTCAGAAATTAAGAAGCGTGTTCGCTTCTCATCTGCTTTGTAAGTTGTGAAACAATCACATGTTGTAAGGCAAGCCTATTGCAGCCCGCCGCAGGACGACCGGGAGACTGGAGAATACGATCATTAGGTGATGGACGCTGAGATAGGGTTACCCAAAGCGGCAAGATGGAAAGTCACGTAAGTTTCTGCTACTCAACTGAATACGTTCGTGAGTAGCTTGAAATAAAGCACAAGTTTAAGTTTTAACCATGCGAGGAGAAGTATTAGCTTTGTTTTTAGCTTTGCTACTTCCCTTTACAAGTGAAACGACCAACAAAAGCAATCCAAATAATATCGTAACATCGGCGATGTTAAATATGCCGGTTCTTAACGTACCAATGCCGATATTAAGGAAGTCAACAACTGCTCCAGCATTATTGACCCGATCATATAAGTTACTCAGACCACCAGCAAAGATCATCGACAGTCCAATGAGTGATGTAACGCGCTGTTTGGTATTCAGTAGGAGATAACACAATATACCCAGCAACATCAAACCAACTAGAATTACCAACAAGCCAAACCGAGAGTGTATTGACAATGTGCTACCTAGTCCCAAAAATGCACCGGTGTTTTCTATATACTGTAGTCTGAGAAAACCGAATAAATAGCTTGTGATCGTTCCTTCTGTGAGGTTTTTAGCAGCCAGAAATTTGCTGGCTTGATCAGCTCCAATACAGGTGATGGTGATGACAGCAATGGTCATAACTCTGATAAATAGATTCATTGTTTAGAAAAACTTATTGTTATTAAATGGCTCTGTTTGAAATGTATTAAGGAGTTAGGCTGTAATGCATTTCGATGTCTGCTACCTTGCAACTCAAGTAGATGATAAAAATTTTGTTGCAGCTTTAGCTGTGGATTATGCTCAATAATATCCATGCTGGCAGTAAGTTAGCATAGTTTGTACCTGTATTGCTATATTTACTGTCCCAAAAAATGGTTCGTTTTAGCTTCAAGTATTGCATGTGAACTTAACCACAGGGCGTTGGTAGTCGGCGGGATTAATGGTAGGCTGACTGGCGGGAGCTATAGTCGTATTAATCGAGTAATAGTTTGAGTTTTTCTGCACCAGAGCGACTCGTGATTAACTCGGTCGCATGTGCGTCGTTTATGATCACAGCAAGTTTACCGTTGAAATAGCGCTGTATTTCTTTGACGTGATCTAAGTTGACTAAATAACCTCTGTGAAGTCGTACAAACTGTTCGGCAGCTAAGCGTTGTTCCAATTGCTCAAGGCTGAGCGTTAATGGTTTATTTCCAGCTTCGGTATGCGCAATTGCGCCACTGTTTCCAGCACTGATGTAATAGATGTCATTAGGTTCTACAAAACTGATCCGCTCTGCTTGTTTGCTGACAAGCCTCTTAAACGCCGGCTGGCGTTGCTGTAGGGGAGTTAATCTGGCTTCAGCTTTATCCAGTGCGCTTTTAAGTCTGGAAAGCGGGAATGGCTTCAATAAGTAATCAAGAGCATCATGTTCAAATGCCTCTACCGCGAATTCAGAGTAAGCGGTGGTAAAAATAATATAAGGTTTAAAATCAAGCACATCAAGTAAGTCTAACCCGCTGAGTTCGGGCATTTCTATATCTAATAGTGCGACATCGGGTCGTAGTTTTTCAATCAGTGTAAGTGCTTCCTTACCTGTTGTCGCTTCGCCAACGATTTCCACATGCTCTAGCATTGACAGCTGGTTGAGTAGTTTATTTCTTGCCGGAGTTTCGTCTTCGGCTACTAATACTCGAATCATCTTAAACCTGCATTATAATCTGAACCTGTGCGCCACCATCGTTACTTAGTTGCAGCTTGCCTTGGGGTTGCATTGCGACACGCTGTTGAAGATTTTTTATACCAATGCCATGTTGGTGCGTGAGTGCCAGCACCTCACTTGAAAATCCACTGCCATTGTCTTTTATGCTGATATGTAGCTTATCTTGTTTTAACTCAATGCGACATTGAATATGCAAATTTGTGACTTGTCGACAATGCTTAAAGCAGTTTTCAATAATAGGCTGTAGTAATAACGGAGGAATTTTCTTATTCAGTGCAGCGTCGTCAATTGTAAACTCGACTTTTAGCCTTTCGCCAAATCTCGCTTCCTCAATAGCTAAGTAGGTATTCACTAACTCAACTTCTTTCTTCACACTGACTAGTTCTAATTCGCCCGTATCGAGTGAATACCGCAGCACATCCGCAAGTTTGTGAAGTACTTCATCTGCTAGGTTAGGATCAGTATGAATATATGAGGAAATGGTATTAAGGCTATTAAACATAAAGTGTGGATTAAGCTGGTAGCGCAGTGTTTGCAGTTGTGCTTTTTGGGTTGCCTGTTTCTGTTTAGCAGCCTTACTGCGGTATTCAAACATCGCATAACTGGCGTACAAGCAAGTTCCCCAAAGTATGCCATTAAACACCACCATGGCACCCATATTGAGTCCGCCAGGATAATCATAGACAAATTCCAATATCCAGCTAACTACTTGATTACCAAAGCTCATAAAAGCTACGACAGTGAACCACTCGATTATTATGTTGGTCTTACCGTTGCGTCTGCGCGCTAAGATTATTAATGCAGCTCCCCAAACCGGTAGCAAGTAAAAAAACACAAACCAAGTCCAAATACCACGGAATGCGTCTTCGACTGAGTTGGTATAGCCCATAAAGGCATAAAGCGATGCATAAGCGATATCGAGCAACAGCAGCACGACAAAAGAGCGGCGGAAAAAAGGTAAGCGCAAATCTTGGAAGATGGACATCATATTCCCGTTTTTATTTAAGATAGTAAACTGCTCGGGGCCATAGCCCCAAGCTTTTTGTTTATATAGTACAAATATCTAAGCGCTAGGCGAGGTCAGCCTAGCGAGCGCCGCGCTTAAAACCCATTGAGAGGAACAAAATCAAACAGTAAAGGTCAACAGGCCCTAGCGCTGCGTTGATTAATAAAACTTCATGGTTGCTACTTTGGCATCAATTGCAGTAGCCAATTGAGGCTGCCCTGGCATAAGTCTCCACAATAAATCAACACCCTTTAATTCGCTGGTGGTAAGTTCTACTTTTGGGCCAAAGCCAAATTGCTTCAGTTTTTCAAAAGGCACTTTGACTGAGGTCAGCGTATCACTAGGTTGCAGTACGATATGATGATGATCCCAATTTTTTACCTTACTACTATGCACGGAGAAATAGACCGGGTGAGAGCTTTGGTAGCGGATCTCAATACCTTGGTAATCAGAGCCATCACCAAGCATGCCAAAATCGAGCATTGCGCCGCTAAATGAACCATACTGCCCAGGCTTACCAAGTGTTGTAGTGAGCGCTAAGCCAAGTTCTGACCGCTCTATTTGGGTGGTAGAGCTACCGCTAAACATTGTGTCACTCACGGCTACCCAATTTCTCCCATTTTGTTGTGAACTAAAAATTGTCGGATCCAATTTGTTTTGTGCAACAGAGCAAGAATTACCTTGTGGTTGCATTTTGGCGTTAGCAGCGACCAGTTGTTGGCGATCCACTTTTTTGCCAGCGAGAAATACTGATTTAGCTTGAGTTAATGCAGTGATATTTTGCAGCGGGTTGCTTTCGAGTAAGACCAAGTCGGCAGATTTTCCGACCGTTAACGTACCATAGCTACCAGCTATACCAAGCGTCTTCGCTGCATTGATAGTGACTGCTTGTACTATGGTTTGATTGTTAAGGCCTGCATTTTTCAACGCTAATAGCTCAGTGATTAAGCCGCTTCCATGTGGAGTGTAGGGGTTACCAGCATCGGAACCTGCGCCTATGGTTATACCTGCTAATGCAAGCTTTTGTAGGTTTTGATAAGCGATGGACTTCTTTTGCCAAGTAAATTCAAAATAGCCTGTTGGTGGGTCCACTTTATCAAACAAGCAAGACTTGAGCTTAGCGTGCATTGGCGATAAATCTAAACTACTCAGTTGCTGATGATCTGCTTCATCACCATGGTTATGTGCTACGGCAAGGGTAGGGATATAGGTCACCTGATTTGATTTCATCAAGTCAATAAACTCTTCATCTATTGGTTCATACAGGATCCCGTGAGCAAGGGCTGTGGCACCGGCTTTAATAGCGCGTTTACCGTCTTCTAATGTAGAAACGTGAACGAAAAAAGGTAACCCCGCAGCTTTTGAGCGTTTGCCTAGATCGGCAAGTACTTCATCACTTAAAGGCGTAACGCTGCCGTTAAAGGTTTCTATCATCGCTTTGGTGAGCTGCGTTTGGTTAGCTAGGTGTAGCTGCCAGCGTGTTTCAACATCTTTTAAATCAGTCACTTCGTGCGCTTTAATGCCAAATTGAGTTCCATGACCGCCGGGGTTAGTAAATGCAGGACCCGCGGCGTACACATTTGGGTATTGACCATCTAGCCCTTTGACTGTCGATAACATTTCATCTGACATCATAAGGTCGGTCACGCTAGTAATGCCGTAGTAAAGCTGGCTGTTTAAATTCGCTTCAATTGGGAGCTGCTGGTAACTGCTATAGGTTGAGCCGGATGCACTGAGATGGGTGTGTAAATCGATAAAGCCCGGTACAAGATAACCACCTTGGGCATTTTCAACTTGAGTCGCAGTTTGTGCAGACTCGTCCATACTGGCGATAGATTTAATCACACCGTTTTCAATATAAACGCGGCTTAGTTTGCTAAAGCCAGTTGCTTGTTCATTTAAAACATGCACATTGTCAATTCGTAAGCTGTGCTCACTGGCGTATGAATTGATACTCATTATGAGACAAAGTAAAGAAGCATGTTTGACTTGGTTATTTGAGAATATTTTCATTGTTGTACCCTACTGTTGATTTACAGCAAGTCTAGACATACATCTCATTATCTTCAGCAAAACTTGGCTGAACCGACACAAAGCACTGTGAATCGACATATTTGGCTGGCGAAAGACAATTTCTAATGAAGTATAAAAAACCCACAACGTTGTATTGTGGGCTTGGAATAACCAGTTTGTGTATCGTTGACCGGGAAACTAGTTAGCCTCGACTTGTTGTTCTACCCAGTTGCCAAGATCATTGAGAAACTCAGGTTGAAATGCGTGCTCTTCCATCATTATCATCTTAAGCCAAGCCCAAAATGGAGAGTTTATCGAACTAAACTCATCCGCTTTTAGCATGGAATGTAAGGCGTTTTGGTACACTGAGTAGCGCAATTGACTTGGACGATATTGAAAAATAGATTGGTATTTGACGAGGTTGTTTTCGACATCAATATTGGCGTCTTGTGCGCCTAACATCAAAAAAATCGGCTGATCTATTTGATTTAAATCCTCAGTTGAATCTGACAGCATGTTTTTCTGAATAAATTCATATCTAGCAGGGTCTAGCGCCGCTGGTTGAAATGGTTGGGGAATGTGATTTTGGATGAACGTTTGGTATTCCGTGAAGCTTGCGCCAGAAGTGATAAGCTCGTTAAGCAGAGCGTCATACCCTAATTGTTGCTCAATAAACGCGTCATCTTTGCCTTCGCTCACTAACCTCAGTACGGTCATATATTCACTTTGCTCGAGCCAATTTGTAGGCGTTGAGACGAATGCGGCGAATTTAAGGTTTGGGTTTTGTCTAAGTGCTTTGGGCATCACCCAACTTGCTTGTGAAAACCCGATTAGCCCGACTGGTTTACCCGCAAGTTCACGAGTTTCTTGGAGAGTGCTATATGCCGCAAGTACCGTGCTGGCTCTGTCGTCCATGGTTTGTGATAACCAATTTCCTGGCGCTTCATCTACCCCTGGCTTGTCCCATGAAATAGATGCAATACCTTTACTTGCCAGCATTCTCCAGATGGGCTCGTAATATCCATCAGCAAAGCTGTTCATTGCTCCGTCACCATGGACAAAAATTACGCTGCCTTTTATTTCAGTGCGCCTACTTGGAAGCGCCAGCACCGCGTGGCGTACTGCACCATCGGCTTTAAATGTTACTTGAGATAATCGGATGGGTGCTTGAGCTGCATCACAGCCCAGAACGAATAATGTAAAACAACAGCCTATGAGCAGCTTAACTATAAATCGAGCATGCAGCATACTTTCTTTCCTTGCATTAATGTATTTGAATAAGGTCCGAAAAACTATATGTCGCTATTATCGAGTTTGTTGTAATTATTTGTATGGTTTTTGTTTGGCAGTTGTGTTTTAAAGTTATGTATTAACCTCTATGCATTCAATTTTTGGATATAACTTCCATTGGCGCAGCAGAGGTTACTCAAGTACAATGTGCGTTTCGATTGCAATACACCGGAACCTCCAATGGAAATCAAAGTTAATTATCTCGATAACCTCAGAATTGAAGCCAAGTTTGACGACTTTTCAGTTATCGCCGATCAGCCAATTCGCTATAAAGGCGATGGTTCAGCGCCTAGCCCATTTGACTACTTTTTAGCGTCATCAGCATTGTGTGCGGCGTACTTCGTGAAGGTGTATTGTAATTCGCGTGATATTCCTACCGATGGGATCCGAGTTTCGCAAAACAACATCGTTGATCCTGAAGATCGTTATAATCAAATTTTTAAAATTCAGGTTGAACTGCCTGAAAGTATTTCTGAAAAAGACCGCACCGGAATTTTGCGCTCGATAGATCGCTGTACGGTTAAAAAAGTCATCCAAACCGGGCCAGAGTTCCAAGTGGAAGCGGTTGAAAGCCTCGAAGATGATGCCCAAGCGATGTTGATGGTTGATACTGACGAAGATCATAACACCTTTATTTTGGGTAAAGATCTACCGCTTGAGCAAACGATTAAAAACATGACCGCTTTGTTGTCTGATTTGGGCATGAAAATCGAAGTGGCTTCATGGCGTAACATTGTGCCTAATGTTTGGTCTTTACATATTCGCGATGCTGCTTCGCCAATGTGTTTCACCAACGGTAAAGGCGCAACCAAAGAAAGTGCATTATGTTCTGCGCTGGGTGAGTTTATTGAGCGGTTAAACTGCAACTTTTTCTATAATGATCAGTTTTTTGGTGAAGAAATAGCCAATGCGGAATTTGTTCATTACCCCAATGAAAAGTGGTTTAAGTCAGGGCCAAACGATGCATTGCCGACAGAGATTTTGGATGAATATACCCGTGAAATATACGACCCAGAGGGAGAGCTTAGAGGGTCGCATTTAATCGACACCAACTCTGGCAATGTCGAGCGTGGCATTTGCTCAATTCCTTACACCCGCCATTCCGATGGTGAAACGGTGTATTTTCCGTCTAACTTAATTGAAAACTTGTTTTTAAGTAACGGCATGAGTGCCGGTAATAACCTGTTTGAAGCGAAAGTACAGTGCTTGTCAGAGATTTTTGAACGAGCAGTGAAAAGACAAATTATTGAACAAGAGATCGTGCTGCCAGACGTGCCAGAGTCAGTGTTAGCAAAATATCCAAGCATCGTAGCAGGTATTAAAGGGCTTGAAGATCAAGGTTTCCCGGTAGTGGTCAAAGATGCTTCATTAGGCGGTCAATTTCCGGTGATGTGTGTGACGTTAATGAATCCGCGCACTGGTGGGGTTTTTGCCTCATTTGGGGCGCACCCAAGTCTTGAAGTGGCGCTAGAGCGCAGCTTAACCGAGCTGCTACAAGGTCGCAGCTTTGAAGGGTTAAATGATGTTCCTCGTCCAACTTTCAACAGTATGGCGGTGTCTGAGCCAGAAAACTTCGTTGAGCACTTTATTGACTCAACGGGCGTGATTTCTTGGCGTTTCTTCAGTGCTAAGCATGACTACGATTTTGTAGAATGGGACTTTAGTGGCAGTAACGAAGAAGAATGTGAAAAGCTTTTCGGTATCTTAAAGGCTCAAGGCAAAGAAGCGTATATCGCTGAATATACTGATATGGGTGTTGCGTGCCGTATTCTGGTACCAGATTATTCAGAAGTTTACCCAGCAGAAGATCTTATTTGGGATAACACTAACAAAGCGCTTCAGTATCGCTCTGATATTTTAAACATTCACTCGTTGGATGATGACGCGTTGGCAGATTTGGTAGAGCGTTTAGAAGAAAGCCAGTTAGATAACTATATCGATATCATCACTCTGATCGGTGTCGAATTTGATGAAAACACCGTGTGGGGTCAGTTAACGATTCTAGAGCTTAAGATCTTGATTTATTTAGCTCTTGGTGCACTTGAAGATGCTATAGAGTTGGTTGAAACCTTTTTACAATTTAACGATAACACGGTACAGCGCGGCTTATTCTATCAAGCAATGCACGCAACATTAGAAGTCGCGTTAGATGAAGACCTAGAGATCGAAGATTATATTCATAGCTTCACTCGTATGTTTGGACAAGAAGTGATGGATGCCGTGATTGGCTCTATCAATGGTGATGTGAAGTTTTATGGTTTAACGCCGACCAACATGAAGTTAGAAGGTTTAGACAAGCATTTACGCCTGATTGATAGCTATAAAAAGCTACATGCAGCCAGAGCGAAATTCGCGGGAAAATAACCGAACTGATGCGTCAGATTCTTGAAGAAAAAGCGGCCGGTTGGCCGCTTTTACATTAAACTTAGCCAGCTTTACCCACATCGAGCTTTTCAAACCACTCTAAAAACTCTCTTACCATTTCTCCTTTGAAGATCCTGCCATGTTGTGGAGCAAGCATATCGATTTCTAATTCTCGAACCCGAGCAACCCAGTTGTTTTTGGCGGTGTTAGACGGCATCCAGCGGCGGTGGAACATCTCCATATACTGTACATGACGTCCAAAGTTTTCTACAAACATGGGCACGTCGCCTTTTTCAAGCGCAGCGCCAATATCGCCACTCATTAAAATTCGAGCATTCGGGTCATACACGTTAAAATTTCCCGAGGAGTGCAAATAATGAGCGGGAATAAATCGTAAGCTAATTGGCCCAAGCTCCAATGTACCACCTTCATCTTTAATTGGCATGTAAGTAATGTTTTCCATACCAAAATGACGAATAAACCCTTCCCACAGCCATGGCGCATATAGCTTGGCATTGGGAATGGTTTTGTCCCATAGTCCAAGTGACGAAATGATGTCAGGATCTTGGTGTGACGCGAATAAAGTGGTCAGTTGTTCGAGCTTTAGGTGTTGTAATACTCCAGACAACATGGGAGAAAACAACTCAATACCACCAGGGTCGAGTAAAATCGCTTCAGAAGCAGTTTTGATTAAATACTGATTTGTATCAATGATTCGCTCGGCTTTAGACTCGTCGCGCCCAAATACAATCCACTGATGTTCAGAGCCTGAAAAAATGGTTGTCGATTTCAAAAGGCGTTCCTTTGTATTTTATTGATTTCTTTTAGGTTATTAACTGTGACTTGCTTAATTTTTAATGCTGCACCAGCGATGTAATCGGAAACCGACTCAAGGCTATGGCAAAACTCATTGGCTTGAGAAGCTTCAACGCGCGAGCGCACGGCGATGTATTCAGCACTGCGCATTTGCTTTTCTATTTCTTCGAAACAGCCTTGTAGGGCAAACAGTGCACGCGTAAAAGCATGCATATCCGTGTTAAATTCAACCTCTGCTTGATGCACGCGTTGATTAACAAACGGGTTGTCGTGTAGGGTTGCTGCACGTGTTAAATGAGCTGTGTATTGCTGACTACGCATCACCGATAAAGCTAACTTAAACAAAGAGTTGGATTGTTCTTCAATACGCTTGGAAATTTGAATTGTGGCGGTAGAAAACTCGTCGATATAGTTGGTTATGGGGGCAAATCCACGCGCTTCTTCCCCCGCTCGTACCGACACCACTCGGGCATTTTTGGCCGTTAACGAAAGTCGTTTGGCCTCATCCACAATGACGCTAAGGTTAGCGACAACCTTCGCTACAATGACAAAATTATCAATAGAACTGGTAGCTTGGCGCATAATCAGCCGAAGATTAAAATAAGTCTTTAACCAAGCTTAGATAATTTACCGCAAGTGTCTAATTTAAAGTTGGTTTGTTGTTAATTTAAGGCATTAATAGAGCTATATGAATAACTTTCTTTTAGCTTTATGGAAACCCCAGTAAGCTTTGAGCTCAGAGAGTTCTCCAAGTTTGAAAACCCACTTTAACTCGAGCCATCTAGTTTGAATAAGATTTGGTTGTTCTTCGTGGGTTTGAATTTCGTTTGTACACTCCCATGCTTGGTATGTTTTTAAAAATTGGCAGGGGAGTTTTGACAATTTTTTCAGGTTATTGGTCATATCGCCCGATATGATGAAGTTTACACTGGTCCTTTGAGGAACTTTTCTTCCCACATCTCTTAAATCGATATCGAAAAATAGTGCATTGGCGTGCAAAGTTTCTGCTAAATTATCGCCTTCGGCATTATTAAGCTCTAAAGGAGCCCATTGAATAAACTCGTAAAACTGTGCAAGTCGGCTCAATTCTATATGACTATAAAACTTGTTTTCAACGACCTCCCGTTGCAGCATCAAAGTGAAGTGTATTAGCTCAGCTGGGTTACTTTGGTTAGTATATAAAGCTAACTTGGCTTGGTTAAGCAAATAGCTGGGCAGGTTAGAGACTAGCCACTCTTTTATTGAGGTTGGTTGATTACGTATCTTGTGATGAAAGGTAAAACTGACACCGAAGCTACTTATATCGAAAGAGGAAATATTATCCCACTCGAGCCAAATACATTCCAATTTGTTTCTAAATGGATGTTCTATGTCTAACCAAGCATTGATTATATTTATTAGCCAATCGAAGCTCTCTTGTAGCTGATTATAAATAAGAAATTCTTTCAATTTATCAGCGTCTAGACGATCGACTCTGGCCAAAAAGTCAACTTGTTCACTGTCTGATAGCCGATATTCAAAATAAAAAGAGCTGTTGAACCTATCTGTTATATCTTGCACCCTTGAGAATGATGCAGTTACCGCTTTTGGAAAAAGACCACTGAGGTTCTCTATTTGTGCTTTATTAAGTAACTGCATCTATTTTATTTTTACCAAGTAATAGGGTTGTCAAGAAGTTGAGCTTCGGCAGACTCTAAAAGTTTATCAAGCTGCGCTTTATCAAATTGACCACCAATTGGCATATCTTGTAAAAGGTTCTGTAAATCAGTTGGCATGAAGGGACAATATTTTTCAATGTATGTATTTAGACCTACTTCGGTCATTTTATCTATGCCACCATTCACATACATTTCATAAAGAGATGCTAGGTACGAATACTTCTCTTCCATTTCTTGCTTTTTGATTTCTTGACTGCTCATTATTAGTTTCCTTTTTGTTTAGTTTGTGTTTTCGCGTCGTATAACGACCATATAAAATCTGATGCAGGGGTATGTCCTGTGAGCGTACTTTTAGTAAAGTTTGTACCCTGTCCATACCAGCCTCTGTTTAAGAATAAAATGTTAGGGCAGGTATCTTCACCATGAGACTTTTGCAAACATTGTGACTTATTATTTGGGCCCAGCTTATAACTATTGTTATATGAGCACTTTTGTTCTTTTATCATATTAAAAATTTCGACTTGTGCTTTCCCACTGATGCTCTCAATTTCAGTGTTTGTTAGATTGTCACAGCTTTCACTGCTTGACTTGCTAATGTTTGCCCAAACGACCGCTTTTGAGTGACAGCTCATACAGCTGCTGGTAGCCTGCCTATCCCATTCAATTATCTCATTGGCAAGAATCTCACCGCTTGGAATCGCTACTGATTGAGCGAACTCTTTATTTGAAAAGGGAATGATCTCACTGGTTTTATTTGCCGCAAACCCAAAAGCATTAACGGGGCGTTGCACGCCAACCAGTTGGTAGTATTGGCTGACACTTTTTCTCTTTGCAGCAGTACCCTGACGCACTTGATTGTATTCAACCACTGGCTTAGTAATTGGTGTGACACGAGCTAGCTGTGTCTTTCTTTTGCCATCTTTTAGTTGAGGGCACGTATTGATGGGGCACTCTTCTTCTGAACAATTGGGGTTTGTGAAAGACGGATTGTCACCCTCTAGATTATTGATGTGGCTAAAAGTTGTCCATATCCAGTAGTTGTTCGTCGATGCTAACTTAGCGGCTAGGTGAAAAGCAACTAGACCATATTTTTCATTGTTTCTTGGGTTGTTCCAAGTGAAATATTGGTTTTCGTTATCAGCACTGGTTAACTTTTTCCAAGCCAGTTTAATTGACAAGGGACCATTTGACTCATTGGTTTGCCAATTTTTGATGTAGAGTTTCCTATCACTTTTGGTATAGAGTTCAAATTGTTGGGCGGCTGAGTCAAGCGCATTTTTACCGTCGTCAAAAGTATAATTGCTTGCTGCTATGCTGTTAAGGTATGCGGTCAATACCACTTGATTTCCAGCTTGGTCCCATAATGGGTTGTGTGGCTTCGGAAGCTTAATATTAGCTTCGATGTCAGCTTGCTGATGCCAAGTTGGTTCTAGGAATTCTGAAAAACTGCTGGTTGAATAATTTTTACAACTACTGGGAACATACGTGTCTTGTTCTTCCCAGTTTGAGTTGTCAGGGAAGTTGTTTTCATTCAGTAACGTCTCAAAGGCATCCCACGCGAAACTATAATAAAGCTTGTCTACTTCAGCTTGGCGCTCTGGATAGTTTGCATCGATGAAACTGCAAAACTTAAAGTTTCTTTGATTTGGTAAAGCGTTTTCAATTGTGTTGTCTGACGGGCAGATTATGTCGTAAATTCGAGATTCGTCTTGAGCAACCGATGAGTGTGCTATTAATGTAGCAGCAAGAAGGGTGACATTCCTTAACATAGTTGTGATTTTCCCTTTATAAAGGTATTGATGTATTTTACGTCACTGCTTCGCAGTGAATCGATAAACTTTTGATTTATATCTTTTGATTTGCTTTTTTGTTCTGTCTTTTCGGATGCCAGAGCGCAAATATATAAATAAAATGGAGCATGGATTGGTAAGCCTAACATCGCTTCGAGCCCGTTATTAATGGCTTCAATTTGTTGTATCGATGGACTCTTTAGAGCCTTAGCACTAGCTAAATTTAAGAGGTTGAATAACTCGTAGAATTTGAATCCGTAACGAGCTGCCAAGTCATAACCTTGTTCACTGTTTTTTATACATTGCTCAAGACTTTCGTTATCTCCAGACAAAATAAAGTGGAATAGGTTTAGAAGCCCCAACTGACCATGAAAGCTGGATATAACATCGGGAGTAGAACGCGCTTTGGATTCACTCAGTACATCAGTCATTAATGTAAAAGCTTTTGTTATTTCTCCACAAAGGCAAAACGCAAAGCTTGCAAAAGAGCGACAAACTAAGACTGAATCATGGCCAAACTTTTGTGTTTCTAATGCACCGTGAGTTAACTCTATTTCATCAGCTCTTGATGCAATTTCGATAACCGCATCAAAGTTACCTTCTATGAATTTCACTTGGGACTGGCATTCAAGGTAAATAAGGCTGTAAATTGGAGCTGAGTTGACATTCAATTTTTCAATTTGACTTGAGTATTTATTAGCGAGGTCAAGCTCTGCCCTAGCGTAATGATACATAAAAGCATTTTTAGACATTCGTATGCCTAATTCGCGGTCATTTATTGTATCGACTACGTGAAGACATTCGTCGAAGTATTTGGCTGTCGCAGGATCGTTCCACCCCTTCAGCAGGATTTCACATAATGCAAGTTGATTATATAGGTGAAACCGAACATGCTGCATAAGGCCTTTATTAGCTTCAAGCTCCGCGATAGAAAGTGCTTTGTTGTATAAGTTGTGTGCTTGTTGCTTACCATGTGGCAGTTTAAAGCTTAAGCTACCAGCCAAAGAGAACCACTCAACGGCGCACTGTTGGTTATTTGCTAAGTCAGCAAATTGGGCAAGGCGAATTGAGCGGGTAATGTCATCATTCGAACAGTTCAGGGCTATCAGGTAGTTATAAATCCGTGATGCATAATCACTGACTTTTTCAGTATCCATACTCTCATACGCGGCATCCCTTACCAATGCGTGTTTAAAAATATAGCTATCGTTATCAACTCGACGTTGATGAATGATAAGGTCATTTACCATTAACTCGTTAAGGTCGTTTTGAATTTGGTTTTCACTCAATGGTGACGCCGCTACAAGCAGCTCGTATTCAAATTCACGACCAATCGTGGCAGCGAGTTGTGCGGTTTCTTTGGCGTGGTTAAGACCATCTAGTTTTTGCTGTAACGACTCTCTTAAACTGGTCGGCACTTGGTCTAGTTTGTCAGGTGATTGAAACTCAATAATACCAGCGCTGTCATTGACTAACTCTTTCTGTTTTAGCATGCCGACTAATTCTTCGATAAACAGCGGAATACCATCAGTACGGCTGACTAACACATCCAATACGTTACGTGATACAGGCTTGTTGTCGAACAGTTTAACAATGAAATCTTCAGTGGCTTGCTCGGTGAGCTTTTGCAGTGATACTTCAACCAAAGTGAGGTCTTGCAGCTGTGTGGGCAGCGCTTGCCTTGATGTGCTTAATAGCGCATCGCCAGTATTCAACTGCTGAGCAAAGAAATGTAAGAACTCTAAAGTGGTGCTATCGGCCCAGTGAATGTCTTCAATAATATAGAGCTTAAACTGCGATAACCCGTATTGATTAGATAACAATAGAGCGGTTAACCCTTGGAATAACAGTTCTTTTTGCTTCTCCGGTGCAAGTGGTGATGGCTGAATATCATCACCTAATTCCATATTCAACCACACTAACAAGACTGGCAGAGCTTGGTGCCGTTGCAGTGTTGGAGCCTGTTGCTCTAATAGCTTGTCAAACAAGTGGTAAGCTTGCGTGGTATCTAAAGTCTGCGTATTAAACAAATAGCGAACTAAAGTCAGAATAGGATATAGGGCATTGTTTTGATGCTCAGGCAAACATTGTGCAACTAGATGTTGAAACTGTGCGGTATTGGTGCGTATCTCTTGTAGTAACCTTGATTTACCAATGCCCGCTTCACCATGAATATGGGCTATTCGTGTAGTGGCATCACCTTGTTTAACAATTGAAAGCGTTTGCTCTAACTCTTGATGACGGCCAACTAACTCATTTTGGCTGCGCGTACCGCGCATAAACCCAAATGCTTCAACTCGGCGTTCTCCGACTAGGTTAAATACATTACTCTGGGTAAAACTATGGCCAAGTTGTCGCTGACCGTACAAGCTAAATTCTGAATAGAGCTCAAGCAACGAACGCGACTCTGGGCTGCATAGAATTTGTCGCTCGCCTGCTTCTCGGGCGAGTTCCATTGCAAGGTGTGCGTTGTGACCTTCTGGAATGGTGTTGGCATAAGTGGTAAACACACCGGTATGAATACCAATGTGCGCATTAATGGCAACATTGTGCGCCTCTTTCATCAGCGCATTTCGTTTACTAAGCTCACTGGTCATTTCCAGCGCGGTTCGAGCACAAAGGCGCGTGTCGTTATCGCTACTAAGCGGATAACCAAAATAAAACAAACAGGTGTCTGCTAAATTGCCAACGTGATACGCACCATAGCGGGTCGCAATATCTATAAAGTGATTACGTTGAGATTTATAGACGGTATCGATAACGTCGTGGTCTTTTTCTGTGTCGTTTAAGGCTTTGACGCTGAGTCGTACGGCCAGTACTGTAAGCTGTTTACGTTCCGTCAGGACGGTATATTCTTTAACGGCGCGAAACTCAGGATCGTCGTCTCGCATTACAACGGTAGTGTTATCAAATCCATGTTGTGCCTGAAAGTCAGTCAATACACCAACTAAGTTAGACACATTGGTATGGCTTAATTCGGTGTAGGCTTCACGACAGCTGATCACGCGCTCTATCGCATTTTTGTGTAGTACTCGACGCAATAACCCAGCTAACGGGTGGCCGAGTAAAGCACTGGGAATGGGAATGTGCACATCGCTCAGTTGTTTATGGTAAATAGATGCGATGCTGCTACCAGAAACCGCAGGTAGTCCAGTTAAACACTCCAAAAATACCAGCCCCCATACGTATAAATCAGACTTAACGGTAGCGGGTTCACCTCGTAGCTGCTCAGGAGCACTATATGATGGTGTGCCGAGGGTTTCTTGGGTCAATGTTAAGGTTTGAAAGTCGTTTACGCGGTTTTCTTGCACTAGGGTACCGATACCAAAGTCGAGGATCTTAACAAAGGTTTTTGCCCCTGACTGGCAGAGCATTATGTTGGTTGGTTTGATGTCTCGGTGAATAATGCCTTGATCATGCGCATGGACCAAAGCATCTAACACTTGCAACATAACTTCTGTTGCTGACACCGCATCAAATGCGCCTAACTGACTTAACTGTTCACGTAGCGTTTGTCCTTCAACAAATTCAAAAACACCAAACAGTAGATCTTCGTTGATTTGTCCCTTATCCAACAAGCGCACGATATTTGGGTGATTAAGCTTGCTACAAAGCAGGGTTTCACGATTAAAACGTTCGATGTAACGACGCTTTTTTTCTGATTCTAGCTGGGGTTCTAACGCCAGGAATTTAATCGCTACCGTTTGTCCTGTGCTAACTTGGGTTGCCTTAAACACCTTACCAAAGCCACCCTCACCAATTTTGTTTAATAATTGGTAATTTGGTGATTTAAAGGTGTTGGCAATGTAATCATCAGAAAAATGCGTTAGAGACATATCATTACTTTTACTGTCTTTTTGTTAAGAAATAGGGTAAGTCGATTGTAACAAATTGTCTAGCTTAATAATTATTGAAGTTAACGGAACAAATTTTAACCTGCATATTACTTTAGAATTATTACTAAAATATGATTTTTCTTCGCATTAACTCATTACTGCTAACTCAAGTGTTTCGTGTTATTGGTTGCATTACTGTATGAAATATAAGCTTGTTTTTTAACTTGATTGTAGGTAGGAGTCTTATGGGTAAAGGCTTACTTTTTATAAAAATTATATAAATGAAGTCTTAGTAGTGATTTTCACTAATTTATTCTATTTTTTGTAATATATCGTAATTTACAATTGTTCGAAATTTTGATAGTTTTCTGGCGGGTTGCTTCTATCTTTTTGTTTTTTCTTGTTTTTTTACACTTCTTGGTGCTTGTTGTAAAGTTTTTTTAAAATTAACTCATTGTAATTAACGAAAGAATATTCTTGGTTCACGATGGCTAAAATATCTGCTAGCAACAGTGTTTAACTGGCTTTAAATTTTAATCGCTGTTTGAACAAAAATAACGATTGAGCGGATCTACATCGCTTGAATTGAGACAGAAACACCTACTCTATGTGGCAATAAAACACGTTAGCACACGACCACTGTTCCTTATAAGTGTAATGCGCTGTAATGTTGTGTTGTTTAGTAATTTGGTACATTCGTTGTGCTGATTTTGTGTTTAGCGCCAACCTATCGATATGTTGGCTAGCTAAATTTTATATGCGTGTAATGACCATGTGTTCTCTGGCTTTTGACTTTTTTGCATAAATATAATTGGTGATTGACAGCGATGTCACTCTGTACCAAAAAGCTGAGAGCTTAATGGGTGTTACTACGCTGTTTGATATTTAGTGGTGTCAGTTATGCAAAAACAACAAGAAAATTCACCCTTACCGCCTGTCGACTATGCTCAGCCTGAGGTTGAGCAACTACTTCAGCATTCTATTCGTACTCAACTTGAGTCGTTACTGAAATCAAAAATTACCACGGATCAAAGGCAGCAATTACTGCAAAAAAGCTTTACTGATGCCATTTCATTGGTGTTAACCGACAGCAAGGTTGAACACGCGCAATTGCTGGCCGCGTTCGAAACTATGTATGACCATGCTGTGCAATCATTGGCTCAAACTGAGATCAGCGAAGCCTTGCTAACGCGTCAGTTTATTTCAGAAACTGGTTTGGTGATGTCGCCGTTTAATTGCAAACACACCATCAAAGATGTGTATCGCATAAAAGGGTATGCAAGGGGCCTACATAACGCCATTCAAGCTGTGTTGCAGCGCAAAGACAGCATTACCATTTTATATCCTGCTTGTGGTCCGTTTGCGCCACTATTATTACCGCTTCTTTCCTACTACAAGGCCAATCAAACCGTTAATACTCAGCAAATTAAGCTGATTTTATTGGACATGCACCCAGGCGCCATTATTTCTTTAAAGCAGTTGGTTGACGATTTACAGCTTAACGATTTTGTGACTGAAATTATCGAAGCCGACGCCACCAAATATGTGCCAGAGACCACCGTCGACTTATTAGTGCTTGAGGCCATGCAGCACGGCTTTAGTAAAGAAGGGCAGTTGAGTATTGCTAAACATTTGGTGCAGTTTTTGGCGGTTGATGGTTGGCTTATTCCGCAAAATGTTTCGGTGCGAGCGGCAATGATAATTGGTGAAACAGAATACAACCAACAGTGGAAAGATGCCGAATACGCCCATTCAAATAACACGCAAACCGCAGCCCAGCAAGACCGTATTGAGCTGGGTGAAATCCTACGCGTGAATAAATCGACCTTAGCGGCAATGGAAACCCTAACACTGGGTGAAGGCCAGCAAGTGATAAAAGGCAATTTGATCCAATTACCAGCGGGTGTGCCAGATATGAAAGACCGTATTTTGGCTATTTATGCACACATCGACACCTTTAATGATGAAGCTGTAGGCCAGTACGACTCGGGTATCACTCACCCAAAACCAGATATGCACTTTTATGTTGATGCCCAACCTAAGGAAATTGAGCACACCTATTTCACCGCCAAAGGGGGAGACAGTGTGTTGTTTTTCTACCAGTTAAACGGTTTGCCCGGATTTGTACCAGTGAAGGTGGAGGGCTAAAACCATGACAACTTCCAATCAACCATACGCATTTTTTAGCGGGACATGCCAGAGCATTCCCGCTATTAGTTTTTTACAGCAACAGGGTTTACTGGCGTGTGTGGTATTGCCTAATGATGAAGCCAACCCAGATGTGGCACAACTAGCCCATTGGGTACAACAGCAGCAGATCCCTGTGTTTTGTTATCGCGAAGGCAGCGATGCGATGTTGTGCGCAGAGTTAAACAAGCTAAATGCAACGCGTGGTTTGCTTTACCAGTTTAACCAAAAAATACAGCCAACTTGTTTAGCGCATTTTGCCGAGCAACTGTTCGTGATCCACCCCGGTGCGTTACCAACTTATCGAGGTAAAGATGCGCTGTATTGGCAAGTCAGAAATGGCGAATCGCACATTACACTTACCTTATATAGAGCGACTGAAAAAATCGGCTACGGTGATATTGCCAACACCCTTAACGTGGATGTCCACCCGTTTGAGGGAAGTTCGGCAGTTTCGCAAAAACTTTCGCAAGCCTGTGTGCAGCTGATCCATCAATTTATTCAGCTTGACGCACAACGAGCAACGAGCTGGCAACCACAAATTGAAGAGAGCAGTCGTGCGTCGTTGGTAAAAGCTGATGATCTGTCGATTAATTGGTCCACGCAGTCCAGTGTGCAAATTGCCAATATGGCACGAGCCGGAAATGCCGTTAGCTACGTCGCACAATTTCAGGTGCAACAAGGTTGGCATCAACTGATGCAGGCTACAGCAGTTACTACCTCACTTTTTGGCATTCCCGCCGGCACCATAATCGAATTAGACAAACACAACGGGCTAGTGGTGAAAACCCAAGACAGCGCGTTGCGATTAGACATTATTGGCACCCAGCATGGGTTGTTCGACGGTTACCGCTTTGCGGTGTTATTTAGATTGGAGGCCGGTATGAGTTTGCTACCTGCAATCACCAGATAATGCGGTAAATAGCGGTGACTTAACAACTGAGCTGCAAACCTTTAAGAAAGCCCATTAAGCACCGCCATTCAATTGAATTTAATAATAATTTTTATTTGATATCAGAGATGAACACGGCATGGCCCACATGCCAACTCATCGTTGTTTTAACTTTTTGGTTATCTCAGGGTAAAACCTGAATATGGAGCAAATATGAAGCTAACCAAATTGGCAAATTGGCTGGTCTACACCAGCGTTTGCTTTTTATCACTTTATTCCTCGTTGGGGTATGCCACGAGTGTAACTTGGCAAGCAAGCGGTACTACCGATGAATACGTTTACTCCTCTTCAGTTAATGGGAAAAACATATCCCTTACCTTTGACTCCCGGGTAACTCCCGTCACTGAAGGGAAGATTCAGGTTGATCCAACTTATGGGGTGTATTTTAATGAATTGCTGAGTCTGAATTCTTCAGGTTGGGACCAAAACGATATTGGTTACTCTGTTAAGGCAATAGGTTCTACGTTTAGTCTAGATAAGGTTGGCTTTATAGCGCATGTCCAAATTACCGAAAGTGTCAACATGCATGTTGAATTAACTGGATATCTTAACGGTTCCAAAATTGTGACGGAGCAGGTAAAAAGAAACGATATTTCACCGGATTCTCGTTTTTCTATCACACGTGAATCTGATTTGTCAGAAAAAGAAAAGTGGAAAAATATCGATCTACTGGAAATTCGGTTTCCTATTCTGGATGGTTCAGGACAGCATAGTGGTAAATATAAGCCAAAAAATACCTTGAATATATTTGAGTTTTCAGCTCCAGTTGTAACTAACACCTCGCCTGCTATCACCTCAAATGGTGGTGGTGACACTGCTACTATCAATGTCGATGAAAACACCACAGCGGTAACCAAAGTTGTTGCTACCGATGCAGATCAAGGCGATACACTATCGTACAGCCTAGTCACAGGCAAAGACGCTGATAAATTTCAAATAGATAGCTCGGGAAATCTTAGCTTTAAATCAGCACCTGATTATGAAGCTCCTAGCGACAGTGATAGCAATAATAGTTATATCGTAGATGTCCGTGTAGCAGATAATGCTGATGCGAGTGACCTGCAAGAGATAACGGTAACGATTAGAGATGTGGATGATGATCCTCTGGCCGTTCCATCTACGCCTAAACTTGATGACGGATCTAACTCCGGCCTTAAGACTGATACAATTACAAATGATTCGACACCTACGTTTGTAGGTACAGGTGAAAATGGTTCAACGATAAGCTTGACCATAAATGGCACAATTGACGGCGGTACAGCCACTGTTCAGAACGGGACATGGTCAATTACGATACCCCGACGTTCGGATGGAAACTATGCAATTACAGCACAAGCCACAAAAAATGGTGAAACAACAGTTGCATCAGCTCCGCTTGCTTTCACCATAGATGAAACAAAGCCTTCAGGCTTTACTGCCAAATTTGACCAAACTTTGATTAATGAAACCAATGAACAAGCGGCTAGCATTACGCTTACTGGCTTGGAAGAAAAAGGCACGCTTAAGCTGACTTTCACAGGCCAAATGGTTGATGGTCATAGTCCAGCACCAATCGAACTTACGCCTGACTTTGCTGCGGTTGATGGCAAGCAGACCATCACCAACATTGATTTGTCTAGCCTGCCTGAAGGTGAAATTTCACTGTCTGTGCTAGTAACCGATGAGGCGGGTAACACCAGTGATGCCGTAACAGCTTCTGTAACTAAGCGTTATAACGTTAAACCTGAGCTATCTGGAGAACCAGCAACGACAGTTGACGAAGACAGCGAGTTTGACTTTACCCCAACGTTAAAAGACACCGACGAAGGCGATACTCACACCTTTACGATTAATAAAACACCGATTTGGGCGCAATTTGACCCTAAAACGGGTCGCCTATTTGGTACACCAAAGAACGAGCACGTAGGTAAAATTGAAAACATCATTATCAGCGTCACCGATAGTAAAGACACAGTTAGCCTTTCGGCGTTTACATTGGAAGTGGTTAATGTAAATGACGCACCTACAGCAATAACTGCGTCTGCGACGGTAGTAAATCAATCAATAACCGGCGAAAATAAAACAGTTATTACCGTTGAAACCACAGACGTTGATGTAAGTGACAGTCATAGCTATACCTTGGTGACAGCGGGCACGAGTGACAATGGTCGCTGTGCAGCGAGCACGGATAACACAGCGTTTACCATTACTGAAAATAAACTGCTTTCTAAGCAACAGCTTGAAGCGCGTGATCATGTGATATGTGTTCAGGCTAATGATGGCACAGTAACATTTGAACAATCCTTTACTATTAAGGTCAATGATGATGCAGCGCCTATGCCGCCGTCAAAGCCAGATATGATTGCGGAATCTGATACAGGTAAATCATCTTCTGATAACTACACGAGTATGACGACTCCAACTTTTGTTGGTACAGCAGAACGAGGCTCTACAGTTAAGTTATATTCGAACAATTCAGACTTACTGGGAGAACAAACTCTAGATCCGAATGGTAACGGTCAATGGAAAATCACCAGCACGAAAGCGCTGTCAGAGGATAGCAATACGATTTACGCAACTGCGACGGATGCAGGTGGAACAACCAGCGAACGGTCTGAAAGTTTAGTGGTAACAATCGACATCACTGCACCAAAAGGGGAATTCACAATTGACTTAGCCTCTACCAGTGACACTGGTCTGTCGAACACCGATAAATTGACCAATATTCGCACGCCAACCTTTAAAGGTCGTGTTAGTCCCGGCCCGTACTTTAACAAATTGTATAAGGTTGTTGGGGAGTCAGTTCAACTTCTGCAAAATGTGAATGCAACAAATATGGGTACTTGGACTGCTAGGCTTAATCGTGAGCATACCCTTGGAGAGGGTACCCATACGTTCTTGCTTATCATGTTTGACGATGCAGGCAATGAGACTCGCAGTGATACTGTCACCATAGAGGTTGATACGGTTGCTCCAGCTGGTATCACAGCAGCGTTTGAGCAAACATTACTCACCAAAGACAATGAAAAAGCTGCGAGTGTTATCCTTACCGGCTTGGAAGAAAAAGGCACGCTTAAGCTGACTTTCACAGGCCAAATGGTTGATGGTCATAGTCCAACTCCAATCGAACTTACGCCTGACTTTGCAGCGGTTGATGGCAAGCAGACCATCACCAACGTTGATTTGTCGAGCCTGCCTGAAGGTGAAATTTCACTGTCTGTGCTAATAACCGATGCAGCGGGTAACACCAGTGACCCCGTAACAGCTTCAGTGACCAAGCGCTACAACTTTAAACCGGAATTGTCTGGCGAACCAGCAACGACGGTAGATGAAGACAGCGAGTTTGACTTTACGCCAACATTAAAAGACACCGACGAAGGCGATACGCATACCTTTACGATTAATAAAACACCGATTTGGGCAGAGTTTGACCCTAAAACGGGTCGCTTATTTGGTACACCAAAGAACGAGCACGTGGGTGAAACCACAGGGATCATCATTACTGTTAACGATGGTACAGATGAAACCAGTTTAGATAGCTTTGATCTAAAAGTGGTTAATACCAATGACGCGCCGACCGGTGAAAACGTAACGCTTAACGTTAAAGAAGGTGAAACACTAGAGGTTAACGCAACAGAAGGCTTGATGGAGAAAGGCAAAGACGATGACGCTTCTAATGATCCTGATGAAAAGCTTATTGTGCTTGCAGGTAGCCTGCCTAAATACGGCACGCTGACGTTAAACCAAGACGGTAGCTACAAATATGTTCATGATGGCAGTGAAAACCATCTAGATAGCTTTGCTTTTTACTACCAAGACAATGCCAAAGCTGAGTCTGAGAAATATACTGCGACCATTAAGGTGGAAGCCGTTGAGGACGCACCGACTGTTGCAGACGATGTGATTGACCTAACAGAAGATACGCCATCGGCAAAAGTGGATTTGTTAGCCAATGACACCGATCCTGAAAACAATATTGATAAGTCTTCGATGACCCTAGTGACTCAGCCGACTAAAGGTAAGGTAACCGTTGAAAATGGCATCGTGTTGTATACCCCAAATGAGCATGCTAACGGTGAAGATAGCTTTACCTATACAGTAAAAGACGCCCAGCAGCTGGTATCGGAAGAAGCCAAAGTATTGGTTAACATAACAGCGGTAAACGATGCGCCAAAAGCAGAAAACTTTATTGTTAATATTGACGAAGACACCGCATCTGACGCGTTAGCTGTAAGAGCCGAAGCAAGCGATGTTGAAGATACGAACCCGAAAGGCAACATTCGTGTTACTCAAGAGCCAAGTAAAGGTAAAGTCACTATTAACCAAGAAGCAGGTACGCTTGTTTACATGCCAAATGAGAACGTAAACAAAGAAGACAGCTTTAAATATGTGATTGCCGACAACGACGGCGCAGAGTCGAACGAAGCCGAAGTGTCTATCAACATTGGTGCAGTCAATGACCGTCCGACCGTTGCAAACGACAAAACGACGACCAAAGAAGATGAGTCAGTCACTTTAGCTATTTTAGCCAATGACGAAGACATTGAAGATGAAGCCTTTGCTGCCGCTAAAATCACTTTACAAGATGGTGGTGACTACGAGTTAGCCAAGGTTACGGTTGGTGACAATGGTGAACTAACCATAGCGCCGAAGCAGGACAAAAATGGTTTACTGACCTTTACCTATACCGTAGCTGACAGCGAAGACTTGCGTTCAGAGCCTGCGACTGTTGAAGTGACGATTACGCCTGTAAACGACGCGCCAGTTGCACAAGACAACACTGCGAAATTGCTTGAAGATGGCAGTCTTGAAGTGAACGTACTTGGTAACGACACGGACGTGGACAGCGAATTGAAGCCAACGTCGGTGACTGTGGTTAAGCAGCCAGAAAACGGTACTACGAAAGTGACAGCAGAAGGCGCAATCTTGTATACGCCAAATGAGAACTACTTTGGTGACGACGAGTTAACTTATACCGTTGAAGATGCAGAAGGGTTAGTGTCTAACCAAGCGAAAGTAACCATCACCATTGAATCGGTTAATGACGTTCCAGTAATTTCAGGTACGCCATCTCAGTCGGTCAATGAAGATCAAAACTATCGCTTTACGCCAGTTGCCAGCGATGTAGATAAAGATGCATTGACATTCTCTATCGAAAATCAACCAAGCTGGACACGCTTTGACGATGCGACGGGTACGCTAACAGGCACACCAACGGAAGGTCAAGACGGTAACTATGCTGGCATTGTCATCTCAGTAACCGATGGTAAAGCCACAACCAGTCTAGACGCGTTCAACATTGTAGTGAATGCCGTGAATGATGCACCTGTGATTTCAGGTACGCCAGCGTTCAATGTGAAGCAAGATCAGCCTTATCGCTTTGCGCCTTCTGCGTCTGACATCGACTCTGAGTCACTGACATTTACTATTACCAATAAACCAAGCTGGGCTGAGTTCAGCGCGGATTCTGGGTTGTTGTCTGGTACACCAACACGTGATGATGTAGGAACTTACAGTGGTATTGTGGTAAGCGTTAGCGATGGTTCGCTAAGCGACAGTCTTGCTACGTTTAGCATCGAAGTGTTGGCAGTTAATGCTGCACCTGTGGCTAACAATATGCAGCAAACGGTTAAAGAAGACGGCACAACCAGCTTTGTGGCGGATATCAGCGATATCGACGGCGATAGCTTAACTGTTGAAATCCAAAGCCAGCCACAACGTGGTCAGCTAACGGTTCAAGGTGACGTGTTTAGCTACACACCTGCACCTCAGTTTAATGGTACCGACGTATTTACCTACACAGTTAGCGATGGTGAGCTTAGCTCTGAAGCAGCAACGGTGACCATGACGGTTTCAGCAGTCAATGACTTACCGGTAGCCGTTGATGATAGCTTCACATTCACAGCGAATAATTCAGGTCAGTACACCTTACCCGTATTGGAAAACGATACCGATGTAGACGGAGATACGCTGCGTATTGTGGGCGCTAAGTCAACACTAGGAAACGTAGCGGTAGATGGTAATGTACTGACTCTGCTTGCCGAAGGTGTGTCACAAGGCCAAGCTGTGATTTCTTACCTTGTGGAAGATGGCAGTAAGGGACGTGCTCAAGCTAAAGCGGAAGTCACTATTACTAGTGGTTCATCGGGGGCAATCAGCCCAAGTATTGTCGCGCCACAATCTATTACCGTAGATGCAACGGGTTTGTTTACTAAAGTAGACCTTGGCACAGCAGTAGCAAATGATGGCAGTGGTAATGCGTTACCGGTTTCGATCAATGAAGCGCAGCCTATCTTTGCTCCGGGTCGCCACGTTGTACACTGGAAAGCCGAAGACAGCCAAGGCCGACAGGTCGTTGCAAACCAAGTGGTGAATGTCAATCCATTAGTTTCATTACAAAAAGATGCACAAGTCAGCGAGGATAATGGCTATACGCTAGCAGTGTATTTAAATGGTGAAGCGCCAAGTTATCCAGTCACTATCCCGTATACAGTGACAGGCACAGCTGATGCTGCTGATCATGATTTACAATCAGGTGAGTTTGTTATTACTTCCGGAACGCAGGCGAGTATTGAGTTCACCGTATTTGCTGATAGCGCAGTGGAAAACAACGAAACCATCGTAGTTACTCTAGGCGAAGGCGTAAATGCCGGTGCCAAATCAACAGCAACCTTTACCATTGTTGAACAAAACGTAGCGCCAAGCGTGCGTACGGTGGTTTCACAAAATGGCGAAGCACGTAGTTTAGTCACAGCAACTAACGCTGAAGTGTCGATTACTGCGCAGGTAGCCGATGTTAATGCAAACGACCAAGTTAGTGTGGAATGGCAAGCCCCGAGTGAGCTTGAGAATCTATCATTCGTTGACAACGTATTTATCTTTAACCCAGAGTCGCTTGCGGTTGGTATTTACAAAGTCGTGGTGATTGCTTCTGATGATGCTACGCCAAGTCTGTCAACTAAAACGGAAGTGTATGTTGAAGTAGTCGACACATTGGCAACCTTGTCAGATACCGACAGTGATGGCGACTTGATCCCGGATAACCAAGAAGGCTATCAAGACTCAGATGGCGACGGTATCCCTGACTACCTAGATAACATCGATACGTGTAACGTGATGCCGCAACAAGTCAATGAATCGTCACAATTCTTAGTAGAAGGTGATGCTGGTGTGTGCTTGCGTAAAGGTGCCACGGTTGCACAAAACCAAACCGGTGGTGTGCAGCTATTCGAAACTGAAGTTACAGCAGATACTGAAGCGGTCAATATTGGCGGTATCTTTGACTACATTGCAGTAGGTCTACCTAAAGATGGTGATGTGTACAGCATCGTGATCCCACAACGTAAACCTATTCCAGCCAATGCGGTATACCGCAAGTTCAAAGATGGTCAGTGGAATAACTTTGTGGTTGATGCGAACAACCAGGTGCTATCTGCACGTGGTGAGCTAGGCTTCTGTCCTCCTCCGGGTGATGCACAGTGGATCGATGGTATGACAGAAGGGGATTACTGTGTGCAACTGCGTATTCAAGATGGTGGCGCGAACGACGATGACGGCGTTGCCAACGGTACTGTGGTAGACCCAGGGGGTGTTGCCGTGCCGATGTCTAATAACGCCTTGCCTGTCGCAAATAGCGATGAACTTACGGTGATCTCAGGCCAAAGGGTGGTCATTGATGTACTTGCTAATGATACGGACGCAGATGGCAACACGCTAACAATCACCAGTGCCTCGGCTGACTTTGGTCAAGTTGAAGTGGTCGACAACCAACTAGCTTACACCGCGCCTGCGATGTTCTTAGGGGTTGCAACTGTTCAATACGGTATTACTGACGGCGCTGGTGGGACGGCGCAAAGTATGGTGACGGTTGCTATCGCAAATAACCAAGCGCCTGTTACGGTAAATGACAGTGCTAGCACCAATGGCGCAGCGCTGCTACTAGACGTATTAGCTAACGACACTGATCCTGAAGGGTTGGCGCTGACGCTGGTTTCAGCTATAGCGGAGCACGGTTCGGTAACCATTGAGGGAGCTCAACTACGTTATTCTCCTGCAAGCAACTTTGAAGGCGTAGATACTGTCCGTTATGTGGTTAGCGATGAATTTGGCGCAACCGCAGAAGGCGAAGTGCGCGTTGCTGTAAACGTCAAGTCAGACAACAAAGTTGAAAATAGCTCATCGGGTAGTCTGGGTGTACTGAGTGTGTTACTTATTTCTGCTCTGGTACTTCGTCGCAGCAAATCAGGGTTACCTGCATTTGCACTAGTAAGCAGCATGGCGCTAGTGACCACAGCGGCGATGGCAAACGACTGGAAAGTGGCTGGTACCGCTGGTGTAGCATCAGCAGATAGCAAGGTAGCGAACGACTCGTTCGCTACTGCTTACCTAGATGACAAAAGCACCAGCTGGTCTATCGGCGCTTTTTATCAGCTATCACCACAATGGGATGTGGGTTTGAGATATATCGATTTAGGTGAGGGTAAAGTCGCGTTCAGTGGCTTAACTGCAACACCTGATGAGATGCATAAAACCTTGTCCTCTTTAGCCCCAGTTTTACCCAAAGGGACTGCGCTACAGCTGGGTTATGAAGCTAAGCTGGCTAGCGCGTTAACTGGCAAACTGTTTGTTGGTGCACTCAGTTGGAAGTCTGAAATTGATAGCAAGTTAAATGGTAGCTCGCGCATTGTGCATAAAAACGATGGAACCAGCGGTTTTGCTGGTGCTGGTCTACATTATCGGCTGAGTGATTCAACCTCGTTAGGTATGGACTATAGTCGCTATTTTATTTCAGAAAATGACATAGATGAAGTGGCAGTGTCAGTCAGTTATCGCTTCTAAAATAATCTGATTTACATAAAAAGCCAAAGCCCTATATATTTGTCATATAGGGCTTTTTTATAGTGCGCAACTTAATAGCTTGACTGTAATATAAAGTAATGTACCTATATTCAAAATTTAGGTATGGTTCTAGTAACTATAAAAATTTTAACAATAATCAAGGAATCAAACTATGTCTGAAGGCGCATATCAATGTGAAATGATGCCGTTCGCAGGTAATTTTGCGGTGCGAGATTATGCGGAGTGTCGTGGGCAATACATGGCGATTGCACAGTATCAAGCGGTTTATTCGTTATTGGGTACAATTTATGGTGGAGATGGTCGAACAACATTTGCATTACCCGACTTAAGAGGCCGAAGTCCGATTGGTTATGGGCAGGCTCCAGGCTTGGAGCCCTTTCGTTTGGGCCAAACGCCAGGACAAGAGTCTATTCGTTTAAACGTCAATCAGCTACCGTCGCATACTCATATGGCTCAAACTCACGTCTCAGTAGTAAGTAAGGCAACAGCGACGCTCGCAGTGGCGGAAAATCCAGCTAACCTGCAAACCCCTAACGAAGACTGCTATATTGGCACGGCACAAAACCCCAGTTTCTTCAAATCAACGCCGTTGTCAAAAGAGCAGCTTGTGGAAATAAAAGGGCCAGAAGTTGACGTTCAATCTGCAGCGTCAGCTATAGTCAATATTCTATCCACAGGTACGGGTAATGACATAGATATTCGTAACCCCAGTGTTGCAATCAACTGGCAAATTTGTATTCTTGGCCTTTATCCATCACGCGCTTAATTTAAGGCTTGGATAAAGAAGTTGATACCGCATAGGCGTCATGATTTTGCGGTATCTTATTGGTTATACCAGTTCTATAAATTAGTTGATCAGATATTAACGTGAATTGGTATTATTTATGGGAAATTCGCCACAACTTTAGTCATAGGCTTGGCAGCTTTAGGGTTGAACTTAGCTGGATCTTCACCAAGTAAAACCAATGCCGTCGCCGCGATTTGCGAAGACGTGTATTCCTCGTTTGATTTAACTAAACCATTCGCTGCCACCTTAGGTCCAACTACAGCTAGCCAGACTTGCTCAGAGCCAACAATGCCATTCGGGGCTTTTTCTAACATCTGTGGATATTTTTTCGCAATGGCTTTTCTTGAAGAGTGGTGTTGCCAATCGGCCACTGTTTTTCCTCTGCCATGATCTGTGGTGATGATTAGATAAGTATTGTCTTTATACTGTTCGATAGCTTGTAAGGTTTCCCACAATTGCGCAATGAGCTTGTCAGCGCGGTTTATGCCCTTGATGTACTCATCATAATTGCCATTGTGGGCGTAATCGTCAGGCTCTCCTAACGCCAGCATTATCACACGGGGCTTATGCTGCTCAACATAGGCTTTTGCATACTGATAAGTAAAGGCATCAAAGCGAACCGTTTGCCACGGACTGGGGATTTGTGATTGTAACGCATTCACTTTTAATAATACGGGATCGGTCGTGGCTGCTTGTTCAAATCCAGCGTTAATATGTAAGCCGCTGCGTTGGCGATTGAAAATGGCTGGAAAGACATCCCAGCTAGCAAATACCGCGAGATTGTTTTTTTGCTCAGGCTTTGCTTGTAACCACTCTAAAAATGACACGTTGTGATTAGGCACTTTGTCGTTTGAATCAATGCTTGGGTCGGCCAAACCCGTCACGATTTCATTGTAGCCCGGGTAAGAAAAGTACCAAGGGTTACTCACGCGCATTAACGACCCCTTGTTTCTATCGCCAATGATGGCACCTTGCTTTGCGACTTGTTGCCATAAAAATGGCATCAGTTTTTCACGCTTTTGCTGCTCTGTTTCAGCATCAAATAGTTGCCGTAGTTGCTCTGGTGACTTTGTTACTTCAGCGTGATTAACCAGCGCATTGTCGATACCATAAAACACTTCCTGCCAACGTACGCCATCAATAGTCACCAACACAAGGTTAGTTGGATGGCTATTGGCAGAGCAAAGGTTGGTAAACAGCAGTAGCGAGAATACTAAAAAAGTTTTCATTTTGTCACTCCATTAAAAAAGGGCACCGCAGTGCCCCTAGGGAAATCAGGTCAGCTAAAAATCTTAGAATGTAGCCTTGAAATTAACTGCTGCTGTACGTGGCGCGCCGATCCAGGCAGATTGGTTAGCAACACCACCAAGGTAGCTTTCATCATTCAAGTTATTAATCGTGAATTTTAATTCGACATTCTCGATACCGTTTACTGGCTGGCTGATGCTCACACCTGCGTAGAAGTCAGCCACAGTGTAAGAGTCTATCTTCTTGGTGTTTTTAGCGTCCATCCAACGGTCGCCTACCCATTTTGTAGATAAACCTGCAAAGTAGTTACCTTTCGCCCAGTCTAAAGACACCACAAACAAGTCTTCAGCAGAACCAAATACCGTTTTACCTTTAGGGAAGTCAGCAGTACCTTCGGTATACTCAGAGTCGTTATAGGTGTATGACGTATACAAGCCCCACTCATTGCTGATGTACCAAGTCGCTGACGCTTCAAAACCTTTAGATTCGATACCACCGACGTTTTTGTATGCGCCGCTGGTGCCTACATCGTAGTTGATACCATCTGTTGAATCAGCAGAAATAAAGGTCAAACGATTTTCGAAATCAACATTATAAATGGTTAAGCTCGCGCTCAAGTCAGTTGAGTTGTAGCGTAGACCAAGGTCAATGTTTTCAGCGGTTTCTGGCTGGATCTCTTCAAGTGCAGAAGCGTCACGCTCTAATACCGTGTCTTTGATAGCTGCAAAGTTTTCAGCGTAACCAGCAAAAAGCTCTAAACCTTCGACTGGCATTGGTGCAACAATACCAGCGCTGAACAGAGTATCTGAATCAGAGTCTACCGAAACATTCTTAGATGAGTCGAACTTATTAATACCTTCAAGTTCAACCATAAACTTCTTGGCACCAACACGAACGCGGGCTGCACCCAAGTCTAGTTCGTCTTCCACATACAACATCGTGGTATCTACGTTAAATTCACGGCTGTACTGAACCCAATACGGTGTATGGTCGAATTGAATTGATGAGCGCGTGTCGGTACGTTTGTGCCAATCACGCCACTCTTCACGTTGGTAATCTTCATACCAGATACCTGCTCGTAATGTATTAGGCATATCACCTAGTTGACCGTAGTGAACAAAGTCACCATTAAAGCCAATGCGGTCTTTGCCATAGTGTGTGTGGCGGTAAGAACCAACTGGAATTGCCCCCGCTTCGTGACAAGCAGGGTCATATTCAGCGCCAGCGCCACCGTATGGGAATGTTAGGCTTGAAGGGCAACCTTCGATTGGCAGCATTTCATTGCCATCTTTATCTGCAAAGAAAATCTTACCGATCTGTTCACCACCCGTATAAGGTGCCTGACCAAGTAGTTCTGAATGTGGCTTGTTTGGACCATCATTGTTGATGTCCATGATGTAAGGCGGGATCCAATCACCACGGCCTTTATTGTTGTGAACATATACGTTACCCGTCAGTGACCAATCTTGTTGCTCGTAGGCCGCTTCTAGATAACCAAAGGTATTTTCACGGTGCGTTTGCCAGCCATTACGATAAACTTGGTCGATATGTGGAATGCCAGTGATGGTATCAGTTAAGCGGTCCCAGGTTGGGTTTTCTTTAAATTGAGCGGCGCTAATGCGTTGGTAGTTCGCTTCATGAGCATCATCGTATGAGCCATAGGCTTTAATCGTTAGCGGGCCATTTTCATGCTTGATCTTTGCCGCGATATGGTCGCGTTCGGTGTTACCTACCTGATTAACCCAGTCGGTGTTGCTGGAGCTTGAAACACTCACCCAAGCGTAAGTGTTTTCTAGCACTTCACCGGTTTCATAACGGGCAAAATACTTTTTCGCTTCGAAGTCACCTGCGGTAATAGACAGAGTCAAACCTTGGTTTTCACTTGGGTCAATGGTGGTGAAGTTTAATGTACCGCCCAGCGCTTCGTTTGAGCGGGAAGCGATATCAGCAGTACCCTGAGATACTTGAACTGCACCTAGGTTTTCTGTGTCGATATAGCGGTTGGCTTTCGCGCCACCACCATAATTTGAGTTACCGTTCGCGATCCCATCAATGGTGATACCGATTTGTTGTTCATCAAGACTTAACTGAAAACCACGAATAGATACGGTTGTTGACCAATCATCTGAACCGAAAGTGTCGCCTTCATTGATTAGTACACCTGGAAGGTTGTCGATCACTGCTAATGCAGATGTCATAGAGGCTTGTTGTTTGACCATTTCATCGCTGGTGGCGTTGTTAGCAAAGGAAACACTTTGTCCAACGACAGTGACTTCTTCTATTGTGTCATCTTGTTTCTTTTCTTCTGCTTGAACACCTGCGGTAAACGCTGCAAATAACGCAGCGGTGATCAAATTGTAGTTACGGTTAAGTCTCATAATTATCCCAACTTTTAAACTAATGCTTATTACTAAAAGGTTGGGCGGCAGTATGTCTCTAAAATGTGACAACTGGCCTTCTTTTTATTGAACGTTCAATTAATGAAAAATGAAAGTTGTATGTCTCTAGTGTGACTTTTTGTAATTTTACAAAGTGAGCAGCATATTTTTATGTCATTTGTTGTAAAGCGAATTAGTGTACATTCAAAGTGGCAATTGTTTGGTGCAAGTTACGGCAGCTAAGAAAGTACCATAAGAAAACCAACATCTGTGGATATGACTATTAAAATAAGGTAGTTATTTAGTGCTTTATTATTGCAATTAAAGCATTGAACTGATAGTTTTCGTCCCCCTTAAAGATACTAGGTATATATTTACTCCCATGAGAAAAACTGTTTCTGTTTTATTACTGTCTTTATTTGTTAGTGCCTGTGGTGGTTCTGGTTCAGATAAAGAAGAGGAAAAGAGCGTTACTGAAGAGCACACTTCAACGACAACACCACCACCAGCAGAAGTTAGCAAGTTTTCAGCAATAGCTGGTGTATATGACGCCAGTTATAATTCAGATAAAGCTATTGTACTAATCACAACTGCTGGGCAGTATCGGGTTTTTGATGATCTTAATGATTCGCTTGGAAATAATAAAACCTGCTATGCAAAACCTTCGGCTACTACGCCAAATAGTCAATACGATGGTCTAAGTTTTGAGTTTGACGATAACTCTCGTCATTTTAATTTAAAGGATGCTAACCCTAGTCTTGCATTTGAAGTAGATGAAAATGACAAGCTGACTTATATCATTTACGGTGGCAGTATCACAGTTGGTGGGGGTGGATTTACTATTGGATCTGCTGAAAATAAAGTTGTTATTTCACGTCAGAAGTTAGCATTGACCGAATCGGATGTACTTGATAATCAGTGTCAATAACAGCTACTTGTTTTTGCTAACCGAGTATCCAGATACTCGGTTAGTATTTCAATTAACTAAGTTATTCTTGGCCGACAAAGAAATCTTTATGTAACCCTTTCCATTTCTTTAACAGTAGATTTATATCCTTCATGAGCATGGCTCAGGTTTTGGCGTACCATATTTCCGCTTTATTTCACTATATTTGCTGTTTTGGCTGCGCAATAGATCCAGCATTTCACACCTGAACGCATGGTTGCAGCAACACGCTGATAGTCATCCACCTCGTAATCGTCAGCTTGTTTTAGTTCGTCGTCAGTAATTTCAAATACCGTGCCTTGAACGCCTTCCGATGAGGCTGTTGACTCAACTAAAATGGGGTGAATGTCCTTTTGGCTAGCTGCTATTACCGCAGCATCGGTGATCTTCACTTGTGCTACTTTATAGCCGTCTAGGATATCTGGTGTTCCCGTTAGTAACCTACCAAAAGTCTCAAGTTGTACTTGTTCTTGTTGTAATGTGCCGTATGAAAAAAGTAGGGGCATAGTCGGTTCTCAAATTTGATAGCTCAGTTAACACGATCCACCGACAATCAAAAGATGTCGGTGAATGCATACTAGTGCTTTTCAATTTCGGAAACAAGTGTTGGCTATTTATCCGATGTTGAGGTTATTTGCTCCGATAATTTTAGCTGAGATCATCTACTGTGATCAGTCCAAGTATAAGAGAATAAATCAACAGGTTTACCTTGGTCTGGTTGGGTGTAGTCACAAACACCATCCGGGAAGGCGTTCTTGAGTTCCTCTAAATATGGCGACATATCTATTTCACCATACATTCCCATTTCTATGGCGTCTTGGACCGAGGTTAATTGGCACTTGAAGATATCGCCACTCCAATTTCCGCCAGCTTGAATACGACTGGTGCTAAACATCGGATAGCTTGCAGAGCACAGCCCTTGAGGTTGCTTGTTCCAAGCACCATCATAAACCTTTGCGCCTGCCGCAATCACCTCACCGAGGTTATTAAAACAGGTATCGGTGAGCATTTGGGGTTTAGCCTCAGAGACAGTCAACGTTGGATTATTATTCAAATTCATCAGCCATTGATCCATCGCTTCAAAGGCGAGCTGTGTAGGGTTGTAGTCTTTATGTGCCACCCAAATGACATGATTGTTACTATGCCCATTGGCCTGTTGCAGGCGTAAACGAGAATAAAACGATGCAGACATATGATGCATATCTAGCTCATTTTCCAGATAATGGCGGGCATCAATAATCGGCAAATCAACAGTACCAATAAAGACCTGACCGGAGCGATACGCTTGACGCATAGCTTGAATGCTACCTTCGTGACGAGGTGCAACACCATCAACAGGCTCGGTGATATTGTGATTACCCCAAAGCGTTAACCAAAGCGGTAATTTATTACCGAATGGCAGCGCAATTTCTTCTTGTTGCATCTGTTGTTGCGGTTTCCAGCTGCCGACTTTTTTGTTGATATCTAAAAATTCATCAATGGTGATTTGTTGCTGTTTCAGAGCTTCAAGACCGTATTGCACGCCGACATTGTCCCACGTGCTTAATCCCATACCGTGTTGATCGGTTCCAAATACGTGTTGCATGTCTTGCCAATAACTCCAATGAGTTTGCTCAACCACGGGCTCTGTGAAAAAGGCGCGTAAAAATCCCTGTCTTGGGTTATTGATAAAGGTAGATAAGCCAAAGTAGCCATTGATGCACTCACTATTGCCATCAGGAAAGCTAGGTACAAAGCCTGCCATTAACTGATTGAGAGGCTGAAGGAATCCAGCCCGTTGTGGAAAGTCATTGACGGCGTTCATGCCCTCTAGATGACGTCTGCGGGTCCAGTCGTGCCACGCTTTTTTGTCATCGGCTCTAAAGGTGAAGTAATTATTGAGCAAGTCACAATCCAACGCATAAGTGGTTTGAGTGACCATGTCGGGGTAACTATAAAGCGGGATTAAACCGTCCAAAATACCAGTGCTATTTTGGGCAATTAAGTATTGCGCCAAGCCACCACCCGAACCTCCTACGCCAACGGTGTAGAGCGGTTCACCGTATAAACTAGTAAACTGCTTTTTGACTCGTCGTGCGGTGTCTTCTGCAAGCAGCATATTGTAGGTGTAGCTGGTTTTGTTACCGCTGGAACTTATCACCGCATAGCCATGCTGTAATTGCTCAAGTTGACGTGTAATGACTCGTTTTGCTGATTGGCGGCCTTGTCGATAGCCAATGCCAGAACCACCGTTAAATTGGTAGATTAGCCTTTTGTTCCATTGTGATTGCGCTAGTCTATCGCCAATTTCATTCGCAGCAATTGGCATCACCAAGGTGTAGATAAATCGATTTATCGTACCTTGCTCAACCCGGAAAATGAGTTCCGGTGTCATATTGCGTATCAGGCGGCGCAATGACTCGGTTGACGACGCTTTTACGACTTGACCAGCGTCGTTTTGGTAGTAATAGTCAATTCGTGTTGGTGTTGAACAATCTTTACTGTAACCGATAATTTGCTCACCAGCGTAAACTGCTACGCCATCACCATCTTGGTTATCGACCACAGGTTGTCCAAGCCCAGATTCTCTGGTCATACAGTAAAAAGGATATTGATTAGGGCCAGAATACAGGTTTTGCGTGGGTCCAACCTGACCGATTTTAATGGGGAAAGGAAATGGATCTTGAGGACGTTGCACCTTAGAAATATGAGGATAAAAATTTAAGGTTAAATTGTATTCAGACTTTGCAACTTGTTGAACTGCATAACGTTTGTTCTCATCTTGAGGAGAAAGCCAAAGCCAAAGTGCGATGCTAATTGTTGCAACAATTAAGATGGATATAACACGATACGTCATGGCATAACCCTAAACTATTCTCGATACTTTAAGTTTAGGAGCTGGCGATTTTCGCGTTGTTATTTGATTGTTATTTGTTATTTAATGGCCGTCTAAAATCCAATCTCGTTGAACGTGATATGGTTTTACCGGCGTCAAAACATAGAATTTTAACTTGCTATTAACTTGGCGTTATGTGTTTTCTTGGCGGTGTAAATAATGTTCAATCAGTGTGGGATTAAAGTTCAAACTGCTTGTGGATTTGTTGGATGGTTTCTGGTTTTACCGTTTTTAAATACTGTTCGATCGGAACGACGAAATCCTCACGGCCTTTCTTGAACCCCATGTACTGCTTTTCAGAATGCAAAGGAGTGCTGAGCAACTCAACGTTAAGCTGGTGGCTGCGGATCATCTCACTAGCCCAAATTTTATCGACTAAAATGGCATCGACTCGGTGATTGTCGAGCACACTAAAAAACTTAATACCATCACCATGATTTTCTTCGTAATAAGAACGCTTAATCAGTAGAAACTTGAGTTTGTTGAGTTTTTTTACTACTACATCAGGATAAGTATATTCTTCAGAAATCATTAATTTGGGACTTTGTAGGCGAATAATTTCCCCTAGCGTTTTAAACCGTCCGCGTTTTACAGCAAAAGCCAGCTGCCAAGTGGTAAATGAAACACTCACGGTCGGCAAGTCGTCTGATTTATCAACATGCAAGGTAAAATCAAATTCGTTGTTTTGCACCCCAGATAAACATCGTCGATATGGCCGCTCATAAAACGACAACGCATAAGGCGAATTACCCAACGCGGTTTTGATGATTTCGACTTCGATGCCCGTTGGCAGCTTATTGTCATCAACGAAGCTATATGGCCACCACCTTTCAAAACAAATGCGAATTTGGGGCATTGCGGCGCTGTCGTTGGCCTGACACATGGCAGTAAAGGTGAATAAAAATATTAGTAACAGCTTCATTGTAATGGCTTTTCGTCTTTGTTGGTTGTTTTTTAATCTTCTTAAATAATAGCAGGCGCTGTTAGGGCCTGTTGATCTTTCAAGTTTGTTTTTGTAGCAGTTTAATTGGCATTTATGCAAGGCAGAATAAAATGTCTGCGTAGGTCAACAAACGCGATTTACTCTCATTTAAAGTGCGTTTGTTTTGTGCTTTTGTTATGCTCCTGTGCAGCAAATTTTAGATTGGAAAAAATATGGAACTAACTACTTGGCTTAGTTTAGCGGCAATCTGTGCAATGGGTGCGATGTCTCCGGGGCCGAGTCTTGCTGTGGTGTTGAGATACAGCCTTTTTCACAGTGCTTTGCATGGGATCGTTGCTAGTTTATCGCATGGATTAGGGGTAGGAATTTACGCCAGCTTGGCGATATTAGGGTTATCCAGCTTAATTAATCAATTTCCTTTATTGTATCAAATTATGGTATACGGCGGTGCTGCATATTTAGCTTGGATTGGCTACAAGGTATTAAGTAGTAAAAGCGAAGGGTTACAGGTTTCACAACTCAACGAGGCGACGTCGTATTGGCAAGCTGCTCGAGATGGGTTTGCCATCGCGTTTTTAAACCCAAAACTGGCGATATTCTTTGTGGCACTGTTCTCACAATTTATTGATCCAGAAGCGATGACACTAAGCATCGGCATCATTATGTGTGTAACGGTATTAGTCATTGATTCAACTTGGTATTTCGTCGTGTCGGTGTTAAGTGCCTCGGCCAGAGAACGCTTTGATCTTACCGCCAAAAGAACACTGATTGACAAACTGTTAGGTGTCGCGTTTTTACTGTTAGCAGCGCGTGTGTTGTACCAAGCGATTAGTGGTTAATTGCTTTGAGCATAAATAAGCAGCTTGAGTAAACAAACTGCTTATTTTTGCTTTTCAACATAATGATGGAGGATAAAGGCCTTAAGTCGTTGTGTATCGGGTTCATCCAAGGTAAAAGTAATTTCTAGCTGAAGATCTGAGACGACGGTTAAGCTTTCGATATTGGCAAAAAGTGGTTTACCTTCATTGATTTTTATTTTAGCGATCCTGGTAAGCAAACGGCTTTTCAGAGCTTCTGCTTTAAATGGAAAAGTGGCAATTACGCCCCCTGATTGAGAAATAGTCGTCATTGAAAAGGGCATAAACTGATTGCCTATGCGAATAAAAACGGGCGTACAAGGGCAGGTATGCCAACTCGTGTGGGACAACTCCTTCGCTTCGACAATGTTTGGTGCATCCAGTTCCAGAGACAATAGCGAGGTCAGTGTTTGCAAGTTATGCAGTGGAAACTCCAATACCTCATGGTTGCTTTTTGCGACCAGCGAAAATTGACCATCCTCTGATAAACGTTTTAGCAGTTGTCGAATTTCACCGTAGGTATCCCATTCGATTTCATCATTACCTTGATCTGAGGTTGTCACTTCAAATTCGGCATTGGCTAAAATTCGCTGAATAAAGTGCAACTCTTCCTTTGTCAGTTTCATATCAGGTACTTCCATTACGATTGAACAAGCTTTGCTCAGCAATAATAAGGCCAACCAGATAAACAAAGGTTGTGCTTGCTGCTGGTTATGACTCTGGACGAACATCAAAGCTTCACAAAGTGCAACTGGGTGGCAAAAGATTGCCGATACGGCAATCTTGCTGTTTAGAAATATGCAACGTAAAGCAAGCTATTTCTCTATACCAATATCAATCGCAATGTTGCGTTTGTACGACCTCAGGGCTTTAAATATGCGCCCTTGGTATGACTGCGACAGCAACGTTCCTCAATCCCATCATTTATATATCTGCACCTAGGGCCTGTTGATCTTTGCTGTTTGATTTTTGTTCCCCTCAGTGGGTTTTGAGCGCGGCGCTCGACTTGCCGCCTAGTAATCTAAGTAAAAGTTGAGCAACAATGCACAAAGCGCACTGAGGTGAACCCGAAGGGCAGCGCTTGATTGGCTTTTCTACTACGTAATCGCCTGACTTACATAGAATAACTATGCTACGTAGGCTCTGCCTTGTACAAATGCCAATCAAACTGCTGCAAAAACAAACTTGAAAGATCAACAGGCCCTACAATAGAAAACTTTAATGGAATGATGGTTGCTTACTAAAAGCCTTGGTATCGAGACTGCATAAGTGGATTATTTGGATGGCAACAATATTTAGCGAGTTTTCATTAGCATCGAAAAAGTTTGAACTAGGACCAGACAATCATCCGCATCAAGCTCCGAGCGACTCAAAGTTCGGGCAACAATACCAGGCGCTACAACAGCCTGTTGTGCCAGACTTAGAAGAATCTAATGAACAAGACAAGCAAGTACATTTTGCCGATGTTAAACTTAAACTGGGAGCCGATATTACTAACTTAGTTGCCGATATTGAGTTTTCCAGCGAGCGAGAAAAAGTACTTACTGAGCTAGCTGCGCTATTATGGCATGTGATGGATAGTCAGTTACCGACTGAAATTAATAAGCAGGATGCTTCTCAAGTCATGTTGTTCAATGGCTTAGGGCTGGACTTTTTGGCATATAAGGAGCTCACCGAACGGCTGGAATTGTTGTCTTTACTCGAACAAGGTGTTAACGCGCAACAGAGCCTTACGAGTTCAGATAAAGAAAGCACCAGAAGCATGATAGCGAGTCTTAGAACAATCATCGAAAAGCAACAAAGTGCCATGTTGGCGGGACAAGGAGCAAAGCACCCCGACCTAGAACGAAAGCATTACAAGGCGGAATTAGAGTCTTGGTTTGGTGGCTTAGGTTTTGACTCGGATATGCCTGTAATGGGACTTACGAATGAGTAAACCTCCAGCAAAAAAAGCGCTACTCACTTATTAGACAACCCTTGTTAACACACTAGATTTTGAAAATCGCAAAGGTTTGTTGATCCATTTCTATAGCAATTTCCGTAATGGCTAAATGTTAACAATATTGCCGGCAAGTTGTTCAACTGAATAACTGAAGTATCCATATCGATGAAGCTCGAATTCAATAACACACAGCTTCACGCATGGGTATTTTCTATTTGGACGAACCTTCGAAAATGGGAGACGATCATGAGTAAGGTTACTCTATCGTTAGTAGCTTGTTTAAGCCTTTCACTGCTATCTGGATGTTCAGATAGCGATAACAACGTAACGGTCAATCAACCCCCTGTGGTAGAAACGACTACCACGATTGCAGATGTTGCAGCTGACAACGAAAGCTTCTCTACCTTGCTAGCTGCGCTACAGGCCACTGGGTTAGATCAGGTGCTAGATGACCCTTCCAAAAAATTTACGGTATTTGCTCCGACCAACGCGGCTTTTGCAGCATTAGGGGAAGGGGCCGTGGCAAGCTTATTAGAGCAACCCGAAGTACTCACCGATATTCTGACTTATCATGTACTTGAAGGCGAAGTGGACGCTCAAGCCGCGTTGAGTAGCGCGGGGTCAACCGTAGAAATGGTTAATGGTGACAAGCTAGCATTGTCGTTTAATGGCGAGTCCCTGCAGCTTAACGGTGTAACCGTGACATCTACCGATTTAAAAACAGACAACGGGATCATCCACGTTATCGACGCCGTGTTGATGCCGCCTGAAGATGCAGATCCTGTCGCGACCAACATCGCAGAAACAGCGGTTGCAGCGGGCTCATTCAATACGCTTGTATCGCTATTACAATTAACCGGACTAGATGCCGTGGTGGCAGATGACAGTAAAAAATTCACTGTCTTTGCACCAACCGACGAAGCGTTTGCGAAAATAGACGCAACCACATTAAAAGTGCTCGCAAACAATCCTGAAGTACTTAAACAGATACTGCTACAACACGTTGTTGTGGGAGAGGTTGACTCAATCACGGCCTATAGTCTTGCTGGCAACAGCGCTGAGACGGCATCCGGTGCAGACGTGGCAATTAACATCGACACCGAAATGGATCGTTTGATGTTCGGCAACGCCAACATTATCGACACAGATATTGTTACCAGTAACGGTATCATTCATGTAATTGACTCTGTGGTTATTGGGGATGTTGAGTTGCCACAAGCGCTTGGCTCCATCGTTGGTGTAGCAACCAATGCGGGCAGTTTTAATACCTTAATTGCCGCACTACAGGCCACCGGTCTCGATACGACTTTGGCTGATATTAACAGTGACTTTACGGTATTTGCACCAACCGACGCCGCTTTCGCAGCATTAGGTGACGACACCATTAACGCACTACTGCAAGACACAGAAACACTCAGCAATATCTTGTTGTACCACGTTATCGCATCGCAAAAAGTGCAGTCTGATGCAGCAGTAAGTCTAGCTTCTTCAAGCAATAACCAAGTTGAAATGGCCAATGGCAGCATGGCAACACTCACCCTAAGCGATGGCAAACTGATGATAGACGGCGCTACCATCACCACCGCAGACGTGATGGCCGACAACGGTGTAATTCATGTGATAGACGCGGTAATAACACCTAGCGAATAAATTCCTTCGTTCCTTTGACTAGCCCAAAGCGCAGCAACTAAGCTGCGCTTTTTTTGATTTTTGGCTGGTTAATTAACGCCTTGCATGGATTGAGTTATCGTTTTGCACTCGCGCCGATACCCACAAGTAGCCACTTGCCGCTGGATTTCGACCACACTTGCATGCCGCCGCCTTCAGCGGTGAAAGGTGAGCCATCTTTTAAAATCACTGTTTGTTGATACTCGTTGACTAAAATAGCGGTGTTTTCGTCTATCACTGAAACTTTGACGTTTGTAAAAGTGAGGGATTCTACTTTTTCTAAAGCGCTAAAGCTTGGATCTATCAGTGCTTTTAATTCAGAGGCTGAGTTCCAATTGCTACCATCGGCATTTAAGCCGACGAATTTTTCTTGATCAATAAATTCAAAGTACTGGGCGCTGTTTAATGTTTTAGAGGCAGCAACAAGCCCTTGAAAAGCGGTAGTGACTTGTTGTTCTATATCTGTTTTATGTTGTTCAGTAATGGTCATTGTCTTAGTGCAGCTTGTAATTAGTAAACCAGCAAAAGTGATTGCTAAGGTGTGTTTGATAAATTGTGTTGTAATCGTCTTATTCCTAAATATGGTGTTGTCAGTTATCTAACGGTTTTTGTGATTTATAGTTCTAAGGACATTGCCAGCTTTTCAATGCCATGAGCAGGCGTCCAGCGTTTAAATTCACTAAAACCATGTTTTTCATATAAATTAATGGCAGGCGTGTTAGTCGTTGCGGTTTCAACGATGGCTGAAGTATCATTGGATGCTAAAAACTAAGCGCCGTCTTAATTTTTGATTACCAAAACCCCTATACGCAGCTGAGGTTAATTACTTGAGTCTAAAATCAAAACCAAGCAACGATACCAGCAATAAACATCGTCAATAATCCCATTAAACTAATTGCGAAAGCAATGGAGCGAAGTAGCTTAAAGTTTAAATAATAAAATATCATATGGCCCATGCGTCCGAGCAAGTATACCGAGGAACCGATGTTTAACCACTGTGGATTGGCGGAAGACAACAGCGCAAACGCGACGAATAAAATAAATATCGCAACGCTTTCATTGGTATTGGCTAACGCTCTTGAGGCGCGAAAAAGAAACGTATTATGGTTTGCTGGGATTGGATGTCCCGGAATGTGTTTTGCCTTAATACTGGCAATGTCGATAACCGCTAGTTGGATAAATGCGAGCAATCCTATTAAGCCGATAACTAACACTGTGATTTTATACGTTTCAATAAGTTCCATTCAAAGATTCCTTGATACATAATTTTGGTATGGTTTAACAGCGATAAGTTGTTGAGCTGGACAACTGGAGTCTTTATGAAATGACCTCACATATTTCCATTTCCCTGCTGTTTATTCATTCAGAAAAAGTCTGTACCCATTACAGCTATGTTATTTAATTTCCGTAAATAACCGTTCCTTTACTAGAGCGTGTTGATCTTTGCTGTTTGGTTTTTGCTCCCCACAGTGGGTTTTGAGCGCGGCGCTCGACTTGCCGCCTAGTAATCTAAGCAAAAGTTGAGCAACAATGCACAAAGCGCACCGAGTTGAACCCGAAGGGCAGCGCTTGATTGGCATTTCTACTGCGTAATCGCCTGACTCACATAGAATCCTATGCTACTCAGGCTCAGCCTTGTATAAATGCCAAGCAACTGCTGCAAAAACAAACTTGAAAGATCAACACGCTCTACAGAATTAGAATTTATTGTATATACGTTCAGCTCAATATATTTTTATAATCATTACAATACACTGATAATAAAGCGTGAAAAGACGACGCGGGGGTGGCTATGGAAAAAGTTATTAAATTTTTACTTTCAACTGTGATTGTTATTGTGGTGTTTGTTATTTCAGCCAGCGCTGCAGGAGTATTGGCGGATATAGCAGGGCTTTGGAAAAAGCCGATTATTGGTGGCGTTGCCGCGGCGTGTGTGGTGATTAGTGCTTATATTTCGGCGCCAACCTATAAGTTGATTGCGGCAACGATATGGCTGTGTGTTGGTGCGATTGCGGCTTGGGTGCTCTCAACGGTGTTTATGTATGCAGAGGACCAAGCCACGCAACTGCCTCTGTACATCACCTATGCAAGTGGAGCGATAGCGTTATTGCTGTGTTTTGTATGGCATAAAAAGTGTTCCTTAAAACCCAATGTTAATTAGTCTGAGGTTTACACCTACTTGATTTTTAATGATAAATAGATGACTATCCAAAACATAATACGCCCTGTTTCATTGTCATCATCAGGAATTGTATGAAGTACCCAGCGCCTTTAAATTCAGGTAGCACCATTGCCATCACGGCTTTTTCAGCGGGTGTGCCTGAGGCATTGCACCCGCGCTTAGATATTGCAATTGCTTACCTTAAGCGGTTGGGATTTATGGTTAAGTTAGGTCGTTGTCTAAAGCAAAATCATAACTATGTGAGTGCCAGTGTTGATGAACGAGTGGCTGAGCTTATGGCAGTGCTACTTAATGATAGCAATGATGCCATTATGGCACCTTGGGGTGGGGCTATCGGTATGGATTTATTGGATAAGTTGGACTGGCAGCAACTAGCGCAGGCAAAACCCAAGTGGATAATTGGCTTTTCTGATATCAGTACCTTACTCACTGCTGTGACTAATAAGCTTGGCTGGGCGACGGCACATGGCACAAACTTGATGCAACTTTGTGCGGCACAGCATGACCCACTAACAAGCCAACTGTTTGCCTATTTGAGCACTGAAAAAGGCGACGCGTTTACGCAACTTGCGGCGACCCACAAAGAATCTGCACCTTTGGACTTTGTTAGTTCGCCACAAGCAGGTTTTACCTTGGGTGAGGTAAGCCAATGGAGGGCGCTTGATGAAACAGCGCAACCTATTCAGTTTGAAGGGCGCTTACTGGGCGGATGTTTGGATATTCATATGTTGCTGGCGGGCAGCGAGTTTTTTGATTTGGAGCGATTTGCTGCCATTTACCCAAATGAAAAAGTGATTTTGTACTTAGAAAATGGTGAGCTAACCCCTGCGGCGTACTTCCGAGCATTACAAAGCGTTAAATTAAGAGGCTGGTTACGCTATTTGTCTGGGATACTCATTGGCCGAAATCCAGTACCGCAGGCAACCGACAGCGACTGGACACACCTTGATGCCTTGCACCATGCATTTTCAGACAGTGATATTCCTGTTTTATATGATGTAGACATTGGCCATGTTGCGCCAAACCTTACCTTAATTAATGGCGCCATCGCGCATGTTAAACATGATCTGACCCAGTCTTCAATTACTCAGAGGTTAGCGTAATGATTGAAATTAAACCGGGGACATTAGAGGAAATGTTAGCGATAGAATCCGCCATTCCTGAGTTTAGCAACCCAAAACAGCGTGCTGATTTGGAAGCGAGGTTAACGAATCGTCGGTTTCTATTATTAGTTGCCTACGAAGACAGCCAGCCCGTTGGTTATAAGTTGGGTTATGAACTTAACGACAACGAGTTTTATAGTTGGCTTGGTGCGGTGTTGTCTAGCCATCGCGGTAAGGGATTAGCAAAGCAGATGCTTGTTGAGCAAGAACGTTGGTGCCGGGCGCAGGGATATCATGCCATCCGTGTTAAATCGATGAACCGTTTTAAAAACATGCTGTTGATGCTGATCAGTAATAATTATCGAATAGTCGAGTGTGAAGCTGTGGTCGCGCGGAACGACCACAAGATTCACTTTTATAAATCGCTAATTTGACTTCAGCAATTGAGGTTAAATTAGCTCACTTTGCGCTGAGAAAAGAACAGCGCGGCCATCATAATACTGCTACCGACGGCCAGCTGAACTAAGTCGGCTTGTCGATTCCAAATAAGTACGTTGACCAGTATTCCAGCTGGGATCAGTAAATTGTTCATCACCGCCAACTCACCCACCGAAACTCTAGTTGTGCCAACATTCCACGCAAAATAACCGAGTCCAGAGGCAATCAATCCCAAGTATACAATCACGCCCCATTGTAATGGTGAAGACGGGAGCGCAGTATGATTACCCAACAGCAAAAACGCGACGCTCAGTACAAGGCTTGCGCCAATAAAGAAATACCCAAATGCTTGATGATGCGTAAAGGTATAACGGTTACTCAAACGCTTATAGCACACCTGACCAATTGCAAAACACAGATTTGCACCTTGTACTAACAGTGCGCCAACCCAAAAATCTTCGCTGAGGCTGGTGTAGCGGATAGTGATGGCGCCAACAGTGGCAAGTGCGGCAGAGGTTAAAAAAGAAGCGTGAAAACGACGGCTCACTATATCGTTAAACAGCGTAATATAAATCGGTGTCATAACCGTAAACAATAACACTTCTGGAACCGACAAATACAAAAATGAATGGTAGTAAAAACCATACATTGCACCGATTTGCACAGCACCAATTGCCATCAATTTACCAGCCAGCGACACCTTGACAGTTCGCCATTTTAATATAGGAAGAAACACCAAAGCGGCCAGCACGGTTCTGGACGCGGCGCTAAACCAAGGGTCAACTTGGCCGGCTAAATAGACCCCAATGAGAGAAAAAGAAAACGCCCATAGCGCGGTGACAAACCAAAGTAATGCCATAACAACTCAAAAATAGACAAAAGTGTAACTAGTTTATCACGAGCGATAGAAATAGTGACTGTTCGAAAATAACGATGTTATTGATCTTTATTATGTGATTTTAATTTAGTAACGGTGGGATATACTGATTTCGATTTCACAGTACATCCCTTCAATTTTACCCATGATGTGTTTGGCCGCCGCTGCGGCCTTTTTTCTTTTTGTACCTTGATACCAAGCCCGTTACTTAATTTTGCGATGACGTTCGTCTCTTGTTGGATGGCACGGCTTCGCCGTTTATCCAACCTACATGGAATTGTCGTGTGTAGGTCGGTATAAGCGCAGCGCCATCCGACGTTTTAATCGAAGAAGTCTATTTATAATTAATCTTTTTAAACGCGTCGTACACCGCCAAGTGTAGCGTGTCGCCATGATCTAGTTGTTCAAAGTAAGCAAACTCTAATTGCGCTTTGTCTTTAAGTTTTTCACTGACTTTATCGTGGAGTTGTTTGGCTACGCGCTCCATTAGCTCACCCTCTTTACCTACGCCAATATACACAGATTTCGGTATGCTTGTTGGAGTAAACTCGCGAGCCAGTAACGATTCGTCATCCCACCATAAACTTGGGCTGATGATGACATAATGGTTAAACAATTCTGTGTGATGGTATAAAATTTCACTGGCGAGCAAGCCACCGAGAGATTGACCAATGATGGTGCGGGTATCATTTGTGCGGTAATGACTTTCAATGAGCGGTTGCAATTCTTCACCTAAAAAGCGGATAAATGGTTTTGCACCGCCGTGGGTTGGTAAATCGCGTTTATCGAGGGCATTATTACTGACGGTGGTGAAGTCGTGTTTTCTGTCTTGATTAGTAATTCCAACCACAATACTTTGCGGTAACATTTTTAGCCAAGGAAAATTCGCAAACTGAACCAATCCAGCGATATGAATAAAATCCTCGTCCTTGGACCCATCGAGTAAATAAATCACCGGGAAACTTTGTTGACCATTCTCTTTATACCCTATGGGTAAATAGATATTCACCGAACGACTCTGTTTAAGGATCTGAGACTCGAAAGTCAGCGTAGTGGCAAACTCAAATGGTGTGCGACTGATCTCTCCTTTGGCAAGGGCTGGCGAACTCATCAGCGTAAGAATTAAAAATAAAATGGGCTTATTCATCTTGCGAATCCTTTAAGTGAAAAATAAGTAAACAAAATGCTACTTTTATTTTTTTGATAACAAGGTGGTTGCGTTAAAATAGTTTGTGTTGATCTAGGTACGATGTGAACACACAGACTTTTATATTGAAGAGTTGTCTGGACTGACTACTTACTCTTATTACCATTCAACATAGCGACTATCGATGTTATCGAACAATCTGTATTGTTTTAGGAAAAAATGTAACGCATCTGCTTGATTTTGGAAATTCATGAAGTAGAATGCCTGTTACAGTTTGTAAAATTTAAGTAACTTAAAATTGCAACCTAATCATATTCAACTATAACCGATATCAAACAAAAGGATTGAGTGGTGAGTCGTTACGATAATTACTGCACCGGGGAGGATTTGCGCCGTATGCGCATTGCGGCTGGAAAAACCACCCAACAAATGGCCGATTTGGTGGGAATTTCTCGTCAAACCTACGAAAACTACGAAAACGATATTGGTAAATTTTCTTACGCCTATTTTCAAGTATGGTGTGATCACTGTGGTATCAACCTTAATCCCATCCGAGAGCAGTTTAAAGCACTGAGAACAATCATAGATGATTCAAAGCTTTGGAGAAAAAGCCCGACCCCAAGGAAAGAAAAAGGGGAGGTGAAATAATGGCTTCAACTTCTTTTGATATTGTTAATGATAAAAGCTGGTTTAAAAATTCATTTAACGAGCTGTTTTCATCTGTACCTGTACACGCTAAAGTAGCATTAACGCTTACCCATCGGTGCTCAGTTAGAAAGAGGAATTTATAATGCTATTCAATATTTTAAATGTAGTTAACGATTTTTTTACCATTAAGCATAAAAAAAACCATAAGCAGAAATCACTGTTGCTTGAATTGGATAGCGAAGACTCCACTTCATCGCAAAAATTACTTAATGCTGTGGTTGGTGGGAGTTTAGGTTGGCAAATTCCACGATATCAATCTACAAATGTGACACCTTCTAATGGTTCTGTTGCACAAGAGCTTTCTAAAAAGGAAGTGAATAAAGTGTTTGGAGGGAGTGCTGGTGTGTTACATCCACGAGGTCAAGCAGTGGCAACGATACCTGTGCCACCCTCTGTCTATACAGTAGTGACTAGTGGATCAAGCGTTGAAGGTACAGAGTCTTCAACGCATTGCAAGAAACATGAGGGGAAAGGATGAAACCGTCATCACTAATTTTATTATTTAGTATAGTGTTAGCTTCTATTTTTGCTGTGCTTCATTACAGCTCTGCGAATCTTTTGTATGCATTATTTCTGCTGATTATGCTTATTGCATTTACTTCAGTTAAAGGTCAGGAGAACTTAAAACAAATTACGATTTGGATATTTTTGGTTACTGCTATCGAATATGCAGGGTTTGGTCTGTTAACTAGCCTTTATGAAACTGGCACACCATCTTATATTACAAATGCTTGTATTATGACTCTGCATTTAGCTATTGATATCTCAACATTGCTGTTTATTAAATATCGCGTCAGAGTTTCGTTAAAGTTTATAAACTTTTTTGGTGTCAAAGATTGGCGTTCTATTTATCCAACCTTTGCGGATTATATTATTTATGGTATCTGTCTTGCGTTTATCGCCGTCGATTTGGCGGCACTTGCAGAGCATGTCATTGTGTATATGGATAAGTTTTTTGGCGTTGCTCCCGAAGTCGCACAGCAATTTAAAAATTGGGATTTGGTCTATAACAGCTATCCAATTATTAAGTCGTTGCTGTACTCGTCTATGATTGCAACCATTGTCGCGACTGCGATTGCGGAGTACAGCAAGCGTATGCCGGAAGTTGATGATGAACAGGTAGCAGAATAACAAAGCAACTGATGTTCATTACCTTTATAAAGCCTGCCCCGTGCAGGCTTTGTTGTATTGATGGGAAGCCGTAGGTCGGTATAAGCGCAGCGCCATCCGACGTGGTAATCTGGTATAATTCGGCCCGCTGAGAGCGGGCCTAAATGCTGGGTTACTGTATTTGGCCTCGCAACTCACCGCTTGGGTTAGCTGGGGTATGTACGTTGACATAGTGTCCGCCACTGGCAAGTACCGCAAAAATTTCAGCGGTTAGCGCTGCATCGGTTGGCGCCACCCAACGATTCGCGTCGTTTTCGTCTTGCGCTAGTGTAAGCAATACCGGGCCGTTCTCTCCGGCCACGCCAGTATGAATATGAGCCGCCGTTGCGTCGGCCACACCGCTAGTCAACACTTGTAGTTCCAAACCAAAATTAGTGCGATTTACCAATGCATATCCACTACCCGAGGCGGTTGTGGTTACAGCCGGTACTTCTTGTGCTCCGCTGAGCGGAAAAGCGACCAAGGTAAAATTCTCGGTTAGGATCTGACCGCGTAGTTCACCGCTTGAGTTAGCTGGGGTATGGACGTTGACATAGTGACCACCAGAGGCAAGCACGGCAAAAATATCTGCATTGATCATGGTGTTTTGCGGCGTCATCCAGACGTTCATATCATCCGCGCTTTGTTCAAGGGCAACAAGCACATCGCCATTGCTACCAATGCGACCAGTGTGAATATGCGCCGCTGTTGCATCTGCTACGCCTGAAGTTACCACACGTAGCTCAACGCTATAATCATCGGTATTGACTAACGCGTAGCCATCGCCTGAGGCCATAGTCGAAACCGCAGGTACTTCTTGCGCCCCGGATAGGTCAAATGTCGCTACCGCGAAGTTGTCGGTTAAGATTTGCCCCCTGATCTCGCCATTGGGAAGCGCTGGGGTGTGTACGTTAACGTAGTGCCCACCAGACAGCAGTGTAGTTAAGGTTGCTTCGTCAATCATGGTGCCTTCTGGCGTTACCCAGTCAGTCATCACTTCATCGTCTTGTTCAAGTACCACTAGCACACTGCCATTGGCGCCAAATCTACCGGTATGAATATGTGCGGCGGTCGCATCATCGATACCAGAAGTTACTGCGCGTAGATAAAGCTCTCCGTTGGTGCTGTCATAAGATGCGTAACCATCGCCCATCGCATCTGACTGGTTCATCGGAACTTGTTGGGAACCATTGAGTTTGAAGGTGATAATACTGGTAGTGTCCGGTACAATTTGCGCACGCAGCTCACCATTAGGAAAGCTTTGTGTGTGTAAGTTAATGTACCAATCGCCATCAAGCATATCCGCTATCAAAGCTTCGGTTAAATCCGTTATTGGAATGGTGACTTGATTGTCGCTAGCAGCTTCGAAAGCAAAAGCGACTTCGCCGTTTTCACCTAAATCACCATCATGAATGTGTGCAGCACTAAAACCTTCTACATCGCTATAGTCCAATGTTGCTCTAAACTGCATTAGATTTTCATCCAATTCAACGTTTGCTGTTGCAGTTTGCATAGAGCTGTTCATTGGCACTTCTTGTTTACCCGTTAAAGTAAGCTCGAAGGTTTTAGTCGCTGAAAACTCTGGGGTTGGTGTTGGAGGTGTTACTGTGTTGTTGTCGTCACTATCACTGCACGCCATAAGCAGCATGAGGCTAGCACTTAATATAAACTTTTTCATTACACTCTTCCTAAAGATTGGGTTAAAAAGGATGATAAAAAATCATCCATTGCCAACCTTACGAAGGTGATTGCTCAAAAGTTCACCGAAAACACAAAAAAACTCAACGTTGTGCTTATTGTACCTAATAAGTACGCTGCTCAAGTGTGACCGCACAGGCTAAAAAACGAGTGTTTCGAGCAAGTCTACGGTTTCTGTTCCACCAGCTTGAATCGCTCCACCCATTAAATAAACCTGGTTGTTTACTGCCACAGCACCTAAGCCGTGGCGTGTGGTAGTCATTGTAAACGCTTCTGTTCGCCAGCTGTCACTATTTAGGTCGTAGCTCCAAATTGAGTCAAATGCCCTAGCATCAATAAGCTTGGTACCAGACTTCGTGTGCTGATAACTATATTGTTCTCCACCAAAAACGTACATGCGGCCGTTATGATAGACACACGCAAGGCCCGCACTGGCTTTGGGCATAGGCGCTAGATTGCGCCAGCGATCTTCTTTAGGATCGTAGCACTGAAGGGTGGTTAGATTTTGGTTATGCTGACTAAATTGCCGTCCGCCTACAATATAAAGTAAACCATTATGTACCACTGAAGCTGCAGAGTTACGAGCGATATCCAGCGGTGCGCCTTGGTACCAGCGACCTTTGTCGTAAACCCAGTGTGCGCTGGTATCAGTTAGCTGGTTCTGGGTATTTAAGGTCCGCCCGCCAATAACGTGAATTGTGTCGTTAATGCATCCGTAGACTGATTCTGCTTGCGCAATGGGTAAGGCTTCGACTTCATGCCACGCGGTTAGCTGCTCATTGCTCCTATAAACATTTGCCCGTACTTGCCAAGGATTTTGTCTATCGGCATAAAACCCGCCAATGCCATAAAGCTTATTTTGGCAGGTAACCAGCCCAAGGTGATGCCTTGCTTCTGGTAAATCTGCGCCTTTGCTCCAGCTGTTTTGGATTGGATCATACAGATGTAAATCGGTTGTTGGGGCAAGGTGACCAAACGGTGCATCGGGTTCATTGGTGCTTTGCAGCCCGCCAGCTATACAAATTTTGTCTTGAAAAACGGTTGGATAGATTTCTTGCATAGCGTTTGGCATTGCTTTTCGGCGGCGCCAAGTGGGGGAAGATGGCCGCAAATAGGTAATAGCTGGCAATGAGCACGCTGTGGCTGCTAAACAAAGTCCGCCTAAAGCAAATTGAGATAGAAAAGTTCTACGCTGCATTCAATGTATCCTTAATATTAACTTTTTAACTCAGGCTTGGAGAATCGTTTTGAAAGCTGTTGTTAGATTAAAAGCTAAAGCTCGCATGCAGGGATGATATTACTCATTTATCCAAAGCTGAGATTAATAACGACCGGATATCTACAAGATTCTTTCAATTGTGTTTTGTATCAGCGTGAGAAGCTGAGTTTATAAATCAGCGTTTAGTATTAGTTACAAATTATAATAGAGTAAATCAATGTCCCGCGTCATTATGCCCTCACCTCAAACGAGATATGTCTAAATAAGGGAAAAACTTGACTCATACAGTGATAAATTTGTTTTTATACATAATTTATTCATATTTTATTCGTTAACTGTGTTCACACTACAAGCAGATTTAAAGTGAATACTAATAAGTAAGTAGTAATTGCGAAGCTGCCCACGATAAAACCAAAAAATGGATTAGAGTATGAAAAAACAACACTGGCTACCGCTTTATTATTGAGCCTCTTTCCTATTGGACAGCCGAAGGCTTTTTCCTCTAGCGATTTAGGCGCCAAGTTAGCTGAAAACGTGGTTAACGCGATCCTTGGTGAAGCGGGCAATAAAATAATGGGTGAAATCTTTGGCACTGGCCCAAAACCTCTGACCAAAGAAGAAGTAGCAGATATTATCAATAGCGCTTTTGAAAAGGCGACTTCGCAAGATATCACTGAAAAACGCATCGCGTTGGCAAACAAAATTAGATTGTATAAATCGGGTAATTACGATCAGGCTTGGGAAATAATGAATGATGCCGGAGACTTACAAGCATTGGTCGAGTCACACATCAGCAAGGGCAACTCAACCGTTGCAATACCTGCTTATGTGGCTGCATGGAATGCGCGATTGGCATTTGCCGCAGAAGCGTATCGGATCACCCAAGACCCTCATGACAAACATCAAGTTGCTATCGAAGCGCTGCATGGCCTGACATACCTAAATTCATATTTGCGTGAAGACTTTCGCGATACCATTCGTGGCAGCAATCCATGTATCCAGAAATCTCCAGCAACTAAGTTGCGCCTTAATGGTGCGGTTGGTTATAACTTGTCCGAGAAAGACGTCGATATCTCAACGCAATATTGCTACGGTAACGGCAGAGTAGTTAAAACCCAACAGGGTGCTGCGATGGCTAAGGCTTATCACCACGCAAGTGACAGCCAAGTGGTTAATTTGGGCGGTGCTTGGTACATGCGTACAACTGACATGGGCAAAGCGCTACATGAAGACCTGTGGCTTTTTGCGGGTCGTAAGTCCAGTACTGGCAACGAATATTTTCTGGAACAAAGTCGCTCTGAGGAATACGCATACATCCGCAGAAATCAGTACATCATTAATCACTATCCACAAGAGTTAGGTAATTTACATAATAATATTCTTGGCTGGGTCGATATTGTAAAAGCCACCCAAAATACCGCAACATCCCAGTTTGATTCCGCCTTAAAGTATGCAATTAAGTTGGGCGTGGGTTGGAACACGTTGAAGCAGCGCTACCCCAACAGTGATGTTCATAATATCTCTGCATTTGCACTAGGTAGCTTCGAAAGTCGTGGTGAGACACGACCAATCTTAGATTAGTTAAAACCATGTTGATGCAGCGGATTTAGTTCGCTGCATTTTTTACAGTTAGTTAGAAAACTCGTCATAGCAGAATAAAAATATGAATATAAGTTTGTGGCCCAGCGTAAAGGGTTGCCTGATAATTAACATGATATTTTTACTTGGTGCCTGTGCTTCAAGCACTGTGAATGAAAGTGTTAGTAGTCGATATTCGGTGGGTAGCTTAGAAGTGGTTGCAAAAAGTGCCGAGCAACAAATCGTGGTTTTTCAAGGTGAAAATGCCAAGCAAAAGTATTGTGTATCCCCTGCGCCAGATGCCGTTGCAACCCGCAGTGAAGGGTTTTCTGTCACGGTACCAAAAACAGGCTTGGGTGAAGCCGATAATGTCGGCGCCGATATGCTCGGTGGGCGAAATCCGACTACGCTTATATCGCGGTCACTGTTATATCGCACCTGCGAGCTTTCTTTAAACCAACAATTAAGTAAAGAAGAAGCGCTTGCTTTATATCGCGACACACTTGAGACAATTACAAAAATTGCCGCGTCAGCCCTTGGTACCGGAACCTCGGGAGCACAAGCAAATACAGCAATCAAACAGGTTCCTAATGAAGCCAACAATAAGGCGTCGACGCAAACCACAAGCTCCAGCGAGGAGCAATCGACATCGGATGACTCATCGGCCTTCTAAATTAACCACGGGTGTGGATAAATGAATTTGCCCAATAATGCTATTTTGTCCTCGCTCCTCTTTGCTTTTACCTGTAATTAGCCTGCTATTACAGCGTAAAAATGGCCTTTATATTGAACAAAATCTCATTAGAAAAATGAGAATCATCACGGGCTATTAAATCTCTACACTTTCAAAACACTTACTCGCAGCTGAGGTTAATCATGCCGAAAAGCTTTGACTTTTGTCTTTCATTCGCGTGAGTTTTTTCTAAAACTAGTACCGCTTTATTTTCAGTTTTACTTTAAAAGTATAAATTTCATGTTTACATAAAGGGTACTTTTGGTTACTCTGTTGTTGGTTTTTTGAGGCTGAAAGGTTATCAAATTATCAAATTATCAAATTATCAAATTATCAAAATAAGGATGTAAGATGTCAAAAATAAAAGTATATGTAACTTTGATAGCATTTGCAGCTTCAGTACCAGTTTTTGCTGATTCTACGACAAAGATAGATGGGAAAACATTTCAATGCACTAATGCGTGCTCTATTAACTCAGGACCTCCGATGACAGTGGAAGATTGTTGTGGTGGTACTGTATCACAGCCTCAGAGAGAGCCGATCACGGTACACTAATCTGGTAAAGCCATGTGTAGATTTGTAATGCATGGCTTTACTAATAAAGGGAGTTTAAAATGAGAAATAAATTAATTATCGGGTGTTCATTATTATTTGTTGCTGCTTTTATTATTTATCTAAATACTGATATTGGTGTTAATAGTAATAATGTTGCTAAGTCTAATTTGGAAGCCTCGAAACCAAAAGGGAATGGAGAAGGCTTAAAAGCTGATAAAAAAGACAAAAAGCTAATATTGGCTAAAGATCTTCTTCCTAATTCCAAAAAGGTAGATAAAAATAACAATAAAATTGAAAAGACTGACTCTGTAACCTTTTATGATTTGGAGAATAATCAAGGATTAGATGAGAATATAGCTGTGACATTAATGGCGAAAAGGAATTTTCCCGAGATGGTAAATACTCTTGAGAAAGTTGAACCGGTATCTTTTGAAAAGGAAGCATTTTTTCTTTCTAAAATGCAAAACTTAATTGAGAATAAAAGTCTTAATTTAACTTTTGATACGTTCAACTGCAGCGATAGTGTTTGCGCAGCCTCAGTTATTTATGAAAACGAAGAACAAGCGGATCAGTTTATTCAAAGCTTTATTTCCGAAACAGCAGATCGTCCAGTTAGTATTGCTGTCCAGCCTGTCTTAATTGACGGTTATAAAGAATTAAGGTTTGTATTTAATCACGTATCAGCAAAAATATTAGTCTTTTGATAGCTGTGGTGAACCTGTTGATACACTCATAGTGTTCAGAGCATAGCCTGTCTGATAAGTGAATGAACTAGCAAGCAACGCGCAGGGGGAATGATATATCTACGCCCCTTCATAGTGACTCAACCAATCGGTAGGCTCAGCTTTGCACAACACCCGCTGGTATCGTTTCTATTGTGTAAGCTTAAGCGACCTAAATACGCTTCGGCAATTTGTTGGCATAGCACTAAACCTATCCCTGAGCCATGTTTTTTGGTGCTGTAAAATGGCACAAATAAATTTTCACTATTACTAATCCCCACGCCGTTATCACAAATACTGAGGGTTAATTGGGCTTGCTCAATTTGCCAATCAATCGTGATCTCAGTTGAACGACCTTGCGACTGGGCGGACTCATCAGCATTTTTAAACAGATTGATGAGCAGCTGCTCAATTTGCACGGGATCGATGCTGAGCGTGATGTCTGTATTCGGGATTATGGTAAATTGGCAATGGCTAAACGGTTTTTGGCAATCATTAAGCAGTTTTTTTAGCTCGTATGGCTGCTTGTTAGGCTCGGGTAAGCGGGCTAACTGATTGTAGCCTTCGATAAAGTGACCTAAGTTAGTCGCTCGCTCATGGACAAATGTGAGGTTATCAACGAGGTTAGCCTTAATGGCAAAGTCAGGTTGTTTAGATACCAACTTTGCTAATGTTTGTGAAATCGACGCGATGGGAGACAGTGAATTGTTGATCTCATGACTCATCACTCTTACCAAACGTTGCCATGCCAAACGCTCTTCGTTGCGAAGCAATGCATGAACATCATTTAAAAAGATTAAGGTATAAGCATTGCCTTCGCTCATATATTGTTGGGTATGTAAATTAAAGCGTCGAGTTTGTCCCTCTACGGGTAGCTCAATCAGTTGGCTTTGACCAGCAGGTAAGCTTTGCAACGGCTCTAGAATATTTGTTAATGGCTTTGCAATATGCGAATCATTGATTGAAAACAGCTTGCCAGCAGCAAGGTTAAACAGTTGAATTTTTTGTTCACTATCCACCGCCAAAATGGCGATGTCGATATTTTCAAGAATAGTTTGCACGAGCTGTTGGCTTTCTGCCGACTGCCAACGTTGTTGGCTTAAGCGAACGCCAAGGCGGTTAATGGCGTTGAAAAGCGGTGCTAGTTCGTTTTCGTGCTCAGTTGCACAGTGCGCTTAATGCTGACACCCATGATATGGTGGGGCAAAGCGCGCAAATGCAAGCGTTGAAAAACGACGTGCAATTGGTGGCAAGCTCGGACTTTACCGTAACGATTGTTGGTGAAACTGGCACTGGTAAAGAATTAGTGGCTAGAAACATCCATAAGTTATCACATCGAGCAGATCAAGCGTTTGTACAAGTAAACTGCGCATCTTTACCTGAGAGTCTGGCTGAAAGTGAATTTTTTGGTCATCGTAAAGGCGCATTTACCGGTGCTGATAAAACCCGAGATGGTAAGTTTCTTCTGGCGGATGGCGGCACTATTTTTCTCGATGAAGTCGGTGAGTTGCCGTTAGCGATTCAAGGTAAGTTGTTGCGAGTGTTGCAAAGCGGTGAGATTCAGCCTGTTGGGGCAGATCAAATACAACATGTGAATGTCCGAGTAATAGCTGCAACCAATCGAGACCTTGAGCAAGAAGTCGCCAAAGGGCGCTTTCGAGCAGACTTGTATCACCGTCTTAGCGTTTATCCGATCACTGTGCCGCCACTAAGAGCAAGACGAGATGATATTCCTTTGCTTGCTGGATTTTTTATTGAGCAGGTGCGCAAGAAGTTAGCTATTGAGCAACTTACACTTGATCCGAAACTTGTTGAGGCATTAATGGTGTATGACTGGCCGGGCAATATTCGTGAGCTTGAACATGTGATTAGTCGCAGTGCGCTCAAAGCCAAACAAACACAATGGCGTAAACAGATAATTCGTATTGAGCCACAACATTGTGATCTCCAGCCCGCAGAGTTAGCGCCGGTAATAAAACCAAGTCAGCCAATTAAAAGCGTCGAAGGCGTGTCATTAAAACAAGCATCAGATGACTTTCAACGGCAATTGATTAAACAAGCACTGGAGGCGAATGAGTTAAACTGGTCTGCTGCTGCAAGAGCGCTGCAAGTGGATAGAGCGAATTTAGTTCGACTTGCTAAACGGCTCAATATTGGGATAAAAAAACATCTCTAAGCGTTGCAACGACTCACGTGTTGCCTGTCTTGTTTTGCTCGGCTAGCTAGGAGTCCGGAGCGCGTTTAGCTCTTTTTAGATTCTAAAAATGTGCATTAATTCAGTTCCTCTACTATCTTGCTATGATGAATTTATCATCATTTCTAACAAGCGAATAAGGATGGAACATGGAGGTACAAAAGCTAACCGTAGGCCCAATTATTGGTCATGCGTCACATCAGCAGGTAAGAGTTTTTGGTCGCGCAAAACTATCGATAGACGATGGTAAGCTGAGAAAAGCCCACGGTGTCATTCGGTATCGCCAAAAAGGAACTGCAGATTTCTCCACCCCGACTTTTTTTAAAATGAATCCAAACTTTGATCTCACCGGTGTTATTGTCTTATCCAAACTACAAGCCGATACCAGTTACGAATATCAAATGGGTTGGTTTTATTCTGAAGAAGACAGCAAAGAGATAGATACTCAAAAACGATTAGATTGGAAAAATTTAGACACCTTCAGGTTTAAAACTGCTTCAGCAGATGACACGCAAACTAGAACATTGATTTTTGGTTCTTGTCGTTACATTTTACGTTTATTTGGCGGTATGTGGTGGGATGATCGTGGTGACAAGACGTTTAAGTCGGTACTTGCGCTGATAGATAAAGGCGTGAAAGTTGATCAATTAATCATGTGTGGCGATCAAATTTATGCGGATGACCTGAATGCTTTTGGTGCCGACGACTCTTTAGATGAATATAACAGACGATACCAAAAGGCTTTCACAACCAAAAGTTTACGTCAGTTAATGGCAACAGTGCCGACCTATATGACACTTGATGATCACGAAATCGAGGATAACTGGCCTGCCTTAGCATCGCCAAAAGACTGGTTGAAAAAATTTCCAGCGGCAATTCACTCATACTCAACCTATCAAGCGAGCCACAGCCCCTTATTTGAGGTAAACGGTAATCGTATATCGGGAACCCCAACACACCTTTGGTATAGCTATAGCGATGGATGCAGTGACTTTTTTGTCACCGATTGTAGAACAGAGCGATCGCTGAGCGAAGGGAATCGAGAAATGATCGGCCCACGGCAAAAAAAAGCACTATTAGACTGGCTTGCAGATGGTAGCTCAAGAGTAAAGTTTGTTATCACGAGTGTGCCTTTTTACGAGTCAGAGTCTTCAGATAAATGGCATGGTTTTATTAAACAGCGGGATGAGATCGTCGAGCACATCAGCAAGCATAAGGTGCGAAAAGTGGTGTTTTTAACTGGCGATGTGCACGCTTGTATGGCTTCACAGCTTGAATTAGAAGATGATATTCGAATTACTTCGATAATATCTTCGGCATTTTTTTGGCCCTATCCTCATCCTAAACGCGCAAGTTTTAAGCTGAGTGGCAATTTGGAAACCTTGACTGGTAAACCGTTCAAGGTCACCAAGGCAAGTAGCGTGTATCCCACCGACGCGTTTACTAAAGTTCAAGTCTCACCAGAGCAAGTGAAAGTGGAATTTTACGCTCGAAAAGGGGATAAACTCGGTGCCAAAACATACAAGTTTTAATGAAGTTAATACATCCATAGCCCTCGATGAATAGCGAGGGCTTTATTATGTGTCGTGGTTCTTATCGCCATCACTCTCTTTTCGTTTTGGTTGTTCTTGTTTCGCTTTTTCAACGTTTTTAAACACTTGTGGTGGAATCGGAAATAGCGATATTAATGGCATAAAGGCTAAGAATATAAAGGCACCCTTAGGCATTCCTTTCCCCCACTTTACCATTGCAAACATCGCTTTTATCACAACGATCATGAAAATAACGGATAGTAAAAGTTGCATGCTGCTTGGCCAACTTGTCGAGCTTTTAAATAGTTCCATAAAGCGCTTTGATCTTGAAAATGATTAAGTGGGGGCGTATTGACTCGAGTGCAAGTATTTGTGAGTGGAGGATTATTTAGCGTGCGTTCCTTCCTACTGCATACTTGTTGTTTCGCGGCCTTTATTACTACAAATGTCGACGCAATATGCACTCTATTTACTAACTAACATCAACGGCGGATAAGCGAATTTGCCCAATAATACTATTTTGTCCACTCTTTTGGTTGCTTTCACTTGTAGTAGCCAGCTATCGCGCGTAAAAACGCCTTGATATTGAGCCAAATCACATCCTTGGATTGGAAGAATTTCTAGCTTTTAAATATTTACACTTTCAAAACGCTTATCCGTAGCTGAGGTTAACTATTTTTGTGTGGTAGAATCCCTCGTTGATTAATTTTGGGTATTAAACGGAAACAAAAATGGATTTCTCATTTATTGATTTAAGTTATCTTGTGCTGTTTTTGGTGGTGATTTTTGTTGCAAAATGGCTCTATAACGCGACTACGCCATACAACACCTTTACAGAAATAGGAAACAACAATAATGTGGCGCTAGCAACGTCCATCAGCGGTTTTTTAATTGCTGTGACGATGATTTATGTGGCTGTGTTACAAGGACCAAGTAAGGGATTTGTCACTGATCTTATTAATGTCAGTCTGTATGCATTGATTGGCTTAGGATTGCTGTTAGTCACGCGTGTTATTAACGATAAAGTGCTACTGCCTAAGTTTTGCAATAAAGCGCAATTGATCACTCATCAAAATTTACCCGTTGGCATTGTGCAGCATGCGAGCTATATCACCGCTGGCTTAGTGATTTCTGGAGCCTTGATGGGCGAGGGCAGCTTTATCTCTGCGGCGGTATTCTATGTTCTTGCGCAACTGGTATTACTGATCGCGAGTAAGCTATATGATGCTTTAACCGATTTTGATCTGCATAGTGAATTACAAAATAGTAATCTCGCTGCGGCAGTGAGTTTTGCCGCAACCAATATTGCCACTGGTATTATCTTGTTGCACGCGCTAAGAGGCGGGGCAGAAGAACTTACCCAAAGTATTAGCTTGTTTTTAATCGACGCTGTTATTGCCTTAGTGCTACTGCCGCTCGTTCGTTTATTGACTGATGTTGTATTACTGCCGAGCATTAAAATAGATAAAGCGATTGCCAATGGGAATACCGCAGTTTCCTTGATCGAGGGAAGTGTGGCGATAAGTGTTGCTGTGGCAATCTTCTTCTCGCTATAACGAAGGATGTGTTATGAGTGTACTTAAGACGTTCATTTTGTCTGTGGTGATCATAATTTTATGCTTTATTGGTCGTGACTTTTTACAAGAGCCTGTCGCTAAAGTGCCGTTTGCAACAGGTTCTGATTTTGCTAATCAAGATAAAGCCTATCAGTTCGATGTGCTCGAAGATGGTCAGATGATGCGTTTTGAAATCAAAGGCACTGTGTTGATGAATTCTTGGAAAGCCATGGACATGGAAGTGTATCATGCAGACGGAACATATTTGTTCAGCTATCGGGATGACCTTTGGGCTGAGTCAGGCCGTGACTCGGATGGTGCGTGGACAGAAACCAAAAAGCACGCGACGTTTGATATTCGTTTTGCCAAAAAAGGTACGTATCATCTCTATTTAACTGACTCAAGCAGTAGCCGTTTAACCACCAATACAAAGTATTATTTTCGGGTAGTCCCGATCAGGGGCGATGTACGGTTTATGAAGCCCATTGCTTATTCATTCGTATTTATCGCTATTATCTGTCTTGTGGTGCTTGGGCATCGATTGGAAGAAGGGAAACCACTCTCTGGCAGCAAAAACCCAATTACAGATAAAACTAAACCTTCTCGCTTACACCTTTATGCTTGGTGTTTTTCTTTGGGGTTAGTTGGTTTAGTGTTTACGGCTTCTTACGCAAATGATGACGATGAAATTAACTATGCTAGCTATGCCTTAACTCGCTCCAATATGGAAGTAGATCGCAGCATACGTCAACAGAGTTTATCTGGTGCTAATTTCCGAGCCGGTAGCGCGAGAGGCGGAAAGTAGGTGTTAAGAGAAAGCCATATCCTGTTGTTTAGCATTTTTGTCGCAGGATTATGTTCGATAATATACGAGCTGTTGATCGCCACTACAGGAGCGTATTTCCTCGGTGACAGTGTTACGCAATTTTCGATTACCATTGGTGTGTATATGGCATTTATGGGAATTGGGTCGTACTTGTCTAAATGGGTGAGTGATAAAACGTTACTGGCGCAGTTTATCGTCTATGAGTTAATGCTGGCGTTAATTGGTGGCAGCTCTGTACCTCTGTTGTATTTTTGCTATGCGCAGGGTATTCACTTTCAAGCCGTATCTATTTTATTAACTGCGCTCATTGGGATTTTTGTCGGGCTGGAAATCCCATTATTATCGCGATTAATGGAAAAGCACTACACCTTAAAGGCGAATTTGGCTAACGTCCTGTCTATTGACTATTTAGGCGCGTTGATAGCGACATTGGTGTTCCCGCTGGCCTTATTGCCTTGGTTGGGGGTGTTTAAAACCTCAATATTGTTTGGCTTGATAAACCTGTCCATCGCGTTGACGCTATTGTGGTACTTTTTTGCGACATTCAAAAAACAACAAGCACGCTTGCTGAAATGGCTGTTAATCCTTGTTATGTGCGCACTTGGCGGACTTATGATTTTTAGTAATCAACTCAGCCACCATTGGAATGAAACGGTTTTTGAAGACCGTATTGTGCATAGCGAACAATCGCACTATCAGCAGCTCATTATGACCAAAAACAAGGACGATATTAGGTTGTATTTAAATGGTGGTTTACAGTTTTCGTCTATTGATGAATATCGTTATCACGAGTCACTTATTCATCCTGCAATGCAAAGACTGGCAAAGGTCAATAACGTATTGATTTTAGGAGGAGGTGATGGTCTAGCCATTCGAGAGTTGCTTAAATACCCTCAAATAGATTCAATTACCCTTGTGGACTTAGACCCAGCCGTGGCTGAATTAGCACGCTCCAACCATTATCTAAAACAACTCAACCAAGATGCATTGGCAAGTCAAAAAGTCACAATTCGGCATCAAGACGCCTTTGTTTATTTGTCAGAATCCAAGGCATTTTATGACTTGATTGTGGTGGATTTACCCGACCCGAAAACCATCAGTTTAGCTCGGCTCTATAGCAAGCAATTTTACACCTTAGTGAAACACCGACTAAGCAACCAAGGTATTGTGGTCACTCAAGCTACCAGCCCGTATTTTGCGGGACAAGCATTTTGGTCAATCCATAATACCGTAGCCGCGGCTGGTTTTAACAAAGTTACACCATACCACGTCGATATTCCCTCATTTGGCAATTGGGGTTTTGTGATGGCATGCAAAAGTCACTGTGAGCCAAGCCACAATCGCTTACCTAAGACACGTTTTTACACTCAAAATGTAGAACCTCTATTGATGACGTTTCCCGCAGATATAAGTAATACTAACAGCAAGATAAGCAGCTTAGATAAGCCTCATGTGTTGTATTATTACCTTGATGGCTGGAAGTATTGGAATTAGCCATCTAGGCCGGTATAAGCGAAGTGTTATCCTATAAATCACACGGCTAATTTGTATTTTCCTCGCTGAACTCTCAAGTTAAAAGTGAATACAAGTAAGGTGCAGTTATAAACAAGCCCGGCAAAAAAGCTGGGCTTAAAGATATGGCTACCTGTTGATTTGATGGTTTATTGAGAAACTACAATGTGAATTGTTGCAGCACCATCGTAAAGACCACTTGAAATTGTCTTTTCAAGGTTAGGCTCACTCAATTTGTTTAATATATCAACATAGCTTTGTGAGTAGTTTAAATCATACAAGTGGAACCACATTGTTAATGAGCTCTCATCAATTTGGTCACCTGTAAATACGGTGTCAAATTCCAAATCTGGAATCGTTGCACTTGCCTCTGAGTGTATTTCCCAGTTCACGTTTCCATGGCGATTGTCGTAATAAGCTAACTCATGTATTACCAGATCGGCACTTGGCACGGCTGATGAGTAATTGAACGATAACTCGTCGCCATTTTGTGCACTGAATGAGCTTAAAAAGCTATTAATAAACTCATAGCCGATGTCATAACCCGGTAGATGTTTTAAAAGTTGATACTGACCATTTTCATCAACATTACGAAAAGCTAAAGCGTAACTTGTGATACTGCCATTATTGGTATCTATCGTTTCGTTGACTTGAGAGGTAATGGTGTTCTCAGAGGTTAAAGATGGGAATATGTGTAAATTGTCACCATCATAATTTCTTAATATGCGCTTAGTACCTTTCACTCCGTTAACAGACACGAAGCTTTGGTTTGCAACGTATGGCTGTTCGACCTTCACGCCTTCATGAGAGAAGTCGGAGTCACGCAGAGTAATCGTTTCATTCGACAAATCGAGCTTTGCCGCCCGATAATCATCCAATGCGCTGTTTGCAAGGTGTAAGTAAGCGAATTGCTCGCTACTACACATGTTGATGAAATCGTCTGCACTGTTCAACCACACTGAGCCTTCGTCGGCACCATGCAGATCGTAGTTTGTAAGCGCGCTTTTTAGCTCTGATGTATCAAGCCTTGCTTCATATGTGCATGAGCAAGTTTGGTCGCTAACGTTATTTTTGTGACTGATTTGGTTTAAAACTAGCCCTTCAGAGACATCAAGATAAGTGTTCACAAATGTACTTAACTTATTGTTTTTATTGGTTGATGTGGCAATTACCGAAATATGCTGCGTTCCTTTTGGTAACTCCGCGTCTATTTTGCCATTATCATCTGATTTGATAGCTCGGATCGTTTTACCGTCTTTGTCGTGAAACACGACATCCGCTGACCTTGACGTAACATTACCACAGCTATTTGTCACACTGACAACGGTAGAAAATTTTGGTGAGGTCGCACCTCCTCCGCTTGACGTAGCGCTGCTGCCGCCCCCGCCACAGGCGCTTAATACAGAGAGCAATGAGAGTGATACAAGTGAGCGCTTTATATTCATGTGTTTGGTTCCACAAATTGTTAATTGCGTAATAATACATTTAATTAGGTACAAGAAAAATATCTTTTGGTTGCTGGGGGGCGCGGCTGAGTAGTTTATCTAACCTTGGATTTGTAGAAATGTAGGTCGGCATAAGCGAAGCGCCATCCGACGTTGCACTCGTCGAATATGCGTTTCGCTGGTTATTGGATGGTGCCGCTTCGTAGATTATCTAACCTACTGTTTCACTTAAAATTACGCTAGATCGAGATTATAGTGTGTACTTAATATTCAAGGTAAAGTGTCGGCCCGGCTGGGTATATTGACTTAGATCTGCTTCGCTACTCTGGCCCGCCACGTTGTTATATAGGGTGTACTGTTTATTTAGCAGGTTGAAAACGCCTGCATTCAACTGCCAATTGCCCATATTGTATTGGCTGAAAATGTCAAAAGTCCCCCAACCTGACGTTTGAGCAGTGTTAGCGCTTGGTACCTTATCCATTTTTTCTGCCGCTCTAAAAGCAGTCGTTACTGATAATTCACCAATTTCATAGCGCGCTTTTAGGTAACCATTGAGTGGGCTAATAGACTCCAAATAGGTGTTGTTGACTTTATCTTTACCATGCAGATATGTGATACCTGCATCCAGTGAAAACTGGCTGTTTAGCCATAGAGTATAAGCCGCTTCCAGTCCTTTGATTTCAACATCAGACAGGTTTTGATATTGATAAAAAGCTTTGTTCACATTTGGAATACGCGTTGGCTCACTGCGTACCAGTTTTGAAGCGATAAAGCCGTCGAACTCAGTGTTGAATGTAGCCAACGTAAACTGGTGGTCATCAAAGTCACCTCGCAAACCAAGCTCTATGCCTTTGCTGTTTTCTGGCTCAAGATCAGCATTCGGCAGAATTTGATAGAAAGGTTCAACACCATGACTTTGATAGGCTTGGTCATGTGGTGGGATTTTAAAACCTTCTGAATATTGCACATAAGCACGCAGGTTATTGGTCATGCGATATACCAGACCAAGCTTTGGTGAGAAGGCGGTTTCATTGATATCTTTAAAATCGACATCATATAGTTCGCTGTCTTTGGCTTGCATATCGAATCTATCCCAACGTAATGCCAGCTGTAGGTCGAGCGTATCTTTGACCAACTCCATATTATTCTGAACAAATATGCCCAACATGTCTGTATCAGCACCAGGAAACGCTTTTTGCGGCTGGTCGACAAAAGCAGCTTGGCCGTTTGCATCAAAGCGAGATTTAGTGCGTGGACGGGTAGTGTCATAGCGTTCAAAATCAACACCATAAACTAGCTGATGGGCGAAGCTACCGGTCGTTACTTTTTTGTCTAGCAATAGTTTAGTGCCAAATATTTGCTGCTCAAAGCGATAATCATTGTGGTCGATGTATGGACCTGTACGACCGTTTCCTGCTCTTATTTGCTGGCTTTTTTGTGTAAAGTCGGTGAAGTAGATTTGTGCTTCAAAATTGTCGTAAATTGGGCTGCTCGCTGTTGTTTTATATGACACTGACAGCGATAAGTTGTCATTTTCATCAACCGTTTCGTGTTTACCTAAGTCGATTTGTTGCTCGGTTTGTTGGGAAAAGTAGTCAACTGTGGCTAGCAGCGTACTGGTATCACTGATTGCTTGCTGAGACTTAACGACTAGGGCGTTGCTGTAGTAATCCAACTCAGGCAAGGTTGCTTGATAGTTTTGAGTTTGTTTACCGTCTCTGCGAGTTAGCTGAATTGAGGTTGCATTGTCGTCAAAGCGTTTGGCAAAGATACCGGACACGGACGATTCGTCGCTTAGGCCGTTGAAGCCCGCTTGCAGGCTTACAAATTGGTTATTGTCAGCCAAATAATCTTGCGGGGTTTTGGTGGTGATCACCACGATCCCGCCAAGTGCATCCGAGCCATAAAGAGAAGATGCAGCGCCTTTGGCAACTTCTATTTGGCGAATGCCTTCGACATCCAAATAGCCACGCCCGATAAGCAACCCTTGGCCACCTTCGTAGGCATCGTTAACACGCCGACCGTCTTTTACGTAGACCACGCGATTTCCGCCCATGCCACGAATATTCAGCGCTTGTGCTTGACCCGGACTACCACTGGCTGAAATACCAGTTTGGTAACGAAACGCAGTATTTAGATCAACTGCCAGTTCTTGTTGTAACTGTTGTTCACTAACCACATTCACACTCCCTGCGACGTCATTCAATTTTTGTTCAACTCGTGAGCCTGTGACCACAATAACATCTGTGTTTTTCTCAAACTCATCAGCCTGAGCTGCAAAAGCCGCCAAAATACTTAGCGAAATCGCCGTATGTCTTAATACCATTTTTAATACCTCAAAAAAGGGAGTGTGTAATTTTTTGAGCACTATAAAAGTAGTTTTTATTAATTGCAAATAAAAATAGTTCTCGTTTATATCTAGATTTGGTGTCTAGTATTTTGTATTATGCAGCGCATAAACACAGGGTTATTGTGCTAGTAGCGCTCTATTCCGGCACAAGGACCATAACGGTTTCGATAAATTTAATGAGAAAAATGATGAAATTACGTTTATTTCTAGTTTTGTTGATCTTGATACAAAGCTTTGCAGCCCAAGCCCAGAGAGTCGTGGTCGCGGGTGGCAGTTTGACTGACTTAGTGTTCGCATTAGGAGCCGGTGATCTGGTGGTTGCTGTTGATACCTCGAGTACGTCACCACTTGAAGCCACCAAGCTACCTAAAGTTGGATATTACCGAGACTTAGCGGCTGAGGGGATATTGGCTCAATCTCCAACTTTAGTTATCGCACTGGAAAGAAGTGGCCGACCCGAAGTACTGACTCAGCTGCAAAGTGCAGGTGTGCGGGTGAGTCACTATCCCAAGCCAGCGAATGTTGAAGATTTATTTGCGTCTATCACACGGCTAGGTAACGAACTGAACAAGCAGCAAAATGCCAAAGCGTTAATCCGTAAGCTGCAGAATCAATTACCTAAAAATGTAGAATCAACCTCCGCTAGAGCTTTGTTTATTTTATCCGCGAGTGAGCGAGGGATCTTAGTTGCAGGGCCTGACACCGTGCCGGATATTTTGTTTAACTATACCGGTATTGAAAACCTAGCGACAGAATCAGGCTTTAAGCCGTACAATACAGAAGCCATCTTGGCTGCCAATCCTGATTTTATTGTTGCGCCAAGTCATACCGTAAACTCGCTAGGTGGCAAAGCCGCATTTTGTAAACAACCCTCATTGGCACTGGTGCCAGCGGCTCAGTCGTGCAAAGTGCTGGTATTAGATTCTTTGCTTGCTATTGGTATGACTTCTCGATTGCCTGAAGCGATCGCGATTTTGGCTGATTATCAGCAAGGTAAGCTATGAGTCATTTAGCACATCCGCTAATTGCTTCGCGGACACATCAATCTTGGTATTGGTTAAGCGCAGCGTTGCTGGCTTTTTTAGCTTGGTTATCCTTAAGTAGCGGTGCCATTGGTTGGGACTGGAAGCTGCCGATTGTATGGTTATTACCACAGAGCATGACCAGTGATATAGAGCAATTGCATATTACGGTCGTAACTCAGATCCGTTTACCAAGGCTATTGCTGGCAATTTTAGTTGGATCGGTACTGGCTAGTGCGGGGGCCGCAACGCAGGCTCTGTGTCGAAACCCATTAGCAGATCCTAGCTTAATGGGAGTGACTGGTGGTGCGGCAATGACAGCGGTTGCGGTTATTGCGCTATCGGCACATAGCCCATATATTCACGAAGCCATGGTTGCACCAGCGGCGTTTATCGGTGCTTTGGCCGTCACATCTTTGATCTATAAAATTGCTAATCACCAAGGGCAAATACAGATCACAACCTTATTGTTAGCTGGTGTTGCTATCAACGCGATGGCGATGGCAGTGATTGGTCTATTTAGTTTTTTCGCCGATGATACGGCACTACGCTTAATGACTTACTGGCAGATGGGATCTTTAGCCGGTGCAAACTGGCCAGCAATGCAATACGGCGCTCCGTTGGTTATGGTCAGCATTTATGCTTTGTTTATTAGAAGAAAGAAAATTAATGCGTTGATGCTCGGTGAACTAGAAGCTCGCCACCTTGGAGTGAACGTTAAGCGATTAAAGTCTGAAATTATCTTTATCGTTGCCCTAGGTGTCGGTGGAGCCGTCGCGATGGCGGGGATGATAGGATTTGTTGGCTTGCTGGTACCGCATATCGCACGGTTACTCGTGGGCCCAGATTTAAGGCGGATGTTGCCGCTGAGTTTGTTATTAGGCTGTATCATTATGCTGCTTGCTGACTGGATTTCACGACTAATCGTAGCGCCTTCAGAGTTACCTATTGGTATTGTTACAGCACTTTTTGGTAGCCCTTTCTTTGTCTATCAGCTATTGAAGCAAAAACGAGGTCAACATGCTTAGTTGCGAAAATCTGTCCATTTCTCGTGGTGAACGTCGTATCTTGCAAAACATCAACTTTCGCGTTGAGCAAGGTGAGTTTGTGGTGCTACTGGGTGAAAACGGAGCAGGGAAATCGACTTTACTGAGTGCTATTTGCGGTGATATTCCGTTCTCAGGAGAGATTAAACTCGATAATCAGTCAATCCAACACATTGATGAGCAGATCTTAGCCACCAAAAGAGCTGTATTGTTGCAAAATAATCGCATCAACTTTGCCTTTTCGGCCGCAGAGCTGATTGCCATGGGGCGCTACCCTTATCATCAACCTATCGCTACTCAAGCTTTGGTGGTTGATGAGTTAATCATCCAGCTGAATTTACAAAAGTTGGCGAGACGGGATGTCACAGCTCTGTCTGGTGGTGAGTTTCAACGTGTGCAATTTGCACGCTGCTTGGCTCAGCTTGATGCGCATAAGCCAAGTACTCAAGGTAAACTGATGTTGCTTGATGAGCCAACCTCGGCGCTTGATATGCATCACCAACATCTTACACTAAGCAAAGCGAAAGCTTTTGCTCAACAGGGCAATGCGGTGATAGCCGTATTGCATGATTTAAACTTAACCTCTTTGTATGCAGACCGTGTATTATTGTTAAACCAAGGGCAGCTAAGCCACAGTGGTTCTGCCAAAGAGGTATTACAACCATCGGTGCTACAACCGATTTATAAAACAACCATGCAAATAACAACGCATCCAACCTATCAGATACCTATGATATTTTCAGAACCACAACGAGGAGTTACCCATGCGTGAACAAGCTGCTTTTGAAGCACGAACTTTAGTAAGACAATCTAATGTTTGCGTGATCTCAACCATATCCAAAAACTTAGCTGGTTACCCATTTGGTTCGGTATCTCCTTTTATGAGCGACAATCAAGGTCGGTTAGTTTTTTACATCGCGGGGATCGCCCAGCATTCTCGCAATTTATCCGAAGACAGTAAAATGTGTGCAACTGTTTTTAATGCCGCAGAGCAGGGCGATCAAAATGCCCATGCGCGTGTAACCGTAGTAGGGGATGCGAGTCCGGTTCCCGCCGAGGAACATGAAGCACTGTTGGCTCGTTATGAGCGTCAATACCCAGAGGCTGTCAGCTATCGCCAAGCCCATGACTTTCAGCTGTGGCGCATGGAAGTAAAACGAGTGCGCTATATCGGTGGTTTTGGTCACATCTTTTGGATCGAAAAAGATGAATGGCAACAAGCTGAACCAGAGTGGGATCTCGATGCTGAAGCGCATATGGTCAAGCATATGAATGACGATCATAGTGATGCTAATAGGTTGATTTTAAAGCTAATACATAACATCTCAGCTGAACAAGTGGAAATGACAACTATCGTTAGCGATGGCTGTTACCTGCGTGCCAATGAAAAGAACTACTATATCCAGTTTGAAAACGTGTGTTTGGATAGCATGAGTGTACGTAAAGAGTTAGTCAGGCTAACTAAAGCAGCGAGAGAACAACTAGCTGAATATACTGAATAAATGACTTTTTAGAACGGCTATCACTCACATAGCTAAACTGAAAATTACGCATAAACCAGGCTTCATATAAAAGCCTGGTTTATTTAAGGGGAACCGATTTTTAGAATATCAGTTTGCTTTATACCAACAGGTACTATTTCTCAATAATCACTGGGAAGTCAGTGTTGCTAGGTTGGTAATCATGAGTCGTCGGACAATGCTTATTAACCACAGATTTCAGCATATTCGAAAAAGGACCATTTCTTTCTAATCGGTCCGAACCACAGCCACCAGATCTAAATAACACCACATCTTTATACTCTGCGGTGTTTGCATCAAAGTAACTTGCTGTGATAGCAGTTCCTGGAGCATCACAAATATAGTTCCCTGTTACTGCAAGCTCTTCTTCTGCAGCTAAAGCGATCAGTTTGTTGATATCAGCATGGTTATTGATTTGTTGGTTGATAGTCTCAGAAGTAGACAGTTTTCTACCTTCATACACACCATATTGGGTATCAACTTTCACATAGTTACTAAATACTTCACAAGTTTCGGTTTTTACATAATCAGGCATCACAAAGCCGGAACCGCTTGTTTTAGTAATAAGAGGCTGAGCTGCAGCCGCTGTTGCGAATAAAGACAAAGATACAAGTAGCGCAGATTTAATCGTCATAATAATACTCACTAAGTTTATGTGTGGTTTCTCTAAATGAGAGTTGTATCTTATTGTGTTAAAATTAAAGGTACAACAATAATATTATTATATTTCAATGACATAACTTTTATTTTGTGTAAAATTACACGAGTTTTATTCGTTTTATGGAAATATTCTAGGTTCTTTATTTTTTCAATTGATGGAAAATAATAATAATCTATTTATTTTTTTGGATTGAAGAATATAGATAGTTTTAATGGACATAAAACTGCCATTTTTCAGAGTGAAATAATCTTAAAAGTTTACTTATGTAGTTTTTATATCTAACTTATGACTGATAAATAGTTAATCTAACTATTTGTAAATCGATTTTTAACTGGCTGGCTTGAAGTGGCTAGGTTAATGATAAATATGGAAATATTTTTCATTAATTCAATTCTTAGCAAAATCTAGTCTCACATGAGCTAGAGTAATTTTACAAATTTTTTGATTCGTGCCACTGTGCTTTAGCTTTTCAGCAGCTGAGGCTTATTAGCAAAGATGTGGTGTGTATGCTTGAAATAAGGCAGATCTTAGGTGGACCTGCCAATGATATGAGCTTAACCTTCAATTGGTTGAGTAAGCTTTTCCATTTCGGCGATAAGCTGCTTAGCAATGTCTTCCCTTTTTGCTTTACGAATATCACCCAATAAAGGCAGAGTGTGTTGGTCATCAAGTACTACGATATCTGTTGAAACCTTTTCACCCATGTTTTCAACGGTATCTTTTAGCTGCTTGCTAATAGCAGGTGTCATGATCAGATGCTGTAATGCCTGCTGAGCTTGTTGGGGGATCTGAAAATATTCAAAGTAGGCCTCAATATGTTGGTGCGCGGCTTGAACTAAAAAATTACTGAAGTTTGATTTGTCAGGATCGATCTTCGAGCTATCTAATTGCCCTGCAAACGGCGGGTTACTTGGCGCGATTTGAGTATAACTGGTGCGGCTAGCTAACTCTTTGGCAAAATCAATCAAGCCATTGATGATAGTGCTATGGATCTCAGAGCCATAAATGGTTTTGATTTGCTCAAGAGACTGCTCATTCCAAGCATGTGGGACGATATCTAGACTGTTAGCAAACCTGACACTCACTGACTGGTTTTGAGACAAGTCCCCATTTGGCAGTACTGAATTTGAATACGCGGCAAATTCCGAATTGCCAGCCGTAGGACCGGCTGTTCCCATCGTTTTTACAACTGCATTTTTGTTCGGGTCCCAAAGCAAAGGTTTACCTTGTAAGTCACATAACATCAGTGCCATGGTTGGCGCTAAAGCACCGCCTTTACTGTGACCGGACACTGTAATTTCGCAAGGACTCTTGGCGATATCGCGTAGAAAACGCAGTAATGCGATGCCGCTGCCAGGAACGCTCCCTTTCGGGATCATCATATTCAACAATGCTAGACCCAGTGCCGTCGCGCCGGAAATTTTGGCATCACTAACCTCTGGATTAAATATCCAAGGCGTGGTGACTGCCACATTGAAATCTTGAAATACCCAATCAAACAGCGACTGACTATTTGTGCCTGACACGGCCACTATGTATTGTTGTGTACCACAAATTTGCGCCACATACATGGTATTAAATGATTTACCATTGGGCATTTGTTGAGTGTGAGGGCCCCAAACAATATCCACATCAATGTAGGGAATTTTTGCTAATGAATCGGAGATAATTCGATACAGATCTTCGTCACTGGCGTGCGGATTTTCAGAGCCAGCATTGGCAAGGATCTGGATGGCAAAAACTAAACGCTCTGTAGCTGTAGGGTTGGTATTCATGGTATTTCCTTATCTTAATTGTGATGTGAAAGATTTAGACATTGGCAATAGCCACCAAGAGGCTAGTCGAGAGGCCCTAGGCTGTCAAAGTGGTCAGCCATCAAGAATAGAAGGGTTGATATTGAGTACTGTTGACTAAAGCAGGTTGCGCTTTAATATCAAGTAGCAAAGTTTATTAATACACTCCATTTTACAGTGCAACAACGAGTTTTTTGGGTTCAAATAATTTAATACATTTATAGTCATGACCTTTAATGGCACAAAGAGTTCGATGCACTACTTAGTATCATTTGTTAGCGTGGTGAAACTTATTGCTTGCAAAATAACCAACCTAACGTTAAGTTAACTTTTGGTTTGCAAAGTGTAAATGGGTGTTGTGATGAAAATAAAATTGAATAAGAAAAAATTTAAAAACCTAAGCAGAGATAGTAAGGCTGTACCATCAAACCTCACACCTCAGGTAGCTGGTGGCTTTGTGCATATACATGAAACCGATAACTGTCCACGGGATGATGGTGGTTCCGGGTGGAGCTGTTTACTAGGTTGTTAATATCTTGAATCCACAAAGAGGTCGCTATATTTTATAAGCTTCCTCTTTTTATCTAAGTAGCAATAAAATCGCACGTTTTTCCTTCGTTTTAGCCGCAATATTTAGCAATCCGCTCGAATGCTTTGATATAGTACTTTTATATATTTTAGATATTATGAAATCCATAGGGATTTGTAGTATATTAATCAACGTTTAAAATGCTTACTTCTCACGATATGAATGATTTGGAAACGCCTTTTCCAAAGTCATCAGTATACGAAATACAAAAGGAAAATTGATGCCTCATTTTATAATGGATTGCTCAGAGAGTGTCCTAGACTCTTACAGTGAAGAGTTTCTTATTGAGCAAATTCACGAAGTTGCCAATGCCTCGGGCTTATTTGATGAAAACGATATTAAAGTTCGGCTAAACCCATTTAAAAAATTCTCAGTAGGTAATAAACGAGAGGACTTTATTCACGTTTTTGCGCACATAATGCAAGGGCGAACGGTAGAACAAAAAGCAAATCTATCAAAACAAATGGTGTCGATGCTTATGGCTTTATTTCCAGAAGTGCCCAATATAGCGATGAATATAAGTGACTTTGAAAAAGCCACTTATTGCAATCGGGTGATGATGCAGCAGGGCGAGGCTGAATAAGCGTAATTATGTCAAAGTTGCTTGGCAATTATACCGTCAGTTTCCCTTGGGAGTTACAATTAGTCACTTGATGATGCTTCAATTTAGGCAAGGAGATCTATCATTGTACTTAAGTCCTCAATGCCAGCCGATTTTAATGCTTTGCTAATTTGTTTACTCAAAGCTAGATGCTGAGTTTGATAATTGAGTAATAATCTATTTTTTGTTTCTAGCACGGCGTCTTTTATATCTTTAGGAATGTCTTGCGACTTGATTTTTGCAATTTCTTCTTTTAACTCTCGGATTTTCTCTTTAAGGCGCTCTAGATACTCTTTCATTTTGACTATTTCTGCGGGTAGCTCTGGTGTGTTGTTATCCGTTTTTTCGTTTCGCCCCGTCAGGGTATCTTGATCACTTTTAGAAATCGTGACTCTGGTATTTCTGGTGTGTTTAAACGCTTCATCATTTTTTGCTAGAGATGTTTTTGGTTGTGGGGACTGCGTTAGCTTATTCTCTTGGTTAGGGCCAGAAAACACCGACCGCACTTTAGTAATGCTGATTGGTAAAGGACGAATATTGATAGCCATTAAACACCTCCTGGTATTCAATTGTTACTATCGACCAAAAGCACAGAAGCTTTAATGCATCAGAGTGGTGTCTAGCTAACCTCTTATCCGTTGCTGAGGCTAACTAAACTTCATGGAATGAGGAAATGATAGTTGGGGAGGCGAAAAACCGGTACTGGTGACTTTTTACCATCAAAATATCAGTGCTAATTCTATTTAACTCTTTGTTGCTACATATTTTATTCACAATTTGTCAGTTAACTAAGCTCAAACGATGAGCAAGTTCAGCATTATAAAAATGCCCAATGTGGCTTCCGGTGAGTAGCCATTGACAACTAGATGAATGGATAAGAGTATGAAAAGAATTACACTAGCGACTGCGTTGTTATTGACTCTGTGCCCTGTAGGACAACCTGAAGCTTTTACATCAAGCGACTTAGGTGCAAAGTTAGCTGAGAATGTTGTTAACGCTATTCTTGGGGAAGCTGGTAATAAGATAATGGGTGAAATTTTTGGCACTGGGCCAAAACCACTCACAAAAGAAGAAGTGGCAGATATCATCAATAGTGCTTTTGAAAAAGCCACCTCACAAGACATTACCGAAAAACGAATCGCTCTAGCAAATAAAATTAGGCTGTACAAGTCAGGTAATTATGACCAAGCCTGGGAGATTATGAACGATGCGGGTGATTTGCAAGCATTAGTTGAGTCGCATATTAGTAAGGGGAATTCGACGGTTGCTATCCCAGCTTACGTTGCTGCCTGGAATGCACGTTTGGCATTTGCTGCAGAAGCTTATCGGATCACTAAAGACCCGCATGATAAACATCAAGTCGCAATTGAAGCAATTCATGGATTGAGTTATCTCAATACGTATTTACGTGAAGATTTTCGCGATACAATCCGTGGTAGTAACCCTTGTATATTGAAATCCCCTGCGACTAAATTACGATTAAATGGCGCCGTTGGTTATAACTTGTCAGAGAAAAACATCGATATCTCTACTCAATACTGCTTTGGCAATGGCAGAGTCGTAAAATCTCAACCCGGTGTCGCAATGGCAAAAGCTTATCACCATGCCAGTGATAGCGACGTGGTAAATTTAGGAGGGGCTTGGTACATGCGTACAACGGATATGGGCAAAGCACTTCATGAAAATTTGTGGCTATTTGCAGGTCGTAAGTCTAGTACGGGTAACGCGTATTTCTTAGAGCAAAGCAGCTCTGAGGAATATGCTTATATTCGCAGAAATCAGTACATTATCAATCATTACCCCAAAGAACTCGGTGATTTGCACAGCAATATCTTAGGTTGGGTCGATATTGTAAAAGCAACTCGAGATACTTCAACGTCGCAATTTGATTCAGCATTAAAATACGCAGTTAAACTAGGTGTTGGCTGGAATACCCTTAAGCAACGTTATCCACAAAGCGATATTAAGAATATATCGGCATCCGCTTTGGGCAATTTTGAAGGACACGGCGAGGCTCGTCCAATTTTAGATTAATAACAAATGAATTGGATAGCGATGTGAACGCAGCGGCTTAGGTACGCTGCGTTTGTATAGAAGTATCAGCAGTAAAATGGTTACGATAGAGCAAAGAGTATGAATATAAAGTCGGGTGCAATAATTAAGATTTGCCTAATAATAACAATAACGGCTTTGGTTAGCGCCTGCGCTTCCAGCAACTCAAATTATGACGGCAATACCCGTTATTCAGTTGGGCAGTTGGAAGTGGCATCAAAAAATGCAGAGCAACAAATAATTGTATTTCAAAGAGAAGCTGCAAAAGAAAAGTATTGTATGTCACCAGCACCGGATGCCGTAGCAACTCGCAGTGAAGGCTTTTCTGTTGCAATCCCAAAAACCGGATTAGGTGAAGCGGACAACATCGGAGCGGATATACTCGGCGGTCGTAACCCTACTACTTTGATTTCACGTGCGTTGTTATATCGAACCTGCGAGCTTTCGTTAAATCTGCAGTTATCCAAAGAAGAAGCGTTAGCACTTTATCGCGATACACTTGGGGCTATCACAAAAATCGCCGCATCGGGTCTTGGTACTGGTTCTTTGGCATCGCAAGCAAACACGGCTATAAATCAAGTGCCTAATACTGCGGTTGACAACGAACACGCCACAAAAACGTCAGATCCTGAAGAAAGTACCTCAACTTCAAGTGATTCGTCAGCGTTCTAATTAAAGGTAAGTTGCTAGGTAGGGCTAAATAGCTCAGATGTTAATTTGTTTCACTCATCGTGCTAAGTTAGCGCACGCCCGAGCTAAGTAAATCTCAGCTGGACTAAATCTCAGCTGGACAGCCACTCTTTCAAAATTGAATGTTAGAGGATCTTTTTCATCTTTTGAAAGCGGGTCTTGGGTATTTTCTGCGCTTTTCAGTATTTTTTCGCTGTTCGTTTGAGCTTTCTTTTTTGCGATTGCGACTCTGCCTGCCGCCATCTTGTCTCAAAGGCAGTGAAAAACGCGGGCCGCAGCCCGCATTGGTTAAAATTCAGCAGAGATGCTTAGGCTCAACTGCCTTGGTTTACTTAATGTATGAACGTTTCTGATTGCGCCGCGAACCACATATTCTTCGTCGAGTAGGTTTTTCGCTGCTAGTTGTATTTGGTAGTTATCCCACTCATAGCCAATACGAGCGTTAACCACAGTGCGACTTTCATTGGTGGGCACATAGTCTTCACCCCATAGCTCTTTCACTTCAGGGATGTTGGTATATATGTTGATGCTTGAAGCACTACTCTGATAATTGGCATCTAGAGATAGAAATAAACCAGATTCACCTCGGTATATCGCGGCTGCATTCGCCGTCCACTCGGGTGACTCGGCAAAGGGTTCGCCAGTTTTATCAATGGTTTCTTGACCTGGCACTTCAACAATAAAATCGGTAAATTCGGTGTGTGCTTTCCCTATTCCAAACATCAGTGATAATTCATCGGTAGGGTAATAGAATAGCTCAGTTTCAAACCCAACTACTTTAGAGCGACCTGCATTGGTGGTTTCAGAATCATACTCACTACCAGATAATTGCACGTTGATTTGTTGATCTTTCCAGTCGATATAGAACACGTTGGCGTTGGCGACTAAAGTACCATCGAGCCAAGTAGAGCGGAACGAAAACTCATAGTTGTCGGTGTATTCAGCATCGTAAGTGTATAAGTTGTTGCGGAATATGTTAGACCCAACACCACCAGAACGATAACCTTTTTGATAGCTGATACTGGTAGTGATATCGTCATTCACGCGATAGCTCACTCCGAGTTTTGGTAACACTTCGCTAAACGACTTTGAGGTGGTTGGTTCGTCTTTTGAAGCTTGTGCAGCAATAGAAAACAGGCGCGAATTTAAACCATTAATAAGCTGTGCCAGCATTGGGTTAGCAGCGTAGTCTTCGGCATTAGGTAACTTTTCTCGGTTACCAATGTTGTACTCTTGCTCGTTACTATTGGTTTGTTTCTCTTTGTCAAAGCGGATCCCTGCGAAAATATCAAATTGCTCAGAGAGCGAATAAGTGACGTCTGCAAACAGCGCTTTATTGCTGATATTTCTGTATAAGTTTGAATAGGTATCAAGCAGCACGGGGTTTGCTGGAGCGTAAAGGTTGAGCACTTGTTGGGCTAGCTCTCGTGGCAGTCCAAGTCCACCAAACTCCGGTGGTGAGACTAGTAAAGTGCGTACGCCTAAGCTTTCTAACGTGATATTGCGGTTTCCTTTAGCAACATCTCGAATCTCCAAGTCTGAGTAATATAATCCAAATACCCCCTTTAAGTTGCTGTAATCAAACGTCAGTCTTAGCTCTTGTGACAAGGTTTCATCTTTTCGTTTGTCTTTTAAAACAGCTTGTGGCTCGGGGCTTTTATCACCATCCCATTCGTAGCCATAGTTTGCTTCCGAGTAGGTCGAAATCGCATTAAATGACCAAATATCGTTGATATAGTATTTTAGGTTCAGTGTCGTAATGTCGGTTTCAGTAAATTCCCAAGTCGGATTATCAAAATTGACGGTACGGGTAAATTTGTCTTGATCTGGGTATGCATCCGTCCATAGAACCCCCATTTCGGTTTCGCTTTTGCTATGGCTTAAAATCGCCGATAAGTCATCATTTGGCTCGAACAACAGTTTAAAACGATAAAGCTGACTGTTTGAGAAATCGGGGTTTTCGGCGGTTCGGCTTTTATTACTATGAAAACCATCAAAGTTTCTATCTTCTGCGGTAAATCTAAACGCTAGCATATCGTCAACCAATGCACCGCCAAGCGCCAAAGCATATTCTTTTTGGCCACCTTCACCAATAATTGTGCGGCCTTTTAGTGTACGCTGGTACTCTGGATCCCGCGTGTTTACTACGATAGCACCAGCCAAGGAATTGCGGCCTTGAAGGGTAGACTGCGGGCCTCGTAGTATTTCAACTTGGCTGATATCCCATGTTGAAAAGCCACCTTGCTGAATTTCTCGCTCGGGTAAAGGAGAGCCGTCAACATACACACTGGTTAAAAAGCTATTTCCACCACCTGAAACATTGAATGCATCAATGCCACGAATGGTATAGCCACCGTTACCGATTTCACCCGTCACATTGGTTGTCATGGCAGCGACGTCATATAAATCATGCACTTTGTAGTCTTCGATGTCGTCGGTAGTTAATACTGCTACGCTTGCAGGTGTTTCTTGCAACGTTCGATCAAACTTCTGACCAGTAACAACGATTTTTTCAATTTTACTATTATCATCAAGGGCATAAAGGGAATTGGTATTAATTAGCGCTGTGACGATGGCAAGTCTGACCGCATTCGTAGTTAAACAAGTTTTAGTTGAAGGCATAGTATTTCCTGTAAAATGCATATGAGAGTGATTCGTAGTTTTTATTAGTCTTGTTGCATGAGCCGCAACAAGACTAATGGGTTATGCGCGTTCTGATGGCATAGATGAATGTGTACTGAGCAAACTTAGTTTATGCGCGTAGATACGCCTTATCGCGACCAAACAGAGTGCGCTCATGACACCTAGTAGGGTGATGACGATGACAATATCGACACGGGTCTGTGTGGCCAAGCTGGTGAAGTGGGTTGCCAGATAAACACCGCTCATAACGGCACTGAGTAAATAGCCGACAATACTCACGTACAAGGTCGCGATGGTATAACTTAGGGTATGCGCACTCAGTAAAGCACCAAGCAAAGTCGCGATAAAGCCTGTATACATTGCCATTTGTATTATCAGCATTTTGCTTTCTACGGTGATAGGAAGCAGGGTATTAACGGTAAAACCTACTGCCAGAGATAGCATCACACCTGTAAATGTGCCACAGGTTAATCGTCTTACAAAGGTCAGTTTCTTTGTACTATATTGTTTTTGTTTTTCACGTTTTGCCAGCCACATTAAGTTTCCAGTAACAATAATATAGGCACTGGCAAGCCCCAGAATAAAAAAGGCAATGCGCATGCCGTAGCCGGCAAAATCACCAAAATGCAAACTTGCAATGGTGGCAAGACCCGAACGCACGGCGTTATTGTAACTATTGGTGGTGAGATAGATCTGACGCTGGTCTTTGAGCATATATTGCACTTCGCTCAAATTAGAAAACGCATCATTGCTTTTGGCTTTAAAGGTTAGTACGGCATTGTCATCCCCGATGTTGTCAATCACAATTGATGTGATACTGACGTCTCCCATCGTTTCCAAAGCGCGAGCCCTAAGAGTGTCTATGCCTACCATCTTTCTGGGTTGTTGTGCTTCAGATATTTGTGGTTCATTAAACCCAGCAGCTTGTAGCAGTGCAGTTTGGTCGCCACCGTAAAGCACTAATGCATATGAAATCTGAAAAATGATTACTAGGTTAAACACCAAGCCGGTAAAGGCATACATAATATGAAACGGCAGTCCCATTGTGCCAATCAAGTTATGTGCATCTCGCCACTTATCTTTATTTTTGTCTTGTCGATATTGAAAAAAGTTACTAGCAAGTTTGCGCCAATGGATCACTAAGCCACTCAATAAGGCGACGAAAAAGAACAAGGTCACCAAGCCTACAAAATAAGCGCCGGCTTTACCTAAACCTAGGTTGTAGTGCAGTTGGTAGATAAAAGTGGCAAATTCAAACTGCTCTGCATCAGCAATAACCTCGCCTGTGGTAGGTGATATCAGTAGGTGCCTGTCTTGGTGATCTTCACCCGTTACTGGGTGTGGCGATGGCAACTCGGTTGCAAAATATACTTCTATAAAAGGGCTGTGCTGAGACGGTTCACGTAAGAAAAAGCCGTGGTGAACATCAATATCATAGTGCTTTTGTAAGTTATTAACCGCCAGATCGTACGCGGGAGAGGAAATGTTTTGATCACTTTGTAGCGTAAGGGACGCACGTTCCCAAGACGACATATTGTCGCGAAACAGGCTTAGTGATCCGGTAATAAAGATAACAAACAACACGCTAGATATAATAATACCGACCCATGCGTGGGCCTGTGTTAATGATTTTAATGTTTTATTTTGCATGATGTTATCTCATTAACAGCAGTATCGTGTTTAGACATAAAGAGGGAATCAGCACATATAGCAGTGACATTGCTGCGGATTTTGCATCTGGGTGCGCGTAACTCCACACTACAAGGCCAGCCCAAGCTGGAAAAGCGACTATCAGCCCCAGCAATAACAACGCAGGCTCTGACATCGGGAGTATAAGGTTTAAGTTCACAATCAAAGAGATAGAGATGAGCAAACCCAACAACAGTCCCAGTATGGTTTTAGGCCACATAAGACACTCCAAAAAACACACAGCTCAAAAATATCAGCACCACAGAAAACCCGATCAAACACTTGTAGGAATAGGCACTGAATAATGTGACGCTGACCAAGCAGCACATCAATACGACAAAGCCTGCTAAAGCTGAGGAGATAAGCGCGAATTCAAGTGAGAACAACCAAACTCCTAGCAACAAGCACACACTAGCGACAAGATAGGCTGGTAACTTACCCAAAGACGAATTAAGTAAGCGTTGCTTGGGGCTGGCGAGATACAGCAAACAAGCGCAAAACCAAATTGGTAATACTGCAATAAAGCTCATGGTAATGATAATTGTTTGTATTTTGTTTTATTGTATTTGCAATGGGGACTTTATGCAACCATTTGAAATAATGTTAGTGATCAATAGGGTCGGGGGGGAAGTATAAAAATGACACAGTCTACTCTGAGGAGTATCTTTGCTCTTGAAGTTGTCTATTAACCAAGGCTAACTGACTTTCTTGGTTTTGAGGTAGCAGTTTAACGTAACAAAAATGCTTAGTGATTAAACGGTGGTTTTTGCGGCAAGGTTAATGTAAAAATAGGTTAGCTACTCACTATAGATGCTTTTGCTCTTTAACAATATGAAGGCTAGAGTTTATATACCAACATCAAAGCACCTTTGTTCCCATATATTTTGGTAGATTTTGATAAGTGTTTTTTCTTTTTAAAAAAACAACTATATAATTTTAGAGTGTTCCCCGTACCCACGGGGCTAAACCGAGGTAAAGCTGGCAACGTGTTCGGGTGATCAGGTGTTCCCCGTACCCACGGGGCTAAACCAATTAAACTTTTTGCATGATCATTTGTATTTGCGTGTTCCCCGTACCCACGGGGCTAAACCGTTGGAGTAATATATAACGACACTGGAACATACGTGTTCCCCGTACCCACGGGGCTAAACCGGTCTAGCATTCTTCTGTATGCTAAATCCTCCAGTGTTCCCCGTACCCACGGGGCTAAACCGTAACTCAATGTGACTATGAAACAACTGACTTGGTGTTCCCCGTACCCACGGGGCTAAACCGGCTGTCTTGGCTGCACTTAAAGAAAAAGAAGAGTGTTCCCCGTACCCACGGGGCTAAACCGCTTTTCTTCTTCAATTGTATCAACCATCACCAGTGTTCCCCGTACCCACGGGGCTAAACCGTAAACGACCTTGAGCGGCGAGTGAACAACCTTGTGTTCCCCGTACCCACGGGGCTAAACCGATATATCTATGGTTGCATTTTTGTATACAAATGTGTTCCCCGTACCCACGGGGCTAAACCGGGCAAAATTATACACCGAGAGTCCAAAACTTTGTGTTCCCCGTACCCACGGGGCTAAACCGGTAGCTCGCTCCGTGATATTTTGTAGCATCATGTGTTCCCCGTACCCACGGGGCTAAACCGGAAATGATTGCTTGAGCCTTGACTCGACTTGCGTGTTCCCCGTACCCACGGGGCTAAACCGTATGAATCTTTCCATCCAGCGTTGTTAGAATCGTGTTCCCCGTACACACGGGGCTAAACCGGATACTGGGGCCATTCTGAACTACCAGACGTTGTGTTCCCCGTACACACGGGGCTAAACCGTTTCACGATATGTTAGTTGACATTTCTCGCATGTGTTCCCCGTACACACGGGGCTAAACCGCACCGCCGACGGTAACAGTTTTGCGGTCAGTCGTGTTCCCCGTACCCACGGGGCTAAATAAGATAATCGGTGAGTTAAATTCGTCCTTGAAGCAGTCTCCTTCGGTCAGTCCCCCTCCTCGCAGAGCTCGTCGCCTTCAAGTGGTGTGAGTGAAACTATTTACTCACTTAACTCCACTTTCAGCCATGACCTCACCTCAGCAAGCTGCGAAACGTTGTTTCGGTCTTGCTTCGCCCCCGTACCCACGGGTTAAATCGTTTCCAATGTAAACGGGATGCGTATAATATAAGAGTGTCTCCGCATAAGCGGGGTGAACTGCAATGACTCATAAAAGTACCTTAGGAGTTCACATGCCGATTGCTAAAAATGATGATGGATTGTCCCCAGAAGCCTACTTACGCGGAGAATTAACGAGTACCGTTAAACACGAGTTGATAGACGGGCAAGTGTATGCAATGGCAGGGGCAAGTGCTAATCATGAGCGAATTTGTCAAAATATGGCGAGAAAGCTTGGCAATCACCTTGAAGATTCACCGTGTGAACCGTTTGGTTCAGATATGAAAGTGCGTGTACGAGACAACTTTTATTACCCCGATGTATTGGTAGATTGTGATTTCGACGAATCTGAACCCTACTTTACAACGACCCCCGTGATTATCGTTGAAGTAATCTCACGCTCAACCCGAAAAATGGACGAAAAGGTTAAATTGCTTGAGTACATTAATATACCCACGTTAGAAGAATATGTTGTGATTGAGCAAGATATAGCCGATGTGACCGTTTACCGAAAGAGCGATGATTGGCGTTCTACACATTACTTTCTTGGTGAAGATTTCTATTTAAAATCAATTGATTGTACAGTTTCCGTAGCTGACATATATCGCCGTGTTCAAAATGAAGATGTCAGACTGTTTTTAGAGCAGCAAAAAACGAGTTCAGAATAAACTACATGCTCTAAATCAACGCCTTCCTCCAGAGCGGTTCACGTTTTATCAATCCACAAATGATATAAATCAAGAAAATAAAACACATGTGTGTTACATTAAATTAACCTTTAATGGAGCATAGTATGGCAATCAAGGAAGACGACTATTATCACTATCTCGAAGCATTGTTGTTTTGGGAAGGGCAAATTCAAACAGGGTTATTCCAACAGAAGTTTGGGCTTTCTCGCCCTAGTGCAAGCAAGTACCTAAATAGGTTTATTGAAGAACAACGCATTACTGTTTATTACGATGAGTCGGAAAAAGCACATCGATTAGGCTGCGCCTTCACCCCTAGGTTAATCACTGAAGACTTCAGCGAATATACACGGCGTGTTACTGAAGGGCACTTGCATCGTTTTGACTATAGTCACTTGGCATCATTACCTATCCCTAATCGAAAACTCGAGCCCGAATTACTACGGCCGATTCTTACAGCATGCCGAAAGCAACAGGCGTTAGATATACGATACCAATCAATTAAGCATAACGCTGAAACCGAGCGCATCGTTCGCCCGCACAGCTTGGTTAATACTGGGCTTCGTTATCATTTACGCGCCTATTGTGAAGCATCTGATTCGTTCCGGGATTTTTCTTTGTCACGTATTTTATCCGCAGAGCCAGACTACAGCTGTAAAGCGCAAAAGGGCATTCAAGACGACAGCAATTGGCAAACCCCCGTAGAGCTGGTGATAATGCCCGAACCGCGCTTGTCGCACTATGCACAGCAAGTGATTGCCCGTGATTTTAATATGCATAATCAACGTGCCACCATCGTCACCAACGCCGCGCTCATCAACTACTTAATCTCAATCTTACGTCTTGATTTTCAACACGCTAATCCAGAAGCACAACAGATTGTGATAGTCCCAGAATGCTACCGAGAGTTAAGCGCAAGAGGGCTTTTGTGGAATGGGTGAAAAATTAGAGATGGGTGAACCTACTAAATTTTTTACTGGTTGTAACCGCAGGATTGTCGGTAATTTATTCAAAGCGTAAGCTAAGTGTATTGTAAGCAAGGACTAGAGCAACATGACAGATTTAAACAGTTTAATGTTCAAATACTGGGGCAAAGCTAAAAAGCCACTCGAAGTTGATTACTGCATGAGTGAGATTAATGGCGAGTCATTATTAGCTATCGTTGAACGCTATCCAAGCGTTAAATCTGTCGAGCACCTACAGGCACTTGCAAACAAAAAAGGCTGGAAAGTTGCTAAGCACAGTGAAGAATTTCACCGTTATCACCTGCTTGTATTCCATAGTTTGGATGTGGCGGCGGTTGCGCTGACCTATTTAGACCTAAACAAACAGTTTACTCAAGATTTGTCCGAGTTTCTGGGGTTATCTATTCCACAGCTTAAGTCGCTGATTGGTTTCTTTGTTGCTATTCACGATTTAGGTAAATTTTCTTCAGCATTTCAAAATTTAGTGGAGTTTAATGACAGCAATTTAAGTCAAGAAAAGTCAAGGGAACCTTACTGTGCAAAGGATGCCCGGCATGATGGGTTGGGACATCATTTTTGGAAAACCTGTGCCAAGCAAATTGAAGGTGCAGGGGATGAAGTAACGCAAGCCTTTAAAAAGATAGATTCGATTCGCGTCATGCTAAATTGTGTTTTTGGTCATCACGGTGAACCAGTTGCTGCCAACAAGTTTGGCAGCAAAGTTGAAGACTTCTGTGTCGAAGAAAATTACCTAGCTTGTACAGAGTTTATCGCGTATTGCATTGAGCTGTTCGCTATTGATCTGCCAACAGAAAAGTTTTCGGATAGAGTGTGGCGTGATCACCTGAGGTACGCTAGCTGGCACCTCGCTGGTCTGTGTACTCTGGCTGATTGGCTGGGTTCTGACACGAAGTATTTTGCATATCACTCTGAGCCGATGGCTTTACAAACCTACTGGTTCGAAGCTACAAAACAGGCGCATGAAGCACTTTCAGACAGGCAGCTGACTGGGCGAGTTGAGGTTTTCCCTTATGAGTCAACCGCTGAACATTTTGGCTTCAGTACACCAACTCCGTTGCAGTCGTGTGCTGAGCAAGTGCCTGTTGGCTCTTCACCACAGCTATTTATTCTGGAAGATGTAACAGGCGCGGGCAAAACCGAGGCGGCGCTTATCTTGTTACATCGTTTAATGCAGGCAAAGGCCGCAGATGGTTTCTATTTTGGCCTACCGACTATGGCTACCTCTAGCGCCATGTACCATCGTATTGCACAGCATTACGGGCAAATGATGACCGTTGACGGTAAAAAAGCTAGTCTGGTATTAGCGCATGGCGCGAGCATGATGGAAGATACCTATCAGGATTCGCTGGTCACAGAACAATTACCCGATCTTGAGTATGGTCAAGCTGATGAAACGGCAAGTCAGGCTTGCCATGCTTGGTATGCTGACTCTAAAAAGAAGGCGTTGCTCGCTCATGCTGGCGTTGGCACGGTTGATCAGCCTTTGCTGTCGGTTTTAGCCTCTAAACACAGCACGCTACGTTTTCATGGCTTGTTTCGTAAAGTATTGATACTGGATGAAGTGCATGCCGCAGATCAGTATATGTTCACTCTGCTAGAAGACTTGTTACGTATTCATTTACGATTTGGAGGCAGTGTGATCCTACTTACCGCAACCTTGCCGCTGGAAAGGCGCAACAGACTTTGTCAGATCTGGCAAGAAGAGCTTGGCCTTGAATCTCCCGAGCGCACTCAAAAAAAAGGCTTTCCATTAGCAACTTGGATAAATGAACAAGGCAAATTAAACGAGCAACTAGTCGCAAGTTTGCCAAGAAATCACAAATCTGTGCAGGTTGAGTTTACCCACTGCGAGCAGGCCTGTATTGAAGAGATACTGCTGAGAGCGTCGCGCGGCGAGGCCGTTGTTTGGGTGCGTAATACGGTCGCAGATGCGCAGCAAGCACATGCTTTACTCGCAGAACGTTACCCGCAAACACATATCACTTTGTTTCATAGTCGCTTTACTTTATACGACAGAAAGCAAAAGGAAAAAGAGGTACTTGGCAGGCTGGGTAAGCAAAGCACCGCACAGCAAAGACTGGGGCAAATATTGATTTCAACTCAGGTGTTTCAGGAATCAATCGATGCGGACTGTGATTTTATGCTCAGTGATATTTGCCCCATAGACGATTTAATTCAGCGTGCAGGGCGACTAAAACGCCATATCCGCGATGAACACGGCAATTTCCAACCCGCGCTGTCAGAAGATAAACGTCCCTCAGCTGTTTTGAAGGTGTTTTGTCCTGAGTGGCAAAATGAGCCCGAAAAGGACTGGCTGCACAAAACTCATCCCGGTACGGCTGCTGTATATCGAAGCCCTGCCATTATTTGGCTAACGCAAAAAGTACTAAAAGAAAAAGGCGGGTTGTATTTGCCGGGCGATGCGCGTGATCTTGTTGAAAGTGTCTACAGTCAGGCAGCGCTAAAAACTCGGCCAGCCAACCTAGACTGTTACCACAGTGAATATCAAGCGCAAACACGAGCGATGGAAAACCAAGCGACGTTGCAGAAACTGGATTGGCAAAAAGGCTATTGTCGCCAAGCTGGTAATGTTTGGATGGGTGAAGAGCTAGAGATCAACACCAGATACAGCGACAGAGTGAGCGTTCAAGTTGTGGTGTTAAAGCTTACAAGCGACGGACGGCTTTCATTTTACGCAGAGGGTTTAGCTAAGAAGCATTTGCTACAGCATAGTGAAATTCGGGTCGATCAAAACAGCATCGCAAAAAAGCTGGTGCCTGTACCGAGTGAGTATGATGAACAGTTGGTAGAGTTGATAGAGAGCAACCCTTCACTCAAATACAAGCAATGTTGGTTGCAAGGAAGTGATAAAAAGTTTTTATACGATAATTTCCAAGGACTTATCGAGGTTAGTGCGTGACACCTTAATCAGGTGTTAGCTCAATTTAAAGTAGGGAAAATGGTATGAACAATTTAGTGCAGGACCCGTGGCTATTTTACCGGCTTAGGGATAATTCCGTTAAGCAGTTACCTTTGTCGGCGATAGCCAATCCCGATGTAGTTGACTTTGCTTTGCCACGCGCCGATTTTTACGGAGCCGCGTATCAGTTTGCTATTGGCTTATTACAGACCTGTTGCTCTCCAGAGGAAGGAGAATATTGGTGCAACTGGTATGAATCACCGCCTTCGGAGCAAGAGATTGCCCAGTCATTCGATAAAGCAGTACATGCGTTTAATCTGTTTGGTGACGGTCCGCTGTTTATGCAGGACTTAGATCCGCTACAAAGCGCAGGCACACAGAACATCAATACATTGTTGATTGAAACTCCGGGTGATAACACGCTTAAGAATAATGTTGATCATTTTATAAAGCGAGGTCAGGTTGACGCGATGAGTCCTGAAATGGCGGCGCTTGCATTATTCACCTTACAAATAAACGCCCCTTCAGGTGGTCAGGGCTATAGGACTGGACTTCGAGGTGGTGGACCACTGACAACCTTGTTGTTGCCCAATGAAGAGTCAGCGAGTTTGTGGCACAAACTATGGCTTAATGTTTGTATTGAGCCTCAAGTGAGTGATGCACAGTTGCAATCAGGGATTATTTTCCCTTGGCTTGAAGGCACCAAAGTCAGTAAAGAAAAAGGAACAGAAGTGCTCTTTAAAGATGCACACTTTCTTACGCACTTTTGGGCAATGCCCAGACGCATACGCTTGCTGCCAGAGAAGTTAGCTGGCACTTGCTCACTGACGGGGCATCAAAGTGAGGTGCTGGTTAAATCTTTTGCCACCACGAACTATGGCAACAACTATGCGGGGAGTTGGTGGCATCCACTCACACATTATCGTAATGACCCGAAAAAACCTAATGAAGACAATTTGTCCAGTAAAGGGCAGCCTGGTGGTATTCAATACAAGCAGTGGCATGCATTGTGTTTCGCTAATGAAAGTGAAGGAAACCACCCAGCCCAAGTCATTCAAGAGTTTTACGACGTAAAAATAGATTACGTTGATCAGCAGCCAAGACTATGGGCATTTGGCTTTGATATGGACAATATGAAAGCCCGCGGCTGGTATGACAGCCAATTTCCAGTATTTTTGTTGGACGAAAGTAAACGTAAAAATGTTATTCATGACCTAAACCAAGCGCTGCAAATTGCGATGGAGTTTAGCAGCATGATGCGTACGTTGATTAAAGAGGCGCTGTTCGACAGGCCCAAAGATGTTAAAGCTGATTTGGCGCAACATGTATTAAGTTACTGGCAGCGCACAGAGCGTGATTACTTTATTGCAGCTCAGTCAATTTGTCTTCAAGGTGATCTACGTAGTGAGGATGCAAAGCGCTGGTTCTATCAGGCCCTCAATACGGCGTTAGATATTTTCGACGAAGTGGTATTGAGCACTTCGATGGACAATAAAGCAATCGCTAGGAAAGTTGCAGCGAGGCAAAAATTGACTGCTTGGTTACATGGTAAGAAGACCAGCAAAGACTTTAAACGTCGCTATGACATAAAGACACAAAACAAGGAGGCACAAGCCAATGAAGCTGGAGTATAAACCGCAAAGCCAGTTGTTTAAATCAGTAAGCTGGGATGCATTTCACACGCTGTTTCGCTGGTGGATAGCCATGTCGGATGATGAAGTAACGCAAGCTGAGCTGAATACTCGACCCGCACCTACGGTGTTTCGTGCTCAGCTCAAACGAGCTGCAAGGTTGGACGATGTCTACCTAACACAAGGTTTTTCTGCATTGTGGCAGGCGCTACCGAGTGAAATACACGATAACCGAAAACCATGGCTTATGCCTTGTTTTGCTGTGATTGCAAAAAGCCTTAGTTTGGTGAGAAGTCATCATGAGCATGGCTCTTTTGCTCGTGATCTAGGTCACCTTGAAGAGGGTACTGATAAACCTGTGGTGAGTGAATTAAGATTTCAAAGCCTTCAGGCAGCAAAAAATGAGCAGGAGTTTGTTACACAACTCAGTCGTCTTCTGGCCCAACTAAAGCATAAAACCAATATTTTAAGTTTGGCGGATGACATCGCCTGTTGGTTTGAAGAGCATTACCATCAAGCTCCGAGACGAGCAGACAAGCGGATCGCCGTACGCTGGGCGATGGACTATTACAAAGATGCAGCGAGCAAGGCATAAATAAGGAAAATATCATGAGCAAATTTATTCAGATCCACACATTGACTTCATACGCACCTGCAAATCTGAACAGGGAAGAAACTGGCCGGCCAAAAACAGCCAAATTTGGTGGCTTTGAACGTCTGCGAGTCAGCTCGCAAAGCTCCAAGCGTAATTGGCGGGTAAGTGATGTGTTTCAATCAAGCTTGGCAGAACATATCGGTACTCGAACGAAGAAGCTTGGTACAGAAGTATTTAACTATCTACTAGAAAAAGAAATAAAGGAAAAAGATGCAAAAAGCTGGGCGATTGAGATCGCAGGTGTATTTGGTAAGGGTAAAAAAGATTCACTAGAGATTGAGCAACTAGCACATATTAGCCCCAGTGAAAAAGCAGCGGTATTTGCATTGGCTGACCAACTAGCTGCAGAGAATCGCGGACCTGAAAAAGAAGAACTTCAGTTACTCAAAGCAGAAAACCAAGCTGCGGATATTGCTTTGTTTGGCCGCATGTTGGCTTCAAGCCCAGAATTTAATGTTGAAGCGGCCTGTCAGGTTGCACATGCCATTAGCGTGGAAAACGTGACGGTTGAAAGTGACTATTTCACGGCGGTGGATGACCTGAATGCAGGTAAAGGAGAGCAAGGTGCTGCGCATATAGGTGATAGCGGTTTTGCTTCTGCGGTTTTGTATAACTATATCTGCATTGATAAAGAACAGTTGGTTGACAATCTCTCTGGTGACTTAGAGCTTGCCAATAAAACCATCACTTCGTTGCTTGAATGTATCGCTAAGATCTCTCCAAAAGGAAAACAAAATAGTTTTGCTTCTCATGCTTACGCCTCTTACATTTTGGTAGAAAAAGGGGAGCAGCAGCCTCGTTCACTGGCAAGTGCTTTTGTAAGTCCTGTAAAGGCCCTTGACGAGAGTGAGAACGTGACGCAGATAGCAGTGCAGCGATTAGAAAGCCAAATCAAGAACTTTGATTCTGTTTATGAACCTTGTGCAGACAGTCGCCAGTCTATCAATGTGTTAACCGGTGAAGGTAACTTTAAGTCTTTGCAGGCTTTTGCTGCTGATTAATGGAGTTGCTATGAAAACCAGTAACTACTTGGTGTTCAGACTGTATGGCCCGTTAGCGAGTTGGGGTGATGCGGCCGTGGGGGGCGATAGGCCCACTCATGTTCGCCCAACACGCGGAGCCTTGCTCGGTCTGGTTGCTGCTGCACTTGGAATTAAGCGTGAAGACAAAGCCGAGCTAACTGCGTTGAATGAAGCGTTAAGCTGTCATGTTAAGCAATACAACGTGGGCAGTTTACTTAGAGATTTTCACACAGCACAGGTGCCGAGTGAAGATAAAAAAACGCAGTTATATACTCGGCGTGATGAGTTATACAAGTCGAAGAAAGTAAATACAGTACTTTCAAACCGTGATTATCGAGAAAGTGGTTTGTGGGTTGTTGCACTGGAGTCACGTTCGTCACAGTATTCGCTTGATGTGATCCGCTCGGCGTTATTAAGGCCCAAGTACATGTTGTATCTTGGACGAAAGTCTTGCCCATTGGCTGCACCTTTGTGCCCGACCTTGGTTGGAAACGTGTCGCTAAAAGCTGCATTAGACCATGAGTTTCCACCAATATTGGGTACCGAGCAGGCCGATTCAATTTGGCTCAAACCGGATAAAACAGTCAGTTATTATTGGCAGGGAAATAGGGAAGATCTACTACCTGAACATGCTGAGCGTGTGCACACTAAGAGTGTGCGGGATAACCCGATAGACAGAAAAGAATGGCTGTTTGACCTGCGCACTGAGCATCAGCTGGTAGTTGAATATCAAAGGTAAGGAGGTACCTGTGTTTTTAAGTCAGGTAAAATTGTCGGATAGTGCTTCGGCTAGGGAAGAGCGACGAAAGCTCGCTGTAAATGGCTGCTACGCAAGTCATCAATTGCTCTGGAAGCTGTTTACCGGGGAACAAAAACGAGCGTTTTTGTATTGCACAAGCAATGATGCGCTTGATCAGTTTTTGGTGCTCTCAGCAACGGAGCCCCAAAATTATGAAGGTGTGTTTGCTATCCAAACTAAGCGCTTCAACCCGATATTACACGCTGGGCAAAAGCTAGGGTATCAAATCACCATTAACCCAACAGTATGCAAAAGTAATCGCCGTCACGATGTAGTGATGAATACGCAGCAGAGTTTGCTATTGAGCGAGCTTACCAAGCTAGGTGTCAACCCTAAGGGGGATAAAAAATCACGACTGAAAAACCAGCTGTTAGATTTTGCTGATGATGGGATGGTTGCAAATTGGAAAGCGGAGCTACAGTTATCTGAGCAAATCGCACGCAGTGAGCTACTTGAAATGTGGTTAAGGTTTAAAACTGATTTGGTGTTGCGTGAGTGGTGGGCTGCTCGTCTATCTAAATTAGGTGCTAAAACCGAGCTGGTTGAATGTGATATCTATGCTTATCAGCAACATCAGGTAGCGAAAGGCAAGAACCAAATTCGATTCTCAACAGTAGACATTTCAGGCCAGCTTGAAGTGACCGATCCTGAAAAATTCACTGAGGCGCTGTTTAAAGGCATCGGCCGCTCCAAAGCGTTTGGTTGTGGCTTATTGCTAGTTAAACCACTGTAAATTAATCAATAAGGCGAGGTGACTCGCCTTTTTTATTTTTGAACAACAGGAGTGCTGGGAATGGCATTTCTTCCTTTAAAACCGATACCAATCAAAGATCGTAACTCAATGATTTTTATTGGCATGGGGCGTATTGACGTACGGGATGGCGCATTTGCTGTGATTGACGAGGTAAACGGTGAGCGGATGCTTATTCCAGTGGGATCTGTGGTGTGTATTATGCTGGAGCCGGGTACTCGGGTGAGTCATGCAGCGGTGAAGCTGGCAGCAACCACCGGCACTTTGCTGATATGGGTGGGTGAAGCCGGTGTACGCTTGTATTCCGCAGGGCAACCCGGTGGTGCGCGCTCAGATAAATTGCTCTATCAGGCTAAATTAGCGTTGGACGAAGATTTACGACTCAAGGTGGTGCGTAAAATGTTCGAATTACGTTTTGGCGAGCCTGCACCCGAGCGTAGATCGGTTGATCAGCTACGTGGTATTGAAGGTACGCGCGTACGCAAGACCTACGAATTACTGTCTAAACAGTATCAAGTAAGTTGGCAGGGTAGGCGCTACGACCCTAAAGATTGGGCTAAAGGTGATGTTATTAATCAGTGCATCAGCGCTGCAACGTCTTGCTTGTATGGCGTAACCGAAGCGGCGGTGTTAGCGGCGGGTTATGCGCCGGCAATTGGTTTTTTACACACCGGTAAGCCGCTGTCGTTTGTGTATGATATTGCTGATATTATCAAATTCGATACCGTGGTACCTGTCGCATTTAAAATAGCCAAACGTCGCCCACAGTCGCCAGATCGCGAGGTTCGCATAGCTTGTCGCGAAGCCTTTCGTAAAGACAAAGTATTACAACGCCTTATTCCTCTTATTGAAGAAGTACTCGCTGCGGGAGAGATAAAGCCGCCAGAACCCTATGAAGATGCACAACCCCCCGCAATTCCTGAACCTGAGTCGATCGGAGATGATGGTCATCGCAGTGGAGGTTCGTGATGAGTATGTGTGTAGTGGTAACCGAAGCTGTTCCACCGAGGTTAAGAGGTCGGTTGGCGGTATGGCTGTTGGAAATCCGTGCGGGCGTTTATGTTGGCGATGTCAGTCGCCGCATTCGAGAAATGATCTGGTTGCAGGTAAGTGAGTTAGCTGAAAGTGGTAATGTGGTAATGGCTTGGGCAACCAATACCGAATCAGGTTTTGATTTTATTACCTATGGCGAAAACGCCAGAATGCCGGTGGATTTTCAAGGGCTGAGACTGGTTAAGTATACGCCCAGAAGTGATGAAAGCACCGAGTCGTAATTAGCGTTTGTACTATTGATATTGGCTCTTTAACAATATAAAAATTAGCATTTTTAGGCTTGTAAAAAGAGAGAAGTTTGTACCCAAAATTTTTGGTAGATTTTATAGGGTTACTTTTCTTTAATAAAAACAAGTGTATACTTTTAGAGCGTTCCCAGTACACACGGGGCTAAACCGATTGGCAAAAAAAGGCTATGTCTCTGTGAGTGGCGTTCCCAGTACACACGGGGCTAAACCGGCCGCAAATTTATTTGTAATTAGTTCATTGGAGCGTTCCCAGTACACACGGGGCTAAACCGGGTGCTTCATTTGAAAGACCCTTTTCTTTGAAGCGTTCCCAGTACACACGGGGCTAAACCGAATTTCTTTCCAGCTCAGCTCGCTCTAAGAAAGCGTTCCCAGTACACACGGGGCTAAACCGAGCTAAAGAACCTTCATGCTCAAACTCACCATGCGTTCCCAGTACACACGGGGCTAAACCGCGCATTAGCACTGACTCGACCTGCAATTCAATGCGTTCCCAGTACACACGGGGCTAAACCGTTACCGGAAAATAAAAGGTGGCGTTATGCTGAGCGTTCCCAGTACACACGGGGCTAAACCGGGAAGCGCTAGCTGCCAAGGCCAAACGCACCTGCGTTCCCAGTACACACGGGGCTAAACCGCTTGAGGATTTTAAAAAGCGCGGTGAATTTGCGCGTTCCCAGTACACACGGGGCTAAACCGAGTATGCTAAATGTATTTAGCGGCACCCTCACGCGTTCCCCGTACACACGGGGCTAAACCGCAGTGCCGGGAAACTTGGTCGAGATGTGATCAGCGTTCCCCGTACACACGGGGCTAAACCGAAAGTTCAAGGCTGAAAAACGGCTAAAAACGAGCGTTCCCCGTACACACGGGGCTAAACCGGTATTATGAATAATGAGGCAATTCCTAGACTAGCGTTCCCCGTACACACGGGGCTAAACCGGTTACGCTTCAGCTACAGAAGACGATGATGCAGCGTTCCCCGTACACACGGGGCTAAACCGGAAAATGGAAAACAGCCGTTTTCTATGGCTGAGCGTTCCCCGTACACACGGGGCTAAACCGTACTGACGACGATGTAAAACTACTCGCGGTTGGCGTTCCCCGTACACACGGGGCTAAACCGTCAACCTGATCAACTTCGCTTGTTCCGCATCGGCGTTCCCCGTACACACGGGGCTAAACCGTGGCAGTTAATTTTGATAATTCACTGGATGCGGCGTTCCCCGTACACACGGGGCTAAACCGCTTTTCTTCTTCAATTGTATCAACCATCACCAGCGTTCCCCGTACACACGGGGCTAAACCGATCTCTCGTATTTGTTGGGATTTGGCAGGTCAGCGTTCCCCGTACACACGGGGCTAAACCGAACTCACGGAATGAGATATACAAGAGTTTACAGCGTTCCCCGTACACACGGGGCTAAACCGACTAAAATTTACACTCAGTAGCGATATGCTTAGCGTTCCCCGTACACACGGGGCTAAACCGGAGCGGATTAATAGCCAGTTCTCGATACGTAAGCGTTCCCCGTACACACGGGGCTAAACCGGATTTAACTTGCGCCGCAAGACCCGTGCCTGAGCGTTCCCCGTACACACGGGGCTAAACCGGGTGCGGAGCTTTATGCTAATGGTGAGTTTAAGCGTTCCCCGTACACACGGGGCTAAACCGGGTGCGGAGCTTTATGCTAATGGTGAGTTTAAGCGTTCCCCGTACACACGGGGCTAAACCGAGTTTAACTGATTCTGCTCAGTAACCATTGTTGCGTTCCCCGTACCCACGGGGCTAAATAAGATAATCGGTGAGTTAAATTCGTCCGTGAAGCAGTCTCCTTCGGTCATCCATGACCTCACCTCAGTAAGCTGCGAAACGTTGTTTCGGTCTTACTTCGCCCCCGTACCCACGGGGCTAAATAAGATAATCGGTGAGTTAAATTCGTCCTTGAAGCAGTCTCCTTCGGTCATCCATGACCTCACCTCAGTAAGCTGCGAAACGTTGTTTCGGTCTTACTTCGCCCCCGTACACACGGGGCTAAACAAAATAATCGTGAACTAAATTCGTCCGTGAAGCAGTCTCCTTCGGTCATCCATGACCTCACCTCAGCAAGCTGCGAAACGTTGTTTCGGTCTTACTTCGCCCCCGTACACACGGGGCTAAATAAGATAATCGGTGAGTTAAATTCGTCCGTGAAGCAGTCTCCTTCGGTCATCCATGACCTCACCTCAGTAAGCTGCGAAACGTTGTTTCGGTCTTACTTCGCCCCCGTACACACGGGGCTAAACAAAATAATCGTGAACTAAATTCGTCCGTGAAGCAGTCTCCTTCGGTCAGTCCCCCTCCTCGCAGAGCTCGTCGCCTTCAAGTGGTGTGAGTGAAACTATTTACTCACTTAACTCCACTTTCAGCCATGACCTCACCTCAGTAAGCTGCGAAACGTTGTTTCGGTCTTACTTCGCCCCCGTACACACGGGGCTAAACAAAATAATCGTGAACTAAATTCGTCCGTGAAGCAGTCTCCTTCGGTCAGTCCCCCTCCTCGCAGAGCTCGTCGCCTTCAAGTGGTGTGAGTGAAACTATTTACTCACTTAACTCCACTTTCAGCCATGACTTCACCTCAGCAAGCTGCGAAACGTTGTTTCGGTCTTGCTTCGCCCCCGTACATACTGGACGAACTGGAATTACTCCAATGGTCTATGAAGTGAAAGCTGTGTTTCTGATAACGATGTGGGGCAACTTTCCATTCTTCACCTCTTCAAATTAACCTAAGTGTCATACTTTTTGGATTGACGGTCGGTACTAAGTTATATAACAATAAAGTTATATAACTATTTTATTATGTATACCAATTGAACGTTTTATTTTCTTGTCCGAGTAACCCATTGTTTGCCGAAGTTGCCGTTGCACTGTTGAGTGTTCACTCGCAGGGTTCCATTTCTGGTTTTGTTCATTCTGCATTACCTGAATCTGAACAAACTTCACGGCTGCTAATACAACAGGCTTTAGCATCGTTTTCGGTAAATATGTTGCAGCCATCGACCTCAACTCAGTCAGAATCAGCTGTGTATGATGCTGTGATTGTATTAGATAACAGCACAGATAAACCGCCAGCAGGATCTCGCTTGGTGGAGCCGTGGCGTTTAGTGACAGTTGAAAGCGAAGTGGATGATTTATCTCTTCTCATAAAACTTAATAATAAAATTCAATCCCTTACCATGAAAATGGGCTTTCATAATCCAGTGCTATCAGCCGCGCAATTTTATAAAGCCCTCAGTGATGAAATTCGCCTTAAGACCTTGTTGTTATTGGTGATAGAGCCAGAGCTATGTGTTTGCGAGTTAATGGTAGCACTTGAACAAGAAAGCCAGCCAAAAGTGTCTAGGCATTTGGCGCAGCTAAAAAAATTAGGGATTTTACGTGATGTAAAACGCAAGCAATGGGTTTTTTATTCATTAAACCCAGCGCTACCTATTTGGATGAAACAGATCTTGAACTCAACGGTGATAAGAGAACCAGAAGCAATTTCCAAAGAGTTGAACCGGTTAGAAAACATGGGTGATCGCCCGAGCAGAATAACAAGCTGCTGCAATTGATTATTAGCAGCAATTTCAATAATTAAAGGAGTCAGAGATGACAATTAAAGTGGGTATAAATGGGTTTGGCCGCATGGGTCGGTTAGCGCTAAGAGCAAGTTTTGATTGGCCTGAGGTTGAGTTTGTACAGATCAACGATCCAGCGGGCAATGCAGAAACCTTGGCACACTTGCTTGAGTTTGACTCAGTACATGGGCGCTGGCACCACGAAGTGTCACATCAGGGTGAGCAAATTAAGGTAGGTGAGCAAGTCATTACCGTTACTCAAAATAAAACCATTGATGAAACGGATTGGTCGCAATGTGACGTAGTGATCGAAGCTTCTGGTGTGATGAAGAAAAAGTCACTGCTTGAAGCGTACACTAAACAAGGAGTAAAACGTGTTGTGGTTACTGCACCAGTTAAAGAAGACGGTGTACTGAATATTGTTATGGGTGTAAACGACCATTTATATGACGAAACACCGCATGAGATAGTTACCGCCGCGTCTTGTACAACCAACTGTTTAGCACCAGTGGTTAAGGTATTACAAGATAAAATCGGCATTAAGCATGGCTCAATGACGACGATCCACGACATTACTAACACTCAAACTATTTTAGATGCGCCACATAAAGACTTACGTCGTGCCCGTGCCTGCGGCATGAGCTTGATCCCAACTACAACCGGTTCTGCCACCGCAATTACTCATATTTTCCCTGAGCTTAAAGGTAAATTAAATGGACATGCGGTTCGTGTGCCTTTAGCGAATGCTTCATTAACCGATTGTGTGTTTGAACTAGCGCGCGAAACCACCATTGAAGAAATTAATCAGTGGATGGAAGAGGCGGCAAATGGCGAGCTAAAAGGTATTTTAGGGTATGAATCACGCCCGCTAGTATCGATTGATTATAAAACAGATCCGCGTTCAAGCGTGGTTGATGCCCTGTCAACCATGGTGATTAACGGCACCCAAGTTAAGCTCTATGTTTGGTATGACAACGAGTGGGGTTATGCTAATCGTACTGCCGAATTGATGTTGAAAGTTGGTCGTTCTATCAAAGGTTAGAGGTTAACCATGGCGCTCCGTGATTTGCCCAATGATATTAAACAATATCTGATTATTACTGGTAATTATTGGACATTTACGCTGACTGATGGCGCGTTGCGCATGCTGGTGGTGCTTTACTTCCATCAGCTTGGCTACAATGCGCTAGAAGTAGCGATGTTATTTTTGTTTTATGAAATCTTTGGTGTGATCACTAATTTGGTGGGAGGCTGGCTGGGTGCCAGACTTGGACTAAATAGAACAATGAACATCGGGTTGGGCTTGCAAGTAGCAGCATTGCTGATGTTGGTAGTACCGCAAGCTTGGCTAACTGTACCTTATGTGATGGCGGCACAAGCGCTATCTGGTATCGCCAAAGATCTCAACAAAATGAGCGCTAAAAGCTCAATTAAAATGCTGGTTGCACAAGGGCAGGAAGGCACCTTGTTTAAGTGGGTTGCCATTTTAACTGGCTCAAAAAACGCCTTAAAAGGTGTTGGATTCTTTTTGGGTGGATTGCTATTAACGTTAGTTGGCTTTGCAGGCGCAATGTGGCTAATGGCAACGGTGTTGTTGTTTGTGTGGCTGTTTAGTCTAGTTATGCTGCAAAATGACTTGGGTAAAGCCAAAAACAAGCCTAAATTCAGTGAGGTCTTTTCTAAAAGTCGAGCCATTAATATTCTCTCTGGTGCGCGATTATTTTTGTTTGCATCCAGAGATGTGTGGTTTGTGGTGGCACTGCCTGTGTATTTATCTCAGCAGTTTGGCTGGGATCATTGGTGGATAGGCAGCTTTATGGCCTGCTGGGTGATTGCGTATGGTGGCGTTCAATCTTCGGCCCCTAAATTGATAAACCGTGAAGCGGTGGCAAAGTATCCTGCTAAAGCAGCCAATTGGGCATTTTTACTGTGTGTGATCCCAGCGCTTATTGCTGCTGGTTTGCACTTTTATGACTGGCAGCAAGCGGTCATTGTGGTTGGCTTATTGTTGTTTGGACTGGTGTTTGCTCTAAACTCCTCACTTCACAGTTACCTGATAGTCAGCATGGCAGATGCCGATGGTGTATCGCTAGATGTCGGCTTTTACTATATGGCAAACGCTATGGGCAGGTTACTTGGTACTGTGCTTTCTGGTTGGGTATTTGTTGAATTTGGTATTGTGGCTTGTTTGTTGGTGTCGACGTTATTCGTGTTAATTGCAGCCCTAGCAACGACACAACTTCCCGCAAAAGCAGATTAAACAGCTTGGTACGCTAAGGTTAATGATAATCTAGGTTATCATTAACCAACTTATTCGGTTTGCCGCAAGGGAACACAATGTCTGAAAATCAATTCAAAATAAAAACCATGAGTCTAGATGAGTTGGCTATCGCAGTAGAGTGGGCCGCTCAAGAAGGTTGGAATCCGGGCTTAGAAGATGTTCAGAATTATTATCTGGCTGATCCTAATGGGTTGTTAATTGGTTATCTTGGTGAAAAACCTATCGCGACAATCTCAGTAGTGAAATATGATAATAGTTTTGGGTTTTTAGGTTTTTATATCGTAAAACCGGAGTATCGTGGGCAAGGTTATGGCATGCAAATATGGCGTGCAGGGCTTGAATATCTGAAAGGCTGTAATGTTGGGTTAGACGGTGTACTGGCACAGCAGGAAAATTACAAAAAATCCGGATTTAAGTTGGCGTATAGCAATATCCGCTTTGCTGGAGTCGGTGGGGGAGAGCCGGATACAACACAGCCGATTGTTAAGCTCAGCCATTTGTCATGGTCAGATATTGAAACTTACAGCGAACCATTCTTTCCTGTGAGCCGCTCTAATTTTTTAAAGCATTGGATTGCGCAACCACAGAGTAACGCGCTGGCGATTATGGACAATGGGTTGATCAGCGGGTATGGCGTGATCCGCCCATGCCGTTCAGGTTATAAAATTGGACCTTTGTATGCAGATTCTCCGGAACAGGCTGAAGCCTTATTCATCGCGCTAAAAGCAAAAGTTGAGGGAACTAAACCTGTATTTTTAGATATACCAGATACCAATCTGGCTGCGTTAGAGTTAGCGGCAAAGCACAATATGAAAGCAGAGTTTGAAACGGCAAGAATGTATACGGGGGATTGTCCGAATATTGACTTGCGACGCACTTATGGTGTCACGTCTTTTGAGGTGGGGTAGGGTTAACCCCAAGTCGTTATTTTAAAGTAAGCCAGTTAAACTGACTTACTTTCCGTACGTAACGTGTGAACGTTATACCGCAACTAGGTTACCGCGTCCGCCCATCATTTCACATAACATTAAGTCAGTTTGAGCAATACCAATGTATTTACTTTCGCGTAGAAATAAGAATTTACCTCTATTATCATAGCAATAGACTTTATAAACGGTAGCAGAAGTCGATGCTTCTTGAGTTAACGGTTGAGCTGGTTGAGCTGGTTGAGCTGGTTGTGCAACAGCGGCATTAGTCACTAAAACAGCGGCTGCACCAAAGATCATTGAGCTAAGTTTCATTTTTATTCCTTTTAAATTTTATCAATAAAATTATCTTGCAAATCACAAAGTGAAACTGTCCTTTTACAATGTACCCATTATGGTCACATTTATTTAGCATAAAAGCAAGTAAATCATATAGCTACTATTTGTATCGTCGCAGATTGAGAAAATTTACTGATCCGCAGTTGAGGTTATTTAATACATCACGACTGTTTAAGTTTGTGGTGTTCTAAAAAGCCTGCGTTTTTTTGTTAATCATTGAATGATTTTAATATTGAAAAGACGCTTAGCGAACTTCTTAAAAAGTTTAACCAATTTGGCGTAGGTGAAGTAAAAAATGAAATTTTATTTTTATCTAACCTATTGAAGTTAATAATAATAATAGCTGTTTGTTAGTCTTGGTTTAATTTTTATAAAGTCCTTTCTTGGCGAAATGATTTTTAATGTACTAACATTTTTGGCACTAAATATTTAACGGATTAAATAGGTTTAGTGATATGTCATTATTCAGAAAGGAAGCTGTTTCCCATCAAAGCGAACGTTTATCGGGTGAAATTACTCTAGCTCAACCATTATCTATTAAACTCACAGTGGTAATTTTAGTTTCTATTGCTGTGGTAATCGTCTCTTTTTTATTTACTGCCGAGTACTCCAGAAAAGAAACTGTCCGTGGATTTTTAATGCCAAGTAAAGGAGTGATTAAGAGTTTTTCCACTCAAGGTGGGACGATTGAACGCTTATTAGTTAAAGAAGGCGATGTTGTTAATAAAGGTCAGACTTTAGCAATCATGGTCATTCACCAAAATAGCTCAGACGGATTAAGCTTAAGTGGAAAGTTACAGAAAAAGTTAACCTCAAAATTAGTATTGCTTGACGAAGAAATAAACCAATATCGGACGATCCAAGTCAAAGAGTATCAAAACTTAGACAATAAAATAGGCGCGTTAAATAACGAAAAAATAGCGTTAGAAAAGCAATTGGTACTTGCAAATGAAAAGCTAAACCTGTTATTAGAACGGCAAAATGATGTTGAAAAGTTAAGCAGTGGCGGATTTATTTCAACATTTGAAAAAGAAAATCAACGACAAGCTTTGCTAGAAGCAAAGCAAGAAAAACAAAATATTACTCGTTTACTTCTTCAGCAAGGCAATCAAATTGCGCAAGTTGCCTTTGATAAAGCGAACTTACCTCAGCAATATTCACTTCGCACTAATAGTTTACAGCGTGAAAAAGCGGATATAGAAAATCAACTAGCGCAAGTACACAACAACCATAGCTATATTATAACTGCAAGTCATTCTGGCATTGTTACGGGTATTCAAGTTGTTGAAGGCGAAACACTCTCTCCTTCAAAAGCACAATCTAAACCGTTATTACATATACTGCCTGAAGGCTCAGAATTAATCGCAGAATTATTATTACCGACTCGAAGCGCTGGCTTTATTGCTAAAGGCCAAATATCACGCTTACGTTTTGATGCATTCCCCTATCAACGTTTTGGTTTTATTGAAAGTGAGATTACTCGTATAGACCGAGCACTTATTGTCCCAAATGAAGTACAACTGCCAATCACATTGCAAGAACCTGTTTATCGTCTACGTGCAAAATTAACTAAACAGAAAATAAAAGCTTATGGTCAAGCATTTGAATTAAAAAGCGGGATGTTGTTCGAAGCAGACATTATGTTAGAGCAACGCACTTTGATTGAGTGGTTGCTAGAACCAATCTATAGCCTAAAAGGCAGAGTAGGCTGACAAACAATTTAAAATTCTGAATCCAATTCAGAATCTATAAATTTTCTAGCAAGGCAATTCTAAAACCGCGTTGTTAGAAAATAACGGCGGCTGACTTTAGTCAACTTTAGCGAGAACAACTAAAGCCAGCCTAATTAACCGCTAACAAAAGTTAGCAAATTAATTTCTCGGCAAGTATAGCCGAAATAAAAGGAAAATACATTATGCGTGAATTAAACGTATGTGAAATTGAGGAAGTAAATGGTGGGCTGAGCCCAAGTGCAGGTGGTTCATTGCAGTTAGGGTTAATGGGCGCAGCCCTTGCAATAGGTTCAGGTGGAATTGCAGTATTTGCTTTTGCTGCAGCAATTATTTGCTATAGCTTAGAGTAATAACTTCAGACTAAGGCGCATATGCGCCTTAGTAAGGAAAAATACCCGATGAAAATAAAGTCAGCATTTGGAAAAATATCAAAAATAAATAGCAAGAATATGCTTTTAACAGATTGGAAACCTATAAAAGCAATACTTATAGAAGACATAGATGGAACCTACGTTACACCTCCAGAACACAGCTTGTTAGGTGAAAGTATATTCAAGAGCTATAAAAAAAGCATGTGTAAGATTTTTTTATATTTGATTTCAGTGTTACTTCTTACTGTAATTCTTTGGTCTTCCATTTTTTACAGTGCATTAGAGTCTACGGTGATTCTAGGGCTCGGTTGTGTCGTTTTTCTTGTTGGCTTGGATTTTTATCAAGCAACGAGAGTTTTGAGTAATACATGCAATAGGGCTAGGTTTTTTTATAGTGTGATTTACGATTCAAAATTAATTGCAATAAAATTCACAGTAATATCTACGGCTGTGTACTTTTTTCAGTTGTTTATGCAAAGTAGATCTGGTTTTAATGGGTTGGAGAATCTTATTTTGCTTTTTGGAACTTATTACCCTGAAATATCAATGGAAACATGTTGGAGATTTCTAATTGGACCTCTAATTCACCTTGATTTTTTCCATTGGGTGACAAACACTTGTCTGGCGACTCTATTTATTAGTGTGGTGTTCCACTTGTCCAAGAAAATATGTTTTATATTGTTTTTTTTTGGTGCGATCTTAAGTCATGTAGGCGCTTACTTCTTATCTTTCTACAATACTAACCATATAGATGCTGTTGCAGGAATGTCAGGAGGTGTTTATGCATTAATGACTTTTTCATTATTTACAATGATGAAAGTTAAGAAAAATCGTTCAATAGCACTATCAATTTTATCAATTATGGTTATCTCTACATTTGGCTCATTATTATCAAAATATGAAGTAAACTATTTTGCCCATGTGATAGGTGCACTGGTAGGTGGTATGGCGTTTATTTACATACTTTTCGAAAACAAGAAACCCTATGAATAAATTAAACTTCTCAATCAACAAATCTGTACCTATTTTATTGCAATCTGAAATTGCAGAATGTGGTCTCGCCTCTTTGGCTATGGTCGCTAATTATCATGGGCATAAGTTGGATATGGCAGCAATGAGAAAGCGCTATTCTGCCAACTTAAAAGGGATGAGTCTGCAGCAAGTAATTGAAGTGGGTGATAGTTTGGGCTTAGCGAGTCGTGCATTACAGTGCCCTCTTGATGAAGTTCATAAGTTGCAAACGCCTTGTATTTTGCATTGGGATATGAATCATTTTGTTGTATTAACCAAAGTTTCGGGTAAAGGAAGCGGTGCAAAGTTTTCAATCAATGACCCAGCGGTGGGTAAACGCACTTTAACAACTGAAGAGTTTAGCAAACACTTTACTGGGGTTTGTTTAGAGCTTACTCCCACCAGTAAATTTGAAGTGAAAGAAGAAAAGGCTCAAATGAAGTTCACCCAATTGTGGTCTTCTATGTCAGGTTTAAAATCAGGGTTGGTAAAGCTAATAGGCCTTTCTTTGGTACTTCAACTATTTGCCTTAATGACACCTTACTACATGCAATGGGTAGTAGATGAAGTCTTAATTAGTTTTGATCAGCCTTTGCTTACAGTGCTAGCGATTGGCTTTGCCTTGATAGCTATTATTTCAGTTATCACGAATGCGGTTCGAAGTTGGTTAATATTACGTCTTTCTAGTTTGCTAAATATGCAAATGGGTGTAAATCTACTTAGGCATTTATTGCGTTTACCCATGTGTTACTTTGAATCGCGTCATGTAGGCGATATTGTTTCGCGTTTTGGGTCATTAGCGCAAATACGTGAGCGTATAACAACCGGTTTTGTTGAAACACTAGTTGACGGCGTGATGGCAATTACGGTACTAGTGATGATGGCACTTTATTCTTTAAAACTGACAGCAGTGGTGCTTGCTGCAATTGCACTTTATACCTTAGTGCGATTAGCGTTATATCGTTCCCTGCATCAAGCAACTGAAGAAATGATCCAAGCATCAGCCAAAGAGCAATCTAATTTTTTAGAAAATATTCGCGGTATGCAAACCATTAAATTGTTTGGTAACGAATCGCAGCGCCAAGGGATTTGGCAAAATCGCTATGCAGAAGTGATTAATAGTGAAATACGTTTAGGTCGATTAAATATCAGTTTCGATTCTTTTAATAAGCTACTGTTTGGCTTAGAAAATGTTTTGGTGATTTATTTTGCTGCAGTTATGGTCATGGCGAATAGTTTAACGGTAGGTATGGTACTGGCTTTTATTGCTTATAAAGGACAACTTACCACTCGTTTTGCCAATTTAATTGAACAAATAATTCAATTTAAAATGATGCGTCTACATCTTGACCGTATTTCAGATATCGCGCTTACTGAGCAAGAGGCGAATCGTGAGGGAGCAGCAACCTACTTAGCCAATGAAAGCCCACAGGAAGGAGATACACCTAAAGGTCAGCTTACTTTAGAGAACATCTGTTTTAGCTACAGTGAAGAACATACGCCGATTTTGAATAACGTAAACCTTGTTCTAAATGCGGGTGACGCTATCGCGATTACCGGAGCATCCGGCGCGGGTAAAACTACATTAATGAAAATTATGCTCGGGTTATTACAACCAACATCAGGCAAGGTGTTACTTGATGGCAAAGATATTACCCAACTTGGCTTGAAAAACTATCGAAAACAAATTGCAGCAGTAATGCAGGACGATACCTTATTAGCTGGTTCTATTGCAGATAACATTAGCTTTTTTGATCCACAACCCAACTACCTGCAAATAGAGCAATGCGCTCATTTAGCCGTAATTCATGATGATATTGCCAACATGACTATGGGATATAATTCACTCGTTGGTGACATGGGAGCAAATTTATCTGGTGGTCAAGTACAACGATTGTTACTGGCTCGTGCCTTGTACCAATCACCTTGTATACTGTTTATGGATGAAGCGACAAGTCATCTTGATAAAGATAACGAAGCAAAGATCAGTGAACAGGTCCAGCATTTGTCAATTACTCGTATTATGATCGCCCACCGTCAAGAAACTATTAATATGGCTGAGCAGGTGTATCATTTAGAAGGTGGCAATCTGGTTAGGTTATCCGGCCAACAGCGCAAATCGCAAATTAGTCAGCCCGAGTTAGCATAGCTCAACTGCGAAAGGCAGATGCATCTTGAGATATAAAGATAGGAATAAATAAGAAAGTAGAGTTTACTTATTCCTTTTACGAGTTAAATAACCTCAGCTGAGGTTAAATAGTTGAAATCGAACCTCGACCATTAAAAATCTCTAAACAAAACATTAAATTAGCATCAGCAAGTTCCAAATCATGGGATGTTCGATTGAAAATTGTACGTCCGGTTTCTCTGTCTGTACAAACGACTCGGTAAGTGTAATAACCTTTAGCTGGGGTTAGGTATGATGCAGCTTCTTGTTGAGCGGTTGCTGGTGAGCTCATACCGACATAGTCAGAGCGCCAATAGCGCTGAATACGATTAGTTTTAAGTTCATGCTTATTTCTTTAATAACTTTTTATCTTATTTAGGTGATTGCTATTAAACAATAAAGCTAACCTTATTTAATTGGTTAGCTTTTCAGTGAAAGGATTATCTTGAAACTGGTAGAAGTATGGGTATTAGACCTGCATTACTACAGATGCTCATTTGTTTATGAGCATAGTCCCTGTTTTGATAGTCTCTTCTAAAAACTTCTTCCCCATTTCGCCAATTTAGACACACTACGGTGTAGGTTTGAGTAGTTTGATTTGCTATCTGAGCTACAGCATTTTGATTTGCAATTGCTGCTTGAGTAAATGATGCTACCAAAATCGCGCTTGCGCCGATGAGTAATGTAGATAGTTTCATTGCTTTCCTTAGAGTTACTTTTTCATTTTAAATTATTGTTATTTGTGGTTTACCGAGTTTCTGTTAGCGTCTGCCTTTAGCTACTGTTGCCGTGCCGCCCATAAAGTCTTCACATATAGTGACCTCAACACCAACCCACTCATAATCGTATACTGTGACTTTGCTGCTATAGCGACCTGTATGACAAATCACGTCCCAAAAATCTTGCTTGCCGTCTGCTTGCTGTGTGGTTGGTGAACTCGCGGTCGCGGTTGTTGCGATAGACGCAGTAAGAAGCGCACTAGCGCTGATTAGTAGTGTAGATAATTTCATAATAATTCCTTGCAAAACATTTGGTTAAAATTAAATAGTGTTATTGGCGTTTTTGTCCGCTCCTTGTTGGGGGAACCGTTTATTTAAAAGAGTGGACATTGCGGTATGGTTGCCCTGTGCTCTCAGGGCAACTGAGTACTATCTTTGAGTGAATTGGTTATACCATCCGTTACCACCCATTAGATCGTTGCAAGTCATTGCACTAATCTGTGCTGAAGATTCATCAGTGTAAACTTCTCGATAAATCAAACGATGAGTGTTCTTGTCAAGACAGATTGCCTCATAATATGTTTGCCCCGATACCGGGTTTTTCACAGGCCCATAACTTGCTGAAGCTGTGCCTGCTAATAATGAGGCAGTAAGAAGCGCGCTTGCGCCGATGAGTAATGTAGATAGTTTCATTATTATTCCTTTTAAAACTTATAGTTAAAATTATTATTAATGTATGACAGCTCATTCCTTAAATGATGTCCCTTATATCTTTACATGTATTTTTTTCATTTTTCAATAACAACTTGATTGCATTCGGTTAATTTTTCTGTCTTCTTTTTATTCGTCACTTGTCAGAGGAACAGTGCAGTCATGTTACTTATTTAATCTCAACGTGTTTAAAGGCGAAAGGCATTAGGGTATGATTGCTAAAACTTTAATTGCAAATGGTTCTCATAATCAATGACGTTAGATGAACTAGAAAAAAATACCACGGCTAAAATCAAATCAATTGAACACCCTGATGTGGCGTTACTTAGCCGAGTTATGGCTCTTGGCCTTATTCCTGGCGAATCAGTTCAAGTCATTAACTTAGCGCCGTTGGGCTGTCCAATACAGATTAAAGTAGGTGATACCTTTATTAGTGTTCGCAAAGCGGATGCTAAGTTCATTGAGGTAGAAGTGTGAGTAAGGATAAAGCAATGAAAATCGCCTTAGTCGGTAACCCAAATTGCGGAAAAACAACATTATTTAACCGCTTAACGGGTTCAAAGCAGAAAGTGGGTAATTGGCCTGGTGTAACTGTAGAAAAGAAGCAGGGCTATTTTATTCTGGGTGATCAAAATGTTGAGCTTATCGACCTACCGGGTTTGTATAGCTTAGAACAGATCGAACCGAGTCAAGACGAGCAAATTGCATGCGATTATCTGAAGCAGAACGATGCCGATGTGATCATTAATATTGTTGATGCTGGCAATTTACAACGTAATTTAGTGTTAACTACCCAGCTTAAAGAACTAGGAAAACCGATCCTAGTCGTTGCCAACATGATGGATGTCGCTAGCCAACGTGGTCGAGATATCGATTTGGTTAGGCTATCTGAACAGCTTGGGTTAGCCGTTGTGCCATTTAACGGCGCGAGTGGTTTCGGATTGAAAACCTTGCTTGAGACGTTACAACACGTAGTTAGACAACCAGTTCAAAAAGCGCAAGTAACTGATTTAGAGCCACAAGATAATCATACTAAAGCGATTGAGCGTCATCGCCATGTGAAAAAGCTTACTGAAGGCGTGAGTACTATTACACCTATGCGTGCAGATACGACAGAAGTGCTCGATAAGATCGTGCTGAATCGTTGGCTTGGTGTACCCATCTTCCTGTTTATGATGTACTTGATGTTCACTATTGCGGTGAATGTGGGTGCTGTATTTATCGATTTTTTTGATATTGCTGTTGGCGCATTACTTATCGATGGTATGAAAGTTTTGCTAGCGAACATAGGTGCGCCTCAATGGGTTGGGGTCTTACTTGCTGATGGCTTTGGTGCTGGTATTCAATTGGTTGCGACGTTTATTCCTGTTATTGCGGTATTGTACTTATGTTTGTCAATACTTGAAGACAGTGGATATTTATCTAGAGCTGCATTCGTAATCGATAGATTAATGTCGTCTATAGGATTGCCGGGTAATGCGTTTGTTCCTCTAATTGTTGGTTTTGGTTGCAATGTGCCAGCAGTCATGGCCGCAAGAACGATGGGAAGAGAATCCGATCGCCTTCTCACCATTATTATGGCGCCGTTCATGTCATGTGGTGCTCGGTTAACTGTTTACGCTTTGTTTGCTGCCGCGTTTTTCCCAAGCAATGGTGCAAACATTGTTTTTGCTTTGTACTTACTGGGAATACTGGTTGCAGTTGGTTCTGGTTTTTTGTTTAGAAAACGGGTTTTCAAAACTGAAAAGCTACCTTCTTTCACAGAAATGCCAGCGTACCATATGCCGATTTGGAGAAATATCTTTATTACCACATGGCAGAGACTAAGCAGCTTCATCATGCGTGCGGGCAAAACGATTGTGATGGTTGTTATTTTGCTTAGTGCGTTAAATTCAATTGGCCTAGATGGCTCATTGGGTAATGAAAATACAGAGAAGTCTTTGCTGGCTAAAACCGCACAAACGGTGACACCGGTTTTTGCCCCAATTGGGTTAAATGAAGAAAACTGGCCTGCGACAGTCGGTGTAGTCACGGGTATGTTTGCCAAAGAAGCGATTGTAGGTACGTTGGATGCGCTTTATGTTGGCGAACAAGCGGCTACTGAAACATTTTCTCTTATGGCTGCACTACAAGAAGCACTGCAATCGATCGCTGACAATAGTCGAGATTTACTGACTAAGCTTGGTGACCCTCTCGGACTGAGTGAACTTGAGGGGGGCAGTGAGAATGGTGCTGAGTTATTGACGGCCATGGCTGCACAGTTTAATGGCCAAATCGGAGCGTTTGCTTATCTGGTATTTATTTTGCTCTACACGCCTTGTGTGGCGGTGTTAGGGGCTATAAAGCGAGAATCTGGTGGTCGTTGGATGTGGTTAGTCGTTGGTTGGACAACCTCTATTGCTTACATGATGGCGACAATTGTTTATCAAGCCAGTCAACTAGTTGTAAACCCTTTAACAGCGTCATTATGGATTTTGGCAATGCTAGTGATCGGCTTGTTATGGTGGATGGGATTATCTCGGTTAGGTGATAAACTCAGCCAGCCACCAACTTACCAAATTCATTTGAGTTAAGTATCTGGATAGCTGAGCCTATTTTGACTCTACTTTTGAAAGAAGACATATAACCTTTTCAAAAAGGTGAAAGAGCCGATAGCAGCACTATCGGCTCTTGTTGCTCCGGGCAGGGAGCATTTTTTAAGTCGTCCTGTGTTAGCTAGAAGCGACTTAAACTTAAATAGAACACCACGAATACATAATATTTTCCTAGTTATTATAGGCTATATTCCGAGCTTGCTCCGATTCTAATCAATACAGTTCGGTATCATCTTTTCTTTTCTGGGATCAGACTTTCCAAAACTAAGTTTAAGCCCACCATTTTTAACGCGATTAGCGGCACCTTTTATCTGTCAAATTGATCAGATATTAATGTGAATTGGGATTATTCAATGCAATAGGTATAAATCAATAAATCGTGATGGATAATATTTAAGATTGCAGAAAAACAATTGGACAGTTTAAAAAGTGTTAGCCATTCAGTGGTTTTTAGAAAAGTGGTAGTAAGCTTCAAGCCAGCACGACTGGATCTAGATTCTTTAAACTAGAGAAACTAAGAAATGAATCAAGTGCGCTGCATCTATGACAGCGCACCTATGAGACTGTAAACGTTACAAACTTTTCTTCGGTGGCATCACGACATTTGAAAAAATAAGCCCTGCAACCAATGACATAAAAATTAAAAAGGTTTGCTGACCTATATGATCTGCGTATACAAAGCTTTGTCCTTCGATCAGCGAGTTTAACCCGATGTAGGTTTTTGAGCCAGGGACTAGTACGATCAATCCTTGCATAGCAACAATTGATGCAGGAGCATTTACGATGCGGTTGAATATATTACTAAAAACACCAACTGCAAATGCACCTATAAATGTGCCAATGGCATAATCAAAATACACTGCAGCAGTAATACTGCTTGCGTAAGCAATAAAACCTGAAGCCAAAGACCAGCTTGCATGTTTTAGTTTTGTTCTAAAAATGGTAACTAGGCTCGTACATAACAACAGAATCGCCAACCAGGCTGTCCATCTTGGTAAGGGCTCCGGCTGTACAAAGTCGACTTGTCCAAACAACCCAAAACCAATGCTTATACCTAAAAAAGCACCAAAGTACAGCTTGAACAGCAGCATGATAGAATCCATTACCCTCGCGGTACCGGAAACTAAATGTCTAGCAGAAAGCTCCGCAAAACCAAGCGCTAACGCCAAGCCTGGAATAAAGACAATTATCGCGGATAGGACAACGAGACGAATGTTGACCTGAGGGTCAATATAGACAGAAATCGCACAAGCGGCGATGGCCGATACGATAGCCACAAGCGGTTCAAGCATGTGAGTCACACGCTTTGAAATACTCGCCCATAGAACAAACAAAAACACGAATATAGACAACAGTGATGACCACAACACATCATTCCAACTCGTCCCCATTAACATCGCAAACGCACCACCAGAAATGGCAAATGAGATACCTGTCATAAACTTGCTATAAGGCGGTTTTGCATTAAGAATAGTGTCAAGGCATTGCTCGGCTTCTTTTAAGCCTAATTCTCCCGATAACACTTTAGTAGCTACATCATCGGTATCCGCCAATGAGCCTAAATCGTGATCACCGGGATCAACACGAGCTACGTGGGTGTACTCTTCCTCATGTCCTTCGGTCCAAATTACGAAGGTAACAGAGGTGGGAGACATTACAAAAGAGGACTTCAGCCCTAGGTGTGTGGCGACTTCCATTAAATGAGCTTCAAGACGATAAGCGGGCGTGCCATATTTGTGCAGCATTTTGCCAAGCTTGACGATAAAACGGCGCTTGTCCGTAAAGGTTGCGTTGTTCAATGCAAAAGAACCTTAATAATTCAGGTAGTACGTTAAAGTTAATAGGACGTTTTTGGTGATACTGCCAGTAATGGTTAACACAAACTACGTGTTAAAAGGATTAGATCTGCAACGTAAGTTACTTTGTTAACAAACGCCGTAGCTGCAAAACTGGCTAAGGGTAAACACGACGCGAATTTTAGCCAATTTATTTTTAAAGTCTATAACTTGAGTGAGAAATAATTGCGTTTTTCGTAGTGATTTTTGATCCGCGTCATAGAGCAGAGTTAATTAATACTATGTACTTAGTTTTAGATATAAAGTTGTACATCGACAACGGTTCTTGTTGTTGCTGCATGTCCAGTTAATAAGTCTTTTAGAGTTTGGCAAATTCGTTTACTGAATTCATCCGTATCAAAGACAATTGCTGGGATTGATGAAGTACGCGCTGTTGTATTAAACGTGACGATTTGAGAGTCGGGATTCTCCAGTAAAGATAACTGCCGTTGAAGCATTTCAGACGTTGCTTCAGACTCACATATCACTACCGTGTTGTCAGCTAAAAGGTGTTGCAAACCTGCAAATAATGTTTCAAAGCTAGAATAATCGCTTTCACTCACTATGGTGACAGTATGTTGCTGGCCATCTGCTTGGTTGATAGGTGAATGAAGACCCCGGAGCCGTTCTTGAGTATTAGAGTCATTTTGAGTTTTGCAGACGAGAATAAACTGTTGGTATCCGAGTTTTAAGAAATATTCGACACTGAGATGAGTTGACTTACTATAATCAGGAACGACACTAGAAGCCTTGCTATATGGCACTTCACGCATCACAGTTATAATGGATATACCAAAGTTAACTAGTTGGTCCAGCCACTCACGACTCAGCTCTGGGTGAGGAATGATAATTAATGCTGATAAGTTGTATTCTCTAAGTTGAGTCATAAGAAGACGTTGTTTTTCAGTGCTGTCGGCACAGCAAAACAGTAACGTCAAACCCTCAGCTTGCAGCTCATCCTGTAACTTATTCACCAGCTCTAACGTGATAGGATCATCTAGGTGTTGCACAACCATGGCAACCAATCCTGCTTTTTTCCCTCTCAGCGCTGCGGCATCACGGTTATAAACATATCCTAACTCGTCGATGGCTTTTAATACTCTTGCTTTACGTGCTTCGCTTACTTTGTCGCTTTGTTGTAACACTAAGGAAACGGTGGATTTGGATACTTCCGCAGCTTTTGCAACATCATGAATAGTTATTTTTTTATTAAGCGAAGCAGTCTGCATAATTCTGAATAATTGAGATGAGTAATAAATCATTTTATAACATTATGATAAGTTCTTAAAAGTCCGTTTGGCTGCACATTTGCGTCAATTCATTATATGATTGCTGAATTGTCATTAAGATATAGGAACGTCTTGTGAAGTTATTTAAATATCTGTTTGTATCTTTAGTTATTTACTCAGGAAATGTTGTCGCAAGCGATAACCTTACTGGATATCAAGTCCCTTCGGATGCTTTGGCTGATTTGGTTGACGCTCCATTGGTCCCTGCAAGTCAAGTAAGTGCTAACGGCAAATGGCTCGCAATGTTAGAAAGAAAAAGGGTCGTTTCTCTTAAAAAGCTGACAGAGCCAGAGCAGGCACTTGCCGGTATTAAGTTCAACCCGCAAACGTTTATGCGTAATGCAAGAAGCACTTTTAGTTCATTGCAATTTAAGCATGTAGATACCGGTGCGTTGGTTGAAGTAACTGGGCTGCCTGAGGGAGACATACGTTCACCAAGCTGGAGCCCGGATAGCCGATATGCCGCATTTGTGTTAGAGCAAGCGGATAAAGCGACGCTTTGGACATTTGATATAGAAAAGCGGGAGTTAAAACAAGTATCGGATAAAGCCCTAAATGGTGTATTGACGTCAACACCTTATCAGTGGCTGTACGATAGTACTGCACTTATTGCTAACCTTGCGGTTAATCATGATAAGACACTGAGTAAAGACAAAAATACTGACGCTTTGGTTCCTGTAATTCAACAAACCAAAGGAGTAAAAGCCGGCAATAGAACCTATCAAAACTTACTGTCTAACCCGCAAGATGAGTTAGCGTTTAAGTTTTACGCTGAGGGTCAGCTGGTTAAATTCAACTTAAACGCCAACATGCAAAAGATTGGTAACCCCACCTTCTTAAAGCACTTTTCTGTTTCACCAGATTCAACCAACCTACTGGTTGGTATGATTAATACGCCATTTTCTTATCAAGTTCCATACCACCGTTTTCCTGCGGTGTGGCAGGTTTGGGGCATGCGTGGATTTCCTCTATATGAAGTAGTAAGGCAACCGCTTGCTGACTCATTACCATCTGGCTTTGATAGTGTTCGTGAAGGACCAAGGCGTATCCAATGGCGTGCAGATCAAGGCGCGACTCTTATTTGGGCGGAAGCGCAAGACGGTGGAGATATGAAAGTAGAGGTTGAGCACCATGACTATTTGTATACCGTCAGCTCACCATTTAAAAAACAACCTCAATTATTTGCTAAGGTTGAGCGCCGTTTCTCTGCAATTGATTGGGCTGATAATAATCTGGCCGTACTTTATGAGTGGCGTTTTAGCGACAGAAGTGTCAGGGCTTCGATTATCTCCCCGCGCACACCTGACCAAAACCGCATGGTGTTTTCAGAACGCAGTTATAATGATGCGTATAAAGATCCCGGCGATTTTGTTTACCAGAAAAGTGACTTAGGTTCGGAAGTACTGAAATTTGTTGGTGGCCGCTATTTATTTTTAACGGGAGATGGAGCGTCAGATAAAGGTAATGTTCCATTCTTAGATCGTTATGATGTGAAAACCAATACGACAACGCGTATTTGGCAATCTGCCGCACCATATTATGAGCGCGTTCGAGCTATGTTGGATGATGAAGGTTTACGATTTGTCACGTTGCGAGAGTCCAAGCAAGACCAACCAAACTTTTTTGTGCGCAATCTACAGTTTGACTCTTTAGAACAACTGACTCGATTTCCACATCCATACCCAGCTTTTAAAAATGTGGTAAAAGAACAAGTTAAGTATACTCGAGATGATGGTGTCGAGCTGACTGGTAATTTATATTTACCCCAGAACTATGATCCAAGCAAAGGCCGGATCCCAGTGTTAATGTGGGCGTATCCACAGGAATACAAAGACAAAGAAGTTGCTTCTCAGGTGCGTGAATCCCCCTATCAATTTTCTTACTTCGGGTATTGGGGTCCCATGCCATACCTAGCACTTGGCATTGCGGTGTTCGACGATCCTTCTATGCCAATAGTGGGTACGGGTGATGAGCAACCTAATGACACATTTAGAAAGCAACTAGTTGCAAGTGCTAAAGCTGCGGTTGATACTTTGGTTGAAAAAGGCATTGCCGATCCACAAAAGATTGCCATTGCAGGGCATTCATATGGTGCATTTATGGTTGCCAATTTGCTGGCCCATTCAGACCTATTTGCAACCGGTATAGCGAGAAGTGGTGCTTACAATAGAACGTTGACGCCCTTTGGTTTCCAAGGTGAACCGCGCAACTTCTGGGAAGCGCAAGATGTTTATGCGAACATGTCACCGTTTTTCCATGCGGATAAGATCAATGAACCCATGTTGATGATCCACGGTGAAGAAGATCCAAACACCGGAACTTACCCGATGCAATCAAAACGCATGTTTGCCGCGCTTGACGGCTTAGGAAAAACAGCACGTTTGGTAATGTTGCCTGAAGAAGAACATAGTTATAAAGCGCGTGAAAGCATTATGCATGTGCTGTGGGAGCAAGAGCAATGGTTGAGAAAGTACCTACTTCCAGCGCCAGAAGCTGAAAGCGACAGCGAACCACAACAGGTTGAAAACCAAGATACGGTTCAACCTTAAAATACGAAAGGGCGCTAAGCGCCCTTTTTGATACTACTTTTCCTGACCACTCATTGAGCTTCCCAACGATGCGATGATCACCATAAAAATGGCGAACCATTGCCATACCGTTAGTGACTCTCCCAAAATCATAAATCCAGCCACAGCAGCGATAGCTGGCTCAACACTCATCATGATACTAAAACCTTGTGCTGGCATTTTTCTCAGAGCAAACATCTCTAAACTGTAGGGTAGCGCGCTGGATAACAAGCCAATTGCAATGCCTAGTGGGATGAGTTGCCAGTTTAATAACGCTGCACCTTGAGAAACCGCTCCAATTGGGACAATAACGACAGCTGCGATAGCCATACCTAACGCGACCGTTGAGCTTCCTGAGCCACTGCTACCAGAGCGTTTGCCAAACAAGATATATCCGGCCCAGCATGCACCAGCCACTAAGGCGAGCAAAACCCCGATAGGATCGAGTCCATCGACATCACCTAAATCTGGTAGCAACAGTAAAATACCGGCTACAGCGAAGGCGACCCAAAGATAGTCTCGTTTGCGCTTCGAGGACATCAAGGCGACGGCTAAAGGGCCAGTAAACTCAAGTGCGACACCAATGCCAAGAGGAATACGTTCTATTGCAAAATAGAAAGTAAGGTTCATGCCTCCTAGACATAGCCCGTAAACAATTAATGGATACCAGTTATCTGGAAGTTTTCGCCATGGTCGAAACACGAGGCACAAGATTAACGCAGAAAAGCCTAATCGGTATGCGGTTGTGCCGTCAGGGCCCACAGCGGGAAATAGCTGTTTTGCGATGGATGCACCGGATTGAATGGTTATCATGGCACATAACAAGCACAGAACGGCGATTAAAAAGTCTTTACTGAGAATGGGCATAGGGCTCAAAATTCCTGTCGCGAGTCATGACTAAGCATGTTTTCGGCATTATCCACCAAAGGCTTTGCAGTTTATGAGTATAGTTTGATTTTCATTAGCTTTAGATAAACGCGATGTCAAAGCCCGCCAAACCATAGGAGGCGCAAGTTTAACGATGAGATGTGAGCATCTCAAGCTATTTTTGTATACTTTATTTTATGTGTTTTTATTACACAAAATAGAATTGTTATACTTGCATGCTGGTTGCAATTTTTACGTGTTATTTGCATTTTTACCTGAAATAAATTCTAGCCAAGCGCGTTGATGTTTTTGCATTGTGAGGTGCTTTTTAGAGAGGTAATGACGCTGCTTATCTGTATCATTATGAAATGGTCCAGCACGACACTGTGAGCAGTGATCATCTTGTAGGTAAGGAGGAAGTTTTAAGGCTTCTCGAATGGGGTTATCTTTGTTCAAAGACCAGTAGTAGCAGATGCCACTGGTGTCTTTGACATGTTTGTCTCTATCAACATTTCTTACTTGGTAACCAGGAAACTCTTGAATATCAAACGCGGTTTGTCCTAGATAGTGAATGTCTAGATCGAGAGTGAGGCTACTTTCAAGATCCCACTCAGTGTATGGTTTAACGTCCTTTGAGGTAATAACACTCAGTTGAGCACCCAGTGGATCTAACGCTATAGACTGCGAAAAGATGACAAACAGTCGCAGTAATCGACGGTTTAAAGTGTTAACGCTCAACGGCTGTGCTTTAAAGCTAGCTTCATCTTTAAAGGCCGGAATAAGCGGAAATTGGAACAGAACAGCATCGAACTGCTGGCCTTCTAATCGTTGCCAACTATGACGGCTGGTGACATCAAACTCTGTGATGACCTCAATCCTGCGCGCGGTAAGCGTATCAAATGCATTATCTTTGTATTTGTTTTTTAACGCTTGTTCGCTGTCATAGACGCTCGCCACTAGGTGCGCTGGTTGTACATGGTTTAATAGGGAAAGAGAAAAGCTTAAATCACCATCGCCTACTGTCAAAATACGCCAATTTGGCTGGATCAACATAGTATTATCTAGCTGGTTATTACGGTCAGGCAGTGTAGCAAATTATGGGATTAAGGTTAACGCATAAAAGGTTGCGTTTCAGTCATACAGGATTGCAAGACAAGCGCTTATTTAGAATGGGGTTTACCGATAGGTTTTTGCTGCGAAACGGGAGCAAAAACCTATCAGTGCAACTGCATCAATGTATAAGTTGACTCAGTAGTTCCATGACTTCCTGGCTCGCACGTTCCATTTTATTGAGCTGTTGTATTGCACCTTGTGAATCTCCAGCGCTAAAGCGATTTAATGCCTCTAAACCAGCTCTATGTACTTCTTTATGAGGAGATTCTAGTCGTTTAAAAGCATTATGGGAGGAAAATAGCGACGCGCCATCTCCTTTAATCCATTGACCGAGTCGACAGCTAACATGATCTGAAAAATCGTTGCTGCTTTTGCGGCTGTTGCCAATGATTACATTGTAGATATCGGCTTTCCATACCACATGGTCGAGTTTTACTGTCTGAATAAAAGTACTCGTGGTAGAGCGAAGAATTGTCTCCCTCATTGAACCGCAGGTGCCAACAATATCTTTATATTCGTCATTTAGATGTCCAATACTGTCCGACAAATCGATGTTGGCTTTTTGGATTTCTTCAACCGCACCGACTGTGGTTTGTGTCGTATCTATGATTTTTTTAACTAAGTCTGATACTTCATTGGCAGATTCATTGGTATTGTTAGCTAAAGCACGGACTTCGTCGGCGACCACGCTAAATCCTCGCCCAGCTTCACCAGCTCTGGCCGCTTCAATTGCAGCATTTAATGCCAGTAGATTAGTCTGATCTGAGATTTTTGAGATGGTAGTAACAAAGGTATTTATCTTATCCGCCATTTGCGATAACCCAGAGATATTCGTTGTCATTTTATCCATATTGCTGGAAAGCTGTTCCATGCCACTAAGAATGTTGCGCAATGACGATTCTGAGTTAGTAAAAGCGTCCTTAACAGAGTCAACTGCATCGCTTTCGGAGTTTATATCAGTAAAACTGGCGAATACAGATTCTCTGATCCCTTGGATTTGATTTACTCCACTGATTGCACATTGTAAAAGTTGGTTGTCGGTGTTGTTATTGAGCTCAGATTGCAGCTCAACAGCTTGCTCTCTGAGCCTTTTATTTTCGCTTTCTAAAGCCGAGTTTTGTTGTTGTAACTTAGAGTAATCACGTCTCAGCGAGTCTACTTCAGTTTGTAATGCATCGTTGGAAAAGAGTTTGCTAAACAAAGGGCACGTCCTTTTTATTAGAGAGTTGTACAAATATTAACAACCGAATCCAGATAGCGCTACACTGAGATTAACTGCTTGGGCTTCGGACGGTCGTTCTCACCGCTTTATGCTGTTTGTCGCTATACATATTACCATCGGCTTGATGTATTAATATGTCTGGTTGACTTTGTGGATCAACTTTTACAGTGCCGATACTGACGCTGGTACCGTACTGTTCGATATTAGTGAGCAGAGTTTCTCGAACTTGGTCTTTTGGCAATGATTCACTGCTGCTAAATGCGATAAACTCATCTCCACCGATCCGAAAACAGTTTTCTAGGCCAAATGTCTCTGTTAAATTTTGGGTAAACGTTTTAAGTACTTTGTCGCCAACCAAATGACCATGTTTATCATTCACTTGCTTGAAATTGTCTAAATCTAAATAGAGCAGTGTATAGCCGTCGAACTGATGCTTATGTAACTGGTCAAAACAAGCCCGTCGACTTCCTATCCCAGTCATACTGTCATGATTTGCCTCGTAGCGCATTTGTTTCTCTAGCGCCATACGCATCTCGATTTCTTTATTCAATGACAGAATAGTGTGTTGTTTTGATTTGACTAAGTAGACGAACCCCATGCAGACGAGCAGAAACCCAATGTTCTTAAGTGAGGTATCGAAGTTTAATAAAGGAAAATTGATATGAGTAAAAAAGTTGTCGAGTAGATCCAGGGTCAACCCGATGCAATAAACAGAAAATGCACCTACCAGAAAGTGTTTTTTAACTTCTCTAAAAGTCAGAACAAGAATAGAAACAGAAATCAAAATCCAGGTGAGTTCTTCGATAATTTCATACTGATCGTGGCTAATATTGAGCAGCAAATAGGCTGCTGTTATCAACAAGCACCAGAGTACGGAAATTATAATGAACAGCTTCATGCAATTGGACGACCATATTATTTGTCTTCTTTAACTTATAGATGCAATTAGCTTTTGCGTAAATGCGAATAGCTTTTTAACTTGCAGTTATCGCGCTAATTGAGAAGTATTGAGCAATCATGAATAAATGCGTAACGAAAACGATAGAAGTCAGCACGGTGCGCATTTTTCGATAGTCTTTGTGGTAGTCTTGCCACACAGGCATTTTACGCTCGAACAATAATACAACCCAAAAGGCTATTGCTAGGTAACCCAGTATCCAGGGTTGGGGCATAAAGCCCATTAGCGGGTAGGGGATCACGACTAGCACAGCAAGTATTGCGTCTTTATAACTTTGCTCACCCGCACGCCAAAGACTACCGGCCATAAAAGCCAAGATACCTAACGCATAATATTGAAATGCATTTATGACTTCGATTGACGCACCTGTCATTAGTATCCACGCGATACAAGCCAAAAAAGGAAGTAGGCCAAAATAGCCTAATTGAATGTGATTAAAATATGGGTGCATCGAAAATCTCGTCAGTAAAGAACAGCTTTTAATTTTACACTATCTATCGAACAGTTATACAGCGTAAATCCATTCCCTGATCACAACAGAGATGCACATTTTACTTTTTCATCGTTTTTTTGGATTGTATCAATCAAAACAATCCATTTTATTATTTATTCAATTGCTCTTATCTTAGTAATCAAGCCAAGGCGAGAGGCACTCGCCAACTAAATTAATTACTCTATAAAAGTGAGGAAATAAAATGAGCAACTCGTTAATCAATACAACAATCAAACCTTTCAACGCAACGGCATATCACAACGGTGACTTTGTAGAAGTGTCTGAAAAAGACCTACTGGGTAAATGGTCAATCGTGTTTTTCTACCCTGCGGACTTTACTTTTGTGTGTCCAACTGAACTAGGTGATTTAGCGGACTATTACGCTCAGCTTCAAGAAATGGGTGTAGAAGTGTACTCAGTATCAACTGACACACACTTTACTCACAAAGCATGGCACGATGCTTCTGAAACCATCAAGAAAATTCAGTTCCCAATGATTGGCGATCCAACAGGAAAAATCACTCGTAATTTCGGTGTGATGATTGAAGAAGAAGGTCTGGCACTACGCGGCACTTTCGTCATCAACCCTGAAGGTGAAATCAAAGTGATTGAGACGCATGACTTGGGCATTGGTCGTAGCGCAAAAGAGTTGGTGCGCAAAGTTCAAGCAGCTCAGTACATCGCATCTCACGATGGTGAAGTATGTCCAGCTTCTTGGCAGCCAGGTGAAGAAACTCTTGCTCCATCATTAGACCTAGTTGGCAAAATCTAAATAGCCACACGAAGAGCGCGCGAATGCGCGCTCCCAACCAAACACACTGTAAGTTTTTTCGATTTATTACCGTTGAGGGTGAACAGATATGTTAGACCAACAAATTAAAAATCAATTACAAAGCCACTTTAGCTCTCTTCAATCACCGATTGAGCTGTTACTTTCAATCGATGACAGTAACAAATCGAAAGAGCTTAAGGCATTGGCTCACGACTTAAGTTCATTAAGTGACAAAATCACAGTGAAAGAAGTCAGCGACGAGCAATATACGCCAAAAATGACGGTTCGTTCTGTTGAACAGCAAACAGAAATTGCCTTTGCGGGTGTTGCTATGGGGCACGAATTCACCAGTCTGGTATTAGCGATATTGCACTCAGGCGGGCATGATACCAAAGCGTCAGAAGACGAAAAGGCACTTATCCGAGAAATAGATCAGTCGCTTAATTTTGAAATATATATTTCTTTAAGCTGCCAAACTTGCCCTCAAGTTGTACAAGCTTTGAATACTATGGCGGCCTTAAATCCCAATGTGAAAGCGACCATGATCGATGGGGCGTTATTCCAAGAGGAAGTAGAACAGCGCAACATTATGGCGGTACCGACGGTATTTTTAAATGGCGAGCAGTTTAGCCAAGGTGCCATTTCGCTTGGCGACATTCTTAATAAGCTCGATAGTAAAGCAGGTGAAAAGCAAGCCGCCAAACTCAATGACAAAGAGGTGTTTGATGTTTTAGTGGTAGGCGGTGGTCCCGCTGGCGCGTCGGCAGCAATTTATGCAGCACGCAAAGGCTTGAATACGGGGATCGTGGCCGAGCGCTTTGGCGGTCAAGTGGCTGATACCATGGGCATCGAAAACTTTATTTCTGTCAAAGCGACGGAAGGACCAAAATTGGTGGCTCAGCTCGAAGAACACGTACATCAGTATGAGGTTGACGTGATGAAAAACCAGCGCGCAGCGGGGATCAGCCGTGGTGAAAATATCGATATTCAGCTTGAAAGCGGCGCGGTACTGAAAGCCAAATCGGTAGTCATCGCCACAGGAGCGCGTTGGAGAAGCATGAATGTGCCAGGAGAGGCTGAGTACAAAGGCCGAGGCGTTGCTTACTGTCCGCACTGTGATGGTCCACTGTTTAAGGGCAAGCCAGTGGCAGTGATTGGCGGCGGTAACTCGGGCATTGAAGCGGCGATTGATTTAGCAAACATTGTTGAGCATGTTACGGTGCTAGAATTTGCTGATACCTTGCGCGCCGATGAGGTGTTGATAAGAAAAGCCAATAGCCTTGCTAATGTGACCATCATCAAAAATGCACAAACTACTGAAGTGGTGGGTGATGGCAAAAAAGTGACGGGGTTAAAATACACTGACCGTCAGAGTGGTGAAAGTCACACGCTTAGCTTGGCCGGTATTTTTGTGCAGATTGGGTTGATCCCGAACACCGAATGGTTAAAAGAATCGGACGTGTCGTTAAGTAAATTTGGCGAAATTGAAATTGACCATAAAGGCGCGACTAGTTTGCCAGGTGTGTATGCTGCAGGTGACGCAACCACCACACCATTTAAGCAAATCATCATTGCGATGGGGGCGGGGGCAACCGCCAGCTTAGGCGCGTTCGATTACCTTATTCGTTGTTCGCAAAGTGACGAGCAAGCTGCGTAAATTCTCGGAAAGAATCATTGCATTATCATTCGATAATACACCCATGTAATGAAGCAAAGCCACACGCGAGTGTGGCTTTTTTAGTTACCCAAGCTTAGTTACACTGGTAAGTGTAGAGACCGTAAAAATACGTTTGTGTAAGTTGGTTTTTAATTTCTTCTCGCTCTTCACAAGGAATGTTTGGGTTACTCTGAATTGATAGTGATTCCAAGTTTTTAAGATTGTAAAGCGGTTTGAGCGTTGTAATCCCTGTATCGTTCAATCCAAGCGTTTCAAGACTTGTATATTTTGACAACAACGGATAATTCACCAACTTTGTGTAGTTAAAATACAATGTGGTTAGTGATGTTGGCGCTTGCAGTTTAGCTAAATCGAGTGGCTCCGATGCAAATGTTATTCTCAAGTTTGTTAGATTAGTGGGCCACTGGATATTACTTGGCACCGTGCCAGTAAACTTTTGCAGCTCAATAGACTGCAATCTTGGTAGTTGTTTTAGGTAAGGTTCGCCAAGTATCTTGAGTTCTCCGCCAGCATTTAGGATCACAGAATCTAGTTGGGTAAACTGCTCAATCCCAGCAACAGAGTTTATAATTTCCTCGTCGCAATTGAGGTAGTGTATTTCTTGAGTATCGATCGCTTTGCTTTTAATACATTGGGCAAGACCTGAATCTTCTATCAGGCTCCAATTGATCGGATTCTTTACACAGCTATAAGAATCTATTTTTACCTCTACATCTTGAAGGTTATTTAGCAACGGTATGTCTTCACAAAAGATACCGTTTCCAGATATTTCCAGTGTTTTTAAAGAGGGTAAATCAACTAGCGTATTTGCTCTGAAGAAATTATTGAAATGTAATAACGACAAACGCTCAATTTTATCCAGAGAATTCAACGCTGATATATCATCAGCAGAGCTACCTTCAATAATCAGATCAGTCAAGTTTGGCAGATTTGCTAATTGGCTAATATCTTCAACTTTGCTAAAACCTTTAAGCGTTAGTTTTTGAACATTAGCGTTATTGCCTAAGCCATCTAATGACGTAATTTTTGCACCATAATATGAGGTATGACTTACTGTTAGTTCGTTCAAGGCGGGATATAGATCCAGAGGCATTAGGCCATTCACTGCTTCTGCCTGTATGTTAAGTGACACTAAACTATCTAACCTAGGTAGATTTGAGCTTTCTAATGTGTGTATATCCAGTGTAAGTGCCTGTAAAGGCTTTCCTTCAAGGAAGCTGAAGTCACGATTGGTAATTGACCAAGTACTATCAACTAAATGAAACTTTTGTAGCTTAGACAGATTATCAATAGATGATAAGTCAGCGTCAGCGCCTATTTTTGAGATGTATAAATTGGTAATTGCTGGGGTGAATTGTAACCAGTTTATATCAATCAACTTCTCAAGGTTGCTAAGGTGTAGAAAATTAAGCTCCGTATAGTCCTTAATGAATGCAATTGAGCTTAACTTCATATCGCTTAACGTTAGTGAGCTCAAGTCGGTAAGGTTTGCCAAATATGTACTGTTTTCAACATTTAAGTGACTTAATGAGAGCTCTTTGATAGTTGCGGGCAATTGAGTAGTCGCAAAATCTATCGTTGAGCTCGTATAGCGGCTGTTTATCTTGAGGTATTCTAAGCTTGTGAATTGGTCAAGAAAGCTGAAGTTTTCCATTCGGGTGCCTTCAAGTACTAGCTTTGTTAAGTTGGTTTTAGCTTCAAGAGCCGCAGAGTCAATGTCTATTATGTATCTTAAACTTAAGCTTTCTAATACTGGCATATCTTTTAAAAAATTAAGTGAGCTCAGGCCATGAACAGCTCTAAGATCCAGTGATTTAAGGTTTGCTAAGCCTGATAATACTTGCTCATCGACAAGATTAACCAAGCCCAGAGAAAGGTGTTTAAGGGTATTTTTGTTTATTCCTTCAAGCTTAACCTCGGTTCTTCCATAATAAGAATGTACATCAATTGTTAAGCTTTCTAACTCGATAAAGTGAGAAAAATCGATGTTTTTCACATTATAATAATTATAATTTGAATCAGTTGTTACTAGGCTTAAAGATTTAAGTTGACTTAATGCTGTTAAAGTCGAAATCTGGCCGGAGCTTAAGTTACTGGAAAAATTAACATCCTCAAAATGTAAGGTTGTTAGCTTGTTTATCTTCGTAAGGGCTAATAAGTTTCCTATTTGAGCATTTTTAATTTTGAGACTTTCTAAGTTGACGAGCCCTTCAATACCGTCGAAGCTTGAAATGGTTTGCCCTTCACACGTTAGTGATTTGATACCAGCATCGGCATCTGGTAAGGCTTTTAAACAATCTTGTAACCCGCTGCTGGAAAAGGTTGATACTAATGTATCAATTTCTGAATAGGTTTCGACATCCACAGTCACTTCAGCAGAAGTAGACTTACCTTTATCGTCGGTAACAGTCAGCTTAAACGTAAGTGTTTCCGGCTCGATTAAAGACGGAGCTACAAAGCTTAATTCACTGGTATCGCTACTTTCAAGCGTGACTTGCGTGCCGCTGGTTTGTTGCCATAGGTAAGCCGCAATACTGCCATCTTCATCGCTGGCTTGCGCGTTAATGGTTAGTTGATCGCGTTCTTTAATCGTATACGGTGTAATTTGTGTGATAACAGGGGCTTTGTTGCTGTTATCAATTTTCCCACCGTTATCACCTGTTGTTTCATTGCCCCCACTTCCACCGCCACAGGCGGTCAATGTTGCTCCTAACATTGTTGTGAAAAGCGCTTGATATAAATGCTTCAATTGCATGCTGCTTATATTCCAAATTACTATTACCAAAAATTTGGGGATTTTATCATAAAAAGGTACTGTGTGAATGTCTCTATATTTGGATTTAACGTCAGATAAAGTAGCTGAGGTTACCAAGGTGGCGTTGGGGAAGAGATTTAGAAATTTCTATTTATTACCCCAGCATTGAGTGGGCTGGGGTAATAATTTGCTTTAGTGACAAAGGGAGGTGGTTTTCGCCTTGTTAATTACACCTTTCACTAAAACCATAGATACTAGTATCGCTTAAGGTATTGCGAAGTGTTACATAATCCTCGCAGGTGATATCAGGGTGATCATATAGAGATAATCCTAATAAGCTTGTTAACGACTTAAGTGGCTCAATATTTGAGATAGAAGTTTTATTCAGTAACAGATATTTCAAATTGCTGTAGTTTGAAATATCACCATAGTTGATTACTTGGTTAGATATTAGCCTCAGATTTGTCAAAGAGCGCGGAGGTGACAATTGCCCGAAATCTATCGGTTCTTTCCCACCAATAATCTCTAATCTTAGCAATGAGTCAGACCAGTAAACTTTTTCAGGGAGGCTGCCCGAGAACATACTAAGGGTAATGTTAGTCAATTTATCCATTCTGCTTAAAACAGGCTCACCCAAAATAGAGAAATCGCCAAACCTTAGCTCTAGACTTGCTAAATTTTCAAACTGTTCAAGACCCTCTAGAGATGTAATACCACTTTGGGTGCAGTTCAAATAAGTGACCTCATTACTATACTCCTTCCACTGAACACATTGAGCTAAGGCTGGGTCTTTAATCAGTTCTAGGTTTATAGGCTCCTTAACGCAGCCTCTATTGATATTAACTTTGACGTTTTTTAAATTATTTAGCCGCTGGATATCACTGCATTCTAGATAGGTGTCAAGAATTGAGAGCGTTTCAAGCGTCGGTAGTTCAGTAAGGACTTCAGCGTTAAAATAATCCTTGTTCCTAAAAAGTGACAAGTGTTTTAGTTTGTTAAGGCTCTTTAGCGAAGACATATCTTGGATCTCAGCAAAGTAAATCGTTAGAGCTTCCAAGTTTTTGAACTTTGCAAGTTGCTCAATATTATTAAGCTTCGATAGACCATTCAGTTCTAGCTCTTTAACACTTTGGTTTTCGCCAAGTGCATTCAAAGAAAATACTTGTGTAGAGTTATAATTACTCCTGTCTTTTATCTTAACTGTTTTTAGTGCTGGGAAGCTGCTTAAGTTTGGCAATTTAACCTGTTCATTAATAAACAGTTCCATGCTTTCTAATGTTTTAATTGATGAAAGTGAGTCGCTATCGAGGTTATTAACATGCAGTACGAGGTTTTTTATAGGCTTATTAGAAAAAATGCCATAATCAGCAATTTGCCAATGTGTTTCTTCAGACTTTTTAAGCTCAACATGCTGTAAGTTTGCTAGGTGTGCTATCGGGGATGTATCGACACGGTTATAGCCAATGTCGGTTAATACTAGCTTTGTCAGCAAAGGAACCGACTTGAGTGTGGAAATGTCTTCTAGAGATCTTAGGTAACTCAGCTCTAGCTGTTGTAACAAGGGCGTACTTTCAAGAAAATTAATTGAGTCGATTTGCAATGAGGCTAAAGAGAGTTTTTCCAGTTTACTGAACTTAGATAACGGCGCACTATTTGTAACGTTAAGTGCGTACAACGAAAGTTCTGACAGTGTATCCGTAGCGGTAAGTGTATCTAAGTCGAAAGGCTTCCAGCCTGCATCGCTTATGATTAGTTTCTCTAGCTTGTTGAAATTATTTATGAAATCAAGATTGTCTATATCAACTCTGACAAGCTGCAGATTTTTTAGGCCATGAGCTGAAGTTAGAGCGCTGGTATCAGATACGACGACGTTCGAAAGCTCTAATGTTTCCATACTAGGTAATGAGGAAATAAAGTTTAGCGAAAGCGTAAGAGAGGATGAATCCAAATGTAGGTGCTGAAGTGCTGAAAATGCCTCGAAGTTATCTAGGTTTATTGGGGTGAGCCCTTTTAGTGTTAGTCTTGTAAGTTGATCTTTATTGAGCGCTTTAAAATCAACGACTGGAGACCAATGCGAAGAATAATCAACAATCGATAAGTTGTTTAGTTTTGTGAAGCTTTCTAGCCTTAGTGATGCATAATTGAGTCCAGATGAAGCGTAGTAAGAGTCTGAGGAGTTCTCTAGACTCAGTGAAGCAAGCTCTGTCAATTTATTAATTTCTTTGATTAGGCTGCCTTGTGCAACCTCTTTATTCCTTACATCTTTTAAGCTTAGCGAATGTAACGTTTCGATTTGGCTAAGCCCATCGATGTCTCTTAATTGGGCATTCTCAATATGGATACTTTCGAGTTTTGTTAAAGCGTGTATTCCACTGAGTGTTTCAATTGGATAGTCAATACAATTTAGAGATCGAATGCCTGCATCGCTAATTGATTGAGTTTTTAGGCATTTCTTGAGGTTTTCGTCGGTGATTGCGAGCGCATCAATTTCTGAATAGATCTCTATATCTACGACTATTTCAGTAGAAGTAGACTTACCTTTATTATCGGTAACGGTCAGCTTAAATGTGAGTGTTTCTGGCTCGATTAAAGAAGGCGCTACAAAGCTTAATGCACTGGTATCGCTACTTTCAAGCGTGACTTGCGTGCCGTCGGTTTGTTGCCATAGGTAACTCGCAATACTGCCATCTTCATCACTGGCTTGCGCGTTAATGGTTAGTTGATCGCGTTCTTTAATCGTGTACGGTGCAACTTGCTCGATAACTGGGGCTTTGTTGCTGTTATCAATTTTCCCACCGTTATCACCTGTTGCTTCATTACCCCCACTTCCACCGCCACAGGCGGTCAATGTTGCTCCTAACATTGTTGTGAAAAGCGCTTGATATAAATGCTTTAATTGCATGCTGCTTATATTCCTAATTACTATTACCAAAAGCTTGGGAATTGTATCATAAAAAGGTACTTTCAGCGCAAATGCAGCCGATTTAAATTCATCTATGTTTTCTAAAAAATGGCTAGACGAAGTTATGAATTCAGTCTCTAATAGCGCCATTAAAAGACACTAATTAGAGTGGCAATTAGGTAGGGAAAATATGGAAAAGCAAATAGCATGTTTGGTTGAGGCTTGCGATGAGCTTGGACTGAATTATGAGTTGGTCGATAAAGAACAAAATCTGGTTCGTGTAGAGTTTGCCAAAGGGCCTGAATATTTTGAATTGAACAAAACGCCATTCAATTCAGAATCAGTATTTGGTATCTGTTTGGATAAAATGCATACCTTTGAGCTGCTTAAGAACACTCTTCAACTGCCTGAAACTCTTGCTTTTCTTGATCCAGATACGAAACCTGAGTATCAGCAATATTTGGATTGTAAAAGTGTAGCTGAAATTGTTGCACAGGTAGAGCTGCGGTTTAGCTATCCTGTTGTGGTAAAAAGAAATAAAGGTGCACTTGGGAGTAATGTATTCCTGTGTGATTCTGCGGAGCAACTGGCTGAAGCAGTTACTCTGGTATTTGACAAAGAAAGTTATTCGTACGATTACATCGCGCTTGTTCAGCCATACGTCGATACGCAAGTTGAATATCGGTTGGTGTCTGCGTTTGGGCAGCCGATGCTTGCTTATCGCAGAGGCAATGCTGCGGGTTTTAATGCCAAGTATTGGGAGCATGATGAACAGGCTTCATTAATCGAAGATGGGGCATTGATAGATGAGCTTCATCAGTTTGTGAGTCCTGTTTTTGAAAAGTTAAATATTGGCTTTGTTGGCTTCGATATAATCAGAGATGGGCAGAATCAACTACATCTCATCGAATTAAACTCGTCACCTAAATTCAACAATATTATTAAAGGTGATCCCGTAAAAGGTCATCAAGCTGTGGTAAACATGTATCGTAGCGCATTACAGATGTTTGCGAGTAGGTGGTAACCAACCTAACTATCAAAACTAAAAGGAGTTTTTATGCTTTATATGGCAGCAGCAATACTCATGCTCTGTGGTTTGATTCACAGTATTTTAGGTGAAAAGTACATTTTGATCCGTTTGTTCAGGCGAGATAACCTGCCTCACCTTTTTGGCAGTGATGTCTTTACCAAAGGCACATTGCGTTTCGCTTGGCATATTACCAGTTTCGCATGGTTTGGGTTTGCGGGGCTTATTTTACTATTACCCGACAATGTTATCGTGCTTTACACCGTGACACTGGTGTTCGCAATCAGTGGGCTACTGTCGTTTTATTACACTAGGGGTAAACATTTATCCTGGATAGCGTTTTTCACTGTGAGTGCCTTATCTTGGTTAAGCATGTAGGCTGCGGTGGCGGTTACCTTTGAGCTTAACAGTCTTTTTTGTAATCCAAGGTACACATCTGATTGTAATTTGTGTAGATTAAATAATAGTCAGTAGTATGATGAACGCTATTGCCTAGAAGATCAAAATGATTTTAAAGAAGGATTTATTATGAAAAGGGTAATCTTGAGTATTTTAATGTTAAGTACTTTCTTACTTACGGGCTGTGAATCAACAGATCTTAAAGATAAAAGAGACCAGATGGTTGATACACTAAAAGCTGATGATGCCTATATTTGTATTAAAGAAAAGAAGCTTGGCACGAGATTCGCTAAAGAGAAATGTATGACCAAAGAGCAACATGCGTATATGAAAGCTTATCAGGAAAAGGATACACAGAAAATGCAGCGCGCCATGGCTACTAGAGGCGGCAGAGATACCAGAAATGGTGGTGGTTAAATACTACTTCTAACTCAGTAAATTCAAACACATAAAAAGCACCTTGGTATTTAAAGGTGCTTTTTTGTACTACTGAATAAGTTTTTAGTCGCTTTGTAATGCCTCAATCGGATCTAACTTGGAAGCTTTAATTGCTGGATAAACACCAAAAGTTAACCCGACTAACGCGCAAATACTGAAGGATAAGATAATAGCATTGAGCGACCAAGATACTGCCCACTCCGAGTAAAAGGCGATTACTTCCGAAAGTAGCAAGCCGAAAACCACGCCGAGTAAACCTCCTAGAATGGAAATGGTAAAGCTCTCAGTAATAAATTGCACTTGGATATTTTTTTGCGTCGCGCCAATCGCGCGCAATAAGCCAATTTCTTTGGTTCTTTCTAACACTGTCGCGAGCATTATATTCATAATGCCAATCCCACCGACCAATAGTGAAATACCTGCTACACATGACATCACAATATTGAAAATCGCTTGTGTTTGTTTTTGCTGTGCAAGCAATGCTGCTGGGATGGTGATTCGGTAGTCATCTACTTCACCATGACGACTTGAGAGTACATGATTAACCACCTTTGAAACTTCAATTGGGCTATAAGGTTTTGAGACTGATAGTTTTAACTGAGTTACTTCAGGATCCAACAAAGCTTTATCAAAGCGGTTAATCGCAGTGCTTAAAGGGACAAATATTCGGCTTTGCTCACCGCCAAGTTCAACACCTTGAAATTCTTTTTTTGATAAATTAGGGGCACGCATAATGCCAACGACATCAAACCACAAATGATTAATTTTGATTCTGTTGCCTACCGCATTGCCGAGAGGAAATAACTGAGCGGCAGTATTGGCACCCAATAAAGCGACCTGTTTGAAATCATCGCTATCACTTTGATTTAATGCTCTACCCTCCGCGAGGTCAAAGTGGCTCAAGGAAAAATAATTGGCAGTTACACCAACAGCCTCTCCATCATAACGTTGGTATTGGCTATAGATTTGATAGGTATCGATGTGTCTTTCTGCTGCGAAACTGTCTATCTGAGGTAACGCATCAACAACCACTCTGCCATCAAGTAAACTCAGCCCTCTGGAGTGTTTGCGTTGTTCTTTTAAATCGTCTTCTTCGATGTCTTTGGCTTCAACAATAATGTTGTTAATACCCATAGAGTCAATCATTTTCAGTGCTTCACGCTCTGCACCCTCACCAATGTTGAGCATAGCGATTACCGCACCAACCCCGAAAATCATACCCAGCAAAGTAAGCAGTGTGCGTAACTTATGTTGTTGTAGTTGTACAATTGCGTCGGAAAATAGGTCTAAATACTTCATTAATTTAAACTTCCCATGTCAGTGAGTAATGAGATCTTTTGACCTGCTTGTAGGCCGGAAGTAACTTCGCTATGGCTAAAGTTGCTTTGTCCCAGTTCAACAGGAACTTTTTGCAATTGTCCATTTTGCAAAACGAGTACGTACCGAGATTGTTGCTCATTAATAACACTGTGTTTGGGCACCGTTAGTACGTTCCGTTCGGGTAAGGCATGGATCTTCGCATTGATCTTAAACCCTGGCCTAAAGTTTGGATTTTGTTCATCTAATGTGGCAATAACTTCGTAATATTTCTGTGGGTCTCCTCGCTCAATGGATTGAGGATAAGGAGAAACCGATTTTACTTTGCCAAAAAACGTTTGTTTGCTGTCAGACAGTAGAGAAAACTCAACACGTTGGCCAGCTTCGATACCAATTGCCTCTTTTTCGTGAATGTGTAGCTTGGCTTGTAATGAAGTAATATCGGGCAGTCCAGCTATTTCGTGACCTGGCCACATGGTTAAACCTGGCTTGGGTTTATCACCACGCCAGTTAGCTGCATGAGTTAACAGCCCCGAATTAGGTGCCACGATCTCCAATGAAGAAAGGTTCTTGTCATACATCTTTATCTTTTGTTGATGCTGTTTGACTTGGATAGTAAGCAATTCAATCTCGCCTTGTGAGGTGGCAGTAAACTGAGATTTTTGCCAAGCATAGTAATTCGCTTGGGCATTTAGGTAGTCAACATTCTGTGACCGGTCCAAAATATCTAACTTAGACAAAATCCGGGTATCGTTAATAGCAAATTGTTGCGCGAAGTCTTTATCTCCCTGAACAACTTTTATGTCTTGGAACAGGTGCTCTTCTCGGGTGCTGAGGTCGCTTTTAGTTTTATTGAGATCTTGATTAAGCTTTGCTTGTTCATATTCACTGGTGCGTTTTCGGCGTTCGGTGGTACTACCGTCAAACCTGGCAATGACATCGCCTTTTTTTACCTCAGAATATTCAGGCATGATCCACGACAAGGTCTGTGGACCGTTACTGCTTGCTGGAACCGTAATTGACACTCTATTAGAGGATTCAAGCTCACCTTGTGCATACACTTCAATAGCAAAAGGTTTTTTTTCAACTGTGTATAAAAGATCATCTGGTTGCACGTTACTTTCTGAGCAACCTACGAGCGCAACCATGACAAGTAACACTAATGACTGTTTCATAAGTTGATCTCCATGCCCACTGTCACACCCTCTGCCAAGACAGCAAGATCACCTGCGATATGGGAAATAGTTACCGTCTTTTGCCCTTTGTCAGTGTCGACGAAATGCTCGTCGCCTTGCTTTTTAATCGCACTGACTGGCACTGCAAGGGCATCTGGAAACTCAGCAACTGTAATTTCGACACGAGTAGAAAGGCCTGGCCGAAGTCTGTCTACATCCACGACATCCAACGCAATTATTGTGTCAATCACACGGCTTTTATCTTGTGTAGATTTTTCTCTAAAAGCACTGCCGAGCTCAATAACTTTGCCGCTGACAACATATTCATCAGCGCTGTCCACCGTCACTTTAACGTGCTGACCTACGCTAACTTTACCAAAGTCTGGTTCGTTTATTTGTGCTTTCACTTGCATGTCTTCAACAACCGAAACTTCAATGACAGGTTGACCGAACATCACTGATTCACCAACCGCTGGTTTTTCTCCCTGATTATTCACCCGATAAGCGACAACGCCATCAATAGGGGAGGTGACTTTTAACTTGGCAATCTCAGCTTTAATGCTTTTAACATCGGAGTCGATTCTGGCCACCTTGCTTTTAGCAACGCCAATTGCCAGAGCCGTATTTTCTTTATGAAACTCAAATTTCTTTTGTGCTAGTTCTAAATCAAGAGAAGCGATAGTGAAATCAATTTCAGCTTTTCTTCGGTCATTTTCTGAACGTGCATTATCAATGATTTCAGCTCGCCTTTTCGCTTTATCAAACTCCTTTTGAGCGTCAGCAAGTGCAAGCTTTAGCTCTTCAAATTTTTTAGCTTCTTGTGCTTGCTTATTTTCCAATTCTTTTTGAGCCTGATCTAGTCTTGAGGTGTAGTCAATTAGACGTTCTCTTACGGATTGATCATCGAAAGAAGCCACTATTTGCCCCTGTTTGACTCGGGTATTCTCAGGGACTAGGTGTTTGATTTTGTATTGCCACATTCTTTTTATAGAAGGAGGCGCGACCAAAGCACGAGTTTTGGATTCTAACTCACCATTTGCAGATACGGTCATTTTCACATGCTGTGGAGCCAATTTAAAAGACTGACTCGACTCTGTCTGACAACCAGTGACTAGCAGTAATAAGATGACAATGATTAAAGGCTTGTTATTCATGATGTGCACCTTGTAAGGTGATCACACCAGACATACCTGGTAGCAATGGTAAAAGATTTTGTTCAAAAGTGAGCTTGGCGCGATAGTACATGCCCTGTCCCCACTCTTGCCGCTCCTCGGGTTGGGTGGATAGCTCAGAAATCTCGGATGAAATGACGTTATTCGGGTAAGCATCAAAGGTTATCTGGGTTTTCATTCCTTTTTCTATCGACTTTATGTCTACTTCGTGAATCCAAGCCTCCATGAAAAGTGCATTTGCAGACGGAATTTCAGCGACTTTCCAGCCTGGTTGGACAGATGCTCCCGGAAAGAGTTTATTACCTTGCCATGGATGGTCCGCATAAAGTATTGGACCAGACCTTTGTGCGCTGAGGCTCATTTTGGCAAGCTGATTTTCGTTGTAATCTAAGTTTGCTTGCAATCGGGCAATTTCCACCTGCTGCTTTGTTATTTGCGCATCGCTTTTTATCTTATTGTCTTCTAGAGTGGATTGTGCCTTATGCTGTGCAATAATCGCTTTTTCAAGATTAAGTTGGTGTTGCTGGTAGTCATATTCACTGAGGTTTTGACTGGGGACATTGGCATCAATACGTGCCCGTTCAACCTGTAATTGCGCTTTTTTTAGTGCGTATTCCGCTTCAAGTATAGACTGTTTAGCTTCACGCTTGATACGTTCTAGTTCATCTTTAGCCGCATCTAGTGAGACTCTTTCTTGGTCGATAGTGGTGGCGATAGAGCCGGAGTCAAATACCACAACCACATCGCCAGGGTTGGCCACTTCTCCCTCAGGTAACATCCATTGGATTTGTGCTCGCCAATCATCAGTTACAGGAGAATAAAACAGCTGAGTTTCCCCAGCTTTAACAACTCCACTTAACAAAATATTCTTAGCGTAAGAGAACGGAGTGGCTACTAAAGTCACGAGGAATAAAACCTTTAACATTGGCTATCCTCCACTTTTATCCCATCTTTCATTTTTACGACACGCTGCGCATAAGCTGCGATGTCGTCCTCGTGCGTGACCATTACGATGGTGTGACCTTGGCGATGAAGGTTACAGAGTAATTCCATGATTTCGTGAGAGGTTTTACTGTCCAGGTTACCTGTTGGTTCATCAGCAAAAATGACTTTGGGATTGTTAATTAATGCCCTAGCAATAGCAACACGCTGACGTTGGCCCCCTGACATTTCAAACGGTTTGTGATGAGAGCGGTTTGCTAGGCCAACTTTTTCTAACATTACCATGCCCAGAGCCTTTGCATTTTCAGTACTGGTATCACTGTAGCGCAATGGCAAAGTCACATTTTCAAGCGCGGATAAGCGAGTAAGCAAATGAAAGGTCTGAAAAATAAAACCGATATCTCTATTGCGTAAAGCGGATAGGGTTTCATCATCAACACTGCGGATCTCTCTGCCTGCAAGACGATAAGAGCCTGAAGTAGGTGTATCTAGGCAGCCCAATATATTCATAAGGGTAGATTTTCCAGAACCGGAAGAGCCCATGATGGCGACGAATTCACCTTCAGAAATGTTCAGAGAAACGTTTTGTAGCGCGTGAACTTGAGTCTCACCATGACCATAAGTTCTACTAAGATTTTCTACTTCTATCATAATCCCTTATTTTAAAATGATATTTTTATGGAATAATAAGACTGTTTGTACCAGATATCGATATTTTTGTCTATTGCTATAGCTGACTTTTGTTGTTGTGAATGCTTAGTTGCAGCACTAGATGTACTAATGAGATTTGGTCACCGAAGTTGCTTAGGCGAAACAAGCAACTTCAGTAGGAGTGCTAAGTTTATTATGCGATTGCTTGTGCTCGGCTTTGATACTCGCTTAACTCGCCATCTTTGACTTGAATTATCCTAGAAGCTAACGCTGCTTGCTGTGGGTCATGAGTGACCATCACAATGGTGGTGCCGTTAGCGTTAATTTCCTGCAATAGTTCCATTACACCTGCAGCCATTTTACTGTCTAGGTTTCCTGTCGGTTCGTCTGCGAGCAAAAATGCAGGGCTTCCTGCAAGTGCACGTGCAATGGCGACACGTTGTTGTTGCCCACCGGATAACTGGCTTGGAAAGTGTTTTGCACGACTTGCCAAGCCGACTTGCTCCAAAGCATGTGTAATGCGGTGGTGTCGCTCTTTGGCACTGAGTCTACGATAACGTAGAGGCATATCGACATTGTCGTATAAGTTCATTTCCGGAATTAGGTTAAAGCTTTGAAAAATAAAACCTATTTTCTCATTCCGTAGGCGAGATTTCTGTTTGTCATTCAGATTAGAGACATCCTGACCGTCTAAAAAATATTGACCTTCACAACTATTTTCAAGTAATCCAGCAATATTTAAAAATGTTGTTTTTCCAGATCCTGAAGGACCTGTGACAGCAACAAAATCACCTGGATTAATCTCTAAGTTAAAAGGTTTTAACGCCTGTGTTTTCACGGTATCCGTGTAATAGGCTTTTGCCAAGTTTATCATTTTGAACATAGCGCTTTCCTTAATAAGTTGTGATGGAGCCTACTTAGTTGCCACGAGTGGCGATTGCCGGAGGAATGGAGGCGGCTTTTAGTGCTGGATAAATCACTGATAGTTGACCGAGCAACAAGGAAAAAGCAGCACCCAAAACTAAGTAATCCACGGGCAGTTTGGGTAATGAAAAAGAATGCATGAGTTGATAATTTAGAACAATACAAGTCGCTATTCCAAGTACAATACCTATGAGTGATATACATGCATTTTCAAACATAAAGTTGGCAATGATATTGCCTTTGGTTGCACCTAAAGCTCTTCTTATACCGATTTGTTTGTGTCGTTGACCGACCGAATAGTTCGCTTGGCCCATGATCCCCATGGTTGTGATGAATGCCACACTTGCGATAACAATTAATAAAGTATTGCTAACAGACGTTTGTGGAACATAACCCTGTTTTTTAATTTCAGCCAGATCTTGTAGTTCGACGACAACTCGATCGCCAGTTCCATTGAAGTGGCTCAGTAACTTTTGCTTTGCTTTTTCTTTAGTTTCAGGTGTTACCCTTACCACGTATTCGACTGTTGTTATAGCAATTACCGTTGGCAATAAAGCGCTGTGTTCATTATTTCTCCAATTGGTAAAGTAGCCCTGCATTTTGTTGATGATCCCTTTGATTTGCACTGGGCTATCGTCGAAATATATAAACTTACCCACAGCATCACGCCAATTATCTGGCGATATTTTTTCTGCAAGTGCTTTGGTTATGATGGTTTGTGACGGTACAGTTTGTTCGCTAGGTACAACGATATTGACATCAGCTTCCACGAAGTCTTCACCCGCCACCAGTTCAGCACCAAGCGCTGATACCATCGTCTCATTTCCATAAAATAAGTTTGTTCCTGCTTCGATCCCCTTTTTTGCCGGCTCTGTGAAAATATATTTGTAATAACCATGATGACTTAGTGGTGCACCTGATATTTGTGCACTAGCGACAAATTCGGGTTGTTGCTTCAACCAGTGAATATCTTGTTCAACACGCTCTGGCAGGTTTTCATCTGGCACCAAATAATTATTCGAACTCATGAACAACACGTTGTCTTCATCAAGTCCGGTAGGCCTTAATGTCTCTTGCTTTTTCACTGAATGGACAAAAGCGGAGTTTGTCAAAATGGTGAAGGTAATAGCGATTTGCAAAATTAGTAACAGGGGACCAATCTTGTGTTTCAGCAATGTTTTTAGCTGTAATGGTGCATCTTGCATGATATGTCCTTATTGCTTATTTTAGCTGTCCTGCGGGCATTAACCCACTTACTTTAATCGTCGGGTATAAGCCAATCAGTATGGTAGACATAAGTGCTACAATAATTGCGGTAGCAGCCATGGTAATATCAAGTTGCATTAAATCTGCGTTCATATGGGTAAATATTTCTTTCACTAAATAAAGACCGACAAAGGTTAAAAGCAGGCCGACGATTCCGCCTAATACACCAATACAAGCAGACTCGACAAAGTATTGAGAAAACAGATCGAGTCTTGAACCGCCAACTGCTCGTCGTAAGCCAATTTCTTTTGACTTGGCCATAAATTTCGCCAACATCATGCTGAGAGTATTAAGTAAGCAGACAATCAGAAATAAAAATGATAACCAAGAAATCATTTGAATATCGTCATTTACTACTTCTTGTATTTCTAGCCACTGAGGAATAGACACAAGTCTGTTTTTTGCGGGTCTTGGGAACCGACCCAAAGCTTTTTGCTCTTCTACATAGGCATTAATGAAAGATAAATATTCTTTTTGGGCTTTTTTATCGGGCAAATATGCCCAAAAGTTAACCCATGTGCAGTCTGAATTCATTTTTTCTTGCCAGTCTTGCGGTATCGCACCCCAGCATTCAAATCCATTTGGAGTCCAGTCAATAGCGTTGACATGGAACTGTAGCGGAATATACAAATCCTCTGGATCTTCTAAAATTGCATTGCCTCTTGCATAGGATTTAGGCAATGGATGCCAACTATCTAAGACCCCTACTACGGTAAAGGGTTTGCTGCCATAGCTGACTTGCTTACCGACTGAGTTCTCTCCGTTAAACAACCTGTCGTTCGCTTGTTTACTGATAACAGTCACTGGCGCACCCGTTTTATCATCTTGATCTGACCAAGGGCTACCGTAAAGGAAGGGGAGTTCGAAAAAAGAAAAAAAGTTGTTTTGGACGGAGCCTGAAACGACTTCAAACGGGTGTACTTCACGATTATCGAATACAGCCAGCACATAATAATCAATCCAACCCATCGCTATTTGTTCATATGGCTGTTCGGCCTGCATGAGGTTCATTGCGTCTTTGTAACTCAGGGCTGGAGGTAATAGGTGAGGCTTACTTGGCCAGTAATCTTCATCGGGCGCCCAACTGTCAATTTGAGGTTTGTAGTAATGGTTATATCGATCGCCCAGACTACTCTTAGTCATCATATGGGTTATGGTCGTAGTCGTCATGAATGCGGCAATGCCAACGCCAATGGTTAGTGCCATAAGTGCAACCAGCACAGGGGATTTTTTGATGCTAAGCATGGCTATTTTTATATAATAAAAAAGCACAGTAGTTTCCTTACTTAGATATTTTCTATTCCAGTGGTGCGTCGAAAATATTATTAATACGACCGCATTCCCAATTAATTACAAGGACTAGATATAAAATGACCGTTTGCGTCAAGAAAAGCTAGGTCTATTTTCATGACAGAAAGCCATTTTGTTTATTAAGATTTGGTTGCTAATTTGTAACATGAATTTATGCTAAATCAAAGGGATTCAAACAACTTTCTAAACAAAAAATCTGTTTCGAATGTCGCAATCCCTTTGAAATAGAGATTTTAAGAGGAGAGGCAACAAGAATGAGCTTTTAGAAATACATTACATTGTTGCCATTTGCTAAATTATACAGGTTCTACCCAAAAGAGGCCCACTTCTTTTTTGAACACTTTAACGCGCGTGCCAGCAGGGATCGTTGTGTTTGATTTTAGCTGCCATGCAACACCCGAGTAATTGTAAAAAGTTCTACTATCAGACGTTAGTTCCTTTTCTAACGTAAAAGTTATCTCAGCAAAATCGGTGTGTACTTGTTTGTCATCTGTTATCGATTGCATGCGTTTTAACGGCTTCCACAAAAAGATGGCTAGCAGTGATGTTACAAGGGCGTTAAACCACAATGCGGTCTGCCAGCTGTCGTCCAAAAGTCCTGTAAACATGAGTCCACCACTAATGACCAGCGAAATTCCTAGGAAAAACAACACAAAGGTTGCAAAACCTAGAACTGCAATCTCAACAATAAGACAGAGCAGACCTATAATCACTAAACTTTCTGACATGTGGTTGAGGATATATTCCATGTTTTACCTCTGTTTGGCATTAAGTAAATTGATGATTGACATACCTTGTGCAACTAAGGAACTAGCGTCTGTACCGTTTTCAGGTAGCAGAACGACAGAGGACTCTTTGGCAATTGCTTGCTTGGCTTCAATCGCTTTTGTTGCCAAGTCTAGCTGAATTGCTTTTTGACCTTCTTCCGTATTTGCAGCGTCACCAACTTTACGCAGAGCTTCAGCCTGCGCATCTGCAACCGCAAGGATTGCCTTTGCTTCACCTTCCGCTTTTAGAATTTGTTCGGTTTTTTCTGCTTCAGCAGCTAGAACTTGCGCTTGCTTTTTCCCTTCCGCGACGTTAATTGCTGCTTGTCTATCGCCTTCTGATTCTAAAATTTGCGCTCTTTTGACTCGCTCTGCTTTCATTTGTGCTTCCATCGCTTCCATAACGGAATTCGGTGGCACGATATCTTTTATTTCATATCGCAACACTTGGATCCCCCACGGATCAGATGCAGAATTGATAGCCGCTACAATGTTGGTGTTGAGTAAGTCTCGTTCTTCAAAAGTCTTGTCTAACTCCATTTTGCCAAGCTCACTACGCATCGTCGTTTGTGCAAGTTGAGTCACTGCAAAGATGTAGTCGTCTACGCCATAGGTTGCTTTGTAAGGGTCAAGTACTCGAAAATACAGTACGCCATCAACAATGAGAGAAATATTATCTTTGGTGATAGCTGACTGAGAAGGGACATCAACAGCCTGTTCTTTCAAACTTCTGTCAGCAGCAACACGATCAATAAAAGGAACAATAAAGTTTAGACCAGCTTCTTTCGTGGATTGATATTTACCAAAACGCTCAATAAGCCAAGCTCTATTTTGCGGAACAAACTTAATACTCCCTTTTAAAGTGACTAATACCAAAACAAGCAGAAACGCTTCTATGGTCAGCAGGTAATTAAATAATAAATCGATTGGTTCCATGGTGATTATCCTTTTTATAACAGCAAAGAACTGCAACTAAAGTGGTGAAAGTTTATGTTTTCTACTTAGCTCTTTTTAGTTGATACGTAGATTTAAGCCAGTATTTTAGTAGTAGATTTTGCAAATTCCTAATTTAGGCACGTAACTTCAATATTTCACAGCCTGTGAAGTAATGCAAGTTAGTAAATGATCCAGCAGGTGGTTTCAATGGCCATAACAAAGGTATGCGCAAGTATAGTCGTATCTAGCAATAAAGTGATAGGCTGGCGGCTCTTTGGCGACGTTTTTTAGGCATAAAAAAAGGCAGGTCATCCGACCTGCCAAACAAACTCCAATAGCAACAAGCTGTTTGCCAAGGAAATCCCAATAATGCCAACATCCTAGTCAGCAAGCTCTACTTCTCGGGAGTCCATTTGCGACTCAAACATTTGGGTACAAAGGGTCAGTCTCAAAGGAACAACCACATGATAAATTAATGTTTAATAGTTGTAAACTTTATTTTTGTGTTTTTGTTAAATTCATTGTTATGTGAATTTATCTAATCGGAGTGTTTATTATTTTTTTCTTTTAATCATGGTGTTATAGCTTTGTTGTGGTTTTGAGTATGGCTTTTTTGGAATTTAAATTGCAATTATTTAATGCTGATGTATGTTAAATAATTGTACAGAATGTAACCAAGGGAGCATTGACATGCACTTGCACAAAGTAATTCTGGCTGGATTATTACTGTCCAGCTTTGCCGCCAGCGCGGCGATTCCTTACAACCAAAAGGAATACCAATTTACACAACCTAATGGTGAAGTGATCACCATGATCCTTGACGGAAACAACTATTACGCTGAGCAACGCACCCTTGATGGGAAGCTAGTGGTGTATGACGCAAAGCTCAAGGGTATGGCGTATGCGAAACTGAGCTTAGATCAACAAAGCTTAGTTTCAACAGGAATATTGGTGACAAATGAATGGCATATCCTGTCACAGGAGAAACGCAACTTACTGATAAGTAAAATCAAAGGCAGTGAGCAACAGGGACTCTCGTCTAAAGTAAAAGCAACGAAGGTTTCTCGAGCCATGTTAGAAATGTTAGGCTCTGATGAGCAGTTGCAAGGTTCACAGATCGCAAACTCAGAAATCGACATGAAAATTAGTGGGGATGTTAAAGGGCTTACTATCATTATCGACTTTCCTGATGAACGCGGCACCATCTCACAGTCTCAAGTTGAACGGTTTTTAAATGATCTTAATTATTCTGACTTTGGCAACGCTCAATCGGTAAGAGGCTATTTCAGAACGGTTTCTGATCAGAAATTGGACTACACCAACACCGTTACTGCCTACTATACCGCGAAGAAAAACAAATCGTATTATGCAGATAGTAGTTTAAGTGCCACCGTTCGCTCGCAAGAATTAATCAAAGAAGCGCTCAACTGGCTGGAGTACCAACAAGGTTTTGACTTTTCTTCGCTAACCACCAATTCTAGCAATCAGATCCGTGGCTTAAACATTTTTTATGCTGGTGGCTCCGATAGCGCTTGGTCAAAAGGCCTTTGGCCTCATATGGCAAGGCTAAGCCCACAATTTTGTGCCGACGGTGTATGTACAGATCGCTACCAAATTACAGATATGGGTGACAGCTTATCAATTGGTACATTTATTCATGAGTCTGGTCATTTAATTACAAACTGGCCCGATCTCTATGATTATGATGGTAGTTCACACGGTTCAGTGGCAAGTTTCGGGGTGATGGGTTTTGGTGCGATTGGCAATACCAACCGTTATAAACCAACCCCTCCAGTGGCGCATTTTAGAGCGCTTGCTGGCTGGGATACGGTAACCGAACTGAATCCCGCAATTAACTCAAATGCCCCAACCGGGCGCTTAACTCACGTCTCGGGTAGCAATACTTCGTATAAATGGAGTAATCCATCAAATAGTCGTGAAGCGTTTTATATTGAAGCGATTCATCAGTCAGGCCAAAACTCCGAACAACCTGACTCAGGACTGGCAATTTGGCATGTTGACTCGCAAGGTAATAATTCAAATGAATGGTATCCATATATCCAGATGGAGCATGCAGATGCCAAACGTGACCCAGAAAATAATGTAAATCGCGGAGATGGTGGTGACTTGTACGATATTGCGGGTGAGTTTACAAAGGACCTACCAAATGCTTTATCAAGCAAGGGGACCAATGCCCGTTGGTGGAATGGAAGCGACTCAGGATTAAAGTTGGTTGAAATATCAGATCCTGCGCAGCAAATTTCATTTACGATTAACTCTGATACCACGCCGCCAGATGATGGTGAAGTGTACACGGGAACACTAACCAACCGAGGTCAGGATATTCAGCCTAATGGCAGCTGGTTCCGCTATGACGGAGGGCAGATCCAATTATCTTTGCTTGGACCCAACAATGCTGACTTTGATTTGAAACTTGAAAAGTGGGGAGGTAGCTGGCAACAAGTGGCAATCTCAGAAACACCAACCTCACAAGAAGCGATAACGTACAGCGCAGCCTCTGGTTACTATCGAATTTTGGTGTATTCGTATTCAGGTGCAGGTGAGTATCGTCTAACGGTCAAAAAGTAGTGTATTTCTAGAGCAAAAGAGAGCGACGCAAGGTCGTTCTCTTTTTATCTTTTGTTGATTTATCAGCTGCAGCCGTGTCATACCAATCCGCAATAACACTTAATCATTTTGAATGATTAAACCTTGTCTAACTATCGACAAGGTTTTCTTGTTTCAAAATAGGCCACTTAGTTAAGCGGATTGGTATAACCAACTTGAGCTCTATTTCTCAGAAATTTGCCAAACCGCAATTGAGCCTGAGATTTCATTTCCTATTACCAATAGTGCTTCGCCAGTTGCACTTTTTTCTGCTGGAATAAATGCCATACCTTCAGGGGCTAAATCACCGCTAATATCGGCACCTTCCACGGTACCGCGATTATAGAAGTAATCAGAGAATGTGACGTTATAGGGGTTGCTGATGTCATAGACCATTACGCCACCCATACGCTCTAAACCCACAAACGCAAATGTGCGATCACCAATTTTGCCTAATGCTAGTGCTTCAGGTTCTGGGCCTTTCGCATCAGAGCGTGTATCACCCTCATTAGTATCTTCATCATTATTGAATGCACTACCATGTACTGAAGCGGTTATGCGTTCAATTTGGTCGCCGGAGTCAAATACAACTTGACCACTACTATCCCATATCGTAAACGAGCGTGCGCCATAGGTGTATAACTCTTCGTAAAGACCATCTTTGTCAGCATCACCTTTAACCGTGGTGACTTTTAAACGACCAATATCGTTGTCATCATTGTTCAAATAGGCAAAGTTATGTGCAAGAGCAAGCTTTTTTACGCGGCTTTCATCAGTATATGCAAGACAGCCGTCATCTTTGTCGTAATCTAAGCCGCCTTTTGCATTGCAGTCCGCTTCGCTCTCGGCGTCAAAAAAGTATTCACGACCATCACCTTCGTTGGCTGTAACAATGAAGTTAGCTCCCTTCCAAGTGTAGTTGGCAATCGTATCTGGTTGATACATCCCATATAAACCTGGATAGCTTCTGAGGTTTAGGCCACCATCCTTGTCTGATGCGTCGAGTTTATAGCTTGACCAATCTTTGAAACCAAGTGGCATTAACTCAACCGAATTGTCCGCTAAATCAACGACTGCTAGAGCGTTATTTTCTTGAATTGACACGTAAGCGAAACGGTTGTCTTTTGAAATCGTAACGTATTCAGGCTCTAGATCCATTGCTACGCTAGTGTTGATTGCATTGCCATTTATGGTCCGACCAGCAGGGTTGGCAAATACAACCCCCTTGGATTCAAGCTCCGCTTGCTTGCTGTTATAAGCACTAAAGCCTATTTGTGTTGCTGTGTTGGCTATTTCAGCATTTTCTATGTCGATGACACTGATGCTGCCTTCAGGGTCAACACTGTAATCATCCGAAGGCTCGCCTTCATTTGCTACGACGACTTTTTTACCGTCGTGACTAAATGTCACCATGTCTGGTAAGGCACCAACTTCAACATTTTTGATAAATACCGGTGTCGCGCCAGAAATATCGTAAAATGCTACTTGGCCTTTATTAGTTTTGGGCTTTGCCGCCATTGCAACGGCCAAAAGCTGATTATTCTCATCAATTGCAATGCTGTTGGCATCGCCTGGAGTGTGTGTATGTAGTTCCAGTGTAATGACAGATGTCAGGTTGGTGTTTGTAACCACACCTTCGCTATTTTTAGTTAATGCAGAGGTGTCGAATTCAGATGCTGGAATAATATTCACTACCGCTTTTTCACCAGAACTATTAATGGCATAAATCCATTGCTTTGCGGCATGATATGCAACAATTTCCGCTGCGCCTTCAGGGCTTTCGCTATTGAGCACTGCGCGACCAATGAGTTTAATTTCTAAAAGGGCATTGGCATCTTTGCCGTCAGCGCCTGCCGTTCCATTTTGACCAGCTGCACCAGTTTGACCTACAGGGCCTTGGGCGCCGACTTTGCCATCGTCGCCATCCAGCGAACAACCAGATAAAACACCGAGAAGGGTAAAAGCGAGAATAGAACGTTTAAGCATAACATGCCTTTATTGTATTAACTGAATAGGTGGCATAGTCGAACACATTTCCATGAAAACTATTTTTCATTTATATGGCAGTTTTATGTCCCTATTATTGAGGCTGTTTGGTCTAACAGTCGTTGTTTTGCAATCGATTTGATTACAAATCATTAAAAATTAGCAATGAAAAGGTCATAGTAAATTCCTTGTACCGTAACAGAGCCTAGGTAGATTAGCCCGCAAAGTATTTGAGTAATATCTCTAATAACAAAGGAATTTTAATAATATGAGAGAGAAACTAGCCTTAATCTCGGTGTTAAGTAGCGCGTTAATAGTGTCTGCTTGTGACGACGACAGCGTTGAAGTGGTACAAGTAGAGAAGCCAGTAACCGTGACAGAGCAAGTGATTACGACGGTTGAAGTGCCAGTTGTAGTGCAAGTGCCAGCAGGTAGCGCTGAAAATAAGCAAATTGGTACACGACCTGAGTTTTTGATAGCTGATATGGCGGACAGCGAACTCAAGTCAAAATTAGCCCAATGTAAGGATGGACCATTTTACAAAACAGATTTCTCTATCGGTCACCGTGGTGCACCTTTACAGTACCCTGAACATACCAAAGAGTCTTATACCGCGGCTGCGAAGATGGGAGCGGGTATTTTGGAGTGCGATGTCGCATTCACTAAGGATAAAGCACTGGTCTGTCGACACTCACAGTGCGATTTACATACAACCACCAACATTTTGGCGACAGATTTAGCGCAAAAATGTACAACACCTTTCATCCCTGCCGATCCAGCCACTCAAACAGCAGCGCAGGCGCAATGTTGTACCAGTGATATTACCTTGGCTGAGTTTATGACGTTAAAAGGTAAAATGGATGGTGCAAATACGATGGCGACAACTGTCGAAGAATATATGGATGGTACTGCCAATTGGCGCACTGATTTATATGCTGGTAGCGGCACGCTTATGACTCATGCTCAGAGCATTGAGTTATTTAAATCTTTGGGTGTAAAAATGACGCCAGAGTTAAAGACGCCCCAAGTAGCCATGCCTTTTGATGGCTTTTCTCAGCAAGACTATGCACAAAAAATCGTTGATGAATACAAAGCTGCCAATGTCGAGGCAAGCGATGTCTGGTTGCAGTCATTTAACAAATCAGATTTAGATTATTGGATTGCGCAAACTCCAGAATTTGGCAAGCAAGCGGTGTTCCTTGATGATCGTTACGAGGCACAAGCAACCGATCTCGAAAATTCAGTAACTGCGCAGCAAATGGTGAATAATCCCGAGCTATTGGTTCCTACTATGGAAGCGCTTGCCGCCGATGGTGTAAAGATTATTGCTCCGCCGCTATGGGCATTGCTGACTACTGAAAATGGAAAAATTGTTCCGTCTGCGTATGCAAAGGCAGCGAAAGCTGCTGGATTAAATATTATTACCTGGACTCTAGAGCGCTCCGGATACTTAGCACAAGGCGGCGGTTGGTACTATCAGAGCCTAAATGGTGCTCACGGTGGTGAAAGTATCATCAGTAAAGAAGGTGATGCCTTTGTTGCTCTTGACGTATTGGCGAAGCAAGTTGGAGTGATAGGGGTTTTCTCTGATTGGCCAGCGACCACGACTTACTATGCCAGTTGTATGGGATTACCCGCTAGCATCTAAAAGTATATCGCAAAAGAATAAGCGCAGAGATTAAAGGTTCTGTGCTTATTCACTTACCTTTTATCGTTTACTTCAACCGTTTCAGGTGAGCTAAGTGGCGTACTTTTCCAAAGCAAACTAGCCTTTAGCCATAATAATGAAAAACAAATTTACAGATCAAGGCTATTACTGCAAGGAGAATGAAATGGACAATAAAACAGCTTCCCACGAGCTTTGTCCCGCACTAAGTGGTGCTAATGCCACTGCTCGTCATACTGAGCATCAATGGTGGCCCAACTCACTCAATCTTGACATTTTACATCAACATGACAGTAAAACGGATCCGTTTGATGCTAACTTTGATTATAAAGAAGCGTTTAAACAGTTGGATTATCAAGCGCTTAAATCTGACCTACAGGTGTTAATGACTGAATCCAAAAGCTGGTGGCCTGCAGATTGGGGACACTATGGTGGCTTGATGATCCGTATGGCATGGCATGCTGCAGGTACTTATCGAGTCGCTGATGGACGTGGCGGCGCCAATACCGGTAACCAGCGTTTCGCACCATTAAATAGTTGGCCTGATAATGGTAATTTAGACAAGGCAAGACGCTTGCTCTGGCCGATTAAGAAAAAATATGGCAACAAGATTTCATGGGCTGACTTAATGATTTTGGCGGGAAATGTTGCTTACGAAACTATGGGCCTAAAAACCTTTGGGTTTGCAGGTGGCAGAGAAGACATTTGGCATCCAGAGAAAGATATCTATTGGGGCTCAGAAAAGCAGTGGTTAGCACCGACAAAAAATCAGGATAGCCGTTACTCGGGTTCAAGAGAGCTCGACAATCCGCTGGCTGCAGTCATGATGGGCCTGATTTATGTCAATCCGGAGGGAGTAGATGGAAACCCTGATCCATTAAAAACCGCACAAGATATGCGAGTGACTTTTGCCAGAATGGCGATGAATGACGAGGAAACGGTCGCGTTAACAGCGGGTGGACACACGGTTGGTAAAGCACATGGCAATGGTGATACAAAAAATTTAGGACCTGAGCCGGAAGGCGCGGACCTTCATGAGCAAGGTTTTGGATGGGTTAATCAGAACGGTCGTGGTGTAGGACGAGATACGGTGACCAGTGGCATTGAGGGAGCATGGACCACAGAGCCGACTAAATGGGATAACGGTTACTTTCACATGTTGCTTAATCATGAATGGCAACTGACCAAAAGCCCAGCAGGCGCATGGCAATGGGAGCCTATTGATATAAAAGAGGAAGACAAACCATCTGACGTTGAGGACCCCAATATTCGCTGCATGCCAATGATGACAGATGCTGATATGGCGTTAAAAGAAGATCCAGAATATCGCAAAATATCCGAAAAGTTTTATGCTGATCCAGAGTATTTCTCGGATGTGTTCGCGCGAGCTTGGTTCAAACTTACGCACCGCGATTTGGGACCAAAGTCTCGCTATTTAGGTCCTGAAGTACCAGCTGAGGAGTTAATCTGGCAAGACCCCATACCTCCGACTCAGTATTTATTGACGGAGCAACAGCAACAGCAGCTAAAACAGCAGATTTTACAGTCAGGCCTTAATCAAGCAGAGCTAATTGCAACCGCTTGGGATAGTGCGAGAACCTTTAGAGCCAGTGACTTTAGGGGCGGTGCAAATGGTGCTCGTATTCGTTTGGCACCACAAAATGAATGGCCAGGCAATGAACCGGTTAGACTGCAGAAAGTGTTAAGCGTATTGGAGCAGATACAAGCTAGCTTTACTGAGCCGGTGACAATGGCTGATCTCATCGTTCTTGGCGGCAATGCGGCGATTGAACAGGCTGCGCTAAACGCTGGGGTGAAAATTCAGGTCCCATTTTTACCGGGTCGAGGTGACGCAACACAAGAGATGACTGACGTAGACTCATTTGCTGTCTTAGAGCCAATTCATGATGCTTTTAGAAACTGGTTGAAGTCAGATTATGCTGTGCAGCCTGAGGAACTGATGATTGAACGAGCTCAGCTACTGGGGTTAACGGCAAAAGAGATGACAGTATTAATTGGAGGATTGAGAGTGCTTGATACCAACCATGGTCAATCTCAGCATGGTGTATTAACGGATAATGTGGGTGTTTTGAGTAACGACTTTTTTGTCAATTTAACTGACATGGCCTACACATGGCAGCCAAAAGACGAAAATTCATATGACATCGTTGAGCGTCAGAGTAATAAGGTAAGGTGGACAGCAACACGAGTCGACTTAGTGTTTGGTTCAAACTCCGTGCTTAGAGCATATTCTGAGTTTTACGCTCAGGATGATAACAAGCAAAAGTTTATTGATGACTTTATTCAAGCTTGGTGCAAGGTGATGAACGCAGACCGGTTTGATGTTTCGTAATAGCCATTGTTCATTAGGGTGTTGTTATTCGACGGCACCCTAATGCAATATCAGCGTCATTGAGGACAACAAGTTGGAAATTAAAAAAGTAGCAACAAGATCCGCCGTCTCTCTTTTTATGTTATGTTGTTCGCTTTCTGTCCAAGCGAATTTATCTTCCACCGTTACTATCGCTTCAGACTACCTCTACAATGGCGTAAGTAAAACCAAAGAAAGCGAAGCGCTACAAGCCAGTTTGGACTGGTTTAACAGTTCGGGCCTCTATGCAAGTGGCGCAGTATCTGAAGTGGATTTTGCCGGAGGTACGGAGCTCGAAGGAAATTTCTATGGTGGTTATCGATTTGCGTTAAGCCAGACGATTAATATGGATGTGGGAATGTCACAATACACATTTCATGGTGATGGTGGTAGTTCGGAGCTTAATTACGCACAGGCCTATTCTAAATTTAGGGTAGGGCGAACTGTACTCAACATTCAGTACGCATGGGATTATTTAGGAACAGGCGCTGATCATGGGATTATCATGTTGACCCATACGTTTTTACTGTCAGAACAGTTTTCCATAATGCTGGGCGTTGATCACTCTGTTAGCTTTGATGATGGTAAATTCGAGTGGGAAAGTGGTGACAATGACTACACTCACTGGCATTTGACTGGAACCTATAGCTTCTTAAATGGCTTCGCATTTTCGCTAGGTTATTCTGCGAATGATATTGATTCTTACGCCGGCTCAACCTTTGTCGCTTCTTTATCTAAAACATTTGAACTGAACTGAATTTTATTTACACAAAATTAACTTTCGACTTGCATTCATTCATTACAAACGCTAGATTATAGTTCTACTTAACTGGCTGACAATTAAGCAATTAGTATGTAATGGAGAAAATACGATGAAGGATTCAATAAAACTAACAGCACTTTCGTTGGCGATTTTTTCTAAGTTTAGTTTTGCTACCCCTCTTGAGTTTGCCGGTGGCGCGGATATGAGCAAATTGGTTGATGCGCAAATGGTACTTGATGATATTGAGGCATATCAAGGTAGAGTGATTACCTTAAAAGGTGAAGTCACCAAGGTTTGTCGTAAAAAAGGGTGCTGGATGAATTTAAATGTCCACCAAGGTTATGAAATTACAGTAAAAGTAAATGACGGTGACATGGTTTTTCCGATGGCTTCAATAGGTCGAGAAGCATTCGCTACGGGTATGCTACAGAAAATGCAGCTGTCACTTGAAGAGACCAAGGCGCATTTGGCACATAAAGCGCAAGAAAACGGCGAAGCGATTGATGTCACTTTAATTACTTCACCGATCACCGTATTTCAGCTTCGCCCTAATGCAGTGACCATCTCAAATTAACGGTTATTCACTAGCCCGTATCAATTAAAATCAAACACCAGAAAAAGCGTTCGCAGATCTTATCAAACGTATCTAATTTATAGTAACTCACCTCGGCTGCTGGCGTTTAGTCTAACTTAAAAAGCTTTTTTGTTTCATAAATGGTTACAAACTAATACTCGATATTATCTTAAGTGCTCTATAGTATTCCACTGTCATTATTTGAAAGTAAACTCGGTCCGCATTAACACCTAAGCTATTTTAGAGATTAACCCCATCGCTAATGGTGTGAAAGTTTCTTATTTAGAACAATTAAATAGTGAAATATTGCCTGTTAAGTTGGGTTATTTGATTAAATGGATTGGCATAAGCTCAGTCATGCAAGGATAAGGAGTTGTTACGTTGAAATCGGTTCTTAAACACTTAGTCATTATCTCGTTAGTCATCAGTTTTTTTGCACATGCCAAGCAAAATTGTAGCGACTTAGATAACGAGGTGTGGGCTAATCAACAATGCACAAAGATAGAAACATATAAAAGTAACACACTCTCGTCTTCACCATCACTGGCTATCGTCCTTCATGGTGATGCCCATCAATGGCCGCCATCGTCACATTATCGGATTGCACAAAAATTATCACAGTTGCAAGACAATGTTATTGCCGTAGGTATGCTAAGGCCAGGCTACAGCGACGATTGGGGGCGAACATCCGATGGTGAACGCGGGGATACGGTTGGTGATAATTATGATGATGCTCGAGTTATACAAATTGCCGAAGCCATTACTAATTTAAAAAATCACCATAAAGCTCAAAAAGTTGTGGTATTAGGTCATTACGGTGGTGCAACAATACTTGGCCGCTTGATAGCTATGTATCCTAACTTAGTTGATCACGCCGTAATGGTTTCGTGTAACTGTAATATCAATGCGTGGCGTAAGGCGTTATACGAGCGTACACAAGAAGATATTTTTAAAGATAAATTATTAGTGACCTCGCCCATGGATTTGGCGCATAAAGTGTCAGATAGTACCGCTGTTAGCTTAATTGTTGGGAAAAATGATAAAAAGACAGGGCCTGTCTACTCTCGTGAGTATTATAACGTGCTTAAAAACTTGTCTAAAAATGTTTCCTTAAACGTAGTTGATGGCAATCATTATATCTTTAGTCATCAAGCTGTTGTGAATACCGCAAGTAAAGCACTTGTGCGTTGAAATCAGCATCACACCAGAATAAAAATCAAAAGGAAGTTTTCAAATGAAGCTGCTTAATTTAGTGGGAACGATTTTATTAGGCATCAGTGCTACTTCGTATGCAGATGACACATGTGGTAACCCTGAACGAGAAGTTTTTGCTGATAAAAAATGTACAAAAATAGAGACATACAAAAGTAATACTCTATCAGCCAATCCAATACTCGCTATTACACTGCATGGTGATAACGCTTACATTAGACCCTATTCTCAGTATCGCGTAGCTCAAAAAATTGCCAAAGAGAGAGACAATGTTGTTGCAGTAGGCATGTTACGTCCAGGCTATACGGATGATTTTGGTAGAACTTCTGACGGCGAGGTTGGGCTAACCGTGGGTGATAACTACGACGATGCGCGTGTAGATCAGATCGCCAGCGCTATTACAGCTTTAAAAAGACAGCATAAAGCGAAAAAGGTTGTGCTAATCGGCCACTCTGGCGGGGCTGCGATTACCGCACGTCTTATCGGTCTTTATCCTGATCTAGTTAACCATGCCGTTGCGATCTCGTGTCCGTGTGATATTAACGCTTGGCGAAAAGATATGCTGATTAGAAATGAATATGAACCATTTAGAGGAGATATAGATATTTCTTCTCCGGTTGAGTTAGTTAGCAAAGTATCAAATAGCACCAAAGTGAGTCTAATTGTTGCTGAGGATGATGATGTCACCAAACCTTACTTAACTAAAAGCTACTATACGGCGCTAAAAAATCATCATAAAGATGTGGAGATGCAGTTAATTGCTGGGGACCATAACATTTATCAAGTAAAGCCCGTGATGGACATGATTTTAAAAGCGTTATAAGCACTCCTCAATCCAGTGCTGAAGTGGGGTTATCATTGAAGCATCGTGATATTTCAGCTCGCTTATAGCCTGATATTAATAGCCAGCATATTGTTTTAGGTGTTTGGGGTTGGATAAATTACTGCATTTAACGCTTGGGTTTTGCTAACAATATAATGCCCAAGAGGCAAGTGATACTCACCAGGCCTAGAAGCACAATAGATACGCTATTCAGCTGCAGATTTCCGAATAGAATTAAGTCGTTCATAAGTAATGCTGAACTTGCAATAAAACCGGCGATAAATCCAGATTTTCGTTTTTGTATACTCACTCAATGTTCCTAATGCTCATGTAAGCTGACAAGAGCTTAATCGATAATGCCTTTAGCAGATCTATAGCAAAACCTCAGCCGGTGTTTAATAGGCCATTAGAGCCACTCATCCTTTTTGAATATTTCAACATGACGCGCTTCTATTAAACACCCATCATCAGTGAGTACCAGCGTATCTACATATTTCCCGTTAAATACTGACATACTCTGCTGTGTTGAGTTAAGCGGCTTGCGAAATAACACAAAGTAGCTTTCAGCGTTGACTTTGTCGTCTGCTAACGGTGTGAACCGCACGTTTGTGATCATATGTGTTGTTTTAAAGTTATTTAATGCGGCTTGTTGGCGCTGAGTAATCGTGTCGGACCCTGCTAAGGAGATATTTAACGCGGGAATGGTGAACTTCGCATCGGGAGTAAACAAGCTCTGATATTGCTCACTACTGCCTTTATCCCGATATATGACATAGTTTTCTATTGTTTTTTGACATGCTGAAAAATTTATTTGCTTGTTGGAAGAAGAACTACAGCCACCTAGCAATACCAAAAACAATACCATTATATGAACTTGTTTCACTTTAACTCCTATTAGACATTACGCATTTTATAGCAAGTGGACTTTGCCAGTATAAGCCATCTTCTTATTCGGTGCGTTCAAGCCAAGAATAAAACTACTTGGCATCTATCCTGAAAATACGCTTTTGATAACACACTTTAAAAATACTCAAGTCGATTACTTTGACCTGAGCAGTTGTGCACATTATTTTTACATATCCACACAAAAAAGGAACATTTAAAATGAGATTACCTCTATTTTTAATGCTGTTAGTTGCGACCGAGCTATCTGCTCAGCAACTGCCGGCGACTGATCACAACATTATTTTTGAAGGCAGAGTAAGTAAAAACTACCAGCAAGGTAGCGTAAAGCTAAATTGGCCAGGAACTCAAATGCGTACCAAATTGATTGGCCGCTCGATTGCCATCGATATTAAAGGCTACGGAGACCAATTTGATGTATTAGTTGATGGCAAACTACATAAAAAACTAAAGACTAGTTATTCTGGAGAATCAGAGCATTTTGTTCTGTTTGAGCAAGAAGATCATAAAGCGGTGAACATCGAGTTGGTCAAACGTTGGGAGAACTATCAAAATAACACTGAAATTCTACAAGTACATATTGATGGCCGTGTAGAGGGAATTTGGCAGCAGCAGCCACATATTTTGTTTATTGGTGACTCAATTAGTGCCGGTTTTGGTAGTGAGTCAAATAAGCGTCAATGTGAATGGCCTGAAGTTGTAGCAACAAGTAATGCGCGCCTTGCATTCCCTTATATGACGGCTGACATGCTAAATGCTAGTTATACTCAGGTTTCATATTCAGGTTTAGGATTGGTGAGAAACTGGAGTGGCAATCAACCTCATCACACGCTCCGAAGTTACTATGATCAGTTTTCAGCAGTGCCAAATAGCGGCAATGAGTTTATTGATAAATACCCACAGTTGATAGTGATTGAAGTCGGTACTAATGATTTCAGCACAGATCCACAGCCACATGAGCCGTGGGATAACATTTTGCAGGTAAAAGCAAGTTGGGAGAATACGATGGTAGAGTTCGTAACAACGCTTAGAAATCGCTATCCAATGACCCCCATCATTTTTATGCCAAGACCCGCATACCCTTATGACTATATTATACCAGCAACTGAAACCGCCAAAAGCCGACTTGAAAAATTAGGTGTAACAGAACTTTATACCCATAATTTTTACTCAGAGTTAAATGGTTGTGTATGGCATCCTACGGAATCTGAACACAAATCAATTGCTGATAATTTAGCCGGATTTATCCGAAGTATTTCAATTTTATAATATCAAAGACGGGTTCATATTGTCATAATACACAATATGAACCTTTAAACTGGTAATTTAAGTGGCTTGTGTTTTTTTTGATCATGATGATAATGTTTCATAAGGTTATATAATAACTAAGTCTACAAGAAGTTTGTTTTATTTTCTAGTTTTTCATTCTTCAAATCCAAATGTAACATACCTATATATTTCAATTGTTTGTGTTTTAAATTTGGTTATTCTTTTAATGCTTTAAATTTAAAATGTGATTTGAATGTGACCCTTTCATATTTATTTATCTGCGCTATGAGTTTTACTGCTTGTCGGTATTGCATCACATCGTTTCTGCGCTTAATGTAGGACCGCGGCATGTTACACGCCGTAACTCGGTTCTTATGTTCTACTATATTAAGGAAATAAATAGCATGAACCTAAAGGTTAATAAGAGAAAATTAACAAACTTGTCTATCGACACCAACGCTACACTGTTGGCGAAAGACCTCACTCCAAATGTAGCTGGAGGGTGGGAAGCTAGTGGCGCTACTCTACCACCGCCAGTCTGTATAACAAAAACATGTTGTTTTACACCTCCAACAGTCAATTGCTAAGATCTTTAAAAGATATATTTGAATATAAATTAACCTACTTTGCCCGTCGTTTATATTCTTGAATAATATATTTCATATAGATTTCTACTAATTTGATATTGTTGGCTATTTACATTGCCTCCCTCTTGGTTATATATTTAAGGGGCTGTAAATAAATAAAAATGTACAGCTTTTTCGTTTTATAAGGATAATTACATCATGAAGTTAAAACTAAACAAAAAAAAGTTAACTAACCTTTCTAAAGATCAAAATACTCTAGCGAACGATATGACTCCGCAAGTTGTTGGTGGTTTGAAAGACATTACTGATCTAAAGCCTATCATTAAGCCTTGTACTGGCTGTGTTAGCACCTGTGGTATTATTCCACCATTTGACGATATGTAATTGTTAAATAGGGCACTCACGACCAGTGAGTGCCTTTCTGACTTGTTTGTTCTTCCCTGTTTTTTCAGTAAAACTCTCAAAGACTCACGGATAATTTTTTAATGGACTAAATAACGTTGTTTATTTACCCGTTGACACTGACTTAAAATACTTCAACACTTGTCGCTTCTACTTTAATCATTATCTTGTAATTTAAAGTGGCTTTTACAATCAGTAGGCTATAACGTTACTCGATTGACTAACCAGCCAAAATGAACGACTGTTTTTTAGGGTGTGCAGGTATCACGGCTGTGCTAAATTCAATTCATGATGCATGCACTAAATCAGTTTATCTAATGGGGTGATTCCAATCACTTTGGAGCTAGCAAGGATTAACGCCATGAATTTTCTGAGAGATATAGTTAAATGGGTTAGCTACGTGGTGCTAGCTATATTTTGTATGGTGATTGTGAGTTGGCATTTATTGGACCCCGAATTTTTAAATATTGGCAAGAAATCCGCTATAAATGCTAGAGACTACAGTGAACAAACAGTCCTGCAAAATATCGTTCACTCTACACAAAATAAGGTCGTTCCGTTAGAACCACTTTTAGAAAGCAAACAACTAGCCCCGCAATCACAAGAGCAATTTTCCACTTCATTCCCTGTTTCAGATGTGAATGAGAAAACATGTCGAGTCATTACTAATGATGTTTTCAGAGCTAAAAAAGAAGATGCTAACAATCGTTTTTTCACTTTTAATTTGGTCGCACCATCGGTTTCCAAGCAGTTTGAAAACCGTGCCTATTCTAGATTAGTAGCGCTGTTTGAATTTTTTGAACGGATGCTAATCGCCTATGCACCATCCAGTATGCGCCAAAATGCTCCTATAAGTATCAATTTATATGTGTTGGCAGACCGAAGTGAATATGAAGCGCATGTTGCTTCTTATGGCGCATCGGCTCAGGGAAATAAAGGATTATATTTAGGTTCCCATAATGTTGGTTTAATAGAATATAGAGTGAACGACGCAACCACCCTCAATACTCTGGTTCACGAAGCAACACATGCATTGGTTTATTATACATTTGGTCTTGTTCCTAGGTGGTTATCCGAGGGATTAGCCGAATACTTTGAGGGGATACACTATGATGGTGAGTGGACAAATATTCCATCAAACCGAGCGTGGTTAAAAGATGAAAAACTAAGATTTCAGTTTTTAGAACTGGGAACGCTAGTCACCAATGAACAGCAATGGGATACTGCGTTACGGCATGCATTGTACGCAAATAGCTGGCACCTTATCTATTTTCTGATGAACAACGAGCGGGGGCGACAAGCCCTATTTACCTATTTGATTATGGAACGTTCTAACCCTTGTAATGTGATTGATGGCTCAGAAATAGAAGGTCTATTACTCAACAGCTATGAAACGTTAGAATCTGACTATATACAGTGGCGAAATGAACCGCTGCAAAGTTATCGGTTTAAACTTCAATAGCTATTTTTCAACGCACATTTGTCGTCGTCCTAGTTGTGAGTAGAGCCAATTGATTAACCTCAAGCGCGGACAAGCGAATTTGCCAAATAATACTATTTCGTCCGCTCTCTTCGTTGTTTTCCCTTGCCATAGCCAGCGATGACAAGGGAAAACGCCTTGATGTTGAACAAAATTTCATTATTGGTACTAGAAAACTTATGGATTCTTCAGTATTTACACTTTCAAAATTCTTATTCGCAGCTGAGGTTAATTATGGATTTTCTTGGATGCGCAACGCTTTGAACAATATTTGACGTCGTCCCAGCAGTTTTGCCATTTTTTGCGCCAGTTGAAAGGTCGCAAGCAGGTGGAGCAGACTTTTTGCGGTAAATGCACTTTTTTGTGGGCCATGAATACGTTGGTAAACAGTGTTTTGCGTTATGAGCATTACGTCAGAGAGATTAAGTAGATCAAAAAAGTGCCTAAAAAGCTGAGCGCAATTTAGGCACTTTAAGAAAGGAATCTGTGAGTAATACTTACTATCTAGGCAGATCCGCCAGGGCATAACCACCTTTAAGGTGACCAATATTGCTAAATCCTAACCTTGCTAAAGCTTGCGCAGCGACCTGAGAGCGACTACCACTGCGACAAACTAAGATCAGTTCTTTACTTTTGTCTTGACCAAATCGAGCGATAAAGTCGACGAGTCTTGTTAGCGGTACATTTTGGTCAAACTGCTGAGCATGATGCAGTGCATACTCATGTGGCTCACGAATATCAATGAGTGCTGTAGTAGGGTGCTGTAAAAGGTGCTGTTCAAGGTCGCGTGCTGAGAATTCTTTAAGTTCGAATGAAGCCTTGCTGCAAACTGAGGCACCACAAAGTATTTCGCTGCCACTTTCATCATTGATCTGTTGGTCTACTATTGACTTCTGTTCGACGAATGACGCAAGGCTAAGCTGTCCTTTGAGCACGTCATTTAGCAAAGTATTTCTTTTGCATTCAGCCTCAATCGTCGTAGCAAATTCGTTATTGTAGTCGTGACTTGGGCACAAAATTGTTCCCTGGTCCGAGATATTTTTAACGATAAGCAGGCTTTCGTACATAGCTGCTGCAGAACTGGTTGCGAAGTTTGTTCTACCCAATGCTCCCATTAGGATAAGATCGCCACAAAAGAGGTATTTTATTTCTTCAGAGTCGTTACTTTTGTCTAATATGAGATAGCTGACGCTGTCTTGTGTATGTCCTGGTGTGGGTAGTTTGGCAATATCAAAATCGCCACACTGAATTGAATCTAAATGGTGACCTTTTAGCGTCACTGATTTTGTTGCTTTAGGCCACCCGAGGTGATCGCAGTTATCTAGCTGATTTACCAATTCGATGCGACTAGATTCATGATCAGCGTGACCATGAGTATCTAGCACGGCAACAACGTTTAATTGTTGGCACTGAATAATGGTTTTCAAACGATCGACTAATTCAGCGAGTGGATCTATGATCACCGCTGATTTACTTGCGCCATCCACAAATAACCAGCAACAAGCTCCGCCGACTTTAAATTGCACTAGCCCATCTAGAGCTTCTTTCTCGCTCACCGTATTGTTGTGTTGCAACAGACAACTATGTCCTAATGCCTGAGCGCAATGCTTAATCCTATCACAAGCTTCAGTAATCTCTTGCTGTGTTGTTGCAGGGCCAAATGACATTCTAATTGCTGATTCACTTTGCCACGCAGGTAGTCCCATAGCATCCAGCACAAAGCTTCTGGTTACCTTAGAACTACATGCTGAGCCTGAACTGACTCGGATATTTGCAGCATCAAATAAGTCCATGATTTCTTTAGAGCTAAAGCCAGGGATAGCAAAGTTTAAAGTAGTGGGAACACTGTTCTCAAAATCATGGTTGAAAGTAATGGTTGGGAACGCTTGCTTGAGCGTTTCAGAGAGTTGTGTTCTGTATGTTTGTAATTGTTCAAAAGATGCAAAAGCGGCATTGTCTGTTTTGAGTAATTCGTCAAAAATCACTTCTAGCGCTGCCATACCATGTATGTTTTCGGTACCTGAGCGAAGCCCGCCTTCTTGACCACCACCTGCGATAAAGGGAGTGAACGGTGCACCTTCTCGAATGTAGACAAAGCCAATGCCTTTAGGTGCGTAGAGTTTGTGGCCGCTAAACGGCGCATAGTCAATACTTGTGTGGGCAATATTGAGCGCTCGTTTTCCTAAAGCTTGGACACAATCGACCATCCAAAATACGCTAGGGTTTACGGTTCGAATCGTTTGTTCAAGTGCTTGAAGGTCTTGATATACACCCGTCTCGTTATTGACTGCCATAGTGCAAATCATTAACGCATTTTCGATATGTGCAGCAATAAATTCATGATCTAATTTACCAGTACGGTCGACGGGGATAGCTTTAACTTCAGCGTTTACACCTAGTACTTTGTTCCAATGGCGTAAGGACTCAGGGACGGCTTTATGTTCAGTGGCTCCATAAAGTAGCGTATATTGCTTGTTATCGTCTAAGTGTTTCTTAGCTTCACATAGCGCGGACAATATAGCTGTTTGTATTCCTTCAGTTGCGCCACTGGTAAAAATAATATGTCCTTGACCTGAGCCGATCACTTGTTGAGCTTTACCACGAGTACGCTCCATGATTTGTTTGGCTTGTAAGCCTGTGATGTGGCTACTACTCGGGTTCCCAAACATGGTGCGCATGGTGATGAGTGCGGCATCCGCAGCCTTTTCTAAGACCGGTGTGGTTGCATTTGCATCTAAGTAAATTTGGGATAACGCGTTTTGTTCAGTCATGCTTGCTGCCCTTATATAGCGAACTACATCTATAACTAAAGGTAATATGTAATTATATATTGTTATATTAAGGCAGTTGTGTTTTTGATTCAACCGCTATCTAAGCGGAATTTTGACCAGCAAAGATCTGATTCGCTGCACTAGGCAGCTTGTATTAGATTCAATGGCTATTGCATTAGCTAAGTGTGAAAGCAAAAGTTTTTATGTTAGTGGCATCAGTGACAAAGCAAATTGCTTCAAGTCTAATAGGAAATTCACGGCATTGAATTGATATTATTTATGTAATACTCCTGTTAATACAAATTTAATTTGATATGTTTTTCCAGTTCAGGTCTAATCGCAAATCGTGTGATCTGCGTAACAAGTTTTTCTGCTGATTTCTTTAAAGTTAGTTACACAAATAACCTGATAAATTAAAGTTGCTTTTGGGCGCTTTTAGATCTCAAAAAATGGTAAAGCAGTAAAATGAAGTGGAAGTGGGGGAAACCCCAAATGGATGATTAATGATACAACGAATAGCTCAGCCGGCAACTTGGCCAATACTCTTTACGCTACTAGTGTACGTCGTACTAATTTGGCTACAAGGCTTTTCACAGGCATTAGCACAGATATTAGCTGAATTTGAAATTGCATTGACGATGGCGCTTGGCTCGTTTGTCGCAGGAGGCACGGCATTAGGAGGCGGTGCAGTGGCATTTCCTGTGATGACTAAAATGTTGGCAATTGAACCCGCGACGGCGAAAGTTTTTTCGCTAGCGATACAAAGCTTTGGTATGAGCGCTGCCACGATTACTATTTTCTGTCGTCAAATTCCAGTGTACCGAAACGTTATTATGATGGCGTTGCCAATGGCTGCATTGGGCGTAGTTATTAGCTTACAGTTCATCGCCCCGTATGCACCTAGATTACTGGTAAAGTCTATATTTAGCTTGTTGCTATTGTGCTTTGCAGTAACTTTGGTTTTGCGGTGGTGGAGAAAAGCACACCATCAACCCAGTAGCGAATTCATTAGACCTAAACTGCTTAGATTTATGCTGGTTGCCTTTATTGGTGGAATTGCAAGTGGGCTTGTTGGTTCGGGTGCCGATATCGCACTGTTTGCTTTATTGGTGGTGGCCTATAATGCTGATGTTAAAAAAGCGACGGCTACCTCAGTGGTAGTAATGGCGTTTACGTCGTTAGTTGGAAGCGGTGTAAATGCTTGGCATTTAGGCGCAGTTACACCTGAAATCAATAGTTATTTACTCGCTGCAATACCCATAGTCGTAGTAGGAGCGCCTTTAGGCGCCTACGTTTGCTCCAAGGTTAAAGTAGGACATCTAGTGAGCTTTTTACTGCTGCTGATCAGTCTAGAAGTCACCTTCACTGGCTACGAACTGTATTTGCAAATTTGATATTCGGAGCCGATAAGATCACTGCTGCAACTCTGCATTGGTATGCAATGCTTTTTCTACGGCTTTTAGAATAGCATGCTTGGTTGATGGCTTAGTGATGTATCCTGCAAGCCCCAACGAAGCCCATTTTCTGATAATGTCTTTGTTTTTGTTACTCGTTAGCGCAATTATTGGTAAATCTTTGCAATGTGCTATGTTGCGAAGGTTTCTCGTTGTATTGTAACCATCAAGTTCTGGCATAAAGAGATCCATAAATACCAGAGAAAACTTCTGTTTACGCAACCGCTTAATCGCAGTAAGTCCACTTGAAACACTTTCAACATGATGTCCTTCATCACGCAGTATTTTGGCAATCATCTCTCGATATATTTCATTGTCTTCAACTACCATGACTTTAGATGGCTCTGTTTTAGCGGGTGCAGGTTTTGCAACTTCGACTTCACCCTCGTGACCGATAGGAATAACGTGCTGTGCTGCAGTCGCGGTTTTGGGAATGTCTCTTTCTGTTAGTAGTGCTGAAAACTCCGCTACGGAAAGTTGTTTGTCTTTTAAACGTGAGGTTAGTTCTTTGACACTGTCAGCGAGTTGCTGTTCAAGCTGATCAATCAACGGTGCTAAATGCTTTTTCTTAAGCTCAGTCAGTAGATCATCTTGGACTTGATTTACACCTTTGGCTTGTTCTAACTTAACCCGTGCTGACTGTAAGGTTTCTTCCGCTTTACCTTGGTACTCTGCCGCATCATCAATAAGTTGCTTGAGTTTTTCATCGATTCGGCCAAAATGCTCTTCGCGAATATCATGTACTTCCTCAGTGTTTTCTGACCGTAGTAAGGCATTGTGTAAAATCATTCGAAAGCGATAGTTTTCGTACATCGGTTTGTAGACAAAATAATCGCTGAATATTCCTTTAATACAACACCGAAAAGCGATACCGGATTCTTTATTCTCGCACAGTAAAATATTTTCGTGTGGATAATTGAGCAAGTTGTGTTTGGCTAGCAGACTATAGAATTCCACACTTTTTGCGACGGTACTGCGGGCAATAATAATAACGTCTGGTGGAGCCAAAGTGATAACCTCTGCCGCTTCTTTATGGCTGGTAAGCACTCGATATGAATCAACTTGAGAGGAAATGATATCAGTGACCCCTGAAAGCTCCTGCGGATCGTCACAAATGATGATTACTCTTGGATGTCTTTGACCATGATCGACGTCTTTGTTGCGCATAGAATCCCTCGCAATTTAAAAAATTTAATTAAAGCAACGAGTTAAGCCCTTGAAAGCTGATTTCTATGTCCCTAGAGTCAAGCCTTAGTGATCAGAAGATAGGTTTAGAATGAACTAAGGCTGCCAGCATAACTCAGTATAGAGCGTATTTTATTTTGTGCATGAATAATCTATTCGGTTGGATAAACGGGAGCGCCACTTACGTTATTCAAATGCTTACTGATTAGTAAGTGCAACCTGATCCAAATCAGGTTACAATTGAGACTATATATCATTACCATTTGCGACCAAGTAGTGAAACAGGTTGTTGTTTCTTATTTTATTGTTGATTGTTGAAATCGGTCGCTGCCATTTTACAGGTTTTATTTTCTCCATATGACGGAAATTACCACGCACCAAGCTTCACGCAAGAGGCTCATTATTGCGTTGTGCATAACGTGTTCTTTTATGCTCATTCAACTAGTCGGTGCTTATTATTCTAATTCTCTAGCGGTTTTAGCGGATGCCGGTCATTTGTTTGTGCACAATAGCTCGCTTTTCATCGCGCTGATTGCGTCGACCGTTGCAATTCACTTGGCCAAGACTTTTAGTGATGGCTATAAAAAAGCAGAATACACAGGCGGGCTCATTAACGGGTTGTTGTATCTATCGATTGCCGTGCTAATTTTGTTTGAAGGTAGCGACCGCTTGAATCACCATATGACCGGTAACGAACACCACGTTGATAGCTATTTAATGTCTGTAATAGCGGCGGTTGGGTTTTTGTTTCATGGTGCTTCTGCTTGGATTTTATATAAGGGCAGAAAAGACAGCATTAATGTATATGCAGTGTTTTTACACTCTTTCTTTGATTTGTTATCAACAGTCTCAACTTTTTTTGCCGGTGTGATAATTCACCTAACAGGCTGGTTAGTGGTTGATATCCTATCAAGTATGTTGATTTCGGTGTTTGTATTGTTTACGGGCATTAAAGTACTGAATACGTGTATTAAAGGTTTACTATTAAAGTCACCTGCTTTACCCAGTGTGAAGGCAGTTGAACAAGCTATTATTAACACCGAACACGTTGAAAGTGCACATAATATTACAGTTACTAACGCCGAAGGAAAGCTAGTCGTTGGTGCACATATTGTGCTCAACCACCATTGCACCATTGAAGCGCACGACTCAGCATGCAGAATCGAAGTCGAATCGGTTTTGACTGAACAATTTAAAGTGGCGTCTTGTGTACTACAAATAGAAAGTCATCAATGTCCTGACCATTAACGGCTTTAAAACTATGCCATTTACGTAAGCTAATAGTCACTCTAGCTTGGCAAGTGTAAATTTATTTCATATTGTTTATATCTATTGTAGGTAATTTGAGTGTAGTAAGATATTGATCCAATATAGAGCTGTTTTTATTACATTACTTTTTGGGGTGTTAGGTGGTATCGCCAATTTACTCCCATTTTGGTTTCTTGATAGCTCTGAGTTTTTATTTGGTCAACTCTTTGTTCTGCTTATATTGTTGCGCTTCGGTTGGCCATATGCGGTAGTTGCTGTAGCGATTAGTGGCTGTTTTATATGGTACCGCTGGGGACACATGTTGCCTTCCGCGGTTTTCCTAGCTGAAGTATTTTGGTTGTACTTTGTTTCTGTCAAACCGAGAAAGCTGTTTTTGGTTAGAGGCTTAGCGTTTTGGTTGCTTTTTGGTCTTCCCTTACTTTTCATTTTTGGCTATTTCATTCTAGCCCTACCACTTGTCGTTATATTTACCGCCCTTGCTAAATATTTTATTAATGCCGCGATATGTCTTGCGATAGCGGATCTGTTCAGCTTTTTCTTTGCTAGAAGCAAGTGGCAAGGGGTGCCACTGCGCCAGATCCTAAGCTCATCAGTTAGCCTCGTTATCATTCTCGTGGTACTAATTCTGTCTATTGTGCTGACAAATAATCACTACAAACGGGTTGAATTTGAAGTTCAAGCTCAACTTAATACCGCATCCGACACGGTGATATTGCAAATCAATGATTACCTAGATAGTTATCGCCGAGCAGTCAGTATGGCGTCACATAGCATTGCGCAAGGTATTGATAAGAATGCTATTTTAGCAAAGTTGGTTAATACATATAAAAATATGGATACGGCCATTTTTGTTAATCATGAAGCGGAAGTGACACACTTTTTCCCGCCTGCATTTCGAGAAAGCATGGTCGGTATGGACGTCAACGTTTCTGATCGTGACTATTTTAATCAAGGTCGCTTTTACCCTGAAGGTTATGTCTCTGGCGTGTTTAAAGCACGAGGCTATAACGAAGCAACGATTGTGGCTATATCTGCTCCTGTATATCAGCAAGACGAGTTTTTTGGGGTTATTGAAGGCTCACTTAAATTTGAATCGTTTGAGCGATTTATTCCTCATGTGTTAGCACAACGAGGTCATTTAGTTATATTGGACAACCAAAATAGAATTGTTTTTAGCTCTTTGAACACTGAGTTCAAAGCGTTAGATATGCCTTCGGAACAGACACTGTCTGAACTTTATGACAAGCAGACTAATCTTTTCGAGGACTCCACTGAGCAAGTGTTTTATAAGCAAGTCTCGCTATCAAAAGACTATGGCTGGTCAGTGGTTTCTCTTATTGAGAGAAAGCATTTGAATTTAATTGCTGCAGCAGCTTGGCTAGACTCATTACTATTTGCTGGACTGATAATCGTCTTGAGTACATTGTTTGTGCAGCATTTGGCTAAGTTACTTGTTCGGCCGATTAATGCATTAAGCGAAGATATTAAGAAATATGAGCCAAGTCAGTTGATAGAAAACTCGGCGGTGAACGAATCGAGTTTTCTTGAAATTGTTGAACTACAGCAGCAATTTAATCAGCTCGCTTTTAAGCTGACGATGAGTTTTTCAAAACTTCAGTTGGCAAATAGCGAAAACGAAGCGCTCAATGAAAAGCTGAAAAGCTTCAATCGTCGACTTGAGCAGCAAGTAGCGGAAAAAACTAAAGAGCTAACAAAGGCAGTTGAAGTTGCAAACCATGCAAACCAGTCAAAAAGTCTCTTTTTAGCAAATATGAGTCACGAAATTCGCACCCCGTTAAATGGCATAATCGGGATGTCAGAGCACTTATTAAGAGACAAAAGCGTACCCAGTACATTTCTCGATAACGTTTCCATTATCCAGCGTTCCGCAAAAAATTTGTTATTGATTTTGAATGATATTTTAGATTACTCAAAAATCGAAGCGGGGGCATTAAAGTTAGAGCTCCGTTCTGTTGATATTCACGAGTTAATCAGTCGTCAGGCAAGTGTCTTCGAGTCTACAGCGTTAAAAATTGGCGTTAAGTTTCATTATGATTTTGATGAAAGCTTGCCTAAGTATCTCCAATTAGACGAGTTACGAGTTTCGCAGATAGTCAATAATTTACTCAGTAATGCGGGTAAATTCACCAACGAGGGCGAAATAAAACTAATTGCTCGATATAGCCAGCAAGTCTTGAGTATTTTGGTTGAGGACAGCGGTATCGGTATCTCAAAAGCACACCAAGCAACGTTGTTTAAAGAGTTTGTGCAAGCCGATTTGTCGACAACCAGAAAGTACGGCGGTACAGGCCTGGGTTTAGCGATAACGAAGAAGCTGGTTGATGCAATGGAGGGAGAAATTACTGTTATAAGTGAACTCGGATGTGGCAGTAAGTTTCTTGTAGCAATACCCGCGCTTTTGGGAGAGCAAACGCAAAGCAATAGTGTTGAGGTTGAGCCTCCTTCACTTGCGGGTGTTAATGTTCTCTTGGTTGAAGACAATAGAATAAACCAAGTGGTGATCAGTAAATTATTGAACATGACTCAGTGCAACCTACAAGTCGCGATGGATGGAACCGAAGCGCTCGAAATGTTAGAAAAGCATTCAAGCGATTTAGTGTTGATGGACTGCCAAATGCCTAATATGGACGGTTTTGAGTGTACCGAGCGTATCCTTGCGGACAATAAACTTTATGGGCGCCCGTATATCATTGCAATTACTGCCAATGCATACGAAGAAGACAGAGAAAAGTGTTTGGCGGTGGGGATGAATGATTTCATTCCCAAGCCAGTCGATTCTAATGTGCTTTTTCAAAAGATTGGCGATTGGCTGGAACTGGACCGAGATAAAACAACCTAAAACCCGTTCTGTGGCATATTATCTCTAAATTTCGTTAACGCTATTTAAAATTTATATCCTCAAGTTTATCGTGGCTGTATTCAACGAGTAGTTGTTGTGCAGACATTGGTTTAGCGAAATAATACCCCTGCATATACTCACACCCGATTGCTCGTAGAAAAGCCAGCTGCTGCTCGGTTTCTACACCTTCGGCAATACATTTCATATCTAGGCTTTGAGCTAACAGATAGATGGTTCGGATAATCGACTTATTCACGCTCCGGTTATCCATATTTCTTACAAAGCCCTGATCTATTTTAATGATATCCAGTGGGAACTCATTTAAGTAGGTTAAGGAAGAGTAGCCGGTACCAAAATCATCAAGCAATAACGTAAAGTTTGCTTGTTTCATCTCGCTCAACGTGGTTCTCGCTTTGGCAATATCAGACATAAAGCTTGATTCAGTAATTTCTAACCGCAAGCGGTTGTTGGACAGGTTATGGGCAGTCAGAATATCGCTAAACTGCTGAGTGATTTCTGTTCGCAAGATGTGTACTGCGCTGAGGTTAAGAGACACATAAAAGTCGGCCCGTTTCATAAACATTGGACGCAACTCGGTTAATGCACGAATTAACGCTTGTTCCGTTAGCTGTTCAATCATACCCACTTCTTCTGCAATGGGAATAAAATCATCTGGTGGCACCTGTACACCTTCATGTTGCCAACGCATTAGCAGTTCAACGCCTGCAATTTGTCCAGTTGTTGTGTTGATTATTGGTTGATAGTGATTGTAAATTTGGCCGTCTTTGGCAGCGGTTTTTAGTGCGTTTTCCAATGTCAGTTTTTTGGTAATTTCTTCATTCATTTGTTCGGTAAAGAACTTGAATGCATTCCTACCAGCCTGCTTAGAGTGGATCATCGCAATATCCGCATTTCGGATCAGGGTTTCTGCGCTGTTTGCGTCAAAGGGATACACAGCAACACCAATGCTTGCAGAGACACTCACGGTGATCCGATCAATCTCCAGCTTTTCTGGGATCAGCTGCACTAATTTAGTAACCAGCGAGCTCAAATACTCCGCAGACGATAATTGTTTTACCAGCAGCAAAAACTCATCACCGCTTTGTCTACCTAAAATGCAGTTATCGTCGAGATGCCCTTTGATTCGCTCAGTGATGGCTATGAGCAGTTTATCACCAACCAAGTGACCGTATGCGTCATTGATGGGCTTGAATTTATCTAAATCAATAAACAGCAAGGCACAGCTACTTTGTGACTGCTCTGCATTAAATATTGCAAATTCTATGTGCTGTAACATTAGGTTTCGATTCGGTAAGTTCGTAAGCGAATCAAAATTAGCTAAGTAGCGTAGCTCGTTTTCAGCTTGCTTCTGTTCAGTTAAATCCGTGACGACCACTACAAAGTATTGTAGTGTCGCATCATCTTTAGATATTGCACTGATACTCAGTTGCACAGGATGAAGTTGGTTATCATCGTCGGTAACTTGTACTTCTTGGCGTAAGTATTGGTTTGGGCCCATCGATTTAAGTTGTTGGATCAAAGCGGTCAGCTTTTTTTGCCCAATCGATTGAGAAAAACGTTCTACAGTGAGCTCGCTAAGCGCACGCTTGGGATCGATATTAAAGGCCTCACAAAAACTTCGGTTAACTGAGATAGGCACCAGCTGAGGGTCTAATATAAGCAACCAATCGTTTACTTGACTAACTGCTTCACCCAAAATTGACGCTTTGAGCTGGTTGGCTTTATGTTCGGTAATATTGGTATAAATCCCAGTTAACTCTGCAACAGACCCATCGGTGTCATACTCAGCGACTTGACCAATGTCGTGAAACCAATGCCATTGGCCATTGTTGCATAACAAACGATAGGACAAAGAAAGGTGCTCTTTTGTTGGGTTGCTTATAAACCTTTTCCAAGCGGTTTCTACAATTTCGCGTTCATCGGGATGTATTGCATTGTAGTGATCCTGAATAGAAATAGTGTTGGATTTATACCCCAGTATTTGCGAGCGTTCCTGCGTTACCTTGTGCGATTTGAGGTTAACAGACCATATACCACTTTGGGTCGAACGCAAGGCCAGCTGGGTCTGCGTATTCGCCTGCGTTAACGCTTTTAATGTGGACTCTAATTGTTGTCGTTTGAACCGATGTCTTTTTAACAACAGCAATAAGCACAGCACTATCATAAAGCCATAAGCAGCCATTGCCATTGGAGAGCGCCATGGCGAGTAGGAAACAGAAAAGTCGACGACCAATTTGCTGGTTGGTTCTGAAAGGGGCGTTGTTTGTTTTGTGATGGTTAAAGTGTAGGCACCAGGAGCAAGTTGATTAAAAAACAAGTGTTGATTGTCTATTTGCTTGAAATTTAAATTACTTGGTCCTTCTAGATTCGCATACAAGTTACCTTGGCCTACACCACTAAAATCAAAGCTTGATAAGCCTATTTCTATGCCCATAGCGTCATAGTTAAATGACATTGCTTGTTGTATGGCCCTTGGCGCAAACAAATGTGCGTCACTGGACAGAATATCAAGTTGGGTTAGCTGAATATCAGCAGTATTTGCCACAGCCTCGGTAAAATCTTCAGGGTTAAATAAAACGGCGCCTTTAACAGTACCAAAGATCAGCTTTCCGTTACTTAATTGAGCAGAAGCTCCAGCGTTAAATTCCACCGAAGGTAGACCATGATTCATTTTATATATTTCTAGAATCTGCTGATTTGGAGCATATTTGTATAAGCCTCTTTGCGAACTAAACCAAATTGCTCCGTTCAAATCTATTTGTATTCTGTAGATGGTGTTACTTAATAAGCCTCGGTCTTGATTTATGACTTGCTTGACTTCATAGGTTTTACTGTCCAATTCAACCAAGCCTTCTGACGATGTCGCTAACCAAATTGTGTGGGCTATGGGATCTTGAATCCAGCTTTCTACAGCTGGAATTGATTGTTTATCCGATTTGGCATACAACACATCGATATTTTGCTCAGCAGCATCGTACCGTAGTAATCCGCGACTTGTGCTAACAAAATATTGGTTATTATTACTCGGGGAGAGAGGAGGTAAGAAGAAGAATGATTCATTGACGTCAATTTTGGACGATAGTCCAGATAACCGAGTAATGTTGCCGGATTTGGCATCAAACTCGAAAAAACCTTTTGTACCAATAAATATAAAGCGTTGTTGTGGATATTTAGTAAGTCCCCAGCTGTACTCTCCAATCTCGACGTCAGACAAGGTATTAAAAGCGACAAATTTATTTTCATTACGATAAAATAGCCCGCTGTTAATTGCAGTCTGTACAGCATAGATTTGTTGTTGTTGGTCCACCGGAAAAATGCTGTGAATGGCGTCAATGCCATAAGGCGCGTTGGGATCGCTATTGGTTAAATAAGTCGCTTCTAACTTTTCAGATATAGGATTGAATGCATTGATCCCATTATCAGTACCTATCAGGAGCAAGTTTTCTGCGATTTCAGTTATAGCCCAAACATTATTGTTAGATAATTGCCGCGTATGTTCATGTAATGTATCGAATCTTAGGGTGCTTGAGGGCCAGATGTACGCACCTTCCCCATGCGTTCCCATCCACAAGTTATCGGATTTATCTTTCATTAATTTAGTGATGCTTGTGCTTGAAAGCATAAAACGACTTTGTGCTAAATCAAATACTTTACTAACGCGCTTGGCTTTACGGTCAAACATATACAAACCATTGTCAGTGCCAATAAATTCGCCAAATGGTGTGATTTGGTGGCCCCACACAGACATGCCCGCTACTAACAATTCGCTACTTTGTTCCTTGGTTATATTATCCACCAATGGAACACTGTAGAGGCCATTAACTGTGCCGACCAATAATCCCAAAGACGGATCTTTTTTGAGAAAACGAACTTTGTTTTCAGTTGACTCGGTTTCATGATTGTATTGGATTATCGAAAGCGCATTTGTTAGGGGGGCATAGCGGTAAAGTTGTTTGTTCGTTGCGATAAGCAACTGCTCGCCAGTACTCAACAATGAAGAAATAAACTCGCCTTCTGGAACTCGGGTTATAAATGTTGACTCAAACGAACGCAAGCTAAGGGAGTGAATTTCTCTTCCAATTGCCATAACCAGTTTGTCGTTGTGGCCAAACGCTGCTGAAACTGGGTCTACAAAAGGGCTGTTTTCGTGCAATTTGCCAGAGTAAATTTGGATGGCTTGATAAGTAGATAAGTCGAGCAGGTAAGTGCCTGATACCGCTGTCGAGACTAGTAGATACTTTTGATTGATTACGGCCAGCTTGAAAATGTCTTTTTGTTCCAGGCCAACTCCAGCGCCAACCGTCATAATGTTGCTACCATCGTGCCTGTTTAGCCCTTGGCGTGTGCCAATCCAAACAAATCCCAAATGGTCTTGAACAATGTCGGTGATGGCTGATTGAGATAATCCTTCTTCGACCGAAACGCGGGATATTTGCTGTGTATGCCCACTAGCAAAAGCTTGTAAAGAAACAAGCAGTGCCAAAAGTAAAATGCATATGTAGTTATAAATCATCCATAGACCTTCGTTACCAGCTTCGCAGGCTACCCAAATCGTCGACAAGTAAACTCATTCAACCTCAGCTGAGGTTATTTAGTAAAAACAAAGTAGTTACTTTAAAATAGGTGCGTGAGTCTATAAGAATAGTTGCTATAAAATCAACTTAAAGAAACTACTTTACTAACCTTTGGTTACCAAATTGATAAGCAACGCATATTTATCAAAATATTAATAGTCAATTTAGTACTCAATATGTCACCCACCGACTCGCCACCATTCAACCACGACAGTCATTTTCAAAGTATAGGGTACTCCGTTGGTAGGGTAAAACAGCCTAATTCACTGGCATATATTACACGAAAGTTAGGCTATAAATCCTGCGACCGCAGCTACAGCTCGGTTGTGCAGTGATGGTGGTCATTGATATCCGCATATACAAATAAGAATGGTTTTTATTCATTTTGTTGTTGATAACAATTTTTGTTTAGATTAAACTTACTCGTAGTTAATCGAATTGATATTGGTTTTCATTTATGTACATTTGCATCTGCCACGGTGTAACCGACAAACACATTAAAGAAAGTATTGATAATGGGGCTCGCTCTATGCGGGAACTCAGTCAGGAACTTTCTGTAGGTAAGCAGTGTGGAAAATGTTGTAATTGTACAAAGAAAATTTTAAACGAGCGACTGATTGAAATCGTCGATGTGACTGAACAGGTTGCTTGATCATTATCTTAAGCAAAAACCTGAAAATCCTATGACTTAAAAAGGGCATTCCGCCCTTTTTTAATATCCAGAATCCGGGACTCTGGATTTATTTTCAATATGCTGGTATCACATTTGCGACTGTAAGTAGTTTTCGATGCCTATCAACTTGATTTGTTGCTGTTGGGTTTCCAGCCAATCAATTTGTTCTTCCTGTTCACATTGTATTTTGCTTAATGCTTCGCGACTGATGTAATCCTGCTTATCTTCACAGATCTTAATCGCATCCTGTAAATCGACCAGTGATGTTTGCTCAAAGCTCATGTTACAGGCAATCATTTCTTCGCTATTTTCGCCGATACGCAAACGGCCAAGATCTTGCAAATTTGGTAAGCCCTCAAGAAACAATATGCGTTCTATCAGACGGTCCGCGTTCTTCATTTTCTGAATAGACACTTTGTAGTCGGCTTTATCCAGTTGACTGAAGCCAAAATCTTTGAACATTCTGGCATGTAAAAAATACTGGTTGATCCCGACAAGTTCATTAGCTAGCACTTTATTTAGCGCCACAATAACGTTTTTATCCCCTTTCATTCTTTTACGTTCCTTATAGTTGTGATTGCACGTAATTAGGTGCGCCAATTAAATCGATCAGTCTGATCTGTTGCTCAAGCCAATACACATGGTCTTCTTCGGTGTCGAATAATAGTTTTTCTAACACTTCACGAGATTGATAGTCTTGTTCTTCTTCACAGATTTTGATTGCTGCTTTGACGCTATCAACTACTTCTAATTCCAGTGTTAGGTCATTTTGCATCATTGATTTTACGTCTTGTCCAATTAGTAAATCACGACGGTTAGACATGTTTGGCACGCCTTCTAAAAACAGAATGCGTTTAATTAGCCAGTCTGCATGAGTGGTTTCTTCTTCTCGTTCATGTTCAAGACGTTCATATAGTTTGGTCATGCCCCAATCTTCATACATACGAGAATGAATAAAATACTGGTCGATAGCTGCAAGCTCGTTGGCTAATAAAGTATTAAATGCATCAATGACGCGTTGTTTGCCTTGCATGTTATTTCCTTGAAGAAATTATTTTCCGTCAGTGTAAAGATTTACCCGTTCAAGTCAACAAAATTCTATATAAAACAATATGTTAAATATTGATTATGATTCGCATTTCAATTGCGTTTATAGCTAATGCTTACAGCTAGCGACATGGTGCGTTGACAGCAAAATTAAAAGTGTTAGATTACCTAGGTTATTTTTGTTCCGGAGTTGGGTTTGAATAGGCTATTTATCATCATCGCCATGTTGATTTGCACATCGCAAGTGGTGAGCCTTTTTACGGCCTTGCAAGACTTTCATCAAATTGATGCTCAGCACTTGAGTACACAACACCAACACTCCGACGATCACACTATAAACAAAGACACCCATAGCTCTGAAGACTGCCATCATTGCGGTCACTGTAGTGGTACTCATCTTAACCTTGCTTTGCTGAAGGCGGACGAAGCACCCGTTTCGGATAGTCAAGGCGAGCATTACTTAGAGCCTCAGAAGAAGCGCTTGCTGCGAGTCGAAAGCCACCACCGTCCTCCAATTCATTTATTTGGATAGTCCGCCAACTCGGCAATTTTAACTATTACTGCGCGTGCTTTGTTCAGCTTTGAATCAACCTCAAGGCTGACAATAACGGAATTATACCAATCCGCTTAACTAAGTGGTCTATTTTGAAGCAAGAAAACCTTGTCGATAGTTCCGCTCTCGCGTCCTGCTACCGCTAAGGTACCTACATCCATGTAGGCAAGGCAAAAATTTCGTTATTTAGTTGTTCTAAATGAGAAATTTTTAACGCAGCGATCGTCAGGTTTAATCTTTCAAAATGATTAAGTGTTATTGCGGATTGGTATTAGCATCGTTGCTCGAGTTTAAGCGTCTGTCCACTTCCTCATCAAATACATCGTTAATATTAATTTGATTTTGATCTGCCGTTTATTGGCGTCGAACTTGTTGTTAATGCGCTGTCATTTCAACTGCGGTTTGTCCCAAAAATGGTATGTCATGATTGGCAATTTACAAGGTTAATACCAATTCACTTAATGAAATGATCTACTTTGAGGCAAGAAAAGCTTGTCGATAGCACCGCTCTCGCGTCTTGCTAACGTCAGGTTTGGTTCCTCAAAATGAGTAACTATTAATATTGGTATAAGTTGCCTTATACGGAAGCTTATAATGAATACAAAATTAAACTTAGTCTCGTTATTGTTTTTATCGTCACTGTTGTTGAATCAGGCTAATGCTGGGGCGAATCATGAGCATGAACAGCATGAACAGCATGAACAGCATGAACAGCATGAACAAAACGAAGGCATACAGCTCACAGCTGACCAACGTCAAGTTGCAGGTATTGAAGTGGTTCAGCTATTGCCTAAACCGCTCAAACAAACCATTTCGGCTCCGGCTGAAGTTAAAGCAAACGGTTACACTAGTTACGTTGTATCACCTCGCATTGATTCAGTTATTTTACAGCGACATACTATTTTGGGTGAAACGGTGGCAGTTGGTCAGCCATTAGTCACGCTTTATAGTGAAGTGATGGCAAAAGCGCAATCTGATTATTTGCTAAGTTATAGCGAATGGCAAAGAGTAAAAAAACTGTCTCGACAGGCGGTAAGTGCTAAAGAAAAACATACCGCACAGAATCAATATGATTCAGCTTATGCCCAGTTATTGGCGTATGGGCTAACTGAAAATGCGATTGAGCAGATTCAACAAAAGACACGTGCTGAATTGGGACAATATACACTGACAGCGCAGCGTGCAGGAGTGATCATAAGAGATGACTTTGCTCAAGGTCAATTGCTCACCATTGGCAGTCGTGTGATGGAAATTTCTGATGAATCAAAGCTTTGGGTTGAAGCCAGTGTGCAGCCAGAACTGGAGTACGATTTTACCACTGATCCCATCGCAACAGTGGTGATCGAACAGCAAACCTATCCTGCCACAGTGATCCAAAAGGCACACACTATCGATCCGGTGACACGAACAAGAACCATCCGGTTACTGGTTGACAATACTCATGACCAACTACACGCGGGAATGTTTGTTACCGTAAAGTTTAACGTGCCTAATGCTACTCCCGTTATGGCATTACCTGAGCAAGCTTTGAGCCTCAATGCAGCTGGTAACTGGCAGGTTTTTGTCGAATATCAACCAAATTTGTTTATGCCAAGACCAGTAGAACGCGGACAGCGTTATGGCGACTTGGTTGAAATAACTGGAATTGAGCCCGGCAGTAAAGTCGCTATAGCTGGTGCTTTCTTTATTGCTTCACAACAAGCCAAGGGTAGCTTTGACCCGCACAATCACTAGGAGATGACTATGCTTAATCAACTCATCGACTGGTCGCTGCGTCAACGCCTACTAGTCGTTATTATTTTGCTAGTGGTGGTTGCTGCTGCCGTGGCAATGATCCCTAAACTGAATTTGGATGCGTTTCCAGATGTGACAAATGTCCAAGTCTCGGTAAACACTCAAGCGCCGGGCTTGGCAGCGGAAGAAGTTGAACAATTAATCACTTACCCCATTGAAGCGGTGATGTACGCGTTACCAGATGTTGAACAAGTGCGTTCAATTTCTAAAACGGGTCTATCCGGTGTGACGATTGTATTCAAAGAAGGTACAAATATTTACTTTGCTCGGCAGCTTGTTTTTGAACGTTTGCAAGCGGCGAAATCATTAATCCCTAACGGCGTGGGAACACCAGAAATGGGGCCGAATACTTCAGGATTGGGCCAAGTGTATCAATATCGTCTGGTAGCTGCGCCAAATAGTGATTATGACGCCATGGCATTGCGCAGCTTAAATGATTGGGTGGTTAAGTTACTGATTATGCCCATTGACGGAGTGACAGATGTGTTGTCGTTTGGTGGTAGTGTCCGTCAGTATCAAGTGAATGTGGACCCAAATAAGTTACTTGCTTATGGGCTCACGCAGCAACAAGTAACTTCTGCCATTGAATCAAATAACCTCAACGCAGGTGGATGGTATTTGCAGCGGGGACAAGAACAGTTGGTGATCAGAGGAACTGGGTGGTTTCAAAGTGGTGAACGCGGTGTGGATGAAATATCGGCGGTACCAGTAAAAACCATTGATGGTCGGGTGATCACCGTTGCTGAAGTGGCACAGGTGCAAATTGGGGAAGAAATTCGCCAAGGCGCAGTAACACTGTCGTTGCGAGGCAATGATGGTAAAACACAACAACTTGGTGAGGTGGTGACTGGCATTGTACTTAAACGGATTGGCGCGAATACTAAAGCAACGATTGACGGGTTAAAAAAAAGAATGACTTTGATAAATCAAGCGTTACCAGACGGAGTTACCTTTCAACCTTTTTACGATCAGGCGGACTTAATTGAACAAGCCGTAATGACGGTGGTGCAAGCGTTGGCACTGGCCTTCTTGCTTATTATATTGATTGTCATACTTTTTTTGTTAAATCTGACTGCTACCTTATTGGTGCTATTATCAATTCCTCTTGCGATTACAATTGCGTTAATGGTGATGTCGATGGTTGGTATTTCAGCCAATCTAATGTCTCTAGGCGGCCTTGCTGTTGCCATCGGAATGTTGGTTGATGGCTCGGTGGTAATGGTAGAGAACATTGTAAAGTCGTTATCGGCAACACAATCAACAGCAGAACAACAATCGCGGTACAGCCAAATTGAATCTACAACACAGCGTATCTCTGCTGCGTGTAAAGAAGTTGCTAAACCCGTGTTTTTTGCTTCAAGTATTATTTTATTGGTATTCACTCCGTTATTCAGCTTTGAAGGGGTAGAAGCCAAACTATTTCAACCTATGGCTTTGAGCATCATGCTGGCAGTGATTGCGGCAATGATGGTGACGTTTATCGTCGTACCAGCACTTGCGGTGATACTTTTCAAAAGAGGGATTACACCACGACAAAATCCTTGGTTGTTAGCCATTAGCACTCACTATGAAGGGGTTTTAAATTGGCTGCTTGGTCATCGCAAATGGGTTATTTGCAGCGCGCTGATGTTAACGATCGGGGCTGGAAGTTTGTTAGATAAAATAGGTACTGAGTTTGTTCCTGAGTTAGAAGAAGGGACAATCAACTTACGAGTCACATTAGCACCCTCAGCAAGCTTGGATACGGCTTTGACCGTGGCGCCTAAATTGGAATCCTTGTTGTTAGAATTTCCAGAAGTGACCTATGCGTTAAGTCGCATTGGCAGAGCTGAAATCGGCGGGGATCCTGAACCTGTCAATAACATTGAAATATATATTGGTTTAAAACCAGTCGCCGAATGGCAATCAGCAGATAATCGCAAGGCTCTACAGCAGCTGATGGAACAGAAACTCGCGGTGTATCCTGGACTATTACTTAACTTCTCTCAACCGATAGCAACTCGAGTAGATGAATTATTATCAGGTGTTAAAGCCCAGCTGGCGATCAAACTGTTCGGTAAAGACTTAGACGTGTTGGCAAAAAAGAGTCAAGAAATCGCGGCTGTGGTTCAACAAGTTGCCGGCACGACAGCGGTGCAAGCTGAACAGATTGCAGGTGAATTACAATTACTGGTTAAACCAAAACGCGAGGTTCTGTCTCGCTATGGATTGTCTGTCGCCGAAGTGATGGAAGTTGTCAGCGCAGGCGTTGGCGGCGAAATCGCTGGACAAATTATCAATGGTAACGAGCGGGTGGACATTTACGTCCGTTTAGCCAACTCCTATCGCAACAATCAATCAGCAATTGAAGACATTCGCATTCAATCTCAAACTGGGGCTTGGCTGCGACTTGGTGACGTTGCTGACGTTTCTTATCAGACGGGACCGCCACAGATAAGGCGGGACGACGTACAGCGGCGGGTAGTGATCCAAGCAAACGTACAAGGGCGAGATATGGGCAGTGTGGTTGCTGAAATAGAGTCTCGAATTGCGGCTGAGGTAAACTTGCCCGCTGGATATGGCATTGAAATTGGAGGCCAATTTGAGAGCCAACTTCGTGCTCAGAAACGGCTTCTGTTTGTTGTTCCCGCGGCTTTATTTCTTATTACTTTATTACTCTACTTGGCCTTTTCATCAGTAAAACAAGTGTTACTAATTTTAGTGAATATTCCACTTGCTATTGTCGGTGGTGTGTTGTCTTTATATCTTAGTGGTCAATACTTGTCGGTGCCAAGCGCAGTTGGATTTATCACGCTGTTTGGTGTTGCGGTGTTAAATGGCGTGGTGTTGGTTGAAAGCATTAATCAACGCATTGCTCAGGGTCAAAAGATGCAGCAAGCTGTCATTTCTGGCGCTAGTTCTCGACTGCGCCCAGTGCTAATTACTGCGCTGACTTCCGCACTTGGACTTATTCCTATGCTGTTGGCCACAGGTGTCGGCGCAGAAATCCAAAAACCGCTGGCAAGTGTGATTGTGGGTGGTTTATTTACTTCAACGCTATTAACCTTATTGATATTACCGAGCTTGTATCCACTTTTTGCACCGCAAACAGTAAGGCCGTCTAAAGTGGCGTAGGTAACCGATAAATAGAGCGGGTAAATGAGCCCGCTCAGTTTTGCGAGGATAGCATATGTCCCATGCACATCATCACCATGATAATCGGCTTGGGTGGGCTGTATTTATCAATATATTACTCAGTCTAGCGCAGGTGATTGGCGGACTGTTGTCGGGCAGTCTTTCGTTAGTTGCTGATGCGTTGCACAACCTCAGTGATGCCGGCGCATTAATCATTGCACTGTTAGCCCAAAAAATTGCCAAAAAGCCAGCGTCACAAGAGTTAACTTACGGCTATCAACGAGCCGAAATTATAGGAGCGCTGATCAACAGCGCGACTTTAATAATCATTGGTTTCTATTTGCTTTTCGAAGCCGTATCGAGGTTTATTACGCCGCAACCAATAGATGGTTGGATTGTCGTATGGCTGGCCGGATTGGCTCTAGTGATTGACTTGCTAACAGCACTCATTACCTATTCTGCGGGGGCGAAATCCAGTATCAATATCCGTGCCGCGTTTATTCATAATGTGTCGGATGCGTTAGCCTCTGTTGCAGTAATGATTGCTGGCACATTGATCATTTTATACCAGTGGTACATTGTCGATTTGATAGCAACGGTGCTGATATCAGCTTATGTGATCTATCATGGTATGGCGTTGAGTAAGAGTAGTATTCAAATACTGATGCAAGCGACACCAGAACAACTGGACCTAATGGAAATCAAGCATGCTGTAGAGCAATTGGAGAATGTCGATGAAATGGTACACATGCATATTTGGCAGCTCAATGAACATGATTTTATTTTTGAAGCGCAAGTAAAAGTACATGATATTTCCTTGCACTTGACACTAGCAAAGGTGAAAGCGCTATTAGCGAGTCGTTTTGATTTACACCATACAACGATTGAAATAAGCGAAGATGTGTCTTCTCCTGCAGCTTGCGTTGATCTAACTTAACGTTGAGTGCCAAAAGTGGCCAGTTGCTTAACAAAAATAAGGTAAGCTTGGGTTAACTTAGTTAGGAAATGTTGTGATGTATAGTCCTTTGGTGTGTGCTCAGGCGCGTAATAGTCGTGATGCAAGGTTCGATGGTTTGTTTTTTGTTGCGGTCAAAAGTACAGGTATTTATTGTCGACCAATTTGTCCTGCACCAGCTGCAAAAGAGTGTAACGTTGAGTACTTCCAGTTTGCGCATAATGCAGCAGATGCAGGATATCGCCCTTGCATTCGTTGTCGGCCTGACAGTGCGCCGGGGAGCTATGCATGGCTTGGCACCGAAACTACCGCGGTTAGGGCTAAAAAGCTGATTGACGAAGGGATATTGTTACAATGGTCAACAAGTGACTTGGCAGAAAAACTCGGCATTTCTGTGCGCTATCTAAATCAACTGTTTAGCCGTTACTTTGGAATATCTCCTAAGCAATATGCGCTTTATAAACAGTGTGATTTAGCAAAACAATTGTTACAGCAAACCCAACTGCCAGTGACAGAGGTTGCATTTGCGTCTGGGTTTAATTCTTTGCGCCGCTTCAACGATGCATTTTTGAAACTATACCAGCTCAGCCCGAGTGAATTACGCAGTGAGAGCAAGGCTTCAACCGCGCTGTCTCTCTATCTGCAATACAGACCACCTTACAACTGGACGGCGATGCAAGCCTTTTTACAAGCGAGAGTGGTACCTGAACTGGAGTGGGTAAATGACACGAGCTATGGCCGTAACATCATGTTGGATGGTGCTAAAGGAAGCTTTATTGCATCTATTCAGCCATCGAAAAATCGCTTTCAAGTCAGTATCGAAGTGGATGATCTAAAAGTGCTACCCAAAGTAATAGGGCAAATACGGCGCGTGCTAGATTTGGATGCCGATACTCAATTCATTGAGCAGCACTTGCAGCAATATGCTCCAGCTCTACCACTCAAAGAAGGGTTACGTTTGCCCGGAATTTGGAGTGAATTTGAAGCTGGGATAAGAGCAATTTTGGGTCAGCAGATTAGCGTAACAGCGGCAAGAAACTTACTGACCCTGCTAGTAGAAAAACTCGGAACTCCGATATCAAGCGGGGGATACTTATTTCCTACACCAGAACAAATCGCACAGAATGAGCTAGCTTTTTTTAAAATGCCGGAGCGACGAAAACAAGCAATTCGGTCGTTTTCTCAATTGTATGTGGAGCAAGCGGATGTCGAGTTTTCAAAGTGGTTAACCATCAAAGGCATTGGCCCTTGGACCGTGGACTACGCAAAAATGCGCGGCATGAGCCACCCAGATATTTACCTTGGTGGCGATCTAGGTGTGAAAAAAGCACTTGATAAAAGTCAACAAGTTATCGACATCGAGCAATGTGCTCCATTTCGCTCTTATTTAACTTTTCAGCTATGGCAACAATTATGATCGAATCTACTATGACCTCGCCTATTGGCGATATTATTATCCAAGCCTCAGATAACGGACTGAGTTATGTCGGGTTTTATCCTATTCAGCGATTTTCAAAGGCGACTAACCAACACATTCGATCGGCAAAATTGCAGCTTTTGGAGTACTTTAAAGGCGAGCGTAAACAATTTGAACTAGAGTTAGATGTTAAGGGCACGGTGTTCCAGCGTGATGTTTGGAGAGTGTTAGCGCAAGTGCCTTTTGGCGTTACCTGTTCGTACAGTTGGGTTGCACAGCAGCTTGAAAAACCAAAAGCGGTAAGGGCGGTAGGTGCTGCAAACGGTAAAAATCCAATCAGTATCATCGTACCGTGTCACCGCATCATCGGTGCCAATGGCAAGCTGACAGGTTACGCGGGAGGACTAGAGGCAAAGGAATGGCTGCTTAGTCATGAGGGGATCAGCATTACACAGTAGGTGCCACAACAATGGTTTGGGACTTAATTAAAGCCGCCACTTTATTCTTTTTGTTGAGTGTTCAAGCCAGTTTGGCTGCAACTGAAATTCGCTTTTGCTATGAAGACAAACACGCACCACCGTTTGTTCACCATTCCAGTATGAATATCCCCCAAGATAACCCAGGGTTGAGTATTGAACTCGTTCAGCTGCTTAACAAACAACTCATAAATGCACGGTTTGTGTTTATTCGTAAACCTTGGCAGCGTTGCCTAAACGACTTAAAACATGGCGATGTTGATGTCGTGATTGCCAGCCACTTGGTCGCCCGAGAAGCTTATATGGTGTTTCCGATGACAAGTGATGCGGTTGTTGACGAAAGCCTAGCGGTAAATAAAATCGCTACTTGTTTGTTAAAACACAAAGATAAGTTGTTCTTGGATGTGAGTGCTGACATACCTGCCACCGTTGCATTACCTAGAGGGTATGCAGCAAAGGAGCGATTATCGAAAGAATTTAAGGTTCTCGAAACCGACTCGTTTAAAGAAGCGACGGCATTAGTCGATAGAAAACTCGTTGATGCGACTATTGGATTGTGTCAGATTGATAACACCAAAGTGCAGTTACTCCCACCATTTGACAAACTTAAAGCGTCCTATCCTCCTTTGGACATTACCTATGGATATTTGGCTTTTTCAAAAGCATTTTATGATGCTAATCCCTTGTTGGCTGCAGAATTATGGAAGCTCAGTGAGGCTGTTGATATGGATGAGTTATACCTTAACTATCAGCGCAAACAACCTGTCTCTGAACAGGTTAAGTAAGCACTATTGCTAAACTAACTTTTGTTCCTGTAATATAACCAATGGAGCTAAAGCTCTAGTCAGGATGCTAGATGCTAAACGGTGCTAAGTTTAGTCATGAGTAATCCGCATCTCCTGTAATGTGCCAAGGAAGCTTATGTTTGATTTAAAACTTTATAATTTCGTTCGTGTTTTATCACTTTTGTGCTTTGTTTCAATAGCTTGGAAGCATTGGGACGTGAGCATTTTAGGCTTAACTTATATGTTGCTGCCTTATATCCTTATTTTTGTGTTAGCAACCAAAAAAACTTATTGCTCTAGAATAAGAATAAGCTGTCGTACTGTTGGTGCGGTTGCCGTTTCACTTGTTTCAATCGGATTGGTGATTGAAGTAGGCTCTGATCCTCAAGCGTCGATAGGGATGATGTATGCCGTTGCAATGCAATATGGTGTCCTGTTCATCTCTGAAGCGATTATCGGTTTGGTGACCTACCCAGAAAGTAACCCCTAAACATACACATCAATGCGGAAGTTTGTGTATAGCCTACTTTACCCCTGTGACGGTGATTCTATTATTAGGAAAGTGAACATTTATGAGTGTATTTAGTGACCCAGAAAACTGGGCAATGTATGCAGCCAAAACCAAGTTTCGTTTGGCTATTATGATAGTGGGGCACTTTGTTTTATTGTCTCTTGGACTTTGGGAATTATATGAATTGTCAAAGGGGTCTGTAGAAATTACCTACGGTGAGTTTGTAAGAGCAAGTAGCTTGATAGTTATTTTTGGTGCTGTGTATCCAAGCTTGTATCTATATTGTATCCATCGCATGTTAAAGGGCACAAAGCATAGCACTTAAGCGAATAATCGAGATGAGTTACTGGCAATTTGCATTCACGCTCCCGCTTTAATTCAAGTTAGGGTAAACTAGGGCGAAGTTTTAGTATTGTATAACGGTTATGGCGCAACTCTATTTCTACTACTCTGCAATGAATGCAGGAAAATCAACCACACTTTTACAATCTGCTTTTAACTATCGAGAACGCGGCATGCAACCGTTAATCCTGACCGCGGCGATTGATGACCGTGCTGGGGTTGGTAAAGTTGCTTCTCGAATTGGCTTGGAAGCAGAAGCACAAGTGTATGAAAATAAAACTGATATTGTAGAACTGGTGTTACAGACACACAAAGCCAAAAAAGTAGATTGTATACTGGTAGATGAATGTCAATTTTTAACCAAACAACAAGTTGCTCAATTGACCGACATCGTGGATGAGTATCATATTCCAGTGTTGTGCTACGGACTTAGAACGGATTTTCGTGGTGAGTTATTCGAAGGTGCACAGTATTTACTGGCCTGGGCTGACAAACTGATTGAGCTTAAAACCATATGCCACTGTGGCCGCAAGGCGAACCGCGTACTTAGGACTGATGAACACGGTCGTGCCATTGCCGATGGTGATCAGGTGGTGATTGGTGGTAACGATCGCTATGTTTCCTTGTGTCGAAGTCATTACAAACAAGCACTAAAGCAAGTGTTGTAAACAGTCACTGGTGATCCACGTTAAAACACAATCAACTTGAGAGAATAAACCGTTGCTAGCGGTGAAATCGACGCAGTTATCTCGTTTTGATATAGGTTACTTAGTTACAGTACCTTGCTATTAAAGGCGTTCGAAACGCCTTTAATTTGGTTGTTTGTGATTTTTGTACCAAGCTTATGGGATTGAAAAGTTATGATGTACTTCCATGAGCAAGAAGCCTTCTCCTCTTTCGTTCTTAAGTCCAGATAGAGAACCCACAGAACTTCACTCTCAAGAGTTTCAACCTTGGCTCGTCTTAGTTGTTGATGACGAACCGCAAGTCCACGAGGTAACCGCGCTAGTGTTGAGTAGTTATCGGTTTGAATCCCGACCGATCAAACTCCTTCATGCCTACAGTAAAGCTGAAACAATGCAAGTTATGCAGCAGTTTGACTCTATCGCGTTGGTATTGCTCGATGTCATTATGGAAAATGAGAATTCGGGATTTGAGTGCGTACAGTTTATTCGTGAAGAACTGCGCAATGAGCACGTCAGAATTGTGTTGCGAACGGGACAGTCTGGCGACATTCCTGAGCATGAACTGATGCTTAAATACGATATTAACGACTACAAAGCCAAAACAGACCTCACCAAAGCGAGGTTGTTTACAACATTGACAGCCGCGCTCAGATCGTATCGCGATATCATCAAACTGGAACAGCTTACAAAACAATTACAAGCGCAAAATGGGCAACTCGAATTACAGCTTCAACAGGGCAGTGCTGCGTTAGCAAAATCAAACAGCGAGTTACATCAAGCCACGGCGCGGATTGAGCAGCAGCAAAACGCACTACAACAATCGGAAAAGTTGGCTTCGGTCGGTGAGTTAGCCGCAGGGATTGCACATCAAATCGGAGATCCACTCGGTTACTTAAAAGGTAATCTAGAGTTTGTGCAGGCGACCCTAGCAAAATTTTTAAAGACTTGGCAAACACTGAACAATCACCCTGAATATTTGGCTGCACAGCGGTCATTGTTAGAGGAGTTAGAGCAGCAATATCAAATTGGCTGGTCGTTAAGTGAAAGTGATGATGTGATAGCGGAAATGCGCACAGGGCTTGAGCGTATTCAATATATTATCAAAGAACTGAATATGTTTTTTATCGGTTCTCAAAACAAGATACAGCAAGTTAAATTTACAGAAGAGATCTTACAACCTGTGCTCACGAACCTAGAGTTTGAAGGTGTAAGCCTCAAGGATCTGAACTGTGAAAACAGCAACGCTATAGAACTACATTGTGCACCGATATTGATGCAGCATGCTATTTACTGTGTATTGAGAAATGCGATTGAAAGTCGGCAACCAGAAAAAGCACAAGTCAATTTGCAAGCAACCGTCAATGAACCGAATTTGATAATCATGGTTATCGACAGTGGTCATGGTATCAGCCACAAGCATCTCGCACGTATTTTTGAACCTTTCTTTACTACAAAACCGCCCTCTAAACATTGCGGCTTGGGATTAGCCATGGTGTCAAATATCTTAAAAATCCATGGCGGCGACATCGAAGTGGAGTCAACGTCTGGCCGCGGTACCAAAGTCACTCTTCATATTCCTTTGCAAACCTGATCTTTGTCGCATATCGGTAAGGTAAAAAAACCGTTTCACCCAATATCTACAGATTATACCAATCTGCTTAACTAAGAGGTCCATTTTGAAGCAAGAAAACCTTGTTGATAGTTCCGCTCTCGCGTCCTGCTACCGCTAAGGTACCTACATCCATGCAGGCAAGGCAAAAATTTCGTTATTTAGTTGTTCTAAATGAGAAATTTTTAACGCAGCTATCGTCAGGTTTAATCTTTCAAAATGATTAAGTGTTATTGCGGATGAGTATTAAACATTGTGACGATGAAAAAGTGTCCGGAGCGGACACTTTTTCTGTCCGCGGACAGTGTTCTTTTCTAGGTAAAAATAAAAACCCCTTACAATTCAGTCTGTTAATTTTTGGCATGACTTTGGTATATATCTACGTAAGTTATCTTAAAAGGTTAGTGTGATGATCCCGGACGTTTTCTTTTTACCACCAGTCATTGTGTTGATTTGGGCGTTTGGCATCGTGCTCTTTGAAGTCATTAAAGAAAAAGGAACATGGTTATGATCAAAGATACCAGTGGTCAGGACATACAGGTTAGTAACTCAAAACCTAAGAAAATAAAGTGGTTACTTGGCTGTGCAGTTGGTGTGTTAGTTGTGTTGGCGTCGGCAAGTGCTTTTGTCAGTCATGACGCGAACATTTCAGTATCCAGAGACAGGATTCAGATTGCAGTTGTTGAAAAAGGGACTTTGGTTAGAGATATCGCAGCAACAGGTCAAATAGTGGCAGCAAATGCGCCGCAAATATACAGCCCAGAGCAAGGCTATGTCGATTTGCTGGTAAAAGCGGGAGACACGGTAACAAAAGGTCAATTACTGGCCAAAGTGGATAGCCCGACATTAAACAACCGCTTGCAGCAAGAGCAGGCTGAATTAGAGCGACTGGATGGGGAATTTGGACGTAAGCAGCTAGATGTGAGACGTGAAAACTTAGCACTAAGCAAGACACTAGATTTAGCCAATGTAGAACTACAAGCGGCGAAAAGAGAAAATCGGCGTGCGCAACTTTCGATCAAAAAGAACCTGATTAGTCAAATTGATTTAGAGAAAGCGCAGGATGATCTAGCTAGAGCGGAACTTAACTATGAGCATGCGCAAAAAGAGGTGAGTCTGGGTAAAGATACCCTAGCGTTTGAGCTTCGCTCGGTTGAAAACCAACTTGAGAGACAGCGACTAGTGGTTGCTGAATTACAAAGACAGGTGAGTAACCTTGAAATCATAGCGCCTGTAAGTGGCATTGTGGGGAACTTGCTGATTGAGCCAAATGCTTTAGTGAATGCTAACCAAAGTTTAATGAAGCTGGTTGATCTATCGGCTTATGAAGCTGAACTCCAGGTGCCTGAGAGCTACGCCGCAGAGCTTGGTCTGGGCATGTCGGTCAGATTAGAAATTGGCAGTAAGAAAGTTGCGGGTACCTTATCGGCCATATCCCCTGAAGTGCATAACAGAGAAGTGACAACCAGAGTTAGGTTTGAACATAGCGATATCGATGGGATAAGACAAAATCAGCGCTTATCTGCTCGTATCTTCCTAGAAAACAAAGAAAATGTATTAAAAGTAAGACGAGGTTCATTCATCAATGATGGTGGTTTCGTCGCATACAAAGTGAACGGTGATATTGCACATCGCATAGACATCGCGACAGGTGCTTCAAGTACAGCTGAGGTTGAAGTGGTTTCGGGTCTTGAGCCTGGCGACCAAATCATTATCAGCAGCTATGAAGCATTTAACAGAGAACAAAGCGTACTAATAAGATAATAAGGAAAAATACGATGTTAGAAATGAACAATATTGGCAAAATTTATCAAAGCGACATGGTACAAACTCACGCGCTAAGAGACTTTAACTTGAACGTGCAAGAGGGCGAGTTTATCGCGGTGACAGGACCTTCAGGCTCGGGTAAAACCACCTTTTTGAATATTGCTGGCATGCTAGAGTCGTACACCAGTGGACAATATGTACTGGACGGTATTGATGTAGGCAAGCTGAATGACAATCAACGTGCAGATCTTAGAAACCAAAAAATTGGCTTTATTTTCCAAGGTTTTAACCTTATTCCTGATTTGAATTTGTATGAAAACGTTGAAGTTCCATTACGTTATCGTGGTATTAAAGCGGCTGAGCGCAAGCGACGCATCGAAAAGTGCTTAGAGCAAGTTGGCTTGGCGGGACGTGCGAAGCATTTACCTCAGCAGTTATCGGGTGGTCAACAGCAGCGTGTTGCCATTGCTAGAGCGCTAGCCGGGGAACCTCGATTTTTGTTAGCGGATGAACCGACCGGTAATCTAGACAGCTTAATGGCACGCCAAGTTATGGAGCTGTTAGAGCAAATTAATCGTGATGGCGCGACCATCGTGATGGTAACGCACGACCCAGAATTGGCTAGACGTGCACCTCGCAATATTCAAGTAGTTGATGGCCAAGTTGCAGACTTCACCTTATACCAAGGCGGTGAAAGTAAGCCGATGAAAACTGCCCTAGGAGTTTAATATGTTTACCCATTATCTTGATTTGGCCTGGCGCAGCCTCAGAAGCACACCGCTTCCCAGCGCCTTAATGACCTTAGCTATCGCAATAGGTATCGGCGTCACTATGGTGAGCCTGTCGGTTTATCACATGATGTCTGCCAATCCATTACCAGATAAGAGCAGTCAATTGTTTGCTGTGCAACTAATGACAATGGATGACGGCGATGGCTTCTGGACGAAAGATAACCTGCCGTATCAACTGACGCACAAAGACTCGACGAATTTGATGAACATGAATGATGGCTTTAAAAAGGTGGCCATGTTTAGGTCGGGTTTTGCGGTTTACAAAGACAGCGATGGCACAAGTCACCCTACTATTCAAGATACACGTCTGACGACTCGCGGCTTTTTCGACATGTTTGCTGTGCCTTTTTTACACGGTAGCGTGTGGAGTGAGCAGCAAGGAAAAGACGCTGCACCGGTTGTGGTGATTGATGCGGTATTGGCTAAACAGCTGTTTGGTAGAACTGATGTTGTAGGAGAGGATATCTTTTTAGAAACTCGTCAATACCAAGTAGTTGGTGTCATTGATGAATGGCAGCCACATATCAAAATGTACGATCTCAATAATGGGAATTTTAATGATGCTGAACGTGTTTTTATCCCATTTAGTCATTCAAGAGCCTACAGCATTGATACTTGGGGTAACACCAATGGCTGGAAATATGAAAATATTAGAAATTTTAATGACAAATTAAACTCAGAAATGTTTTGGACTCAGTTGTGGATAGAGTTGCCTAATGAACAAGCCAAAGAACGTTACGGCGTACAACTTATGGGGTATATGCAGGAGCAAATGGCGTTAGGTCGATTTACCCGTGAGGAGTTGAAATATGGCCTAAAGGATCTGGAAGAGTGGCTTGAATACAATGATGTAGTGACGGAAGACAATAAAATCTTAATTGGATTAAGTTTTATGTTTTTGGTTGTCTGTCTTGCCAATATTTTAGGCTTGCTACTGGCGAAGTTCTTAAAGCGCGCACCTGATGTTGGTGTACGTAGAGCACTTGGCGCTAGTAAAAGGCAAGTGTTCTATCAGCATCTAGTTGAAGTGGCTTTGCTCGGCGGTATTGGGGGGATTTTTGGGATTGGTTTTGCACAGCTTGGTCTGTGGGGAATTCGTCAAAGCTATAGCTACTACGAAGTGCTAGCAACCATGGATATTACTATGCTATTGGCCGCACCAACTATCGCCATTATTACTTGTATCATTGCCGGCCTGTATCCAGCTTGGTTGGTATGTAGAACATCACCTGCAACCTATTTAAAAGTGCAGTAGGAGGGAGCCATGTTAGAAATAAAACCAACCATCAATGCATTATTGCGTTCCAAAGCGGGGGCTATCTTAGCCATACTACAACTTACTTTGACATTAGCGATCGTTAGTAACGCGCTGTCTATTATTAAAGACAGAGTAGAGTACCTTGATAAGCCAACAGGTTACCCTGAAGAGTCAGTGTTTAAGTTTAACATTTTAACTTTTGAAAAAGACGTGGATTTGAATCAGCAATGGTTGCTTGATGAGCGAGCAGTTCGGGCTATTCCCGGCGTGATTGATGTCACTGGAATAAGCTCAATTCCTTTGGTCGGAGGCGGAAGTTCAACAGGATTTCGCCTTAAGCCCGCACCACAAGAAAGTAAAACAGTTGGTGCCGGCTGGTTGTACGGTAATCATCAAATTATCAATACCTTGGGCGTCGAGATTAGCGAAGGCCGCAGCTTTACTGAAGAAGACGTGACAATGGGGAAAAATTATCAAAACCAGCCAACCGTGGCGATTGTAAGTCGTCCTTTTACCGATGACATGTTTGGTGAGGGAAAAGGTTTAGGTGAAATTGTTTATTTGGGTTCTCATCCTTTAAAAATCATCGGAATCGTTGAGACAATGGTGAATCAGTGGCCGAAACGTGATAACGCATCAAAGCTAGTGATTATGCCGATGATCCAAGCTGAGGGTATGCAAAAGTTTGTGGTAAGAACGGATCCTGCTCGTAGAGATGAAGTGATGAAAAAAATTGAAGCGGCGTTGTTAAAAGGAGATACCAAGCGTGTAGTTTCTGACATTACTGGTTTGGATGAAAAGAAAGCAAACTACAACGCAAAGGATACCTTGATGCTCAGAATGTTGTATGTTTTGGTGTTTATTTTGTTACTGGTTACGGCCTTGGGTATTTTCGGTTTAACACAATTTAATATCAGTAAAAGAACTAAGCAAATTGGAACCAGAAGAGCGTTAGGCGCGAGAAAGTCAGCCATCATACGTTATTTTGTGGTAGAAAATATGCTGGTGTGTTCAGTTGGCTTGGTACTGGGCAGTATTGCAGCCTACTTCTTGGGTAAAAAACTGATGTCATTGTATTCCGTACCAGCGCTAGAACCTAGCTTTGTCGTGCTTACTTGTATTGGGTTAATCGCGTTAAGTGTTCTAGCGGTAATTTATCCTGCCAAAAGTGCAGCTGATATTTCCCCAAGTATTGCAACGCGGAGTGTATAACCTACTTTAACCTCAGCTGAGGTTATTTTAGGTACTGTCAGATGTGCTACACTGTGGCGCATCTGACAATGTAGAATAAAAACAATGGATAAAATATTAATTGTCGATGACAATCCTGCTGTAGTAGACGCGCTATCGTTACTATTGGAGTTACATGACTATCAAGTAGTGACAGCAAGCAATCAACTAGAAGCGATTAAAATAGTCTCGTTTCAAAGAATTGCGTTGGTGATCCAAGACATGAACTTTTCCGCTGATACCACTTCTGGGGATGAGGGGATTAAGCTTTTTCATCAACTCAAAGAAATCAATGCCAATTTGCCCATTATTCTAATTACTGCTTGGACCGAACTTGAAAGTGCTGTACAGCTAGTAAAAGCTGGAGCTGCAGACTACTTGGCAAAGCCTTGGGATGATCAAAAGTTGCTGGTGACTGTGGCCAACCTGATTGAACTTGGCAGAACCAAACAAGAAAATTCTCAGCATAGAAAACTAGCAGAGCAGCGAGCGCAGTTTAACCAGCAGGCTAATTTACAAGGCTTGGTTTACAAAAGTGCCGCGATGCAACGCATTGTTGATATGGCGCTACAAGTAGCAAAATCAGATGTGTCAGTCCTTATCACCGGACCAAACGGCAGCGGTAAAGAAAAAATTGCCGAAATTATACAGAGTAACTCTCCGCTATCCAACGCGCCATTTGTCAAGGTTAACGCAGGAGCTTTACCCTCTGACCTAATCGAAGGAGAACTGTTTGGTGCTGAAAGTGGTGCATACACTGGCGCAACCAAACAACGGATCGGTCGTTTTGAAGCTGCGCACGGTGGTACGCTGTTTTTAGACGAAATAGGAAATTTACCGCTATCAGGACAAACAAAGTTACTCCGTGTTTTACAAAGTGGTGAATTTGAAAGACTGGGATCGGTGGAAACGCGTAAGGTCAAAGTGCGTGTTATTTCTGCGACCAACGCAGACTTGCCAAAAGACATCGCTGACGGAAAGTTTCGAGAAGATTTATACTATCGCCTCAATGTTATCGAACTTAACTTACCGCCGCTTGCTCAGCGTAGAGAAGATATTTTACCGCTAGTGATGCACTTTTTACCGGGTCGCATCGTGAGTTTTGAGGCGGAAAAGAAGCTTACTGAGTACCCATGGCCGGGAAACGTAAGAGAATTAGAAAATGCGTGTAAGCGTGCTGCGGTAATGAATCCAAATGGGGAGTTACAAAGCGAAGACTTTGGTTTACTAAACCTTAGTACGCAGCTAGATCAGTCCTCTGTCACGATAAATGAACCGTCTAAATCTGATATTGAGCAGGCTATGAGAGAGTTTGAAGGAGTCGTTGCAAAAGTTGCTCGACACTTCAATATGAGCCGTCAGGCCTTGTATCGTCGAATGAAAAAATTTGATATCGAGTACTAGCCATGGGACTAATAAAAAATAATATTCTCATCGTGACATTGAGCATTATTGCGGCGTTTGTTCCGATTATCATTTCTTATGGTTTTAATGCTCAACTGTTATGGACTATGCTGCTTTCACTTTGTGCTGGCTTAGTGCTATTTAAAATGTTGAATCGTAATTTAGATCACGGTTGGAAAGCGCTTCAAACAGGGCTTTTTAACTTTAAAGATGGCGAGTTCTCCACATCGATAGCCTATGACAAACAAGATGAATTAGGCCAGCTTTGCTCACTATTTAATGAAACGGCGGAGCAACTTAGAAAAGAAAAACAGTGGATTTATCAGCGTGAATTGATGTTAGATAAAGTGCTTGAGTCCTCACCACAAGTGCTCATTCTAGTTGATACTCAAGGATTTGTGGTATTTGCAAATCAAAGCGCCAAAGGCTTTTTCTCGCAGCCAAACCGCCTTGAGGGCATGCTGTTTAACGACGTTATAGGCGCGCTCCCCGATGATGTAAGACAGGTAATAGAGAAAAGACAGGATGGTATTTTCTCGCTTCAACAGCAAGATGCTGAACAACAAATGTGGCACTTAGCGACTGGCGAGTTTTTGTTGAATAACAGCGTGCATGAGCTTTACATCTTTAAGCAGTTCACGCGAGAGTTAAGTCGCCAAGAGGTGGCTGTGTGGAAGAAAGTCATCCGGATCATTAGTCATGAATTAAACAATTCACTGGGACCAATTTCTTCTATGTTACACAGTGGAAAAATTTTGGCTGAAAGGCTTAATGAACCAAAACTTTCTCGGGTATTTTCGACTATTGATGAACGTATTCGTCACTTGACTGAATTTGTGCATGGCTATGGCAAATTCGCCAAGTTACCTGTGCCGACACTTAAAAGTGTAAATATGCACACTTTGTGTGAGGGGTTACATCAACATTGGTTATTCCGAACATCATTGATGGTCGATGAAGTGTGGGCTGATCCAACTCAGCTAGAACAACTGCTTATTAATCTATTAAAAAATGCGCATGAGTCAGGGTCTGATCCTGATGATATCGAGTTACACTGCTTTTTAAGACACAATATGACGGTGATAGCAGTACTTGATAGAGGGCTAGGTATGAGTGAAGTTGTAATGCAAAACGCCCTAGTTCCTTTTTACTCGACTAAAAACACTGGCTCAGGGTTGGGTTTAGCACTATGTCGAGAAATAGCTGAAGCGCACCATGGCCAATTACATCTAAATAACCGCAAAGGCGGTGGCTTGAGCGTTGAAATCAGTCTGCCAGCGTATGGCTAGCAAACTGTATTTTTGCGTTGCAAATAGCCCACGATATTAAGCTGGTGGGTCGATATCATGATTAATGCTGGTATTGACTCTAAACCAACCAGCAATCGAATAGCGCTTTTTGTTGGCTTCTAGTACTTCATGAGGAAACTCATCACTCAAAAAAGTGACTAGCGTACCGTAGGTTGGCAAAACTTGTGTAAAGATCTGTTGATGGTCGTTTGGGTCATAGACAACCAGTTGTCCTCCGTCATTGTCCTCCCACTGTTGGTTGAGATACAACACAGTCGTGAGTATGCGGTTGGTTTTGCCTTTAAATGCATCCACGTGCTTTTTATAAAAGGCACCTGGCGGATAGACAGCAAAATGCGCTTCATAACTGAACAACCCCATAAACAACCTTCTATTTAGATAAGTTTTTAGGCTGTCCATATAGTTCAGCCATGTTGCTTCGAGTGTATTGTCTCTATCTAACCAGTGAATTTTGTCACGGCGAATTTTGCTGTTGGTTTCGTGTGCGGATTGACGACCGATACCAGCTTGTTTGAAGTCGTCCTTACCTAATTCAACTAGACGCTGTTCAAGCTTTTGCAATACTTCTATACCAACGGCGTTGGGTAAAATAGAAATACCAGTTTGTTGTAGATCTGTGGCAATTCTTTCGAAAGGATATTCGTTATCTAGATTTAACAAGCACAAAGCCTCCACATGGTTGAGGAGGCTTTGTACAGTGAGTTCAGCACTCAGTCCAACAAAAAGGCTTTATCCTTTCGATAAGTTTATTTGCTGCAAAATATTGTCGCTGGCACGCTCAACCAAGTCGAGGACCAACTCGAAACCTTTTTCTCCGCCATAATAGGGATCTGGTACCTCTGATCCGTGACAATGACCATATTCTAAAAACAAATGGAGCTTGTGTTGATACTCTGGTGGACACCAGCTTTTTAAATCAGCAAGGTTAGCGTTATCTGCGCACAGAATTAAGTCGAAAGCAGCAAAATCGTTACTCGTCACCTTACGCGCTTTAACACCGCTAAAATCGTAACCTCGGTTACGACCTGCGGCGATGCTACGGGGATCCGGCGGATTGCCTTGGTGATAAGCAATAGTGCCAGCAGAATCAATGTCCACAAACATACCTTTTTGATGTGCTTTGTATTTTAACACCGCTTCCATTGTTGGGGAGCGACATATATTCCCCATACACACGACTAAAATTTTAGTTATCTTACTTTGCTTCATGACGTACATTTCTAATGTTGATGTGACTTAATGTTGTTGTATCGTGCTAACTGTCAGAAAACAAGAGTAATGTTATTTAGATAAGTGTCTTTAACTGGATTCTAAACGAAAGTTGAATCACCGCGTTGCCAGTCATTGAAATTACGTTCTATCGTCGCCAGATTGCCGATTGCGATTATGAATGGAAATTGTTCTTAATACTGTTATAAGTCATTTATTTTAAAAGAATATATCAGGAATTCTGTTATTTACATTTGGTCTTGCGAAGCGCCAATAATCAACTAGGGTTAGTGTGCGTCATACACGAATTCATTAGGGGGCCCTATGCAGGGGAGTAAACCAGTGATAGCCGCGTTAAACCAAGTTTTAACGTTAGAGCTAACCTCAATAAATCAGTTTTTTTTACACGCTAGGATGTACAAAAACTGGGGGTTGGAAGAGTTAAATGAAAAGGCCTATAAAAAATCGATCAAAGATATGAAACAAGCCGATGATTTAATCGAGCGGATTTTATTTTTGGAAGGCTTACCCAATTTACAACATCTCGAAAAGCTTCGTATCGGTGAGCACACAGAAGAAATGACCGCCTGCGATTTGGCATTCGAGATGGACCAGTTGCCCGTACTCAGAGATGCAATCGCGCTGTGTGAGCTGGAACAAGACTACGTCAGTCGTGACTTACTTGAAGATATTTTAGAGTATGAAGAAGACTACGTTGATTGGTTAGAGACTCAGCAGTTCTTGATTAAAAATACTGGCATTGAAAACTATCTGCAATCGCAGATTGAGGAGTAACAGATGCAAGGTAATAAAACCATCATCGATTTGCTAAACAGGCAGTTAACGCTTGAACTTAGTTCAATGGATCAGTATCTAGCGCATTCAAAAATGTATGAAGACTGGGGTCTTGAAAAACTTCACAAACAACTCTCTCACGAATACGAGGAAGAGTTAGACCACGCTAAGCGTATCACCGAACGTATTCTATTTTTAGAAGGAACACCAGATACCGCATCCAGAGAAAAGATCAATGTGGGTGACAATGTAAAGCAGATGCTAGAGAATGACTTGGCAGCAGAGTTACTGGTAAAAGATCACCTCAAGAAAGTCATTGCGGTTTGTGAACAAGAAAAAGACTATGTGACAAGAGAGATGCTGGAAAGCCTACTCGACGATACGGAAATGGATCACATCTATTGGCTCGAGCAACACTTAGGTTTGATCAAACTTATTGGTCTACCGAACTACATTCAGAGCCAAATGTCAGGCGGGCATGGAGAATGAATCCAATCCTGATCCTACCTTAAAAAGTGAACCTCTTCGGTTCGCTTTTTTATTACTGGCCTTTTAATCAACAAAATCGCTACAAGCCAATCAAAGTTAAGCATTTCTTGCTTTCTGAGCTATTTTTAATTCAGTAGCCTAGGAAGACATGAATGATGCCGCGCTTAATCAATCACTGCCTAATTTTCGCTTTGTTACTTTACTCATCTGCTTTGCTAGCTAGCGATAAAGTAGTAAAGGTATATCATGATGCAGATTACTCTAATCTTGCACAGTCCGCAAAAGCAATCCAAATGGGGTTTATGACAGCGTTGGCGGAAGTCGATTACGAGGTCAATGGCTACAAGATAGAGTTTGTAGAGCGTGATCATCGCGGTAACGTTAATCGAAGTCTACTCAATATTAAGCAGTTTTTAAAAGATGAATCGGCACTGTTTATTCTTGGAGGTGTGCACTCTCCGCCCTATATCAAATATCGGGATTTTATCAATGAAAATCAAATACTGCTGCTGGTCCCATGGGCTGCGGGTGGGTCAATTACTCGATATCCTAGCGCTAAAAACTGGATTTTCCGCCTGTCAGTTGACGATACGTTAGCAGGAGAAGTTTTGGTCAATGCAGCAGTTGATAGTGGTTGTCTTAAGCCTGCTCTGTTACTTGAGGAAACAGGTTGGGGACGCTCGAATTATTCAGCCATAACGGAAGCGTTAATGCGCTTGGATAAAGAGGGCAATGTTTACTGGTTTCATTGGAATACTCGGCAAAATCGAGCAAGTATGCTTATCGAGCAAATCGTTAAAGAAGGTGCCCACTGCATCATCCTTGTTGCCAATTCCATTGAAGGTGCAGAATTCGCTCAAGCGATGTCACATCTTCCTGCAGAAAAACGCATTCCATTTATTAGCCACTGGGGCATCACCGCGGGTCAATTTTACGAAAAAATAGGCCACTTATTGGCTTCTGACGTAGAGTTTTCGTTCATTCAAAGCTGCTTTTCATTTCAAAATGAGCCTCGTCATCAGCTAGCGCAAAGTGTGTTTCAACGGGCGGCTTCATTGTATCCCAATGAAATCGCGAAACTTGGTTACATAAAGTCAGCTGTTGGTTTTATTCATGGTTATGATCTTGCCAAATTGTTTCTCGCTGCCAGCAGTAAAATTGATTTTGAACAAAGTAAAATTAATCGCGCAAATGCCCTGAGACAAGCATTAGAGCAAATCGAAACACCTGTACGGGGATTAGTTAAAACATATCGATTACCTTTCACAGTTTGGAGCAGCGCTAATGAGTCCGCCCATGAAGCGTTAACGAGTGACGATCTTTGCATGGGTCGCTATAGCCAAGGTGGCAAGATCGTTTTAATTGAGAAAATAAGGAAAGGGCTTTGAATCGTGAGATGAGGTTAAGCACCGACAAGGCATTTTATACTTTCTTACTAGTGAGCCTCATATTGTCGTTGTTAATAAGTAGCTCGTTTGTAGCAATGCGCTCTGAAGGCTCGGTTGAAGCTATGGTGATGGAGTCTAACCGAACGGAAGCAAAATTGGCCCTTGGAAATCTTCAACAGTATATAGAAAGCCGCGCGCAAATCATGCGAGACCTCGCAAAACATCCCCTTATCGTCAACGGTGTTATGGGGACCGATAGTGATTTAGAAAGTCTGCACCGATTCTTATCCAGCTACCATATACTGGGTGTGAAAGAAAATATCACTTTGGTCAATGTGCTTAATCAATTGATTTACCCAACAGCGCTTCGTGTTCAAATTGATGAGCATTCTGAACCTTGGGTGACGCAGTTACTTGAGCAGGGTGATTCGCTCGTTGTAACGTTAGAAAAAGAAGCTGGAGAGCACTATTTTAAGATTGCAGTTCCGGTATTTTATAATGGCTACGAAGAAGGGGTGTTGATCACCCGCTTCTCAACCAGCATTGAAAGCTTGATCACCGATACTTTGGGTAGTGAATACCAGAGTATTGCCATTCGGGGGCCATGGCTTAACTACCAAAGCAATCGTATAGAGAACGGTTTTTTTATATTAAAAGACCAAGTGGTGGGAAAAACAGGCCTGAGTTTTGATTATGAAATCAATGAAGAGTTCATTAACCGTAAAGTAGGGCATTTTGTCCGCGATATTGTACTCTCGACAGTATTTTCTTTGGCTATTACCTTCTCCATGTTGTATCTGTTTGGCCGTTATCTGATTCTTAATCCATTTAAGAGAGTAACTGAGTTAAATGAAGCCACTGAGCAAAGCGAAGAACGCTTCAAGTTAGCGATGTTCGCCAGTAACAACGGATTATGGGACTGGGATATGCAGACTGACACTGTGTTTTACTCAGATAAATTTCTCAGTCTGTTGGGCTTTAACGACGAACAAAAGAACTTGTTCCCAAAACGTATTGCCAGTTTTTTTAATCAGGTTCATCCACAAGACCTAGCAAAGCTCCAGCAAGCGATGGAAGAGCACTGTAAAAAAGAAGAACCATTTGAAGTGGAGTGCCGCTTGCGGGCTAAAAGCGGCGAGTATCGATATTTCTGGGTGAAAGCGGTAGCGGCGCTAAAAAATGGGGTTGCGACTAGGATGGTTGGTTCTGTCAGTGATATTACAGAACAAAAGCTGTATCAAGAAGCAATCAAAAAAGCCAAGGAGCACAACGAGCTGCTAGCCAAAGCCATTGATTGTGCCAATGTTGGTGTGACAATTGCCGATGTGACTTTGGAAGATTCACCAATTGTGTTTGCTAACCGCGCTTTCAAGAATATCACTGGGTACGGAGATGAAATTTTAGGAAAAAATTGTCGCCTGTTACAGGGAGACAAAACTGACACCAACAAGGTTCAAATTTTGTCAGATGCGATTCGTCAACGCCAATATGCGAAAGTAGAACTGATAAATTATAAAAAAGATGGCACGGAGTTTTGGAATAACTTACAGATCTCTCCCGTTTTCGAAAAATCAGGAAAACTAATTGCTTTTGTAGGAATACAACAAGACATAACGGAAGCAATCAAGAATAAAACCGAACTTGAACTAGCAAAACAACAGGCTGAAAAAGCGGCTCAAGCAAAGAGTGAATTTTTGGCATCAATGAGTCATGAAATTCGTACACCTATGAATGGCGTAATTGGGATGTTGAACCTTCTTGAGCAAGACCCGCTCAATGCCGATCAATTACATAAGGTGAAATTAGCACATAGTAGTGCTAAGTCTTTACTTAACTTAATCAATGATATTTTGGACTTTTCAAAAATTGACGCTAAAAAACTCGATTTAGAAGCGTTAGATTTTGATATTCGAGATGTCTTCGGTGAGTTAATGGAATCAGTTGCTTTGCAAGCTCAGCAAAAGGAATTAGAGCTGGTGCTGGATTTAACTGATATTGAATTTCCTGTGGTAAATGGTGACCCAAACCGGCTCCGGCAAATTATCACTAATTTAGTTGGAAACGCGATTAAATTTACTGAATCGGGAGAGGTGGTAGTTTGTGCAAATACCGTAAAACAGGATGAGAGAGTGAAGCTTACTTGCTCGATAACGGATACAGGGATTGGGGTACAACAAGAAAAGCTGGATGAACTATTTGAATCATTTTCTCAAGTGGATGCCTCTACGACCAGAAAATATGGTGGCACAGGGTTAGGCTTAGCGATTGTCAAAAGATTATGTGAACTGATGGACGGCTCTGTCTCTGTGCAAAGCGAGGTTGGTAAGGGGAGTACCTTTACTTTCACTGTCATGCTTATGCAAGTAGAGCAAGGGTATATCTTGGATAAGCAGATAAGTTTGAATGGTATAAAGATGTTGATTGTTGATAATAATCAAACAAGTTTAGCTGCGTTAAAACGCCAACTCAGTCATTGGGGAGCGAGTGTTGTTGCCGTCAGCTCTGGTGCTGCAGCGCTGCAGCAATGTGAAGCCTTAGTTGAAGAAACTGGCAAATGTTTTGACATCGCGTTGTTAGATTTGCGTCTGCCAGATATTAGTGCTGATAGGTTGGGGAGGAAACTCCAAGATGACAAACGTTTTGATAAAATCAAACTTATCTTAATGACTCTGATGGGCACAAAAGGCGATGCTAGCTACTATGCCAGTTTAGGATTTGCGGGATATTTCCCCAAACCAGTAACTGTGAATGACTTATTACACGCCATAACAATCGCTACAGAATACAGTGATGCACCACGCAATTCCAGACTATTAGCATCCAGCCACTATTTGACTGCAATGAAAAAAGACCGCAGTGATTTATTGCTTCGAAACCCAAACTGGAAGGGCGATCTACAGCTGTTGTTGGTGGAAGATAATAAGGTAAATCAAGTTGTAGCGAAAAGCATGCTAGCGAAAATGGGGATAGAGCATGTTGATGTTGCAGAAAATGGACTCGAAGCATTGCGTTTGTTGCGAGACAAGAAAGCAGCAAAAATCTATGATCTCATTTTAATGGATTGTCAAATGCCTGAAATGGATGGCTACCAAGCAACTCAGGAGATACGCAAAGGGGCTGTCGGCAGCCAACACAAAAATACCGTGATCATCGCAATGACGGCCAACGCAATGACGGGTGATAAACAAAAGTGCCTTCAAGCTGGCATGAATGATTACATCGCTAAACCGATTTCACCTGAACCTTTCCACCGGGTGCTAGAAAAGTGGTTGACCAAGCAAACCTCCAATTCAATTCATTAGGTCCCAGCAAACAGCCCTCGTTAATTGAGCAAGGCCAATATTTATGTTAGCGTTACTGTGTATTTATACATGGTTTTTGTGTGTTTTTCTCAAGCGTTTTTAAATTTGGGTTGGTCCTTCGGTGAAAAAAGTCTTACCACAAAAGTATTACTTACAACATTTTGATGAGCTTTCTGATTTTTTGTTGGATGTCTGCAACGATTTGCTGAGTGAAGAACAAAGCAACCTTTTGTTCAAAATTAACCAATTAGAAGAAAATGAAAAGTGCTTGCTGGTTCGCTTTCTTACCCGTAAAACGCCTTTTTTACACTACTCACAGCTACATTACAGTGAAATTGCTGACATTCCAAAAGCACTTACCGCATTGTGCGAAAAACACATGCTAAGGTCTTTGAGTAAACAAGATTTATCTACGGTCTTGGATTGTATGACCAAGGCCCAACTACAAACGTTAATAGAGCAAGCCGGGCTGACTTTAGAGGTCAAAAAATCGGCATCTAAGTCCCAATGGCAACAAGCCGTTGCCGCAGTACTTAGAGACATGAACTGGGTGACACTTGCAGCTTTTCAAGGCTATTACACTACCACTTTGAATGACGATTTTTGTTATTTCTTATTTTTGTTCTTTGGCTCTATTGATAAAACGTTTTCGCAATTTTCTATGCGAGATTTAGGCGTTATGGCAACTAGAGGCGACAGTATACAAGCGGCTCATTTTGAGGATATTGATGAAGCTCAGTCCTGCTATTTTTATGCAAGTTCAATAAAGCAGTTAGTACATGCAGATGAACAGACGTTGCGCGATGTTATTTCAGCATTCACGAACAATCAGTTTACAGCTGCAAAGGGTTATCAAGCCCAGTTACTGCGAGATAAATATACATACTTATTAGCGCAAGCCGCTAAATCAATTGCACCTGATTTAACAGAAGCAGTGTTGAAGTTGAGTACGCACCCAAAATCTCAAGAGCAATACTTGCGACTACTTTATGAGCGCGGTGAGCATCAGCAAGTGATTGAAAGACTCAATGCAATTATGGCTGAGCCGCAGGATGAGGCATTATTGGTGTTTGCTGAGGATTTTTATCAGCGCAAGTTCCAGGGCCAAAAGACCTCTGTTTTAACCAACTGGTTAAAGTCTGCCGGTGCTCCATTAGCGATTGATGAAGCGTACCGAGGTATGCCTGAGCGTGGTGTTATTGAACATTATCAGCGCAATAATGTCCAAGCTTGGCATGTGGAGAACACACTTTGGCTAAATTTATTTGTCCTGACTTTTTGGAATGAGCTGTACTATCATCCTCGCCACCCCATTGCTAATGGCTTTTCTAAAACACCAAAACTTCTCAAGGACAACCGCTTTTATCAACTTGCTAAAGAAGAAATCAACAGCAGGCTTGATGGTCTCAGCACTAATTTGGCGCTATATAAATGGGTCGTTGCGCAGGCAACGCGTTACTATCAACAACCTTCTAGATTGATCAATTGGCAGAGTAACTTTTTGCAGCCCTTAGAGGCATTAATTATTCATAGTGAATTGGCTTGGCTTAAGGGTGTGTTAATCGAGATGTCAAAAAATTTCACTCAGTTTAACAGTGGTTTTCCTGATTTATTAGTTTTGGAGCGTAACAACCACTTACGTTTTCTTGAAGTAAAAGCACCCGGAGACAGTTTACGAAGAAATCAATTAGTGACGATCCGGCGCTTGCAACAAGTGGGTTTCAAGGTTGATATTCAACCAGTCGAGTGGCAAATCAATCCACAGCAGTCATATGTAGTTATTGATATTGAAACAACTGGCGGCAATAAAGATTATGATCGAATTACAGAAATAGGGATAGTTAAAGTGGTCAATGGTAAGGTAACAGATACATGGCATAGTTTGATCAATCCAGAAAAACGTATCCCTTCAAGGATCAGTCAATTGACGGGGATCACCAATGAGATGGTCGCCACCGCCCCGACTTTTGCTGAGGTGCAGGAGCAAGTAATGGGATTTTGTCGGGACAGTATTTTTGTTGCGCACAATGTAAACTTTGATTTTGGCTTTATGCGCAGTGCATTTGCTCGTTGTGATGTATCGTTTGATTTAGCTAAGCTATGCACAGTCTCACTTGCGCGTCGCTACCTTCCAAAACAGCCATCTTATTCTTTAAAGTCACTGTGTGACTACTTGAATATCGAACTTAAGAACCATCATAGAGCATTGGACGATGCACAAGCTGCGGCTGAAATTTTCATGATCATTCAGCCTAAAAGGTTAATGGAGCAATTTAGTGGTAGTTAGGCTTGTACAAGGACAGGCGGCATTATTGTGGGGAATTAACGTATGTTTACTCACTCTATGTATCAGCACATTGAGCGATACAATGATTTTATTAGTGCCACTTTTGATAGGTTTTAACTTGCTAACGGCGGTGTTATGTTTCTGGGATAAGCGTCGTGCCTGTGCTGGTAGTAACCATCGCATCTCTGAAAACGCATTGCTGCTCAGTAGCTTTTCAGGCGCAAATATACTGTTACCAGCCTCAATGTATGCGTTTAGCCATAAAACGACAAAGTTGAGCTTTAACGTTAAAATGCTTGTTTCATTATTTATCCAATCAATACTACTAGGAATGTGGTTTATTTTTGTCTTTATAAAGCGCTAAAGCGATTAAAGGCTAAATCATAATTCTTTCACATAGCGCTAATTTGACGAAAATAAGATAGCGAGTTATACCTAATAAAGCTTTTACTCTAATAAGAAAAGTAATAATGAAAAGTTTACATGAAAACCTGTATCACTATGCTCAGTATCATCGACACAAACGAAATATTTTTACCCATTTTTTCGGTATTCCGATGATTGTTATAGCGCTTATTGGGTTATGTTATGTGCCTATCGCGTCCGTTTCTGTGTATGTAATTACTCCTGCTGGGATATTGTTAATCTTCCTTTGTGGTTATTATATCGCACTCTCCTTAAGGCTCGGCGCTATCATGAGCTTACTACTCGTTGTTATGTATTTAGGTGTTCAATACAGCTATTTATTGTTTGCTGAAGAGTTCATTATAGAATTTTATTTATTTTGGCTGGTGGTATTTGTTTTTGGCTGGGTGCTGCAATTTGTCGGTCATATTTATGAGGGTAAAAAGCCTGCGTTCGTTGACGACTTAATGGGACTGATAATTGGGCCGTTATTTATTTTAATAGAGCTGCTGTTTGCTATGGGCTTATATAAACAACTCGAAGCCAAAATAATAGAGAGCGTGGGGCCTTATCGTGACGATTAATAAAGCCCTTGTGAGTATGCTACTGTAAGGGGATTACAGCGACATTCTGGTTTCTAGTTTTGAACCTTTGATAATGGTGATGTCCTGACAGTTGACGCGAATTTGACCGCAGCGAGCCTCGATAATAAACGCTGAACTCGGGTGGCTCTCATCTAACGCTTCTGTCAGCTGCTTTTTCGCCCTATGTACCATAATGTTCATGTGGTTCATCTGGATCCCTAACGACTTGGCCAAATCTTCTCTATAAATCCAGCCTTGCACATCGGTATCTAACCCCGCATCTTTGTCTTCGATCCTCGCTCGAGCAAGGAGAAGCAATAAATAATGGTGACTTCGACTGCCTAAATCGATGGCATTGCCATTTGAATTGATCGTTAGATGTGTATCTTCTTCATCTTGACTGACACTAAATTCAAGTGAAATAGGTTTGGCCATAATTTGGTGTGACAGCTGCTTAGTAATAGGAACACTGGTAGCAGAATAAAAAGTCCATTGATCATTCATAACCGAAATACTACCGCCATCGATTAGCGCTTGCCGATCAGAGGTGACTAAGTCTTCTAAAAACCAGTAGTTAAGCAGTTTTTCAAAGTAGATAATGTGGGTTGGATCTTTTTCGTTAGGTAGTAAAAACTGGTTACCGACTTCAATAACTTTCTTGGGATTTGATTGCGATACCAGATATTGACATTCTGTTGCAAGATTAGCCGCGACAAAAGAGTTTTGTCCAGGTCCTGCAAAGTCAATTTTATCGTTCTCAAACAGTTGGTAAGGTAAGTTTTTGTCGACTTTTTTGTCGTTGATCCAAATACCGTTGGTACTTACGTCACGGATGAACCACTTGCCTTCGTTCAGCTCTATAATGGCGTGATGTCGTGAAACACCCGGTTTGTCGATTAGGGTATCAACATTGAATTTATAGCGACCAATGGTGTGGTAGCTTTTGAGATAAACGCGTTCAAGTTTTTGTTCGTCAATTAAATAAGCCATAGTAAGTTCCATATTACCGAAAATGTGCAAACCTTTGTCACACAAATGGAGTTAACATAGCACCTTTTTACTGGACTGCTAGAATCTCAAAGCTCGGGCACTGCATTAACCTGAAAGTCAGTTCCAGTCACGCCGAATACACGCAGTTACAATAACATAGCAAGTATGTCGGTTAGACAAGTATCAATGACAAGTGTATGACTAATAGAAAAGCTAAGCTATTACAGTAGATTACACCTGCGTATTTATCTTAACTAATCATCACACGAATGAATTTTAGCAGCCATTTTCGCTACCAAGAAGTAAATTTTGAGTAATATTATTCAGTTATACTAAATAAACAGATAGTTGCTGTGATCGGTTTGCAGTACAGTATTTGCTGAACCATAGTTAGAGCTGGTGAGCTGTTGTTTATAGTGCAATAAAATGGTCGGTTCTGTACGCAATTATGAAGAAGTATATAGCTCATTTTTGTTTCTTATCTCGACCTTGGAGAGCATTTAAAATGGGTGAGTTTCATTCAATTAGGACCATTCGCTTGCAAGGAGAGCATCACTTATACAAACCAACGGACAGCGAGCCGTTAACACTAAACTCCTGTGCATTGCTTGTTGTAACGGACTTTGCTAATCGCCAGCCACAAGTTATTTCCAAAGATGTGGATATTGATCATGCGCTTTACATGATGAAAAACGGTCACGTACGCTCAAAGATAGTTGTTGACTATGATGACGCGTTCCTCGGGGTCGTCAATTCCCGTGATTTAACTGGTAGAAAAGTGCTGAGCATTGCACAGCGGCGAGGCCAGCCTCGTTCAGAGCTAACCGTTGAACATGTAATGACCCGTAAAGAAGATTTACATGCGATACCATACCAGTCAGTCGAAAAGTCTACCATCGGTGATGTATTAGAGACCATGCAACAACTAGGTCAGCATCATATTTTACTGACGGATGAACAGTCTCGACTTAGAGGGATGATATCTGCTAGTGACATTGCCCGGGCGTTGCATGTGCCCGTGAGTATTTTCCAAAAACTGTCGTCTTTTAAAGACATTTTAGAGGTAATGTGTGGCAGAGAGGACCTTACTGCATAATACACAATAGTTGGCACTGTAATCGTGAGTTGTACAGTGCCAAAATTTGTTATTTAGATGCGCTTAGGTAGAACAAAGCCCCTTTAATGGCTGCGACTTGGCCATCAATACAGTTTTGTTCAGTGGCATTAGCGCTGTCAGGGTATACCTCTGTCGTAGTGACATATGGTGCGTCAGTCATTCCCATACATAATCCAAGCGCAGTTCCGTCGTAGTTAATGACGCCGAATTGTTCAGTATCGACACCAATCAACTGACCATTTTCGTCAGCTTCTGCGATATGTGTAACCTTTGCTACTTCTTCGATAATACGTGTTTGAAATGCGGCTTGTGGCTTTTGGGTATGGCCAACAAGATAAAACCCGTCTGGAATGTTCCAATTGTGATTTACCACGCCATCTCTTGCAGCAAGTGCTGGTCGAAACTCTGAATTATCAGTGTCTGTGGTTTCGTGTAAATCTACATGACACAGTACAGAAGAAGATTTACTACTGACAAAAGCCATAGCCAGCTGAGACTCAAGCGCTGGACTGTTGTCATAGAATGAACGGTTGGGGTCAATGGCGAATGGATTCCAGCGGTTGATGGTTTCGTAACCCCAAGGACTGATGCAAGGTAAAATAATGAAATTATATTGCGCCATAAACGCTTCGCAGTGATTTGCTGCAAACTCAATCGCGCCATGTACACCACTGGTTTCATAACCATGTACACCGCCAGTAACGAGTACGGTTGGCAGATCTGGTTGCCAGTTGCGGCTAGTTAATGCGAACAGCGGATAACTTTGGTTCGCGTAAGGTAACTGGCCATAATTGGTGATATCAAAAAGGTGATCGAGGGCGGACAATTTAGCAACGACTTCTTCAGTATAGGAGCGCTTGATACTTTGCTGCTGTAGCCACTGCACTTTTTCGTTTGCGGTCCAAGGCACACCAGCTGTACCAATAGGATATGAATTTTCCATAAATACCTCATTTGTTGTGTAAAGGTATGATATTGAGTCACAGTAAGCAAAGCAAACGAACGCGTCGATATTTACTCAGCGTACCCTAAAGCCCTAAGACCTTTAAGCTGCTTTTGAGTTGGCGTAAAGGTCCAGATCCTGATATTACCGTGAGGTTTATGCACTTTAGTAAAGTTGCACCAAAACACTTTTTCGATAGTTACTTTTGTGATTTCTTCAAACGGAACGTAATAATTTTTGCCAAGAAAATTTTGATAATACAGCCCTTGAGAGCAAAAAACGGCTTTGCACTTTCCGTTGACAGTGTTAAACAACGCAATAGCTAGAACTAAAATGATGACCGTAGGGACAAGTGATTTTACTAAAGAGACAGTCGTGCCGTCTGGCATGCTAGCGAGCAAATCAACAATGACCACAGCCAAGGTAAGTGCACAAAAAGTTAAGTAGAAAGATAGGTTCATCCCAAGTTTTAATTCTTTCATTTGTGTTCCTAAATTTGCGATTGATTTTTTCAGGTTGTGCAAAATATTCAAATAAAATGAAGCAAATATGGATGCTGATCTAAACTTCACGAAAATGATAAAAAGATAGCGGGTGATAAGTCGAGGCTAGTTAAAAAGGATGATTTTTTAGATTGTGGGCGGTGGTAGAACGTTGGTAATACTCACCTGCACACCTGATGTACTGCAATACGGGAGCTGAGCGAATATGAGATTAAATAATCAAATCACTGAAATACTGGGTTTTATTCTGCACGTTCATGGTCATTTACAGAAAAAATGCCTTATATGTGATTTTTTAATATGACAAATTCTTCAACTTCGAATATGTTTAGATTCTTGCTTTGTTAATTATTGGTTATCCCCAGCCATGAGCTTTTGGCGGGATACATGAGCTTAAGGAAGAAACATGAAATTTGAGCAACTGTTAAATCACTTTGATACTGGGATCTGCGTAGATCAACTGCAAAAAGAGTCTTTAGTTGATATTGCATTATTATTTGTGGGTGTCGATGGAGTGATATCAAGTGAAGAACGCGAGATTGTACAAAAGTGGGCAAGTAGCTTGAATTGGAACTCTATCATTCCATTACAGGACTACATTACTGATAGCCTAGGCAAGTCAGTGTTGGCGATTAAACAAAATGACGTAGAGGCTTATATCCAACACCGAATGGCGCATATTGTTGATGAACCAATGCGTAAACTGGCTCAACAACTTGCAGCTAAAATTATTGCAGCAGACGGTAAAATATCCCAAGAAGAACAAAGAGCAATCGAAATCTTAGAAGCCGAGCTATAATCTAGCTCGGTTTGCTAAATCTCCCCAGCCTTGTGTGTAAAACGGCTTTCACTTGATAAATCTTCAACTTCAATAAAGTTTAATTAAATCAAATTATTATATTTTTTTTTAGCATATTTCATATTTTTTCACTTGAGATGTGTATTTAATTTGAACACATTGAAATAGGTAGCGTGATATTGCGTCTATCAAATCAAAAATCAAATTTATAATACACATACAACAGGAAAGGTTATGAAACTAAAAAAAGTGAAACTGAAAACATTGAATAAAAATGATGCCCTTGAAAGCAAACAAACTAAGCAAATTGCTGGAGGGTATATGACTGGTTATTCAGTTGATTATGGTGCTTGTCACACGTCACCAGTTTATTGCCCAACGGCTTATATTTGCTAACTTTAGCGTCAGTAAAGCTCAGTGTTTGACTGAGCTTTTAGCTTTATCAAAGCGCAAATGACAGTAGCTTACAAGATCAGTTAATCGGCTAGCAAAACTGTGGTTAAATAGCCGTATCACAAAAACACTCCATAATAGTTATAACATGTCTTCACAGTTCGAGTTATTTGGTTTAATACTAACAGGTGGCATTATCGTCACATTTTTACCCGCTTTGGTCTCTGTCATTACTTTTTCAAAACCAAAAGCGGCACTTTTTTCACTGCTACCATCATTTATCTTCGCGCTTTATTTCTCTATTTTGGAACCTGCCGGTTTAGCTGCTATAGCGATATTTTCTTTGTTATGTTTTGGTTTTTCGTCGACAAACCAGAAGTTTGTTAAATGGCTAACGGGCGTAAGTATATTTATTCTAGCCATCGCCTTTATGGTTCACTTAATTCCGGGGTTTAATAACCCACTCGTGTATAAAGAGGTTGTGGTGAGTGAAAACGCGGTAACTTACTCAAAGTATTTGAACTTAGATAAGTTAGTGGTAGCAGTCTTGTTATTGGTTTGGGTTGTACCTAAAAGTACACAATTATCATGGGCAAGGTTACGCGCATCGCTTCCCATTTTAGCAACAACCACATTAGTGGGTTTAGTCGGTGCGGTCGCTTTTGGGTTGGTAGAACTTGACGCAAAGCTCAGTCCAATCCTTATTGGCTGGGTAATCACCAATCTCTTTATCACTTGTTATGCGGAAGAAGCCTTCTTTCGAGGCTTTATCCAAACGCAATTAAATACCTTATTCAGCACTAGGATTTACGGCGATTGGTATACCGTCTTCGTCTCAGGGCTGCTATTTGGAATTGCGCATTTCCCGGGCGGCCTTGCCTACACCGCTATAGCATCAGTAATGGGGGTTGGCTACGCCTATGTATACCAGAAGACTCAAAATATCCTCGTGCCCATATACGCACACTTCGGGTTTAATCTAATCCACTTCTGCTTCTTCACCTATCCGGTGTTGGTTTGAACGATAAATGCAAAGTGCAATTCAGATATTTATTAAAAATTTTAGCCTAGCTTGAAAAGTCTAGCGCGACGTTATTGGGATATAGTTCCATTTTAAAAGGAAGCTATTACTATAATCTCATAGCATATCGACGGTTATTAAAATCGTTGTTGGCCTCATCAGCATAACACTGGTTGCTCATCGAGTGTGGCAGAAAAGTTATACAGGCGAACTTTTAATGAGGTGCCAAAAAGTAATGAACACTACAATACTCTTTCATCGTGTTATAAGTGAATATTACTGATAGCCCTAATTAATCGCTAAATAGGTATCAATAATACTCAGCTTTAGTTGGTATGGTCCTTGAGAAAAAGCAACGAGTATACCCTAGGAAAAATAGTTCCATTAAATGAAACTGTACAAATGGGAAAACTCCGTCGATGAGATGCATCAAGAATTTAGCCGGGGAAAAATAAATAACAAATGCGTGGATCAACTGATGCATTTGAAATGAACCATAATGAAAAATTTGCTGTTACCGTTCGCTTTGCTACAAGTTGGAGAGATTGCCAAACCGCTTAATTACCTTATTCTTTATCAAGTATAACCGCAGTACCAGAGGCAACTAGAAAGAGCATACCATTTTTACCTCCGCCGGAAATTTCACTGTAATCGAGATCTACGGCAATGACAGCATTTGCGCCAATAGATAATGCTTCTTTCCTTAATTCGTCTAAAACGACTTTGCGGGCATCTCTTAAAGTATTCTGAATACTACTACTTCTACCGCCAAATGTATCACTCAATGAAACGAATATATCTTTAAATACGTTCATGCCATAAGCACATTCAGCAGTAATTACATCAAGCCGTTTTGCGATCTTTAAACTTGGATGCGTTTCAGTTGTTAGTAAAACAGCTTGTTGGTTTATATTTTCAAGCTTTGAAGCTTCTTGTTCCCTGAGCTTTTGCGCTTGGTAATAGTTCTTCAATTTGCTGTTAGGTAAGCCGTATTTACGCGATAAATAAACGTGTTTAGCGAGTTCTATTTTTTGAGCAGCTTCATAATTTACTGTTGTTAACTTATGACCGTAGAGAAAAAGAGCATAGTCGGAGTCTATTTTTTCAGTTCTTAAACCGCTTAGGCCATAGTTATTATCATTTAAAGTAAGTTCAGTTGAAGTTAAATAAATGGTGTAATCGTTTATATCTTTAAGCTCCGTGCTTTCAAAGCTTGGTATGTAATCTTCACATTCTTTTAAGGAGTATTGTTGAAATATATAAGCTTGTTCACAGGGAATTGAAATATTACAAAGGTAGTTACATTCATACCAAACGGTGATATCGAGTTTACTTCCGAGTTTTTGCTTTGCAAATTGAAGCTTTGATAATGGGTATTGCTTGTCATTTTCGTTGTCAGTTAAAAATTGTTCGGTGATGCTCCATTTGGGCTTTTCTTCTTGGGTGTCGTTCTTCTTAGAAAAAAACATAATCCATTCCTTATGCTGTAAAAGGTTAGCCTGTTTTAACATACACGTAAGGCTGTACGTCGAATATCATTGTTCACAGTAGTATTTATATATAGTCGGATGACGAGATTTCGCGGTTATCTGACCTTTGATGTAAATGTAGGTTGGATAAGCCGAAGGCGCCATCCAACAATCTGACAAATTACCAATGGCTTTCTATGAGCGGTGAATAAAATCATGCTGTAACCGTAGAGGGTGTTATAGATTTAAATATCTGCGTTTGGTTTTCCGGACGTTGAAATGCCATGATGTCTTATTTCATGTGTTAGCTAAAGCCAAACTATCTTGGGTGCGATTAGCTGTCTTCCTGTATATCTTTTCCAATCAAGACCTAATCCAATCAAAAAAAGAAAATAATTTAAGACAAAGGTGGTGCGATATAAAGCCGAGTGTTGCTTAAGCTGAATTTGATAATTGAGAGAGGTATTTGATATAACTCATTGAACAGGGTAAGGAAAAGCTGGTCGGCATAGCAGGATTTGAACCTGCGACCCCTGACACCCCATGACAGTGCGCTACCAAGCTGCGCTATATGCCGACTTGGTGCTTACTATACGGAAATTTTTTTGAAAGGCAATAAGTCGCTGGTTTGTTTGAACATTAAATGAACGTTGAAGGGCGTAAAGGGGTTTTGAAGAGTAAAAAGCATATTTAAAGCGCACCAACTTGAAGCGTCAGTGCGCTATATAACCTATTTGGTCCAGATCCCCTTCGGCAGCGTTTTTGCAACCTCAGGGTTAGTGGAAGGGTCCAACTTGGGGGTTTTACCTGCTTTTAATTGTTTGCGATAATCCTTAGCTAGCCATAGCACCACTTTATGTAGCATAAACAAAGCAACGACATTGACTATTGCCATTAGGCCCATTGAAATGTCAGCCAGTGTCCAAACCAGTCCTAACTCACTCATTGATCCAAACATGACCATTGCTAAAACACAAAGCCTGAATACGGTCATGCGCTTTTTAGCGTGTTGGTCTAAAAATAGTAAATTGGTCTCTGCGTAACTGTAGTTTGCGACAATAGAGGTAAAAGCAAAAAATAGGATAGCGATGGCTATAAATGTCGCACCCCATTCACCAACGTGTTCAACAAGGGCTGATTGAGTGAGCTCAATTCCAGACAGCCCAGAGTTTGGTTCAAGTTGACCGGATAGCAGAATAAGCGCTGCGGTTGCTGAACATATAATAATAGTATCAACAAATACACCTAACATTTGCACATAGCCCTGAGAAGCAGGGTGATTAGGGTTCGGTGTTGCACTCGCTGCTGCATTGGCTGCGCTGCCCATGCCGGCTTCATTGGAGAAAAGTCCTCTTTTTATTCCTTGTAGCATGGCTTGCATTACTGCATATCCAATGGCTCCAGCACCGGCTTGTTCAATGCCCATGGCACTTTTAATAATGACAGCGACGACATCAGGTAATTGGCTAATGTTTATTGCACATATATATAGAGCGAGAAGAAGGTAGGCGACCGCCATGAGTGGTACCACCAATTCAGCAAAACGGGCAATCGTTTTTAAACCGCCAAATATGATTAAACCAGACGCAGCAACAAGGGCAACACCCATAACATGACGAGGTATATCAAATGCAACCTCAAAAGCCGCTGCAATAGAATTCGCCTGCACGGCGTTAAATACTAATCCGAACGCGAGGATTAAGCAGAGTGAAAATAAGATCCCCATCCAGCGTTTGTTTAATCCTAGCTCCATGTAATAAGCAGGGCCACCTCTGAAGTTTCCTTCATCGTCCTTTACTTTATAAAGTTGCGCCAAACAGCTTTCAGCAAAACTGGTCGCCATACCAATTAGGGCGATAAGCCACATCCAGAAAATAGCGCCCGGTCCGCCAAGGTACAATGCAACACCAACGCCCGCCATATTTCCAGTCCCAACTCTGGCAGCCAGTGAAGTACAGAATGCCTGAAATGAAGATATCCCGTTCTGAGCACCTTCTCGGCTATGCATCATTACTTTGACCATATAAGGAAATTGAGCAAATTGGATAAAACCCAAACGAATAGTAAAAAACACACCTGCTGCGATTAGCAAGTAGATAAGGACATGCCCCCAAAGAGCACCACTTATTATATTAAGGAATTCAGTCATGGTGTTCACACCTATCTTAAACTGCAGATTTTAGTGGGGCGCAAATCTACCATATTCACGCAAAAACCACGAATCAAACTTGAGTTATCCACAAAAAATGTGGATAAAGTGTTAGCTTTCGGTGGGTTAAATATTTTTGAAATAAAACGCGAAAAAACGCTTGCACTGAAATCGAATCTCCCTATAATGCGCATCCACTGACACGGGGCAGCATGCTGAAAAGCAAGTGAGCAACGAGTTGGTTAAGTCAAATAAGACTTGAAGTTGAGCTTCGAAAAAGAAATTCAAAACAAGCATTGACAACAAATTGGGAATGTTTAAAATGCACACCCCTCGAAGCAAGAAAGTGTTTCGAAACCGGGTGACCGGAACCGTTCTTTAACAATATGAAGCAATCATCTGTGTGGGCACTCGTACAGATTGAGTTCTAACAGCAGATTCTAGTTCGCTAGATGACGCAAACAAATTTAGAGTCTCAATTGAACTGAGTGACCATAAGTTATTAAAAGATTCAGCCTTGAGCTGTTTTGATTTCACTTTTTTAAAAGTGAAAATAATAACGCACAGTCAATTCGATACCGAAAGGTATCAAAATCAGAATTCAATGAGCGCCGTTCTTTACTCTTTATAGAGTGAGAACAAAAAAACTTTTAATTGAAGAGTTTGATCATGGCTCAGATTGAACGCTGGCGGCAGGCCTAACACATGCAAGTCGAGCGGTAACATTTCTAGCTTGCTAGAAGATGACGAGCGGCGGACGGGTGAGTAATGCTTGGGAACATGCCTTGAGGTGGGGGACAACCATTGGAAACGATGGCTAATACCGCATGATGTCTACGGACCAAAGGGGGCTTCGGCTCTCGCCTTTAGATTGGCCCAAGTGGGATTAGCTAGTTGGTGAGGTAAAGGCTCACCAAGGCGACGATCCCTAGCTGGTTTGAGAGGATGATCAGCCACACTGGAACTGAGACACGGTCCAGACTCCTACGGGAGGCAGCAGTGGGGAATATTGCACAATGGGCGCAAGCCTGATGCAGCCATGCCGCGTGTGTGAAGAAGGCCTTCGGGTTGTAAAGCACTTTCAGTCAGGAGGAAAGGTTAGTAGTTAATACCTGCTAGCTGTGACGTTACTGACAGAAGAAGCACCGGCTAACTCCGTGCCAGCAGCCGCGGTAATACGGAGGGTGCGAGCGTTAATCGGAATTACTGGGCGTAAAGCGTACGCAGGCGGTTTGTTAAGCGAGATGTGAAAGCCCCGGGCTTAACCTGGGAACTGCATTTCGAACTGGCAAACTAGAGTGTGATAGAGGGTGGTAGAATTTCAGGTGTAGCGGTGAAATGCGTAGAGATCTGAAGGAATACCGATGGCGAAGGCAGCCACCTGGGTCAACACTGACGCTCATGTACGAAAGCGTGGGGAGCAAACAGGATTAGATACCCTGGTAGTCCACGCCGTAAACGATGTCTACTAGGAGCTGGGGTCTTCGGACAACTTTTCCAAAGCTAACGCATTAAGTAGACCGCCTGGGGAGTACGGCCGCAAGGTTAAAACTCAAATGAATTGACGGGGGCCCGCACAAGCGGTGGAGCATGTGGTTTAATTCGATGCAACGCGAAGAACCTTACCTACACTTGACATCCAGAGAACTTTCTAGAGATAGATTGGTGCCTTCGGGAACTCTGAGACAGGTGCTGCATGGCTGTCGTCAGCTCGTGTTGTGAGATGTTGGGTTAAGTCCCGCAACGAGCGCAACCCCTATCCTTAGTTGCCAGCGATTCGGTCGGGAACTCTAAGGAGACTGCCGGTGATAAACCGGAGGAAGGTGGGGACGACGTCAAGTCATCATGGCCCTTACGTGTAGGGCTACACACGTGCTACAATGGCAGGTACAGAGAGCAGCGAGCTAGCGATAGTGAGCGAATCCCTTAAAGCCTGTCGTAGTCCGGATTGGAGTCTGCAACTCGACTCCATGAAGTCGGAATCGCTAGTAATCGCGGATCAGAATGCCGCGGTGAATACGTTCCCGGGCCTTGTACACACCGCCCGTCACACCATGGGAGTGGGTTGCTCCAGAAGTGGATAGTCTAACCTTCGGGGGGACGTTCACCACGGAGTGATTCATGACTGGGGTGAAGTCGTAACAAGGTAGCCCTAGGGGAACCTGGGGCTGGATCACCTCCTTATACGATTTAGAACTTATTTGTTCGAAGTGTCCACACAGATGATTGTTGGTAGGCCTGATGGCTTACTGATATATGCTCTTTAAAAATTTGGAAAAGCTGATAATTAAATTCTGATAGATAACTGATGTTATTTATCGAGTTTTCGAAAGAAAATGCCAATTAATCATTTCGATGATTAATTAGCGTCTACTTTAGTATTCAATATTAACTTCTGGCGAAGTTAAATCAGTCTTTGATAATACAATGTCAAACTGGACATTTTTCAATGATTTTGAGTTTTAGGCAAGGCGCTTGATATTTTTATCGCCGGGAGCAACCGTCTGGTTGTGACCAAGTAAAAATAACAAGGAACGCAGCATAAAGTTCAAAAACGAAGAAAAACCATTTTGGGTTGTATGGTTAAGTGACTAAGCGTACACGGTGGATGCCTTGGCAGTTGGAGGCGATGAAGGACGTACTAACTTGCGATAAGCCTAGTTGAGCCAGTAAGAGGCACTTGAGACTAGGATTTCCGAATGGGGAAACCCGGCCCTTTGGGTCATCGTTAACTGAATACATAGGTTAACGAAGCGAACGCGGAGAACTGAAACATCTAAGTACCCGTAGGAAAAGAAATCAACCGAGATTCCGAAAGTAGCGGCGAGCGAAATCGGACCAGCCCTTAAGCTTTAATGTAGTTAGTGGAACATTCTGGAAAGTATGACGAAACAGGGTGATAGTCCCGTACACGACAACTTATTTAAAGTGAAATCGAGTAGGTCGGAGCACGTGAAACTTTGACTGAATATGGGGGGACCATCCTCCAAGGCTAAATACTCCCAACTGACCGATAGTGAACCAGTACCGTGAGGGAAAGGCGAAAAGAACCCCTGTGAGGGGAGTGAAATAGAACCTGAAACCGTGTACGTACAAGCAGTAGGAGCCTACTTGTTGGGTGACTGCGTACCTTTTGTATAATGGGTCAGCGACTTATATTCTGTAGCGAGGTTAACCATTTAGGGGAGCCGTAGCGAAAGCGAGTCTTAACTGGGCGCTTAAGTTGCAGGGTATAGACCCGAAACCCGGTGATCTAGCCATGGGCAGGTTGAAGGTTGAGTAACATCAACTGGAGGACCGAACCCACTAACGTTGAAAAGTTAGGGGATGACCTGTGGCTAGGAGTGAAAGGCTAATCAAACCGGGAGATAGCTGGTTCTCCCCGAAATCTATTTAGGTAGAGCCTCGGACGAATACTTACGGGGGTAGAGCACTGTTAAGGCTAGGGGGTCATCCCGACTTACCAACCCTTTGCAAACTCCGAATACCGTAAAGTACTATCCGGGAGACACACGGCGGGTGCTAACGTCCGTCGTGGAGAGGGAAACAACCCAGACCGTCAGCTAAGGTCCCAAAGTGTATGTTAAGTGGGAAACGATGTGGGAAGGCTAAAACAGCTAGGAGGTTGGCTTAGAAGCAGCCACCCTTTAAAGAAAGCGTAATAGCTCACTAGTCGAGTCGGCCTGCGCGGAAGATGTAACGGGGCTAAACATACCACCGAAGCTACGGCTGCGAACTTAGTTCGCGGGGTAGGGGAGCGTTCTGTAAGTGGCTGAAGGTGTGCCGGGAGGCATGCTGGACATATCAGAAGTGCGAATGCTGACATGAGTAACGACAAGAGGAGTGAAAAACTCCTCCGCCGGAAGACCAAGGGTTCCTATCCCATGTTAATCAGGGTAGGGTGAGTCGACCCCTAAGGCGAGGCTGAAGAGCGTAGTCGATGGGAAACGGGTTAATATTCCCGTACTCGGTATGAATGCGATGGGGGGACGGAGCAGGCTAGGCAAGCATGGCGTTGGTTGTCCATGTGAAAGGCTGTAGGCTGGTGACTTAGGAAAATCCGGGTTGCTAAGGCTGAGAGTCGAGACGAGTCACCAAGGTGGCGAAGTTGTTGATGCCCTACTTCCAGGAAAAGCCTCTAAGCTTCAGTTCATACTGAATCGTACCCTAAACCGACACAGGTGGTCAGGTAGAGAATACTAAGGCGCTTGAGAGAACTCGGGTGAAGGAACTAGGCAAAATTGTACCGTAACTTCGGGAGAAGGTACGCTCTTGTTTGTGAAGGACTTGCTCCGTAAGCAGACGAGAGCCGCAGTGACCAGGTGGCTGGGACTGTTTATTAAAAACACAGCACTGTGCAAAATCGTAAGATGACGTATACGGTGTGACACCTGCCCGGTGCCGGAAGGTTAATTGATGGGGTTAGCGTATGCGAAGCTCTTGATCGAAGCCCCGGTAAACGGCGGCCGTAACTATAACGGTCCTAAGGTAGCGAAATTCCTTGTCGGGTAAGTTCCGACCTGCACGAATGGTGTAACCATGGCCACGCTGTCTCCACCCGAGACTCAGTGAAATTGAAATCGCAGTGAAGATGCTGTGTACCCGCGGCTAGACGGAAAGACCCCGTGAACCTTTACTACAGCTTGGCACTGAACATTGACCCTACATGTGTAGGATAGGTGGGAGGCTTTGAAGCAGAGACGCTAGTTTCTGTGGAGCCGACCTTGAAATACCACCCTTGTAGTGTTGATGTTCTAACTTAGGCCCCTAATCGGGGTTGAGGACAGTGCCTGGTGGGTAGTTTGACTGGGGCGGTCTCCTCCCAAAGAGTAACGGAGGAGCACGAAGGTTTGCTAAGTACGGTCGGACATCGTACGGTTAGTGTAATGGTAGAAGCAAGCTTAACTGCGAGACAGACACGTCGAGCAGGTACGAAAGTAGGTCATAGTGATCCGGTGGTTCTGAATGGAAGGGCCATCGCTCAACGGATAAAAGGTACTCCGGGGATAACAGGCTGATACCGCCCAAGAGTTCATATCGACGGCGGTGTTTGGCACCTCGATGTCGGCTCATCACATCCTGGGGCTGAAGTCGGTCCCAAGGGTATGGCTGTTCGCCATTTAAAGTGGTACGCGAGCTGGGTTTAGAACGTCGTGAGACAGTTCGGTCCCTATCTGCCGTGGGCGTTTGAGAATTGAGAGGGGCTGCTCCTAGTACGAGAGGACCGGAGTGGACGAACCGCTGGTGTTCGGGTTGTGATGCCAATTGCATTGCCCGGTAGCTACGTTCGGAATCGATAACCGCTGAAAGCATCTAAGCGGGAAGCGAGCCTCGAGATGAGTTCTCACTTGGAGTTCGACTCCACTAAAGGGCCGTTGAAGACTACAACGTTGATAGGCGAGATGTGGAAGTGGTGTGAGCCATTAAGCTAACTCGTACTAATTACCCGTGAGGCTTAACCATACAACGCCAAAGTGGTTTAAGCGACAGAAGTTAATGAAACTAAAGTAGACAAAGAATTTAATTAAGCTTTCCAGATTTTATATCGATGAGCAGATGCTTGTTGATGAACAGAATTTCCTGGTGAACATAGCGTTTTGGAACCACCTGACCCCATGCCGAACTCAGAAGTGAAACAAAACAGCGTCGATGATAGTGTGGCAGCTGCCATGTGAAAGTAGAACATCGCCAGGGCCTTATAAGAGAAACCCGTCGCAATAATGCGACGGGTTTTTTACGTTTACACTTATCAAAAATATTACGTAGGTCGGCATAGGCGCAGCGCCATCCGACGTCAAGCAACTGCTTTCAAGTCGAGTTCGCTTAGTATAATTCAATGATGCGTGCATTTTTGTTTTAATCCTTAGTATAATGCTTGCTCTAGAACATTCTTTAATCGTGGTTATCGCAATAGCTTTATAAGTTACTCTGGTGGGTGTAGCAAAGATGAGTAGCGTAAAATATTGGTCACGTTTCTATATTGGAAGTAAGATGCGTAAACTGTTGTTATTATTAATTTGCTTAGCAAACCCAGTCATTGCTTATCAAGTGCAGCCAATGATCGTTGATTTAGCGTCACACGGTAAAAAGTCGATGGTGACGTATCGCTTACAAAACCCGAGCGATAGTGCCCTACCCATTGAAATTCAAGTTTTTAAACGGACATTCGACGACAATCAAAAAGAGGTTTTGGTTCCAGCTGAAGATGATTTCATCGTCTTGCCGCCCCAAATAGAAGTTCCGGCGAAAGGTTACCAGGTATTCCGTGCAAAATATTTGGGTGCTCCAGAGTTAAAACAAAGTGAATCGTATCGCATTGTCTTTAAGCAACTGCCACTACCAAATGAGGACGAAAAGTCAGGTGTTAAGATGGTGTTTAACTTTGCAACCTTAGTGTTTGTCAGTCCTGATGGTATCGAGGCTCAACCCGAAAACACGCTAGTTTGCCCTGACTTAGAAAACTGTCTGCTTACCATAAAAAATATTGGTAACCGTGTGTTAGACCTTGCGCAATATGAATATCGATTTCACCAAGGAAAAACAGTGTTTAGTTGGACTGAATTTCAGCCTATTACTTCCGGTCGGTTTATCATGCCTGGCCACTCGGTGACCTTGGAATTAAAGACTCTGCTTACTGAGAAGCCAACCCAGAGTGTTGAGCTGATCAACTTACTTAATAAAAAGTAATAATGCTGAAAATTAGCATTGTCATAAAGCCAGTCAAGCTTGCTTATTTACTTATCCCTATTTTGCTTGTTTGGACTTTTTCCTCTGAGGCTGCAACATACCAAATGGAGTTTCCCGTGCGGTATAATTCTGCCGATGTGGGGCAAGTTTCTGCCGTAGTAGATGGGTTGCAATTGAAGTCAATTGCCGCGTCTGAATTTAAGCGCAGTCTTCAAACTATCCTAAGTGACGATGTACTCGACTGGCTGACCAGCCGGAATGATCAAGCCATTACTCCTGATGAATTTAAAGCCCAAGGCATTCTTTTGTCATTACAGCCTCAAGACCTGACCATCGAAATATCTTTGAGTGAAGCAGCGATGGCAACCGACAGTCTTTCCTATGGTAGGGAAAAGCACTTTGAAGCGCCTAAAGGGGAAGCAAAGTGGGCTGTGCTAAATAATCTGAACTTAAATCATGAGCGTAGTAACAATATCCATGACCATAGTTCACGCCTCGAGTGGTTAATGAACGCAAATGTTGGCGGTGGTGACGGCATTAATATGCAAAGTTCAGTATTTTGGGAACGCAGCGAAGACAAAGGTAGCAGAGCATATCGTGGAGATATTCAGCTGTTTTACGATCAACCCGATGAGCCGTTCAGAGTAACGCTTGGTGATACCCGAATCCGAAGTGTTGGGCACCTCTCAGGCTTGCAGCTGGGTGGTATTGGTCTGGAAAAAGCTTATGCTGAATTGCAGCCTCAACGCCGAGTTACACCCGGAAATAGCCAACAATTTGTGTTACCACGCTCTGCAACGTTAGAAGTCTTCATTAATGAGTTTTTGTTGTCCAGAATAAAACTTAAGGCTGGACGGTATGACTTGAGTGACCTGCCACTTACTTCTGGAGTAAACGATATTCGTGTTATCGCCACGTATGCAAACGGTGAAACCGAAGAGTTTAACTTTACGAGTCACTATAACTCTCGACTATTAGCTAAGGGACTGGATGATTACTCGGTGGCTTTAGGACGTGCGTCATCGTTAGACGCTGGTCAATATCAATACGGTGACGATGTACTGTTATCTGGGTATTACGACTATGGCATCTCAGATAATCTAACTTTGGGTTTCAATGGTGTTTTGCAGTCACATGCGCACGTAATTGGCTCGGTAGCAGCTATAAACAGTCCTGTTGGTAATATATCTCTGCGCTATTCTATAAGTGAAGCTGACGATATAACAGGTCAAGCATATTCAATTGAAACAGAGCACACGGTATTAGGTCATGGAAATTATGGCTCACCGAATCTGCGTTTGGGTTTTGAACAAAAGCAGAATTTTGTCAGTGCTCCTTGGCAGGCGCTAACTAGCATCGATAGTAGTAAAAGAGCCTTTATGGATTATAGCTACCTCATAAATGACCATATTGATTTTAATTTAAATGCATCACGATCAGAAAACAGCGAGAGTCTTGTTAGTAAAAACGTCAAAGCCGAATTGAATATTCGTTATGAAAGCTTTCGTATTCGTCTTGGTTATAATTACAGCGCCAGTGATGATAGTCGAGTACTATCTGAAAACCAGTATGTGCTTAACTTTTCTTGGAATTTATACAATCGGAAAAACTATACGCGCATGCAAGCTCAGTACAACAATCGTAGCAAAGTTGCCAGTGCCAGTTATACGAAAACCAACAATAATTTTCTTGATGATTACGGATATGAGCTAAGGACTGAGAATGGCCAGGATCACAGGCAAGAGCAACTAAAAGCGAGTTATACCGGCGCATTCTTTCGTGCCGACATTAGTACCAATAACTATACTCGCAGTAAGCGACAAGCTGACAGTAGTGCGAGCATTAATCTATCAACCAGTGTTGGTATTGCTGACGGATACCTCGGAGTGGGAGCAACCACAACGGCTCCTTTTGCGGTTGTGACGAAACATAAAACGTTAAAAGGCACAGATGTACTGGTCAATGTCGATAGATTGGGAAGAGTAAAGACTCAGTCTTGGGATAATGTTGGTGCGCTGATCGATTTGGGGTCGGGTTATGCGACATCGCAATTTAACATTGATGTACCCGATGCTCCGCTAGGCTATGATTGGGGTCCTGGGATGTATAAGTTAGTCGGAGGGGCGAGCACGGGCCATCATATTCAGGTTGGCTCTGATTTATCTTATACGGTGATAGGAACTTTACTAGACGAACAGGGCACGCCTATTGCAATGCAAAGAGGACAGGTTACTAAGCGTCAAAATATTGATAGCTCATTGGAGACACACTTAACACGACCGTTTTTCACCAACAGGACTGGTCGATTTGTGGTGGAAGGGCTCAGTGTCGGTGACTACCTTATTGAAGTAGAGGGCAATATTGGAACCTTCAGCGTTCAAGAGGCTGAACAGAAGTTTGTTAAAGTGGGCGAAATCAAATTAGATCAAGCTCAATTGCAAGGAGACTCAAATTAATGAAATCCAAATGTATCTTGTTGCTCATGTTGTGTCTTCTAGTGTTTTCACAAAAGGGGCTCGCCAAGCGTGGTCAGTGCTCCGGTAATATGTTAGCGGTATCTAACTCCTCCGAAACTATTGTCGAACATAGTAATCAGGTGTCTGTTTATTTACCTTTGAAAATACAAGTTTCGGACGAGCTTTTGGCCTGTGCTGACGAAATTTGGGTCGAAGATGTTTATTACTATTCTTTGGTGTTTTCTGGCCCAACCGGATACAAATACGCAAAGCTGTTAAATTCTCAGTTCCAGAATATCGAACCTAGAAGCGGTATTTGGAAAGAGCCGCTTAGTAATAGAACCACACAGCTGTGGTTACGGTTGAGACACTATAGTTTGTTTCCAACGGGCTCTTATATTGGAAGTATCAAAGTTTCAGTGGTTCGCCGTAATAAAGTGATTCAAGAGCAATATTTGCACGTAATTTACCAGTCAGAACCGCAAATTTCGGTTTCACTCGATAATGCGAGTCAGGGAAAAGTCTCTGGTAGTAGTGGCCAGTACTATATCAATTTGGGTGAGCTAAAAACGGACATGCGCTTTTATTGGGGCATAAAAATACTGAGTAATAGTTCGTACGACATAGTTGTAGACTCAGAGTTTAATGGGCTGCGTCATGAAACTGACAGCAGTGCCTTGATTGATTACACAATTGGTTTTGACAACGTCAAAATATCGTCAGCTGAGCGTCTATACCGCAGTTACTACTTCTATCCAGGCGTCAGAAATAAGTGGTTTGGATTTGAATTTATACTTGGTAACACTGAACTTATGCCGGCCGGTAATTATCGGGATAATTTATCTCTAACTATCTACCCTAGGTAATCCATTGATTTTTAAGTAATATGCCTTATTTCTTAAATGTTTTTTTAGTTTCATTTATATGTTGGCACAACTTCTGCTTAATGTATTGCAAATAGGTAATATAACCTACAGAAGTTAAACATAATAAATTTGCTGTATTTCGTTTAAGGGGAAAAGCCATGAAAACATTACTAAAATCACTATTTGTTGCGTCTGCAATCACATCAATCTCAGCAGCAGCTGCCGTTTCAGATACTTCAGGCACAGAAGCCAAGTTCTCGTTTGAGGGAACAATAGAACCTATGTGTAAAACAGATAGTGGTACAAACAGCGTAACTGGACTTATTCTTGACGCTTCAAAACAAACTCAAGAGATCGGTACTTTAGACGTTTGGTGTAACACCGGTGAAAATGCAACGACTGAATATACATCTGCGAACGGTGGTTACTTGGTTTCTGGTGATAACAAGATTGCTTACACGTTAGACATTGGTGATACGACAGGTGTTGAGTTACAAAACGGTACGTTTAAGCACTCAAAAGCAACAGCAGCTGGCACAGGTCGCTTTGGTGAAACAAAGGCTACAGCGCTGAAAATCACTCCTCAATCAAATGGTTTAGATAGTGCAGGTACTTACTCTGATACAATCACTGTAACTGTTAGCCCTAATTAATCTAAACATATTAGAACAGCAATAAAGTTTATGGCTTGATCTTTATTGTTTTTTTAAGAGCTGAGCCTGTTCAATTTTTTGACAGGCTCGCTCAAAAGCCTAAATCAATAAAAACTCCAAGCGACAAAGCGACTGGCTTTATTTCCTTGCTGCATATTCACCACTTTACTGCGCTTAGCACCGACTTGCTTAAGGGTCGTTTTTAGAAAGGGTAGAGTATCTTTACTTGAAACGAGTGACGTAAACCAAAAAACTTGCTCACTAAACATTTTACTTTCTTTTATCATTGCTGTGATAAAGGTTTTCTCTCCGCCACGACACCACAACTCTTGGGCTTGACCACCAAAGTTAAGTTTATCTGATGGTTGAATGTTTAAGTTTTTCCATTTTCTATTTGTTCCTTGCTGCGCTTCTTCTGCACTGGTATGGAATGGGGGATTACACATACTGAAATGGAAGCTCTGATTGCTTTTTACAATATTTTGAAAAAAGTGCTCGGTATTTTTTTGAAGTAACACTTTAACTGGTAGGTTGTTTAGTTGCGCAATTGCCTTTGCGCATTTCACTGAAATAGGATTAATTTCTGACGCGGTAAATTTCCAGCCATATTCCTTGTAGCCAATTATTGGATATATCAGATTTGCGCCTGTACCGATATCTAGCCCTGAGACCTTTTCTGCTAGGTTATCTTCTGCTAATAAGTCATAAAGAGCATGGATGTAATCAGCTCGTCCAGGTACCGGAGGACATAAAAATTGCTCGGGAATATCCCAAAATCTAAGGCCATATTCGGATTTGAGCAAAGCTGAATTTAGCACCTTCACCGCAGTTGGATCAGAGAAATCTATCGTTCTCTGATCTCCTATCTTCATTTTTATATGCTTAACTAACTCAGGTTCATGAGCGAGAAGCTTATCAAAGTCGTATCCGAAGCGGTGTCGATTGCGTGCGTGCATAGGTTTCTCGGCTAAAATTTTAAAAAGTCAGTATATCACTTCCGATGGGTCAAAAGCGCGGTTTTAGCGATTGCTATCAGTTTACAGAAGAATACTTGTACTGGTACGATGAGATGAAATAGATTTTACCGTGAGCGAAAATGGTTAAGCAAGAATCACTTTATGTAGATATATCTGGTTCGGATAAATTACACTTAAGGCACCTCTACCACAGTAACAGAAAAGGTCCAGCCGTATTTTTGCTACATGGGGCTGTAGAGAATGGCAAGATATTTTATACCGAGAGCAATAAAGGTCTTGCGCCATTTCTCGCAGAGCAGGGTTTTCAATGTTTTGTTGGCGACTTAAGAGGCCGTGGGGGAAGCGTTCCCCATATCGATAAAAACGCTGATTATGGACAAACAGAGTCTATTTTACATGAAATTCCTGCAATGCTAGACCATATTGAAAATCTCATTGGCAAAAGGGCTGAATATTGGGTTGCGCACTCTTGGGGCGGTGTGCTGATGAACAGTGTTTTTGCACGTTACCCTAAAGAAATTGAATCCGTGAAGGCATGTGCATACTTTGGTACAAAACGGAGCTTATACAATAACCACCCTAGTAAATTGATAAAAGCCAACCTGTTTTGGTTTGGCTTGGCGCATTATTATTCTAAGAGACATGGCTATTTACCAGCGAAAAAGCTTCGTTGGGGCAGTGATGATGAGTCCAAGAAGTCTCATTATCAAAGTGCATTGTGGGCGAAAAAGTCACCTTGGATCGATTCAGATGACGGCTTTGATTACGCTGAAGTTCTGAAAAACACGACACTCCCCCCAACTCTTCATATTGCTGGTGCACACGACAAAGCACTTGCACAGCCAGTTGATATTCAAGCTTTTATCAAAGAGTCGGGTATTGGGATTCAAAAAATGAATATTTATGGGAAAAAATATGGTCATAGCCATAACTATGGTCATATCGATATGCTTACTCATACCCAAGCGCGTAAAGAGCAGTTTCAAGATGTGATAGATTGGTTTAATCAATATGCCACTTGCTAACTGGGAGTATCAGATTGTTCGTCACTGGGTTTTAACTGCAATTGCGCTTGGTTTAATAGCGGCGTAATAAACTCTGCAAAGTTTTTCCATTTACTGAGAGGAGCTTTGCTCAATGGTTTTCTGACTTGCGCCTTACTCAATGTTTTTACCGGCTTTTTAGAGTTATAAAACTCCAAACATTCTGGTTCAAAATTCTGACACAGGAAGTTCAAGCACTTTCTGAGTTGTTCATGAGGCATGGCGACTAACTGCTCATACGTCATCGTATAGATATTTCTGGCCATAAAACGTTTAAAGTGCGCCACCAATTTTTCCTGAGCATCTGCATAGAGCGCAAAGTCCGATATTGAACAGAAATAAGGTTCGTCTTCGGCGAAATGGTTACTGTAAACCGACCAAGCGGTGGCATTCAGATCTCGGGTGAGGTGTATTACTCTTGCTTCAGGGAATAGTTTGTAAATGAGGCCAAGATTTTGAAAGTTAGCTGGAAGCTTGTTAATAACTACTTCTTCAGATACTCGGTGTCGTTTTATTTCGTCAGTGTATAGTTTCCTACAATGATCTAACATGCTGGTTGTCAGTGTTCCTAAGCAAGCTGGAAAATCTTTTTCGTTTCGCATACGAAGGTAGGGCACGATACTATCACTAATCACTGTGCTTTCACCGATGGTATTTACATTTGAGTGCTTAATCAGCATTTGCTCTAGCAATGTAGAACCCGTTCTCGGCAATCCAATAATAAAAACGGGAGTAAAGGTGGTGGTTACCTTGTCTGTTGGCTTGTTAAAAAATGCTTCACCACACCAATCTTTAATGGAATCTAAGAATGGCAACATGTCTTGAGTTTTGAAAGTACAAAGTGAATATTGGGTGTCATTTGCTAATTGATAATATTCAAATGCCTGTTTTGTTTCGCCGAGTCTTTCGTAGCACTTTGCAAGTGCGTAGAAGATAACGGTTTTTAGGCGTGGGTTTTCGCTTTCGCCATCTAGCAAGTTGAGTATTTCAATGTACTTTGCAAGCCTATTGGTATTCGCTATCTGCGCTAACTCATTAAGCATGAATGCCGTGACTGTGCCTCTAGGGCATGAAAGCCCTTCTTCGAATACATTTACCGCTTGAGAAATAAATCCATAATCTAAATAAAACTGACCTAAGTAGTAGTGTGCTTGGGCATTATGCCTAGCAACCTTTAGCGTGTACTCAAGAACTGTTTTGGCATCAACGGGAGAGCCCACTGCTATAAATGCGTCAGCGAGTGCATATAGGGGCTCGAGCATCTTGGGCAAGTGCTCACAGGCTCTTTTGAGATAATACACAGCGTTATCATATTGCTCGAGTCTCATACAAATCCTGCCTATACCAAAAAGGGCTGGGCCGTTTTTGGGATTTTGCTTTAACACAGATTTGTACATGAACTCTGCCTCTCTAAGGCGGTTCTCTGCTAATAGTTCGTTAGCTCTTTTAAGTAGTAGCATGAATAGCGGTTAAGTTTTTCTTTAATTCTATAATACCTAATGAAAAAGGCGAAGTAGCTTGCGCTAATTCGCCTTTGTTTCTGGGTTACAGTATTGGTTAGAAAGTATAAGTTGCTTTCACGTAGTAGAATCCGCCGTTAATACCATATGGCGATGTTTCATAATATTTACCACCCCAGTTGTTGTTGGGGATATCTGTCTTGTCGAAGAAATCTAATTTTTCAGCATCTTGGTCAAAGACATTGTTAGCGCCAACAGTTAGACTGATATTGTCGGTCGCGAAGTAAGTTAACTCGACATCAAACGTTGCGGCAGCATCCGCTGTTTTCGCCGTGGCATCGTAGTCGACGTGAACACCTTGATATTCACCAAAGTAGTTGTAGCGAACAAAGCCAGCGAATTTATCCCACTGCTGAGCCCACGTTAACGTTGAACGATGGTTAGGTAAGTCATTTTCAAGTCGAGATACTTTAAAGTCACCAGTAATTGCTGAGAAACGATCAACCTCTGTTTCGTTCCAGTTATAAGCAAGACTGAATGTAGCGTAACCACCTAACATATCCATGGAGTAGTTACCTACCAAGTCTACACCTTGAGTGGTTGTGTCAAAGTCATTGGTAAAGAAACTTACCTGCGCTAGGTTATTCACGTTAGGAACGCCGGCCAATCTAAGCGCTTCCTTATCTGCAGGCGTTAATTCTATTTTTTCAGACTGACTGAGGCGGTCGGTCACTTCGATATTGTAGTAATCTAACGTAATAAAAATATCACCAGAGCGATAAACGGCACCAAGTGTGTAACTTTCCGATTCTTCTGGTTGCAGCTCGGTACCACCTAACTGTTCAGAAATAGGGTTTGTGGGAGGAAGTAGAGCAGAGTCAACCAGTACGCCACTACTTAAGTTGGTTTGTACGTTACTTACGTTTGCTTGACCAACGGTTGGCGCTCTGAAACCTGTACTTACAGAACCACGAAGAGATAGGTCTTCCGTTACGTGATATTGTGCGGTAATTTTGAAGTTAGTGGTAGAGCCAAAACTGTCATAGTCTTCATATCTCAATGCCCAGCCCATTAAAAAGTCTTCAGTGAAAGGCGTCTCAATATCGACGTAAGCTGCAATGTTTCTACGGGTAAATTCACCAGCCGCAGAGGGTTTAAATCCAGGGAAACCATTCGAGCCAATACCAAAGTCTTGATCGGTAAATGGACCAGCAGTAAATGAAGCTTCATCACCTGCTAACACTTCAAACGTTTCTTCGCGCCACTCTAGACCCGCGGCCACGTTGACGTCGTATGCTAGGTCGAAGTCGTACCCTTTCACCACTGCCAAGTTAAAGCCTTTTTCTAACTGGATGTATTTACCTGGGCTAAATTCCATCGGTGTTTCTAAACCAAGGGAAGCGTTTACCGTGTTGACGATTAAATAGCGAGATTCATTACGTCCAACCGAGCCGCTTATGTCGTAGTAACCTCCCTCTAGGAAGCCTGATTCAAATTCTCCTTTTACCCCTGCGGTAAACGATGTATCTGTGATATTACCACCAAAATTTGGGGTGAAACCTGCAGGTAGTAGTTGGTTGAACGCAAAGCATTTAGCGGCATCGAGTTGACCCAAAGCTACAGGATCTGGTAAGCCGTTATCAAGAATTTCTACCAATGGACACTCGAGCTGTGCATCTGGACCACCTTCTAAGGCACCAACCAACACTGTCGGAGTGGCTGCATCCCATTTTGCTTGCTGTGCTTCGTCTGTTGGACTTCTGCGTTGGGGAACGCCATCAACCATTCTGATTGTGCCACCGTAAACACCTGGGCGAGTTGTTGGGTTACGGTAATAGAAGCCACCTTTGACATCACGTTCAGAGTAGTTACCAAACATGTAAAATTCAGAAGTGTTAGATAGCTCAAGCCCAACATTACCGAAGATAGAAATGTCGTCTTTTATTTCCGGTGAACCCCAAATCTGAGCAGGATTTGCAACACCATCGAGGCCTGCTGCTGTAAAGGCTGCTGCATCAGGACGTTGTACGCTTCGGCTTGTCGCATCGGCTTCTTTATATTGGAAGCTTAGGTTAGCGAATCCGTTATCAGTGAAGGGCAAACGATGTTACCCTCAACGACTGTGGTGTCACCATCTCCCTCATAGTATTCGCCTTGGCGCACTGAGAATGAACCACCCTCACTGGCATCTTTTAAGACAAAGTTCATTACACCAGCGATGGCATCAGAACCGTATTGTGCAGCAGCGCCGTCTCGTAACACCTCAACTTGTTTGAGTGCGATACTTGGGATCACAGAAATATCTGGGCCTTGAGCACCATCATTGATACCACCACCCAAAAATGCGATGACCGAAGAGCGATGACGACGTTTACCATTTAACAGAATCAAGGTACTGTCAGCCGGTAAGCCACGTAGGTTAGCTGGACGGACTAGCGTTGCAGCATCGCTGATCGGGTTTGCATGAACGTTAAGGGACGGAACCGCGCCTTTGAGTAGTTCAAGCATATCGGAACCAGCTGCCTTGCTCATTTCATCACTACCAATGATGTCGATAGGTACCGGTGAATCACCAACGGAGCGAGGCGCTGCACGAGAACCTACAACCGCTATTTTTTCTATTTTCTCAGCTGCTTTTTTAGTTTCAGCCGTTTCCTCTTCTGCAAATGCCGTAGATGTCATTAGCGTGGTAGTGGCTGCTGAAGCCAACGCGAAACGAATTGCACGACGCAGCGTGTTAGATTTTAGTTTCATCCTGTTTCCCCAGTTGATTGTTGTTTTCATACCAATTAAAAGTGTTTTTAATTATTTTACTTCTTGTGTACACAGCCATTAACAATGTGCACATAAGAAAGCGCTTTTTTAAAACTAGCAGTGATTTTCCTATCTGCAACTTTAATGGTAACTTTTTGTTGTTTAAGGTGACTTTAGTGATATTAATGGATTAAAAAATAGGCTTTTTGGATAAAATAAGCAGTCTTGTGGCTTATGGAGTCAATATCAGTGAGATATGCCTATATTGTTTTCTTTATTGCATTATTTCTTTGTGCGTTCATGCGGCAGTTATCAACCATCTGATAAAAGAATCATGCGTAGGTATTTGACCTCAGGTTATATATACTTAAGAACAATAGTGTGGCTGTTTGCTTATCTGGTAAACTACCACCAAGTCGATTATCGAGTTGATGCATGAAACTGATTAGAGTCATTCATAAAGCGCCTATTAGAGTTGCCAGAATAAGTAAACGCAGACAACACATCAGGTTACGTAGAGCTATGGTGGCGTTGAAAATGGCGTTGGAGCAAGAAAAGGCAGAAACCAAAGAAATGCTCGATATCTATAAACGTTACACGGTTGGCAGAGCCGATAAATCAGAGCTTAAAATTGCCAATGCTCAATTTGTGGATATTTTAAAAGGACTCGGACTTGGCGTATTTGCGGTGTTGCCTTTTGCACCTATAACCATTCCAGTTATCGTTAAACTAGGTCAGCTCGTTGGTGTTGAGGTACTGCCAAGCTCATTCAGTTTGCAAAAAAAGCCTACCGAAAAAGATTAAGGTCTAACCACGGCTAATCACTTCGATAAATCGTGAATTTTTATTCTCGGCTTGGTAATCTAGAAAAATAAACATATAAAAACCGGAGCTTAAATGAACAACCTACTCGTTCACGCTAATCACGCGACGCCAATCCACCTTGTCTCTGAGCAAAACCTTGCTAGTTGGACTAAGGAACAGCCTTCGCATGTACAATGCTTAGTAGAACAGCCAAGATTGAATTCGCAAACTGTCTTGTTAATACCAGCTGAAAAGGAACAAGCTCTTGAATCCGTTGTTCTTGTCGTCAAAGACATTGACGACTTTTGGGCGCTGGGAAATTTAGCAAAGCAGCTACCAAAAGGGGTTTATCAACTAGCTGAACAAACTGCTAATATCGAATCACATGCCATTGCTTATTTGTTGGGCGCTTATCAATTTTCTGCCTACAAAAGCTTGCCATCGATCGAAGCTAAGCTGGCAATCGGTGACGAAGCTTTGTTAAATAAAGTAAAAGCGACTGTGGATGCCATTTTTCTTGCGCGTGATCTCGTAAATACGCCTGCTGCGGATATGATGCCACAACATCTCGCAGAAACGATGCAAGAGCTAGCGAGTAAATTCGATGGTCAATTTTCTGAAATAATCGGTGATGAACTTTTAGAGCATAATTATCCTACTATTCATATGGTTGGTCGCGCCAGTGACAATAAACCTAGGTTGTTAGAGCTGAATTGGGGTGACGCAAATCATCCTAAAATCACGTTAGTAGGAAAAGGTGTTTGCTTTGATTCTGGTGGTTTGGACTTAAAACCAGCTTCAGGCATGCGCAACATGAAAAAAGACATGGGTGGCGCTGCACATGTTATTGCGCTTGCTCAAATGATCATGGCGACCAACCTTCCTGTGAAACTCAGAGTGTTAGTGCCAGCGGTTGAAAACGCAGTGTCGAAAAACGCGTTTAGACCGGGTGATGTCATCAAGACTAGAAAAGGCATTACGGTTGAGATTGATAACACCGATGCTGAAGGTCGTTTGGTGTTATGTGATGCACTCGATGAAGCGCAATCGGAATCGCCGGATCTGCTCATTGATTTTGCAACATTAACAGGCGCTTGTAGAATTGCTCTAGGTACTGAGTTACCTGGCTTTTTCTCAACAGATCAAGCTATTGCTAACGAACTAGTTGCGATAGGTAACACCAACGCAGATCCAATTTGGCAATTACCCTTGTTCGATCAATATAAAGAATTATTCAAAAGCGACGTGGCTGATATGGCTAATTGTGGTTCATCACCTTTTGGTGGTGCCATCACAGCAGCGCTGTATTTGAAAGAGTTTGTCGAACCAAGTAAAACACCTTGGCTGCACTTTGATGTGATGGCTTGGAACTTAAGAGCACTACCGGGGCGTCCTGTAGGCGGCGAAGCATTGGGGTTAAGAACGGTCTTTAGTTATTTAGAGCAACGTTACAGTTAGAACATGAAACGAGATTAGACCCAAGGTCTAATCTCGTTAAGTTTTAAAAGTACTTAGTCTTTGTTTGGAATATTTTCTAAAATACCTTTCATTTGTTGCCAATAAAGGCCAACACTGGCGATTTCTACTTTTTCGTCTGGCGAATGCGGAAATTTAATCGTCGGGCCGAACGAAATCATATCCATATTTGGGTATGGCTCTTTAAATAAACCACATTCTAATCCTGCATGTATCACCATGATATCCGGTTTTTTTCCGTAGGTACGCTCGTACATTTGTCTGAAAATCACTAAAATATCTGACTCTGGTTCTGGTTTCCAGCCGGGATAGGCTCCACTAAATTCAATTTGCGCACCAGCAAGCTCTGCGAGTGAACGCAACGTGCCTTCAACATCAATACGTCCAGAATCCATCAAAGACCGGATCAAACAAAGCACTTCGACTTTATCCTGTGTGGAAGTGACCACGCCCATATTGAGTGAAGTCTCAACAACACCGGGAATATCGTCGCTCATTCTGACTACACCGTTAGGACAAGCATTCATCACGCTTAACACCAGGTGTTGTGATTGAGAGGTCATAGGTTCAAGTTGGTCTATAGCGGCGTTTAGTTCAACACAAAGAGTTGTTTCAATCGCCTGAAGCTCTTGTTTTAATGTTGACTCAAATCGCTGCAAAGCCGTTTGCAAGGCAACTAGTTTGTCTTTTGGGACAACGACCGTTGCCGTTGCCTCTCTTGGAATTGCGTTGCGTAATGAGCCGCCCTTAAAATCGACCAGTTGCAAGCCTAAATCACCGGCGTGATTTTTTAGAAATCGTGTAAGGAGCTTATTCGCATTCGCTCTGCCTGTATGGATATCAACACCAGAATGGCCGCCACGTAGACCCTTTATAGTAATGGTATGATAATCTCCATCGTGTTGAGCAGATTGACGTTCGATGTTGACGGTTATCGAAGCGTCAACACCCCCTGCACATCCCATGTATATCTCACCTTCTTGCTCAGAGTCGGTATTGAGTAATATTTCACCTTCCAACCAACCAGGTTGTAGTCCAAATGCGCCGGTCATACCCGCTTCTTCATCAATGGTCAGCAGTACTTCTAGTGGACCGTGCTGGATATCGTCAGAATCTAAAACTGCCAAACAAGAAGCCATACCAATGCCATTATCAGCGCCCAGTGTTGTTCCAGTTGCTGTCACCCAGCCATCGTCAACGTATGGTCTGATAGGATCAGTGACGAAGTTGTGATCTGTGTCGTTGTTTTTTTGTGGCACCATATCGATATGCGCTTGTAATACAACGGGCTTTTTATTTTCCATTCCAGGTGCGGCTGGCTTTTTAATGAAGACATTACCTACTTGGTCACGTTTTACCTCTAAACCTTTCGACTCTGCCCAACTTACGATAAAGGTGGCTAGGGCTTCTTCATGCTTGGATGGATGCGGGATACTACAGATGTGGTCAAAAAACTTCCAAATACATTGGGGTTCTAATTGGCTTATTTCAGTATGTTGCTTGAGCATACAACGCTCCTTGGATGAAAAGATGCGATATCTTACCATTCATCCAAGGAACAAATCGAGAACCTAAGCTTGCTGGCAGGCCTTAACTGCTGGCGCGATCAGCTCTAAACCGGTTTGATTACAAGGTGGCAACTTAGCGTCACTGTGCGTTAAAGGAGTAACTCTGTCTCCCCATTTTATGTAACTTGCAGCCCAAGTTAAGCCTGCACCGAATGCAGCAGACATGATATTGCTGTGCGGTTTGATCAAGCCCTTTTCAACAGCCTCACAAATAGCGATAGCGACAGTAGCGGCGGAGGTATTACCGTATTTATCGATATTAACCATAACTTTATCGTCTTCAATCTCAAGTCGATTTTGAATCGCTTGAATGATCCTTAAGTTTGCTTGGTGAGGTACTAAGACGTCAATATCGCAAAGTGATAACTGGGCTTGGTTGAGCACATCATCACAGGCTTCACTCATGCCTTTGACCGCCCGTTTGAATATCTCGCGACCCTCAAACGAAAGGTCGGATGGACCATTGCCTGCGATGCGATCCATATCTGTACCATAGTTTGCAATATGCAAAATGCTACGATCTTCGCTATCACAACCAGTTTTTGTTGCTAACAGCCCACAGGGAGTATCACTTGCTTCTAACACGACAGCTCCCGCGCCATCACCAAATAGTACAGCACTATCACGCTTGGTCCAATTTACATACCAAGTCATGCGCTCAGCAGCAACAACAACCGCTTTTTTAATCATACCCGCTTGAATTTGTGCAGTGGCATTTTGTAACGCATATAAAAAGCCTGAGCAGGCTGCATTAGTATCACAAGCCGCCGCTCCTACCGCACCGATATTTTTCTGTACGAGTGATGCCGTATTGGCAACCATGGTTGAAGGTGTACAGGTTGCTAAAAGCACTAAATCGATGTCTTTACCTTCTAAGCCTGCGCATGCTAGGGCATGTTTACTGGCAACTGTTGCAAGTTCAGCGGTGCTAACATGGCTAACATGGCGAGACCGAATTCCAGTGCGAGTGCTTATCCACTCGTCATTTGTATCAACTACAGAGCTGATTTCATCATTAGTAATGCTTGCTGGTGGAATACATTTTCCCCAGCCGGTAATTTTTGCGTAAATCATAGTGTCTCTTTTATTCTGCTCTGACCAGATACTTATTTGGGCTGTTATACCAAAATCATCTGCACAATACCAATCAATCTAAATTGCTTTGGCAGATGAGCCAATTTTGTTCCTGCAAGCTTAGACTATTTTTATCTGCAGGTTGACGTAAAATGACATGGACTAATCTTTCAAGCGCATTATCTGAAGGGCTAACCGCTCTGCAGATAAGCTAATCTCATGCAGTGCAAATCCGATTCTCTCATAGCACTAGGTGAGCTGATTCTGATACTTAGAGAGTATTCTTAAAAACTCAGTAACCGAATATAAGATTTTAACGATGACAGTTGCGACTTTCAGAAAGAGCCTGTGTTTGAATATGCGGGTATTATTAACTAAATTGAGATTAGTCGTACACGTTTGAGAGAAACAATGGTGCTAACCCTAGACTCAATTAACCTTTGGGCTGTATTGCTGGCCGCACTCAGTTCATTTATGGTGGGTGGAATTTGGTATTCCCCATTATTGTTTCAACAAACGTGGATGGAAGGGTGTGGATTAACGGAATTGGACTTGAAAAACAGTGACCCGCGTTTAACGTTTGGTGTTGCGTTACTAATGTCCTTGCTTGCGTCGTTGTTTATGGCGTTTGTACTTGTAGGCAATACAAGCTTATTATCGGCTGGTTTATATGGATTCGGAGTGGGGACCTTTTTTGTTTCAAGTGCGCTTGGGATTAGTTACATCTTTGAACAGCGTCCTTTAAAACTGTTTCTGGTCAATGGTGGGTATCATATTTTACAATTTACATTAATTTCTGTTGTACTGGGATTAATGAGTTAAACATGGCAAAGCCGAACAAGAAGGGACCAACGAGAACTATTGATATTTTTTGCGCGAAGTGTAAGCAAACATTGTTTAAGTATCGTAAAGGTGGCAAGGGAAGTTTAGTAAAGTGTTTCAAAGAGCGGATCACCCAAGATCATACCAATAACCAAACACACTGCCCGCAATGTGATACAGAGTTTGCACGAGACAGTTTGGTCAGAGGAACTCCGGCATTAAAGATTATCGGCGGGAAAGTGACCTTTAAATAGAGTATTGTGCGGTTTCTTCTAGCCTTGTACTACAAACTGACATCGTTATGTATTACACCATCAACTAATTACATTTTCTTGTTATAAAACAATATAGATTACTCGATTCTTCTTAAACCCATGACTAACTGACCTTTCTATTGAGTAACCGCACAGTGATTTCAATCGATAATAGGACAAGAGTCCTTTTTAGGTTCTCGATATTTGTTACCATTATACGGTTTGCTTTGCTGTTTCAGTGGATGAGAACGACCCTCCCCATGGATATGGGCCAGCCAGTTTGGGTCTAGTAAAGAATGGAAAATTAGATGATCGATTTATTGTTCGATGTAATTGGCATGTCAGGCACGTTTTTAGTTGTTGGCGCTTTTTTTATGCTGCAGTTGGATAAAGCGACTCCAGATAGTTTGACCTATAACCTTATGAATCTAAGCGGTGCAATTCTGTTATTAATTAGCTTGTGTTATAACTTCAATTTGGCGAGTTTTGTAATAGAACTGTTTTGGATTGCCGCGTCATTGATTGGGTTAGCTAAGTATATTAAAGCGAAAAGACTAAATACTGCTCAAAGTTAAACTTTAGTGTAGTAAGCCTTTATTCTTATTAGTGTAATCAAAAACTTGCGTAGCAGTATTTAACAAGTATTATTAACTTTAATAATGCTACGCTCGTTGTCATATGCGATGCGAGCAAAGTGAAGAACGTTGAGCTCGTATAATATGAAAAATATCTCCGTTTTCCTGTTAGCTTTACTTGCTGCGGATTGTGCCGTTGCCTCAAGTACCCCGACTTCTCCTGAGCCGCAAAGCGAGTTATTTGATTTGTCGTTCGAAGAGCTGATGGACGTCAACATTTCTTTGGCATCTAAAACCGATGAAACAGCAGCTTCGGTTCCATCCAGTATCACCGTATTCAATTACAGCCAAATAGCATCACTGGGTGTTGATAATGTTTATGAGTTAATGAACTTTGTGCCTGGCTTTCAGTCGACGCGTGGCGATTGGGTCGGAGCCGTGCCAAAAGAGCACACCCGTGGTGTTTATCTCGACACGGGACATGTACTGGTGATGGTTGACGGTCATCGCTTAAATGAGTCTTCATTCGGTAAAGCGTCGGTATATACCCCTTTTATTCCCATCGAAATTGTCGAAAAAGTTGAGTTTATTCGTGGCCCCGGTTCTGCGCTTTACGGCAGTAATGCGTTTTTAGGGGTGATGAATGTCGTGACTAAATCGAAAGCGAATGAATTTTTTATCGGTGTGGGTGAAAACGGTACGGCTCAAGTCGCTACTAACCTTCATCATCAAGTTAATCAAGATACTCAGTTGCGGCTCAATGCTGCTGTGAATAGGCGTAGCGGAGAAAAATATTTTACAGGTGCCGTTAAGGACCCACTTGAAGCGCTATATTTTAATCTGGCTGGGTCACATCAGCAGTGGAACTGGAATTTACGCTATAACGAAACATCACTTGATGAGTTCTTGAATTTGTCCCGCTACTCCAACAACAATCAGCATAAAAGCTATAACTATGCAGCAATGCTTGAGCATCTTTGGCAAGTGTCGGACAGACTAAAAATGACCAATCGACTGAGCTTTATCGAACATAACATAGAAAGCGCCGGGCTAATTGCTACTGGTACAGAGGTCGGAGCTGAGTCAGGAAGAGATTTCTTGGTTGGCCCGGATTGGCAATCTAAAGATCTAACTTATAACTTAGATGGGTCATATCGGATGTCAGACTCGTTAGATTGGAACTTTGGAGCCGAATACTCAAAAGAAGAGCAGTCAGAAGCCGGTATTCGAACCAGTTATTTTGATCCCTTTGTACAAGATGTAGTGGTAGTTGAGAATAACTATTTAGGTGGCGTGACGAGTATCAACCCATTTGTGCCATTTAAGCCTTTGTTACAGCGTTTCGATTCCTATGCAGGCTACCTGCAACTTAAATACAAACACAGTGAACAGCTCACCGTTTTCACAGGTGCTCGATTTGATGAAGTGAAGAATATTGATAGTAAATTCTCACCACGAGTAGCGGTTATTTATTCACTAAACGACAATCACACTTTTAAGTATCAATATGGTGAGTCGTTTCGTACACCTGTGAGCAATGAGCTTAACTCGAACGACGACGTTACTATTGGTAACTCACAACTTAAATCAGAAAATGTGAAGACGACTGAACTTGTCTGGCACTACCAAGGTGAAAAACTGCAATTTAGTACGGTGTTGTTTGAAAACCAATTACAAGATTTTATCAATCTCGTACCTATTAATGACCCGATTGCAGAGTTTAGTTTTGACAATGTATTTGAAACCGATATGCAAGGCATGGAAATCAGTTCAGACATAAACCTGTCAGAGTCATCGTGGGTGCAGCTAGCGTATACACAACTGTTTGATATGCCCTTAAATGGGAGTTTTAAGAAGTTTGCTGCGCTGGCGTATCATTTCAAACTGCAAGGCCTGCATGTCACATTGAGTGGAATATGGCGCGATAAAACCTTTATACCAGTGCCTCCTGGTTCAGGTGTAGCAGCATTTACTCAGAACAGTTATTTATTAGCTGGTGGTTCTATAAAATGGTCGATCAACAGCCAGCAATCCTTAACTTTAAAAGCAGAGAATGTATTCAACAAACGCTATGATGTCTTTGATCCGAGACTTCAAGACGGCCGTGTTCCGCAGCAAGGTAGAAATCTGATGGTTCAGTATTCATATCAATTTTAGTCCTTGGGCTTGATGCACAAAGTGATAGATTGTTTCGGCAATTTCATGGAAAGATAGAATGCTTGATAGCAAGCTCATAAAAGTGCTTGGCGCACAGATTATAAAACGAAAAAATTCCTCGACTCCAATTCTTGTAGGTTTGTCAGGTGCTCAAGGCTCTGGAAAAAGTACGCTGAGCCGAGCGCTTTGTCATCATCTTAATCAGTCAGGGTTATACGCTGAAAGTGTTTCCCTTGATGACTTTTATCTATCACCCAAAAAACGTACTCAAATGGCTCAGCAATTACACCCGCTTTTTAAGCAAAGGGGAGTACCTGGCACACATGATATTAGTTTGATAGAGCAAACCTTTAAATCCTTCCGGGCTCGGAAGTTAGCGACACTTCCTGTATTTGATAAGGCCACGGATAGCCCACTAAAAAAGGCGCTTTGGCGTAAGTGCATAAACTCCCCGGATGTGCTGATTTTTGAAGGTTGGTGCGTAGGAGTGCCTCCTCAACTTGAACCATCTAAACCTATAAATGATTTTGAACGCGAAAAAGATCCAGATGCGCGATTTAAGGGGCTGGTAAATCAGTTTCTGGCAAACGAATACCAGCGGGTTTTTGCGCAGCTTGATTTGCTGATTTTTCTGAATGGGATCTGTTTTTCTCGCGTGCTGAACTGGCGTTTAGAGCAAGAGCATGAACTGATAAAAAATGTGGGCCAAGGGATGAGTGATTCACAAATAGCGCAGTTTATTCAGCCGTTCCAAAACCTCACCGAGTGGTCGATACAAGTGTTACCGAATATTGCCGATATCGAAGTACGTTTAGACCAAAATAGACAAGTCACAGCGGTTCATACAAGAAAAATCTGACGACGAATTTTTGTGTTTTATGTTTGTTGCTGGATTGGCTTAGCTTAAAATTTGCTGATTTTGTCCTAAATTAGTGGACACCCTTGTTAATAAAAATATCATATAGCAAATTGTTAACACCATTTCATCAAGTGACGGTTTCGGATAAATAACCGTGTAATTTACTGAGATGTGTCTGGTTTATTCGGCGATGCGACGATGGCTTGGGTAATTGGTTTATCAAACTAACCAAGCGCGAGCTGCAGAGTAAATGGATAAACAAGGCAGTCATTATTTGGAGCGAATACCCATGTTCAAAAAGGCTTTAACGATAGCTATAGCACTGACCCTAGCGGGATGTGCTAGTAACAATAACGTAAGTAATAAAGAAACTGATGTAACAATGGCTTCTCAAATAAGCTACCCAGCAACCAAAAAACAAAATATGAAAGATAAATACTTTGGTGAAGCAGTAGCAGATCCATACCGTTGGCTTGAAGATGACATGAGTGCTGACACAGCACAATGGGTTGAACAACAAAACAAAGCTACCCAAAGCTTTTTAGCGCAAATTCCATATCGCCAAACGATCAAAGAACGATTGACTAAATTGATGGACTACGAGCGTGTTTCTCAACCTTTTAAGCACGGCGATTACACGTATTTTTATAAAAATGATGGTTTACAAAACCAGAGCGTCTTATATCGTAAAATAGAAGGTGAGGAAGCTGAAGTATTTTTAGATCCAAATACATTTAGTCAAGATGGTACAACTTCACTGGCAGGGATCTCATTCTCTGAAGATGGCTCGTTGGCGGCTTATCAAATTTCAGAAGGTGGCAGTGACTGGCGTAAGGTGATTGTTATCGATAGCAAGACTAAGCAGCAAGTAGGCGATGTTTTAGTTGACGTGAAGTTCAGTGGTATTACATGGCTGGGGAATAAAGGGTTTTATTACTCAAGCTATGATAAGCCAGATGGTAGCGAACTATCAGCGAAAACAGATCAACATAAACTCTATTTTCACAAACTAAATACAAAACAAAGCACCGACCAGTTGGTGTATGGCGGCACAGAAGAGCAGAAGCACCGTTATGTGCGCTCTAGTGTGACAGAAGACGAACGATTCTTGTTGATATACGCCAGTGTAAACACTTCAGGCAACAAATTGTTCCTCAAAGATTTAACCAAGCCAAACAGTACCTTAAAAACTATTCTTGCAGATACTGCATCAGATACGTACTTGATCCACAGTGAAGGAGATACGTTATATTTCCAAACGAATTTAAATGCACCCAATAACCGTGTCGTCAAGGTCAATGTCAACGATCCTAAACCTGAAAATTGGCAAAATCTAATCCCAGAAACTGAGAATGTGCTGTCTGTTACGGCAGGTAGCGGTTATTTATTTGCATCTTATATGAAAGATGCGATCAGTGTGGTGAAGCAATACAAATTTAGCGGCGAGCTCGTAAGAGAAGTCGCTTTGCCAGGTGTTGGTTCTGCGAGCGGTTTCTACGGTAAAGCAGAAGATGAAGTATTATATTACTCGTTCACTAACTATAAAACGCCTAGAACCATCTACGCGTACAAGCCTGCAACAGGACAAAGTGAAATTTACAATCAAAGTAAAGTCGACTTTGATCCTGAACTTTATGAGTCAAAGCAGGTTTTCTACACTTCTAAGGACGGTACCAAAGTACCAATGATTATTACCTATAAGAAGGGTATTCAACTTGATGGCTCGAACCCTACGATCCTATACGGCTATGGTGGTTTTAATGTCAGTTTGACACCGCGTTTTAGCTCTACAAAGGCAATGTGGCTTGAACTGGGTGGTGTTTATGCTGTTGCGAATTTGCGTGGCGGCGGCGAATATGGCAAAGAATGGCATAAAGCGGGTACACAAATGCAAAAGCAAAATGTTTTTGATGACTTTATTGCCGCCGCAGAGTTCCTAAATAACAACGGCTACTCATCAACTGATAAACTGGCCATTCAAGGTGGTTCAAACGGTGGCTTGTTGGTTGGTGCAACGATGCTACAACGACCTGATTTATTCAAAGTGGCGTTACCAGCGGTAGGTGTACTTGATATGCTGCGTTACCACAAATTTACCGCTGGTGCTGGTTGGGCTTACGATTACGGAACTGCCGATGATAGTAAAGAAATGTTTGAATATTTGAAGGCATATTCTCCAGTCCACAATGTGAAATCAGGCGTTAATTATCCTGCAACTATGGTTACGACAGGGGATCACGATGACCGAGTTGTTCCGGCTCATTCGTACAAGTTTGCCGCTGAGTTACAAGACAAACACACGGGCCCTAATCCAACGCTTATCCGAATCGAAACCAATGCGGGTCACGGTGCAGGCACGCCAACGGCTAAAGTGATTGAGCAATACGCGGATATTTATGGTTTTACCCTCTACAACATGGGTGTAAAATCACTGTAAGTAGTTTGATTTAATTGAAAAAGCCAGAGTTCTCACTGGCTTTTTATTTGCGCAAAACTTACTATGTCCTCTTTGCTGAAGTTATCTATGAAATAGAGTTAGTTGTAGAAGGCCGTAATGATTTATATAACACTGACTGCGTTATTATGTATTTTGGGGTTGCTCACGTTTATTCCAAAATACAAACATGTGATTGAAAAATACAGTCTCGGTATCAATTTTTTTATGACGGTAATTGCAACATTAATTGGGGTGCTGCTTGCTATTGTCATTACCAATTACGACGAGGAAAGAAAAGAAACCAGAGATGTGATTAAGTTACTTAATTCTGCAGTCGCTGTCGTTAATGTATGTTTAGAATCCTCAGAGCACCTTATTCAGTTTTATGAAAAGCTTCCAGACAATGATGCCACTAAAGGCGCATTTTTTGACCATAACCCGTTAACTTACCCAGAGTATATTGATTGGTTGCTAAAGCAAAACTTGGTCAGCAAAAATATCTCCAGTGAAGTATTACAAGATCTCAACGAGCATATTATTACCTTGAAGAAGGTGAAAAACACCGATCATGTTATTTTTCAATGGTTATTGGAGCTTTTGATAGCGCTATTGGAATTAGAGATCAAATTTCAAAAAGGAGAAATAGACGAACTACAGTTGGATAAACTTACGGGCAAGGTAGAAAGAGCTGTCAGCGAAAAAATTCGTGAACATCAAAATGGTAAATAGCAAAATGGAAGGATTCAATTTTTGTGTACCATAGTGCATAAGAAACCGAGGAACTCGGCGCGAGCTCAATGCTAACGCTTTACTTATTGTGCATTTTTAAATAGTGTTACGAGGCCAAGCGTCGCAATTAGATTTTCCAACACATTAATCGGTGCTGATTTTGTAGGCATTGTTTGGTTGTTAAAAAATATTGAATTAGAGGGATTATGGAGAAGCAGTATTGGATAGGTGGTTTTTATATCGACCTGTCGCGAAATCTAATCACGCAAAATAGCGAGTCTCAAACATTGGCGCCAAAAGCACTTGCGGTGCTTACCTATCTAGCTCAAAACCAGGGTAAAGTAGTAAGCCAAGATGAGTTACTTGACCACGTTTGGAAAGACACGGTGGTTTCGCCCAATACATTGCAAAGAAGCATCGCTCAGCTGCGAAAAGCGCTGGGTGATGACGGGAAAGTTCAGGTTTATATTAAGACTCATGCCAAGAAAGGGTATAGCCTAGAATGTGATGTTCGGTGGCAACAAAACCAGGACGCTCAGAATAATGACGCTGCAGTAGACAAATTGGATTGCGAGCAATCACATACAGGCAAAGCAAATGAAAACCCAGCAATCGCATCAGGTGCTCAACAGAATAACAACCGATTGTTTGCTATTGTCTCTACCGTATTACTGTTATCAATCGTTATTTGGTATGCAATTACGGCGGCAAATGCGACGCCTCAGCTTCTGATAAGTGAAATTCGCGCTTTAACTGCCACCGATAAAAAAGAAAATTCGGGCATTTACTCCCCTGACGGAAAATATATCGTTTTTCATCGCTACTCAGAAGAGCAATGTATCAATAATATTTGGGCTAAAAACATCGCGACCCAAGAAGAGATTCAACTCACGAAAGAGTTTGGTGTTTTTGGCAGACATAGCATTTCACCCGATGGAAAAAAAATCACTTTTATCTCCGAAAACGACTGTGTTGAGCCTGTTAATCAGAAAAAATGCTATCAATTGGTTAGTTTAGACTTCGAGCAGGCGCTGCAAGCACCGCAATTGCCGACGGTATTGACTGAGTGTAAAAACTCTAAGATCAGTCGTCCTATTTGGCTAAGTAACTCACATATCGCGCTACTTTTATCAACCGAAGGGCGTTCGAAATTGATAACTTATTCGATAACAGACAACACAAGTAGTGTGCTCTATGAAATAGATGGTGGCAGTGTTATTCATTATGATTATTCAGCAGCGCTAAATCGCATTGCCGTAACTAGCGTTCATAGCGATAACATCCATTATGTTGAAATGCTCTCTGTAACCGGTCAACTGTTGTCCAAACACAAAATTCAATATCCTGATGAAATCTCCGAATTCCGCTTTATTTATCCCAATTTTTCTCCGTTAAAAGAGCTGATATTTAGTACTGGTCGACAACTTTTCACGCTTTCAGAAGATGGTCAAATTAGTAAAATCAGTCTCCCCCTCGATGAACCTGTCGGTAGTCCTGTAATGCACCCAGAAGGCAAACGACTACTGGTAATTAAAGGTTACTTTGATAGTGATATTGTTTCTTTGTCGCTGGATGGGATTAACGTACAAGAAACGGGGCAATTACCTCAAGAAGTGCTGAATCGCTCAACGCGGTCTGACGACTTGGCTTTGTTTCAGCCTGAAGGAAATCTTATCGCATTCCAGTCTGATCGCTCTGGAGATGATCAGGTTTGGCTGGCTGATGGCGAAAATCTAAGACAGCTTACTCAGTTTCCGATGGACACATTTTTGTCTGGTATGTCATGGGCTAAAGATGGCCAGAGTTTACTAGTTAATGCGCGATTGAAGCTCGTTCAGGTCAAACTGGATGGCAGTAGTGTCAACTTTGAGTTGACGCGTGGAATCGAACGTTTGTTCCACTGGGATAGCGAGACAATGACTGCTCTGGTAATGGCACGTGTGCAAGGCGTCTTGAAGTTGGCAGAGGTAGACCTAACAGACCAAAAGGTAAGAGTCATCTCCGAAAATTGGGTGAACTGGGCAAGTAAAACCCAAGATGGAAAGTTAATTTACACAGATCAGCTAGACCGCTTTTGGATAGCCGATGCAATAGAGCATCAGCTGATTGAAAAGCTCGTTGATCAAGGTAGTAATAAACGTTTTGTCATTAATAATAACAAGGTTTATGGCATCAATGAGGCGCACCAGCTATGGGAATATTCGCTTGATACTGAAATCTTTAAGGTGCATGGAAAAGTAGCTAATCACATTAATTACATTTCTGATGTAGACGACGCGAATGTGTTAATGGCGTTGCAGATAATTGGCAAAAAAGGCGTTGCAGAGCTCTATGTAGAGTAATCTAAAATAAGAAAAATTTTAGTTTGTCATGTGAATCAAAAAGGAACTTTAATATATGTTGGAAATTAGACCGAATTGTGAGTGTTGTGATAAAGATTTAGCCCCTGATTCTACAGAAGCAATGATCTGCACCTATGAATGCACTTTTTGTATGACGTGCGTAACAGAAATCTTAGAAAATGTGTGCCCAAATTGCGGAGGTGGCTTTGTTACACGTCCTATTAGGCCAAAAGTTGCAAGGCGTGCAGGCTTAAGTATTAGTCATCAGCCAGCTTCGGTTGAAAGAGTACATACTAAATATAGTATTAGTGAGCTTAAAGCATTCTCTTTAAAAGCTAGACATATAAAACCTGAAGATCGGTAATAAACATTTCAAATTTAAAAAGGACCATAAATGTCCAGTTTAGCTGTCCGTCTTGCTATTCTCAGCTTTGTTGGATTTACATATTGGTTTGGTTTTGATATAGGTATAAATGACTATAACTCAAAAGGAAATGTAATATGAAATCACTAAAACTAAACAAAAAAAACTTGAAACGTCTTAATCAAAAATCGCTAGAGTCAGCACTAGCCAAACAGGTTGCGGGTGGTACTTGCTTAGAGCCAACAAAGGGTTGTGAGTCAAAGCAAATTGCATGTGGCTAGGGCTGAATTTGGGAGGTAAAAACCTCCCTTTTTTAGTATTTTAAAAGGACTATTTTAAAAGGACAGGCACTCAAATTTGAATGTTTGGCTTTGTTGTCTAGGCTGAATTTTTTCAATCGTATTCGATAACCAAAGTTCAAGGAGTAGGTGATGGGGTTAGCAAGGAAGCGACAAGTCAATTTATCAGATACTCGATATTAGAACTGTGTTTTCCCTAATCACATCTAGTGATGACTAACATAAATGCTGGGTAGAAAATGCAACTGTTTGAGTTGCGCTGGGGGAATTGCCAACACGTTAAGGCTTATCATTGCTACAGTGAAGCGTTGTTGGTCTATTCGAATCGCGAAGGCGAACGTAAGATATCAAGGCAACTTGCAAGTTGAAAACAAGTTGCCTGTTAAGCATCGGGTTTAGTTAGCTAAGTCTTCAACTCCCACGATAAGCCAAGGCGCATCGGGAGTCGTTTTACGCTCAAGATGCCAAATTTCGTGAATAGCTTCTTCTTGTTTATCACCTAAGTCGCGATATTTACCACGGAACTGAACACTTACTTCCCAAACAACTGGTGATGTGTCGGCACGCACCAATTCTGCGTCGATAAACATGACTTCGGTTTGTACTTCGCCTTGTTGCGCACGTTCTTTTTTAAACTCTTCAACCAGTTCAGGGCTCAGGTATTCACTGAGTGTTTCAAAATCACTTTGGTTCCAAGCATTTTGTACAGTGTGATAATGCTGGCGAGCACCTTGTAAAAAGCCATTGATGTCAAAATCTTTTGGTAAGTTCATTGGAACACTGCTACCACCAAAACCGCCGCTGTTAGATACGGGAGACGGATTAATAGGTTGGGGTGCTTGACGCTGTTGTGGTGTTTCAAAGTGACTTGGGCCGCCAGCAAAGCGTGGTTGCTGTTTGCGCGCTAATGCCGACTTTACCAGCTTAAAAATCAAAAATGCAGCGCCTGCAAGCAATAACATTTCCAAAAACTGGAAGCCCTCAAAGTCATCACCAAGCATTGCTGCGATAAGGCCACCAGCCAAGAGACCACCTAGCACACCGGCCATAATCCCTTTTTTACTTGACGTTTTTGGCGCCGTGGTAGTTTTGTTTGCCACAGTATTAGTATCAGTTTGTTGTTTCTGTTGGGTAGTTTGGGTTTGATGGGTTTTTCCCGATGACCTGCTGCCGAATTTTTTTCTCGCTTCGGCATCAAAGCTGGCACTAAATAAAAATGAAACCAGCGAAAGTAGCACGATAAAACGCTTCATAAATGTCCTCTATGTTATTAGCTGTCCGCATTTTAGAGAACTGAGATAAGGATTTGAATAGTCGAACGTTAAAAATTTAGTGCTAGGGAAAGGGTGGTTAAATCTCGACCGAAACAAGCCGTAGTTTGGTCGTGTTTATTGTTTCTAAATTGAAGTTTACCCTCCCACAAGGCCATGTGAACTTATGGGAGGGCAGTGCTAGCTCTGCAGCTAAATGACTACAGCCAATGTATTGCGCGATTCAGGTCATCCCTAAACTTATCGATAGGTGTATTTTTATTGGCAACCAAAATAGTACTGGCTTTGTTGCCTGGAGCAACGAGTCCATCGAATCGTTCGTCTCTAAATAGCCGCTTTTCATTTAACGGTGTTGAATGGTCATTTGGCACGATAAATACAGTCACTGGGCCTGCAGCGGATTGCAGGACTAGGTGCAAGCTTTTTTGTCCTTTAAAATTACAGTAAGTGGCATAGACCAACTTGCCGGGCAACGTCTCTAGCTTACCACCATATAGTGCCAGTTTTTCATTGACCGTCTGTAGCGGGATCGCTTGCTGCCGCTCCAATGAGCTTTGTTCATGATAGACATGGGCAAGGGCATGTTCACCAATATCAAACTCCGATAAAGGTTGGTTTAAGTACACCACAGTAACCGCTACCAAGATGCTGGCAGCTATCGCTAAAGGCTTAGTAAATCTTTGAAACCAATATTGCTTAATCGCGTTTGTATGCTGTCGCTCTAAACGTTGCTGCTTGGCAATGATCTTCTCCGCTAAACCATCTGGAACCACTACATTTATCGATTCAGCTAACATATCGTTAAATTGCTGCTGCTCTTGCAGTTGTGCCTGTAACTCAGGTCTATTTAGCGCATACTCAATCACTTCAGGATCATTGGGATCGACGTACATACGGCGTCTAAATTCTAGTTCATCCATCGTCTTATGCCCCCCTCAGTACTTCTTGGCCTTTGCTTAAGGCGTCTTTCAATTGATGTCTTGCGCGATACAGTCTGGTCATCACGGTGTTTTTATTGAGTTCCAAGATGTCGGCGATTTCCTCTCCCGAGCATCCTAAAACAACTTGCAGTAGCAACGGCTCTCTGTATTCAGGCTCCAGTTGTGCAATGTGCTTTTGCACCACAATCTGTTCTACAGAATCTTCTAGCGACTGAGTCACGGTATCTTGCAAAGTGTCTTGTTCAACATCGGCATAATCAAATTGCTTTCTCTCAAATCGACGCGCATTTTCTCGTCGTAAAATAGTAATTAGCCAAGGCTTAGCGGCATTTTGGTCTTGTAAAGAGTCCAATGAACGCCATGCCCGTAAAAATGTCTCTTGTACGAGATCTTCAGCCACCGATGCATCACCACTTAACCAAAATGCGAACTTATATAATTCACCGTGGTAAGCGTGGACTAGCGACTCATAGTATTTTTGTTTTTTGGTCATGATCAGTAGACCTGTTATTTTGAAAATTTATTTCACGGCAAAATGATTGACTAAGCTTGGCCTTTTTACGCTTGATTAACAAGATAATTCTCTGTGCCGGTGAAAAGTCTATGAATAAAAATCTGAATAGGGCCATGAAGGATATGTTCTTATGACCCTATTGGTTACTACTCAAAAAGTGGTGCTAGGTGATGAGTAGGTTCGGCACGCTTCTTTCGCTCAGATTTTGACAGCGCCTGATAAAGCTTCTCAAGTTGTACCGTTGAAGTTGCGCCATCCTTAAATAACGATTGCTGCATTGTTTTAATATCTGACTGCAATTCATCCGGTTGTTGATTTAGCCAATCTGCAAAGCTTGTGTGCTGCGTTGCTACTAAATCCATCAGGGCGGTATAAAACTGTTTAGCATCGTTATTTTTGGCAGCTTGTTTTAGCCTGCTGTTTGCGCTTTGGCTTGTGGTAGGTTTGGCTGTTGGGCTGTTTGAGTTAATTGGCACTGGTCTTTTCTTAATATAGAGCACTAACGTGATTATCCACAGCAGATAACCAGAAGCACACACAGCCCACACCCATAGTGGAATAGCAAATTGACCAATTGGATTAACTGCACTTGCACTTACCGCAGGTTGCTGTGACTGCGTGTCAGTAGAAGTGGCTCCAGCAACCGGGTTGGGCGTAGTGTTTGCCTGAACCACTTGATTTGGATCGGCTTTTACCACAAATGCCTTTTCCGCAATGGTCGCGAGGTCTGTGCGGTTGAGCACGGTATTAAACCAAGGTAGCTTGACTTCCGGTAACGTGTATTGGCCAGCAGCTTGTGGCAGATAAGCAAAAGAAGCGGTAATTTGTGAAATAACTTTTCCGTCTCGCACCATTTGTTTGCGCTCAGAGGTATCTGGATAAATTTTGAAACCGTTGACATCTTCTACCTTGATTTCAGGCAGTTGCTCCTTAGTCACCCCAACAGCGGTTAAGGTAAAGGTGCGGGTTATTGGGGTACCTGCAGTGATCTCACTGCTACTTGGTTGCCACTCATCAGCGAAATTAACATACTCACTCGGTAACCAGTTGTCAGCATGTTGCTGGGGGATCGGCTTGACTTCCAATGCGACTTCATCCGCCAAGGCATTAACCGCCATGCGCCTATAGCCTTCTCGCACTTGTCCCGAGAATACCGGTGGGTCAACGGTAAGGTTACCGCTTTTTTGCGGTTGTACCAGATATTGTCTGGTGACAACTAAATAACGCCTTCCGTCAATAATTTCGTAGTCTTCGGTGTGTTTACTAATTTGCGTCATAGTCACCGTGTCAGCGACCGGATCAGACAAATTACCGTCCAGTAGATCCTTGCCGACGTAAAGTTTGACGGTATAAAGACCAGCCTGTTGCACGTATAAGGTATTAGGCTTTAATTCGGTTTTAATAAAAATATCTTTGCTGTCACCGTCAGTTTGCTGAGCGACCACTTTTAGGGAAATTGGAGCCGTTTTTGCGCCGTCCACTTCAAAAGCTGGGATCGTATATTCTCCAGGCTTTCGTGCTACTAGCTGCAATTGCCATGTGGTTGAGCTGGTCACACTACCATTGATAATACTGGTACGAGAGCTTGTACTCACAGGGCTGGTGACAAAGTCTTTGCTTAAGCTTGATACATCTGGGATGGTGCCTTTAACTTTTCCCTCTGCAACGATGGACAAAGTAAAATATTCTCCAGCTAAAACGGGGTTTTTATCTACACTGGCGCTCAACTTGTCTAACGCAAAGGCAAGTTGACTCGAAAAAATCGCTAATGTTAGTAACAAAATGCGCATTACCATGATTTTTCTACTCCTCGGGGTAGGCGTCTTTGCTTACGTTGTTGTGCCTCTAACAGCATTTTATTTCTTAGTAAGATGGCTGGATCGTCAGGCACTTTTCTTAGAAGTTGATTTAACTGCTGAGCTTTTTCAATTTCCTCAGGAGTAAGCTCTCTTGCCTCTGCTTGTACAGGCGCGGTCTGTTGTTCGGCTTGTTCGTCGTTGGGCTCTGTTTCTGCAGGTGTTGGTTGTGCTTGTTGCTCAGCCTGCTCATCTTGCTGTGGCTCACCTTGACTGCTTTGTGGTTCGCTTTGCATATCAGGCGCATTGTTGTTTTCAGCAGACTCGCCGTCATTTTGCTCAGATTCAGACTGTTGCTTATCTTGCGACTGCTCGGAAGCTTCTGAATCCCCATTTTGCTCAGATGGCTGGTTTTGGCTATTTGAGTCTTGGCTATTTTGCTGATCACTTTGGTTTTGATCACCTTGTTGTTCAGACTGATCAGAGCTATCGCTTTGTTGTGATTGCTGATCTTGTTGATTTTCACCATCACCATTTTGCTGGTTATCTTGATTTTGCTGGTTTTGTTGTTGCTCTTGTTGCTCCAACAGCTTCTCTAACAACGCTTTGTTGTCTTTAGCTTGCTGTAGCGTTGGGTCGGCATTGAGGGCTTTGTCATAGGCTGCAATTGCTTCTTCCAATTTGCCAGTCTGCGCAAGCGCATTACCCAAGTTGTATTGTCCTTGTGCAGATGTGGTATTTTGCAAGGTTTCAACCGCTTGTTGGTAGTTCCCTTGTTTATAAAGCGCTGCACCTTTGAGCACTGCGTTGTCGGCTTGTGACGCAGTGAAAAAGTCGTCCTGTTGATAAGCAGAAAGTGCATTTTGGTCCGTGTTTTTAAACCAGCTCGTCCAATCTGCTGCCATCCCCTTTTTGGTCGGTACGAAGGAACATGCTAACAGTACACATAGAGATAGTGCGTGCTTTCTAAATAGCGCGAGTGCCATCGGAACGAGTAAAAATAACAGATAAATGCCCGCATCTACGCGCCATTTTGCAGTGGTATCGTCGCTTTCAATTGATTCTATTTGCTCATTCAAACGCGGTTTAAATCGTTTGATATCGCTATCGTCGGTAGTGTGTTTTGCATAAATACCACCTTGACTGCTGGCAAGTTTCTGTAATCTGGTCTCAAACAGTTTTGGCACGACAATTTGCCCAGTACTGTCTTTTAAAAAGCCACCTTCAGGTAACTTAATGGGGGCGCCTTGCTTTGTACCTAGAGCATAAACGCTTAAATTGTATGGACTTTTTGCTAAGAAATTTCGAATATCTTCGCTGTCTTGCTGTTCGATACCATCGGTTATCAAAATAATGTCGCCTTGTGTGGCGCTGGCCCCTTCGAGCAAATTCACCGCTTCTTCAATACCAGCCAAAGGGTATGAGCCTTTTGATGGCATGATTTCTGGTCTTAGGCTTGGGATCAGATTTTCAAGCGTGGTGATATCGCTAGTCAGTGGGGAGACCACAAAAGCATCGCCGGAATAAGCCACTAGCCCAGTATCTCCCTCTTTAAATTGCTTTAGCATATCTAGGGTTTTAAATCTGGCTTGCGTCAATCTGTCAGGCGCTAAATCGGTCGAATACATCGAATACGACATGTCTAACACCAGCACGCGTGCAAGTTTGGTTTTGAACACTGGCATGTCCGCTTTTTCAACACTCGGCCCAGCAAGCGCGATAACGCCAATGAAGGTAAATAAAATAGCTAGCCAAGAGTTGCTCTGTGTAGCGGTTTGATTGTTTTGCTCGCCAAGCACCACACGAGATAGGTGAGGGGCAATTAATGTCGAGCGAGTTTGTGATTTTTGTTTAGTCCACTGCAATAGGCAATAGATCCCCCACGGGATAAGTAGCCAGAGTAACTGTGGACGAATAAATTCAAAGTCCATATTTTACCTCGCAAGCCTGGCACGGATTGATTGCGTTAAGCTCATAATAAAAAACAGTAAAAGCACTAATGATAGGGGATAATAAAACAACGATAATTTAGGTCTAAACGTCTGGGTTTCGTCGCTAATAGGCTCGAGAGTATCCAACATAGCGTAAATGTTTTGCAATCCTGCTACGTCTTTGGCACGGAAATATTCTCCCCCGGTTTCTTTAGCAATGTGCATTAGCGTCTCTTCGTCGATGGCGTTACCACCACCGAATGCACTCATTCCAAATAACCCAAAACCTCGTTGGCCATCAGAGCCAACGCCTACGGTGTAAACCTTGATACCTTCTTCACGGGCTAAAATTAGCGCTTCATCTGGCTTTAAGTTTCCTGATGTATTTTTACCATCGGTTAGCAAGATAAGAATACGGTTGCTCTCTTCGCGCTTTTCAAAACGCTTTACCGACAAGCCAATGGCGTCGCCAATAGCTGTGGCTTGACCGACTAAACCAATTTGCGCTTCGGTGAGCATTTGACTCACAGTTTTTAGGTCGCGTGTCAGTGGCGTCTGCAAAAACGCGGTATCGCCAAATAAAATCAAGCCCAAACGATCACCTTGACGTTTTTCGATAAAGTCACTGACCACAGCTTTTACCACAGATAGCCTATCTACGTAACGCCCTTGGTATTCCATATCTTGTTCTTGCATTGAGCCAGATAAATCCACTGCTAGCATAATATCGCGCCCTTCATTGGGCACTACAACGGGGTCGTCTAACCAAGTTGGATTGGCTAAAGCAGTTACCAGTAATAGCCATACCAGCAACTCAACCCATTTTACGCGTCCACCGGATTGTTTATATTGCGGGGCATTAAGCTGTAAATTCGCGAAACTGGGTATTCTCAATTTCAACATGGCTTGTGTTGTAGATGGCTTTAATTTTTCAATTAACCAAGGCAATGGCAATAACACAAAGGCCCAAGGCCAACTAAACTCAAACATCCAGTCGCTCCTTAAGCTTAAATGAGGCAATCGCTTGGCTCAGTTTATTGGCTAACTCGGCATTAGGCGTTGCTGAATACAAGCTCTGTAGTTCTTGCTCAGAAATAGACACTTTAGATAACTTGGTCAGTTGCGTTAGCCAGCTACTGCTTGAAAGGCTAGCCACTTCGTTGCCGTAATAATGTTTAACTAAGCGTTTCAGGGTTTCATGTAACGCCAGAGGCTGATCGTGTTGCTGTTTACTCAGGTTCACCGCTTCACGTTTTGCCTGAGTAAAACGGCGGTGTTTAATAATCGCACGGATAAAGAGTAGCAGTGATAACAGCGTTACGATTATCACTGCCCACATTGCATAAGACAGTGGCCACCAGCTGACTGTTTCTGGCGTTACTACGTCATGCAATTGATCTAATGGATTCGCTTGCATTTATCTCTCCACTAACTGCATTTCAATGGGTAATGACGCGTCATAGTTATGCAAACTCATGCCAGAGCGTTTTAGTAAGTCAATTCGCTTACGATAAAATGTCTCGGCATTGTCTTTAAATTGGCTTCTGAATTTGGCGTCCATCAGCGGCAGCGTCCATTGTTGGCCTGCTGCGCTTACTTTTACCGCATCTTGATATTGCGGTAATGCGTGTTCAAACGGATCGCTGATCATGCAGCCAATCACTTCATTGTGGCGGTTGAGCCTTTCCAGCAATTTAAAACTGTGCTCATCAAGCTGTGTGAAATCAGAAATCAAATATACGAGTGAGCCGGGCTTGGCCAAATGCACTAACCGCTTTAGATTGTTGTTGAACTGATCTTTTTTGGTTTCATTGTCGCGATTGGCTAGGGCGCTTTCGTGTAGACTGCTTAATTGATGTGCCAACGCTAATACGCCTCGATCTCTGGCGATAGGTTTTAGTTCATGATGGCTGTCATGATTAAACACTACACCACCAACCCGATCACCACGTTGACAGGCTGACCATGCAACTAATGCACTCAGATGGCTCGCTAATACCGACTTGAGCAATAGCTTGCTACCAAAGATCATATTGCTCGACAGATCACAGAAAATGAACACTGGGCGCTCTTTTTCTTCTTGGAACAACTTGGTGTGGGCTTCACCAGTACGTGCGGTAACGCGCCAATCAATAGCGCGTATATCATCACCAAACTGATATTGACGTACCTCGGCAAATTCCATTCCGCGACCTTTATGCGGTGCCAAGTATTGACCTGCTTGCGCACTTTTAACTTTGCCTTTGGGTTTTAAAGACAATAAATGCGCTTTGGATTTATAAAACAACAGCTCTTTGAGCGACAGGTCAACCCCGTTACTGTGCGAGTCTTGAAACCAAGTGGCAGAATCAAATGACATAACACTACTCATGTTTTATGGAACTGGAACCAATTCAAGAATACGGCTAATTACTTGATCTTTACTAATGCCATCGGCTTGTGCTTCATAACTTAAGATGATGCGATGGCGTAATACGTTGTGTACTACAGCACGAATATCATCCGGTGTGACAAAGTCGCGGTCCTGTAGCCAAGCGTGTGCTCTTGCACATTTATCCAATGCAATAGTCGCACGGGGACTTGCGCCATAATCAATCCAACTAGCGAGTTGGTCATCAAAGCGTTTAGGCTCACGGGTGGCAATAATAAGCTGCACTAAGTATTGCTCTAATGGTTCAGCAAGATGCAGTTTTAATACCGCTTTTCTGGCATCAAACAAGGTTTGTTGGCTGATCGGAGTAAAACTCGCTTGGTATTCTTCTAAGGCTTCACCACGGGTTAGACGCAGAATGTCGATCTCGGTTTCAGCGCTTGGGTAATCGATATTAAGGTGAAGCAAGAAACGGTCTAGCTGCGCCTCTGGAAGTGGGTAAGTCCCTTCTTGTTCGAGCGGGTTTTGAGTTGCCATCACCATAAATAGTTCGGGCAAAGGATAGGTCGTTTTACCTACCGTGACTTGTCTTTCCGCCATGGCTTCAAGTAACGCTGACTGCACTTTTGCGGGTGCTCGGTTAATCTCATCCGCCAAAATCAGGTGATGGAACAACGGGCCTTTTTCAAACACAAACTCGCTGGTTTGCTGTCTGTAAATGTCTGTACCAGTGATATCTGAAGGGAGTAAATCAGGGGTAAATTGCACCCGTTGGAAACTGCCCTCGATACCTTTAGCGAGCGCATTCACCGCGCGGGTTTTTGCCAGACCCGGAGGACCTTCCACCAACAGGTGACCATCCGCAAGTAGTGAAATAAGCAAGGCTTGTGTTAGTGAATCTTGACCTAAAATCTGTGTATTAAGGTAATTTCTAAGTTGGGTAAACTCTTTTACTGCCATTGTTATTGTCCTTTAGTACCGACAAACTTCGCATTGTTATATGGACGATAAACGAATTATCAAGTTTTTGATTGCCAGATTAGACCTCAGTATCTACAAAAGTTCACAAATATTCGATAATAAATTCAATTACTTTTGAGGTTGTTCAGAAAATAAACTAGAGTTCTGTTTCACGGTTCAAATATCAAGCAAATCGTGTTTTGCTATTGGCAACTCGGTTTCGGTTGTTTAGAATCGGAAGAAAATAACAGGTCAGACCTGTCAGCGGGAGAGCAAATTCATGTCTGAACAAAATATTCTAAAAACAGCCAAAGGCGATCGTATCGCGATTGTAAGTGGTTTACGTACACCATTTGCTAAACAAGCCACGGCTTTTCATCATGTTCCAGCCCTTGATTTAGGTAAAATCGTCGTCAATGAAATGCTGGAGCGCCTTAACTTCGATAGAAAAGAAATCGATCAATTGGTCTTTGGGCAAGTTGTACAAATGCCGGAAGCACCCAATATTGCACGTGAAATTGTTCTTGGTACAGGGATGCCAGTTTCTATTGATGCGTATTCTGTATCACGTGCGTGTGCGACGAGTTTCCAAGCTATTGCTAATGTCGCGGAAAGTATTATTGCAGGACAAGTCAGTGTTGGTGTGGCTGGTGGTGCCGATTCATCATCGGTGTTACCAATCGGTGTTAGCAAAAAACTGGCGGGCAGCTTGGTAGATCTAAATAAGGCTCGAACACTTTCACAGCGTTTTGGGATCTTATCTAAGCTACGTTTGAAAGACTTAATGCCAGTGCCACCGGCGGTCGCTGAGTATTCCACTGGCCTGTCGATGGGACAGACTGCGGAACAAATGGCAAAAACACATGGCATTTCACGTGAAGATCAAGACGCGCTAGCACATCGCTCACATTCATTGGCAGCTAAAGCTTGGAATGACGGTTTATTGGACCAAGAAGTGATGGCTGCACACGTCGAGCCATATAAGAGCTTTATCGATAAAGACAATAATATTCGTGAAAACTCTTCATTAGAAGGTTACGCGAAACTTCGCCCTGTATTTGATAAAAAACACGGCTCTGTGACTGCTGCGAACGCAACGCCACTGACCGACGGTGCTGCTGCTGTATTAATGATGAGTGAAAGCAAAGCCAAGGCGCTAGGTTATGAAATTCTTGGCTATGTAAGAAGCTTTGCATTCTCAGCGATTGGCGTGCACGAAGACATGCTAATGGGGCCGGCGCATTCAACACCTATCGCACTAGACAGAGCGGGTATCACGCTTGCCGATTTGGATCTGATTGAAATGCACGAAGCATTTGCAGCACAGGCGCTAGCGAACGTGAAAATGTTTGCCTCGGACAAATTTGCCCAAGAGAAACTGGGTCGCAGCAAAGCGATTGGCGAAATCGATATGACTAAGTTTAATGTTAACGGTGGCTCTTTGGCGTATGGTCACCCGTTTGCTGCAACTGGTGCGCGTTTGATTACACAAAGCTTACACGAATTAAAACGTCGAGGCGGTGGACTGGCCTTGACCACAGCATGTGCCGCAGGCGGTTTAGGTGCTGCATTTGTATTGGAGAGTGCATAATGTCGGTATTTTCTTATGAATTAAATGATCACCGCGTCGCAATCGTTACTATCGACGTTCCGGGTGAAAAAATGAATACCTTGCGTGACACGTTCGCGGATGAATTACTGTCGATTATCGATCAAGGTAAAAAAGACGACGTGACAGGTATGGTATTTATCAGCGGCAAAGACGATAACTTTATTGCCGGTGCTGATATTAAAATGCTGGATAACGCAAACACGCGAGAAGATGCGCTTGCGCTATCAGAAATGTGCCAAAAAGCCTTTTTCAAAATGGCGGCGTTACCTTTCCCGACGGTTGCTGCGGTTCATGGTGCAGCCTTAGGTGGTGGCCTTGAATTTGCGATGGCGTGTGATTACCGAGTGTGTACAGATAGTGACAAAACCAAACTCGGTTTACCTGAAGTGCAGCTAGGTTTGTTGCCTGGTGGTGGCGGTACACAGCGTTTACCAAAACTGGTTGGTATTCAAAAGGCACTAGAGTGGATGCTAACGGGTAAACAAGTTCGTCCTAAACAAGCGAAAAAAGCCGGTTTGGTTGATGACATGGTACCACACAGTATTTTGCTACAAGTGGCTGTTAAAATGGCGCGTGCAGGAAAACCGAAGCCACGTAAGGCTAAGTTAGATCGTATCAGTCAGCTGCTTGAATCAAATCCGTTTGGTCGCAACATTATTTTCAAAAAAGCGCAAGAAAACGTCGAAAAGAAAACTGGCGGTCATTATCCGGCTCCTTTGGCAATTATTAAAGCAGTCCGTGCTTCTGTTGAGCTTGATAAACTCAAAGCATATAAAACTGAAGCGGAAGGTTTTGCCGATCTGGTAATGAGCGATGTGTCCAAGTCGCTTCGCGGTATTTTCTTCGCGACTACAGAAATGAAGAAAGAGTTCCAAAGCGACGAGTTGGCTGCAACAAAGCGTGTAGCCGTGCTTGGTGGCGGTTTGATGGGGGCTGGGATCACACACGTCAGCGCAGTGAAAGCAGGTACTACGGTGCGTGTTAAAGATGTTGCCCACCAAGGTGTGAGTAACGCGCTTAACTATAGCTACAAAATTCTGTCAAAGCGTCAAAAGCGCCGCATCATGTCTAAAGCTGAGCTGCAACTAGCGATGAATAGAATCACCGGTTGCACAGATTACTCGGGCTTTAAACATATGGATATGGTGATTGAAGCGGTGTTTGAAGACCTTGAATTGAAGCAATCTATGGTCGCGGACGTTGAGCGCGAATGCGCTGAGCAAACTATTTTTGCGAGTAACACCTCGTCGTTGCCTATCGCGCAAATCGCTGAAAAAGCACAACGTCCAGAAAATGTGATTGGTCTGCACTATTTTTCTCCAGTAGAGAAAATGCCGCTGGTGGAAATCATTCCACACGAAGGTACATCTGAAGAAGTAATCTCTCGTACGGTTAATTTTGCGCGCAAACAGGGAAAAACCCCGATTGTGGTTAAAGACAAAGCGGGTTTTTACGTCAACCGCATTTTAGCACCATACGTGAATGAAGCGGCAAACCTGCTACTAGCCGGTGAACCTATCGAAAAGATAGACCAAGCGTTGGTTGAATTTGGCTTTCCAGTCGGACCGTTAGCATTACTTGATGAAGTAGGCATTGATATCGGCTCTAAGATTGCGCCAATCCTTGAAAAAGAGTTGGGTGAGCGCTTCAAAGCACCCGATGCGTTTAGTCGAATGATTGAAAGCAAACGTTTGGGTCGCAAGTCGGGTCGTGGTTTCTACACTTACGAAGGTAAGAAAAAGAAAGTTGATGAGTCGGTTTACGATTTACTTGGCGTGACACAATCACCGAAGCTGAACAAACAAGAAATCGCCAATCGCTGTGTCGCGCAAATGCTTAACGAAGCTGCGCGTTGTTTAGATGAAGGCATTATTCGCAATGCTCGTGATGGCGACATTGGTGCCATTTTTGGCATTGGTTTCCCACCGTTCTTGGGTGGACCATTTAGCTATATGGATAACAAAGGGATCAGTAAGCTGTGCTCTGAGTTGTCGACTTATGCGAATGAAAATCCAGTATTCACACCTGCGGAGCCTTTGCTAGCAAAAGCTGAAGCTGGTGAGCCGTACTACGGCTAACTTATAGTCATTATCTGACCTTTTAAAGCCGCGATCTGCGGCTTTTTTTATCTCTTTAGAACAAGCGTTACCACGTTATCGCTTTTACTTTAAGTAGCAAAGGCTTTACAATTTGCGGCCAGTTTTAGGGTTGCGGCAGAAGTTATGCACAACATTGACGATCTAATTAATATTTTCAACACTCTGTTTCTTGCGCGCTACAATACGCGTTTAGTGCGTGGTGAACATGAGCCTATTTATCTACCTGCAAATGACAGCTGCGCTAATCATCAAGTGGTATTTGCGCATGGTTACTATGCCAGTGGTTTGCATGAAATTGCACATTGGTTGGTGGCCGGAAAAGCACGACGAGAATTAGAAGATTATGGCTATTGGTATTGCCCCGATGGGCGTGACGCTAAGCAACAAGCACAATTTGAAAATGTTGAAGTAAAGCCTCAGGCGATTGAATGGGCGCTCAGTGTTGCTGCGGGTTTTCCGTTTAACGTATCAGTAGATAACTTAATTGGCGAAGCCAGTTGCCGATTTCACTTTCAGCACCGTGTTCATCAGCAAGTTTTGCAGCTGCTAGATACTGGGTTTAATCAGCGAACTACAGTATTGTTGCAAGCTTTAAGTGAGTTTTATAATACGCCGTGGCCTTTATCGGCTGAGCAGTTTTGTTGGCAGTTACCGGAAGATGTGGAAGTGGAGTTAAGCAATGCAGTTTAAATTAGGGTTGATTGTTAATCCCGTTGCGGGGTTAGGTGGCAGTGTCGCACTCAAGGGGAGCGACGGTGCTGATACTGCAGAACAAGCACTCGCGCTAGGAGCAACGCCAAAATCTAATGAACGTACAAAGCTTGCACTGAGCCAGTTGCTGCCTTATCAAAGCGACCTTGTGATTTATACCGCCTCTGGTGAAATGGGAGAGCACACAGCCAAAGCGATGGGCTTTACAACAAATGTGATTTATCAAGCGCCTGATAAAACCACGCCAGAAGATACCGAACAAGTTGCTCAGTTGTTACTAGAGCAAAAGGTAGATTTGATTTTATTCGCTGGTGGCGATGGCACTGCACGTAATATTTGCAACACCGTGGACGACACTTTGCCTGTATTAGGGATCCCCGCAGGTTGTAAGATCCACAGCGGTGTATACGCGATTACACCCAAAGCAGCAGGTCGCGTGGTTGAAATGCTGATCACCGGCGAATTAGTGTCTGTTTCTGAAGCTGACGTCATGGACATTGATGAAGTCGCTTTTAGAGAAGGTACCGTTAGAGCAAAGCGTTATGGCGAGATGCAGGTACCGACTGAGCTTCGCTATGTACAAAGTGTAAAAAACGGCGGTAAAGAAAGCGACGAGCTAGCATTGGCAGATATTGCAGCGTATGTGATTTCAGAAATGGATGAGGATGAAACTTACATTATGGGCTCTGGCTCGACTGTCGCTGCGATTATGGAAGAAATGGGACTAGCAAATACTTTGTTAGGCGTAGATTTAGTTCGAGATCAACAACTGGTTGCTCAGGACTTAACCGCTGCACAATTGCTAGAACTAAGTGATAACAGCACAAAACTTGTGATCACTTTGATTGGTGGTCAAGGACATATTTTCGGTCGAGGCAACCAGCAATTAAGCCCAGAACTTATTCGTAAAATTGGTAAGGACAATATTATTGTTGTCGCGACCAAAAGCAAATTAAAAGCATTAAACGGGCGACCACTGATAGCAGATACTGGCGACGAGTCATTAGACGCAGAGTTATCGGGCTTTATCAAAGTGATCACCGGCTTTAATGACCATGTTATGTACGCTGTTGGTCACAGTGAATAATTAGTAGGAGACAATATGTCATTTCAAGAATATGTGGACAGCGCACAGCAGTTTTTCGATCAATTGGTAGACCGAGCGACGGATGACGAGTTGTTCGCAGGTGGTTATCTACGTGGGCACTTTGATTTGGCGGTTGGTTATGCGCAAGTTGAAAACTTAGCGTTATCACCTAGCGAGCTGAATGAACAAGTTGAAAAAAGCTTGGTAAAAGCGTATCACAACGGTGAGTTAACTGAATCAGACAAAGCGCATGTTGTTTCTATTTGGGAACAAGTTCAAGCTTTGGTTAAATAATCTGCTCATAGTGTTGGGCGAGTTCAATATACTCGCCCAATATTGACTTACCCTGCAATCATTAGCTTCCAGTACAAAAATAACAACGCAAATACCACCAAATAAATTAACCCGACTACGGTTAACCCTTTTACCCACCAGCTTTGGCGCTGATACATTTCCCCTTTAACTAAACCTAGGTTCATCCAAGCAAAAACGGGTGTGGTGACAAAAGCCGATGTCATGGCAAACATCAGCATACTTTTAAGGTCGGCCTTAAAAAACAACACAACGAGCATGCCAAGAATGGCCTGAACAAACAATATCGGTGTTGTTAGCTTGCGCTTGTTGCTGGTGAGCAACGAAAAACTTTCGCCCAAGATCCGCGAATATCCATCGAGTACCGTGATTGTGGTACCAAACATACATAAAAATGCAACGGTTGCGATTAACCAACGAGACCACTCGCCGATAGAGTAGGCGTACATATCAATTAGCTGCTTAGAATAAGAAATACCTGCAAGTTCAATGGGCTTCTCTTGACCATATTGCATAAGCATACCGAGTAAGCAAAACACCACGGCAAGCACCAACGTCACGCCATATCCCACTTTAAAGTCCAATAGTATTTGCGAACGAGTCAATGCTTGTTTACTCAACTTAGTTTTTAACCAGCTAGAATTAATAGCCGATATTTCAATAGGGGCCGGCATCCAGCCCATTAGCGCCACTAAAAAGCCAACCAGAGCTAACTCATACGGTGATGCAGGAACTGCAGGTGCTTGGTGTGTTGGGCCGTTAAATAGCGCGATAATCAAGGCAAACACAGTCGCTGTTGTAAGCGCTATCATTACCCACTTGCTCGCGCGATCGAGTAGCTTGTAGTGACCGAATAATAAAATGGCAAGGCAAACTAGCAGTAGGACTGCACTTAATACTTCAATACTGAGACTAAAAGGCAGGGAGTATTGCAATAAGCTGGCTGTTAGTAAAAGTACACCAGCGGTGTTGACGACCGCAGCGAACACATTCAGCACGATAAATACTTTGAAGCCCAAGTTATAGCGCTGATAATAGCCTTCCACAACACTGTTTTTATGCTCACTGGTATATTCGACAGCAAACTTAAAAAACGGATATTTTAATAGATTAACGACAATGATCAGCCAAAGCAGTTGAGTGCCAAACAATGCACCAGCTTGGGTTGATGACACAAGGTGTGAGCCGCCAATTGCCGCTGTGGCCATGAGAATGCCGGGGCCAAAGATGGATAATTTTTCTTTTAATGTAGGTGTAACCACGACCAATTCCTGCACAGGAAAATTATGGCTTGGCAGTCTACGAGTTTTCGGACGCATCAGCAAGCAGTCAGATCTTCATTAATCTAACAATTATTTCAAATATAGTTACAACAGGGGGATTCACCGTTGATTATTTCTCTGCAGCTGAAGCCAATTAGCTTGTCTGAAATTCAAACAAACACATTTATTTTGAACCTAATTTGTGTACAAATGAGTGCTGACAGGCTTTTGAAGGTTGCTAATGATGTAAACATTAAGTTATGGTTAGGCAATTTTGTTTTAGGGAAGCGAGAATGCAAGAATCACAACAAGCGAATAAGCAGAACTCTGCAGTTACCCGTTTTTTAAATGGGATCGAAACGGTAGGGAATAAATTGCCCGATCCGGCCATTATTTTCTTATCAGCCATGATTTTAATTTGGCTGCTTTCATGGGTTTTCTCAGGCACTACGTTTGATGCTATTGACCCACGTACGGGTGAGGGGATTATCGTAAATAATCTACTCGATCCAAATGCCTTAGCACAGTTTTTGTCAACCATGGTTAAAACCTTTACTGGTTTTGCGCCGCTGGGTGTGGTGCTGGTAGCAATGCTCGGTGTCGGTGTAGCGGAGCACTCTGGTTACATCAATACCGGCTTAAAGATTATGCTTAAGCGTACGCCTCAGTTTTTGTTGACGCCTTCGATCATTTTGATTGCGATTGTGAGCCACACAGCCACCGATGCGGGTTATGTGCTGGTTATTCCACTAGCTGGTGTGATCTTTTATGCCATGGGCAGACACCCGCTAGCTGGTATCGCTGCGGCATTTGCTGGTGTCAGCGGTGGTTTTAGTGCCAACTTTATTCCATCTGGTATCGATCCATTGCTACAAAGCTTCACCCAAAGTGCAGCCCATATTATCAACCCAGATATGGTCATCAATCCTTTGAATAACTGGTTCTTTACCTCAGCTTCTAGTTTATTCATTGTATTACTGGGTTGGTATATCACAGACAAAATCATTGAACCGCGTTTAAAAGCGACAGAAATCGACGGTGATACTGACGACCTCCCTGCGTTTGGTGAAATCACGCGAAAAGAAAAAAGCGCCTTTGTTATTGCTTCGTTAGTAATGCTAGCTGGTATTGCCGTACTGGTTTACGCATCAAGCGGCGCTGATTCTGCGCTTCGTAGTCCAGAAGGCAAGTTAACAGACTTTAGTGCCCCATTAATGCAATCCATTGTACCGCTAATCTTCTTGCTCTTTTGGGTTCCGGGTGCGGTTTATGGTTTTGTAGTCGGCACCTTTAAAACGTCTAAAGACATGATAGATGCAATGACCAAAGCCATGCACAGCATGTCTTACTATGTTGTTATGGCATTCTTCTGTGCGTTGTTCATCAGTGCATTTGCGCATTCTAACTTAGGGGCGTTACTGGCAATCAAGGGGGCACAGTTCTTAGAGGCCATGTCGCTGCCAAGTACAGTTACTATTATCGGCATCATTTTTCTAACGGCGTTTGTAAACCTATTTGTGGGCTCAAGTTCTGCAAAATGGGCACTATTAGGCCCAATTTTTGTGCCGATGCTAATGCAATTAGGTATTTCACCAGACTTAACTCAAGCGGCTTACCGTGTTGGTGATTCAGGCTCGAACATCATTACACCACTTATGCCTTACTTCCCACTGGTGGTCGTGTATTGTCAGAAGTACGTTAAATCGACGGGCATAGGAACTTTGATTGCGATGATGCTGCCTTATTCAATCGCCTTCTTAGTAGGCTGGAGCATCTTCTTGTTAATCTACTGGATGTTGGGTATCCCATTAGGGTTGCAAGCAAGCTACACATATCCTGCTATGTAGTCTAAATACAAAAATATAACGACAGCTGGGATCGGTAAGTTTCCGGCTGTTGTTATTTTTAGAAGCTCAGTTTTTTCAGTTAGGTGTGTTTATTTGCAAGTTTTAACTGAGTGAATTTACTTTTGGAAAGGAAGCGCACATGAAAACGTGTAAATCGCTAGCTGGCTGAGACTAGCTTCGCAGGTTTAGCCGATTTAAAGATATCACAGACCTGACTCACAAACATTTACATCGCATCTATGGCGTCTAATGCATAGTTATTACAAAAAACATCTTTGTTCAAAGGCTGCTGACGTAGTATTTAAAGAAGATTCTTGCCAGAAAAGTGAGGCGATTTAAGGGAAAAGATGGCCATATCTAAAAGGGTTGGTCGCAATCAGGACAAACAGCATGCAGAGCGTTAAAGTTCAATCCGCTGTAAGTAAGTGCACTCGCCTTAGTTTCGACTATGAGTTCAGGGCTGAGCATATTTTTGAATAGTGATACTATCAAAGCACATCTCCATTCATACTGAATTATCTCAATAAATTTATCAATCCTAACCTAGGTCACAATATTTACCAGTTAATTATACTGATTTTAGCATTAATGATGTGTGTTTTTGGCCGCAAGCATAAATAAACAAAAAATCAACCCACAATATTGACAACTTTTACATCGGTGTATAATCTGGGGACAAAATATAGACATTATAGTGTTGGGAATTAATAGGCACTTTAATACGATGTTTTTTTTGTTGATGATTTGAGATTTTAAAAGGATTTTAAATATGAGAAGTACTGACTTTCTCGGAAGAAAATGTGGTTTTGTTGTGTTTTTTGCATTAAATGTATTGGTGTCTAATGCTGTTTTTGCAGAAAATGCTAGTTGTAACACTAAGTTTCAGGTTCGACACTTTCAACCTCAAGTATGTTATTCAGAATACAATGCACAAAGTTGCGTTGACGTGTGTTCAACTGCAACTCCTGCAATAAAATCAGAGTGTTTTAGAGAGATGCCATTGCCATGTGAGGTGGTCGACTCAATGAGAAGCACCGCTCGTGGCTTTCAGACTGAGGGTAGCGAATCATGGTTCCACATAAGTGATTTAATTTCATACAGAGGTCTGTATACCGATCTTGGCATATTCCAAGTTCCACTATACAAAGAGCTATATAATGATTTTATTTCAACGCCAGGCGAGTTTGGATTTTCGCCGGCAAGTGACGAGCTTCGACGTCAAAACTTTAGACTGGATTTGTTATCTCGTATTGAGCGTCAAGCTGACTCTTTACGTTATGCGGCAGTTTACAGACGTTATTCTTTGGGACTTGAGCTTGAAGAACAGTTAAACCAGACACTTTTAAATATGTTCTCTCAAGTTGACAATTACCCCTATTTTTCGTCTGCGCAAAAGAAAAGTTTAAAGACAGAACTTAGTGAAAGTTCTTCGCGTCAACAGCGTCTTTGGAACATTCTCAAACGTTACAGTTTGGATACTATCGCTACCAGTCGTCTAGGCAAACTTAACAGTCGTATGTCGACTTTTGCTAAACATGTGGGCCAACTTCCTGCTGATTTGCAGGAAACCATATTACACAAAGCTCAGATCCTCAACCAGTATGTTGATGTCTCTTTGGCTTCATGTGACAGTGGTATATGTTTTAACACGGTTAAAGCGTCGCAAGAAACTCCTTTCTACCCTAACTTTGATAATCGCCTCACCTATTTTGAACAGACATTACTGCAATTGTCTGATGAAGCTGCTGCGTTAACCTACGTTTATGATGGTGACTATCAATTGACACCACCTGGACAGTCTCGAGTGGTTAATCTTGCCGGCTTTGTGAGTGATAAGTTTTCTGATTTTAGAGCGCACAGAACTGAATCTAGTCTTGAGCGTTTGGCCACTGCGATTAATATTGCCTACCTGACAGGCAGTCAAAGAAGTAAAGAAACTCTCAATCATCTAACTGAAATTGCGGATGTAAAAAGTAACGCTGGGTTAACGACACTAGCAACACTAGACAATAAACCAATTTTATTGTGTAAAGAGTTCAACAAGCTAAGCCCTGAGATGGCGAAAATCACAAGTGATAGCCACGAGTTAGCGAAAACTATCAAAGAAATGATTTATCGTCTAGACGAAGACGATTCGGAAACATTAATTTATGTGATACAAGAGAAGCTTGCGCAATTAAGTAGGTTAACGGTACGCAGCCAAGCAATTGCTAATGTTGAGCTATTCGCAGAAGATCGAATTCTTACTATTAATTGGGAGCTATTTGACCCGTCAGTAATAAACACGAGTGATCTTCTAATTGAAGTAGAATACTTAGACTATGATGGGATGTTCTGGACGCCTAGAATGTCGTCAAACTTGTCTGAAGTTTTTCCCTCTATTGATGTGCTTGGTACTATGACCAATTCGCTGTTACCTATTGGTGTGGGTATGAATTCACCCCTCAATAATTTAAAACTTAGGATAAAGCAGTCGGCATTCCATGCCTGTGCTGAAAGCAATCAACAAGTCAATATGGTGGTTAAAATTACAGACCAGCAAGGAATTGTGAGTCGCCAGGTTTTAACCGCTACCCTCGAGCAAATATAATTTAAAGGATATAGATAATGAAAGCTTTATTATTCGCGGCCTTGTCGCTGACAAGTTCGGCAGTCGCTTACGCCTACCCAAAAGTGGTTTTTAATGCAGAAGACCAATGTCAATCGCGCACTACATTACTGGGTGAACGTTTTATTCCACCGTGTTCATTTAGTGGTATGGACCTTGAGCCTCTTAAGAGCGATGCCTACTCGAACAGTTATATAGTAACAAATGGTCGCTTTAAGACTGTGCTTAATTATACGTTTATGTGTGAGTCATCACGCTCTTTGTCTGTACGGTACACACTTGCAAGTGCAGATGGCTCATCTTCATCCAATCGTATCGCTGGTTCGCGTACTTTAGAGTCTCAATCGATAGAGTTGACCCATGGAGATTCACAAACGGCGTTGTATTTTGAAGCACTTGATGGCGCTACGGGTTTTCAAGCAATGAAACCAGGTTGTAAGTTGGAAGTGCAGCAATTTGTAAGTTACCCAGACCCTTATTACTTTGGTGCGGTGGCTCAAGATTTAAGTTCCATGAACTGGTACTTAGGTAATCTCGTTAGGATAGCCGTCCCAGGAAGTGGACACAGTGATTTACTAGCTTCAATTAATGATGCGATAGCAGTACTACAGGACATTGTGGATTTTTCTGAAGACGAAATAACAAGAGATATGGCGTCTGAAACTTTGAACGACTTGAATACTAGAAAGAGCTACTTACAGCACTCTTGTAGTGCGGGAAGTACCTCAACACTATGTACATCGCAGATGGCTAACTTGCGTAATGCATTGTCTTACGATATTCGTTCAAATGAAATTGCCATGAGTGATCTGGCCGGGTACCTGGAAGCGCAGATCTCTTTTTTACAAGACAAAGAGATTGGCCGTGATTTAACAAACCTAATTCGAGCGAAATCGCAGTTAAGATAAATTTAAAAAATAACAAAAACCGTAACGGATTTTTTTAATGTCATAAAGGAATAATAATTATGCACGGAAAACTCATGGCAGCTTCTATCGTTGCTGCACTACTCAGCAGTACATCAGTGTATGCTTTACCTGATAGTACTACAGGGAATGTACTCAACAACTTGGGTCTACAAACGCCACCAGGAATAGGTAAGGTGCTTCAAGACCACGAAAACCCTAAAACCCTTTATGTTGGTCCAGCCAATGATAAAGAAATCTTTGGTACCTATGCTAACACTGGAGGAGGGCCGAGTTGTACGGCTTATTCATCAAAACGTATGCAGATGGACCGACTACCTCTGACGAATGAACTTGCACAGCAAGCTTTTGAGCGTGGCGATTTTGTTAGTAATGCCTTTCAGATATCGTTTGCTCTTCCGGCTGCAAATTTAAAAGCAATCAATGATATACGCGACAAAAGTCAAGAAATCACTATGTTATCTGTACAACATAAAGGAGAAATTGATGCGTACAAAAAGATCGAAAAACAATGGGAGTCGTTAATAAAGGACAAATCAGACGCGAAAGATAGGCTCAAACGATTAGAAACGTTGGAATTCCGGGAGAAAGACGGCTGTTTACCGTTTATTAAAGAGGATATAGATAAATGGTATGAATGTTATTTGGGAGTCGTTGAACGATATCGAGGTTTATATGCAAAAGCAGATAAAGACTTGGAGGTAGTACAAGCGAAAATTGATGCTATCAGTGATGAATACTACGAAGCAAGGGGCAGCTACGCTGCCATTGATGAAAAGATTGAACGTTTACATGCTCAGCACTCTTTCTTGCTGGAGCTTTACAGATCACAGGTTATGATCGCAGAAAATGCATATGACTTTGAAAAAAAAGTAGTAGCTGAAATGGGGAGCTATATTACGGGGATTGCTTCAGCTGGCTATAACTTATGGAGTAATGAAGCGGCAACCTTATCAAATACATTACTACAAGCAGGTCGCACTGACTATTCAGTAACAGAGCTAAATGTGTTTGATATACGGGTGAATGTGGGAACGACACGTGATAATCCAAATATCACTACCGATGATAATCATCCAATTTTCAGTAAAAATGTTTGGAGCTATCCAAAAGATAGCTTTGTCAACAGAAGACACGCAATCGATGAGTGGAAGATGCCCTTTGAGCGAGAAGTTTCTGGAGATACCATTTACTATGATGCAACAGGACCTAGGGCATTTGGTTCTGGTGGCGTTGACTTCCATGTAACGACTGCTGCACGTTGTGGTGATTTTGTTGAAAATGTTCAGCATGATTATACGTTTACACATGATGATGGTACAACATCCGCTTGGAAAGTTACTCGTGACGAGTACAAACCCATAGAAAATAAGCCGATTTTCGCTACAAATTTTGCTTTAACGTATAACTATTATGCGTACCCAGGAAAAATCAAAGGTGAGTGTTCAATTGATGTCGATCGGATGAACTCCTATTGGAGAAATGCCGGTAAGTCTAAGGGCTGGAGCTGGTTTAGAGGTAAATCCAAAAGCTGGGATCACATTCGTCAGGCAGCACGAGATGACTTGGGTATGGAGTGTGAATTATCAGTGGTACCTGAATCTGACGATCCGCAAGAAGCAAGAAGACTAGCCGAAAAATTTGAATCAGAAATGTATAGTGAAATGTGGGAAATGTTCTTAGCAGTTTACGCGGAGTCTTATGATATCGTAGTGAAAGACCCAACGGTCAACGAAGCTCCAGCATTGGGAGATGGGGTAAGCAAAGCATGCCCTGAAAATGTTTATTGTCAAGTCGCCAACGTTGTACTTCGAACTCTTGACAAGATAGGAGGGTCGAAAGCTCAGGGGACCACGTCACATGTTTCGCAACACTATGGAAAAATCTGGAGACGATTTGAGAAGGATTCATTCAATGTGTATCAAGGCAGCGCGTTGATCAAAGCGAAAGTATGTCTTGACTCAGCTCGTTGTAACTAGAGCACAAAATAAGAGGGGGGTACCCCTCGTTTTGTTGGTATTTTAGTAATTGTAGGATTTTTTTATGAAGGTAAAGATCGTTATTGCAATCGTTTGTACTGCTGTTGTCAGTTTTTTGGGTTTTAACATGTATACCGTAACCGATACAGAGCAGCCGGTAGCTAAAGGCACAAAAATAGAAATAAAAAAGCACGCTGAACAAAAAATACTTGATACAAAGAAAAATGAAGCTAGCAGTTTACAAAGGTTAGATGAAACACTCAAACAAGCTAAAAAGCTGAGTACTAGAGAAGGTGTTGTGGCCAATTCAGGCAGTATAGATACGCTTGATAGGGAGCGCTATTTCGAATTTGTGGTTAAATCTTTCCCACAACTCGAAGAGCAGGTGAATGAGTATCGACAGGCACTTAAGGTGCAAGAGGAACACCTTCACATATTGGCGGAAAAAATGTCAAAGCGAAACAAAGATGTCGAATTGACAGGTGCTCACTCGAGCAGCTTGGATGAAAACTTAATTAAAGAACAAGAAAAGTTAATACTAAAGGCGCGAGAACTTGGCAAGCAAGCAATGGTATTAAATGCGGCCATTAGAAAAGCAGCATTTGATAGTTAATAATTGGTATGAAAGGAATGTCTAACATGAAATGGAAGAATAGTTTTCCTATTTCGTTTTGTATGTTGCTCGCTGCATGTGGTGGCTCTGGAACCTCAGATGCAGTAACTAAAGTGAATACGGGTGAGTCGAAGAGCAACCAACGACCTGTTGCGGTGATTACTCAAAGCTCACCGGAAATTAAACTCAATTCGATTGTTCGATTTAGTGCAGCGAAAAGTTATGATAATGACGGTGACTCATTGACCTACTCATGGAATCTGGTTAAAGGTACAGGTCGAACGCCTATCACTTTAGAACAAGCAAGTAGCAAAGAGCTGGCTCTTGAGCTTAAAGAAGCTGACGAATATGTTTTGTCTCTTATTGCATCAGATGGAAAAAGCAATAGCAGTCCTTCGGAATTAGTCATCAAATTAGAAGACAATTTTGCAGTAGTAGCGCAAGCGGGTCGAGATCTGACTGTAAAGAAGGGGCAAATAGTATCGTTAGATGGCACAAGTAGTTACGCCGTGGAAGGTGTACTTACTAGTTACGAGTGGAAGATCATCGAGCAACCAGACAATTCTACTGCGCGGATATATAAATATAAGCGTCCTAAAACTTCATTTGTTCCTGACGCGGTTGGACAGTATGTCGTAGAGTTAACGGTAAAAAAATCAACGGGAGAAAGTGCCAAGGATACTGTTACGATCACCAGCGAAGCGCATGACGTTAACACGGCACCAGTCGTCGTATTAAAACAGAGTAAAACTAAATTAGAGCCTGATGAAGTAACGCTTTTGGACGCCAGTGAAAGCTACGACCCAGACCGCCTTGATAGATTGTCCTTTGGATGGGAAATAACGTCTCAACCAGAAGGTGCAAAAGCAAGCTTAAGTGACTTGCATGAGGCGCAAACAAGCTTCTCAGCAGAGACTATTGGGGATTATGAAGTTACCGTCAGTGTGACTGACTCGAGTGGCGCAACTTCTAAAGCCGCGTATTTTCTGTCTATCACAACAGATAACTTGCCACCAGTTGTATCTCTTGGGTATGAAATGACCATACCGCTCAAGCCAAAAGAGCTGGTATGCGCATCATGCTATGATCCTGAAGGGTTGTCACTTACTTATCAATGGCGTCTTATTAGCAGACCAGCGCTGAGTGAAGGCTACATCGGATTTCCAACAGAAGAAAAAGCGATATTGAGCCCCGATGTAGAAGGTACTTATATAATTTCATTAACGGTTTCTGATGGTCAAAATGAAGTTACGTCGAATACTCAAACCTTTAATGTAGTAGGTAATCATAAGCCTATTGCGCGCATATCTGGGCCTGAAACTGCCTATGTCGATCTACCCATTGAGTTAGATGGGACTAAAAGCTCTGATCCAGATAACGATACGCTTACTTATGAATGGCAATTTATTGAAGCCGCAAGTAATGTCCAAATGACAGCTAGAGATAATGGCACAGCCTCATTTATTCCCACAGCACAGGGTAATTATGTTGTCTCTTTACGCGTCAACGATGGTCAAAGTTACTCAGATGTGAAGACTCATCTCGTTCAAGTAAAAGACAATTTAGCACCGGTTATCGTATTAGAAAACGACAGACCTAGAACCATACATGTTGGTGAGCAAATTCACTTCAATGCATCGAAAAGTTATGACCCTGAAGGTGATGCGCTGAGCTATCAATGGAGACTAGAAGTACCACAAGGTTCTGGCGCACAGCTAAGTAGCGAGTTAACCTCTGACGCAAATTTCGTAGCTGATATTGTGGGTACCTATTCAGTTATCATAGAGCTAACTGATTCTGCGGGTAATAAAAGCAGCACTGTTGTACGAGTAGATGCATCAGATCCAATCGATATGGTAAGCGGTCGTGTCAGAGGTTCATTCATTGACCCTATGCTTAATCGTATTTCTAACGCAGGTATTATCATCAATGGTCAAAGTTATACTAGTGACCGTTATGGTAACTTCGATATTTATTTAGAAGCAGAAAAAGGTACGGCTTTGATTCTTGAAACAGACGATGCTCGATTAGCTAAAAGTTTTTATACCTCACCTAAGGTATCGCAAGATGGCTTTAGAGTTAACTTTGGCGAAGAGCGAGTGCCATATCTACAGCCATTGAGTTTAATAGTACAAGTATGTGATTTAGAGATTGGTGCTGACTCCGGGTCTATTGATATTGGTGTTCGGATGTTGTCACCCATGTCAGATGCAGGAAACTTCGTCACATCTTTTAATGAACTGGTCAATATTAAATTAGATGAAAGAGGCGGTGGAAATCGCATTATTAAGGTTCCCGCTAAAGCTAAATATGAGTTGTATGTGGCTGATGACCTTAACATAGTGATACCAAGTAATGCCCTATTGGACGTTTATTTTTCATATATAGAACAGGCAGGTTTTGCATATATTTGTAACAAGTAAAGTGTAACCAGATGAAGTTGCTGTTTCCGCAACGGCATGATTATTTAATCAATACACTTCGTTTGTAGAAAACAATTTTTAAAGGATGAAATTAATAATGAGAGTATTACTACAGTTGATATTTGTTTTGTTAAGTAGTGTGGTGTCTTTGCAATCATTCGCTACATCATACGTAACAGAATTAGATCCGGTTAGCCCAAACATGACACCACCAGATGGGCCCAGACCTTGGCCAATCTGTTGTGACCGATATTGTCCCGGCGATCCAATACCCAGTCATGCTATGAGTATAGAAGAAGTGCTGACAGCAGCAGAAATGGTTGTTCAGCCAACAACGCCGATTTTAATTGATGCAGGCGTTCGTTATAGCTTAAGCAAGTTGAATTTTATGCCCGTGTATGTGACTAGGGTTGCATTCAAAATAGATCCTGATAACCCCTGTTCGCCACCAGAACGTGTTACCTATAGTGTATTATCTGGATATGAAGCGACCATCATGGTCGATGGTGATGATGGGCAAGAGTTATTCTTCGATATCTTTGGTCAATCTGATAAATCGCTGGATCTGTCGGTATCGTGTGGTTCTTTCAGTGCCCAAGATACAGGCAATAAATGGACGATATCTGAGCGTAAAACGACCAATGGAAGCTGCAGCTCCCTAACCATTAGGTTAAGCGATCCAACTGTAACCTCTCTCTATGGGAGTTTAGAACCAGCTGATTTTATTAACTTAAGTGTGATTATTTCAACAGCGTTTTGATCTGTTGGGGTTATGCAAAAATGATTTAGGGCCAAACTTGTAGTGAGTGTATTATTAGTGAGGCCCTTATTAGTTCTTAGTCAGCCTAGTATCGAAAAGTCATGACCCTGAAGGAGGTTCACTGAGCTATCAATGGGAACTAGAAGTACCACAAGGTTCTGGCGCACAGCTAAGTAGCGAGTTGACCTCTGTCGCAAATTTCTTAGCTGATATTTCGGGTAATAAAAGCAGCGCTTTGATACGAGTGGATGCATCAGATCCAATCGATGTGGTAACCGGTCGTGCCAGAGCTTCTTTCATAGTTCCTATGCTTAACCCCATTTAGAAAGCGGGTATGATCATCAATGGTCAAAGTTATACCCGTGACCGTTTACGAGTTGTATGTGGTTGATGACCTTAACATAGTGATACCAAGTAATGCCCTATTGGACGTTTATTTTTCATATATAGAACAGGCAGGTTTTGCATATATTTGTAACAAGTAAAGTGTAACCAGATGAAGTTGCTGTTTCCGCAACGGCATGATTATTTAATCAATACACTTCGTTTGTAGAAAACAATTTTTAAAGGATGAAATTAATAATGAGAGTATTACTACAGTTGATATTTGTTTTGTTAAGTAGTGTGGTGTCTTTGCAATCATTCGCTACATCAAACGTAATTGAATTAGATCAGGTTAGCCCAAACATGACACCACCAAACGGGCTCGCGCTATCATGTTGTCCCCCATATTGTCCCAATCCAACACCCAGTCATGCTATGAGTATAGAAGAAGTACTGGCAGCAGCCGAAAGGGTTGTTCAGCCAACAGCGCCGATTTTAATTGATGCAGGTGTTCGTTATAGTTTAAGCAAGTTAAATTTTATGCCCGTGTATGTGACTAGGTTTGGAGTTAAAATGGGCTGTGTGCCACCAATACATCATACCTATAGTGTACTATCTGGATATGAAGTAACCATTATGGTTGATGGTGATGATGGGCAAGAGTTGTTCTTTGACATATTTGGTCAATCTGATAGAACGCTTGCGCTGTCAGTATCGTGTGGTTCTTTCAGTGCCCAAGATACAGGCAATAAATGGACGATATCTAGGCATCAGACGACTAATGGCAGCTGCAGCGCCCTAACCATTAGGTTAAGCGATCCAACTGTAACCTCTCTCTATGGGCGTTTAGAACCAGCTGATTTTATTGACTTAAGTGTGATTATTTCAACAGCGTTTTGAACTGTTGGGGTTTTGCACAAGTGATGTAGGGCCAAACCTGTAGTGAAAGTATTATTAGTGAGGCCTTTATTAGTTCCGAGTCAGCCTAGTGTCAAAAAGTTATGGCCCTCTGCACTGAACTATCAATGGTTAAAGTTTTACCAGTGACCGTTAACGAGTTGTATGTGGCTGATGGCCTTAACATAGTGATACCAAGTAATGGCTTATTGGACGTTTATTTTTCATATATTAAACAGGCAGGTTTTGCATATATTTGTAACAAGTAACGTGTAACCAGGTGAAGTTGCTGTTTCCGCAAGGGCATGGTTATTTAATCAATATACTTCATTTGTAGAAAACAATTTTTAAAAGGATGAAATTAATAATGAGAGTATTTCTACTGTTGATATTTGTTTTGTTAAGTAGTGTGGTGTCTTTGCAATCATTTGCTACATCAAGTGTAACTGAATTAAATCCAGTTACCCCAATCTGGCCTAAACCTTGGACCTGTTGTGAACTATTGTGTCCCCGCGATGTAATACCCAGCCATGCTATGAGTATAGAAGAAGTGCTGACAGCAGCAGAAATGGTTGTTCAGCCAACAACGCCGATTTTAATTGATGCAGGCGTTCGTTATAGCTTAAGCAAGTTGAATTTTATGCCCGTGTATGTGACTAGGGTTGCATTCAAAATAGATCCTGATAACCCCTGTTCGCCACCAGAACGTGTTACCTATAGTGTATTATCTGGATATGAAGCGACCATCATGGTTGATGGTGATGATGGGCAAGAGTTATTCTTCGATATCTTTGGTCAATCTGATAAATCGCTGGATCTGTCGGTATCGTGTGGTTCTTTCAGTGCCCAAGATACAGGCAATAAATGGACGATATCTGAGCGTAAAACGACCAATGGAAGCTGCAGCGCCCTAAGCATTAGGTTAACAGATCCAACTGTAACCTCTCTCTATGGGAGTTTAGAACCAGCTGATTTTATTAACTTAAGTGTGATTATTTCAACAGCGTTTTGATCTGTTGGGGTTATGCACAAATGATGTAGGGCCAAACCTCACGGCGGGATCGCACTTTGTAAAAAGGCTTTAACACCCGCTTCTTTTCTGATCTAATAACGCCCACATTATCACTGTCTACTTGTTAACTATGTCGTTATTTAGCCACCTTGAACTTGTTGAAGATAAGCGTTCTTCCATTAATCAACATCATGATCTTGTTGGTGTTTTGTTTCTTATCATCTCGGCAGTTTTATCCGGTTGTGAAGGCTGGAAAGATATCGAGGTGTTCGGGCACAGTAAACTGCCTTGGCTCAGGCAGTTCAGAGCATTTAAACACGGTATTCCAACGCGACATAGCATTGCACGTATTCTTAAAGCAGTGGAGACTGATTCGTTGGTTTTGGCCTTGTTCAGTTGGGTCAACGAGCAACGGTCTCAGTCAGGTAAGCCAATCATTGCGTTTGATGGCAAAACTTTGCGCGGTGCCAGTAAGAAACGTGAGGATAACTTACACTTGGTGTCCGCTTTTGACTGTGAGTCTGGTTTAACTTTGTATCAGCGTACAGTAGAAAGTAAATCCAATGAAATACCGGCAGTTAGGGCCTTATTAGATGTGCTCGATATTTCAGATTCTATCATCACATTAGATGCGTTACATTGTCAGAAAGCGACACTCTCAGTACTGATTTCAAGAGAGGCTGACTATTTGGTTCAAGTCAAAGCAAATCAAAAAACTCTTTATAAAGCAGTTGCTTCATGTTTTGAAGCAGCCTTTGAACAAGAGGAGAATTTGCCTGAAGATGTACAAGTCAGCAGTGGTCATGGACGTCAGGAAACACGCATTACTTATGCCCTGAGAGCAGACAAACTGCCTGAAGAAATAAAAGAAAAATGGCCCGGGATCACTTCATTAGTCGCGGTCGAAAGGCACAATAAATCCGAGTCGATAACAAAAATAGACACGCACTTTTATATCACTTCAGTCGAACCAGATGCACAGATGTTACAAAAAGCCATCCGCCATCATTGGCACATCGAGAACCAGCAGCATTGGGTATTGGATGTCGTGTTTAAGGAAGATGCTTGCCAGATCAGCGAGCCGATTTCGGCGGAAAACATGGCACTGTTCAGACGGGTTGTTCGCAATCTGGTAAAGCAACACACAGGCCGTAAAGATTCGATACGTGGCAAGTGTGTTCGAGCCAGTTTTGACGATGAATTCAGAGCAGAACTTATCTTCGGTTAACAGTCATTAACAAAGTATGCTCTCACCCTGGGCCAAACCTGTAGTGAAAGTATTATTAGTTAGGCTCTGAATAATTCTGTATTAGCCTAAATTGCTAACTGTATAGCATGCCATCTTGTCTACTTCTATACTGGATGGCTAATTGAGACAATGCCAGATTTTATTTACCGATGGCATTGTCCGTTTTTAAAGTATTCAAATACCTTTATCTTTACAGTTTCTCCATTGCGTGCAATAGAAACACCTGATAGCCTTCAGAATTATTGACCCTAATACGCGTTATTTAGTTATTCTTCGGGTTTAAAATCGGTTGTGAACTGGGAATGCATGATGGCGAGTGTTAGCCAACTTTTGAGATTGATAATTTAATGACTTTAGCAGATCTATTTTCAATTCAGCCTTTCAGCTGGTCCTCTATCGGAACCTCAATACTCTGCGGAGCGATTGTGGGCTTGGAAAGGCAATTACGAGGAAAGCCTGTTGGTATTAGAACCGCGTCATTAATCGTGCTGGGAACCTACCTGTTTATTGCATCTTCAATGCTGGTGCAAACAGATGTTACCGACACTTCAAGAATTATCGGACAGGTTGTGACCGGTATTGGATTTCTTGGTGCAGGTGTCATGCTTGCTAAAGACGGTGCAGTGGTGGGAGTAACGTCAGCTGCAACAATATGGGCATTGGCTGCCATCGGCGTTTGTATTGCCGCAGTAAGTGCTTTTTTAGCGCTTAAATTAGCGGTGTTGGTTGTGTTAATTCTATATGGTGTCGATTTACTAGAAAGCTATTCTTCGAATTTTACTAAAGGCGTTCACTCTAAATATAACAAATGGCGACGACGAGGTTAGAAGTACTAGCTAATCGTTTCTTAATGTTACAAATCTCCGCCGATTACAGCATATATAGCAACAAGTTGTTGTAAACGTCTTCAATTATTAATAGAATGCTAACGAATCAATAAGTTTGTACAGTGGAAGTATGGCCTTCTATACAAAATTCATTTCTTTAGCTTTTCTTGTAACTGGTGTGTCAAGCTACGCACAAAACGAACTGGATCCGTCGTCAGCATACGATTGTACTGCTGTGGAGCTTGACGCAGTCGATGCGTCTAAGTTAACCAAAGAAGAACAAATAGCCCTGCTTGAAGAGTCGCTATTTAACTCCGTCGACAAATACTCCACTTGCATGGAAAAAGTACAAAAAAAGATGTCAGCTAGCACTGCTAAGGGATCTGGCGCCAACGGTGGTGGTGCTGGAGCCAATGGTGCATCTGGCAGTAATGGCGGTTCAGGCGCGTCTGCAGGAACTGGTGCAAGCGAAAGTGCAGCTACCAGCTCAGGCAGTAGCGCTAATTCAGAAAATACAAACACCTCAAATTCAGAAACAAATTCCAATCGATCTGGGTCGTCAGGGGCAGAGAATAAAATCGTTGCACCTAAAGACAATGATTCAGTAGTTTGCGGTATGATTTATGAAGAAATCGGTAAAGAATCAGACCCAGTGGCAAAGGAAAAATTGAAGGAACAGTACAAGCAGTATAACTGTGGCCGCTCTAAATGATAATTAGGAGATATAAATGTTCGGGTTTTCATCAATAAGCAGAAAGGTATTATTTACCCTAGGCGCCGTTACGCTGCTAGGGTTGACAGGTTGTCAGACGACCAAAAGCAATATTGCACAAACAGGTCCCCTGATGGTCGGGCCGGGTGCTCAAACAGCATTAGGTACAGTCAAAAAAGATTATACTTATAATTCAGACATCTACCTTGATATCGCAGTGCCGGTATTTAATCCTGGCTTGCCTCTAAATGACCGTGGCGAAGTGGACTATGAAGAAGTCGATGAGCAACAAATTTGGCCACAGTTACGTCGTGCTGAAGCGAAAAGGTTTGCTATTCAAACCAAAAAGGCACTTGAAAATACAGGCGCTTTTGGCGCGGTAAGCGTTGTACCTTCACCGAATGCCTCGGCAGATGTCTTTGTCTTAGGCAGTGTTGATTTTTCGGATAGTGAGTTTGTCAAAGTAACCGCGACTGTAGTGGATAGCACGGGCGATATTTGGGGTAATAAACAATTCGAGCATCAGGTATCTAAAGGTTTCTTCCGAGATGCAAAGAACAAAGATAAAAACCCGTATGAGCCAATATTCAAGCAAATAGGGGACTATGTTTTTGACTTGTTGGTAAAACAGAGTGAACAAGAGAAAGTAACGATTAAGGAAACTACGAAGGTTAGATACGCTCAGCTCTATTCTCCAGAAACGTACAGTAAATACATCGAACAAAAGTTGGTTAGAGGTCGTAATGGCATTCAAGACCACTATCGCTTTAATCTAGTAGGTGCACCGAGTGAAAATGACAGAATGCTTAGCCGCATTGAGGTACTTAAGACTCAAGATCAAATGTTTGTTGATGGATTACAAGAACAATATATGGCGTTTGACGCTGAAACCGTTGAATCTTACCGTACATGGCAAAGAGAAACGCTGCCAGAAGCAGTAGCTGCGAGAGAAGCGAAAAGTGAGCGTCTTAAGTCCGGTATATTAGCTGGTGTACTTGCGGTTGGTGCTGTTTTATTAGACAAAAATAGTGGCTCAACAGCGGGCGCAGTGGGTAAAACAGTCGGTGCGCTTGCGTCTGCGTATTTTATCAAAGACACCTTAGACAAAAACGCTGAATTGAAAGTACACAAAGCCTCTCTAGATGAAATGGGTGAAAACTTAGATATCAACCTAAGTCCATCAGTGATGGAGTTTGATAACAAAACAGTAGAACTCACAGGTACAGCTGGCGAACAGTACGAGCAGTGGAAATCTCACTTGCGCAAAATCTACGAAGTAGAATCTGCTCAAGCGCAGGGAAATAACTTATAAAGGATGGTGGTGCTGAGTAATCAGCACCATTTTTTTGGTTGTACATTAAGGACGAATAATTCGTGTCCGAATTGAATAGCTCCGATCAGGATATTGATTCTTTACAAAAGCGCAGACAAAGACAAACATGGATGATAGTTGCTGTTATCCTTGCTACTGTTGTCATTGCACTGTTGGTATCTCTCGCTGGGGAAAGAAACTCGCAGGAAGGTGCTGATATTGAGCAGCCACCGGTAATAAAAGCTTCTGAGCCCACCGTTACATTATCCGCAGAAGAAATTGAAAGCCTTCGAACTCAGTTCAAAACTAGTTTGTCTGCATTTGAAGAACAATACCAACCTCTGTTAGACAATGAAGAATTATCTTCATGGCAATCAGAGCAGGTTGAAGAAGCATTGCAGACTAAAGAAGCTGCTATTTCTCATTTTGCTTCAGGAAGTTACAAATCGGCAGTCGCTTCGCTGGAACAAGCAGTTTTAATTACGGAACATGCTAAAAGCCAGTGGGATGGTGATTTTGAAGCATTTTACAACGAAGCGGTGTCTCATTTTAGTCACGACGAACTTGCAGCTTCTCAGTTAGCTTTAAATAAAGCCAAAAAAGTTAAGCCTTCATCTTCTCAACTAATCGAGCTTCAGCAACAGTTAGATGACTATCCTTATATTCAACAGCAATATCAGCAATACAATGTTGCTGTCACTGAAAACAATCTACAGAAACAAATTACCATCTTGCAGCGAATTCTCTCAAGGGATAGTGAGCATGAACCAGCTAAATCTGATTTAGCACGTGTCAAGGCTCGTGTTATCGAGCAGAGATTTCAAGCTTATATCAATGAAGGCTTATCTTTGCTGGCTAAAGGAGATATGCAAGGTGCTGATGCTGCATACGTCAAGGCGAGTAAGATATTTCCAAACCGCGCAGAGCTCAATGTATTAGCCAAAAAGTTAGACAAGCAAGATGCAGCTTTGACTTTACAGTCAGTCACACAGCAACTAACCGAGTTGTCAGAACAAGATAAGTGGGCTGAAATTCAAACATTAGTTGCACAAGCTGAGCCTTACTTTCCATCTGATGCAGTTGTTGCAAGATATAAAGAACAAGCGTCGGTGATTTTAACTTTACGTCGCGATGCGCAAGTTTATTTACAAAAACCTGAACGTTTGGCAGATGACAATATTCAAGGCAATGCTAAAAATTTAATCAAAAAAGCCATTCCTTACTTAACCCTTAGCCAGTCTCTTTCTGATGACATTCGGATGATAGGCGAACATATAGACAAAGCTTCTCAAACTTACCCACTGACCATCATTTCTGATGGTCGGACACACATTGAAGTTTTGCGAAATGGGGTGATAGGGAAGACAAAAAGTAAAACCATTCAGCTAACTGCTGGTACTTATATTCTAGAGGGTAGTCGTAAAGGTTATCGGAATACACAAGTGACAGTCACGATTGATAAAAATACAAATAATTCAGTAAATTTGGTGTGTAATGAGCGGATCTGACAAGCATATACAATCAGCACAACGTAAAAATACAATATTGGCTTTGATCGTTGGCTCGGTGGTAACTGGGCTGATATTGGCCTATTTCGCTTGGCTTATGTTGGCGAAAGGGTACACGGTGAATGTTTACCCTGAACAAGCTGCGGCAAATAAATTTCTCTCCGTCGCTGATGGACCAGGGATAATCATTAGCAACAAAGTATATGCTTTTGGTAGCGATATTACATTGCAAGTTGGTGCGCCAAAATTCATTACTCAGTCGTTGCTTATCAAGCCTGATGACCCTAGTGCTATTGAAGTCATTTTAGAGCCCAGCCCGGGCAAGCTTTCGTTAACAACAGATATTCAAAGTCCAGATACCAATTGGTTTATCAATGAAGAACTTGTTCATATTGGCGAAAGTTTAGCAGAATCACTAAAACCAGGAAGTTACTCAATTCGTGTTGAAGATAAATACTATGAGCCTTTGGAACTTGAAGCGCTAATTGAAAGCTTAGAGGAGTTTTCTCAAACGCTATCGCTTACAGAAGTTGCGGGGTTAATAGAAATAAACTCAACGCCGACAGGTGCAAGTGTCAAAATTAACGATGAAGCGGTCGGTGTAACCCCTATTAAACTCGAAGCAAGCAGTGGTCATTATGAGGTTACTGTTGACGCTGCAGGGTATGAACTGCTTTCAGATTCAATCGAGTTGACATACGCAGAGGCAAATCCGACGCGTAGCTATTTTTTAGAACCCAAAAAGGGCAGCCTCACGGTATCAGCGCAGCCAAACGACGGAACACTGATCATCAATGGTAAAGAGGCACAGCAAGGTACTATTCAACTTGCTGCTAACCAAGAACATCTTGTGCTTTATGAAAAAGACGGTTTTTTCCCCTTTTCTAGCCAAGTTAAGTTAACGCCGGGACAAACCAAAGCGCTTGATATTGTTCTTAAACCTGAGATTGGTGATGTGACAATTATCGCTAATCCTAATGCAAGCATCGCTATTAACGGAAAACTTGTGGGTACGGGCAGTTACAAAGGAAAGCTGCCTGCAATAACACACTCGGTGGAAATAACCAAAGCGGGGTATCGAGGTGTTAGTCGAAGCCTTAAGCCTAGTAGTAGCAGAGTCAGCAAAATTGATGTCACGTTACTGACAGAGTTTGATGCTAGGCGTGCAGAAGGTAAACCTCTATATGTGGATACTATAGGTATAGAGATGGCTAGGTTTAGAATGACTGAGTTTAGTTTGGGCTCTCCAGCAAATGAAAAGGGCAGGCGTCGTAACGAATTTGAAGTCCCCGTTAAATTTACCAAGCAAGTGTGGGTAAGTCGTCACGAAATAACCCAAGCCCAATATCGAAACTTTGAGCCTGCTGCGGGTAATTCGTCTTTGCCAATAACCAACGTAACATGGAACGATGCTGCGCTATTTTGTAATTGGCTAAGCGAACAAGAAGGGTTACCACCGTTTTATATTAGCCGTTCAGGTACAGTTGTTGGTGTAAACGAGCAAAGTAATGGCTACAGGCTGCCAACCGAAGCAGAATGGGAGTGGTTGGCGAAGCGCTCTAAGCGTGCAAGTTCAACGGTATTTCCATGGGGTAGTCATGAACGAATTCCAAAAGATACTGGTAACTTTGCGGATGAATCGGTGAAGGGCTCACAAACGTTTTATCTGAAACAGTACAATGATGGCTTTGCCGGTGCTGCACCAGTAGGCAGCTTCAGAGCTGATCGCGCAGGTTTGTTTGATATCGCAGGGAATGTCAGCGAGTGGGTGCACGATTACTACTCTAGTCGTCCTCCTGCTGATGGCGTTAAGGTCGACTATTTGGGAGCTGCGAGAGGCAATGGTCATGTGGTCAAAGGTGGAAGCTATCAGTCTGGTCGTTTATTAGAACTTAGAGCCGCTTACCGTGAATTGGCTGATAGTGCTTCTGAAACAATAGGATTTAGGATCGCTCGGTACCAGTGAGAAGGAATATGAAGAAAAAATTCAATAAAAAACTCGTTTTAGCTATCACGCTTTTGCTTGCATGTGGCTCAGCCGCAGCAGTCAAAATTAGTTTACATTCGCCAGCCAGTTTTCCTGTGGATATATAACGATGAATAACACTCGACTTCAAAGCATGAACCCGTCAAAAATTGTGTTTTATGCTGCATTACTCGGTATTTTTACGCTCATACATTTACTGTATCAAGGAATCGTAAGACCGACTGCTGAAGCTGCAATTGCGCTTCAAGGTTCTGGGGCAACGACAAATATTTGGGTCATTTTAAAAGATTTTGAACAGCAGATTTGCCTCTCTTTAGGGATCTTTTGTTTATTCCTCATTGCTTACAAATCATTTCGGATCTTGAATGAGGAGATCGTGTATACCTTCAATCATCTACATAACTTGAATGATGATGACAGCCAAGATTTAGATAAGATGCTGGCAGAGCTTCAACAAAGTAAATACAAGGATAACGAAGGCCTACAAACTTGGATCAACTGTATCTTACGCTACAAAAATACCGGTAATGTTCAACACGCTTCAGATGCGATTAAAGCGACGGTTGAGGGGTTGAGTGCTCAGCTTGAGGCCGGAAACAATATGATCCGTTATTGTATTTGGGCCATTCCAAGCATCGGTTTCGTGGGTACTGTTCGTGGTATCGGTATGGCGCTGGCGAAAGCGGAAGAAGCGGTAGCTGGTGATATCTCAGGTATGGTTGATAAGCTAGGGGTTGCCTTTAATTCTACATTGGTGTCTCTGCTTATTTCACTGGTTTTGATGTTCTTTTTGCACCTTTTAAATAACCAACAAGATCTGTTAGTTATAAAGACTCAAAAGTCGTGTGAAGACAACCTACTTACCCACTTACATAAATAACGTTTATGACAAAGCGTAAAAAGGAAGACGGCTTTAACGTCTCGTTCTTGGATGTCATGGCGTGTGGACTGGGCGCTGTGTTGATGATTTTGATTTTGGTCAAGTTTAATGCCAACACTAACATCCCAAGCGATGAAATCGAACGTTTAAAAGAAGAGCTTGCGGCCACGCAAAACGAACAGAATCAAGTGCAAAAAAGCATTGATGAAGTCAATGAAAAAGTGGCGATGGAAACCGCCACATTAGAAGAGCTTCAACGGCGCATCGAGCAGCTAAAGATCGAACAGGACGCGAGTAGACGAGCACTCAACGACAAAATGGCAGTTGTAGCCAACCTTGAAAACTCGGTTGCTGCGGCAGCGCCAAAAACGGCGAACGATGCCATTACGTTAAGTGGCGGTGGCGAAGAAAATTACCTCCTTGGCCTTAAAGTAGAAGGCAAACATATAGGCTTTTTAATTGACAAAAGCGCTTCGATGACAGAAGAAAAACTCATCGATGTCATCAAACGAAAAATCAGTGCACCGGCGGTGCGTAAGGCGAGTCCAAAATGGCAACGTACAGTACGCATAGCCAAATGGCTTTTAGCTCGCTTGCCAAAAGATGCCAAAGTGAGCATGGTGGCTTTTAGTGATACCGCAGCAACGCTTGGAAGCAGAGCGACCTACAGCGCGAAATTTTCGCAAACCGCGCAAACATTGGCCTCAGAAATTGATAAATTAACGCCTGAAAATGGCACCAATTTACAACTTGGTTTGAAACAGATCACCAGTGCCATGCCCCAAATGACGGATTTATATATTGTTACTGACGGCTTACCAACACTGGGTGAGCAGGCCAAAACACTAAAAGGTTTCACTCAGTGCCGTAGCTTTTTTGGCTCAGCGAAAACCATTTCTGGTGAGTGCCGGATGGCATTGTTTAATCATACCCTTAAAACCACAGCGCCACGAGGGGTACGTGTAAACGTCATTTTGTTGCCATTAGAAGGTGAATCACAGGCATCATCAGCTTATTGGCAATGGGCAAGTGCCACCGGGGGAATGATGATAAGCCCGGCGAGGACTTGGCCATGAAAAAGTCGCGTGCCCCAATCGAAGTTTTTAACCTCGCATTTTTAGATATTATTTCCTGTGCTTTTGGTGCGGTAGTAATGTTGATCCTACTGGCAAAAAATGGCGAGGAAGGTGAACACAATGATGCTTCCCAAGTGAGTGAGTTGATCCAAGCGATAACCAAAGCAGAAGCACAAGTGAGTGAGCTGCAAGGCGCGTTATCGGATAAAGAACTTCAGCTGATGCAAGCAAAGGCTAATTCAGCAAGCAATGCAGAGCAAGCTGAGGCGTTACAGGCAAGTATTGCTCGGGCGCAAAATAATGTCCAAAAACTCACCGATGCAGCCTCTGGACTTGAAGATGTAAGAGAACAGCAAAAACGGGCGGCAATTCAGGCTAGTGAAGCAAAAGAGCGGGATGAAGAAGTTGGTGGGATCCCAGTTGACAGCGAGTATGTGATTTTTATTGTGGATACGTCTGGCAGTATGAAGCGGATCTGGAATAAAGTCATGCGCACCATGAACGAAGTGTTGAACAACCACCCTGAGGTAAAAGGCTTTCAAGTCATGTCCGACAACGGGGAATATCTAATAAGTTCTTCTAAGGGAAGTTGGCGTAAAGACGGACAACGACAACGCGCTTCAATTCTGGATGCAATGCGCAAGTGGCATGGTTCATCGTCGAGCTCTCCAGCAGAAGGTATCGAAGAAGCTTTGAGTCTTTATGGGCAGAAAACCGACTCGTTAGCGCTATACGTGTTTGGAGATGAATTTTCTGGTGGTTCTTACGACAGCACGTTGGAAAAACTCAATAAGTTAAATACCAACAAACGAACAGGTGAAAAAATTGCCCGGATCCATGCTATTGGTTTTAACTCTGGATACTCATTCGAAAAATTTGCCATATTAATGACCGCAGTTGCGCGTGATAATAATGGTACATTTATAACTGTTAATTAGCCTTGAGGTCATTGCCAGTAATAAAATAGCGTTTTAATTTGATAGGTATTTAACTTGGGATCTGAATTTGTAAATTTTGTTGGTTTGTTCTTTGGTGTACTTCCATTAGTTCTTTTCGCGTTGATGCTTAAAGGAGCAAAACCGATCTACCATCGATATTGGCTGTTTGGTGTGTTTTTTATCATTATTTCAGCGGCGTTCTTCGCATTATTAGATGGATTGACCAAAGCGGTGCTTAGCTTAAAATTTGAAGATGAGGTGATTAATGATGTAAAAAACACCTTGGCTATTTGGGCCTATATAGGTCCTGCTGCTTCACTTGCTATTGGTGCTAATTTAATCACTCAATTTTTGGTATTAGCTAAACCTGACATCCCATTCACTCAGCGAGTATCTCAAATGGTTAAGCAAAAGAGTGCTGTTAAAGGTTTTATCGATTTCATTTTGTCTGCTCCTGCGTCTCTAAATTGGCTGGCCTTTATTTCTGTTGTCTCATTAGTAATAAAAGCGATGCTTTTTGATAAAATGACGGAATTATTCGATGGTGCAAAAGAGCTCGGTATTATTTTAGAAGCCGTATTAGCGTCTGTAATTGCAAGCTATATATTTTATTTGATTGTTGTGCACAAAAAACAGCGTGATGATAATCGGTTAATTTTGCCATTGGTTAATAAGTGGGCGCGCTTGTTGGTCGCAGACTGCAAAGGGTTGTTGCACGCTATTACAAAAGAAAGTGGAACGGAATTGTCTTTTGATGAAATAGATGAAAGCCAACTTCAAACTGCACTGGAAAAAATTGATCTAAACCGTGACTCAGCCCCATTGCATATATATGCTCAAGGCACTGCAAAGTGGATCCAGTACTTGACTTACCATAGAACGAGGGCGCTTGAGAATACATCAAGCATATTTTCACAAGCGGTGTTTTTAGACGCCGAGTTCGCTTCTAAAATTATAAAAATCAACGACTCCCGTTACCTCAATCAAATAGAAATGGTGGCAAAATTTCCAATTCGTAACACAGATGCACAGTTTTTGAGTAAGCCTTTATATGACTATGTTCAATGCTGTAGAGACTTAGACGAGTATCTGGGAAAAAATGATAAATAAAATTAATGAATATTGCACTTTTGGATAACAGCTAAGCGGTTATCGCTTGGTTGTGAAGGCGCTTTCAACAGGAGATACACTAATGCTTGGGCGAATACTGATTTTACTGCTGGTCTTATTTTGTGGTTTGGTGCCACCCAGCTATGCAAATATCGACGACGTTTTTCGACTAAGGTTGTATTTTGGCCTGTCGCTTCCAGAAGGTGGCGCAGTCTCTTTAGCTGAATGGGAGTCTTTTCAGAAAGAGCAAATCACAAAGTATTTTGATGGGTTCAATGTGGTAGATTCTGTAGGTTACTATAAAGGTCAGCCGGAGCGCTCCAAAATCGTCACCGTGATAGTCACTGAACAAGAAGTAACAAAAGCCAAAGAGCTTGCCTCTATTTACGCAAAAAAGTTCAAACAAGACTCTGTAATGATGGTTAAAGTGCCAGTTTTAGAATGGGACTTTATTGAAGCGGCGAGTTTAGAGCCTGCAAAATAGTGCTTAATCTTAACTCGGGATAGTGGATATGAAAATAAATTAAATCATTATATTACCGGATTGTATGATACGGTGCTGCTATTTTCATGTAGCACAAGGTAAGTTCAACACTGAAATACGCAAAAAAATAACGTTGTAGCATATCGTTTATTCCGAGTTCAGGTTGCTTAGTGCAACTAATTATTATCGAATGCTGGCACACTAGTTTGCTATTTTTAAGTTTCCAAATAGAAGCAATATATTGATAATAAATATAACGATACAATTTCCGAAGATAATATAACGAAAGAAAATATGACAGATAGACTTTTTGAATTTGCAGTATTAACTAAGGCTCTCAATCCAGAGATAACTTCAGAGCAATATGATACTCTCTCTCGGTGGAATTCTTTAAATAAAACTACATATATCGCGGTACTGGCTTTTAACGGAGATAAAACCAGTGAGAATGCAGTTATTGCAACGCAAGAATTAGACCCTTTTCTAGCTTTTGAAGATACGGTTGAGGCTTGTATATCTGATATCTTTCTGATTTTGCCAGATCCTGAAGAAGCCCCAAATTTGTTTGATTATGGAAGGGAAAGAAAGGAACGTCTGGATAATATAAAAGCGATTACTAGTATTAGAGAAATCGTCCAAGAAGCGTATACAGATGCAAAGTTAGCACTAGAAACTTTGCAAGAGCTTAATAATAATCAAGTCAAAGATCTTCATAAGTAAGACAAGTCATTGATGAAACAATATTGTTAGTTGTCCAAACTTGAAGTCCAAGATCAAAGTATTCTCTTGGAACTTTAATATCGTTATCATCATATTCGACAGGATCTCCAATTTCATCAGGAAGAACTCCCAGTATCGCACCTAATTCTATGATATTTATGCCAATACAGTTTTTTCCTAAATGTGTGAAATTCTTAAATGACGTTATAGACACAACGGTATCATCTTCACAGTCTACATATACGTCATCATTTTTTATGTAGTAAGTAGCCCAACCTGTAATGGGATCGGCTTCATGACCTAAAAGACTATGTTTTGATTTAACACTAGATAGTGATTCTCCTAAGTTTATATTACCCAGTGATTTATTTGGAATCCAATGCCACAAAATTTTATCCTTTCTTTTTCATTGAATGATTTTCACCTTTTCTTTTTCTTTGTATATCTTTTTGTATATTTTGTATTTTTTGTTTTATCTTTTTAGCATCTCTTTTATTTGCGGTTTTCAATTGCGTCTTTAAGTCAGCAAGCTGCTGCTCTGCTTTTATTGCTGCTCTACCACCGTCTCCATGTGCTTCATTTTTACCTGCGCCTGTTCTTTTTTTAAAAGGGCAATTATGTACCAAGACATTTTTTTCTGTTACATAATAAGTATGAAAATCCGCAACGGTAAAGTTGTAGGTCAGTTCTAATCGGCTTGTATCTGCAACGCTGACCACTTGCATTGGACCATGGCCATCGGTTTCGATCAAGTCACCAATGTTAAGCTCTATGGTTTGCTTCCAACCACTATCAACTACATAAAATGGGTGGTCATCGGTTGCTTCAATTTTTTGTTCAAACCCATTCTTGCTTTCCAAGCGAATATCATAAATACCACGATCGGGTTCAACAAACACTCTGGTGACGGGTTTCCAATCTTGTTCACCTGTGTCTGTGTTTTTAGCCCAAAGCTTCTCACCTAGTTGTACGTCTTCAATATTTTTGTAGCCGGTTGTTGTAAGTACTTGAGTACCGGCTACAAAACAACAAGATCCTGGGCTTGCTTTGGTATTGCCGCTTCTGCTTTTGATCGCTTTGGTTTTACCGCTTCTTTTTTTGGGCGCCTTGGTTTTACCAATCATTGCCACACGGTTTGATTTGTTTTTATTTCTGGCTTTAAAAGCGTTTCTAGAGGGAGCTCTACCTTTAAGCAAAGACCGCTTATTGAGTTCTTTTTCGATCAGTTTGGTGCATTTTGAACTGGATAATTTTCTACACTTATCCCTTCTTACCTTACGAGCAACTTGTTTTACTGCATTTGCATTTTTTGGTTTGGCGCGGCTAATAAACTGCTGATCTACCAGACTAATTTTGGGGGAAGAAGCCGTTTTAGGTTGATTTGCACGGAATTGATGATTTTTACTCGCTTTTTGCTTTTTCTGTTTCTCTTTTTGCCATCGGTTTAGGCTACGGCTGTTTTTTAGTTTTTGACTACGTAGCTTAGCGTTACTTTGGGAAGAACTTTTTTGTGACGTACTTTTCGATGAAGTGCTTTTGGATGCATTTTGTCGTTTGGATTTGTGTTTTTTTGCAGGGGCCTGTGTTGATTTTTTACGGACATTTCCTTTCTTTCGTGTACATTTGCCTTTGGCACATTTTCCTACCACACTCTTGGCTATTTTTCGAGCCGCTGGGTTTGCATCAGCTTGAGGTGTGTAAGAGCCGAAAAAAATAACGGTAATTAGTAACAGCAATGAGAACTGATGGCTTGTCCTGAGCATAAATAAAAGGCTGACGTCCATATCAATGACATTCACAAACTATATACATTTTGTTACATGTAGTAAAGGTGTCCTCTGGCTTAGATAAATAACTCCAGCTGCGGATACGCGAATTTACCCAATAATGCTATTTCGTCTACTCTCTTAGTTTGAATTAGAATCATCTATGTCCGTTTCTATAGCTTAAAGTTATTGGCTACTTTCATTTAAGTTACTACTGCAAGTGGTGAATCTAGTTTAAGATAGATTCCAAACAAACGGATGGAAACAATAATGATAACCACTGATAACAAAGTGATTTTGCCTTACTTAAATAGCATTCACCACCTACTAACAGAAACTTATTGGGCGAAGGGTATGCCAAAACCTTTGCTTGAAAAGGCGATTACAAATAGTCTGTGTTTTTTGATGCTTAACCAAGAAAATCAAGTTCAAGCGTTTTGCCGTGTGATCACCGATAAAGCCACATTCGCCTATCTTGCGGATGTAATTGTGCCAGCACAAGCAAGAGGTAAAGGGTTAGGCAGGGAGCTAATTCAAGCGGTGATGTCACACGAAGATCTACAAGGATTGCGACGTTTTATGTTGGCAACACTTGATGCACATGGGTTGTATGAAAAATTTGGTTTCACCCAAGTTGCCAACCCAGACATCATCATGGAAATCAATCATCCAAATATGTACCAAAGTAAGGCTTCAGCTTTAGCATGACGAAAATTACGCTTGAACAATGGCGGATGTTTAAGGCGGTGGTGGAGTACGGAGGCTTTAATCAAGCTGCAAAAGCGGTTTATAAAAGTCAATCGAGTGTTCATACCGCGGTGCAAAAGATAGAGCAAACGTTGGGTGTAAAACTATTTAAGGTCGAAGGGCGCAAAACGTTACTCACAGAAGCTGGCACTGCAATGCTAAGACGTGCTGAATATTTGCTTGAGGAAGCAGAAAAACTCGAAGCAGTTGGACAAACACTAGGACAAGGTATCGAAAGCCATTTACGTATTGCCGTCGATGAAGTTTTTCCTAAAAGTATTTTATATCAAGCGCTTGAAAGCACTTCGTTACAGTTCCCTTTACTACGCATAGAAGTTTTTGAGTCCGTATTGTCTGGCACTTATGAGCAATTTCAACAGCGACTCGTGGATGTTGCAATTTCAGTTCTACCAGAGAAAGGGTTTAGTGAATCGACATTGTTCACTGTCGAATTTGTCGCAGTGGCACACGTTGATCATGCATTGCATCAGTTTTCACGAACCTTGGCGTTAGAAGACTTAAAATCTCACAGACAAATAGTAATTCGGGATTCAGGCACTTCAAAGCGAATCGATCATGGGTGGTTGGAAGCAGAACAAAGGTGGACTGTTGATCAGCTGTCAACCTCAATTGATATGGTTTGTAATGGGCTGGGTTTTGCGTGGCTTCCGGTTCATGCAATCCAGGATAGGCTTGATAATGGCACCTTAAAAGCGCTGGCATTGGCCAATGGTATGAATAGAACAGTCTCACTGCACACGTTAGTGCATGACGAAGATGATTTAGGTCCCGCAGCGCAGTTTTTCCTCAACTCACTACGTACAATCTGCAGCTCTTAGGTTCTTTTAAAACGAATGAAAGGCTCGGATAATAGTAATTTTATTCGTTTTAAATTGTTATTAAGCTTTACGCATAAACAACATAGGCTTCAAAAGGTGATTTATGCGTTATATCAGAAAGAGTGATACAAGAGGAAAAGTGAACTTAGGTTGGCTTACTAGCCGCCATAGTTTTTCGTTTGCACATTACTACGATCCCGAGCACATGGGCTTTTCAGACTTGAGAGTGATCAATGAGGATGTTGTTCTGCCAAGTCGTGGCTTTGAGACTCACGGTCATCGAGATATGGAAATCATTTCTTATGTACTTGAAGGTGCAGTTGCCCATAAAGACAGTATGGGTAATGAATTTGTTGTTAACGCAGGCGAAATTCAAAGAATGAGTGCAGGAACGGGTGTGATGCACTCTGAATTTAATGCATCTACCTTGCACCCAACGAAGTTTTTGCAAATTTGGATTCAACCGCAACAAGAAGGTATTGAACCGGGATATCAACAAAAAACCATTTTGCAGAAGGGAGTAATGACGCCACTTGTGACTCCGACAGGTGATGAAGAAAGCCTAACAATAAATCAAGACGCAGCAATTTATCAGCTAGTACTTGGAGATGGGCAGCAGCAGACCCTAAAAACCTTAGACCGATTTGGCTACTTACATATTGTTGCGGGTGAAGCCCATATTGATGGCGAAACCTTTTATGCCGGAGATGCAATTGGTTTGTATCAACAGGATGCAATACACCTCACAGCACAAAAAGAATTAACTGCGCTGTGGTTCGATTTACGCGCAAGCAACCGTTAAGTTGTTATAGAAACATATGATGACAGAAACACATCAACTGGTTATGTTGGGTTTAGTGGTACTGTTGAGCGGTATTTCTAAATCAGGTTTTGCGGGCGCATTGGGAATATTTTCCGTACCTTTATTGGCACTTGTTATGCTTCCGCAAGATGCTCTGTCAATAATGCTTCCGGTGTTGATCATCGGGGATGTATTTAGTTTAAACAGCTTCTGGCGGTTGTGGGATAGGCGAGAGTTAATAAGGTTAATACCTGGAACTTTAGTCGGTATTGTTGTTGCTGTCATATTCTTGATAGGTATGTCCCCAAGTATATTAACGCTGCTCATCGCAATTTTGAGTATAACCTTCGCTTTGAAAAACTTATTTCTTAAAAATAACCAGTTAATTGTTTTACCCGCAAAACCATTAGCTTGGATATGTTCGTTATTAGCCGGTGTTTCCACAACTTTAGTTCATGCTGGTGGACCGCCTTTACTCATCTATCTTTCGTCACGTAAGCTCGGTGTACAGAGTTACATTGCCACAGCAGCAGTGATCTTTGCTTTGATGAATATTATTAAGCTGGCGGCTTTTTCAGTCAGTGGGATACTTAAGTTTGAACATGTCTGGTTGGCTTTGGCGTTTACTCCTTTAGCTTTTATCGGCAATTGGATAGGCGTGAAGCTCAGTGGCGGGTTTTCGCAAAGTTTATTTCTTAAGTATATGAATTTATTACTTATCGTATTAGGCATTGTACTAATCGCAAAAACAGCCTTCTTTTAGCGGTTTGGTATTGGTTAACCTCAGATGCGGATAGCAGTTTTGAACGCGTTAGCTAACACAGTCCAAATTACTACTATTTAGTATTTATCCAGAGTTCAGGTTGTTTAATAGCCTGAAATTGATCTAGATCAACTCTTGATTAATAGGTACGCAAATCGTTATGTAAATAGAAATAATTCTTGATAGCATCCGTGTTGTTGTATAGCATTCGCAATCCTGAAAATAATTACAAATGGGTAAAATTGTGAAATCGATAAAATCATTCGGACTGTCTCTTTTGTGTGTCTCTGTACTTGCCGCATGTAGTGGTGATGATGGCAAAGCGGGTGCTCAGGGACCACAAGGTGAAGCGGGTACCAATGGCGAATCTGGAGTCAGTGTTTATGTTACTGCGCAAGACGTGGTTAACACCAATGCACAGCATGCCTACGCTGTTTATGCAGATTCTTTGATTGCAGCCAAAGCACTGAAAGACAAAATTGATGCGTTTGTCGCAACACCATCAGAGCGCAATTTTGCTGATGTTAAACAAGCATGGTTACAAGCTCGAGAGCCATACGGTCAGTCTGAAGTTTATCGTTTTCGCGAAGGGCCAATCGATGCTTTAACCAAAGACGAACAAGGTAATTGGACCCTAATCGATGGTGAAGGCCCTGAAGGCGCTATTAATGCATGGCCACTAGCTGAAGCGCTAATTGACTATACAGTCGATATGGATGGTCATCAAAAGCGTGGTGAAGCGGCTGTGTATCAAAATGGTGGTAATATCATTGCTGATCAACAGAGCTTTCCAACGATTGATAAAGCGCTACTAAAAGAAAAGTTTGAATTAAACGATGAAGAAGCAAACGTAACTTCTGGATATCATGCAATTGAGTTCTTACTTTGGGGTCAAGACTTGAACGAGTTTGGTGTGTATGACAGAAAAACAGATTACACAGCTGGTCATCGTCCTGTTTCTGATTTCTATACCAGTGCAAATACCACTGATATCGATGTAGTAGGAACTGGTACTTGTACTTCGGGTGAGCAAGGGGCAAGTGAAGCAATTTGTGCGCGTCGAGGTCAATATCTGCAGGCGGCAGCTGAGTTATTGGTTGAAGACCTTCAACAGGTAGCTGATGCTTGGAAACCAGGTTCGGGTTTTCATTACCTCGACTATACAAGCGCTGACAATGTCAAGGCCAATCTCGGCTCTATGCTAGAGAGTATGGGTCGTTTATCATTTGGCGAACTTGCTGGTGAGCGCATTAGTATTGCAGTTAGAACTGATAGCCAAGAAGATGAGCATTCCTGTTTTTCTGACAACACCCACCGTGACATTTTCTTGAACGCAAAGGGCGTACAAAACCACTTCTTGGGCACTTACGTTAAATCAGACGGTGAAGCGCTAAAAGGCGCAAGTATCTATGATTTATTGGTTGTTAAGGGTCATCATGAACTTGCTAATAAATTACGCAGTGCACTTGAAAACACCATGGCTTCTGCGTCGGTGATCGACACTACAGCAAAAATGGGTACACCGTTTGATGTACAGATCCAAAAGCAAACTCATATCTTAGAGATCAAAAACACGATCGAAGCGTTAGCAAGTCAAACAGACTTAATTCAAGAAGCGATTGAAGCGTTAGAAGTGACAGCAGACGATCTTAAGCAAGATACTGAAGAACAAATCTAACTATACACTCATCTATCCGGCGGAGCATGTTTGATAACTAGCTCTGCCATTTTCAGTTTGGCTTGAATATTTCAAGCTAAAGGGGCACTGAAATGAAAAAATCCATCATATTACTATTTCCTTTATTACTGAGCGCCTGTGGCGGTTCGGGTGGCAGCACGTCAGAAACCAGCAAAACAACTACTGACAATACCGATAAAGAAACAACCACGCCAACGGCAACTAATCATGCTTTTGCGTTTGATACTTTAGATGGCCAAAGTCCGCTATTAGTTGACCAACCTGATGAGCAAGAGCATTTGTCTGCGGGTCAAGCTACCACATCACAAATTAATGAGAATGCCTTTGGTCAGGCATTACCCGCAATAGTCAGTACACCAAAATTGGATGCGGTGTTTAAAGCTGGCGATCATATTTTTAGAAGCAATCACGATGGTCAAGGGCCAATTTTTAATCAAACGAGTTGTCAAGGATGTCACTTGAAAGATGGTCGAGGTGAGTTACCGGCAACCATCGATGAAACCATGACTAGCACATTTTTCCGTGTTGGAACGAGTGAAGCTGCCATTGAGCCGACTTATGGTGATCAGCTACAGGTATTTGGGACCGCACTGAATGGTCAAGGTGGTTTGCTGGCGAAATATCAAGGGGCAGTCATGGAAGGTGTTGCTTATGGAGAAGCAAAAACCTGGATCGAATATGACACGATAGAAGGCGAATTTGCTGATGGGGAACGTTACACACTAAGACAGCCTATTTATAAGGCCAGCGACCTATCTTATGGTGATTTTGTCGAAAATGTCCGTTTCTCTGCTCGTGTATCACCTCATGTTTTTGGCTCAGGGCTATTAGAAAGTATTCCAGAAGAACAGATTTTAGCCCATCAAGATGAGCAAGATAGCAATAAAGACGGGATCTCAGGTAGAGCCGCATTTACTCACCACCCATTAACCGGTGAAAAGCAACTCGCGAGGTTTGGTTATAAAGCGGTAACGGCAACTGTGTTACAGCAGATCACCGGCGCATATCGGGGTGACATGGGCGTAACTACAAGTGTTACACCAAAAGAAGTATGCACCGAAGCGCAAGCGGCTTGTATTGAACAGGCAAACACCGAACAAGATAAGTACCATGATGGGGTGGATCTTAACGATGTGGATTTGGCCCAAGTTGAGTTTTACAACCGTACATTGGCTGTACCCAAACGCCGCGGTTATGACGAAAATACCCAAAGTTGGGACCCGCAAATACTGAACGGGAGAGCAGAGTTTTTCGCTGCCAATTGCCATAGTTGTCATGTGCCTAGATTTAAAACAGGCGAAGCAGTCGGAAGTCACTTAGGTGACGTTGATTTGATCTCACTGCAAAATTCCAGAACCAATATCACGGCACTTGAGCAGCAAGTAATTTATCCTTTTAGCGATTTGTTATTACATGATATGGGTGGTAGTTGTCAGGTTTTCCGAGAACTTAAAACTGGCGAGGCATGTGATGGTAGCAGCGGCAACGCCTGTCTGTACGTTCAGCGTTGTACGGGGCTTGCGGATGGTAGACCGGAAGGTGAAGCAACAGGAACTGAATGGAAGACTCCACCACTTTGGGGGTTGGGGTTAGTGAATCGTGTTAATCAAAGAGCAACTTTCTTGCATGATGGCCGCGCTAGAAATATACAAGAAGCGATCCTCTGGCACGCAGGAGAAGCCGAAGCTGCAAAACAGCATTTTGTAAACTTACCAAAACAAAAGCGACAAGCCCTACTTGCGTTCTTGGGTAGCTTGTAATGTTATCTAGTGTTTTGGCATTGACTACGGTGGCCGCGTTAAGCGGCCAAGCTGTGCCTGATATATCCTCAAAGGAACGCTTTCCAGCAGGCGATGCGACGGCGAGCAAGCTCAACAAAAGGACCTTTATTGAGCCAGTTGGTAACGTAAACACGATGGCTTTGCTGGATTTTTGGAATGGCTTTTCATTTTTCCGCGACCCTTGGGTTGCAGCGCCAGCCATCACCACAGATCGTGATGGACTTGGCCCACTGTACAATGCTCGATCATGTAAAGCATGCCACTTAGATGGCGGACGTGGCAAATTACCTAAACAGGGACAGGCTGCAACGCCTGCGTTATTGTTCCGGTTTTTACCTTTGGAAAATAATCTAAATACCAGTCCTTTTGGTGGACAATTGCAGCCGTTTGCGGTCCGTTTGAGTCACTCAGAATTGATTAAGCAATCTCAAGGGGAAGGGAATTTTATCGTTAGCTATCAATTTATTGATGGTCAGTTTGATGATGGTACCCGTTATCAGCTGCGCAAACCGAGCTACCAATATCAGGGAGAGTTCGGCAAAGCACTCGCCAATGCAAGGGTTGGCGTATCAGCTCGCTACGCACCTGCAATTTATGGCATGGGGTTACTGGATGCGATAGACCAAGATAGCTTGCTGAGCATGCAAGATCCTGAAGACGAAAATGGCGACGGTGTTTCGGCGCGCTATAACCTCGTGAAAAATGTGCAAAATGGAGCACTTGAAGTAGGTCGTTTTGGTTTTAAAGGGCTCCATCCAACCCTAGAGCAGCAGATCGCAGCCGCATTTGTAAACGATATAGGTATCACCAACCATTTATTTACAAAAGAAAATTGCTTAGACCATCAACTAGGTTGCCAGCAAGCAGCGAAGTTTTCTGCAGGTTTAGACATACCGAAAAAACTACATGATCTCACGCTATACATGAGCCAGTTGGTCACCGTACCTCCTGTAAGAGATCTTGATTCAGCAACCGCCCAGCAAGGTCGTCGTTTGTTTTATCAATTAAATTGCCATAGCTGTCATACCCCAACTCTTACCACATCACCGAGATATCCAATTAAAGCGCTGGCTGGACAGGAAATTTGGCCCTATTCGGATTTAGCACTTCACGATATGGGTGAAGGCTTAGCCGACGAGGGTTATGAAAATCTGGCTTCTGGCCGGGAATGGCGAACTGCGCCGTTGTGGGGAATTGGTATGCAACTGCGGGTGCAAGGCTATCAAGCCTATTTACACGATGGTCGGGCGAGAAGCATAGAAGAAGCCATTTTGTGGCATGGCGGTGAGGCCGCTTCACATCAACAAGCATACAAGTCTTTGAATAAAGCTCAGCGTGATGTACTGCTTTATTTTCTAAATCAAATTTAAGTGAGTAAATAATGACATTACTATCTAAGAATGGATTAGCAATAATTTTGGCATTACTTTCAACTGGTTTGGTCACAGGTTGTGGCGGTGGTTCTGGAAGTGATAACAAAGAACAACAACAGAAAGTAGACAATAAAGATGAATCTGGAACAGGTACCGAAGAGGGAGAGGGGACTGATAACGATGACGATACGACCACCGGAACTTCTAACGACGCTGATGATAAAGACGAAAATGACGATGGTGAAGACAACGGTACGGAAGACGAAGAGGGGCAAGATGATAGTGAGCCTCTGAGCGATCAGGATGCCAAAGCCAAAGTGCTTGAATCGGTCGCCGAGCAGATCATAATACCGCGCTATCAGTCATTCAACGACGCAACTTCGTCTTTGTTAGAGGCCACAACGTCGTTATGTGAAAAGTCTCAAGTCACAGAGCTTGATTTAGTCGCGGTTAAAAAAGAATGGTTAAAAACCAACTTACGTTGGCAATGGATCCGCACCACGAAGTTTGGTCCTTTGGCAGACAGTTATGACTATTCCAGGATTCAATTTTGGCCTACCAGTAATACCCTAATCGTCAATGGTGTCGAAACGACGCTGCAAGACAATTATGACTTTAAACTGGGGTTTGGTGATTATAAACACCAAATTCAAGGGCTACCTGCATTTGAATATTTACTATTCAATCAGGAACAAGACACCGCGTTTTTAACCGCTGAAAATCAACCTCAACGCTGCCAATATATGACGGCAATTGCTAAAAACCTCGTTGAGATCTCAAGCCGAGTCACCGATAAATGGCAAACCAGCTTTAAGGCTGACTTTATTAATGGAGCTGGTGATTTTAGTAACCATCAGGACGTAATTGATGAACTATTCAAATATTGGTTTGAATACTTAGAGTCGATCACTGACGACAAGCTCAATAAACCTTTAGGCATTTCCGCCCCAGGTAAAGTTGCACTGATAGAGTCTGGTTTTGCACAAGTGAGTTTGATGAATATTGAACAAAACCTCCAAGCGTTGTACGAGCTTTACAGTGCCAATAACGATTACGGGTTTGACAATTATCTAATTGACGTTAAGCAAAGAATCGATGTCCATAATCAGATCAAGGTTCAATTTGAAAATGTATTTAGCAAGTTGCAACCAATAAAGTCAAAATCGCTGGCAGAGCTACTTGAGACTGACGAAAGTCGTAATGCGATTAAAGAAGTAGTGCAAAGTCTGGATGAGCTACGTGCTGTAATGAGCAGTGATTTTGTGCAAATCATGGAAATTCAAACAGGCTTTAATACCAACGATGGGGATTAATCGCGTGCAACTTAGTCGGCGAAGTTTTTGTAAAGCGACACTGGCGATGGGAGCAGGAACGTTGATGTTATCAACGCTTTCTGCTTGTTCGGTTGGCTCCGGGAAACAACGCTACGCCAGTGCTTATACAAGTAACTCAGGAAAGCATCATGTTTCTTGGTTTGACATTGAAGGTCATGTTCAAGGCGATATACAGATCCCTCAGCGAGCACATGATTTGGCGTTTGCGGCGGATGATGGACTTCTGATCGCGTTTGCCAGACGCCCAGGCGATGAACTGTACTTGATTAACGTTGACGAAGGGTTGTTGCAAAAAGTGGTTAAAGCACGGCCTAAGCATCATTTTTATGGCCATGGCGTGGTGGATAAAAGTCGTAAGCTATTGTTTACTTCTGAAAACTATTTTGATGACAGCCTTAAAGCGCATCATGGCAAGGTGGTTGTCAGAAAGCTGAGTGATATGTCTATTATCAATGAATTCAACTCAGGCGGTATAGGTCCTCATCAAATTGCATTACTGTCAGATGGCGAAACCTTAGTGGTGGCCAATGGTGGGATCCATACCCATCCAAGTATGGATAGAAGAAAACTCAATGTTGACTCTATGCAGCCAAACTTGACTTATTTAGATACGCGAAGCGGCGCGGTTAAACGGGTAGTTACACCCCCTCATCATCAGCTGAGCACGCGTCACCTTTGTGTGAGTGCGGATGATACTGTTTACGTTGGTTGTCAGTTTCAAGGACCAGAAGCACTGCAGTTTCCACTGATATATAAAGATCACATTAGCCAAAATAATGGTTTGATGGCTTTGCAGGCTACAGAAACGCAATGGCGAGCTTTCTCTCAATACACTGCGAGTTTGAGCTTCAATGAACGTCTTCAAAAGCTGGCTGTAACATCACCCAGAGGTGGCATTGTAAGTATTTGGGATGGAATAAATAACAGCTTGCAGTCTCTATACTCACTTGATGATACCGCAGGGTTAGCCGTGACTAACGATGGGTTTATCGCTACTGATGGGCAAGGTGGGATCACAATAGCAGAGCAAAAGCTGAGTAACATAGTTCGAGTTCCATGTCATTGGGATAACCATTTACTCAATTTGGTTTAATCACCCACTTTATTCATTGAGTTAGTCCAGATTCTTTTTGCTCCTGGCGTGTTTCAGATTGTTGGTTCACGCTAGGGTACCCCCTCTCAAATGTGTTTACATTTGTTCGTATATATCAAAAATGCATAAAAATATTACCTCATAATGAAAAATGCAATTTGGATAGTGACTTCTAATTGTTAATTTTTGTATCAATAAATTTACATTTAACTTTTTGTGGCTGGTTTATTTAACGTTGTTTGATTTTTATCCAATTGATAGGTATTGATAAATTTTGAATTATTAAAAATAGGTTCTTAAAAAGTTAATAAGTTGTTTTGTTTTGCGTTTTAAGCCTACGCTGAGTAATGCATATAGGGCGGAGCGTTGTTCGTCGTATGCCTCCTGTAGTTGAAGGAGTTAATTAAAAATAATACTAGGAGCGTAAAACGTGAAAATATCTACAGTCGCATTGGCAACAGCCTCTGCAATTGCTTTAGTCTCATTTGGTGCGCAAGCAGCCAAAAAAGAATTTTTAAACCATAAAACTGATTTGAACCAAGTGTTAGTCAATGGTTCAAAAGCAGATTTGAAAGCGAATCCTCATAAGGTGCTTGGCTTGGAAGCGGGTAGTAGCCTCAAGCCGCTAACCAGTATCCAAAATAAAAAAGGCCAAGTAACAAAACGCTATCAGCAAATGTATCAAGGTGTTCCTATTATCGGTGACACGGTGATCCTGACTTTTAGAGATAGCGGAGAAATGCGCAGAGCGCACGGCGCAGCGGTATATAACATTGCACAAGACATTCCGTCTGTGGTGCCTAAACTGAACATCAAACAAGCGATGATGTCAATTGAACAGTCAATCGACCAAGCAAAAAAAGCACTGCCAAAACAAAACAAACAGTCGCGTTTAGCGATATGGTTAGATCAAGGTCAAAAAGCGCACTTGGTCTATGAGATCAGCTATGTCACTTATGGTGACAACCCTGAACGTCCTTACATCATTATTGATGCTAACACTGGGGAAATTTTAGATCAGTTCGATAATCTACAACACGCAGACGCAACGGGCCCGGGTGGTAACCAAAAAACCGGTAAATACTACTACGGGACGGACTACGATCCGCTAGACGTTAGTCAGTCTGGCAGCACATGTACGATGAACAATGCTAATGTCAAAACCATCAACTTAAATCACAGCTCTAGCGGCTCTACGGCATTTAGCTTCACTTGCCCAGAAAATTTAACTAAAGAAATCAACGGGGCATACTCACCACTAAATGATGCACACTATTTCGGTGGTGTTGTCTTCAACATGTATAACGATTGGCTGGGTGCGGCACCTCTGTCTTTCCAATTAAAAATGCGCGTTCACTATAGCAACAACTATGAAAATGCGTTTTGGGATGGTAGTGCAATGACTTTTGGTGATGGAGCAACACGCTTTTATCCACTGGTCAGCTTGGATGTTTCTGCTCACGAAGTAAGCCATGGATTCACAGAACAAAATTCTGGTTTGATTTATCGCTACAGATCAGGTGGTCTAAATGAGGCTTTCTCTGATATGGCGGGTGAGGCTGCTGAATTTTACATGAAAGGGACGAATGACTGGTTAGTTGGTCAGGATATCTTTAAGTCCGAGGGTGCATTACGTTATATGAATGACCCGACAAAAGACGGTCGCTCAATAGATCACCAATCAGACTATACCAATAGCATGGATGTGCATCATACATCTGGTGTATTCAATAAGGCGTTTTACAATCTTGCGACAACCACGGGTTGGGACACTAAAAAAGCCTTCATTGTCATGGCGAAAGCCAATCAGCTTTATTGGACTGCGAACACCGACTGGGATACCGCTGGTAATGGTGTAATGGATGCGGCGTGTGACTTGAACTACAGCCATGAAGATGTTCAAGCTGCATTGGCTGCGGTGGGCGTTAACTCAAACTTGAGTTCTGGTACTGACTGCGGTGGCGATCCAGGTAACGGTGATGATGTTGTGCTAACAAATGGTGAACCGGTTACTGGCATTTCAGGCGCATCGAAAGCACAGTTATTCTATGTTCTTGACGTTCCGGCTTCTGCATCAAGTGTAACCTTTGAAACCAACGGTGGAAGTGGCGATGCGGATCTATATGTTAAGTTTGGTTCTCGTCCTTCACTAAGCAGTTACGAATGTAAGAGCACATCATCAACTAGCAGTGAAACTTGTACTATCAGTAACGCTCAAGCTGGTAAATACTACGTGATGGTAGAAGCATGGAACGCAATCTCAGGAGTAACCTTGGTTGGTACACATAATGGTGATGGTACAGGTACTCAACCTATCGACAGAACAGAAACTGATATTAGCGTAGCTCGTGGTGAGTGGGCAAGATTTACTCAGGCTCTAAATGGCGACTATAGCAAACTGGAAGTCACGATTTCTGGAGGCTCTGGTGACGCCGATTTATACGTAAACTTTGGTTCTGAATCAACCACTTCTCAATACGAATGTCGCCCTTATAAGAGTGGCAATAGTGAAACTTGTACTATCACTAATCCACAGTCAGGCACATGGCATATCGATCTTAGAGGTTATTACGCATCCAGCGGAGTAACACTAAACATTAAGGCAAATTGATAATCCATCAATGTTTAAGGGGGCAATAGCTCCCTTATTTTTTGTCGTTAGACCAATTTGCATAGTTAACAGCTAGTGCGGATTGGCATTACTAATTATCAAGCAAGGATACAACATGAAATACGCAATAAACCTACTTTGCGCTGCTGTGCTGATAAATACCACTGCTCAAGCTAACGTGGTGGATGACGATGTTTGGATCAGCATTGATGCAACGGCCGGTAACCATTATCAAATGCAGCAAGCCACCAAAGGGGAGAGCTTTGATAAGGTTGACGCTGGACTTGGTGTTCAGCTTTTAAAGCTGAGTGAAAAGAAACACGCTGAACTCAGTGAGTTTATGCATGACAATTACCATCGGTGTGGCGGATTTGTGGCCCACCACTCACTGAGTGAAGCAAAGCAATATGTTGCACAATTGGCGCAAGCTTCAACTAATTCTGCGCTAGTCTCATATTCAATCGACAATGGAGCACGGGTAAATAGTCTACTGTCTAGAGTAAGTACGACAAGTATGGAAAGTACGGTAAGTTCACTGACCGGTTTCTATAACCGTTATTACACTGCGCAAACTGGCGTTGATGCATCTTCATGGATCAAACAGCGCTGGTCAGATATTGCGCAATCTCGTACTGATATCAATGTCGAATTTTTTAACCATAGTTGGCAGCAGCCGTCGGTGGTCGCAACTATTCAAGGCGCTGAGCTTAGCAATGAAATCGTCATTATTGGTGGTCACTTAGATTCAATTAACGTACGTAATAGAAGTGGGGTCGCACCAGGAGCAGATGACAATGCATCCGGGATTTCTGTTCTTACTGAAGCACTTAAAGCCATTGTCGAGGATGGTTACAAACCAAAAAGAACCATTCATATAATGGGCTTTGCTGCCGAAGAAGTCGGCTTAAGAGGCTCAAAAGACATTGCCGAAACCTACAAATCACAAGGGAAAAATGTGGTCGGTATGGTGCAGTTTGATATGACCGGAAACCAGGGGAGTAACCTTGATATTGTAATGATGACAGATTACACCAATTCGGCACAAAACCAGTTCTTGTCACAACTACTCGATACTTATATGCCAGAGATAAATTATGGTTTCGATCAATGTGGCTATGGCTGCTCTGATCATGCTTCTTGGTATCAACAGGGTTTCCCTGCATCCATGCCATTTGAGTCAAGAATGTCTGATGCTAATCGCAGGATCCACACACCTGATGATACTGTATATAATGTGCAACACGCGCAGAAGTTTGCAAAATTGTCTGTCGCTTTCTTAGCGGAAATGGCGAAAAATGCGGGTGATGACGACCCAGATCCAGACCCGGGTAATAAACTTGAAAATGGCGTAACTAAAACGGGGATTTTTGGTGCGGCTAAATCGCAGAGCTTCTTTACTCTGGAAGTACCTCAGGGGGCAAAAACGTTAAAATTTTGGACAGCTGGTGGTACTGGAGATGCTGATCTCTACGTTAAATTTGGCAGTAAACCGAGTCTGAATGATTATGACTGTAACAGCACAACTTCAACGAGCGATGAAAACTGTGTCATCGACCCAATTCAAGTTGGTACTTACCATGTTATGGTTGAAGCATGGAATCAAATTTCTGGCGTGTCTCTAACCGGTCAATATACCGAAGATACAACCGGCCCTACTCCTATCAATGTGACTCATGACGGTATTTCAGTCGCTCGCGGCGAATGGCAACATTTTTCTCAGTCGCTTAGTGCCGGATATAATGAGTTAAAAGTGACTATTTCCGGTGGCTCCGGAGATGGTGATCTCTATTTGAACCTTGATTCTGAGCCGACAACTAGCACTTGGCGTTGTCGACCTTATAAAAGTGGCAATCAAGAAGTTTGCACGGTATCAGCGCCAGAAGCGGGTACTTGGTATATGAGCGTAAGGGGTTATCAGGCATCAAGTAATATCACCATGACTATAACTGCTAACTAGCGATTGAGTTTTGTTCAGGTTTTAAAGGTTATCGGTAACGTAAACCTTGACTAAACCTGAACAAATACTAGCTTTTAGAGGTTGCCATTCTCCACAGGCTGTGAATACTCACTGGCAACGAGGAAGTACACAGCCTGCTTTCAATTAATAGCCTCAGCAAAGACGTCCATAAAAAGCGCTTTTTTCCTATATTAATTCTAGTTGTCGCTATCGTATGCAATTCAAACATAAAAACGCGTAGCTACTAGAGTGATGTTTTCGATATTTTTGCCCTCAGGTTAAATCTTTTCTGGATGGACCAGTTATCTCATACTTGCTATATTTTGCGCATGGGTGGAGGAGCCAGCTTATGATTGAAAATACCGTTACGGAATTACACGCGCAGTTTACAACATTCAAAACCTTATTTTTGCAAAACCCCACGCCTAACGCGGATGATCGTTGTGCATTATTAGACAAGCTTAGAATTGACATATTGTCACGCCAGGATGAATTTGTCTCAGCAGCAACAAAAGACTTTGGCTATCGAAGTGAATACGACACATTAATAGCTGACGTGATGCCTTGTATTTCTCATATCCGTTACCTTCGAAACAACCTAAAAAACTGGCTGAAACCACAGTCTCGCTTTAGTGGCTGGTCGCTGTTACCAACAACAGCAAGAGTTGAAATTCAGCCGAAAGGAGTGGTTGGTGTGATTGCTCCTTGGAATTATCCTATTCAACTAGCGATTGTCCCTGTGGTCACAGCGTTGGCCGCTGGTAACAAAGTACTCCTTAAACTTAGTGAATATACTCCTGAAGTAAACAGTGTAATACGAAAGCTGTTCAGCCCTTATAGAGAGCAAGTGGCTGTATTTGAAGGTGAAACTAAGTTGGCTGAAGCTTTTTCATTACTACCGTTTGATCATCTGTTTTTTACTGGTTCAACGCAAGTCGGGCGACAAGTGATGATTTCAGCAGCTAAAAACCTAACACCGGTGACGCTTGAGCTAGGTGGAAAATCACCCGTTATCGTTACCGAAAAAGCCGATCTAGACAAAGCGGCGATGAGCATACTAATGGGCAAGTTAACCAATGCTGGCCAAATTTGTGTTGCGCCCGATTATGTTCTAGTTCATGAAAGCGTCAAGCAAGCGTTAGTCGAACGTTTGAAAAAGTACTATCACTCAGTTTACCTACGTCATGTGGGACTAGATCACCAAACTTGGATAATTAATGACAGACAGTTGTCGCGACTTCAGGGTTTAGTGCAAGATGCTCAGGATAAAAATGCGACGATTTGGTGCGCTCAGACAAGTGAGCATGAAAGGTGTTTGCCGCTGCACATAATTACTGACATTGATGATTCGATGACGGTGATGCAAGAAGAGATCTTTGGTCCGTTACTCCCTGTGAAGTCAGTATCGTCCAGTGACGCTGCACAGGACTATGTGAATAGTAGGCCTTCACCGCTAGCTTGTTATGTGTTTTCTGAGGATAAAGCAGAAATATCGCAACTAAGTAAAAAACTCAGATGTGGAACCATGGCGATTAATGAAACACTACTGCAAGTCGCTTGTGAATCCCTGCCATTTGGCGGTTTTGGAGAATCTGGCATGGGGCAATATCACGGTAAAGAGGGATTTGTTACTTTGAGTCATCAAAGGCCCATTTTACAGTCAGGCAATACGACTTGGCGCAACAAGCTGTTGTTGGCGCAGTCGAGTTTATTAATGAAACCGCTCAAGTGGTTGTTTCTCCCAAAATCAAAACAGCGTTAATCGAGTTTAACGCTGTTTATCTATTCTCGTGTTCTATATTTTACGATTTTGGTCCAGAAGTTCTGGTTTCTGCAATATACTCACCTGCTTGAATGCGGTTATAGATATCGTTGGCAAGGTTTTTAGCTCGCTCGATTTGCGAAGCGGAGAGTTGTTTTTCATCAAGTAACCGGCTCTTAGTTGCATCTGCATGGCCATTAAATTCAGCCAAAGTGTTCCATACATAAGATTTCTCGATGTTTTTAGGCACCCCTAACCCTTGAAAGTACATCAGTGCAAGATTGAACATTGCCAAAGTATAATTATTGGCCGCAGCTTTTTCATACCAGTTTAACGCGCGGCGGTAATCTTGCGGCATCCCATCGCCGTTAGCGTACATAACGCCAACGTTAAACTGCGCGGCTGGGAGGTTTTTCTTAGCTGCTTGTAGCATTAAATCTGCGTATTTTTGTTTGTCTTGTAATACACCACGCCCTTCGTCATACATTACCGCAAGAGAAAACATCGCATCGGCATCACCTAATTTAACAGCCTTGGAAAATAGCTCTGCTGCTTTCTTTTGATTTTTTGCCACGCCATTACCATTTTCATAGAGCAAACCTAGTTGATAAATGCCAGGGGCATAATTCATGTCTGCTAAATAATTAAACTCTCGAACAGCTTCTTCAAAACGACCTGCATTTGCGGCTTCAATACCCTCTTCCAGCCCCGCAAAAGCAGTAGGCGCCAGGCTTAATGTGATAACAGTGGCGACCACTTTAGTATACTTGCTCAACATCATAGATCTCCTTTAGGCAACTATGTCTTTGATTCTGATTATAGTTTAATTGTAGTCAGATGCTTTTACAAAGTAGATTGTGCGCTATTTTTGCTTTTCTGCGTATTATGTTACGTAACATCAAATAACAAGGAGCCTCGATGAAAAAGTATTTTGTGATCACAATCTTGTTATTGCTGGTCGGATGCAGTCAACGACTTGCCTATAACAATTTGGGGTGGTTGGCGAGTTATTACGTTTCTGACTACGTAGAGTTAACATCGGCTCAGGAAGAAAAATTGCAGCAAGATGTCGATGATTTAGTGTTGTGGCATAAAGAAACCCAGTTACCGCAATATCAATCAGCCTTAACTGAACTACAAGCAAATTGGCCGGACTATAGCGCAGAAGAAATCGTGGCAAAAATGCAAACCATCAGAGGTTTTTGGTATACATTGATTGAGCGTGCTTACCCAAAAATTGTGTCTCATTTGCAGGACTTGTCGGCTGCGCAACGTCAGACATTGATTAGCAACATTACTGAGCGGATGAATGACGATAGAAATGATGATGACGTGCTGCAGCGCTATGAACGTTGGCTTGGAGCGCTTACGGCTGAACAAGAAGCCCTGATCACAACCTATAACCAATCCGGTGAGTTTTCTCGTCAAGTATGGAAGGCGCATCAGCAAACTCGTATGGAATTGTTCGAAAGGGCAATGAGCATTCAATCGCATGGAGAGCTGTCGAGTTTATTAGGTAACGTGATAGTGACGCATCACGACGCATTGCCAGAGCGTATTAAGCAAATTCAAAGTAATAGAATCAGGGAATTTGCTCAATTAGTCGTGTCATTGCGCGCTACTATGACCAATAAACAAATTGTACATTTTAACGATGAATTAAAAGACATTGAGACGCTACTAGCCGATTTACTCAGCTAGTAGTTAAGCAACTAAAGTGGTTCAACAGGTTGGTTCGGTTTGGCGTATTTGTAGCGCTCGATGGAAGACGTATTGTGGTAGCTGTCTAACCCAGAAATCGCAACAGTACCCAGTTTTTCTAAATCAATATGACCGTCACTTTGAATCGCTTCGGCCTCGACGTGAAGCGCCTCAACCTGACCAATTAACAACACGGTTTGGTTTAATTCGATGATTTGATGATGTTGTAGCGATAAGCCGTACTTCAAGCGACTTTCTTTTACATACGGAGCGAAAAAGTCCGCAATATACTGCGCAGAAAGGCCAACTTCTGCAAATTCAGATTGTGACTTATCGTAGCGTGCAGACGTTTGATGTGCTTGCTTGACGATTTGGTTATTAACCTGATTGATGGTGTAGAACCCTGTTTCAATAATATTTTCCAACGTATGCCTTGGGACAGAATGAGGGCGAAAAATAGTTCCAACCAAGGGCGGATGAGCGCCTAGATGAAACACCGAGCTGACAATGGAAAGATTTTCCTGCCCACTGCTATCAACAGTCCCAATTAAGTTGGCGCTTTTGAAACCCGATAGCGAGTTAATCAGTAGTGCGCGGTAGCGTTGCTCAAGTTGGTTGATGTCGGAATTTGAGAAAGTTTGCATCATAGTTTTACCAAATAATCGTTTTACCTTGCCAATCTACGTAGTCTAAGCTGCCGTCAAAAATGGCGTTATCCATGGTTTGAATGAGTTGCTCAGCGACGTATTGTGGCGTGAATAGCTTGCCTGTCGGTACGTTGCTCTGAAAAGGTTTAGACAGTGGTGTGTCAGTGGTCCCAGGGTGAAACAGCTGCAGCTTGAGGTGCTTGGCTCTTCGTGAGAGTTCAATACTTGCGGATTTAAACATCATGTTTAACGCTGCTTTTGACGCTCGATATGAATACCAGCCACCGAGTCGATTGTCACCAATGCTAGCAACCCTTGCTGACAATGCGGTTATCACACAAGGGGATTTTTGCGTGCTCAAGATGGGCAACAAGCCAGACAACCACTGCATCGGCACCAGTGTATTTACGTTAAATAAATGTTGACTGTACTGAGCGTTCAAATCTTCCAGCTTTTTTTCGGGAAAACCAAATTCTCCATGTAAAACACCATTACAGATAATTACTTTGGTGAACCCAGTTGTAGCGTGATGGTGAAGTGTCTCACACACATCTACAATGGCATTGGGGCTGTGATCACACTGGAAATGGTAATGGCGGTCGCTAATCTGCTCAGTATCCAAGCGAGAAACACTGAAAATTTGACTTTGCGGCTTGTGCGCTCGGGTTAAACTAATAGCTGCCTTGGCAATCGATGAGTTTGCTCCTATGACAAGTAGTGTTTCGTTACTTACGGTCACAGCTTTTTTCTCCCTGACATTGGTTGGCAACGAGTAATTTGGATATGGTCATCCGATGTTTCGCAAAAAACAAATAACACAGATCTGAGATGGTTCGGATCAGAGGCCATCTCAGAATACCTAGCCAACGGTGTTTTCCCACTGTCTGCCAAGCTAATACGGTTACATCAAGTCCTTTTATGAGCTTACCTTGAAAGTCGTAACCATGCAGAACATTCAGAGCGTGTTGTTTATTTATCTCGGGATACTCAGACGCAAAATTTTCACAATGAACATTTTTCAATACGATTTGATTGTGATGATCATGTTGCTTCAGGTGATCCATCTCCTTTGCGCACAAAGGGCAGCGGCCATCATAAAAAATAATCATGTTGCTTGAGTCTCGATATTTCATACAGTGTATTACGAAGTTGTTGTGACATCAGATCGCTCGCAATCTACTATTTTCTCGGTATAGTAAAGCGCATACTTTTCCAACAAGGAGTTTGTATGACTGAGCAATACGCGAGCCTTCGAAGCAATGTAGGGCTACTTGGACAAATGCTAGGAAACACGATTAAGCATGCACAAGGCCAAGAAACCCTAGATAAGGTCGAAGAGATCAGAAACTTAGCCAAGTCTTCAAGAAACGGTAGTGATGCAGATAGGAGTGCTTTGATTGCAGCGCTTAGAAATCTTAGTGATGAAGTAATTTTACCTGTTGCACGAGCGTTTAATCATTTTCTTAATCTCGCAAATGTCGCTGAGCAATTCCACACTATTTCGAAAGCGGGTGCACCAGATGGCGTCATGGTGGAAATAGATAAAACCTTCGATGAAATTCAAAAGCAGTTGGATAATGGTGAGCTGCAGTTGAATCAAGTCGCGCAGGTAATCAGTCGTTTAAAAATAGATTTAGTATTGACAGCTCACCCAACCGAAGTCACCAGGCGCACCATAATAAGCAAGCATATTGAGCTAAGTGAATGCTTACAAAAACTAGAAGCTACCAGCGGCGAAGATCCCATATACGAGGAAATTATTGACCGTGTCGAACAGTTGATTAGCCAAGCCTGGCATACTAACGATATCCGCGAGAGACGGCCAACTCCTCTTGATGAAGCAAAGTGGGGCTTTGCGGTAATTGAGAATAGTTTATGGGAAGCTGTACCTAAATTCGTCAGTTACTTTATTAGGCAGTTGAAAAGCCGCTTCGATCTTGCCGTTCCTGTTAACTTTAGTCCTATTCAGCTTACTTCTTGGATGGGAGGTGATAGAGATGGTAATCCGTTTGTCACTTCTATTGTTACTCAGTCAGTACTCGATCATGGTCGCTGGATGGCGTTAGACTTGTATCGACGAGATTTGGAAAAACTTGGCGCTGAGTTATCGATGAGCCAAGCAAATAATGAATTGGCACGCTTGGCTCCAGACAGCAGTGAACCTTATCGCAGTGTGTTGAAAACACTCAGAAACGAAGTTGAGGAAACGATTGCTGCAATTGAATACAAAATCAAAGGACATCCAACCCGTTATCAAGACATCATCAGACAAACAGAACAGTTGCGAGGACCGCTAGAAGCTTGTTATCACTCGCTGGTTGACTGCAAGATGGAAAAGATTGCCGATGGACTGTTGCTAGATGTACTGCGTCGATTAGATTGCTTTGGTGTGTCTTTGTGTAAGCTAGATATTCGTCAAGATTCAGCGCGGCACACTGAAGTATTTTCTGAGCTAACACGCTATTTGGGGCTGGGTGATTACGCTCAGTGGCATGAACAAGACAAGCAGGCATTTTTACTCGCTGAGTTAAGTTCTCGACGTCCATTGATCCCAAAAAATTGGCGACCATGTGAGCGTGTCAAAGAGGTACTCGATACATTCGACGTCATTGCCGCTCAAGATCAACAAGCTTTAGGCATTTATATTATTTCCATGGCGCAAAATGCTTCGGATATTCTAGCTGTACAGTTGCTGTTGCAAGAAAGTGGTTGTCCGTTCAACCTGCCTGTAGCGCCTTTATTCGAAACTCTTGATGATCTAAATAATGCCCAAGATGTTATTCGAACCTTGCTGAGCAGTAATTGGTATAAGGGAACCATTAACGCAAAACAATATGTGATGATTGGTTACTCAGATTCAGCCAAAGATGCGGGTATGATGGCGGCTGGCTGGGCGCAATACGCTGCGATGGAAAAACTGGTTAAACTTGCGGAAGAGCAGGGCGTAGAGTTGGTTTTATTTCATGGTCGTGGTGGCACGATTGGTCGTGGTGGAGCACCTGCTGCGCAAGCTTTGCGTTCGCAGCCGCCTGGTTCTTTGAAAAATGGTCTAAGAGTGACCGAACAAGGCGAAATGATCCGTTTCAAATTTGGTTTACCAAAAGTCGCCATGCAAAGTCTTTCGACCTATGCGGGCGCGATTTTACAAAGCAACCTGCTTCCTCCGCCTGTGCCGAAATCACAATGGATAGAAGTGATGGAAACCATCAGTAGCGCCTCTTGCGAAAAATATCGCAGTGTAGTCAGAGAGGAAGCGGATTTTGTTCCTTATTTTAGAATGGCAACACCTGAACAAGAGTTGTCAAAGCTGCCATTGGGCTCTCGACCTTCGAAAAGAAACCCAGACGGAGGAGTGGAGAGTTTAAGAGCGATACCGTGGATCTTTGCCTGGAGTCAAAACCGTCTCATGTTGCCAGCATGGCTTGGTGCTAAAGAAGGTCTCGAAGCGGCAATCGACAAGTATGGCATTGAGTTATTGCAACAGATGAGTCAACAATGGCCATTTTTCAGGACCCGACTGGAAATGCTTGAAATGGTATTCTGTAAAGCCGATTTATGGCTGAGTAAAATGTATGATCAAACGCTGGTGAGCGAACAATATCTAAAACTTGGTCACGAGCTAAGAACGAATCTGCGTGATGCCATTGACTTGATCAGGAATCTGGCACCAGAATCTTCTTTGCTGTCTCAGCAACCTTGGATTAAGGAATCTATTGGATTGAGAAATCCCTACACCGACCCATTAAACTTATTACAAATTGAGTTATTGAAGCGGGTTAGGCAAGAGTCTAACCATGACCTTGAGCTCGCACTGATGATCACCATGACAGGGATTGCTGCGGGGATGAGAAATACTGGATAATTTCAAATATAGAAATTATCCAGTGCACTGCTATTAACACTTCATAAGATGAAACAATAAAAACCAATCCTTTATGATTGGTTTTTTGTTATTTTCTAGTTTTTTAATCTGAAAAATATTGACAGTTTTCACTGTTGATTTAGAATGCCCGGCTGGTTATACCAGTTTGTATTTTTATTTTTTTCAAGAAACATTAATGGCATTTGTGAGCGCTTCCTATATGAACAAACTTTCAACAAGCATTACGTACGATCACTTGAATGATCTCATCATGATGAAAGTAAGGGGAGTAGCAAATGCGAATGATGTGATAGCTGCTTATGAAAAAGCGAACCTTTACGCTAAGAAACACAATAGTTCAAGAATATTGCTCGATGTCAGTGAGCTTGAACATCGTTTTGCAGCCATTGATATTGTCAATTTGATGCCTCAGGTGGTGCATTATATTCGTGATTTATCAGTGGCAAGAGTGGTGGGGATCAAAGGTTATATGCACGATTTGTTTCTGCAAAAAGTGAAACGCTTTGATGTCAATGCAGAAAACTTTGAATGTTTTAAAACCGCACGTGAATGGTTGAGTAAACACTAACACTTGCGTAAACTAAGCTGCCATGGAAAAACAATATATGAACAATGGCAACGATTGAATCCTCAATAAAAACAGAACTATATAAAGAGGCGCTCGATAATCGCGGGATTTTCAAATTTTCTAGGCTTGAAGCCCTCGCTAACACTCATCGCGTCGATACTTCAACACTTTTCAAATTGCTGCTAGAGGCAGCTGCAGATTTTGCTGTTCCGCCTATTTCTCAGTTTTATGTTGGTGCTTTAGCGATAGATAAAGTGTCACAACAAGTCTTTTTGGGCGCCAATTTAGAGTTTAATCAGCAAGCGCTTTCTTTAGTGGTTCATGCCGAACAGGCTGCTATCAATAACGCTTGGTTAAATGGCGCGCATGAAATATCTGAAATAATTATTAATGCAGCACCTTGCGGTTATTGTCGGCAGTTTATGAATGAACTTTCTACCTCAAAAAGTTTAAAAGTGCATCTCCCCAGTGGGGAAACAACACTGACCGCTTTGTTGCCTCACTCGTTCGGTCCAGAAGACTTGGGTAATAAAGAGACACTATTTAATAGTCCTAAATTAGTGGGTGATAAAAACGCTGTTTTAGAGGAGATAGATAAGGTTTTGTTTGACCACTATTTGCAGTCTTATGTACCTTATTCAAAAAACTCCAGTGCGGTAGAAATTAAGCTCGCCAACGGACAACGATTTTATGGTCGATATGCAGAAAATGCGGCCTACAGCCCAAGTTTATCACCTCTACAAAGTGCGTTAAGTCAATTGGCTTTGACCGGAAAAACATTGGATCAGGTAGAAGTTGAATCGATTAAGCTGGTGGAGAAGAAGGGCTGTGCTAATCAAAAGCAAGTGAGCTTAGCGGTGCTTGCTTCTTATCACTTGCAGGACAAGCTAACTTGGTTTGAAATTGAGTGATTGATCCACGGATTAAAATCGCCCGGTCATCGTTTTATTGTAGATTTTGTGGTCCAAGATAAAGATCTACAAGTTCAAAAAATAGTGGCCGAATATCAATAAAATACGAAGTTCTATGTACCATTATGGTTAATTATGTATACTATACATAATTAACCATAATGGCACATAACTCGATCGGGCATTGATGATGAAAAAGATTAACTGGCATTTTCAACGCCAAGCACTTGCTGAGTCCTACTTACAAACCGTTTATCAAGGTGCGATAAGTCGAATTGCATTGCTTGATGTGCGAAGGACGGGAAAAACCACCTTCTTACTGAAAGATCTCTATCCTATCGCCATCGAAAATGGCTTTATTCCTGTTTACATTAACTTATGGGGTGAACCAGACAACCCGACTTTAGCTATCACTCAAGCGCTGAACAATACCCTGATCGCTTTAAATGAGACGGTAAAAGGCAAGTTAACTGAACTCGCCAAGAGTGAAATTAAGAAGCTTGAAGTTGGAAATAACGTCTTTGGTAAGGCAACCATCGAGTTTAGTGATAAAAATGCGCTCAAACCGAGTGAGTCAGATCTATTTAAAATTGGTCAATTTATCGAAGCGCTGTTTAACAAGTGTGGAGATAAAATCGTGATCATCATTGATGAAATCCAACATTTAGCGTCTTCTGAAAAGTTTTTACCTGTTCAGCATGCGCTGCGTACCGCGTTAGACACTTATAGCGATATCAGCGTTATTTTTGCTGGCTCTAGCCGCTCAGGCGTTAATGCGATGTTCTCAGATAAAGATAAGCCGTTTTACGATTCAGCTTTTATGATTGATTTTCCGCGATTAGGTGAGGAATTTGTTAGACATTGCAATGACACGTTGAAAAAGCACTTTGGTTTAGAGTATGACGTATTGGCCGTGAACGAGTTTTACGAAGAAATAGATCGTTCGCCATTTTGGATGATGAAACTAGTAACTTACTTAATGGCAAATCAAGCTTCACTTAAAGATGGTACTGATTACATAAAAGCGTTGATGGTCCAAGATGGCGATTTTGAAAATCTAAAAAAGCGCCTGAGAGAGGTTGATGTTGAGGTATTGAAACAGATCAAAAAAGGCAACAATGCGTTGTATAGCAATAAAACAGTCGAGGCTATCTCTCAAGAGGTTGAAACTGATGTAACCCCTTCAGTCATTCAAACCAGTGTCAAAAAACTGAAAACTATGGCTGTGATCTCACAGTATGGTGATAAATACTATATTGAATCGCCAGGGTTTATTAGATACCTAGAAACGCATGGCAATGAGTGAGTTAACTCAATCATTGCCAGTAAGCTGAATCAATTACTCTTGTATTAAGAGTTCAGCCGCTTTTAACACCGCTTTGACAGCATCTTGTTCTACTTTTTTCAAATCGACATTAGGGATTTCTTGTCTTGTACGGTTTACTAAGACTCCCGCTAGGCAGGCTGCTTTCAATCCTAATGTGGCACACATCGTGAACAGCGTGGCGGATTCCATTTCGTAGTTCATCACATTCAGCTTTTGCCATTCTTCACAGGAACCCTGAAACGCTTTACGCACATAACCTGAATAGGTATCGTAACGTTCCTGTCCTGGGTAAAATGTATCGCTGGATGCAGTAATGCCAACATGGTGAGTTAGTCCTAACGCTTCACAAGCATTTACCATGGCAGAAGTGGTATGAAAATCAGAAACTGCAGGATAGCCTAGGGGCGCAAAGTGTTGGCTCGCGCCATCTAGTCTGACAGAAGCGGTACTAATAAGGATATCGCCCTCGTTAATATGAGGCTGAATCGCCCCTGTAGTACCAATGCGCAGAAAACTCTGAATACCGAGTTGGGCCAATTCTTCGACAGCGATAGAAGTTGATGGACCACCAATGCCCGTAGAGCATACTATGATCGGAGTTTCTTGCATATAGCCAAGATAGACATGAAACTCTCGCGTTTTAGCCAAACATATTGGTTTGTCCAAGTATTCTGAAATACGTAAAGAGCGTTCAGGATCGCCCGGCACAATAGCTAATGTTGCACCTTGTAGGTCCGACTTGGTAAGCCCGAGGTGAAATACCTTTTCCATAGTAAACCTTAATGATAAATCAAACCGTAATGGTCATTGGGAAGACGCTGTAAGTACAGGACAGATGTCCGAATATTTTCCTTACCGTCAATAGTATGTACTATTTACCACAAGCTTGCGAGATACCCGTTGATGCACTAAAACTTAAAGGGATACTAACAACGAGGAGAAGGTATGCCAGCTACACATTCTGCGGAAAAACATCATGAATTTGCCCGCTGTTTTGAATCGAATAAAGTCTCTTTAGGTGCACCTTTCCATTGGCTTGCACTGGCGTTTAAAGACATGACTAGAGCACCGTTAATGAGCTTGTTATACGGTCTTATTTTTACATTGATACCTGCCTGTATTATGTGGTTTGTTTATGAGTCTGGTACGCACCTAGTGATATTGCCTGCAGCTGTTGCATTCGCTTTAATAGGACCAGCCTTTGCAGCTGGTCTTTATGACGTTGCTTGGGAGCTTGAAAAGGGTCATAAGCCGACTTTGATGCATAGTTTAAAATCTATGTTCCGAAATCCAGCGGGGGAGTGGGGGTTCGCGATTCTATTGATGGTTATAATGATTGTTTGGATGCGCCTTGCTGCGTTGATCCATGCTTTATACCCCAATGTGCCTGATCCTACTTTTGAGCAGTTGTCGGCATTTTTGACATTAGGCTCTTTGGTGGGGGGCGTATTACTGGTTACCGTCTTCGCGATATCGGCCTTTACCCCACAAATTATGATGGAAAGGCGAGTTGACATTATGACTGCGGTGATGAGTTCTATGCACGCGGTGCGGGTTAATGCCGGCGCTATGGTGGTTTGGTGTGCGTTAATTCTTGTTTTAGTCACGCTGGGATTTTTGACAGGAACCGCCGGGTTCATCGTGATAATGCCACTATTGTCCTACGCAAGCTGGCATGGTTACATTGCGGTGATAAAAACGAAACGGCCAAGAAATTACGAATAACTACACACCTTGCTTGAATAAACAATCGGTTCAAAAATCAATACCTTGACTGGACCGATTGACTTATAATCTCAACCTGTTATACATCCTGCACCTGTGCTGAAAGCAGCATCCGTTGGACGTCTTTTTAAGTCGTCAATTGATTAAATAACTTCGCTCGTTTCAGCATATCAATACGTACTATAAAAGCGCAACGAAACCTGAAAATCATATCAATTAATAATAAAAACAATCTATTAGTTTGTTTTCAGGAGGTTGTCTAAGTAAATTATTCACACGCAGCTCGCGGTTTTTCTGCGATTAGGCCAGTATTATTTTAAGCACTGAGCATTGATAAATTCGTATCGGTCGAGCATGGCGATGTTTATTTTTGGCTTTTGTGTAATTAGCATGATTATTCATAAAAGGGGTTTGAGATGTCAGACAGTAAAACCAACTATTATCAGAAATTGACCCAATGTTTGTGTCCGCCGGGAGATGGTGTATTCACGGTTAATACTGCAAAGGAGCGAAAAGCGGCGTTACGCCAAAAGCTTTATGGGCAAACTGAAGGAGTGGAGTCTGTCTGGCAAACTTCTTTGCAAGATATAGAAAAAAGCCAGCATAAAGCAGCAATTTTGGGAATTAGTTCCGATTGCGGCGGCGGTATTTTAAGAGGTGCTAACTGGGGGCCGCTTTTTTTACGTTCGACGCTTATTGAACAGCAACCGCAGACTTCAGCTTTTGATTTGGGGGATGTACGTGTTATTCCCCACCTACTACACGACAAATACCTTAACGAGCAAACCATCAGCAATTGCCAAAAAGCGCTATATTCAGATCCAAATAGTGAATATCACGTGTCACCGCTGTCAATAACAGAAGACGTATGTGACGGTTTTTATGAGAATTATCCAGATAAAGGTATTTTCGGTATTGGTGGTGATCATTCCATTAGTTACCCATTGACAAAATCTTACCTTAAAGCAAAACGGGCCAAAGGAATAAAAACAGCCATCATTCACTTTGATGCACACACCGATTTATTGGTTGAGCGTCTTGGTATCGACTTATGTTTTGGCTCTTGGTGTACACATATATTAGAGTATCTGCCCGCGCCGGATCATCTGATTCAATTCGGCATTAGATCTAGTGGGAAACCAAAATCACACTGGGAATCCACGTTCGGAGTAAAGCAGCATTGGGCGAATGAAATTCGTGAAAAAGGGGCCCAACAGATAGTCGATGAAGTCATTGTTCAACTCAAAGAAAGTGGAGTTGAGGAGCTTTATGTGAGCTTTGACATTGATGCCTTAGATGAGCAATTTGCATCAGCTACCGGCACGCCAGAAGCTGGAGGTATGACACCGGATGAAGCGATGGTGATACTGAGCGCATTAAATAAAGAATTTAGAATTACTGGTGCGGATATGATGGAAATTGCGCCGTTTACTGATAGTTCTTTAGTTGGGCAAGCAAGCTCTGAGACCACTTTACGAGAAGGTGCAAAATTAAGCGCATTCTTAATTGATGCAATAAACAATAGCTGATAGCTCAAAAGTGAGTTTGTAAATCCCAGAGCCTTCTTCTAATCAAGAAGGCTTTTTTACGTATATCTTATTTACATGATAAAACTTAAATTTTGTATACAAAATTGCCCAATTAGGGGGCCAACGCTATAGTAATCGTGTAGCTAAAGGAGATCCTACATGAATCGTTTTGCGGCTGTGGTTGCCTGCTCGCTTTTATACTCTAATTGCAGCTATGCATTTACGCTGAATATTGTCACGGAGAACTTTCCCGACTTTCAACATCAAAATGCTGAAAACAAGCTAGTTGGTAAAGCGGCTGATAAAGTGAGAGCGGTGCTTGAGCGTAGTGAGATAGACTACGCAATTAATGTACTGAATTGGAGTGTGGCTTACAACGCAGCCTTACGTCGAGAAGATACCTGTATTTTTTCTATCGCCAGAAATGAAATTCGTGAAAATGAGCTCACTTGGGTATTTCCTATTTCTACATTTACTACGTCGTTTTATGCGTTGAGAGAAAATAGCATCACATTAGAAACTATTGATGATGCTAAACAATACAGAACGGCAGTGATCAGAGACAATTTTAGTCATCAATATCTGCTCCACAAAGGGTTTGTTGAAGGTAAGCAGTTAATATTGATTAATTCTTTTGACAAGGTTTTTCAACTGCTTAAAACCCGTAAGGATTTTGTAGACCTTGTCATTTTAAGCGATGCTCAGTACCGTTTTCGGGCTGAAAGTGAACCCACTGCTAGAGCATTGGAACCGGTTTACACGTTAAACAAACTTGGCGCGACACTTTACTTTGCTTGTAACAAGCAGGTTCCAGAGCACATTATCAATAGATTAAGCCGTTCATATAAACAACTTTATGGGAATCACGAATCTGGCCATTTGAAACCCTGAAATGTGTCTAGGTAAAGCTGTTCCACTTTCGCTCTTGCCCATGGGGTTTTACGCAAAAACTTTAAACTAGACTTGATACTTGGATCTTTTTCAAAACAGTTGATCTTAACGACCTCAGCCATGCCTTTCCAGCCTAATTGTTTTTCTAGATCGATCAAAATCTGTTCTAACTTTATCCCGTGAAGTGGGTTGTTTGGTTGATTGTTCATAGAGTGCTCAATACCGCGTGAGTTTATGGGTATTAGTTTACCCTAATTCGAGATTCTTTTTCAGGTCTAATTGGTTCACCAGATGACGTTGCTTTAACCCAAATCAACTCTCCGTTATCTTCAAAGGGTTTTTTTGGGGCACAGACAAATAACATATCAAACTGGCTAATTATCGCCCCTTCGCTGTAGGACTCGCTAGCAAACCAGCAAACTCGCTTTGGCAGGTCACTGAAAAAATGAGGTTGAACAGGGGCTTTGGCGTAAACAGAAATGGAAACAAGACTGGACATTATCGCCGCAGGTAAATATTTCATCATATGGTTTTTTTAGTCTAGAGTTTTACATGACTATAGAAGAATAAGGAAAAATGACAATGGCACTTGATCAAAAATTGCTGGACGAACTCACGCTTCTGTCTCAGTTTCCGAGACACAGTTTACACCAAGGGCTGAAGATCCATAGTTCTGCCTCAGGTAGTACTCAGGATGCGGCAAAAAGGTTATTTGATAAGGGCGTCATTGATAGTCCTGATGGCGGTTACTTAACGGATTTGGGCCATGATCTGATTAGTCATTTTGATCATGTATATAGCGCCTTGAAATAAAGCTTAGAGGCAATAAAAAACCGCTGATGATTCAGCGGTTTTTTTAACTCTGCAAACTATTGTGCGTCCGGCTGATTTTCCGGCGCGGCATCAATAAAAGCTTGAATGGTATTGCAATGCTCATAGACACGGCTAATTTTTGGAAATGCTGACATATCTACTTTGAAGCGCAGCGCGTTGAAGACTTGTGGTACTAAGCAGATATCCGCTAATGTCGGCTTATCGCCGAAACAGAAGGGGCCTTCGCCCAACATAGGTTCAAGTTTTTTGAATCCTTCTATAACCCAATGACGATACCACGTGTTTTTCTGCTCATCATCGACCCCTAATTCTGTAGATAGATACTTCAAAACTCGTAGATTGTCGATTGGATGGATATCACATGCAACGGCATAGCAGAAATTTCTAACCTGTGCTTTTTGCCAAGGATCACTTGGTAATAAAGGCTGGCCTTGGTTTGTGTCTTCAAACCATTCCAAAATAGCCAAAGACTGCGCCAGTACACCTTGTTCGGTTTCTAGTGCTGGTAGCAAGCCTTGAACATTTTTGTTTAAGTAGTCTTCACCTTGTTGCTCGGATTTAAGCAAATTAACTGGCACCAGCTCATGAGATAAACCTTTTAGATTTAACGCGATACGAACACGGTAGGCTGCTGATGAACGAAAGTAGGTATAGAGTTTCATATAGAATCCTTTAATCACGACAAAAGGCACTCAAAAGAGTGCCTAGTTTAAAATATACAAATGATAGCTTACGCGCCTTTGTAGTACTTTTTAATGCCTTTCCAGCAATCAAGGTAATTAGGCTGACGCTCTTTACCTTCAAGTGCGTATTTAGTTGGTGAAATCACGTAACGTGATTCAAACATAAACGCTAGTGTATTTTCGTAACGCTGCGGTTCAAGTTCTGCATTCGATGCTTTTTCAAACACGTCTGCTTCAGGACCATGTGGAGACATACAGTTGTGTAAGCTCATACCGCCAGGGACAAAGCCGTGTTCTTTTGCATCGTAAACACCTTCGATCAAGCCCATAAACTCACTCATGATATTACGGTGATAGTACGGAGGACGGAAGGTGTTTTCTGCCACCATCCAACGTGGTGGGAAGATCACAAAGTCGACATTTGCAACACCGGCAGTGCCCGATGGAGACGTCAACACAGTAAATATTGACGGATCTGGATGGTCAAAGCTAACCGTGTTCATGACGTTAAAGCGTGCTAGGTCATATTTGTATGGCGCGCTGTTACCTGTCCAAGCAACCACGTCTAGCGGTGAATGACCAATATCACAGCGGAATAAGTTGCCGTTAAATTTAGCGACAAGTTCAAAGTCGCCTTCTTTATCTTCAAAAGCGGCTACTGGGTATTGGAAATCACGCTCGTTAGTGTAACCATTTGCACCTACTGGACCACGCTCAGGAAGAACAAGTGGGTGTCCGTAGTTTTCACAGATATAACCACGTACTTCATCACTAACAAGCTCTACAGAGAACTTGATACCACGTGGAATAACCGCGATTTCACCAGGACGAAGCGCTAACTTGCCGCACTCAGTGTTTAAGATAAGTTCACCTTGTTGAGGTACAAATAGCAACTCACCATCAGCATTGTAGAAGTAGCGACCTTCCATTGAAGAGTTAGCAACGTATACATGAATACCAATACCAGTTTGGCCGTTTGCACTGCCGTTAGCTGCCATAGTCACAAGACCGTCGACAAAGTCAGTCTTCTCGGCTGGGATATCAATAGGGTTCCAACGTAACATCGTTGGTGGTGTTGGTACTTCTGTGATTGGTGCGGTGCGTAGCAATCCGTTATCCATTGGCTGGTAATCACCTTGCACTACAGATGGACGAATACGGTAAAACCAGTTTCTGCGATTATCGGCACGAGGTGCTGTGAAAGCAGTTGTGTTATATTGTTCTGCGTATAGGTCGTATTTTACTTTTTGTGGTGAGAATTGACCTACAGGTAATGCGCCCGGTAACGCTTCGGTTTCAAATTCATTACCAAAGCCAGTTAAATATTGAAGTTCAGTGCTCATAGTCTTAGCTCCTTATCGATTGAGTTTAAGATACTCTCATGTGAGACTAAATGCAAATTTGTTTATGATTCGCTCATGTAAAGTAATTAATACAGAGTTGAAGTGGATGTATTGTCATGAAAGAAAAAGAATTACTTAATATTCAACAGTTTTTGCCATATCAGTTGGTGTCTCTGTCAACTAAAGTGAGCGATAGCTTTGCCCAAGTCTATAAAAATGAAGCGGATTTAACCCAACCACAGTGGCGAGTATTGTCACATTTAATCAGTTCCGGTGCCGATACCGCCAAGGCCATTTGTGAATTAGCCAATATGGATAAGAGCACGGTTTCCAGAGCAATCAAACAGCTAGAACAGCGTCAGTTGTTGACCTTAGAACCACACCCAGAAGACAAGCGCGCAATGCATTTATGCGTAACGAACACAGGGCTTGCTTTGTACAAGCAATTAACGCCAAAAGCGAAAGAGTGGGAGGCATCTTTGATGTCGAGCCTTACGGAAATCGAGAGAGAGCAGCTTACTTTATTAATTAATAAACTGAGTGATGTTGTTGAGAGTTAGAGACATAAAAAAGGCCAACACGTGTTGGCCTTCGCTAATTCATAAGATCCTTAGAATCTATATTTTACGCCAAAGCGCATTTTCCAAACAGAAGGACTATTTTGGAAGTCTACTTCAGCAGAAGACGCTTTAAAACCAGAGTATACATACTTACCTTCGTCATTTAGTGCGACGTTGACCAAGCGATGGCCTACGAAATCACCTTTACGCATGTCACCCCAGTCGTCGTTAAGTAGATTCGTTAGGTTATCGATTACGAAAAATACCTCGCCTTTATGACCAGGCATAAAGCCAGGTATTTCTTGTGATACTCTAAAGTCAAACTTAACAAACCAATCCGCGTTTAGGCTGTTACGAGACATAATTTCACCACGCTGTAGGCCTTTTGCATCAATAAAGTCATTAAATGCTTTACGGGTTTCTGCTGAGTCATACTCAACGTTTACATCGTTCTCATGCGGAACGTAAAGCAACTGACGGCCACTACGAGAATTCCAGCTTATATCTCCCCAAACGCCATCACTACCAGAGAACAGATAGCTATATGGTTGGCCCTTGCTTGCTTGACCAAATAGGTTGAAGCGGGTTTTAAGACCATCGAAAAACTCTGTGGTATAGCCAAGCTGCAAGGTAAAACGATGTGGTACTTCATAATCAGAAGTTGCAAGGCCTGGATTTAGCGGGTCCGTCACTGCGATATTACCGTAGTTAGAACCAGCTGTTGAGCTAGTCATTGGGTTTACATCTTTAGCGTCTGTGTAGGCATAAGATGCCATAACATCGATACCATTCTCAAAACTCTTTTGTAAAGAAAGAGAAACGACTTGCGACTCACCGTCTTTACCCGAAACATTACCAAGAATATATTCATTGCTGCGCGTGTATTTTTCACCGTCGGCGTCGGTAAATTCTTTTTGTGCGGTTATTGGACGACCATCTAATGGACTGAAACCTGCAGGATAAAGGGCAGCATCACGAATAATTGCAGAGTCTTGCTTTTTAGTTAATAACCAGTCTAGGCTGATAACATAGTCATCTTCGGTGGTGTAAGTTGCACCCAATGCATATTTCCATTCTGAAGGAATTTCAAAATCAGGGTCAATAGCATTGACGGAACCGTCACCATTACCAACCGGTTGATTACCTACCTGATCATATAAGTCTTTCGGTACGTCATAGCCAGGTGTTCCACCATCTGAGTTAGTCAGCTCGGTGTTGAATAAATCAGCGAAGAAACCACGAACACCAACTTGCGTCACACCATCGTTAGAGTATGCGTTTGATATCCACACATTAGGGTTACCACCAGAATACAAACCAAAACCACCACGTAGCTCTAGTGCATCGTCAACAAACCAGTTGAAACCCACGCGCGGCTGAACTAGATCTAAGCCATCCATGTTCTTTGTGTTGTGGAAACCATAGCGGCCAAAGAACTTATTATTCTGAGTGGGTCTGTCGTCGCTGGTGTATTTGTCATAGCGTAAACCAAATAGGATTGTTGCATCCAAATCAGAAAGCGCATACTCATCCTGCACATAGAAAGTGTGCATCTGATAAGAGAACGAGGCCGCAACATCGTTTTGGTTGTTAGTACCAGCCGCATTGTTGTAGAAAATAAATGCATTACCCGCTTCATAATCGTCAATAGAACTAAAACGGAACTCGCCTTGAGTATGCTGCATAAAGAGGTTGAATACGTTTAAATCCGTGTATTCGTAACCTGCGGTGATTGTGTGTTGATCAAGGTAATAAGTACCAGCCAGTTTGATTGCTAGGTTGTCCCAATCAAGATCGTTAGCTTGACGCGAGTCGTCAGGACCAATATATACTGTACCGCCGCTTATTGTATCTGGGTCACCCTTAGTCGTGACTTGGAACTCGCCAAAACCACTTGCTGCATCAATAGACTCTTGACGACCATCTAAATCCGATTTCGAGATGCGAATTTCTGTTGAGAAGTCCGAAGACCAATCTGAGTACAATGAGGCAACAATAGTGGTAAACTCAGAGCCTCTTTCATAGTAATGATTTGATAGAGGAAGCTCGTCAGAAGCCTGATCAGACTGCGATAACTCAAATCCATCGTTATAGTTATACACGAGGCTTGCACGATGATCCTCGTTGATATTCCAATCTAGTTTGATTAGTAACTTTTCATCTTCGACCGGCATGCTTGGCGGCATGGCACCTGGGTCGTAGTTGTATTTGTCTTTAGTAATTTTGATGATACGGTCAAGGTCCGCTTGGCTAACTGTTTTTCCTAGCGCGTTATAGTTAAACTGTTCAACACCTTCTAGCTTTTCGTAAGAAGCAAACAGGAATAAGCTGTCTTTTATAAGTGGCATACCGACATCGAAGCCATAGCGTTTTTCGGTGTAGTTGCCTGGATCGACATCTTCACCTTCAACTTTATCACCACGCAATGAATCGTTGGTGTAATCATAGAATACGCCACCGTGCAATTCATTAGATCCTGACTTGGTTACAGCATTGATATTACAAGAAGTAAATCCACCGTACATCACGTCAAACGGTGCCATTTCTACCGCAACTTGCTCAATTGAATCAAAAGAGAATGGTGCGCGAACTGTTGGGTAACCATTTGAGTTTAATCCGAAGTCGTCGTTCATGCGAACACCGTCAACGGTTAAGCTGTTAAAGCGTGGGTTGCCGCCACCACATTGAATAGCACCACGACTTTCATCTACAAAAACACGAGGGTCGGCACGTACGATGTCTTTCAGATCACGGTTGATAGTAGGAGCGCTTTGTAAGTCTTCTAGAGTAAATGTTGCGGCAGGGCCTGTTCCGCCTGACATTTGGCTGATAGGGCGGCCGGTGACGATAATTTGTTCAACATCAGTGATATCTTGAAGTGCAACGTTTACCGGATAAGCTTCACCTAGAGATAGATAAACATTTTCAAGTAATTGGTCTTCGAATTTGTTTGAATCAACGACGATTTGATATGGTCCACCAACGCGTAAACCTTTGGCTGTGAAATAGCCAGACTCATTAACATTGACTGTTTTAACAGAGCCAGTTGGCATGTGTAAAATGGTAATTTTTGTGCCAGCCGCAGGATTTCCTTGTGGGCCTACTATCTGTCCTTTGATTGATGAAGATGTTTCGTTTGCAACAGCAACACCCGTCACGCCCATACTTGCTAATACAGCAAGCGAAAGGGCACTTTTACGTAATTGGTTTTTCATTTGTTGATTCCCGTGAAGTTAATGTTTTTAATTAAATTTCAATCAATGTGTGTACACCCCTAAAGCTTCAACGGCCTTTGAAAACCTGATTGAACAAAAGCCACAAAGTTTCACGTTGCTCGTATTCGTCAGTGAAAATACCGTGACTATTTTATTCAGCTTTAGTAGGTAACGTCATAAATAAAACCAGCGCACACTCTACCTACGGCGTATTGCAATTTCATTGCGAAATAAAATTTTGTTATACATTTCATTAGTTAACCCAAGGTACAACGGAAACCCTTGTATGTATTGGATTGAATAGAGTGTTTACTTTATGTGCGGAATAAATTGTACTACAAGTGTTTCATTTTTGTGACTTTAATGTTTATTTTTCTAAGGGGTTTACGAAGAAGATGACCTGAAAGTTTAGAAGTAGCACTAAAAAAGGAATAAAAAAGGCCAACAGATGTTGGCCTTTAGGAGATTATCTAATTACGTGTTAGATATTAGAATGTGTAACGAATACCGATTTTCGCCTGCCAAGCAGAAGAAGAAGTTTGGTATTGGTTGTAGTTACGAACGTCTGCACCGTCGTGGCGAGGTTTGATAACTAGTTGATTTTTTTCATTTAAGTCGTGGAAGTCGTAAATCGCTTGGTCTGAATGGCCCATGCGTTTCTCGATACCCCAATCGCTATTTAATAAGTTAGCGAAGTTCTCGATCATCACGTAGAACTGACCTTTATGACCTTTTGCGAAACCTGGGATTTCTTGCTTGAAGCTTACATCCATTGTAGTAACCCAAGGTTGAGTACCTGTGTTACGACCAATAATAGTGCCACGCTCTGAAATACCCCCACGATTTAGTAAGGTTTCTAACTTGTCCCAACTCATGCCTAGCTTTTCAGAGGCTGCCCAGTCGATAGTTGCATCATCAGCACCGGTAGGAATATAAGCTAAGTACGATGAGTTTTTGTAGAAATCGATAGTATCACCGAAATCATCTGTTTTATACATACCCATTGTGTAGCTGAATGGGCGGCCTGAACGACGCTCAAAGAACACGTTGAACTCAGAGTTATAGCCTTCGAAGAATTGCTTGCTATAGCGAAGGTTAACTTTAAAGCTGTGTTCAACTTCGTAATAACCACGCTCCGCCATATCAACATTACGGCTTTCCATAATGGTATATTTATAGTTACTTTGCGCACGAGATGATGAACCCGGTGCCACTTCAGTAACGTCTTGATGAGCATAGCTTACAGATGCATATAAACCGTTATCCCACTCTTTCGCAAGCGCTGTTGAGAATATTACAGAACGACCATCAACGTCTGCATTAGTCATCATAATATCGAAGTTATTACGAAGTTCGCCTTCATAACGGTTTTTATAGATGATACGACCGTCAGCAGATTCACCATTTGGGATCAGTGCTGTGTTGTGCCATACTGCTTCGTTTTCTTTCTTGTGGTAAGCAAGTTCCGCTGTCCACTTGAAGCCATCGCCTAGTGCACCCGCGTCAAACTCGTAATCAAAACCAACTTGAGCACGAATGCTTGAAGGTAGTTTAAAGTTAGGATCCGTGTAGTTTGTGCTACCAGCACCCGGCTGTAAAGAATCTTGAATTTCTTGTGGTACCTTAGTGATATCCGCTTTGTTTTCAGCGTAATATGCATTAATTGCATCTTCAGATGCAGCTACATAGGTAAGACCGTCATTTTGGTACGGGTTGTTATACCAAACGTTTGGTATGCCACCTTGGAAACGACCAATACCACCTTTAATGGTTAGCGCGTCAGTTGCATAGTACTTAAAGCCGATACGCGGAAGGATGATATCTAAACCATCTAGGTTCTCTTGGTTAGTGAAACCATAAGTATCTAGGAAGTTTTGGTTTAATGTTGCTTTATCGCTTGATGATAAACGCTCGTAACGAACACCTGCAGTAACTTGAAGGTCATCCATTACGTAGAAGGTATCTTCAATGTAAAGTGCTAACTGATTACGGCTTGCGTCGTAAGCTGTGTCGGCTGAGTTGTTGGTGTAAGCATTACGGTATGAAAAATCGTAAGTACCTTTGAAGTTACCTACTTCGCGGTTTTTGAAACCTTCAAAGTTATCAAATTCCCATGAGCCTAAAGAGTTTGCGGCAAAAAGGTTGTATAGGCGAAGGTTTTCTAACTGTGCACCAAAGTTGATTTCGTGCTCATCAAAGAAATAAGTACCATCGAACGTGAACGTTAGGTTTTCAGTAGCTGCTTTGTTGTTGTGACGGAATTCGTCAGTACCGAACTGGTATGCCGGGCCACGGAAACGTTCTTCTACTTTTACACTACCTATGTTTGAGTTAGTGATACTATCACTTTCAACGTCTTTATATGAAATACCGATTTCAGTTGAAAGGTTGTCTGTCCAATCTGAATAAAGCTTCACCGCAAAGTTGTTGAACGAAGTTTCATACTTATAACGTGCAGACGCTAGCATCACTGTGTTTCCGCCAGTACCAAAGTTCTTTTCAGCGCTGTCGTCTTGCCACTGATAAGTGAAGTCCGTACGGTGTGAGTCGTTGATGTTCCAGCTTAATTTAACAAGCAAACTGTCATTAGTGTCTTCAGGGTCACCACCTAGACTATCAGTTAAACTGTATTCACTTTCTAGAATATCAAGAAAGCGGTTAAAGTTTGCTTCTGTCGTATCATATTCGTGTGTAGCACCCGAGCCTTCGAAGCCATAATCCATTTCTAGTTCGCTTGCCCAGCTATTGTAGTTTACAAAGAAGAACAATTCGTCTTCAATGATTGCGCCACCTGTGCTAATACCGAAGCGGTGTTCAGACTGAATAGGGTCTGTGCTAGTTACTTCGAAAGTTCTATGACCATCTTCATCAAGAACAGGTTTACCGTCTGCAAATACTTGAGAAATAGAGTCTACTTTCCCCGCAAGACTAGGGTTTGTAACTTCGTAGAAGCCAGTGAAGGTAAAGTCGTTTGAACCAGACTTAGTTACCGCGTTGATGGTACCACCACCAAAGTTACCTTTACGAGCTGAGAAAGGTGATGCGTCAATTGAGATTTGCTCGATTGCATCTAAAGCAATAGGCGGTTGCTCTGTAGGGTAGCCGCCAAAGTTAACACCAAAATCATCGTTTTGACCGATGCCGTCAACCGTTAGGCTGTTTGTTCTTGGGTTGTTACCCGCAATAGTCATATCGCCGTTACCATTTACGCTAGCAAGTGGGTTTAGACGTGCGATATCTTTAATATCGTTGTTGAAACTAGGCGTGTTGGCAATGGTGTCTGCGCCAAATGTGCTGCTTGAGCCGCCAGCTTCTTGAACAATTTTATAACCCGTTACAGAGATTTTTTCGATCTGCAATGGCTTAAGTTGAGAAGTGATACGGTGAGTTTCACCAAGATCTAGATAAATGTTATCTAGCTGTGTATCTGTATATTCGTCAGAATCTAAAATTACGCGGTATGGACCGCCAACACGAAGACCTTTTGCAACGAACGCACCAGAGTCGTTAGTAACAAATGTGCTAACTGTACCAGTTGGTTCGTGAATTACCGTAACTTTAACGTTGGCAGCAGCATCACCTGTTGGGCTAGTGATTTTACCACGCATAGCAGATGAAGTGTCAGCAGCGAAAGCGCTTGCAGAAACGCCAAGTGCTAGTACCAAAGCGCCTGCGACTTTAGTTAAGCGAACGTTTTTCATTGTGTTGTTTCCCGTGTAGTAGGTTATTTTCAATTAATGATTAACTGTGTTTTTTTCCACTGATTTCAAAGAAGAAACCAATGGCTTTGAATTTGGATCAAAAATTAGGTTAAGTAGTCCCGCTAAGCGCACGCCGCCTTGTTGCAATCTAAATTTAACGGTTGGCATGTGCTTGAATATATATCCGTAGCTGATGTCTGTTTCATTGCTTTCGTATATAACATTGGCAATATGGTTTGATTCGAGTAACCAATCGGCTGGGGTGCTATCTAAGTATTCAGCAATAACTTCTGCATTGTCTGTTTGAATAAAACGTGTGAACTCAGTAAAAGACAGGTTCTCACTTTCAATGAGTTTGCTGTCCCATGTGCTGTGTAAATTGGTGTCTGAACCAAAGAATTTCACTTTGATTTTATTACCACCTCTATCTTCAGCGCGACCAGCGTGGAACGGCTGATGACTGTCACCGACCAAGTGAACTAAAAATCTAAACGCGAAACGCTTTTCATCGATAGAGGTTGATTTGGATTGAAGGACATTGATGCTGTAGTGCATACCATCTAGGATATGTTTTACTTTTTCTTTAGAGTCAATCGACGTGTCAACGTGCTCATGCATGTGTTCAGGGTTGTCAATATTGATGTAGTGCCACTTTGAAGATTTCTTTCTCCAAAATACATCTGAACTAGAGCGCATTTCATCTGCCCACGTTGAGACTTCTGCTAGAGAGTCACCTTCAAGTAGAGCAACAATTTTTGTTTTGGTTGTTTCTGTGAGATGGGCTTCTGCGACTTCACCAATGATGCGATGACCATTCTGACCCCATGAAAATGCTTCTTTAACAGGAAGCAGTGCAAGACTCAGAGCGAAAATTAGTGATGAACTTTTACCTAGCATTGTGTGTCTCAACAGATATTTGGCTATTTCAGCCATTGCAAAAATTGAGGCCAATTGTCCGCATTTTTGAAGAAAATAAAAGGACTCATTGGTATTCATAATTACTTGTCAATTAACTATATATTTCAATGAATTAAGTTCTATTAGTAATTTTACCTGTTGCATTAAGTAAGGAAAATTGTTGTAATAACTGCGAGTAGAGTAAAAGGCCTAAGTAGATTTGAGAAATAGTGATGTTTTGATCAATAAATCACCTGTTGTTTTGGTGCTATTGTTGAGTATTCTGCTTTTATGGTGGTTAACCACTTCTTTAATTAGCAAAAATGAATTGGTGCTTGAGCCAGTACTGCAATATTCCACGTCATGCAAAACCCGCTCGGTTAACAACGTAAATACCCTTAAAATCCACGTACCAGTAGAGTCTTTAGCACACCAGCTAATAGTTAAGACATGCGAAAATGAAGTTGTGAATAGGCAGTTTGGCGCGGTGAGTATATATTGGGGCGGGAGTTTAGCGGAACAAATCGAATTTCTTGCGAAGGGTATTGCAGATCTTGTTCTGACAAAAGATAACATTATTTCCGCTATGATGGCGGACTCAACCCATAGTTTTAAACCAATTGTGGGTTACCCAGCGTACTCAGCATTTTTTATTTCCAATACAGAAAAGCCAAGGTTAGAAAAAGCGTATTTTTTAGATAAACACATTGGTTTACTAGATTACCCAACGAGTCGCTCTGGACACATTTTACCAAAGCAGCTCTTTAAAAGATTAGACTTGGATGTAACAGCACTGCACATCAGCTATTTTAGCTCACACCAGAAACTAAGAGACAAGCTTGCCGCAGGGGAAGTTGATATCATTTCTTCTTATTGGTCAGATTACGATGACCAAAGATTCTCAAAAAACTATATTACACCGATCGCGAACAATGTCAGCGGCAGTCGCTGGTATCTGAAAATGAATGAGGATAATACCGAACTTGCCTGTGCCTTACAGTCAGTGATTAGCGACGTTGCCCAAGCGAGAACGTCAAATTACTTCGAAGGTATTGAACAGTATTGGCAATGCCAACATGCGCCATATCACTTGATAGAAAGAGAAGAGTAATATGTCGAAATCAAGAATGCTAATTTTAATAGGTTTGTTGGCGTTGTATGGCGTTGTGGTCTATTTTGCTCAGTCCCATAAGATAAATCAGCTTATTGATGAGCAAATTGACGTTCTGTCTATTCGTGTTGCGATGGATTTGGAGCGACTGCCAATTGCTGATCCTTTGTTTCATTATGCTGGTAATCAAGACCAATTAGAAAAATACGTACAAACACTTAACATGCGCCTTGGCGAAAAAAACGCTCGGGTCCGTGTACTCGCTATTAATTCATCCACATCCGAGAGTGATCACGCTAATCGAGTTGTCACTTTATCCAGTGCTCATCAAGATTTTAATGTCGTTATTGATTCAAATACTCGTCATCAAATTTCTATTTACATACTGGCAGTGCTCGCAGCATTAGGTGTGTTACCTATTTTGGCTTGGGCAAATGGTGGAACGCGAAGGAGCAGTAAAGTTGAAATTATAGAACGAGATGAGCCGTTTAAATTGGTCGTTGATCTCTATTCTAAGTCCATTTCAACAAGCGCGAATAAGCAAAACCCTGTTCAATTAGCGAATAAACCGCTGTGTTTCTATCTTGCGTTGGTAGAGTTCTGTGACGCAAACCCTGATACTCGGTTAAGTCAGAATAAAGAAATGCCCGAAGAGCTGTTGAAAATTGCGGATAAGTATTTTTATCGCTTGATTGAATTAGGTCATACCATTCGCAAGCGGCCTAATTTTTCAAATAGTTTGGAAAAAACACTGAGTGAAATACGAGCTGCGCTTGATGAAGTTCTATTGGAGTATCCAGAACATAAATCCACTTTTTACCCCCCTAAAGCACATGGTGAAGGTTCGCGCTCAAAGCTACACAGTTATGGGATCAAAGAAGCGAACCTTGCGGCGCTAGATATTGTCGGGAAATAGAGGAAAGCACAATAGGCTTTCCTCTAAATAATTTATTTAAAGAGAAGACACCTTAATAGGTGTATTGGCCTCAATGTAGGCTTTTAATACCTGTGCATCTGTTTGGTCTGTGGCGGTAAAGTTTGCTTTGCTGGTGAGACTTGGATAAGTATCTCCCCCCGAAGCATTGTAACTATTGATGCTCATTCGATACGTTTTGTTCATATCTAGTGGTTTGCCAGCGATTTTAATGTTTTCAATGCCACTATCTGTAACAGTGAAACTGATATGATGGTATTGCATATACGCGCCAGAGTCCTCAGGAAAACGAGCAACGATGTTTAAGTACTCAAGCAATTCTTGTGCGGTCCAATCAATGTAAGTGATACGGTTTTTAAAAGGGTGTACGGTTAAAATATCTTTATAACTGATTGAACCCGCCTCAATGCTGCCGCGGATCCCTCCACCACTAATGACGCCAAAGTCAGCATCGACCGCTTGCATTTGGGCATTAATAATTAGTTTTGCCAGATTGCTTTGTTTGAAACGAACGGTGGAGCGTTCACCATCCAAAAAACCATCTACATAACCGATTTCACCTGCGATCTGCGCTAGTCCTTTCTGTTGATAAGGTGCTAAAAAACTGAGCATTTCTTCATCTTCAGCGATTGCTTGCGATACCAGTTTTCCTTGCTCGTCTTTAAGGTTTACCGGTATCAATTCATAACTAATGAGTGATTTTTTATCACCAGCAATTTCAAACACTGCTTTGCCGACGTATTTACCCCACTCATGGGCTTGCATGATCCACGTCCCATTCTGTTTATCAGGGTGACAGGCTTTTCCTGGCTTAAAGTTGGTATCTTCAGAGCCTGACGCCAACACACAAATAGGTTCTTGCGAGTGACCACCGACAATCATATCCAAAGTCCCTTGCGGGATACTTCTGGCCAGAGTGACGTCTCCAGGGGCGTTGATACCGTGCTTAGCGTTGTGGTAGTGGCCCATGTGTGTAACGGCAATCGTAAAATCAGGATTGTAGCGTTTTTCTAACTCTGGTCCCCAACGTAGTGTTGTGGTTACTGGGTTTTCAAAGGTTAAGCCATCAATATACTTCGGATTAGCAATTTTAGCGGTATCTACGGTGGTGAGTCCGAGAATCGCAATTTTTAGCCCTTTTTTATCGAGGATAGTGTAAGGCTGGTATGCTGGTTGATTGCTGTTTTGGTCAATAATATTGGCTGACAGTAGCGGAAACTCTGCCCATGTTATCTGTTTATCTAACACCTCTCGAGGATTGTCAAACTCATGGTTGCCGATCGCCATAGCATCATAACCCAGCTTTTTCATGCCCCTGAAGTCAGGCTCAGCAAATTGCAAATCAGATTCTGGCACGCCAGTATTAATATCGCCGCCAGACAGCAAGACAACGGCGTGGCCTTGTTTTTCGGCCTCGTTTCGCAACGAATCGAGCAACGTTTTTCTCGCGGCCATACCATATTCACCTTTGCTGTTTCGCCAGAAACGACCATGGTTATCATTGGTATGCAGAATAGTAAGGTACGAAGCGTCTTTTGTCGCAATATCGCCAGTTTGCTGGCATGCACTAAGCGAAAGAAGTAAAGAAGAAAGAGCAAAAATTGAAAAGCGCATAACTGAAATTTAATGCTAAATGAATTATGCGCGTATTTTAAAGGAAATAGATTAAATTAGTAGTGCGCTGGTAGAATTTAATCACCGTTAGTGGCTGCGGCGGTTACTGCTTCTAGGCGTCTAGCTAATTCATTCTTTGCCAAGTTACATTTTTCGTGGTTGGTTTCTACCATCCAGTTTAAAAAACTGGCAGGTAGTTTGCGATAGGGTTCTCCAGCGTGAAGGCCAAAGTCGCAAACTTGTTGATCCTGTTGCATAGTTCCATCCTGTTGTTATTTTGTTCTGTCACATGCTAACAAATTACATACATGATTAAAGAACGATTATGCAGTAATCTTTTTATTTTAATAATTTTTAGTTATATAACAGTGAACAGCAAACACAGCCACTGTGCAAAAACCACAACACACCCAAATAAATAGATGCGGAATCTCATTAGCACATTATTACTACCAATGTGGATGTAGCTATGTATTATTCGAGTTAGTACAAATAGACACGCCAGCGAGCTAAACCACAGGTTTACTGCATTCATTGCAATAGCACAAAGTGCAGCAACGTAAAACAATACCGGTATTTCAAACTGGTTGGAGAAGTTACGTGACGCCTGGATAACAGGTTCGGGAGCATCGGCTAAGTTCATGGTTTTAAATTGCTCAAACTTTATTTGCTTTTGTTTTGCTGCAGTGAGGCGACGACGACCCATTATCAACATCACGATCAATGTGAGCAGTACCTGAGTGAAAAGTGCGAATAATAATAATTTTGATGGTATCACTATATTTCTCCCGATTTACGAAGTGTTACAAAATTGGCACATTTTGAATTGCAAATCCTGAACGTTGCGCCGATTATAGTACGCGATTAAATCTACAAATACATGGAAACCTCATGAAAAAGATATTTGCAGTTAGTGCACTTAGCCTTGCAGTTTTAACTGGTTGTGGCACAACTTCTTCCTCAACACCTGCAACAGAAATACAAAATTTATACGCAGATCAGTTGGTTGTAAGCCCTAATGACGACAGGCAGTATCAGACATTGACCTTGGAAAATGGCATTGACGTCATTCTTGTTTCTGATCCTAATGTGTCAAAGTCAGCCGCAGCGTTGAGTGTTGGTGTGGGTTTGTTACACGATCCGATGTCTCAACAAGGTATGGCACATTATCTCGAGCACATGTTGTTCTTGGGTACGGAAAAGTATCCAGATAATAAAGGTTACACTGAGTTTATGACCAAGAATGGTGGTGCGCACAATGCGTACACTTGGTTGGACATCACAAACTACATGTTTAAAGTGAACAATGAGGCTTATGATGAAGCGCTAGACCGCTTTTCTGATTTCTTTAAATCACCAAAACTTTACCCTGAATACACAGAAAAAGAAAAAAATGCGGTAAATGCAGAGTGGTCAATGCGTCGCGAAATGGACTTTTTTGGTCAGTTTAAACTTGCTCGTAATATGATGGGTGAGCACCCTGCAAACCGTTTCTTGATTGGTAACTTAGAAACGCTGGGTGATAAAGAAGGCAGTAAACTGCACACTGAAACCGTTGACTTCTATAACAAGTATTACTCATCAAACATCATGAAAGTGGCAATGATCTCAAATGAGCCTCTTTCTGATATGGCAGCTAAAGCAAAGAAACACTTTAGCTCAATCGAAAACAAGAATATTGAAAAGCCTACAGTAACACACCAGTTAGATTTAGCGGATGTTGGTAAAAAGCTGATCCATTATAAACCAAACGAAGACGTTAAGTCGTTGAAGCTTGACTTCACTATCGCTAACAATATGGAGCAGTTCGCGGTTAAGCCAAATCACTTCGTGAGCTATTTACTCAGCAACGAAATGCAAGGTAGTCCAGCGCAAGTATTAAAAGCGCAGGGGTTAATTTCGTCACTAACGGCTTATGCTCAACCCGATATGTATGGTAATTATGGTTCTTTGACTGTGGATATTCAGTTGACGGACTTAGGTCTTAAGAGCCGTGAGATTATCGTTGGTACTGTACTTGATTATATCGACCTGATTAAGAAGCAGGGTGTAGATAGCAAGTACTTCGAAGAAATGAAAACTGCACTTAATAACCAGTTCCAATTTTTGGAAAAAGGCGATGAGTTTGGTTATGTGAGTAACCTTGCCGACAGTATGCAAAAATACCCACTAAATCATGCGATTAATGCTAGCTATCACTTTGCCAAATTTGACTCTAACGCTGTCCAACAAGTTTTAGAGCAACTTAACGAAGAAGCACTAAAAGTTTGGTATATCAGTAAAGATGAGCCTGTTGAAGAAAAACTTCATTTCTATGATGGCGAATACAAAATCGTTGACCTTGCAGACACAGATATCGCGCAGTGGAAAAACGAAGCCAAGTTTGCGCTAGCATTGCCTAGTGTTAACACGCTATTACCAGAAAACTTCACGGTAAAGACAAACGCAGAAACGGCTAAAAAGGGTGTTCATCAAGTTATTGATGAAGAGGGCTTTAAAGTTTGGCACGCGGCAAGTGAGCGTTTTTATGCGCAACCTAAAGGTAGTTTAGAAGTTTATATCAACTCTCCTTATGCATTGACAGACATCAACACCGAGGTGTCACTAGCTCTATGGACCGATCTATATGCATTAGAGAAAGCGAAGCTAATGACTGAAGCCAGTGTTGCCGGCATGAACCTAAGTTTAACTGCGGCGAATGGTCTGATTCTAGATGTGAGCGGGTTTACTGATAAGCAGTCTAATCTTATCTCTCAAGCGCTGTCAGGCCTGCAAGTAAAGCCGGATCAACAATCTTTTGCACAAGCCGTTGATCGTTATGTACGTGCAATTAAGAATGCTGAAAAAGAGTTCCCTTTCCGTCAGGCATTTGGCAAGTACCAAAAACTAATTCGTAACGGTGGCTTTGACGACGCAGCGTTGATTGCTGCAGCACAGAGTTTAACACTGAAGGATTTTGCTAAGGCGCAAAATCAGTTACTTGAACACCATCAAGTCCGCGTGTTCGCCTATGGTAATTATGACAAAGCAGACTTAGAAACCGTAAAATCGACGTTGCAAGCTTCATTACCTAAAGCTAAAAAAGTGACTGAGTATGCACGTTCTGAGTACTGGCAACCAAAACAAGGTGAAGTGCTAGTCTGGCAGCAGGATATTGACGTCGCTGACGTAGCCGTTATTGACTTGGCTGTACATCCTAAAGCGGGCTATGCGCAAAAAGCGGCTGGTTTAGTGTTACAAGGGCACTTGCGTACAAGTGCGTTCGAGACATTGAGAACACAAGAACAGCTAGCGTATGCGGTTGGTGGCTTAAGTGTATCGATTGATGACTATTCTGCAGCCGGTTTCTTTATCCAAACGCCTGTTAAAGACGTAAAGAGTATGCAAGAGCGCTTCGATGCATTCAAACTTGAATATGCGAAACAGCTCGAGTCATTAGATCAAGCAACGTTTGCACAATTGAAAAACGCAGCTTTGGTCTCTTTAAAAGAAGATCCGAAAAACTTAGCTGAAGAACGTGCTCCGCTTATCGAAGATTGGTACAAAGAGAATATGACATTTGACTCTAAAGCTAAGCTAATCGCAGCTGTAGAGAAAGTGACAATCGAAGATATCAAAGCGTACTACAAAGAAACGCTACTGAACGATAAAGCGGCAAGGTTAAACGTTCAACTTAGAGGCAAAAAGTTCCAGGACAAGCCATTTGCTAACTTACCAAAGCAAACCAAGCTTGCGACACTTGAAGAGCTTTATAAAAAGGCTTCATTTAAGTAACGCTAAAACCGAGTATTTCAGAGCAAGATAGTATTTGCTCATATAGCAAAAGGCCTCGCTCAATAGCGGGGCTTTTTTATTAGCAGTACTGAGGTTAATGAATCGAGTTGGTGGGAATGGTCACTTATCTCAATTGATAAATAATGAGCAAATAAATCGCTACACTAAAGCCTGACAACAATAAAAATAAAGGAACAGGGTTTATGACATCAATAGTAGAAACACCACGACTAATCGTGCGACAGGCAAATTTATCCGATGCCGCGTTTATGCTGGAGTTTTTAAATCAAGATAGCTTTAAAAATAATATTGGTGATAAGCAGATCCGCTCATTGCAAGAAGCCGAGAACTTTTTGGAGCAATCTTATATGGTGCACTACAGCACAACCCAAGTAGCACCGTATCTGATTGAAGAAAAAAGCTCTGGACAAGCAGTCGGTGTTTGTGGGCTATTTCAACGTCCTTATTTGGCTCACCCTGATGTGGGTTACGGTTTAATGGACGCCTATTGCGGCAAGGGCTACGTAACAGAAGCGTTATCAGCATTAATTGGATTTGCAAAGCATCAGTTGCAGATAGAGCAGCTTTTAGCCATTGCTCGTACTGAAAACGAGAAAAGTGTTAATGTGTTGGAGCGTCAGAATTTTCGCTTTCTTGCAAAAGTCGTCGTAGATAAAAGTGATATTCCTGTTGGTTTATACCAGTTAATCCTTTAGCTTTTGGGTTAATTCTGCAAATAGCTTTTCGACATTAGCTTGGTGCGCTTGAACCAGTGCACTAAAGCCATTTCCATTCAAATCTGTGTAAAATTGGTAAGGAGTTGCAGACCTCAACTGATAGTTATCACTTTGGTATTGATAGAGATACCAAGTTCCTTTAAGAACCGCCCCTTGGGCGTGGTGGCCTGCAAATTCATCAATTTCCAGCTGTAATCTAAGGTGCTGCTCTGGCGCTTGTAGTGCCCGGCTTGAACTGAGCACTGATTGAGCTGAAAGCTGTAATCGCTCGATTAAAGATGTTGTCAACATATCGGAAGGAGATTGCGCCCAATAGTGATAACTCGCAATGTTTACTTCATTGTTAGCCAGATATTGAATTAGAGGTTGCTGGTCAAAAAGCTCAGCAAGTTTTACATCATCGACCAAGATTAAGTTTGCATTTTTAGCCGTAGTGGCTGGACTTGTGTTGGACAGTTCCAATCGATAATATTTTATCGCCTCAGTCGCACTATTGATGCAGCCACACAGTGCAAGTAAACATCCTAAAGCGATAAACAATCTGTTCATTTATTTTGCCTTGGTTCTGGATCATTGTCAGAACTTTTATTAAATATTAGCATGTTAGGCTGTTCGTTCAGCTCTCTTGAAACCGGCTTTAATTTCTTTGATAAGGTTTCCAGTTCTTTTAACGTGTCAGTTAGTTGATCCATCACCCCCGAGCCTTTTTGATAATGAGTCAGGGT
>NZ_CP196837.1:3632500-3930876 GCF_051930985.1 Pseudoalteromonas sp. T1lg65 | reverse complement strand
ACTGAACTCCAATAGATTTTGGTTCCCGGCCATAAAAACTAACACACTAGATCTATTAGCTTTTGGATCAAAGTGATTGATCACCAGGAATACGTATTATTATCACAAACTCTCAGAAGGAAGCTGGGTATTATGAAGTGATCTTATCCACAAGTTCAATATTGACTTTTCAAAAAACTAAGATCTGCGGAAGACAAAATACCATCCCTTTGATTTTTATGAGTTTTTATTTTTTACCCACAAGTAAGATCATAGCAAAAATCTACCAAGATCTCACCCCATTTTACCGATCATTTTTAGTTTTCCATAGCTTTTCCTCCTGTGCATAAGTCTCCACAAGATCTGATCTTGTTTATGGATCAAGTACACTCGATCAGATCCAAACCAATAAACGCATATAAATGTATAGACAAGTTACATGTACCTACCCTGTATGTTTTTAGCGCTTGAATTGATATTTTCATTGACTTTATATGGGTCCGGCTTTAATATCTCGCGCTCGCAATGGCACCTGTGCCAGGATCGCGACCTGCATAGGATGTTTTAACTTTTAACCGATCGGATGGAATTGTTATGAAAAGAACTTTTCAACCTAGCGTACTTAAGCGCAAGCGTACACACGGTTTCCGTGCACGCATGGCGACTAAAAACGGTCGTAAAGTATTAGCACGTCGTCGTGCTAAAGGCCGTAAAGTTCTTTCTGCTTAATTAGTGGAAGACTTTCGCTTTGGCAGGGAGTTACGTTTGTTAACTCCCTTGCATTACTCCAGAATATTTCAAGACCCTGCTCGCGCAGCCACGCCAGTTTTTACTCTTTTAGCCAAACCTAATGATGTAGGACATCCTCGTCTGGGATTAACGGTAGCTAAAAAGCGCTGTAAAAAAGCCTATCAACGTAATCGCATCAAACGTCTTGCCAGAGAAAGCTTTCGCTTAAATCGCCATAAGCTAGATAATATTGATATTGTATTAATGGTGAAAACGGGTGTAGATGAACAGTCCAATGAAGAGTTAACCGCTCAATTGAACAAACTGTGGCGCAAAATTAATGAACGCTGTAAGCCTGGTGCCCCTAAACCAAAACCGTTCAAACGTAAACCAAGAAAATAACTTAGTCCTACCTCTTTGCATGCGGTCTTAAATAGTGATTCTATTTATCCTCATTATATACCTGCATCTATGCTTCATTGCCCTTTAATCATGGTAATTAGAAGCCATTTAAGGTAAGGTTAGCTCACCTTTTAATCATTCATTTATGCCATGAATTCAACTTCAAGGCGTAGCAAATTCAGAGCCTTTATTACGGCTTGTTTATCTTTACCTAAACTCGGTTTGATAATCATCATCCGAGGGTATCAAAAAGGTATCAGCCCTTTGCTTGGACCTCATTGTAGGTTCAATCCAACTTGCTCAAGCTACGCAATACAAGCAATTAATTTACATGGAATTGCAAAAGGGAGTTGGTTAGCGGTTAAACGCATATTAAAATGTCACCCTTTGAGCGCAGGTGGGGAAGATCCCGTGCCTGTGAAGTCAACCAAAGTTAAACAACACGAGAAATAAGAGCTGTTATGGAATCGCAACGCACGTTTTTATTTATCGGTTTGTTGCTTGTTTCGTTTCTATTGTTCCAAGAGTGGACAAAAGAACAGAATCAACAACAAGCTGGTACCAGTGCCGTCACGCAACAAGTGGCGAACTCAACCCCAACAGATGAACAAACTGACGTACCTGCGTCTAGCCAAACGGATGTGCCTGTTGCAGCAGCAACACAAGCTGCTCGTTCGGTGATCACGGTAACTACCGATGTATTAGATGTAAAAATCGATACCAAAGGTGGTGATATCGTCGAAGCATCACTATTACAACATGCTGAAACTCATGGTAGCGAAGAACCTTATTTACTGCTGGGTGAATTTGCCGGCAAACAATATATTTCTCAAAGCGGGTTAATTGGCTTAAACGGGCCAGATGCAAATAAATCAGGCCGCCCTGTCTATGAAACGACACAAAAAAATTATCAACTAAGTGGTGATACTTTGCGCGTTCCACTTAACTTTGTTGATGACAAAGGCGTGCAATACACTAAAACGTTTGTATTTAAAGCGGGCAAATACGATGTTGATTTAGAGTATCAGGTGAATAACACCACTGCCGAACCGATTCAAGTGCAGCTTTATACTCAAATAAAGCGTACTCGCCAAGATAAAAGCAGCATGATTGATCAGACTTATCTGGGTGCTGCTTACGGTACTAGTGAAGAGCCATACGAAAAATATAGCTTTTCAGATATGGAAGAAGCGAGTCTCAACAAGAATACCCAAGGTGGCTACATTGCGTTTATCCAAAAGTACTTTGTAAGTGCTTGGGTGCCCGATCAACAAAATACCAACACCATTTATACCTCGCTAAGAAATGGCAACGGTATTATCGGTATGAAAGGTGAACCTGCGAACATTCAAGCTAATAGCAGTGCCACCTTGCACTCCATTTATTACTTAGGTCCAAAAGATACAGATGCACTAGAAGCGCTTCATGAAGACCTGGACCTAACGGTGGACTACGGCTGGTTGTGGTTTATTTCACAGCCGCTACTTGAGCTACTAAAACTAATTTATGGCCTACTCGGTAACTGGGGTCTAGCAATCATCGCGATTACTATTATCGTGAAAACCGCGCTTTACCCGTTGACTAAAGCACAGTACACGTCAATGGCAAAAATGCGTATGCTGCAACCAAAAATGCAGGCCTTAAAAGAGCGCTATGGCGACGACCGTCAAAAGTTCGGCCAAGCAATGATGGAAATGTATCGCAAGGAAAAAGTTAACCCTATGGGTGGCTGTTTCCCACTATTGCTGCAAATGCCAATCTTCCTAGCGCTATTCTACGTTTTCTTAGAGTCTACAGAGCTACGCCATGCTGAGTTTGGCCTGTGGTTAACTGACTTATCTGCAATGGACCCATACTACGTGCTACCAGTCCTATTTGGTGCAAGTATGTTCCTAACGCAAAAACTGCAACCAATGACCATTACCGATCCAATGCAGCAGAAGATGATGACTTACATGCCAGTAGTCTTCTCTATCTTCTTTATTTGGTTCCCATCGGGTCTAGTACTTTACTGGTTGGTATCAAACCTTATCTCTATCGCACAGATGCTGATCATCTACCGTGGGATGGAGAAAAAAGGCATGAAAGTACGCGGTTAATTTACTTTAGCTGTTGATACCTAATAAACGCCTGCAATTACGCAGGCGTTTTTGTTTGTAATTCATTCAAACTAGGCAGGGCTGCTTATACCAATCCTCTTAGCTATCTGATTAATTTGAGAGATAAAATCTGCTGCTAACTGCGTTAAAAATTTCTCATTTAGAACAATTTTTGCCTTGCCTACATGAATGTAGGTACCTAAGCGTTAGCAGGACGCGATAGCGGTGTTATCAACTCGCTTTTCTCGACTCAAAATTGCTCAACTAATTAAAAAGATTGCTATTACACGGAGTTTCTTTCATTTTTTGGATAACACTGATTCACGACTCGGTTGATATAAACCTATTTCCAGCTATCAAAGTGTATCTTCTGCTGTCTCACAACCAAAAATAAAATCTTATAAGTCAGTTAGTTGATATTATTTTATTTCGATTTTACTGCGATTTGATAGGAGAAATCCCCCCCCTTCACGATACTGCTCACCATTCAAATTTCGTATGAGTAAATTATGTTTGGTGAATTAGAGACCTTTTTTCTCACACAACTAACTCAAGCTGACACACATTGGTGGATCCTTTTTATCGCATTCACATGTGGATTGCTAACCAGTCTATCGCCCTGCGTTTATCCTCTTATTCCTATTACTCTGGCATCACTACGGCCGCAAGAAAATAAAACGAAGGGAGTTAAGCGGCGCGCTGTTTTTTACTGCTTAGGTTTCGCTCTGCTTTATGCCTTGCTCGGCTGGCTAGCTGCAACAACTGGGACCCTGTTTGGCCAAATTGCAAGCCATCCAGCGATTCAAATTGGCTTTGCAAATTTACTGTTATATTTTGCTGGCGTATTGAAAGGATGGTTGCCACTTCCCGTTTTTCCACTGTTAACCATTAACCACCAGCAGAATGCTTTTTTACTCGGTGCAGCAAGCGGCTTAGTTGCAGCTCCTTGCACATCTCCGGTTCTTGCTGGCTTACTCGTATATGTCGCAGCCAATCAAGATCAAGTCATGGGTTCAGCGTTACTGTTTTGCTTTGCACTTGGCATGAGCGCTTTACTGTTTATTCTCGGAGTTTCTAATCAGCTTGTTAACCGCCTACCAAAATCTGGTGTCTGGCTAAACTTTGCACCTAACCTTTTTACCATATTACTCATCATCATGGCTCAATATTACCTGCTTAAGGCGGGTCAAGGGCTGTATTTTTAATCACCACGCAAGGAGAGATCATGCGTTTTAAATCCGTTATCGCATCGTTTTGTATCGCATACTATTCGATGACCACATACGCTTCAACGTCTGAGCAATTTGTGCAAACTACCACTCTCAATGGGGAGCAGATAAACACTCAGGGCAAAGTAACCTACTTAAAGTTTTGGGCGACTTGGTGTCGATACTGCGTTGAAGAAATGCCAATGCTTGAGCAGATCTCAAATACAGCTAACACTGACTTACAAGTGTTATCCATAAACATTGGCTTTAACCAATCACCACAACTGGTCACACGTTTTTTAGCTTCTCATAACTACACCTTTGCCACCGCATTTGACCACACAGGAGATCTCAGCCAACAATTCGATATTGTCGGTACACCAACCCATATTCTGTTAGATCCCCAAGGCAATGAAATTTATCGCAGTGCACTAATGAACGATGAACTGAAAAAACAGTTAGCGCCATATCTAACAACAAAGGGAGAAACGCATGAGTAGCAAATTCTTACTACGACTTCTTTTTGTCAGTGTATTATTTTCAAACCATGTCTTAGCGAACTCAGAGCAACTAACCAAGGAGTTGGTATTTATTGACATCTGGAGTGAATATGCAGCACAGAGTGAACTACCAAAACCCCAAGCGCCGCGCCAATATTTACAACCGGATTTAAACACTAATCAATCGGACATTGATAAGTTTGTAAACACTTACAATCAATATAAGAACCTAAAAATAGATAATAATAACCGAATGGCTCTACAGTACGGTGTACGCTCGACCCCGACCATTATCCGCCTAAAGCAAGATAAAGTAATAGAGAAACTGGTGCTCAGTGGTGAACAAGTACTACCCAAAAGTGAACATATACCGATCACTGAAAACCATCTCTCGCTAGAGGATATGCAATCAATCTCATATAACTTTGCAACGCCATCTTCTAAACTGCGGCTCATCTTATTCGCAGACGCTTTATGCCCATCACGGCATCTTCCCAAATGTCAGGAAAAGGCCAGAACACATGAACAACTGTTACTTCCCAATCACATAGAAAAACTGACGGTGCTTAAACCTTTCTATGTCTCACGCCATGAAGCGAAAGCGTATCAACAGCGGTTTGCCCCTCATCATCCAGTGTTGTTTGATACACACAATGCGTTATTCAGAAAATATGACATTACAAGTTTGCCATACTGGTTGCTGTTAGATAAAAACCACCAAGTAATATACAAAGGCGCCATACCGCCTTCAAAAGCTCTGTTGTCTAACTAGTTACTGCATATCTGTTAGTACAGGATATATAAACGCTATCGCATTATTGGGAAGTTTCACTTATCCGCAGCGGAGGGAAACTATTCCAGTACCCACTCGGATTGGCAGTAAACACTATAAGGTAGCGGTAAAATATCCATATTCACAGTATTAATATCTGCGGTGCTTTCTAGCGCCGCTTTTATTTGCCCCAGTAGTGTTTCATCCTCACGCTGCCAATGCTGTGAGAACTGTTTTTTCGCGTTTTCTAAAGTGCTCAACGCCTGCATTATAGAGCCTAGCTTTAGATGGGCATATGCAGCATAAATGGCTGATAATTTTTGCGCCGGTTGTATATTACTAAGTAGTGATAACGCATCTTCGTAGTGCTGTTGTCTAAGTTGTATATACATTTGTGTATATTGGCCATATCCCGCGCTATCGTCCAACTGGTATTGCTGGAACACACGCGTTGCCAGTTCAGACTGTTCAGTCGCTTTTACATACTCGCCTTCAGCTATCAACAACCAACCCAATAATAAACGAGCATTGGCCTGCATGACCGGATCGGAACCTGAAGCTTGAATGAGTCGCCAAAATATTTGTTTTGCTGAATCAAGTATTTGTTGATCTGGCGATTCAGCACGTAAAGCGCTATCCATTTTCGCCATTCCTAGCAAAAATTGATAATGAGTTTCTAATGCCGGTGGCAGAGTCGAAGTGGCTTTTAGCTGCTCAAGATAGTTTATTGCCTGATGTGGCTGATGCAGTTGAATATGAAAAAATGCTAAGTAAGACAAAATTTGCTGCTGCGCCCAAATATTCCCCTGTGTTTTAGCCATAGTTAATGAAGTCACCAATGCCCTATTCCGTTCATCAAGCGCAGCTAGATAATTTTGTCCTAGCGCAAAGTAGCTTCGCATCAGCTGTGCCTGCTGTCCTTGCTGTTGGTAATATTGATTAGCATGTCGTAACGTAATCAAGTTATCCGCAAGATCCACTTCGTTATTATGTTCTACTCCAACATTGGGTGGATTAGCAATGTAAAATGCGCGTTGTGATTCTGAGTGATTTAGTGCATGTACCCCGACTAAAAGTTTGGCACTGTGCATTGCCTGCTGATGCGCCTGCCAATCTAATTGTAACCAAGCAAGATCGGCTTGTACTTGATAAGCTTCAGCCATAAGACGCTGGTGGGATAAAGTTTGCGCCTGTTCAAGCGCTTGTTGCGCTGCCTTCTCTCCTCGCTGATATTCACCCATATACTGTAAGAACCGCGCGAAATATAAAAAATAGCGTGCCGACAGATAACTTGGCTTACTGTCTATGGATATAGTGGTAAAGATCCGCTGCGCCTGTTGCAAACGTCCCATTTTCCAAACAATATTGGCAAGTTCTAACTGCGCAGCACGATTGCGAGGATCATGTGCCAGTGCAGCCTCAAAAAATGGTTTAGCCTCTACCAATCCCGAATAACTCAGGGCACGCAATCCTGAAAAATAATTTTGCCTAGATTGTGCGTTAGTTGAAATATGTTCAGTAGATAGTGGCGTCACTTCACCTATCAACTGAGATATTAGCTTATCGGCAAGTGGTTCCAACGGCGCTGATAAGTCTTCACTGACGAGTTGGCTATGAGAAGGTATCTGATCAGGACGTTGAATTTGGTAATTCAATACAAAGCGTTGCTGCTGCTGAGTTAATTGAGCGCTTAAGATCACATCTACGTCGCTCGTAGTGTCAGTTGTTGCTTCATCCAACACCACATAATGCCCTGAAGCTGCATGTTTTAATTGATGTGCTATAGCAAATCCCCACCAATCCAGTTGCGACTGCCCAGTGAGATTTTCTATTTTTTTGATAGTTAAACGCGGCTTTGTTGTTTGCTGCAAAGTGGTATCTGGCGGGATATCGTCATCTGTTTTTATACTCACAGCCCAAATAGCAATCCCGATCACCGAAATCAGCAATAATGGCCACAGCATGTTTTTATATAGTGCATGCGCTTCGTTCTGTCGTTGCTTTACATCGACAATCCACAGGTAACCTTTTTGTGGCAATGTTCTAATAAACTCAGGCTGTTGAGCATTGTCTCCCAATGCTTTTCGAAGTTCTTGAATACTCTGTGTTAACGCCGCATCACGAAATTCCCCTTGTTGTTGCCACAGAGCTTGTAATATCTGCTCTCTAGTGATGGTTTTATGCGGTTGAGTGATAAACAGCATCAACAATTGCGCCACTTTAGGACGTAAAGTCTGTGTTTTTTCAGGCCCTGTAAGTGTTTCTGTGTGAGGATCAAATTGAAACTGCTTAAATTGATACACCGTATTCAACATTCCATGATGAGTTTGTCGTTCTAATATACAAAAGCACAACCATTATGTCATGACGATACATGGCTGAGTTTGTCGCTTTGCTGTACAATTTGCCACAATGTAACTGTAATAATCTATATCACCATGAATTCACAAGACACCATAGCAGCACAAGCTACAGCTCCGGGCCGTGGCGGCGTTGGCATTATCCGTGTTTCAGGCAGTAAAGCGAAATTAGTCGCTGAAAAGATCTTAGGAAAATGCCCAAAAACTCGCTATGCCGAATATCTATCGTTCAACACACTTGCAGGCGAGCAACTCGATCAGGGGATCGCCCTATTCTTCCAAGGACCAAACTCCTTCACAGGTGAAGACGTGCTTGAACTACAAGGTCATGGTGGGCCCGTTGTTCTAGATATGCTACTTAAGGAAATCAGCCAAATTGAGCAGGTACGTTTAGCTAAACCTGGCGAATTTTCTGAACGGGCATTTATGAATGACAAACTAGATTTGACGCAGGCCGAGGCGATTGCTGATCTGATCAATGCCACAAGTGAACAAGCTGCAAAAAGTGCGCTACATTCACTTCAAGGCGATTTTTCAAAGCATATCAATATGCTGGTGGAGCAAGTGATCCATTTGCGCATGTATGTAGAAGCCGCTATTGATTTTCCTGATGAAGAGATCGACTTTCTTTCAGATGGCAAGGTTGCCGGTGATCTACAAGCCATTATCGATCAGCTTAGTGAAGTTCGCAGTCAAGCAAAACAAGGCAGCATTATGCGTGAAGGTATGCGTGTGGTGATTGCTGGACGCCCTAATGCCGGGAAATCTTCACTCCTTAATGCTCTGGCTGGTCGCGAAGCCGCCATTGTTACCGACATCGCAGGAACCACTCGTGATGTGTTGCGCGAGCATATTCACATTGATGGCATGCCATTACACATCATAGATACCGCGGGACTGAGAGACAGCCCCGACAAAGTTGAACAGATCGGTATTGAACGTGCCTGGGAAGAGATCCGTGGTGCCGATCACGTGTTGTTTATGGTTGATGGCACCGAAACCCACGAAACCGACCCCGCTAAAATTTGGCCCGAGTTTATCGAACAATTACCGCAAGGAATGGCGATAACCGTGATCCGCAACAAAGTTGATCTCAGTGGTGAAAAAGTAGGTGCCACCACGCAAAATGGTCACACACTCATTCGTTTAAGCGCCAAAGACATCCAAGGCATCGATTTACTGCGTGAACATTTAAAGGCCTGTATCGGTTTTACCGGTGCAACCGAAGGTGGCTTTATGGCTCGTCGCCGTCATCTAGACGCGTTAGAGCGCGCAGCCGAGCACCTAGAGATTGGTCAAACTCAACTAGAAATGCACATCGCAGGTGAAATATTGGCAGAAGAGCTGAGACTCACACAGCAATACCTCAACGAAATCACTGGTGAATTTACCTCAGATGACCTGCTAGGGAAGATTTTTAGCTCTTTCTGTATCGGGAAGTAAAATAGTAAAACGCATCAAACCAAATCAAAACAACATTATGATTTTAAAATAATTTTGTTTTACTTGGTGGGAAGTGATTTGAAGGGTTTTGTCGATTCTTGCTCCGTATGTGCTCCGAAGATAAATTCTGGAGCACATGCGGAGCACAAGATGAGAGAAACCTATGAAAATCAATATACAAAAGCGAGAACCTGATAAGAATGGCCTGCGCCCCATCAGGCTTGTGTTCTATTACGGCTCAAAGACCTCGGAAGACGGTTCAAGGGCTCAAAAGCGCTCTTACGAGCCGCTGAATCTATTCCTCTACAACAAGCCAAAAAACGCAGTTGAGCGCGAGCACAATAAAACCACATTGCAAAAAGCTGAGGCCATTCGAGCCAAGCGTCTACTGGAAATGGAATCAGCCAAACACGGCTTAGATGACCGCACAAAACTCAATGCCAACTTCTTTGACTACTTCGACCAAATTACAGCGAGTAAAGCATCCGGTAGCAAATCCAACTACTCAATTTGGGTTTCTGCGGGCATCCATCTCCACCGTTATCACCGCCACGCAGAACTCACTTTTGAACAGGTAGATAAATACTTCTTGGAAGGGTTCCGCCATTACCTACAGCATGAGGCAATGACAAAATCAGATACCGGCCTCTCCAGGAATACCGCCTGTAGCTACTTCAATAAAATTCGGGCAGCACTCAACCAAGCGCAACGAGACCGAATCATCAGAGATAACCCTGTTGAACAAGTCAAATCCATCAAAGCAGAGAGGACACAGCGCACTTACCTCACTCTGGATGAGGTAAAGGCCCTTACCAAGGCAGAATGCCGTTACGATGTGCTACGGAGAGCATTTCTGTTCTCCTGCACGACTGGACTGCGCTGGTCAGACATTCATAAACTGGTGTGGGGTGAAATTGAACTATTTTCCCAAGGTCACTACCGAATCATCTTTTCCCAGATAAAGCTCAAAAATTCTGGCAATGGCCTGCAATATCTCGACTTACCGGATTCAGCAGTACGTTTGCTCAACTTGGAAAACAGGGGTAAATCTACTGAACGGGTTTTTAAGGGTTTACGTTACGACAGCTATAGCAACGTCGCGCTAGTGCAGTGGGCCATACGTGCCGGAATAACCAAACACGTGACCTTTCATGCTGGACGACACACCTTTGCAGTAAACCAACTTGCCCGTGGCTTGGACATCTATTCCCTTTCCAGATTGCTTGGCCACAGCGAACTCAGAACGACAGAAATCTACGCAGACATTCTGGAAACCCGTCGCACAGAGGCCATGCGAACCTTTCCTGATATCTTCGATGAGTCATCAGACTAAGAGCATTATTACGACCAAACGACTACATATTTACAAAGAAAAGGGCACCTCGACAGTGCCCTCCATCAACCACATAAGATCGTTAGTTTTTACAGCCGTTCTTATCGCATGTGATTTTCTCGTGGGAATTAACCCAGTGATCAGCATTTTTCTTTGTGTCAGTGCCGCAGCCAGTGGTGCCGCCTTTAGCACCGCTGTGTACAACACCTGTTGGTGTATGTTTAACAGACATTTTTACCTTCCCTAGCTATTGATGTGTTATTGGTGTCAAATGACACAATAAGGAATAGTAGTCCAAAGCTCATATGTCAAAACAATACGATTACTTTAGGCATAGGCCTGTTATTTAGGTGACTAAATGCACATCGATATATATAAAAGTAACTTATTATACTGAAGTGCAACAGAACACTTCACCAATGAAGTCTTTTAATCTCATAATTTTATAACATTCGCATGGAGGCGTATCAATGCCAGACATCCCCCCTGAGACCGAAGTATCCAAAGGTATTAAACTTCGATTTGTCGAACTTAGTAATTTCCGTCGGCTAGGAAAAGTGCAGCTGAACATTGATGAAAAAACCACAATTTTGGTTGGCGCCAATAATAGTGGAAAAACATCTATTCTTGCGGCGCTACGACATTTCCTTGCAGATGGGTCTCCCTTTAGTGCTTTCGACATCAGTATTTCCAAATGGTCAAAGCTGCGAGCCCTTGGCAAAGTTTGGGAAGAACTGACTGAAGACCCTTTAACTGTTACCGAATCAGAAGAAAAGTGGAAAGATCAACTCCAGATACTGCTAGAAACCATGCCAGTATTGGACCTCTGGTTTGATGCAGATGTTGGAATGTATCACTATGTTGCTCCATTTCTATCCAAATTTAGCTGGAAAGGTGGCGCTGTTGGTATTCGCCTTCGACTGGAGCCGGTCACCAATATTGAAGAGCTCAAGCAATTAGCATGGACTTACTGCTCTGCACGTTCACCAGTTAAAGATATGGGACAAGATTCATTAGCGTGGCCCATAGACCTACTTGATTTTTTTCTGCGTGAGCCATTGAAGCTTGGGCGCGTTCGTGCATACAAATTAGATACCGATAACAACCCGATTACGGAACTGGTATCCTATGAAACTCAGACACTTGATGTCCAGACAAGTCCGATTGACCGAAAGCATCTATCGAGATTGATTCGTGTTGATTTCATCGCAGCTCAGCGTGGATTCGGAAGTGAAGAAACTGAGTCGCGGCCATCATCCGCTCTTCAACGAGTTGGCATGTTTTCAAATCAGCTAATCAAGTTTGCTCAACAACACTTAAACGTTGCTAGCTCCGGACATAGCCAGCGTGTAGACCTTATTAAGGCAGTGGCACTTGCTCAGAAAGAGTTAGACAGTAAGATTCAAGAAGCCATAGCCGATTCAGTTCAGGAAGTGCAAGAGCTTGGTTATCCAGGGTTGCATGACCCTCAAGAGATTCGTTTTCGTACACGTATCCAAACTGCTGACCTTCTCGATCACAGTACTGCGGTCCAGTACAGTATGCAGAAGGATTCAATAGAAGAACTCCTACCAGAATATTCTATTGGACTTGGTTACCAGAATCTCCAATCTCTCAGCTACCAACTAGTTTCATTTAGATCTGCACGACTTAAGCCTGAAAAAGGCTCCCCAGTCCCTGTACACATAGTAATGATTGAGGAGCCTGAAGCCCACCTACATGTTCAGGTGCAGCGTATATTTCCAAGCAAAGCACATAAACTAATTAGTCCTACTGAGAAAGACGCTTCAAGCCTAAATAGCCAATTGATCATAAGCACTCATTCAAGTCATCTAGCTCATTCGGAGAATTTTGACCGGCTCAGATATGTTCGCCGTGTGGCTAAGAGCGATACGATTCCAATGCCGACGACAGAAGTTGTCAATCTAGCCGAAGTCTTTGGTGATGATAAAAAAACACGCCAATTCGCTGAGCGTTACTTCCGTGTTCAACATACGGACCTTTTGTTTGCTAACGCAGCTATTTTTGTGGAAGGAGTCGCGGAGCGAATGTTGGTGCCACTTTTCATAGAGCGTTATTTCAATGAACTGAACAGTCGTTACATTTCCTTTGTTGATATAGGTGGAAGCCATGCCCATCGACTCAAACCTCTCATCGAAAAGCTCCGGATCCCTACAGTAATAATTACAGATATCGATCCTTGCGAAGAAAAGGAAGGCAGGCCTAAGAAAAATGGTGACCCGACCAAGGAACTAGTCGCTGTTGCAAACACCGGGCAACCCGAACTTCAGTGTGGTAACCCTACCTTACGTGGCTGGCATCCGAAACTGCAAAAACTTGATGATTTCAAAACCCCGACTGAAGGTCAGTTGGTATGGAATGAAATCGAAGATTGCCATGTATATTTCGCTTGGCAGTTACCTATAACCAAAGCTAACAATTGTTGGCCCAGCACATTTGAGGATTCACTGGTTCTTACGAATGTCTCTTGGTTCAAAGGGTTGATGGATGAGAAATTCGATGAAAATGGAGTAGAGATTGAAGTTCCCAAAGGGGCTCTTGGCTCTGTTGCAAAAAAGGCGGTAGAAACCGAAGATTTTCAACAGCTACTTAGTGAACTGCACTCTCTGATGCACAGCTCTTTTAATAAAGGCGACTTCTCTGCCAGCGTCTTTGAATTAGTATCTTCAGGCGAGGATATTGAATGTCCGGGGTACATTGCCAATGCATTAACTTGGTTGCAGAAGCAACTTGAACCAAGCGGAGTGATGGAATGAGCAAACAAAGTATCATCACTGACAACGACAGAGATGCGGGAGTAGTCGAAGAAATTTGCGGCTACCTTACTGAAGTTCCTCCTCGCAGCTACTTTCTTTTCGCTGGAGCTGGTTCTGGGAAGACGAGAACTCTCGTAGAGGTCTTGCGGCGGATTACTGGAGTCGTAAAACACGAAAAAGGGGAGCTCCTTGCAAGAAACTTGCGTTTGTATGGGCGTTCAATTCGAGTGATCACATACACGAAAAACGCGGTTGGGGTCATTAACGGGCGCCTAGGGGAGAATGACCTAGTAAAGGTATCTACGATACATGCATTTTGCTGGGAGCTCATTAGTGGATTCAACGATGATATCAAGGCGGCTCTTATTGCAATCAAAGAAGCTCAGCTTGAAAAGGAAACTGAGGAAGCACTTGCAAAACCAAAGGGCATCACTCCTGCTAAACAACGGGATTTGGATGAGATAAGAGAAGATATCGAGGGATTTAGAAACACAGACCTATTTATCTACCACCCGGATCGTATGACATATGGTCCAGGAGCGCTTGCCCACAATCATGTGCTTGACGTAACAGCATGGCTTTTAAAAAACCGACCAACCTTAACGAGGATCCTAAAAGATCAACATCCAATTGTGCTGATTGATGAATCTCAGGACACAATGAAAGGTATGCTGGATGCCTTATTGACTATTGCAGAACCGAGAGGAAGTGGTCTAACTATAGGACTTCTAGGAGATCACCGACAGCGAATATATATGGATGGGCATGCCGATCTTCCGAGTTTAGTTCCTGATAGCTGGGCGATGCCAGAGCTGAAAATGAATCATCGTAGCCAACGCAGAATTGTTGACCTAATTAATACAATTTGGGAAGCGAAGCTAGAAGGACGAACCCAACCTGCTAATGGAATAAGACAGCATTCAAGAACCGAGAAAGCTGGCGGTTTTGTACGAATTTATATAGGTGATACAAAGATATCTCCAGAAGATAAAGCTATCGGTGAACGTTGGTGTGCAGATCAGATGTGTAGCGCAAGTGGCGTTGAGGCTTGGTCAAAAGGAGAATTTCAACTGCTCGCACTTGAGCATAAGCTTGTTGCTACGCGTGGATCTTTTCTTGATATATTTAATGCAATGGTTCTACTAGATCCAAATGCGGCAGCACCCAGTGGCAGTGGAGAGAACAAAGGTCCGGCTATTGTGCAAGCCTTATTGAACGAAATTATCGATTTAGAGGGGTGTATCAATCCCAATGAGACAATTGATGAGTTTAAAGTCACTGAGGTTTTTAGGCGCTATGACTGTCTTGATAGGATACCGGAAGATACAGTAGAGCGAGCAAAGCGTGTTGAAGAAATACTTAGAGCAATTGAAACTTTCGCCGCAGCTTGTGCAAGTCCTCTTGCGACCGTGGGAGAGGTGCTCGAACCAATCTTGAGTGCCAAATTGTTTAACGTTGATAATCGCTTAGCTGTTGGGTATGCAGACAAATCACCTCCACCTTCTGTGCCAGCGAGAGGTGAAGAAGAATCCAAACAAGATAGGTTGCGTCGCGGATTGTGTGCACTATTTTCAGCCCCTTGGAATCAATTAAAAAAATACTGCAACTATCTATCTGGCAATTCAGTTTTAGCTACTCACCAAGTAGTAAAAGGTTCAGAATTTCCACATGTGATGGTTGTCATGGATGATAAGTTGGCTGGTGGCAACCTTTTTTGTTACGACAAGATTTTTGGTGGTGTTAATCTAAGCAAAAGCGACAGCGAAAACATAAATAAAGGCAAAGAAACAACCATTGATCGAACACTACGTTTACTTTACGTAACATGCAGTAGAGCTGAAGAGTCTCTCGCTCTTGTGCTTTGGTCATCAGATCCAACAGCAGCCCTAGAAAGAGTAAAGAATAGTGGTTGGTTTATTGGCAAAGAAGTTGAGGCTATACCATCCCCGTAAAAACATCATATCGTTACATGTCACGATAGCATAGTCGTGACATGTAACGCTCAATTCTACGAATTTTTACTTTCATAAAGTTAAAGCAATATTTAGTATCTCCGGCCATACAATTTTCGGTTAGCAACTAGATGATCAGCAGCGGCTTTATCAATCTCATCAGAAGACGCCACACGATTACTCTGCAGCCAAGCCAAGATATCTGCTCGCCTGAAGAACACCCGATTGCCATTAGGTTTGAAAAATGGGATCTTGCGTTCGTGAGTCAACCGGTACAAAGTGCTTTTCTTTAACCCTGTCAGCTCAGCACATTCCTCAACTGTCAGGATTTCCTTTGTTGTGTCAGGACGTTGCTCGTTTTTGATATGATCGGTAATCATTTTTTAAGCAATGACATATCCATCAGCATGCGCTGAAGCATCTCTTTTTCAGTCATGTTGATACTCCTTTACCTCAAAATCGAACAGGGAAATGTGGGAAAGTGGGAACACTGAGCTAGTCGTCATGTTCAACCCTCTCTAAATCTTCAAGATGGCGCCTAACTTGGTCAGGTTTGAGCGCAAAAAAACGTTGAAACTCACCATTAATCCGCGTCTTATAGGTTCCCCTAGAGCGCTCATTCGTTACCAAGCAATTGCGTTGTAACAGCACCTCCACTTCCCTCATGTAATGGGTCGGCAGTCCGAGCCGCTTCAGGAAGTGCGATTTATAAATCAACCACAACTCACATCCCTCGTGCGAGCGTCGAAAACCAGCTCCCCCATGACCTCTCGCTTGCTCAATATCACTGAGACTGCGCTCCCAGACTTTCATTGCTCGTTCCAGCGCTTTGAGAAGCCGGAATTCCTCGGAATTTCTGGAGTGGCCTCGATTGTCCAGCCAAGCCTTCAAGGTTCGGTGGACGGCTGCCAAGGACTCTTCCTCGCTCCAAGGGAGGATAAAATTCCTACTACCGAGACAAAGTGCCGCCCCGATGAGGGCAAACCGACTGATGACTCGTTGCACCTGCGATGCCATCTGGTCGCTTATCCAAATACCGCTTAGGCGACCAATTTCGTGACTCAGGTAGCTATTCAGCTCGTCATGACGCTCGGTCAGTAACGAAATCCACTCGCGAATTACGGTGCCATGGTAGTGCTGACAAGACGATTTAAGCTCGTCCACAAATTGCTGAGAATGCTTGTGACCATGCAATTCGTCGAACGCACCGTAGGTCCCAAACACAGGGAGCTCCACCAGGCGTATCTGCTGACCAGCGCGTAACGGTTTACCGATCTGCTGAAGTAGCTCTGCAATCCAGACTTCTCCACTACTTAACACCAGCGTTCGCCAATGAGAAGTCATGGCCAGCTCGCCGGAAACGTTGGCGCGTAGCTTCCCAGAGCCGTTCATGATCTGATAAATGGCTGTATCGATGTCTTCCGGGCGTGCCATTCCGATTTCGTCCAACGGCAACAACATGTCGTTATGCTCTGAAGAGACTGCCGCTAGTCCGTTACTGGTTGAAATCCAACTGCGGACATAGCGGTTGCTCCCATAGACGCTGGCCGCCAATTGCAACAAGGTCGTTTTCCCAGTCGACGATGCCCCAACCAGATGAATGGCGCCATTTTCCATACCAGAAGATGCGATTAGTGGGGCAGCCAGCGCCGTTCCAATACTGAATATTGCTAACGGGTTGCCTCGGCATAGCTGACCGACATAAGTCTGCCAATCGCTGAGACTTCCGGATTCCTCTAACGTTGTAGAACCAGATAGCTGACCTACGAAATGGTGCGGTTCGTCAGCTGAACCGATAGTCCAGTTACAGGTTGCAAACACTGAACCATGCCAGCCTGTTCGATTAACCACTGTCGCCGGAGCAGCAAGAGCCATCTGTTCTATTAGATAATGTTGAAGCCTACTCCAACTTGACTGGCCAGGAGTTAAGGGATACCCAGTATCGACCAGCATATCCCTGATCTGACGTGCATTATCACTATTCAGGTCTCTGGCATACACAACTTCACGTAACCTAACCCCATCAAAATTTTGCCACTCTAGCAGCGCTCCATGCCCATGTCGTTTGTCAGTTAAACGAGTGCGAGCCAACACCTGAATCCAACCACCTATTCGCAGCCACCGATCAGAGGACAAGCAATAGAGCCCATCATCCTGCAACTTATATTGCATCACTAACCCCCATCACAAATCACTCAACCAAGCTGTGATGTCGCTGTACCGAAAGCGAACAGTACGACCATTGGGATTGGGTTTTATTGGAGGAGGAAAACGTCCATCGCGCACGTAACGGCGAAGTGTGGCTTGTGACGTTTGCAAAACGTCACACACTTCAGCATAAGTCAGTAACCGTTCTTCTTGTTTAGGTTGGTTATTACCCGTCATGATGACTCCTGTTTATTATCTAACTTGCAGGAGCAATCATCTCGAAAAAGACAAACTAAGCAGACCGCTGGAACTGTCCTTTTTTGGAACTTCAATAATAAATTTCAAGATGCTGATATTTAATGACATTTATTCAACATGTAGATTAAAAACAGCCACTGAAGAGCAAAAATCTAAGCCACCAATGAGTTGCCCGACATAACCGTATCAATTTGTGCGCCAGTGAATACCCAGAGAAAAACTTTCACATGTGAAAGCTTAGAGACCTGTCGATTTACACCTCTTAAAGCCATGTCCCCCATTAAAAATGGAATCGTTTAGCTCAGGTCTTTTATTGGCGATAAAGCTTGTATGGAATAAACCTGTCCAGGTCCCCCATCAGATAATTATCTGGATAGGAATTGGCTAGGTCTTCTGGCTAAGTCGCCATAACAAAAGACCTAGGTGCCCAAAAAGGGCATGAAGACGGCGGATGAAAGTGGGCATGTAGCAATAGACTGACTCTGTATTTACGACACAGAGGATAATTCTATGACTGACACTTCTAATCCATTTACGACTTTGGAAAAACAAATTGCTGCTTGGAATACTTTTGTCTCAAGCGATGACAAGAAGATAGATCACGACGAGGCAATGCTTTTCACCCATTCGTCATCACAACAGTATTTACGTTACGTACACAAGTCTGTTGAGCTGGAACAACTGCGTTATTACTACATAGCACGCCGGATTTCAGATCTATTTTGGCAACATAACAAAGCTCATCGAGGTAAGGAAACACCCGGTTATCCGGGACACTACGGCTGCAGAGCACGACTACGAGATAGAAAGTTTGAAATGTACTGGTTCTACAATGAGTTCACTCGTAAAAAAGGAACTGATGGCTATAACGTCATCAGCCATTATCTACCTCGTGGTGACCAATATCGCTACCTACGATCAACCTTTTCCCTTGCTCAGGATTGGGAAAAACCAGTCATAGAGTTCGTTGAAGACAACTTTGCCGTCATTCGTCGAGCAAATGCCAATCTGATGCGGATACGACAATTGTGTCGTTGGAACGAAAATAAGCTCGTTGAAATGACAGATAGCCTTAATTAGTGGAAATAAAGAGAAAAACGTTCTGAACAAACAAAAATAAAAATCCTTTATTTTCATTATGATAAAGGAAAATCATTAAAAAACACAAAACTAGGAGGGCCGTACTACTTGCGGTGCATCAAAAAGAGATCTAATATCATCCTGTAACTAGGAGAGTTCTCCTAGTGTACGAGGGAGGGGCAACTCCCTCGTACAGATACACCTTTAATCAAGGAGACTAAAATTCATGCACAGAATAAATTATCAAAATACTGGGACAAATGCTACAAAGAACGACAAACGACCAATGCTAGTAAGATTAACCTTTTTTATTCTTCTTCACATAGCATCTACCACACCTATTAACTATGACTTATCTGTTCACATTGGTGAAGTTTCAATTTATCAATCTGTTAGTATCAATCAACATGAAGGAAAAGGGGAGTAACTCCCCCTTCTGTTAACCTTATGAACATATCCAAAACACTAGCTGAGATAACAACGATAAAACTTGGCATGGCATTTACCTCAGCAATCAAAGACAAGGGTAATGAGGGTTCGTGCTATCTCATTCAGACAAAAGATATTACGCTTGATGGCAGTATAACAGCCAACACACTGGCAAAAGTGATTCCGGAGGGTAGTCCTGATCGTCATTACTTAAGACCTGGAGATCTTTTATTTCGTTTGAGAGGGCCAGTGTTTTCTGCGGCGATCTTTAGTGAGGAATGGGATAGACCTACCATAACAACCAATCAAACCGCGGTGATACGCTGCAATCACAACCTTATTTCACCTTATTATTTACAGTGGTACATCAACTCATTGTTAGGGCAACGTTACTTTAATGGAATGAGTGAAGGAACCAACATTAATAAAGTGACCGCAAAAATTCTGGCTGCAATGCCGATAGATTTACCACCATTAGAGCAACAGTACCAAATCGAAAAAATCCACAGAAACTGGCTTGCACAAAAAGAAACCTATCAGCGTCTAATTGTTAATGGCGATATTTATTTTGACCAGTTATGTACGCAGATTCAGTTAGGAAATCAGTCATAAAATGAACGAAAATATCAATCAAGACAGAATAAACAAAGCATTGTGGGACTCTTGTAACATTTTCCGTGGCACTACCGACGCAGATGATTACATAGACTTAATCCTAACCATGTTATTTCTTAAGTACATTTCTGATGTATGGCAAGACCATTACGATGGTTACAAAGCTCAGTATGGTGATGCTTCAGAGCTCATCAAAGAGACGATGAAGTACGAGCGTTTTGCGCTACCCAAAAACGCCAGCTTCTATTATTTGTACGAACATCGTTATGAACCTGGCAATGGTAAGCGCATTGATCAAGCACTGCATGCCATTGAAGAAGCCAATGGCACTAAACTCAGAGATTCAGGGAAAAGCGTGTTCCAAGATATCTCTTTCAACACCGACCGCTTAGGTGAAGATAAACAGAAGAACAACATCCTACGTTATCTGCTGGAAGTCTTTGCTAAGCCGGAACTCAACCTCAAACCTAGTCGCGTCAGTACATTGGATGTAATTGGTAATGCCTATGAATACTTAATCAAAAACTTCGCAGTAAGTAGTGGCAAGAAATCCGGTGAATTTTATACCCCACCAGAAGTCAGTGACTTGATTGCAGAGTTGCTTGAACCGCAGCCAGGCGACAGTATCTGCGATCCTACCTGTGGTTCTGGCTCACTATTGATAAAATGTGGAAATAAAGTACGAACAAAATTTGATAGTAAAAACTACGCTCTCTATGGACAGGAGATGAATGGTTCAACTTGGTCACGGGCCAAAATGAATATGTTCCTGCACGGTGAAGACAACCACAAAATCGAATGGGGCGATACCATTCGCAATCCTAAGTTGTTGGATAAAAACGGCGACTTAATGATGTTTGATATTGTAGCGGCCAACCCGCCGTTTTCTGTAGTTCAATGGGGACATGAGGACGCTGAAAATGACAAGTTAAACCGTTTTCGTCGTGGTATACCGCCAAAAACTAAAGGCGACTATGCCTTCATTCTACATATGATAGAGACACTTAAACCTAAGACTGGTCGCATGGGGGTAATTGTTCCCCACGGTGTGCTATTCCGAGGCTCAACTGAGGGCAAAATCCGCCAGCAATTGATTGACGAAAATCTACTGGATGCAGTGATTGGCCTGCCAGATAAGCTCTTTTATGGAACCGGCATTCCAGCCGTAATTCTGATTTTCAAAAAAGAAAAGGTTGATGACAACGTCCTATTTATCGATGCCTCACACGAGTTTAAACCCGGTAAAAACCAGAACCAACTCAGTGCCGACAATATCGCAAAAATCGTCGCAACCTACAAAGCGAATGAAAACGTCGATAAATACGCCTATCTTGCCAGTCTGAAAGATATCCAAGATAACGACTACAACCTCAACATTCCACGTTATGTAGATACTTTCGAAGAAGAGAAAAAAATCGACCTGATGGCTGTACATGCTGAGCGTGAACAACTTAAAGCCCACTTAGCTAGTTTGGAGGATGAAATGACAGGTTATTTGGCCAAATTGGGCTTTGGGAACAAGGCAAAATAAGGAGGGACAAAATGGAACAACAACAAATTCAAACACTCACAACAACCTTTGAAGGTCATGCTCAGCAAACCGAAAATGGTGTTGAATATTGGTTAGCGAGAGATCTGCAACACCTATTGGGCTATGGGAAATGGGATAACTTTGTCAGCGTCATATCAAAAGCTAAAACTGCCTGCGAAATAAGCGGCCATGCCATTGTGGACCATTTTGCCGACGTCGGGAAAATGGTCGAGCTAGGTTCAGGCAGCCAACGAGAAATCGACGATGTAATGCTTACTCGTTACGCTTGCTATCTGGTTGCACAAAACGGTGATTCACGTAAACAAGAAATAGCCTTCGCACAAACCTATTTTGCAATGCAAACCCGTAAAGCAGAGTTAATTGAACAACGTTTGCTAGAAGCTGAACGAGTGCTAGCACGGCAAAAACTATCAGCCACCGAAAAAGAGCTCTCCAGTGTTATATTTGAACAAACTGGCGGTAACCAAAACTTTGCATTGATCCGCAGCAAAGGTGACACTGCACTGTTTGGTAAAAGCACACAAGCAATGAAAGCCCAATGGCAAGTGCCCGATAACCGCCCGCTAGCCGACTTTGCACCAACGATTATTCTCAAAGCCAAAGACTTTGCCACTGAGATCACTATCCACAATGCACGAACACAGCAGATGACCCGCGAGCAGCAAATATCCATCGAGCATGTAACCAATAACGATGCTGTACGCCAAACACTATTAAGCCGAGGTATACGACCAGAACATTTACCACCTTCAGAAGATGTGAAAAAGGTCGAGCGACGATTAGCATCCGCAGACAAAAAGTCATTGAAAAACCCGGACACGCTAAGTGATGGGGATACAAACAATGAATAATTTGAACTAGTCCATACTCTTCGAGATAGTAGCAATCAGATGCCGCGAACACCCCAACATATCTTGAATGTCACTATAGCTATGCCCAGATTTCAGTAGGCTGGCTATGTGATGGTGACGTTTGAGATCTGGCTGACGCCCATTATACTTACCATCGGATTTAGCCTTTGCGATCCCCTGTGATTGGCGACGTCGCCGGTCATCATAATCTTTGCGGGCAACCGCCGCGAGCATGTCCAACATCATGGCATTGACCGCCTGTAAAATAGCGCCGGTAAAGTCAGTTTCGCTATGTTGTTGCAAAGCCAGCCAACTGGTAGGAAGTTCCGGTGAAACAATGGCTAGACGTTTGCTGGCCAGCTTTTGTTTCAACGTATCCCAATCACTTTGCTTGAGCCGCGCCAGACGGTCGATTTGTTCAACCAGCACAATGTCACCCTCGCCTGACTCGGCAATCAAGCGCATCAACTCAGGCCTGTGCAGCGTGGCACCAGAAACATTCTCAATATAAAAAGCGGCGATTCGCTGGCCATGCTGAGTAGCAAACTGAATCAAGGACTCGCGAGCCCGTTCAGCATTTTGTTCTTTGGTTGATGCGCGAAGGTAAGCTCGAATGAACATCTAAGTCTCCACAGTCTGTTATAAGTGGTGCTTTATCTCTGGTCTGGTTTAGGTGCTTCTATTGGTAGTAAAACCAGTCTGATGGCTAGTTCCGTTGATGTGTACTCAAAAGGAACCAGCTAAGAGCTAAAAATCAATCATCAAACCCAATATGGTTTCGGTAGTCGTAATCAAAGCTATCTGGAAGCCCACAACCTACATGACGACCTATTTGAGTCGAAATATACTCATCGTAATCATCCATTTTTCTTTTACGGCTTTTAGTTTTTCGTCGAATTGGTGCTGGATAATTTTCATTTAACTCCATCATATTTCTGACAAACGCAACGAATAGATAGCCAGCCCAAAGTGCCAAAGACATTTGCCAACATAAATAAGTAAGTGCACACCAAAAAGGAACAGCTAACCACCATCTGCGTTGGATAAATGTGAAAGCTTTAAAGCACCAAATGACCAATGGCAAACCTGCAAGCAAGAATCCCCATACAGAGTCTTGAGCCAGCATCAATCCGAATAGCAGAACACCAAGCAACATTATATTTACTAAATCACTTTTGAGATTTTGAATCATGTTTCCCCTCCCACTCTTCAGCTTGAGGTTTGCTTTGGCCTGACAATTTCTGGTTGGCTCTATAGCTGTAAAGACACCAGAAGGTGACCAAACTAAAAAATAGGAATAGCCCAAGCATTCCCCACTCAAATGCAGTCATAGCTACCTCCGCTCACTCGAATATCCAGTCCTTGCAAACTGAATAACTTGGAAAACATAAAATCAGTCATTTCATCGAGTTCAGATGGTTCAAATTCAGGCACGGTAAGGGGCATACCGAAATACTGAAGGTTCCGGTAGGATGATGGCTCGAAAATGCCCTGCGGATAGCGGTCGAACGTGTTGAAAGCCTGATTCAGTCTGAGATCAACAATCCAACCGCCTGGAAGCTCAATCCAGCTATGGGGATAGACTAGTTCTCCCGTGATCTTGCATTTGACACATCCCACTCTAGGCTGATGGAACACCGAATTTCTCGTCAATAGATGACTGATCAGGTAAGTAAGAATGACGGGGTCCATTTGGACTTCATCCATCGCCAAAACAATATTGTCTAGCTCCTGATATTCACTTTTCATAATGCAGACTCCTTAAACAGCAGTTGTTCCCCTTGCTCATACAACACTGGATATGGGAGAGACTGGCCATCCTTAACCACATGGTTTGGTGGAAAATAGATCACCATCCACGATGGCAATGCAGCACTGACGGCTCTATAAAACTCATCAATTGGAAAGTCTTGTGATCCTGACTGACGGAACACAAAGCGAGAATAGTTCTTCAGGTGATTAACAGCGATGTTATAGCTTTCTGACTCACCATCTTTAATGTAGAGCGGGCTCTTCCAGAGATAAGGAGTCGTAATGTTGTAAGCAACCACACATTGACCAATACCGCATCCATGCTCGGCGCTTTCAACAGACCAAAGAATCATGGGATGACCATCAATTTCTGGCGTTTCTACATTACTCAGTTTAGTGACATTCAACGCCATATCATCGGCCACATGCTGAATTGCCAGATCGACAAGATGCACATATTTCTCATAAGCCTGAGATTCTGAGGTAGCAGCAGATGCGGGCATCCATCCCATTAGACTTGGTCTAGCCGAGGGATTGTCTGGTGTCATCATTATATCGGTAGCGTTAAACACGAACGTCTGCGTACCAGAAAGACGCAGAAGCGGATCATTAAATGAAGTCGTTAGCCTAGCGAGCCCAAGTAATGGAACCAACATACCTTTGCTATAAGAGTGGACACCATCGTGGGAATCTCTCAAATCCAAATCGTAGATGCCCCCGGCTCGCGCTAGATTTAAAGCCCGAGATTCATCTTGAACATAATGACGGGGTCCGGTTACGCAACCAGACAAGGACACACATAAAGCGATTAATGATAAAGATGGGTATTTTTTCATGATTACCTCCAGCTTTATAAAGATTCGCATGGAGATAGTAAAACGCAAGCTATTTTGATAAATAATTATTAAAAATCAATACTTTGTACTGATAGTGCAAACTTCAAAATGGGTAACAATAAAGATAATAATTTTGTCCCACTTTCCCAGATATCCCACTTTAAAAATGCTGCAAATCGCCTAGAATGGGTTCTTCCATGGCAAAACCTAACAAAAGGTTGCACTCCACATGTGCGCCAATAGCTTTCTAACACTTTGAGTGTTTTTACATTTTTAGTTTCTGTATCGGTAAATAACCACTGCTGAGGATAAGAGTTTTGAAAGTGTTAATATTTAAAAACCGACGATTCTTCTAATCCAACGAAGAAATTATTGGGCAAATTCGCTTATCCACAGTTGAGATTAAGTAACAAACAACCATAACAGACGTAGTTTTCTACTGCGTCTGCCTCATTATTATTTAATAACTTTATACTGTATACCCCTACCTTTAACACCCATCAACAGTGCTATTGAATGTTACTGAGTACAAAACACAGCTATGAAAACGCAATTAGCTTCACAGCTTTGCAAAGATAGCGGCGTGTTTATCGGCACTGTTACCAGCCAAACTCACTAAGCAAAACAGATTATATTCCAGCAACCACTGGGATCAACCGTTGTAAAAACAAACAATCAGTATTAATTGTCCTATTTTTTTAGATTCTTTTAATATAAGGATCTAGCTATAAAGATCTAAAAAAACGGATCGATTTCAACCCATTAGATCCTTATCCACATAACTTCATCCACAAAGCAATTTTTATACTGAAAATAGCATCTCAGTGATTCACTAGGGTTAATAAAAGCAACGAATGGATATGGGTTAAACTCAACTACTTCATAGAATATCCACAAATAACTCACTGAAAACGCAGGTGGAATAATTTATTTAGTCTTTATAATTCAAATAGATAAATTTAAATATATATTTTTGCCTAGTTTTCACCCGTTAATTTTTATTCAGTTGTTCAAACAGGCTCTTTACATATTCACGCGAACAGATAATATGGCGCCCATTAGAGGATTGGGCCACTGTCTATGCAAGCTATCGATATCATTGTTGGAAGCCAAATGGGATCAGCAGAATATGTTGCTGAACAACTATTAGAATCTTTGGAAAATCAAGGGATTAATGCTGTTCTCCACGAGCAACCAGATCTTTCACAATGTACGAATTCATATTGGCTACTCGTAACTTCAACGTATGGAGCCGGAGACTACCCTGATAACCTGCTTCCTTTTATAGAAGCACTGAACGGCACAGAGACCATGGCAGATCGATGCTTTTCAGTGGTTGGGATCGGGGATTCAAACTACGACACTTTCAATCATGCAGCCAATAATTTAGCGACTTTACTAAAGGAAAAAGGAGCAAAACAATTATTGGAGGTGAAGAAAATCGACGTACAAGATCCCGAGTTACCAGAAGATACCGCTCTGGCTTGGTTGCCACAGTTTGTGGAAAGCTTACCTCAGTGAGGTAGATCTAAGATACACATAAGTTATACACAATTTTTAGTATTTTTAGATCCCATTGTGGATAAACACTGATCTAACTGCTGATCTAAGCATACTTATCCATTGGATAAAAAAACTCAGATCTACCCCTGTGTATAAAAGAGCTATTTGATCAGAGGTTCTAAGCTGGTTGATCCGATCTAATTCACATCATTTGATCTAAGCTAACGCTATGGATCTAGTAAGAAATTAGAAACTATTCACAGAAATGCTGGGCAGTAGTAGTAAGATCAATAAAGATCTTTAAAAAGATCCTTATATATATTAAGTGATCTCTTTTTAGACTTGTATAAACTTTAACCATTTCCCTTCTGGATATTTCTAGGTAGAATACCCATCCTTTCAAAACAGACTTGGTTGTTATAAGTAGGATCCCGTTAATGATTTATCATGAACATTTTGATGTCATCGTAGTTGGTGGTGGCCACGCTGGTACTGAAGCTGCTCTAGCAGCCGCGCGTATGGGAATGAACACCCTATTATTGACGCATAACATGGATACACTGGGACAGATGTCGTGTAATCCAGCGATCGGCGGGATCGGTAAAGGTCATTTGGTTAAAGAGATCGATGCACTTGGTGGCGCGATGGCCAAGGCAATTGACAAAGGTGGCATCCAATTTAGAACATTAAACTCTTCTAAAGGACCAGCTGTTCGAGCAACTCGAGCTCAAGCAGATCGGGCTTTGTATAAAGCTGCAATTCAAGAAACTTTACAACATCAAGAAAACCTAAAGATCTTTCAGCAATCCTGTGATGATCTAATTGTTGAAGGTGATCAAGTTAAAGGCGTAGTTACACAAATGGGACTACGTTTTGGCGCAAATTCCGTAGTATTAACGGTGGGTACTTTCTTAGGTGGTCAGATTCATATTGGTTTAGAAAACTTTAAAGGTGGCCGAGCTGGTGATCCTCCTTCTATCGCTCTAGCTGAGCGCCTACGTGAAATGCCATTTCGCGTTGATAGGCTAAAAACCGGAACTCCACCACGTATCGATGCTAGAACCGTTGATTTCTCTGTAATGCAGGAACAGCCTGGAGATACACCTACTCCGGTATTTTCATTTATGGGTAAGGTTTCTGATCACCCAAAACAGATCCCTTGTTATATCACCTATACCAACGAAAAAACCCATGATGTGATCCGTGAGAATTTACATCGTTCTCCTATGTATGCTGGCGTCATAGAGGGTATTGGTCCACGTTACTGCCCTTCTATCGAAGATAAAATAGTACGCTTTGCGGACAAAGAAAAGCATCAGATCTTTGTTGAGCCCGAAGGATTGACCTCTTATGAGTTATATCCGAATGGTATATCAACGAGTTTACCTTTTGATATTCAACTTGAAATCGTCCGCTCAATTAAAGGATTTGAGAATGCGCATATCTGTCGACCAGGTTATGCGATTGAATATGACTTCTTTGACCCAAGAGATCTCAAACAGTCTCTGGAAACAAAGTTTATTAACGGTTTATTCTTTGCTGGTCAAATAAACGGTACTACTGGTTATGAAGAAGCTGGTGCGCAAGGCTTGATTGCTGGTATGAATGCAGCCCTTCAAGTGCAAGGCCGAGAAGCTTGGACTCCACGTCGGGATGAAGCGTATGCGGGTGTGCTTATTGATGACCTTGCGACATTAGGAACCAAAGAACCGTATCGTATGTTTACATCGCGAGCGGAATATCGTCTGCTATTACGAGAAGATAATGCCGATCTGCGTTTAACTGAAAAAGGTCGTGAACTTGGCTTGGTTGATGATGAGCGTTGGGCTGCTTATAACAATAAATTAGAAGTAATGGAATTAGAAACACAGCGCTTGCGTAATACCTGGATCCATAAAGATCATCCAGCACTAGATCAAGTCAATACATTACTTAAATCTCCACTAGCCCGCGAAGCGAGTTTAGAGGATCTGATCCGTCGCCCTGAAGTAAATTATCATGACCTGATGAAGATTGAAGGATTGGCATCTGATCTCGATAATATCCAAGCGTTGGAACAAGTTGAGATCCAAACCAAGTATGCTGGTTACATCGCTAGACAGTTAGATGAAGTTAATAAGCAACTTCGTCATGAGGAAACTCAACTCCCAGCTGATTTTGATTATCGTCAAGTTAGCGGCTTGTCAAACGAAGTAGTTGCCAAGCTAACTGATGCGCGTCCACAAACAATTGGTCAAGCATCGCGTATTTCTGGTATCACCCCTGCTGCGATTTCGCTATTATTAGTGTATCTGAAAAAGCAAGGGCTACTGCGCAAGTCTGCGTAGTCGCAACGGAATACCGTGTTACTAGAGCAATTAAACAATTTACTCTCACAAACTAATATTGAGCTAAGTGAAAATCAAAAACAGCAGCTGGTCGACTATGTCCAGCTGCTTGATAAATGGAACAAGGCTTATAATCTAACTTCTGTCCGCGATCCCAAAGAAATGATGGTTAAACACATCATGGATTCTTTGGTAGTGGCTCCACACTTAAGCGGTAAAAATTACATTGATGTCGGTACTGGACCTGGCCTACCAGGAATGGTGTTGGCCATCGCCCGCCCTGATATTCAATTTGTGTTGTTAGATAGTTTGGGCAAACGTGTTCGATTTTTAATGCAAGTAAAACATGCACTTGGTATTGAAAATGTGGAACCTGTTCAGTCTCGTGTTGAAGAATATCAAGCAAGTGTTAAATTAGACGGGGTACTCAGCCGTGCATTTGCTTCATTACAAGATATGGTGCAGTGGTGTTCGCACTTAATCGATAGCGATGGCGTATATTTAGCCTTAAAGGGACAATTTCCTGACGAAGAGTTAGCAAATCTGCCTACTGGCGTGAGTTTGTCGCAAGACATCAACCTTGTGGTGCCACAACTTGAAGGTGAGCGCCATTTGATCATTCTTTCAAAAGATTAATAGTCGAGGATAGTGTGGCAAGAGTCATTGCAATAGCAAACCAAAAAGGTGGTGTAGGAAAAACCACCACCGCGGTGAATTTGGCCGCGTCTATGGCAGCAACAAAGCGCAAAGTGCTGTTGATCGATTTAGACCCACAAGGTAACGCAACCATGGGAAGCGGTGTTGATAAGTATGATGAAGTAGCAACCATCTATGACTTATTAATTGAAGATATGCCAATAGACAAAGTTATTTGTACCGAAACTAGTGGTGAATATCATCTTATTGCTGCTAACGGCGATGTTACCGCTGCTGAAGTGAAGCTTATGGAGCTATTTGCTCGTGAAGTTCGTCTTCGCAACGCACTTGAGTCAGTACAAGATAAATATGAATTTATTTTTATTGATTGTCCGCCCTCTCTAAACATGCTCACGGTTAACGCCATGGCTGCAGCCGATGCGGTATTGGTACCTATGCAATGTGAATACTATGCGCTTGAGGGATTAACCGCATTGATGGATACCATTACTCAATTGGGTAAGTTAGTAAATCCAAATTTACAAATTGAAGGGATATTGCGCACTATGTACGATCCGAGAAATCGTTTAGCCAACGACGTATCGGAGCAGCTAAAACAGCATTTTGGTGATAAAGTATATCGCACTGTCATTCCACGCAATGTGCGTCTTGCTGAAGCGCCAAGTTTTGGTGCCCCAGCCATGTATTATGATAGAGCTTCTAGCGGCGCCAAAGCATATTTAGCTTTGGCCGGAGAAATGTTAAGACGTAAAGAAAAGCAAGCTGCTGTTGCTTAAGAGGATAATAAAAACATGTCGGTTAAAAAACGTGGTTTAGGTCGAGGGTTGGATGCCCTGTTAAGTTCTTCTAAACCTTCGCAACCTGCTACTCCCTCAACGGAATTACAAGACTCTGTATCTCCGGGTGACTATGTGACTCAATCATCGGAAGAACAAGAATTAAAACGACTTCCTATCGAGTGGTTCAAGCCTGGCAAGTATCAACCTCGCAAAGACATGTCGGAGCAAGCACTAGAAGAACTTGCTAACTCGATCCGTGCGCAAGGTATTTTACAGCCAATTGTGGCGCGTAAAATTGATCAACAAAGTTATGAAATAATTGCTGGTGAGCGTCGTTGGCGTGCTGCACAGTTGGCGCAGTTAGACACGATACCCTGTGTAATTAAAGATGTACCAGACGAAGCGGCAGTCGCTATTGCGCTGATTGAGAATATCCAACGAGAAGATTTAAATGCAATGGAAGAAGCCATTGCCTTGAATCGTTTGTTACATGAATTTGAACTAACTCATCAGCAAGTCGCCGAAGCTGTAGGTAAATCGAGAACAGCTGTAACTAACTTGTTGCGTCTCAATAATCTCAATGATGATGTAAAAATTTTGTTAGAGCATGGCGATATCGAAATGGGACATGCTCGTTGTTTATTAGCGCTTGAAGGCGAAGCTCAGTCCGATGCCGCGCGCACTGTCGCAGCAAAAGGGCTAACAGTCAGAGAAACTGAAAAATTGGTTCGCACTCTTTTAGAACCGGTGGCTAAAAAAGAAGCAAAAGCCAAAGATCCAGATGTTAAGTTGCTAGAACAACAACTTGGTGAAAATTTAGGCGCTAAAGTAGAAATAAACTACAACCAAAAAGGGAAAGGAAAATTGGTTATTTCCTACGCCAACCTTGATGAATTGGATGGGATCTTAGGGCGCATTAACCCAGATTTAAAAGAACCTTCCTAACCCTCACTATTTAACGGAATGTGGCGTCTAAAAAACGTCACATTTTGTCCCGTCAAGTTGCAAATTAGGCAGAAACAAGTATAATTTCGCCAGTTTTCATACCCTGATAAAATTAAATGTCATTAAGGTTAATATAAAGTGACTCAATCGTTAGCCCGCCCATACCGGCGAGCCGCATTAAAAAGCGTATTAATTCAGGGTATCGTAGCAATTTTAGCTGCAGTAATCGTTTTCATAGGTTGGGGAGTACAAGCAGGCGTTTCAGCGTTGGCTGGCGGTCTGGTTATGGTACTCCCTAATTTTGTATTTGCCGTTTATGCATTCCGATTTATGGGAGCGTCTAAGGCAAATCAAGTGTATTCCTCGATTAAACGAGGAAACGGATTAAAATTTTTGCTAACTGTTGTGCTCTTTGCGCTGATTTTTAAGCATTTTTCAGTGGTTATGTTGCCCTTTTTTGGCGCTTATATACTGGTAATGTTCGCACAATGGTTCGCCCTTATTTTTTTTAATCATTAACTTTTGGGATAAAACATGGCTGCAGAAGAAGTTACTATATCGAGCCATATTCAGCACCACTTGACGAATGCCAAGATGTGCTCGACCGATGCCGGTCTAGCCTTCAATAAAGCATGTGCGGATAGTGGTTTCTGGGCATGGAATATAGATACCCTCGCATGGTCAATCGGCTTAGGTCTTATTTTCTTATGGATCTTCCGAAGTGCCGCTAAAAAATCCACTACAGGTGTTCCTGGTAAGTTCCAGTGCTTTATTGAAATGATAGTTGAGTTCGTTGGTGACAACGTACGCGATACCTATCATGGTAAAAGTGCACTGATCGCTCCTTTGGCCCTAACTATCTTTGTTTGGGTGTTCTTAATGAACTTAATGGACTTGATTCCTGTTGATTTCTTACCTGCTTTCGCTGGCTTTGTCGGTGAGCAAGCATTTGGGGTAGATTCTCACGACGTATATATGAAGATTGTACCAACTACTGACGTGAATATGACCGCGGCACTGGCTATCGGTGTATTTATTCTGATGATCGGTTATTCAATCAAAATCAAAGGTATCGGTGGTTTTATTGCTGAACTAACACTTCATCCGTTCAGCACCAAAAACAAGATTGGTATGTTGTTCTTAATTCCTTGTAACTTGTTACTTGAAACCATTGCTTTGGTTGCGAAGCCGTTCTCATTGGCACTGCGTTTGTTTGGTAACTTATATGCGGGTGAATTGATCTTCATCTTGATTGGTACAATTGGTTTAATGCAGTTACCGCTGCACTTTATTTGGGCGGTATTCCATATTTTGGTTATCGTATTGCAAGCATTCGTATTTATGATGCTGACAATCGTATACCTAAGCATGGCAAGTTCAGACAACCACTAACAGATTTTTTAAAAATTAACTTTAACTTTAATTTACAATTGAAACTTTGGAGAAAAAAATGGAACTAGTATTAGGCCTTAAGTTTATCGCTGTTGCTCTACTAATCGGCTTTGGTGCAATCGGTACCGCTATCGGTTTCGGTAACATGGGTGGTAAATTCCTTGAAGCTTGTGCTCGTCAACCTGAGCTTGCGCCTTCACTACAGGTTAAAATGTTCATCCTTGCTGGTCTAATCGATGCGGTAGCTATGATCGGTGTTGGTATCGCAATGGTAATCCTGTTCGTACTTTAATTCTAATTTTTGAACAGCTTACTATTTTAAGGAGGAGTGGTTGTGGATATTAACCTCACTCTAATCGGTGAATTAATTGCGTTTACGGTATTCGTACTTTTCTGTATGAAATTTGTATGGCCGCCGCTAAATGATGCAATTGAAGCTCGCCAGAAAAAGATCGAAGATGGTTTGGCTGCCTCTGATAAGGCTGAAAAAGATCTTGAGCTTGCGCGTGAAAAAGCTGCTGAGCAGCTTAAAGAAGCAAAAGCACAAGCGGCTGAAATTATCGAACAAGCTAAGAAGCGTGCTGCGCTGATTGTTGATGAAGAGACTACTCGTGGTCAACAAGAGCGTGAAAACATCATTGCTCAGGGACACTCTGAAATTGAGTCTGAGCGCAACCGCGTAAAAGAAGAGCTACGTACTCAAGTAGCTGCACTTTCTATCGCTGGCGCTGAGAAGATTTTAGAGCGTGAAATCAATCAAGCCGCACATAGTGACATCGTTGAAAAACTTGTCGCTGAGCTTTAAGTAGGAGGGTATGAGCATGTCTGAATTGACTACTATCGCTCGCCCATACGCTAAAGCGGCTTTTGAACTTGCTGTTGAAAAAGGCACAGTTGAAGCTTGGAATGAAATGCTGTTCTTCGCAGGTCAAGTGACCCGCGATGAACAGGTTCAGACTTTATTAGGCTCTATCTCTTTAGGGTCTGAGCAAGCTGAAATCATTATCAAGCTATGTGCAGAACAACTCAACGAGCAAGGCCAAAACCTTATCAAGCTGATGGCCGAAAATGAGCGTTTAGCCGCCATTCCAGCTGTTGCAGACTTGTTTGCTGAACTAAAAGCAGACTACGAAAAAGAAATCGATGTTGATGTGATTTCAGCAACAGTGCTTGCAGATGATGCGCAAGCAAAATTGGTCGCGGCACTTGAAAAACGTTTCGCACGCAAAGTTAAGCTGAATTGTAGCATCGACGAAGCCCTTGTAAGTGGTCTAGTTATCAAAGCCGGTGATACCGTCATTGATGGTTCAGTTCGCGGCAAATTAGATCGTCTTGCGACGTCGCTACAATCGTAATTGGGAAAAAGAGCATGCAACTTAATTCCACAGAAATTTCTGCACTGATCAAGCAACGCATTGAACAGTTTGAAGTTGTAAGTGAAGCGCGTAACGAAGGTACAATCGTATCTGTTACCGATGGTATCATCCGCATCCACGGTCTAGCTGACTGTATGCAAGGTGAGATGATTGAGCTTCCTGGCAACCGTTATGCTATCGCATTGAACCTTGAGCGTGACTCAGTAGGTGCGGTAGTTATGGGTCCATACGCAGACCTAAAAGAAGGCGTAAAAGTTAAATCAACTGGTCGTATCCTTGAAGTACCAGTCGGTCGTGGTCTACTTGGTCGTGTTGTTAACACGCTAGGTGCACCGATCGATGGTAAAGGCGCTATCGACAATGACGGTTTTGAACCAGTTGAAAAAATCGCACCTGGCGTAATCGAGCGTCAGTCAGTAGATGAGCCAGTACAAACTGGTTATAAGTCTATCGATGCGATGATCCCAGTAGGTCGTGGTCAGCGTGAACTTGTTATCGGTGACCGCCAAACTGGTAAAACAGCATTAGCTATCGATGCTATCATCAACCAAAAAGACACAGGCGTTAAGTGTGTGTACGTAGCGGTTGGTCAAAAAGCATCTACTATCGCTAACGTAGTACGTAAACTAGAAGAGCACGGTGCACTTGCTAACACTATCGTTGTTGTAGCATCTGCGTCAGAATCTGCTGCGCTACAATACCTAGCGCCGTTCTCTGGTTGTACTATGGGTGAATACTTCCGTGACCGTGGTGAAGACGCGCTAATCGTATATGATGATTTGTCTAAGCAAGCAGTTGCTTACCGTCAAATCTCACTACTACTTAAGCGTCCACCGGGCCGTGAAGCTTACCCTGGTGACGTATTCTACCTTCACTCACGTCTTCTAGAGCGTGCATCACGTGTAAACGCTGATTACGTTGAGAAGTTCACAAATGGTGAAGTGAAAGGTAAAACAGGTTCATTGACGGCATTGCCAATCATTGAAACTCAAGGTGGTGACGTTTCTGCATTCGTACCTACCAACGTTATCTCAATCACTGATGGTCAGATCTTCTTAGAAACTGACTTGTTCAACGCAGGTATCCGTCCAGCTGTTAACGCTGGTATCTCGGTATCTCGTGTAGGTGGTGCTGCTCAAACTAAGATCGTTAAGAAACTAGGTGGTGGTATCCGTCTAGCGTTAGCTCAATACCGTGAACTAGCAGCGTTCTCTCAGTTCGCTTCTGATCTTGATGATGCAACACGTGCACAGCTTGAGCACGGTGAGCGTGTAACAGAGCTAATGAAGCAGAAACAGTACGCACCAATGTCTGTTGCTGACATGTCATTATCGTTGTTCGCTGTTGAAAAAGGCTTCCTTAAAGATATCGAAATCAACAAAATTCTTGATTTCGAAGCAAGCCTAATCGCATTTGCGAAGAGCGAGTACGCAGAGCTAATGGCTCAAATCAATGAAACTGGTAACTACAACGCCGAGATCGAAGCACAGCTTAAAGAGCTTCTTGAGAAGTTTAAAGCAACGCAAACTTGGTAATGTGTTATTAAGGTGAGTAGGTAACTACTCACCGAGATTCGGAGAGAGAGTCATGGCCAGCGGAAAAGAGATAAAAAGCAAGATCGGGAGTATCAAGAATACTCAAAAGATCACCAGCGCAATGGAGATGGTTGCCGCTTCAAAAATGAAGAAGGCACAAGAACGCGTAGCGTCAAGTCGTCCATACGCTGAAAACTTACGCAAAGTGATCGGTCGTATTGCTCAGGCTAATCTTGATTTCAATCATCCGTTCCTTGAAGAACGTGATGTGAAACGAGTTGGTTACATTGTTATCTCTACCGACCGTGGTCTATGTGGCGGTTTGAACTCGAATGAGTTTAAACGAGTAGTAAGAGACGCAAAAGCGTGGAAAGACAAAGGGGTTGAGGCAACGTTCGCAACTCTTGGCAGCAAAGCTGCTGGATTCTTTAAACGTTTTGGTGGTGAACTAGAAGCCAAAAAGACTGGGTTAGGAGATGCACCTTCTGTTCAGGATGTTATCGGTCCTGTGAAAGTGATGCTTAATGCATACGAAGAAGGCAAAATTGACCGCTTATTCGTTGTGTACAACAAGTTTGTCAACACAATGAAACAAGAGCCTGTTATCGATCAGTTATTACCTTTGCCTAAAGCTGAAGAAGATGTATCAGCTCACGCTTGGGATTACTTATATGAGCCAAGCCCAGAGGCGATTTTAGAGACACTATTAGTGCGCTTTATTGAGTCTCAGGTCTACCAAGGTGTAGTTGAGAATGCTGCCTCTGAACAAGCTGCCCGTATGGTTGCGATGAAAGCCGCAACTGATAACGCAGGTGGCCTGATTGATGAGCTACAGCTGGTATACAACAAGGCACGTCAAGCCGCAATCACACAAGAAATCAGTGAGATTGTGAGCGGTTCGGCTGCCGTGTAACGCTTCGGCAAAGTTTAATAAGAGGAATAGACATGAGTTTAGGTAAGGTCGTCCAAATTATCGGCGCCGTTGTGGACATCGAGTTTCCACAAGACAACGTGCCAGCCGTATATGACGCACTAAAAGTTACAGAAGGCGACTTAGCTGGTTTGACACTAGAAGTGCAACAGCAGCTAGGTGGCGGTGTGGTACGTGGTATCGCACTAGGTAGTACTGACGGTCTACGTCGTGGTACTCCAGTACAAGGTACAGCTGAGCCAATCAAGGTTCCAGTTGGTACAGCAACACTAGGTCGTATCATGAACGTACTTGGTGACGCGATTGATGAAGCGGGTCCTATCGGTGAAGAAGAGCGTTGGTCTATTCACCGTGCAGCACCAACATACGAAGAGCAAAGCAACTCAGTTGAGCTTCTAGAGACTGGTATCAAGGTTATCGACCTTGTATGTCCATTCGCTAAAGGTGGTAAAGTTGGTCTATTCGGTGGTGCGGGTGTAGGTAAAACCGTAAACATGATGGAACTTATCCGTAACATCGCAATCGAGCACAGCGGTTACTCAGTATTCGCAGGTGTTGGTGAGCGTACTCGTGAGGGTAATGACTTCTACCATGAGATGAACGACTCAAACGTACTAGACAAAGTATCGCTAGTATATGGTCAGATGAACGAGCCGCCAGGTAACCGTCTACGTGTTGCACTAACTGGTCTAACAATGGCTGAGAAGTTCCGTGACGAAGGTCGTGACGTACTATTCTTCGTAGATAACATCTATCGTTATACACTAGCAGGTACTGAAGTATCAGCACTTCTAGGCCGTATGCCTTCAGCGGTAGGTTACCAGCCTACACTAGCTGAAGAAATGGGTGTTCTACAGGAGCGTATCGCATCAACTAAGACAGGTTCAATCACTTCAATCCAAGCGGTATACGTACCTGCGGATGACTTGACTGACCCATCTCCAGCAACAACGTTTGCTCACTTAGATGCGACAGTAGTACTTTCTCGTGATATCGCATCTCTAGGTATCTACCCGGCGGTAGACCCTCTAGATTCAACATCACGTCAACTTGACCCACAAGTTATCGGTCAAGAGCACTACGACACTGCACGTGGCGTTCAGACAGTTCTACAGCGTTATAAAGAACTAAAAGACATCATCGCGATTCTAGGTATGGACGAGCTTTCTGACGAAGATAAGCAAGTTGTATCTCGTGCACGTAAAATCCAGCGTTTCCTATCTCAGCCATTCTTCGTAGCTGAAGTATTCACAGGTGCACCTGGTAAATACGTATCTCTTAAAGACACAATCTCTGGCTTTAAGGGTATCCTAAACGGTGAATACGATGATATGCCTGAGCAGGCATTCTACATGGTTGGCTCAATCGACGAAGCGATCGATAAAGCTAAAAACATGTAATTAGGAGGTTGTTATGGCAATGACAGTACACCTTGACGTAGTAAGTGCAGAAGAGAATCTATTCTCTGGTGCTGTGGCTACGATTCAAGTGACAGGTAGTGAAGGTGAACTTGGTATTCACCCAGGTCACGCACCACTACTGACTGGCCTAAAACCTGGTATGGTACGTTTGGTTAAAGCTGATGGCTCTGAAGAAGTTATCTATGTTGCCGGCGGTACGCTTGAAGTTCAGCCCAAAACAGTAACGGTTCTAGCAGACGTTGCTATTCGTGCGGAAGAACTAGACGAGCAAGCAGCTGAAGACGCTAAACGTGAGGCGGAAGCGCAATTGGCTTCAGGCACTGCTGGCGAGCTGGATTACCAGCGTGCTGCTATACAGCTTGAAGAAGCCCTTGCCCAGCTACGTCTTCTACGCCAGCTGCGAAAATAAGCAGCCACCTATCTGGTTTAAAAACCCACGCACACAGCGTGGGTTTTTTATTTTGTAAGTTTATGAATCTACGTATCGCTACATATTTGAACAAATATGTTTTGTTGAAGGGTGTATAATTGGCCTAAAAAAGCAAGAAATTAAGTATTTATTCTATAAAATTCATCAACTTAATATTTTGTTTCTTTTACTAATACATTGGTCTCATATAACCTGATAGTGTATATTACCAATAACTGACTTAGTCTGTCGTTGATGACTAGTTTTAATAGAAAAGTATGTGGCGTTTATGAAAGAAGTTAACTTCTCCAGAGCTGTAAAAGAAGTCAAGTTTGCTGCATGGACTCTGGACCCAAAGAAGCAGACCATCTCTGATGGAGACAGCGAACGCGAACTAGAACCTCTGTTATACAGAGTGTTGTGCTATTTACTTCTCAATACTGATCAAATCGTTACCCGCCAAGATTTAGTTGATGACGTATGGTGTCAACATTATGTTGATGATAACGCTATCAACCGCGCCATGTCAGAACTTCGTAAAGTACTAAAGTCTGAGAAGTACAAAGGCGTTATTATTAAAACACATTACCGAAAAGGGTATAGCCTTGCAGTAGATCATCAGGTAGTACTTCATGATACTCAATCAGAATCAGTAGTTAAAAATGAGCAGCCTGATATTCCTGTAAAGGATAAAGTAATAAACAAAATGCGCTTTGTCGCATTATTCACTATCGCAGTCGTAGCTTTTATCATAGCGACTGTATCATGGTACTTATTAAGTGAAAATCCAGTATACACACCAGAAAAATATACGTTTACTGATTATAAAAAATCTATTTTAACAGTGGAAAAAGCGAACTTTCAGTCGTTAGCTGTTCACCCTGAAGGAAATGTATTCGCTTATACCGTCTTCGAAGAAGACAAAGAATCCATTGTTGTGCGTTCGCTTTTAGGTAGTGAAATCTACCGTTTCTCATTTCCAGATAGTCTGCTAACTCCTCTGGGGTTTGCAAGTGCAGGTAAAGATCTTTTCTATAAAAAATTGGATAACAGTGACAATTGCCATATTTTTCGTCGAGATTATGTTGCTGGCACAGATGAAGTGATAGATTTACCCTGTGATGAGTATATGAATAGGTTGATCGAAATCGAGGGACGCTACTTTGTTTATGAAAAAAGTGGCTACAGAGGTAGGCAGCAAATTTTAGCCATCTACGTTTACGATCAACTCAGAGAAGTAGAATATCGTATCTCTTCACCCAATATGACCTCATACGGAGATGAACTTTTACATTACGATATAGAGTCGAAACGGGTGTATTTTTCGCGAATACAGGGAGGATATACCGATATATTTTACACAGATATAGAAGGTTCTTTCCAAACTTTGGTAACGAGAACACCTGATGCTTTATTTAGCTTCAGAAAAATAGCACAGTTCTTGTATTGGTTTGACTACAAAAAGCAAGCACTAGTTAAATTTGATGAGTCTAAAAAGCGAGTTGTAGAAGTAGTCGAAAAGAAGACCGAAGGGATCTATCGTTCTATCGATGCGTTAACCGATTCTGTTTTTATCGCTTTGGATGGGGACGGTAAAACTTACTCGGGGATTGTTTCTGATAGCAATATCTACTTTCATAATAACGATTTTATTATTGATGTAACAGAATCCGCGTTAACTGGCCATTATATAACTTTATCTGGGCAAGCACATATAGAGCGATTTGATCTCACTTGGTATGACTCTCAAGGTGAAATCGCACAGCAGGCTTCGTTCCCAAACCGAGGCTATCAGGTCGAAAGTAGTCCTTCAGGAACTCATATTTATGTCAGAAAAAATAAGAGTATAGATATTTACTCTCATACAGCTGAACTCATTAAATCCGTGAGCTTTGACAACAAAGTATTGTCTATTTCGGCAATAGATGAGCGGCACTTAGCTGTAGTCCTCAAAGACGATACGCAAAACTATGCAGTGATACTCGATCAAATTGATGAAACACAACAATTGTTGCCTATAAATGATGTAGTATGGTTTGGCTGTATGAATTTAGAAGTATGTTTCGTTAAAGATACCTTAAGTCAGTTATCTAAATATAATTTAATATCAGGCCAATTTGAAGGTGAAAAATTACCAATAGAGTACACTTTTGCGAAGCCCTCATATCGCCATGGTAGTTTAATTTATTCAGATTTAAAGGCAATTTATAAGATAGACCCAACTACAATGACGAAAGAGCTGGTTCACCATCATGATGGTAGAGAATTATTTTTAAATGTAAAACAAGTTTCCAAGGCGCAGCACTTTATTGCCGTATTTGCGAGAGCGAAGAATAACAGTGTCTTCTTGCTAAGAAAAAATGAACTATGACAGATTTAATAGCTTTACACCTAAGGTCTTTTTGAAAAACGTACGCGCTTAGGTTTTAGTCATATAATCTAAGTTTTCAGCCCTTGCACTTTTATTAAAAAAAACACAAAATTGCTTTATTCTGTTTTACCTATAAAGGAAACGTTATGAAGCTCTCACTAAAAAAGAAAAAGCTTAAAAAATTAAACAATCAAGACCTTGCTAAAGTATATGGAATGGGTCAGGGTACGGTCGGTTCTGTCGTATCTAACAATAGTAAATTGTGTAATGATACTGGTACCTATGATGATACAACAAAGGACCAGACAAAGATGTAAATTGTATGTCTAAACATTGGGCTAATGTTACTTATCGCTTTGTCTCACATTGGCCCGAGTTCCCTTAATTGCGTTGATAACCTACCTTCTCAAATAATCATCATACCATTTCATATTATTTATACTTTATTTATTGATTTATATGGATATGTTGTTTATGTCGCTATTTCTATATCCCAGAAAACTGTGTAATACTGCCGCTTGTTTCAAATAACGGTATATGTGTAGGACAGCAATGACGTTGCGCGAATATTTCGAAGAGTATTATCGTATATTAAGTCAGGATGATCTCGAAAAACTGGATGTGTTTTTCTGTACTGATTCCCCTTTATTGCAAAGTACTAAACAGCAGTTTTCAGCTATGCGGCAGCAGTATGAATTGACACTTACCTTACTAGAAGTCAGCGTTTTGTCGAAGCAAGATGATGTGTTGATTGTGCGAGATGGATTGAAGTTTTGCATCGAGAGTAATGACAAAAAAAATGAATACACCAGTACCAACATTCATACCTTTGTGAATGAAGATAATAGCTGGAAAATTCACAATAGTGCAGGTTTACCAAGGCGTGGTTGATGTTTGAGCTATTTAGAAAGGAGGCCATCTCTCATCAGGGCCACAAGCTTGATGGTGAAGTATGTATCGCAACGCATGTTTCCTTCAATTGGATACTTGCGGTGATCGTACTGGTTGTTTTATTAGGTGGTAGTTATTTATTTCTTAGTGATTATCAAAGAAAAGAAGTCGTTTCAGGTTACCTTCGTCCAGCTCAAGGGATAAGCAAAATTTATGCTGCCGATGCGGGCGTCATTGATCAACTGTTTGTCGAAGAGGGACAATTGGTTTCGAAAGGGGAAGTCTTAGCTCGAGTAAAAATAGACCGTGTTTTGACATCTGGAGACGACCTCAATACTTCTATTCTAGTTGAACTAGAGCAACAACAAAGTTTGTTAAAAGATAGCTTAAAGAATCAATCAGCACTGTTTGAAGTAAACAAAGAAAAATTAGACGCGCAAATAAAAAGTACAGACTTTCAATTACAAAAAGCCGAAAAGCAACTCACTTTACTAGAGCAGCGAATTCAAATTAGTCAGAATCGCGTTGTAGATATGCAGGCGTTGATAGAAAAAGGGTTTGCATCACAACAGGATGTAGACATTTTGAAAGACAACTTACTTGCTTTGTCACAACAGCAAGAAGATTTAATGTCTCAGGAAGTTCGGCTGAGACAACAATTGAGTGAATTGCATTTTGAGCTGACCCAACAACCTGTAAGACACAAAGAAACACTGGCCGATCTGCATTCAGAGTTATCTGATATCAATAGACAGATCCGTCAGTATCAAGGCCAACAAAGCTATCACATTATCAGTCAACGCGCAGGTAAAGTGACTAATATCCAGATTAAACCAGGTATGGTGGTGACACAACAAACTCCGGTAATGACGGTATTACCTGAACATTCAGAGCTTGAAGCCATACTCTTTGTTCCTACTCGCGCCTATGGGTTTTTGGAACCTGATCAAACCACGCGGATCCGCTTTCAAGCTTTTCCTTACCAACGATTCGGAATTTATGAGGGAAAGATCAGTTCGGTTTCTAAATCAATTTTGCTGCCAAAAGAAGCTCAGGTGCCGGTCTCCTTGGTTGAACCTGTCTATCAAATCGTTGTGAAGTTAGACTCACAAACCGTATCTGCCTATGGCAACGAGATTCCCTTACAAGCAGGAATGTTACTCGAAGCCGATGTATTAGTGGATAGTCGAAGTTTGTTTGAATGGTTGTTTGAACCGTTGTATAGCATAAAGGGAAGCATGTAATGGAAAATCCAATGCATTTGTTAAAGTTCAGTGCGGCTAAACGCTTACCTGTTATTTTGCAAAGTGAAGCTGCGGAATGTGGACTTGCTAGCTTAGCAATGGTCGCAGCCTACTATGGCTATAAAACGGACTTAACAACGCTTAGACAGCAGCATGAAATATCGTTAAAAGGTTCAAATCTAGAAGAGCTAATGCAAATTGCAGACAAACTTAAATTGAGCTGTCGTGCATTAAGGTTAGAACTTGAACACCTACATAAACTCAAAACTCCCTGTATTTTGCATTGGGACCTCAATCACTTTGTTGTATTGAAACGCGTATCCAAAAACACTGTTGAGATCCACGATCCTGCTATTGGAGTTCGCAAATACAGTGTTAGCGAATTTTCGAAACATTTTACTGGGGTTGCGCTTGAATTAACGCCGACCGAGGAGTTTAGATCGGAAGACTCCAGAGTGAACTTAAAGCTGTCGGACTTTTGGAGTAAAGTGACCGGCTTTAAATCAGCGTTAGTGAAAGTATTTATTCTTTCTTTACTGCTTCAGGTGTTTGCAATAGCGACGCCCTATTATATGCAATTGGTCGTGGATGAAGTGGTATTAAGTTACGACAAAAACCTATTAGCTATATTAGCGATTGGTTTTGCTTTACTGATGTTTGTCGAAATGATCACCAATGCGGTGCGGAGTATTCTGTTGCTGCATTTTGGTAATCTGATGAGTATTCAGCTTGGCGCTAACCTGTTCTACCATCTGATCAGATTACCATTACGTTACTTTGAAAAACGCCATATTGGCGATGTGGTGTCACGTTTTGGTTCTTTGCAGCAAGTCAAAGAGCTGCTGACTCAAGGCGTTATCGAAGCACTTATTGACGGGCTAATGGCGTTAGCGACTTTGGTCATGATATTCATCTACAGCCCGAAATTAAGTGCCGTTGTAATGATGGCGATTTGTTTATATGCCTGTGTAAGAATTGCGCTTTATCGACCGCTTCGACAGACTTCAGAAGAGATGATTGTTAACTCGGCCCGTGAGCAGTCGAACTTTATGGAAACAGTGCGAGGCATTCAAACGATAAAGTTGTTTGGTCGAGAAGTGCAAAGGCAAAGTGTATGGCACAACAAATATGCGGATAGCCTAAACTCTGAAATTCGAGTCGGTCATCTAAATATCGGATATGCAGCGTTAAACAAAGTCATTTTCGGATTGGAAAATGTACTTGTAGTCTATATCGCAGCGTTGCTTGTGATGGATGGTGACTTAACCATCGGAATGCTATTTGCGTTTATGGCTTATAAACGACAATTTATCGATAAGACAGCAGGTCTTATAGAAAAAGCGATTGAGTTTAAAATGCTAAATTTGCATTTCAATCGCCTTGGTGACATTTCACTGACTGAGAAAGAGCAACATATTTGTGGCGATGGTAGTCACCGAAAACTCACGGGACAATTAACCCTAAAAAACATTGCTTATCGCTATAGTCAAAAGGAAGAGCCGATATTTAGAAACTTTAACCTTGATATCGAACCAGGGGAGTCTATCGCAATAGTCGGCCCATCGGGCTGTGGTAAAACGACCTTATTAAAGATTATGCTGGGACTATTTGAACCTGATGACGGTAAGGTATTGGTTGATGGTACTGATATTCGTCAACTTGGACTAAGTTCATTTAGGTCGCAAATTGCAGGGGTAATGCAAGATGACCAGCTATTGTCAGGCTCTATCGCTGACAACATTTCCTTCTTTGATCCTCTTTTGGATATGGAAAAAGTAAAATGGGCGGCAAAAATCGCAGCCGTTGATAAAGATATTCAAAGTATGACTATGGGTTACAACACATTGGTTGGAGATATGGGAGCAGCATTATCTGGAGGGCAAATACAACGTGTGTTGCTTGCCAGAGCGTTATATCGTGAACCCAAAATACTGTTTATGGATGAAGCAACGAGTAACCTAGATACAAACTTGGAAAGTATTGTCAATAATGCGGTCAAAGCGTTAGATATTACCAGAGTCATTATTGCTCACCGACCAGAAACGATTGCGAGCGCAGATAGAGTCGTCGAGCTTCGTGCAGGTTTGGCTGTGGAAATAGAGAAGCCCGTGTTAGCAGAGAATAGAACGCAGTATGTCGAGAAAAAGCAACCGATTGTATTAAATATAGACAATGAAGTTTTTGTTGATACCTCAGATACCGAAGACTTTGTCATTGCTTAACGCTAGTTGGTTTTCGTTATGTTGTTAAAGTGGTTGCTAGCCAATAACTAGCGCAAGTGATAATGACTCTCGAGTCGTTTATTCAAACGCCATAGCGGCCCAAAGCATCTATTAATATCTACCGGTTAGCCTTGCTATTTATTACCTTGGTTAAGGCATTAACTTGGTATGGCTTAATACGGGATTAAATGACTACATGTTCTAGGCTGCGAGCTCGCCTGCTCAAATATAGAGTGGTATATCAAAATTGGCCTGAAGTTGGTACGTAATCAATAGCAAAAAATTTGACATAGTAGCGAGACCCCAATGCGTCTTTCTTAACCCTCATATAACGTAATGACTGATACCTTTTTGTTTCTAAAACATTACCATCTAAGTGACTTCTCTTCGCTGTTAAAAAAGCGTCTTTTATCCATATTGATTCAATAAAATAAGCTTATCTCTTAGTAATTATAAAGGTTAAGTGATTGAATTTGTTTGCTATTTATATTTTTCCGCTGATTTGATTAGTTTTGATTTTACCCACATTATACAAATCACTTGCTACGTGAAGCCCGGTGCAGTGTTTGTATTTAGTGATGTGCGAGATTGGACTTTGGCATTGTTAAGCGGTTGCGTGCTGAATCGGCTTCAATGTAGTGAGTGATAGAGAGCTGGAAATGCGACTCTCACAGACTCTCTATCAGTAGCATGTATAGGTATGCCGACTTTCATTATGTAAGCTTTTAACTAAAAAGCAACATTTTGAATTTCATTGATTACATTTTAGGAACGGTAGTCAAAACTTGTATATGTATTTTAAAAGCATACGGCGATGCCGTATTACACAGTTTTGTATAGGAAAATGAAAATGAAAGAACAATATCAAGATCTACACGACGTAACTGAAGCAAAAGAACTTCTAGAAAAAGTTGAAGGTGGCGTGAGCCGTGGTGACGTAGTTGCACCTTGTAACTGGAAACTATGCCCACAGCCTCTATACGGCGTGATCATTGATCCACCACTAGAGTACTAATTTCACTACCAACAATTGTTGGTGTTGAGATTTCAGGTGGTACGCAGTTTGTACCACCAACTTTGTCAATAATTAAGAGGCGGTTCAGTTATGTCAGCAAATTTGGAAGGCGCAGGAATCAAAGTAAATACGTTATCGCGCCAGACCTACGCGGTGTGGGAGATCACCTTAAAGTGCAATTTAGCCTGTAGCCATTGTGGCTCGAGGGCTGGAGATAGTCGAGTTAATGAATTAACCACTACCGAAGCATTGGACTTAGTCCAGCAAATGGCTGACCTGGGCATCGAAGAAATCTCTTTAATTGGCGGTGAAGCGTTTATGCGACCAGATTGGTTGATGATAGCTTCTGAAATTACACGTCTTGGCATGAAAGCGACAATGACGACGGGTGGCTTCGGAATTTCTGAAGGCACGGCGAAAAGAATGAAACAAGCCGGTATCTCTGCGGTTTCAGTTTCTATCGATGGATTAGAAAAAGAACATGATTTATTGCGTGGTAAACCTGGCGCTTGGAAACAGTGCTTTATTACCATGCAAAGACTGAGAGATGTCGGGATCAGCGTAGGTTGTAATACCCAGATTAATCGCTATTCGGCAACTCAGTTACCTCTGATTTATGAAAAACTAGTTGAAGTTGGCGCAAGAGCGTGGCAGTTGCAGTTAACAGTGCCTATGGGCAACGCTGCAGACAATGATGGCATGTTGCTACAACCCTATGAATTATTGGATGTATTTCCAATGCTTAACTATCTATCACAGCGCGGTGAAAAAGATAGAATATCAGTTCAAGCTGGTAATAATATTGGCTACTTTGGACCTTTCGAGCGTCAACTCAGAGACAATAAAGTGACAAACTCTGATTGGGCGTTTTATCGCGGTTGTGGCGCAGGACAAAATACCTTAGGGATTGAAGCCGACGGTAGTATCAAAGGTTGTCCGTCTTTACCAACCAACGCCTACACCGGCGGTAATATCCGAGAGCGTAGCTTAAAAGACATCTACGAAAATACCCCAGAGCTTAGGTTCAATGATGTGAATAAGCCAGAAGACAGAACCAAACATCTATGGGGCGAATGTGCCAGCTGTGAATTTGCCAAGGTATGTCGAGGTGGATGTAATTGGACCTCTCACGTGTTCTTTGGAAAACGCGGTAATAATCCTTATTGCCATCACCGAGCAATCAAAATGGCAGTAAGAGGCAAACAAGAGCGATTTTTCCTAAAAGAAAAAGCATCCGGAGACCCGTTTGATCACGGTGTATTCGAATTGGTTGTTGAGGATTATCAAGCGCACGACCCACAAGACACCAGTCGCTTTAGTCTTGGACAAGTTCAGTTTCCAGACTATTGGCTTGAAGCCGAACCTAACTTGGTCAATCGCCTATTCACCGAGCGTGGCTTAGCGATGAAACAATATGTTGATTCTGGACTGATCCCCAAAGAAGAATCTCCGTGGTTTGACCCAGTACAACGTGAAGCGTTAATGGCAAAGTCAGCGAGTCCTGAATACGCACCCATTTAAATGTGCTAACCGCTTTGTGGCGGTTAGAACCAGTTTCAAGGAAGGTCTTGTGTAAAAGGATTTACATCTAACTGTTTTGTGTGGCAGTTGGTTACCTAGGTTTGTCTCTTCAGGAAGAAGAAATAAAAAACCAAGGAAATTGAAAACACAAATGTCAAGGAACTGAATCTTAGAAGGAAACTAACTAATAACAATGAAGGAAACCAGTTTTGGGGAAGGAATCAATCTTATGAAGGATTGATATTTGGAAAAAGGATTTTTTTCCTATTCTAAGGTGATTAACTTGCCACTCTATCGAATCAACGTTTTGTTTTGAAACAGATATTTCTTTTTCGTGAAGTGACAAGCAAAACATAGCGAAGGTGCTTTGCGTATGTTAGTTCACCACTCACCGTCTGATTGCCATTGACTCCCTGTTTGCAGCACTTACTAATGGTTGAAAATCCCGCTACAATATCGCGCAATTTGCATCGAGTATGTTTTTTGAGTCTGCCTTCCAACTCGGTCTTGTTGTGCACAATGACGTGACAATATTAAAGCCTTAAAAAATTGAAAAATGCGCGAGATTAACTGACACAAGAATAAGGATCCTGTGTTCATGCCATTAAATACAATCATCCTAGCTGCGGGTAAAGGCACCCGCATGCGATCTAAACTGCCGAAAGTACTGCATTCGATTGCAGGCAAACCCATGGTGCAGCATGTTATAGACAATGCCATAGCCTTGGGAGCGAGAGCTACAAACTTGGTCTATGGCCATGGCGCTGAGCAGCTACAGATAGCCTTGGCAGAAAATGCAGTAAATTGGGTCCATCAGGCTGAGCAATTAGGTACTGGACATGCAGTGGCGGTTGCTCAAGAACAAATAGCTGACGATGATACCGTCTTGATCTTATACGGTGATGTTCCGCTGACGAAGCAATCTACGTTACAGCGTCTACTTGATGTTACCCCTGCTGAAGGGCTTGCGGTGCTAACCGTGGACGTCCCCAATCCATCTGGTTATGGGCGCATGCTGCGCGAAAATGGTAAGTTGGTTGGGATTGTTGAGCAAAAAGATGCGACACCTGAGCAGTTACGTATCAGCGAGATAAACACGGGCATTATGGCTGCGAACGGCAAACTGCTAAAAAAGTGGTTAAGTCAGTTGTCTAACGATAACGCGCAAGGTGAATATTACCTCACAGATATTGTCGCCATGGCACATCAAGAGGGGATTGAAATAACTTCGGCGCAGCCAGATGAAGTGATGGAAGTTGAAGGTGCTAATAATCGGGTACAACTTGCTGCTTTGGAGCGCGCGTATCAAAAATGGCAAGCTGAGAGCTTAATGATCAATGGCGCGAGTTTGGCCGATCCCGCTCGGATTGATGTGCGCGGTACAGTTACGACTGGACAAGACGTACAAATTGATGTGAACGTGATTTTTGAAGGCCTAGTCGAGATTGGTGATGATGTAGTGATTGGACCAAATTGCGTGCTGAAAAACTGTAAAATCGGTAATGGTGTGGTTATCAAAGCAAACACGTTAATTGAAGATGCACAGGTTGCCGACAACTGTACTTTAGGCCCGTTTGCTCGGCTTCGACCGGGTGCAATTATGGAAGAAGACTCGCACATTGGTAATTTTGTCGAGATGAAAAAGTCACGGCTGGGCAAAGGGTCAAAAGCGAACCACCTGACCTACCTAGGCGATGCGGAAATCGGTGAAAAGGTCAATATTGGTGCGGGTACAATCACTTGTAACTATGACGGTGTGAATAAGTCAAAGACTATTATCGGTGATAATGCGTTTATTGGTTCTAATTCTTCACTAGTTGCACCGGTTGAAATTGGTCATACCGCGACGGTTGGCGCCGGTTCGGTAATCACATCAAACGTTGCTGATCAACAGCTTGCAGTTGCCAGAGGTAAACAGCGTAATTTAGAGGGGTGGCAACGTCCGACCAAGAAGTAACGCTTTTCGCTGTATCGTTTTATTAAAATGGCTGCCGTTCAGGTGGCCATTTTTTCTTAATATGAAAACGCTTACAAAACAATGTGAATATTGCGTTGAATAAGTACAACTAACGTTATTTCTTTATGAACGTCTGCGTGTTACATTGTTGTTCCGAAAAAAGATTTTTATTAAACGAATAATTGATTAAGCCATGGAAAATTTATTTCGCCGTGAAGTGCTGGAACACAAACAGCATCGGCTAGAAGGCACGATTAGTTTAATACAACCTCCCGTTTTCAAAGTGTTAGCTTTGCTTATCCTTGTGGTTGTATTGATTAGCCTCGTGTTTTTATCACTAGGTAACTATACCCGTAAGGAACGCGTATCAGGCGTTATTGAACCAAGCGGTGGGTTATTGCGGGTGTCGGCAATACAAGCCGGCGTTGTGTCTGATATATTGGTCAAAGAGGGTCAATATGTAACAGCTGGTCAACCTTTGCTGCGGATTGCTTCGGCGAAACACAGCACAGAAAGTGCAGAGCTGAACCAAGCTTTGTTGACCCAATATCGCTTTCAGCAGAATAGTTTGAATCAACAAATTGAGCAGCTAAAGTCGCAACATAAACTTGAGTTTTCTGATTTGGAGGAGCAACTACAAACCGCCAAAGACAAGCTGGTCGAGCTCGAGAATCAAGCAAAGACTTTCGCCAAGCGGTTAAAGCTCAATGAAGAATTAGTGACACAAATAGCGACTTTGCAGGGAACCGGTTATATTTCTGAACTGGAATTACAAAGACAAAAAGACACTCTGCTGTCTTTGCAACAGCAATCATCGTCCCTTCAATCTGAGCGTATAGCGCTTCAATCACAGATTAAAAACCTGACTAATCAACTGGCTAAAATGCCTATAGAGCAGCAAACGCGGATGGCCCAGTTGGAGTCGCAACGTGCGGATCTGAGAATTCAAATTTCTTCTATCGAACAGCAGCGGTTAGGGGAAATTCGCGCTTCTAAGTCGGGAGTTGTTACTGGCTTGCTGGCTAAAGTCGGAAAAAATATCAATCAAGGTCAGCACTTACTGACGTTGATACCAGAAAATAGCGAGATGCAGGCGGTGGTGTATGTCCCTACTTCAGCATTTGGATTCATCAAAGAAGGCCAACCTACTAAACTGAGATACCATGCCTTTCCTTATGAAAAATTTGGTATTTATGAAGGGCAGGTTATCCAGTTGAGCAGCAGTGTTATTTTACCGGAAGAAACCTCTATTCCGGGAGTAATTAAAGAGCCCGCTTATCGTATTGTCGTGGCACTGAACAGCCAAACCGTTAAGGCCTATGGAAAAGAAACCGCTTTGCGTGCCGGTATGACATTGGAAGCGGATATTGTGGTTGAAGAGCGTTCGCTATTGAGGTGGTTGTTCGATCCCGTGTTTAGTATTAAAGGGCAGTTATAGGACGGAAGATAGGGTATGGAAGTAGAAAACCAATCTGTGGTCAGTAAATTAGAATTTTGGTCACGTAAGTCGCTGCCAATTATTTTGCAATCGGAAGCTGCTGAATGTGGCCTTGCAAGCCTTGCTATGGTGGCTGGATATCATGGACACCACACAGACTTAACACGGCTTCGCCAACGTTTTAATATTTCAATTGAAGGTGCGACGCTACTCGACATAATGCACTTTGCTGAGAAGCTAAATTTAACTTCTCGGCCACTGCGAATAGAGCTAGAAGACCTCGACGCACTACAAACGCCAGCAATCTTGCATTGGGATATGAATCACTTTGTGGTGCTGAAAAAAGCCAATGAGAAACGCATTGTGATCCACGACCCAGCCAAAGGTGAACGTACGTTCACCTTAGCTGAAGCATCAAAGCACTTTACCGGTGTGGCATTGGAGCTTACACCAACAAAAGAATTCGAAAAGGTTGAGAAAAAACCAAGTCTGCGTTTTTCTGATTTCTGGAGTCGTATTACCGGGCTGAAGCGCTCATTGATACTGATTTTTATGTTGTCGATTCTGTTGCAGGTGTTCACGCTTGCTTCACCCTATTATATTCAGCTAGTGATCGATGACGTTATTTTGTCGAGTGACACCTCTTTGCTTACCGTACTTGCCGCAGGTTTTTTCTTGGTGTTGATTTTCGAGATTGCAACCAATGCACTGCGGGGCTTTACGTTACTGCACTTCGGTAACCAAATGAACATCCAGCTCGGTGCTAACCTATTTCACCATCTCGTCCGGCTACCAATATCGTACTTCGAAAAGCGTCACATGGGTGATGTGGTTTCTCGATTTGGTTCCTTACAACAAGTCAAGCAGCTGCTTACCACGGGGGTAATTGAAGCCATTATTGACGGTATCATGGCGATTGTGACTTTGGCGATGATCTTTTTCTACAGTCCCGTGTTATCTGCCGTTGTACTGGTTGCAGTGTGTGCCTACGCTGGTGTGCGTATTGCCATGTATAAACCGTTTCGTAATATCAGCGAACAAGAAATCATGGCGCGCGCAGAGGAAAACTCCAACTTCATGGAGACCGTGCGTGGTATTCAAACCATAAAGCTGTTTGGCTCTGAGGTAAAACGCGAAGGGCAGTGGCAAAACCGTTATGCTAGCGCGATTAATCAAAACATTCGTTTGGGTAACTTCCAAATTGGCTATGATGCGATTAACCGTGCGTTATTCGGCATTGAAAACATTGTGGTGGTTTATTTGGCTGCACACCTCGTTATTGCTGGTGGTTTTAGTACTGGGATGTTGTTTGCCTTTATGTCTTATAAACGTCAGTTTATGGACAAAACCGCCAACCTGATTGAAAAACTAATTGAATTTAAAATGTTGGGTCTGCACTTCGACCGTATTGCTGACATCGCATTAACCGAAAAGGAAGAATTGCAGCCTGATCAGTTCCGTCGTCATACAGTCGAGGGAAAAATTGAAGTCAAAAACGTTTCCTTCTCTTATTCTGATGCAACATCGTTGGTTCTAGATAATCTTAACTTGACGATACAAGCTGGGGAATCGGTTGCGATTACAGGCCCATCTGGTTGTGGTAAATCGACGCTATTAAAGTTGATGTTGGGGCTGAACAAGCCAAAGAGTGGAGAAATCCTCATTGATGGGGTACCGCTTGAGCAGATAGGTGCGCGCCAATATCGCCAGCAAATCGCTGCGGTGATGCAGGACGATGAGCTGTTGTCAGGTACTGTTTCTGACAATATCGCATTTTTTGATACGCCAATAGATATGGAAAAAGTGGTGTATTGTGCACAACTCGCTGCCATTCATGACGATATCAGCCAAATGCCGATGGGTTATGATAGCTTGATTGGCGATATGGGATCGAGTCTATCAGGTGGTCAAAAGCAGCGGATAATTCTCGCGCGTGCACTGTATAAAGACCCGAAAATTCTCTTTATGGATGAAGCCACCAGCCACTTAGATACCGGTTTGGAAGAGGATATCAATGAGGCCGTATCACGCTTGAAAATTACCCGAGTGATCATTGCACACCGTAAAGAAACCATCGCCTCGGCGGATCGGGAAATAAAACTCAAAAAGCCTGAAAAGATGAACGCGGAAGTTGAAGAATCTACGTCTGAATAGGTCGTGGGAGCAAGCTGGAAACATGCTTGCTCCATTTATCTGAACATTTTTCCTTTTATCGCTTTGTCTCCATTTGGCGTTAGTAAGCCGTATTCTAGCCAAATATGGAGGGCATAATGCAAAAACGAATTAGAGCAAGTGTTGAAAAAGATGACCGTTGAAGCAGCGCTTAACGCTGAAATGGATGAACACCTTGGCTATGTAAAACACCAACCGTCTAAATCTAGACTATCCAACCCTGATTTACCTACCTAGAAATAATGCGTTAAATAAGAACAATTGTGTCGACGGGTAGTATCGATATTGGATACGGGAATGTCAACAATAGCCAATCATGAGCTAATAAAGGAACATATGTTAAGGTTTGGTTTTGATATGGGTGTAATGTTTTGTCAAAGTTAATTGTGTGATGCTAATTTGCCATTTGTAATTATCGTTGTAAAAGGTTAATTTACCTAAATATAAAACAGACGAAGTAAAACAAAGGAATTTTATGTTTGAATCACTATCAGTTGAAAAAAAAGAACAAATAACGGCTATTATTGAGCATCTCGTTGAAGTTACAGAAGACAGAATTAAAACAACGAATGAAAATGGTTTGCTGGGCGGTATCGCAGGTAAGTTACTGTTTTTATTCAATGCTGCACAATATAAAAGTGGCTCAGTTGATGAAGAGCTGTTTGCCGAAAGACTTGATAAATTACAAGAAGAATTAGTCAATCAATCACCAGAGTTGAGCTCTGGTTTAGCAGGTCAAGTCTGGTTGCTGGAGTTACTGAATCAATCAGAACAAGATGATTACGATCCGGCGCTATTACAAGATATAGATGAGTTGTTTGCCGATGCGCTCGATTTCTCTCCTTGGACTGGCGAGATTGAGATGGTGTTAGGACTAAGTGGTTACGCACCGTATGTCGCAAGACGAGCCAGAAAAACCGATCAAAGTGTGTTGTTCGATCGCCTACTAACAGGCTTTGAAACAACACTGACGGAATTAGACGACAATAAAGTCACTTGGTCTCAGCCTCTGCAGTCTATGTATCGTATGGATCGCGAAGAAGAAAATGGTCCAGAAGGCGCAGAGTATAATCTAGGTTTGGCCCATGGGGTGCCCGGTATTATAGCTGCAATTTTACCAGCCTTATCCTGTCCAACTCATCATGATAGAGCGAAACGTTTGCTTGAAGGGGCTTGTGATTGGTTGTTGGAGCAACAACTGGAAAACACTCATGCCGCTTCTTGTTTTGGTACTTGTGCTGGTAAAGATCATGGCTCGCGTTTGGGTTGGTGTTATGGTGACTTACCAATCGCGGTAACGCTTGCTCGGGCGGGCAAGGCATTAGATAGACCCAGTTATGTTGATAAAGCGCTGGAAATTACCTTAAAAAATACTTCGCGTGATGAAGAGAGCGGCCATATTTACGATGCTGGTTTATGCCATGGTTACTTTGGTCTTGTTACTATGTTTCAAGTACTCTATCACCATTTTCCACACCCTGAAATAGCGCAAGCTGCCCAAAAGTGGTTGGATTATGGCCTCGAGAAATACCAGCAAAAAGGGCTGGAATCTCTCTATGCATACCGTGGAGACACGAAAGATTATCGAGAAGATACCGGGTTTTTGATGGGCTATCCGGGGGTTGGTTTAGCATTATTGAGCGTGCTAACTGACGATCTTGATTGGGCAGATTGTTTGTTGTTGAACTAAGGAGAGCGGTATGTCAGGAACTATGCTAACGGATTCATTTTTTGTTGTCCGTACTCCGAAATTGCCCGTTGAAACACTGTTTAATCAGCAAGATACTGACAGCCTGTTAAGTGGCTGGCTAGCGACTCCGGGTGTGATGGAAGCAATTTATTTAGCGAGTCCGTCTTTATTAGAGCGGATCGATCTTTGGCGCACTAAACCCGACTCCAAGCAGGGTAAAAAGGTTGCTTCAGCACTATTGCGATATTTGATACGGATGGCGTCTAGACCTACTCCATTTGGGCTATTCTCGGGCATTCATAAGGGCGAGATTACCGAGCAAAACCAGCTGTTGTGTAAATCACACCTTGAGGATGATAGAAAAACGCGACTGGATATGTTTTTACTGTCAGCAATTCGCTCACACATTGCTCAGTCATGTGCCAAGTCGGCGGCGTTAAAGTATATTCCTAACCCCTCTCATTATTTTATTGATGATCAGTGCCGCTACATCGAAACTTACTTATCTGATGAAACGATGCAGTATCGTTTGAGCGCTGTAGATAGTGACGAATATTTTCGCTGTATGCTAGAGCTCGCTAAACCGGGTAAGAGCTTTTCTGAGCTGATGACTGCGTTTTCTGACAAATACCAAGAAGCGGATAGTGAGGATGTTGAGGCATATCTACAAGATTTAATCGACGAAGGTGTTCTAGTTGCCAATATCCCATTACCGTTAACTGGGGAGAGTGCAGATAAGTCATTGCTCGAGTCTATTTCGACTATTGCGCCTACAGAGGTAACCCAAGAGCTCGCTGATGCGATTGCAAAATTGGCTCAATTGGATGCCAGCAAAGAAGTCGCAATTTCTGAATATAAAGCTTTATTTGAATCTCTGTCTAAGCTGCCGGTAAAGGTACAAGAGAATAAGCTGTTCCAAGCGGATATTTATCGCGCGTTTTCACACTGTGAATTATCCGCACAAGAGGTGACGAGAGTTCAACGACAGCTGGAGTTAATCTCACAACTTAATACCACTTCAAGCAAAAATGCGTTGGAACAATTCATTAGCAAGTTTAATAGCCGCTTTGAAGGGCAATTTGTGCGTTTGGATGTGCTGCTTGATGATGAATCAGGGATCAGTGTTTCTAATGAAACCGGATACGAAGCGCCGCTGGTTGGAGGCTTACAGCTAGGGCGAGCAACAGCTTCAGGTCAGTCAGCACCAGAAGTAAGTATGTTGGACCGGATCATTGAGCGTAACATTAGCTTGCCGGAGAACCTCGGTAAAGACGTGGTTAAACTCACCAGTAAAGAGTTAAAAAAATCGCTATCTAAAACTCAAGAGCCACGCGATGTTCCTTACTCATTTGCCACCATGCTGAGTTTGTACCAAGATGATAACCAGCGTCCTGTCTATAAGTTTAATGGGTGTTATGGTCCTTCTGCGGCAAACTTATTGGGTCGTTTTTGTCATTTAGATACAGGACTTAAAGACTCAGTGGTCACGCACTTGGAAAAAGAACAAGCGCACAGTGAAGAAGTGATTTTCGCAGAGGTTGTACACTTGCCAGAAGGTCGTCCTGGAAACGTGATTGCCAGACCACATTTACGCCAGTATGAAATTGTATTTATGGCCGACAGTTCGCTACAAGATGAGTTTCAAATCCCACTCAGTGATTTGTTTGTGTGGATTGAAGGCGGCAAAGTAAAGCTGTGGAGTAAACGATTAAATAAACGCATTATTCCTCGTTTATCCAGTGCCCACAACTATTCTTCAAGAAGTTTAAGTGCCTATAAATTCCTGTGTATGTTACAGCATCAAGAAGGACGAGCGCCGCACTTCTCAATGCCAGACTCTGTGAGTAACGCCGCATTTACCCCTCGAGTACAGCTAGATAACTTGATCTTGAGTGAAAAAACTTGGCGTATTGAGCACAAAGAGCTATCGGAATTATTGAACAAACAAGGTGAATTAGATCAGCAAAAACTCGAGGCATTACAAACAAAATATCGTGTGGATGATTGGGTGAACTTTGCAGTTTCAGATAATGTACTGACATTGAACCTTAAGAATCCAATGATGGTAGAAATATTGCTTTCAGAATCAAAAGGCTACGGTGTTGTTGAACTTAAGGAAGTGTTGCTAAATCAATTTGAGTCACTGGTTAAAGATGAGCACCAGCAAAATTACGCCAATGAAGTAATTGTGCCGATGTTCCATCAAGGTGCGCAACCACAACGTCATTTTACCGAAAAACCATTGGATAATATTAATGCAGCCCCATTAAAAAGGCGCTTTAGCGCTGGCTCTGAATGGTTGAGCTTAAAAATCTATTCAGGGAACACTATTGTTGAGCAGTTATTATACGAAAAACTGTTACCGTTTATTGCCGAGCATCAGAGCTTGTATGAAAAATGGTTCTTTATTCGCTATGGTGATCCAGATTGGCATTTACGTTTGCGCTTTTACGGTGATCCACTCGTGCTATGTGGGACTCTATTGCCTGCACTACATGGTTTGCTTGATCCCATGGTGGAATCCGGCTCATTGCATAAAGTTGAGTTGATGACCTATGAACGTGAGGTCGAGCGTTATGGTGGCCCTGCGTCTATGGCGTTGGTCGAAAGCTTGTTTATGTATGATAGTCAACTAATTGCCAACAGCTGTCAGCTGGTAGAAGAATATGGTGAAGAGGTACGCTGGCGAGTTGCGGTTGCTTACACTGATCGTTTGCTTAGTGCTTTTGCTTATGATGCCAATGATAAACTGACATTGATATCATCATTACGCGAAGGCTTTGGAAAAGAGTTCAACGAAAGCAGCGCGCTGCGTAAGCAGTTGGGTAATCGTTTCCGTGATTATCAGACGCAGCTCGAAGATGACTTTGTCAAACTAGACCGACAACAGCTGGAGTCATGTAATGAGTCTCAGCAAGCCATTCTTGCTCTGCTTGAAACTTGGCAACAGCAGGCGGCACCGGTGGTGTCAGAAATTCTGAAGCTCGACGAAGTAGGTAAACTCAATTGCAGTAAAAACTCATTGTTAGGCTCATTGCTGCATATGCATAACAACCGTATTTTTAAGGCCTATGGTCGTGAGCAAGAGTTTGTTATTCATGACATGGTAAGGCGTAAGTATTTCTCTGACTCCAAGCAGAAGTAATACACAATTATGGAAGGTGCAAACAAGGCTGTTTGCACCTTTTGCTTACTATCCCACCCTAGACCCTAGAAACACTTCATACTGCTCTAAATAATCTCAACCACTTTTGACTTTACGCCAATTGTGTACCTTGCTTTGCAATGTATTAGCTTTAATAACAAGCTTATACTTTCAAGACGGTGTTCACGGTGAATTGGATGGATATAAAGGAGATTTGTTATGTTTAAATTCTTTTTAATATGGCTAGGTTTGGTCTCTATGAGCTGTTTTTCTGCTCCTCAGTTAGATGAAAAGCTCGCTGTATTTGCGCCTTATCTGGGCACTTGGCAGAGTGACTTTGAGGTTAAGTCTGGGCAACCAAAAGTACAGGATATTTCTAAATGGGAGCGTGCACTAAATGGTAAAGCGATCCGCACATTGCACTCAATCAATGAGGGAATGTATGGTGGTGAGTCGCTTATCTTTTGGGATCAAAGTCAGCAAAGTTTGAAATTCTATTATTTTACTACGGCAGGGTTTTACACTCATGGCACGTTAGAAGTTGTCAGCCCGACTGAGTTCGTTGCTTTTGAAGAGGTCACAAACAGCAAAGAGGGGATCACTCAAGTGAAATCATCAAGTCACTTTACTGAAAATGCCTTTATCGTATCCACGCAGTACTTAAAAAATGGTCAATGGACCAAACCTGAAAAAAGGCACTACACACCCAGCAAAAAGCAGGTTGTGTTCAAATAATCAGCACTTTTACTAAATGTGTTGAATCTGACAATGAATTTGGTTGAAGAGTTTGGAATATTCATGGGTATTCCATAATATTCACCTTGGTATTAATCTATGACTAACCAAGAATAGCGTTGCATTACAAAACAAAAGGAAAATAATCATGACGTTAGGACAATATATTCGCCAGTTACGCACCGCTAAAGGATACAGTCAGCCAGATCTTGCTGAGTTGATGAACGTAGAACAAAGCTATTTATCTAAGTTAGAAAACGATAAATCAGTGCCTTCCAATGACATGTTTAGGAAGCTGCTCACGGCATTCAATCTAACATTAGATGAATGCATGCAAGTATTGGCAAAACAAGGTTCGGTAGATACATTAAAACAGATCCCGGATATAGAGCACTGGTTTAAACAACAAAAGCAAAAATTTAGCCGTCAATATCGTCAGCTATTAACCGTGGCAATAGCCTTGGTTGCACTTGGGCTATCGGTATTTTGGAGTGGCTATCAACAGTTGTTTTTTAGCATGACTCATCATGAATATGTCTCTGAAGGGGTGTTAAAAGAAGGTGAACCGGTAAATCTGTATCAAAAATGGGACAGATTGCTCATACCTCATGATAAAAGCGCAGACAGGGATTTTCGAAATGAAATGTATAAGCAAATGAGCTTACGCAAAAACTCGGATTTTATAATTAGTTCAGAGTACTTAGGTGAAGAATTTACTCGTGAAGTAGCAGAAGGTCGCCGTTACTATAAGTACGAAGGACAAAGAGTTTTCGAACGTGTTGAAAATGCTTGGCTACAGTTTTTCGGTGTATTATTTTTATCCTCAGGTGTTATGTTAAGCTTTTTAGCGCACCGTTTAATCGCGAGACAATAAAAAGCAGCTGAGCGAGCTTTACTTGCTCAGCACAATAAAACAGATAAAACAGGAATAATCAGGATGGAACAAAGGCTCTTCTTTGGTATTGGATTAGATGACGACACGCGTACCCAAATCGGTCAGTGGTTGGTGGAAAACGTGACAGCGACTAAACCGAGTACCCATCCTGATAATTGGCACCTTACACTGGCGTTTTTAGCCATGGTTCAAGAATCACAAGTGGATACGTTAGTGGATTTTGCCAGCAGCCTTGAAGGTAAAGCTTTCGATTTGCGCTTTAGTGAAACTGGGTTTTGGAGCAACAATGGCATTTTCTACCTTAAACCGGATAATCAGCCTCAGCCGTTACTAGATTTGGCGCATCCACTACGTGCATTGGCGAAAAAAATGGATTTATATCACGATAACCGACCATTTTCGCCGCATATTACGCTATTTAGGGGATGTAAAACACAACCACAACTGGGCAATAAAATAACACCGTTTACATTACGGGTATCAAAATTCCACTTGTATCATTCTCATCGCAACGAAAAAGGATTGGTTTACGAGCCTATCGCCTCATTTCTACTTAACCATAGCTGAGATTAGCCAATTAAGTCTGATAGTTTATCAAGCAAACTAAATCGATATTTAGGAAACTTTTGACAATCCAAAAACAGCTTTTTCGTTGCCTCATTCCTGCTTGGGCTAGTGTTTTTTCTTACACACACCTCACTGGCAGCTTCCCAATCTTGCGCTTGAATCGCATCGAATAGTTCTGGAAAACCAGTGATCAGTTTTTCTACGCCATCTAAGCTAAAAGCCATGTCTAACAAGGCTGTCTTTGCTGGGGCGGGGAGTTTTTTATACGGAATACATAGACCTTTGCGGCTATCGAGATAGTTCCCCAGCTTTTTCTCATATCGCTCAAACTGCTCACGCAGAAGCTCTCGAGTGACTTGTGGTGATAAAGTAAGTTTGGTGTGAGCAGCATACCAAGAAGGGCGATAACCACGAGGCAGCAGACGGATACGCTTGTGTTCATCCAGCCTTTGCTGCATGGTTGAGTTGCGCTTGGACTTTCTGTCTTTCAGCGGCAGCTGACAAAATCGCTCTGCGTTCGGAACTTGGTAATTGATACCAATAGTCGGTATGCCATCGACATTAAGATATAAGTGAAATACTTCAACCTCGTATTTTAAAACGTGGTTTATGGCTGCGCCGTATTTTTTAGTTCTTTCTGTGAACAATTCTTCACCTCTGATATCTCAGCTTTATCATTCGTGGTGTAGCATTGTTTCAGTATAGAACAGTAACATGCTGTCGCTGAAAAAAGGTGGCGTTGTTTATCAATTTTATTCCATAACCCACTATTAAAGTTGCTCTTTTGCATGGTGAACAGGTTAAAGTTGTCCCCATCAGCAAGCAGTACTTTTTGAGGTAGGCTCGACACGTACCAGCCGAACTTCTTTAAAAAATTAATGTTATCTTCTTCTGCCTGTGCTGATTGCAAGGCTTGTTGATACGCGTTGAGGTTACAACACGCGTCCATCAAATCGGTGATGTCGGTGAATTGCTGGCCGTCATAAAAATAGTGAATATAGTGCACGATAGCGGGGCCAGTACCTGAATTTCGAATTTCTACCTTAATCGTTGGCTTTGTCGCTTCCAAATCAAAATTGCTATAGCTAAATTGCAACCAAGGCCATGTTTCGGTTCTTAGCTGCATTTCAGCCGCGCTCACTTGTTCTTGAGCGGCTTTCGCTTGCAGATAAGTGGCATAAAACGAGGCGGCAGATATCAGCATCGCGCAAAGCGCCAGTACGGTATTCATTTTAGAGCGAGAGAGCTTTAAATTTCTGATAGAGCGACGTCTATTGTTATGATGAGTCGTTTGTAGTTGCTCGTTATTATCGGGTTGCTCTGACATGGCGTACTTCCTTTTATCAATTATGGTGCATAATTTGGTCGTTATGGAGCGGATAAAAACACCTGTAGTGTATCGCCAATTTTCAGCACGTCAGTAGATAACTGATTCCATGCCTTTAACTTTGCGATCGAAACGCCAAATTGATTCGCGATTCGCCACAGGCTATCACCTGCTTTTACCGTATAATCGAGTTGTTTGTCAGCTAAAATCGGCAAAATCAGCGTTTTTCCTGCCCGAATGCGATCGCTTTTTAGTTGATTAAAGGTTTTTAGTTCAGCCACACTTAACGAAAACCGGGATGCGATGGTGCTCAGACTATCTCCACGTTGAATGGTATATTGTTGCCATGTATCGGCAGGCACTTGTGGCTGATTTGCTAACATCGCTAACCACTGGCTCTCCCTATTGATTGGTAAAACGATGTGTTCTGGACCGCCGATGAGCGCAGGAAAACGTGTATAACCCGGGTTTAATGCTTCAACATCTTGCCACTCTTTGCTTTGCTGCAATACCGTTTGCTGGGTGAAAGGGTGTATTTGGATTGCCGGTTGGTTAGCAATAGCGGGAAACTTCATTAAGTCGTGCTTTAGTAGTTGTGCAGCTGCCAGTAATTTAGGCACATAATGGCGTGTTTGTTTGGGCAGTTCTAATTCAAAGAAGTCAATGGACCTTCCTTGTTTTTCGTTTTTACGTATCGCCGATATGACTCGGCCTTCACCCGTATTGTAAGCTGCAATGGCGTGATACCAGTTGCCATCAAAACGCTTATGCAAGTAACTTAAAAAATTCAAGGCGACCTGCGTTGCATCGACAATATCTTGTCTGCCGTCATACCAGGAATTGATTTTGATCCCGTAATGTTTGGCGATGAGCGGGGTCAGTTGCCAAAGACCGGATGCGTGCTTGTAAGAGTATGCTTCAAGGTTAAAATCGGATTCAATGAGCGGCATTAGCGCAAGTTCAATGGGCATATCGCGCTTTTCGACTTCGCTAACGATGTAGTGCAACACAGGAGAAGCTCTTCTACTGATCTCTTCCATGTAATTCGGGTGCTGTAAATACCAATCTACTCTTTCAGTCACCCTTGGATGCTGCGAGTCAGGAAACGATAATTGGACTTTGATCCGCTTCCATACATCGTCTAATTCTGTCACTGAGATATCTGGTGCTGGTTTGGTTTTGGAATGCGTGATTGGCTGAGCGGGTATTTTTTCTTGTTTATCTATGTTAGCTACGGGCGTTGAATGAACCTCAGGCTCAGGTTCTGTCGTTTTGCAGCCTGAGAGTAGTAATAACGAGAGAAGGAGAATAGAAAAAAAAAGGCGCATAGTGTTATTGTTTTTATATTTGGTCCGTCGATTGTATAGAAATACAAAGTAAATGCAAAAAGAGAAACAAGGCAAAATAACGGACTCCGTAACTAGCTGTATTTGAAAAGGTTGAAACAAGTTAAGTGAGTAAGTATTTACATTTGCTGAATTCTGCACTTGGCTTTAAGCATTTCTAATCGGTGTAGAGAAACAGTATATAGTTGAGCTAAGCTCCTTATAGCGCGCCACGAATAAATTGATTAACATCATCAGTGCAAAAAGGCTTTAAATTGCGCTTTGTATCTTCGGCTCAGGTTGAGTCGCTCTCCATTTTGGAGTTTGATTTCACTGTCTCCGCTGGGAAGCGGCGTGATGCTGTCGATTTGGCCTAAATTCACCGCATAAGAGCGATGAATTCTTACAATTCCTGTTTCTTCAAGCTGTTCGCATAAGGTTGATAGCGTGCTCCTGATCGGGTAGAGACGGCTATTTATATGCAGGTTTACATAGTTGCCCGCTGCTTGTAACCACTCTATGTCTTCGACATTGACGATAAATTCCTTGCCTAACTTTCTCACCAACAAATGTTTAAGTTGTTTACCATTTACGGAGGTTAATGGCTCACCTTCAACATTTATCGGGTTTGCCTCTCCCAGCATCTGCGATGTCAGTGTTTGATAGCCCTTGATGAGTAAAATAAAGAACACAAAGCTCCATGCATCTTTATGATATTCATAGATAAATTCAAAAAGTGAGAAGTTAAAGTCATAGCCTCTACCGAGTATTAAATAGACGCTTTTTCTGAGTAATACCATTAACCCAATATGGGCAATACTGAAAAACACCGACATGCCAAAATACAACAAAGCGGTTTTCGTCAATGCTTTCCAGTTTATCGGGTAGTGAGCAAGAAACTGTACCAACACAGGGATAAGTACGATAAAAGCAATGGCACTGCTGTACTCCCAGACAAAGTATTCCCATTGAGCGTGCGCTTCTACTGCTTCTCGCTGTGCGTCCATTACCAACGTGATCGCATTGATGGTGTTGTTGAGCAGCAAATAGAGGCTTAAGGCAATAAATCCAAGCTTGCCATGATGAGACTGAAAAAAAGAAAATAGCATGATTACGCCTTTTGCATTAGGTATCACTTTATCCCGGCTAAACTTCGTGGTCGCTGTATTTATCCCTGAATGCCACCGCTTATCCCTAGCTGTTGTTTACTAAGCATATTTCTATTTTATCTTATCGCCAAGTCAATAATGCTGTGGCAACCGCTTAGTTATCAGATCCTCAGCTGAGGTTAACACAATAAAGGTGAAGCATGGATATTACGCAAACCACAATGTCCCGACGTGTGGAATTAGACTGGCTTAGAGTCATTGCCTTTGGGGCGTTAATTTTCTACCACATTGGTATGTTATATTCCCCCAATTGGGGCTTTCATTACAAAAGTGCCTATCTCGCGCCTTGGACAGAGTATCTGATGCTGTTGTTCTCGCCTTGGCGGATGTTGTTGATTTGGTTTATTTCTGGTGTGGCTCTGCGGTTTATCTTAGATAAATACGGACCGGCCAAGACTTTGTTGCAGCGAACCCCGCTGTTACTGTTGCCATTACTCTTTGGGGTTTGGTTTGTCGTACCGGTGCAGCTATTTGCTGAAATGGTGCAAGATGGCGCAATTTCGCTGACTTTTCCCGAGTTTTACCGACACTTTTTCGACTTGGATAGTCGCTACTTTACTGACTACCAGAGCGGTATTTGGCCACACGTTGACGTAAACCATCTTTGGTATTTGCGTGAACTCTGGCGCTTTACACTAATCATAGCGATCGGTCATTGGCTATTTACTTCACAACCGCTCGCTGCGATTAAACCTTACTTAACCTCTCAGGTTGGTGGTGTTTTGATATCCTGTTTTGCATTCATTGTGTTGTTGTGGGCACAGATATCTTTAGCCGGAGATGCAAAGCGAGAAGTGCAAGGGTTTATCTTTCTGGCGTTTGGTTATTTCATTGCCAGAAACGACTGCTTCTTTGAGATGCTCGCGAATAATCGAAAATTACTGATGTGGGTTTGCCTATTAAACGCGACGTTGTTATTACTGCTTTATCATTTTTATTGGTTGCCCAACAATGTCAGTAAGATGATAAAAGTCCTCGGGTTGCTCTCCTTGAGCGTGCAGCAGGTGGCAGCGGTTCTGGGGATCCTCGCATTGGCTGGTTACTATCTGAATCGACCTCATCCAATACTTCACAAGCTGAATCGCGCGGTATTTCCCGTTTATATTTGGCATCAAAGTGTGATCATTGCAGTCGCCTTTTGGCTTAGCCAGTATCAGCTTGGAGGCATGTTGGAATTTATCTTGATCGTGGTCGCCAATATTGTGGTGGCTTTAGCGTGTTTTGTACTCATACCCAAAATGGGGGTTTTGGGGCTGTTGATGGGATATCGAGCCAAGCATTTGCCTCTGCAAACTTGGTTTTGGCTGTTAGGTTGCTTGGTGGTCACACCGGTGATTTTAAGAATACTATAAATCACCAGATCACCGCGTGTTTAGCGGTGCTCTTGAGCTTACTGGCGACAAATATGTAAACGTTTTTACCAGCTTCCGCTGAGGGTAACGCTTAGCTCTGATGGCACGGTTTCCCTGACGTTCTCATACTCCCCTTTTGGCTGATCACGCAAACCTTGATAGTACTGCCTATGGTAATCATTAAATGCTTTATGTGGCGTGATATCGACTCGAATGTCTAGCTTTTCGGTAATTTTCCACTCCGTGTAAAGCTCGGCGAGCCAATGTGTACGCTCTTCTTCCACTTCACTCAAATAGAAATTTTGGATTGTCGTCGGGGCAGTTAGTTCTATTCCCCAGGCAAGGCCAGACTGTTGATAACGTAATGCCAGCGAAAATTCGTGCGGGGTTAAGCCTGTAATGGCTCTATTGCCAGAGACGGGATCATTGAAGCGAGCATGTTGGTAGCGATAAGAAATGTCTAACTTAAGCGATTGATAAATTGCATTAATATCTAATGTGACTTCTGTCTCAATACCAAATAACTCCGCTTTACCTGCATTACCAATACCACTGACACCATCACCTAGCGCTATGGTTTCGTGAATATCACGTTGCCATTGATAAAATGGTTTTACGCGATAGCTATGGCCTTGCATCGTATCGCCATCAAACTGGATCGCAAACTCGGTATAGCGCATGGGCTCTAAGCGGGTATTTGCCATATTAAAACGATCGAAGCTGGTATTTCTTGAGGGGAGAAATAACGCAAAATCGAGTTGCTCAACCGTGTGTTCTAGTTGCATGGAGGTACGTAACTGCTCGGTAAGTTTGCCGCTTATACGTAACATTGGCTTAAGAATTTGGTGGTCTCTTTGATAATCTGTGTCGGCTTGACTGGATAAGTTAGCCTGTTCAAGCACCAGTTTGCCGTAGAGTTGCCATTGTTCCGCTAAGGAAGTTGTAAAAGCAGCGTACGGTTCAATACGTGTCTCGGTAACACGGAAGCTTTGCCAGGTTGTTGACAGCAGAGCGTCGGCCATAGTTTGGTTGTAGCTGATTTCTATGCCTAATTCTGGTGCATAGTTAAGGTTGGGTTGATTAAACGCCAATCTTAGTACACTCTCCTTGTCGCGACGTAGACGAGAAAAGCTCAGTTGAGGGGAAAAATCGCCATGTTCCTGATCTTGTATAGACAAGTCATCTCGCTGATATTGGTGATAGCCGCTGATGCTTCCAACCCACTGGTAAAAAGGGATTTCTGACCAGTCCAAGCCCACTTCTACGCGTTTGGTTTTGGCATCTTCATGGGTATATTCGGTTGAGCGAATAGAGTCGACAAGGTTGTGAATTTGCCAATCGAAATCGGCTCGCCAGTGATTGTGTTTGGCGAATGCGCGCCAATCTAATTTGCCTAACGCAAGTGATTTTGCTGCAGTGAATTTAAATTCGCTGATGGTGTCGAATTCAATGTACTGATCTTGCGTTACCGTTGTTAGCTTGGTATTTGCATTGAATAACTTTGACAGAGTTTTACTTTGCCATTGAAATTCATTGTGTGTTAGCTGGGTATTGAATGACCAATCTTGCCAATTATCAGAGTAGCTGATAGTCATTTCATCTGGCTTATCCAGTGGTTGTCTATCTGCAAATGCCAAGCGCCAGTTGAGTTCGGCGTCAGATGTGTTGCGTATAATATTCACCACCTGGTTATATTGACTCAATGCGCTGTAAGGATGTGCACCGGAATACAGGTCTACACGCGTGATCTGGTTGCTTGGCAGCTGTCGTAAGTAGTCTTCCAGATTACCTGACTTTATCAGTAATGGCGTGCCGTTAATGAGCACGTTGCCATAGGCACTAGAGAGCCCGCGTGCATTGCTGCCTTCTTGTAATTGAAAGGCGGGTAGTTGTTCTAATAGTGCAAGTCCGTTGTGCACTTCCAACGCTCTGATCTCGGCGGCTTCATAGCTGCGACTAGGAGAGTCTTGATGTTCGTTTGCATTGGCAAAGACGGCAAACGTCAAAATCACAGGTGTACAAAAAAGAATGGTATGTTGGTTCATTATTGGTTTTTTACTCTATCAAATCCTGTTGTTCATTAAATAAAAACAAAGTTTATTTAACAATGAGTTATACGTGTGCGTCCGATAGTAGGGACGAATCGACCAATAATCTATAGGCGATTTGTTGCTTATTATGGTTGCTTGAGATTCTTTACCTGATATTGGTGTCTTACTTGCTTCTTGTAAGCTTTGCTTAAAGCGACTTCAGCACCTGAAGTTAATCTAACCGTCGCATTGCCCGAAGGTTTCACTTTAATTCGCTCCATGTATTCTACATTAACAATATGTGAGCGATGTGTCCGTATAAATTTATCGGTAGCGAGGTGCTGTGCGAGTTGCTTAAGGGTGCAGCGTTTTAAAAATTGTGCGTCAGTGGTGTGGATTTCAACATAATTGCCAGCGGCGTTAATATGGGTAATGTTGTGTTGCTGTACTAAGGTTTTATCTTTACCGTGATCGACCAACAGACAACTTGGTCTAGTTTCAATGACTTGTTTTGGCTTTGCCGGCGAGTGTATGAATAGATGCCAGATCATCACATTGATAAACATCACCATAAGGTGAGTTGAGGCAAAATAGTAAAGGGTATAAACAATCGCATCTTGATAAAAGAAATAATCGAATACTGCTTGAACGAGCATAATGACCAAATACATAATGAAGCTAATTCGACAGGTTGTTTGCCAACGTAAAAGCCCATTTTTTGCCTGATTTTCTAGCCAGTAAAAAGTGATTGGCGTGAACAAATACCAAATTCCCCACTCTTGCAACGCAAACCAGACAGGGTCATCAATGGTTTCACCATCAGCGGCGATTTGATTGTACAGCCATTGAGTGGCCGTTAAGAATAAGATCGCAATGGTCCAGCCCAGGGTCGACATTGCCCATATCTTGTGGCTTTTTTCTGAGCTAAGGTGTGACTTTATCATCGGTATGATCATTTTAGCGTAGCCAGACTTCCTAAGATTAACCGAAAATGCATCTAAAGCACGCGCCCTGAGACCTCGCGATATAAATCAAGTCTCCCCCATGATTGAGCATTATTTGCCTAGAAAGACTTAAGCCAATACCTGAGCCTTGTTGCTTTGTGGTAAAGAATGGTACGAAAATCATATCAACCACATGTTCAGCAATGCCAGCGCCACTGTCGCTGACTTCGATATAGTATTGACCTGCGCTATTAATTCCGGTGCTGAGCGTTATCCGAGCGCAAGCATCTGGTTGATTTAGTCGGTGTTGTTGCACAGCTTCGATAGCATTTTTAGTCAAGTTAATCAGTACTTGCTCTATTTGTGCTATGTCCAGCATGACCAACTGGGAGAGGCGGGCGTTCAAACGCAACTCGATATGACTTTTTTGGCAGTCGCTTAGATGGAGTTGATAGATCCGCTCGACTACCTGTGAGAGCTGTTGTGGTAACAGGGCTGGGCTTGGAAGGCTACTAACTTGCCTAAATCGACCAATAAATTCACCGAGATATTCAGTGCGTTGTGCTAATGTACGCAGTGCTAATTGCAGGTCTTGTTTGTCCTCCTCATCGTCAAATGAGAGGGTTTCAGGCAACAAGCCTTCACAGGTTTGTGCAATGGAGGCCAATGGCGTAATCGAGTTTGCCACCTCATGAGTGAGTACGCGTGTTAGTCGCTTATAAGCTTGCTGTTCTTTATTTTGTAGGGCATCTCTAATGGATTGTAAGGTGACAATCTTGCGAATACGGCCTTGGATCTGCGCGACAGTGATTTGTATAGACAAGTTATCTTGCTGTTCACCATGGTGCCAATTGGCGATGGTTTTCAAGTGCGACTCACAACATTCCACCAAGCTACTGATATGCTCAAGATCTGAAATATGAATGATTGATTTTCCTAGAAGTTTTACAACTGCGGGATTGGATTCAATGACCTTGCCTTTATCATCTAATACTACAACGGCGAGGTCGATATGAACCAATAGAGTCTGTAAAAAATGCGCTTGCTGTTCTGCTTGAAAACGGGCGTGTTGAATGTTGTCCCGGATCTCTTCTAGGTGTGCACGCATCGGGTGGTTTTTACTTAAGCCTAAAGAGCTATCTCCGTTGGCAAGAGACTTGAGCACCAAGGTCATCAGTTTATTTTGTTTATTAAATTGGTGATGCAACGAGAAGGTTAACGCCAAGGTTAGTAAACAGAAAAGCAGCCAAGTTGCAGAAAAGCCACCTTGTATATACAAGAAGGTGACTACGCCAAATGCCGTAAGCAAACCGATTATCGTAAGATATAGAGTCAGCGTCGGATGGTTTTTGAGTTGTAGCAAAAAAATTCCTTAAAATGTCAGTTGGTATCGCGGTTATAGGCCGTATTTTTCTAAGCGGCGATACATCGCACCGCGAGTGAGTCCCAACGCTTTTGCAGCATGTGACACATTGCCCTGAAAGTGAGTGAGAGCGGCACGCACCGTGCGCTGTTCCAATTCTTCCAGGTTAAACGTATCGGCTTGAATGTTAGGTATTGCTTGGTGGTCAGTCGAAGCGTGTTGAGAGGCATTGGAACCTTGCACTACCGTTGAAATATCCAAATACGCTCCATCGCTTAAGATCACCGCTCGTTCAATGGCGTGTGCCAACTCCCTAACGTTACCGGGCCAAGAATACTGTTGTAACAGCGTCATATCTGATGTTTTGATGCTCAGAGTCCTTTTGTATTTTTGTGAGAAGTGCGTTAAGTAGTACTCACTCAATAACGGAATGTCTTCAACACGTTCACGTAGTGGCGGCAGCCTAATTTCTATGGTGTTGATACGATAGAGTAAATCTTGGCGAAATCGGCCCTCATCTACCGCACTTTGTAGATCATCGTTGGTTGCACAGATCAGTCGAATATCAACGGCAATGGGTTTGCTACCGCCTACGGGAGTGATTTGCCTATTTTGTAACGCCGCGAGCAAGGTTGATTGTTGATTTAACGGTAAGTTGCCAAGTTCATCAAGAAACAAGCTTCCTTCATTGGCCAGCTCGAAACGGCCGACTTTATCGGCTTTAGCATCGGTGAATGCGCCCTTCTTATGACCAAACAGCTCGCTTTCAAATAAGTTGTCGGCGATTGCGCCCATGTCCAAGCTAATAAAGGTATTGGCATGTCGAGCACTGGCTTGATGAATGGCGTGTGCCGCAAGCTCTTTACCCGTGCCACTTTCTCCGGTGATTAAAATATTGGCGTCGGTGGCCGCAGCTTTTTCAATGGTGGAAAATACTTGTTGCATGGCGGCACTTTGCCCCAAAAAGGCGAAATTGTTGCTGCCTGATGTTTGATTAAGCGCTTGATTTAGTCCCTGTGTTTGTCGAGTCAGTTTACCGACCTGCTGTTTGTCTTTAGCGTGCGCAAAAGCGGCGGCAACGGCGCCAAGTAATTGGTCATTTTGCCAAGGTTTAGCAATAAAATCAGCGGCACCAGCTTTGATAGCGTCAACCGCCAGTTGAATATCGCCATAAGCGGTCATCAGTAGCACCACAATACTTGGGTCTTGCGCGACAATTTTTTTCAACCAATAAAACCCTTCTTTGCCGCTAATTGCGTCTTGGCTAAAGTTCATATCCAGTAAGATAACGTCTATCTGCTCGGTGTTGATCAGGGTTTCAATATCGAATGGTGTGTCTGTGGTGAGGACTTGTTGGTAGTGTTTTTTAAGCAAGAGCTTTGCTGCTACAAGAATGTCCGTGTTGTCATCGACAATTAAAATGGTGCCCGCTTGTTTCATATCCTGTCCGGCTTTTTCTTTTTAGCCTAACTCAAGTGGGTACAGGGCGTCTATGAGTATGTGTTCATTTTTGGACACTTTGGCCTAACCTGAGTGTTCTATTAGCGGACACTGCGATACTTTCAGTTGGGGTTTTGTATAATTAAGTTATTGTAATATAGGGTTTTTATGTTTTTGGCACAGTGTTTGATTATATCCATACATTACTAGCTCATTAGTCACGCTAAACGGACACTAAGAGGTGTAGTCATGGATAAGAAAATACAACGCTCAGGATTTCAAAAACACTTTAAAAAAGGGATCGTCGTAGTCGCTATGTTCGCTATTGCAGCGGCCGCTGTTGCATTCACCAACACTAGCGCAACTGGACCAAGCCAGAATGTGGATCTCAATAGCCTTACCATCAATACGGTTTCACAGGGGGCGTTTGTTGACGCCTTGAATTTACGTGGACAGGTGGTGCCTAAAACGACCATTTACCTCGATACCATTGCAGGTGGACAAGTGGAGGAGCGCTTGGTCGAGCAAGGTGAATATGTCACCAAAGGTCAGCCTCTGGTGCGGTTAAGTAACACTGGCTTACAGCTTGATGTGATGAGTCGCGAGGCACAGGTGACTGAGCAACTTAACTTTTTGCGTAATACGCAAATGGCAATGGAAACCAGCCGTTTAAACCTTCGTCGCGACTTACTTGAAATCGACTTACAGATTAGCCACTTAGAACGCCGATTTAGGCAATCTAAGCCGTTGGTCAGCAAAGGTGTATTAGCAAAAGATCGATTATCAGAAATTGAAGAGGACTTGGCATATTACCGTGCACGCAAAGAGCTAACACTGGAGCGTCAGGCGCAGGAAAACTCGATCCGTAAAGTGCAAGTCGAGCAGTTAGAAGACAGTGCCAGCATGCTACAAAAAAATCTGCAATTTGCGCGTAAAAACCTCGAAAATCTGCTCATCAAGGCTCCGGTTTCAGGGTACTTAAGTGAATTAGATGTAGAAATTGGCGAATCAAAAACACCCGGTGCTCGTCTTGGGCAAATTGATATCCCCAATGAATACAAACTGGTTGTGCGGTTGGATGAATTTTATTTAAACCAAGTGCAGTTAGGTATGGCAGTGAATGTACTGCTGGATGGTACGCAGCTGACCGCGTCGGTAAGCAAAATCGATAGCCGAGTTGCACAATCTCAATTTCAAGTCGAAGTCGCACTGCCTTCGGGGATCAGCGACATCAAACGCGGTCAGAGTATCGACATTGAGCTCATGCTTGGGGGCGATAAACAAAATGCGCTGCTGTTAAATCGAGGGGCCTTTTTTACCAGCTCTGGTGGCAACTGGGTATACGTTGTTTCAGAAGAGGGTCGTTATGCCAAGCGCAGAGAAATTCGCTTGGGCAAGAAGAATCAACATTATTACGAAGTACTGGATGGGTTAGCCGCGGGTGACAAAGTCATCACCTCTAGCTACAGCAACTTCGATAAAGCACAACAACTGAATTTTTAAGGACATAACAATGATTAAATTAACTAACTTAAACCGTGTATTTCGTACTCAAGACGTTGAAACAACAGCGCTAAACAACATCAACTTGGCAGTAAAAGAAGGAGAGTTTGTTGCCATCATGGGCCCTTCGGGTTGTGGTAAGTCAACCTTGCTATCGATCCTTGGTATGCTGGATTCACCCACATCAGGCAGCTTCGAATTTTCTGGCACCGATATCGCGGGTTATAGCGAAAAACAGTTATCGCAACTGCGCAAAGCGTCTATTGGCTTTGTTTTCCAAAGCTTTAACTTGATTGATGAACTTACCGTTTATGAAAACGTTGAGCTGCCCCTGCAGTATCAAAACATTTCTAAAAGTGAACGAAAACAACGTGTCGATGCCATTTTAAAACGCGTGGCCATCGATCATAGAGCGGAGCATCTACCGCAGCAGCTTTCCGGTGGTCAGCAGCAGCGCGTAGCGGTCGCAAGAGCATTAGTTATAAATCCAAAACTGATTTTAGCGGATGAGCCTACAGGTAACTTAGACTCTAAAAATGGTGAAGAAGTGATGACCATGCTGCGGGAACTCAACCGCGAGGGCACCACGGTGATCATGGTAACGCACTCAGAAAGAGAAGGCAGCTATGCAGATAGAATCGTGCGCTTGTTAGATGGTCAGGTGATGCTGGATAAAGCCAATGCGGTTGCACATCAACATAAGGAAGAGGTGGCTTAGCGATGGTCGGAAATTACATAGTCACGGCCTTACGGTCATTTAAACAACAAAAACAACACTTTATATTAAATGTGTTGGGTCTCAGCGTAGGGCTGGCTGCAGCAATTTTAGTGGCGTTATTTGCCAAAAACGAATTGTCTTATGACCAGCAACAGCCCAATGCTGAGCGTGTCTATCGTGTCGCGCAGGACTTTTCTCAGTTGGGGCTTGGAGTGATCCCAGTTTTTAACTATATCGCAGGCACAAAAGCACTGGAATATAGCCAAATCGAGGAAGTGTTTGCTATCAATATGGTGGAGTTTACCCGTGAAGCCATGGTAGATGTAAAGGTGCATGGTCAGGGCTATAAACTGAATGCGTTATTTGGTGCGACCCCAAATATAGAAAACTTTATTGATGTGACTACTTTGTCTGGCGACTTAAAAGAAGCCATGAGCATACCAGATAGCATTGCGTTAAGTAGATCAGAAGCGATAAGGCTATTTGGCAGCACCGATATCGTTGGTCAAACCATGCAGCATCAGCAAGGTCAATATACGGTAAGAGCGGTATTTCAAGACTTGCCCGAGAACAGCCACTTTGCATTTAAAAACTTAACCTATGTATTTCAAGATCCTGAAAAGTCTCATATTACCTCTAGTTATGTGTACTTTAGGCTAGCGCCCGGTGTTGACGTCTCTGAATTAGAAAAAACCTTAACGGAGAAATATTTTTACGGCGAGTTGAAAGGCAAATTATCGCTGCAATTGCACCCACTGCTAGACCTGCATTTTACCGGCAAATCCCCTTTTGAAATGAAAGTCGGCGGTGCGAAACAAGTGGTGATGATCTGCGTCGGACTGAGTGTGTTACTGATCCTCATTGCGGGTTTTAACTTTATCAATATGACTGTCGCACAATCGACTAAACGTGCCAAGGAAGTGGGTGTAAGAAAAGCTCTTGGTGCGAGTAAAACCCAATTGGTGACCCAGTTTTTATCCGAATCGGTGATGGTTTCGCTATTGTCGATGATCATTGCTTGCGTGCTAGTGGAGTTATTGTTACCGAGCTTTAATCATCTCATTGATCGATCTTTGCGTGTCGATTATGCCTCTATGTTTAGCGTGGTGGTTATCTCTCTGGCTGTGGTGGTTGGTCTATTGGCTGGATTATATCCCGCGTTTTTTATCTCATCATTTAGTGCCAAGCGAGTATTAAGCGGTGATCTGCAGCGTGGCAATACCGCAATATTTGTACGTAAGAGCTTACTTACGCTACAGGCTTCTTTAGCAATAGGACTTATTGTTGCTGCGATTACCTTACAACAGCAACTCGCTTATCTACAAAACCTGCCTTTGGGTTATCAAACCGCGCAGCGCTTGGTGCTTTCAGAGATCCCAGTAAAAGAGGTTTTTACCAAAGAACCGACGGCGTTAATCAACAAAATTGCCGCGATCGACGGAGTACAGCATATCAGCATCATTGATACTCAGTTGACCCGTTCAATTAATAATACTTTGTCAGTAACTTGGCCAAATGGAGAAAAGGCTGCAGGACTCACCCCGGTGATCGGTAGTAGCTACGAGGTAGTGAAAAGTCTTGGCCTCACGTTATTAGCCGGTCGAGATTTCAGCCGTGACTTTGCTGGAGATTGGGCAACTTGGTCAGATGGTGTGACCAAAGTCGGTGTGATTGTCACAGAGTCAGTCGCTAAGCAAGCAGGCTATACGCAAGTGACAGAAATGATTGGTAAAACCATCAAAGATAACAACTGGAACGTGGAAATGCGTGTTGTCGGTGTTGTAGCAGACGTGAAAGTAGGAAACAGCCAAGAAGCCAATACTGACATCATGTTCTTATTGGGCTATACGCAATTTAATCCAACCTCAGAGGTGGTATTAACCATCGAACCTTCACAGCTGATAAATATTAGACAACAAGTGCAGGACCTGTTGGCGCAAAATGCCAATGTGTTTGAACCAAAAATGAACCTGTTATCAGATAGCTATAAAGTGATGCTACGAGGTGATGAGCGCATTTCTAAAGTGGTGCTTATCTTTACCGGCTTGGCGGTGTTCTTGACTTGTTTAGGGACTTTTGGATTAGCGTCTTTTGCAACCGTTCGTCGTCAAAAAGAAGTGGCGGTACGCAAAGTATTGGGCGCGTCACGTATCAGTATCGTCAACATTTTAGCGAAGGAATTTTTGACTCTAGTGGTGCTTAGTGTCGCTATTGCTTATCCCGTCACATATTGGCTGGTCAGCGATTGGCTGGCCAACTTTAATGACAGAATTACACAAGCAAGTTGGGTATACGGCCTTGCGGCAATTGCCGTGGCTTCAATCACCTGGTTAACCGTCGCTAGTTTGGCGTTTAAAGCAGCCAGTACTCGCCCGTCATTGATCTTGCGTTACGAATAATATTTGGTTGAGTGCAGGGGTATGATACCAATTCGCTTAAATATCTGAACAATTTGAGAGATAAAACCTGCTGCTAACTACGTTAAAAATTTCTCATTTAGAACAACTAAATAGCAAAATTTTTACCTCGTTATCAACTAGCTTTTCTCGACTCAAAATTGACCAACTAATTAAGAGAATTGGTATGAAAGTGGTTTTTCACTTTTAAGGAAGAAAAATGTTTATTGTTTATTTGAATACAGCGTTGCGGGCAGCGAAGAAGCAAAAGTTACACTTTGCGCTCAACGTATTGGGTTTTTCATTGGGTGTGTCTGCGGCACTACTTATTTTGCTCTATACGCTGCATGAGCTGTCATTTGACAAGTCTCAGCCCAATGCTGAGCAGGTATACCGAGCTGAGGTCGACTTTTCAAAGTTAGGTCTTGGCACAATACCTACGGTCAACTATCCCCGTTTGTTACAGGCCAAAGATCTTGTTCAAATCGAAGACATGTTTGCATTATTTAAAGCAAAAGATCATGACCCAGCATTTGGCTATGTAAGCACAGGTGAAAACCAATTTCAGTTGAACAATCTTTATTTTGCTTCAAGTAACATTTTGAGCTTCATTGATCTCAAAATACTAGATGGCAACATCGAAACTGCGTTAAGTACACCAGAGCAACTTGTTTTAAGTCGCTTAGAGGCAATCCGGCTATTTGGCCACAGTGATGTCGTGGGCCAGAGCTTGCAATATAAGTATGGTGTTTATACCGTCGCGGCCGTTTTTGAAGATCTGCCAGCCAATACCCATTTTGCATTTGATAGCTTGGTTTATTCACAGCAACCGAATGAAAATCTTTTTATGCACATGCATTACGTTTATGTGCGTCTTAACACCAGCGAGAATATTCCAGCGCTAGAGAGTGAGATCACGCAGCGATTTGTGGCTGAGAGAGAGAAAGGCGCGTTGTCTATTAAATTAAAACCGCTATTAGATCTTCACTTACACCATAATGGATCATTAGCAATGCGGCCAGGTGGCGATATTCAAGTGATCATTGTGAGCATTATTCTTAGCCTTGCATTGTTGTTTGTTGCCGCGATTAACTTTATAAACCTGAGCATTGCGCAAAGTGGTAGTCGTGTTAAAGAGATAGGTATCAGGAAATCTTTAGGCGCTTCAAGAGTGCAGTTATTTTGGCAGTTCATCTGCGAGTACCTGCTTATCGCTGTGGTAACGCTGGTAGTCAGTGCGGCAATGATAGAGTTGAGTCTGCCTTGGTTTAATCATTTAGTAGCTAGAGAGTTGCAGTTTACTTTCTTCAGTTGGCAAGGTGCATTGCTAGTTGTGTTATCGCTTAGTGTCAGCATGCTTGCAGGTATTTATCCAGCACTGTATTTATCTAAGCTAAATCCTAAGGTGATGTTGTCGGACATGCCGTCTATTTCGGGCGGAGCAATTTGGTTACGCAAAATGTTGTTGATGTCGCAATTTATCATTGCGATCGCCCTCATTATTGGCGCAATTACGCTGCCGAGACAGCTAAGCTTTTTACAAACTTTGTCTCCGGGTTATAAAGCGGACAGCCGGTTGTACGTGAGAGAATTACCTAAAGATGAAGTGCTATCAGGCCCAGAGTCGCCTTTTATAGCAGCTGTTAGCAACATTGCCGGGGTGAAGCAGGTTGGGCCCCTTGATACTGACTTGACTCATGATATCAACTACAGCTTCAACCCCATCATGCCAAATGGGAAAGAGTCTGAGCAAGCCATCGCAGGGATTGGAGTCGGATTCAACGCGGCTTCTCTACTTGGTTTAGAGTTAATCGCAGGGCGAGACTTTATCTCTGAATATGCGTCGGACTGGTATGTTCGAAGAGGCGACGAACGTTTTGTCAGTGTTATTGTCACTGAGTCTGTTACTAAATTGGCTGGGTTTTCATCACCGCAACAAATGGTGGGAGAAACGATGCGCCGAGGATCACTGACCATGAAAGTGATAGGTGTTGTTAGGGATATGCAAATTGGTAATGCGAAGCGAGATAAATTGCCAGCAATGTTATTGCCCGGATATAGCCTGATGCCCACTGCCGCCATCATGATCGAAGTAGAAAAATCGCAGATACAAAAAGTGACTTTGCAGTTGCAGCAATTGCTTGCCTCGCGGCTTGGGATTTATGAACCTGAAATTGAGCAAGTGAGTGCTAATTTCAACGCAAACTTCAATGAAGACGCGCGTTTTATTCAGGTTGTACAGACCTTTAGTGTACTTACCTTGTGCCTAGCCATACTCGGCGTGGTCGGGCTTACCTCATTTACCGTACTTAAGCGCCAAAAAGAAGTCGCGGTTCGCAAAGTATTAGGCGCTTCCCGTATCGGCATCATCAATATCTTAGCAAAGGAGTTTCTTGCGTTGGTTGCCTCCAGTATCGTCATTGCTTGCCCATTGGCCTATTGGCTGGTGGACAGTTGGCTGGCCAACTTTAGCGACAGAATTGCGCAAGCAAGTTGGGTATACGGCCTTGCGGCAATTGCCGTGGCTGCAATCACCTGGTTAACCGTCGCCAGTTTGGCGTTTAAAGCAGCCAGTACTCGCCCGTCATTGATCTTGCGTTACGAGTAGCGTGTCACGCTTCACAGTATACCAATGTTATAAGCTGTGAAGCGCCATCGAATCTTGTTTCTAGCCTAATCGCTAGAGCTGAAAAGGACTGTATATGTTGATTTCACACATTATCACTGCATGTAGAGTGTTTAAACGGCAAAAGCTGCATTCACTATTAAATGTTTTTGGTTTAAGTATTGGTTTGGCTGCGGCCATGTTGGTTGCGCTTTTTGCTGAATATGAGTTGTCATTTGACCGCTCAGGACCCGATCACGATCGAATTTATCGCTTACATGTTGATGTTAACGTCCCCGGGTTAGAGGAAATTCCGTTGACCATGGTCAATGTTGCGCAAACCCTAACGTCGCGCAGTGATATTGAGGATTTGCTGATCCTTACCGACATGGTAGACAGCGACTTGCTATCTGAACATGTGAAGATTGCCGGGCGAGCTTATAAGTTACGTAACTTGTACGGCTCTTCGGCCAATATTACTCGCTTTATTGATTTGCAGGTTAAGTGGGGAGATCTTACTAAAGCACTATCGACGCCCAATCATATCGCATTGAGTGAAAGTGAAGCATCACGCTTGTTTGGCAGCGCAGGAGCTGCGTTAGCAAAAACCATGCAAATTGATGAACAAAGCTTTACTGTTGCTGCGATATTTGCTGATTTATCTGACAACAATCACTTTTTGTTTCATGCGTTAGCGCCAGTTGATTTTAACGAGCATAATGAAATATCCAGTTTTATCTATGTGAAAACCCACAAGCAAGCTGATCTAAGCAGTATTGAGCAGCAGCTAGCTACCAGACTTATCGCGCAATATCAGCTGAAAAACAGCAAGCTGGAATACCGTTTGGTGCCGATGCGTGATATTTACTTTAAAGCACATTCGCCATTTGAGTTTAAGCCGGGCGGTTCTGCTTTCTTGGTCGCTATGAGCTTGGGGTTAAGCGTGTTGCTATTGGCGATTGCTGCGGCAAATTATATCAATATTGCGGTGTCGCAATTGCTGTATCGGTGCAAAGAAGTGGCGATGCGTAAGGCGCTTGGAGCGAGCAAAGCACAGTTGTTTTTGCAGTTTTTATTGGAAGCGGTGTTGATGGTGGCGAGCGCGACCATCTTAGCGTTGTGCTGGGTTGAACTCTTATTGCCGGGATTCAGTGACTTTGCTAACAGACCGCTGCAACTGTCTTGGAGTTGGATGCAGGTCGGCGCAATAGTGCTTATGGTAATGCTGCTTGCGCTTATATCCGGTGCGTATCCCGCGTATTGTGTTGCTAGAGCATCATTAAACACCTTATTGGCTGGGCAGCTACGTGTTGGTAGCTCAGTGCGAAAAGGGCTACTGATATTTCAAGCCGCAATGGCCATTGCATTAATAGTATGTAGTTTTGTGAGTCTACAGCAGCTTGCTTATTTGCAATCCTTGTCAGTTGGCTATGATGCTGAGCAGCGTATCGTTGTTCATGACCTTAGTAGTAAGCAATTAATGCAACAAGAGCATGCCATTTTAAATGAGATCCGTGCGTTGCCAGGGGTAGTACAAGTCACCACGACGGATACCGACTTAACCGAGAGTATCCTAGAGAGCTTTTATTTTCGTTGGCCTAATGGCTATGAAGAAAGTGAGCTTCCGCCGACCATCGGCACAGGGTTTCATGCAGTTGAGACATTAGGATTGTCGTTACTTGCAGGTCGGGACTTTTCACCACAATTTCAAAGCGACTGGTTACATTATACATCAGCAGATCATGACCCAGAGGCACCGCAAGCAATGGCGATTTTGGTGACAGAACAAATGGCTAAACGTGCAGGTTATCGTAACGTTGAGGATGTTGTTGGGCTACAAGTTACTGGACTCTATAGAAATGTCACCGCAACCATTGTTGGTGTTGTGAAAGACATCAAAGTAGGCTCAGCAAAAGATGATTGGCTACCTGTTTCATTTTCTAGTGGTTATAGCTCGCAATCTACGGTTCAGTTGGTGATCCGCACCGAGCAAGCCAACATGCCGCAGTTACTTGATGCGTTACGGCAACTCCTATTCAAATTTAACCTCACTGCCGATCCGAAGTTCAGCATGATGCAGCAAGATTTAGCGCAAGTGTATCGCATTGAACAAGATCTCTTTGTACTGATCCAAACCTTTTCTCTTTTGGTGATGGTACTGAGTTGCCTTGGCTTATTTGGCCTCGCCGCATTTGCAGCAAAGCGTCAGCAAAAGCAATTGGCAATTCGCAAGGTGCTCGGCGCCACAAGGCTCAGCTTAGTAAACCTGTTAGCGCGAGAATTTATGCGTGTTATCGTGATGGCGGCGGTGATTGCTTTACCGTTTGCTTATTGGGTGATGCACCAGTGGTTGAACAGTTTTAACGAACGTATTGAGCAAGCATTTTGGATTTACGGTGCGGCCGTGCTGGTGGTAGCGATGTTTACTTGGCTGGTAGTGGCTTCATTGGCGTTTAAAGCGGCGAGCACTCGACCTTCACTAATTTTGCGATGTGAGTAATTAAGCAATGTTATTCAATTACTTAATTACAGCGTACAGAGCTTTTGTTAACAACAAACCACACTTTTTGCTCTCCGTGTTTGGTCTAAGTTTGGGTATGGCGATCGTTATGCTTATTGGACTGTTTGTGCAGCATGAACGTTCTTTTGACCTCACCCAGCCTAATGTAACCAAGCACTTCCGACTGGTAATGCATGCACAAGAGAATAACAATGAGTACATTTTAACGACGCCGCGTGCGGCTAAGCGGCTCAACGAGATCGCGGGTATAGAAGATGTTTTCTATCTATTTAAGACGTTGATGGTCAGTGACGATAAGGTGGTTGTGGGTAATAATGCTTTGCAGTTATCTGCCAATTATGCGGCCACTGCCAACATAACTAATTTCGTTAACATTAAAATACTGGCGGGGAGTTTATACAGTGCACTCAATGAGCCAGATAAAATAGCTTTATCGCGTTCAGAAGCATTGCGTTTGTTTGGTAATCACAGTCAGCTGCAGTCCTTACAGGGTAGAAAATTACAACTTAAGCATAATAACCAAATACTTACCGTGACGGCGATTTTTGAAGATTTGCCGATCAATAGTCACTTTTATTTCCGGTCTTTGGTGAGCTTTTCGCCCTACGAGAACATTCGGGGCAATGTTGCGCATACCTACGTGGCTGTGAGTCCAGAGGCTAATACCGAGCAACTAGCGGAAAAAATAACCGAGATATTTCAGCAAATTTGGCAATGGCAGGGAGTAAGCTATCGTTTACAAGCAATACGAGACATCCATTTAGGAAACAATTATGCACAAGACATGAAAGTTGGCGGTGCACTAAGTTCGGTAATGATCTCTGTGGTGATGGCAATCCTGCTGCTGCTTATTTCGTGCGTTAACTACGTAAATTTCAGTATTGCGCAAGCCTCGCAGCGGGCAAAGGAAATCGGTATACGCAAAGCGCTGGGAGCGAGTCGACTGCAGTTGTTCAGCCAGTTTATGACCGAAGCTATGCTATTGGCATTGTTGGCGATTGTTGGTGCGTGTGTATTGGTAGAACTGGCATTGCCTCACTTTGTTGAGTTGTTAGGTCGACCATTACCATTTACAGGATGGCAGAGTATGCTCTGGCAAATTTTAGGATTGAGTTTGCTGGTGGGAGTGGCTTCTGGTGTTTATCCAAGCCTGTATCTTTCTAGGTCAAATACCAAAGCCATTCTTAGCGGAAAGCTGCAGCGTGGTCGAGCTGCGACTTGGCTTAGGAAAAGCTTGTTATCGGTGCAGGTTGTTTTGTCTATTGGGTTGCTGATAGGGTCACTTACAATAACCAAACAATTGCGATTTTTGCAGTCTTTGCCAGTCAACTATGGAAAGTCGACACAATGGGTGATTGAAGATATGCCAGCTTCGATCATTACCGAACCGAGACACCGTAATATGCTAGACATATTAAAGCAACAGGAAGGTATTCAGGCCGCTGTCGCGTTGGACTTTTCGATTACACAATCAACCAATGCAGGCATTTTTATCGATGATCCGAGCACGCCAAATAAGCCGTTCTCATTGTCACTTGCAGGTGTTAGTGGAAACGTAGTTGAAGCACTAGAGCTGCAATTATTGGTTGGACGAGATTTCTCAATTGCACATACATCGGATTGGTATAGCGCAAAAAACAATCAAGCGTTATTATACCAGAGTCGGTACTGCCTTTACTTGGTTACGAAGACCCAAAAAGTGCACTTTCCCAACAAATTACCTTTGCAGCTGGACCTGTGTCTCGGGCAACTGGGACCATCGTTGGCGTAGTTAAGGACATTAAAGTTGGCCCCGTTAATTACCAAGGAGCGCCTGTCGTGTTTGTTTGTGGCTTGGGTGTTGGTGGCAGTTATTCGCTGATTGTTAAAGTTGACAATCCCAATTCAAAGCAGCTTAAACAATCCCTTACGCACTTTATTGAGTCGCGGTTCAACATTGCACCGCTCAAATTGTCGTTACTGGATGATAACTATCAAGCTTTGTATCACGAGCAGCGACGCCTTAATCAGGTAGTCGGTATTGCCAGTGTGTTGTCAGTTGTGTTGATTTTGTTGGGGGTGTTTGGATTAACGCGCTTTATTGTCAAGCAAAGACAAAAAGAAATCGCGATGAGAAAGGTGCTAGGCGCTGGCCAGTGCAGTATTGTGAATACCATCGCGAAAGAGTTCTTATTTTTGGTACTTTGTAGCAGTGTGGTTGCAATGCCGGTGTCCTATTTTGTGCTGGGAAATTGGCTCGCAGGATTTAATCAGCACATTCCTCAATCGATTTGGACATACGTAACCGCGATATCGGCGGTGTTAGTTGTTACTTGGTTGACTGTTGCCGTACAGGCATATAAAGCCACCCGCGTGCGTCCATCGTTGATTTTACGGCATGAGTAAACTTAGCTTGAACGTAATCACGCGAGAAGTGGCTATTTGCAGACAGAGTAGAATATGAAAGCGATAGGTCTAATAATCTCGCGTGTAACAACCGCACCTCTAATATCATTAACATTAGATTACCTAACGATAGATTGTTGGCTTTTCTGGTGATCTAGTGGTGTTTTGTGCTGAGCAGAGCCTCACCGTGGCTGCGTTTTTGAGTCTTTGGACACTTCCAGTGGCCAGCTATTACTACCAGCAAACGCTTTGATATTAAAAACGACTCTCATTGGGCGTGAATAACAGGTTCAAAGTAATAGGGTTTTTCCAAAACCTACATTTATTTTAAAGACGGGGTGAATAAAAAATGAACTATGTTGTGGTTTTGTGCGTTTAACATTTTAGTTATACCAATATCATTGGGCATTCCTTCAGTAAGAGGACCAGGTTATGTTAGCGACAGAGTTAAGAGAAAAATTAGCTGAGCATGCATTAAAAGCGGTGGTGTTGAGCTACGCGGATTCCAATCACTACTTGGCAGGCGGGCAGGATGCCAAAGGCGAGTTTTATTGTTTAAGCGACGAGGCTGGTCGTTTTAAAGCGTTTAACTCACTGCGTGAAGCCGAACAAGCATTACAGAGTTTAGGTGCTGAACAGGCATTGTTTCGAGTAGAATCAGCATACGATGAGTTCGGTTCTGAACAGCATAGTTCGGTTACTATGGAGCGCGGAATGTTTAGTTAACCTCAGCTGCGCATAAGCGAATTTGCCCAATAAAGCTATTTTGCCACACTCTCTTTGTTGTTTTCACTCGTAATAGCCGACTATTACTTCGTAAAAACGCCTTGATATTGAGCAAAATACCACCATTGGATGTTAAAAGCTAAGCGCCATCTTAATTTTGGATTACCAAAATCCTTATTCGCAGCTGAGGTTAGGTAAGATGCCAGCCAAGCGCTGGCATCTTTGGCAGTTATTCGGTAACTGTAATGAGGGTCGAAACCTGTTTAACTGTGGTTAATTCCCCATCATTGGCGGTCACCGTGACCAAATAGCTCCCTGCCTTACTAACGGTAAACTCTGTGCTTTGGTAGTTCGGACGAGAAAATTCAACCTTGGCTCCTAAGTCATCTTCAACAGACCAATTGAATACCAGTGGATCTTCGTTAGGGTCTGTAGCGATAGCTTCCAAGAGAATTGGCTTATTGACCTTAGGGTTGTCATCTACGTTAACACTTGAAATCACTGGGGCTTGGTTGTTCGGCCGGCGAAGTGTCATTGCCTTAACAAAAGGTTTGCTTGTTAGATGACCGTCGGAAGTTACCAGTGTGATTTCATAACTGCCACCGAAATCAAAAATGAGCTCAGCTTCATAGTAATTCAGAGCAGCGATTGTTGCCGAGCTATGTGCGGGCTTTTTGGTAATTTGCCAGTGATGCTCAAGTTGAGATTCGGACTGCTCTGCATCTTTGCTATTGGCTTCAAGCACCACTCTTTTTCCTTGATTAATCGCTGGTTTTTTGACGACAAAGCTGGCCGAAGGCGGCGTATTTGCAGTGACTGCATGGAAAACATGAACTTTGGTATTGCTTGATTCACCATCGGAGACGGTTAGGCTAATTAAATAACGTCCAACATCTTCTGCTACAAAAGTGGCCTGCGGGTCTTGGGTTGTGGTTAATGTATATTTTGTTCCTGCAGGTTCGCTTACTTGCCATTGGTAGCTTAACTGATCACCATCTGGATCATGGCTGGTTGAACCATCAAGAATGATTTCTTGGTATGTTAAGCCACGTTTTGGTGCATTGACAATGTTTGCGGTTGGTACAGCATTATCGCCTTCAGCCACGACAGTTATAAGCTCAATTGTTGAGCTTTTATCTTTATCGCCTATTAACATGAGTTGTACGGAGTATTCACCTGCGACATCAGGGGTAAAGCTGGTTTCTAGCGTGCTATTACTGGTGAGTTCTGTTTCACTCTCTTTCGGTCCACGATTCAGGAACCACAAAATAGTGGTTCCTTTATACATGGTGCTATCGGCGGCACTTATATGAACAACATCACCAACTTTGACAGCAGCAGGTAAGGAAATAACAGGTTTTAGCGGTGTATTGGTCACATCAATATTTGCTGAAAACACTTCAGTGTCGACCCCATCTGATACCAGTACCGATACTTTGTATTTGCCAAGCGTTGTGGCTTTGAAAGAAATTTTTGCTTTATTCTCATCGCTTACCGTAAATTCAGCGTTCTCGGTTGGCGCGTTCACAATCCACTGGAAGGTCAATCTATCGCCATCGGGATCGGAACTTCCACTGGCGTCGAAGGTGGCGACTTCATCGGGATAGAAGTTATCAAACTTATAATTGAATCTTGCTACCGGTTTTTGATTGGCTTTATCTGTAAGCGTGGAAAAACGGGTGCGCGTGACTGAGCGTTTGTCGTCACTATCAATGATAAATTGCAACTCATACTCACCTTCCACATCCACGGTAAAAGTGGGCTGTAATGATTTTGGATCACTGAGTTCAGATTTACTAGCTTCCGGCTTTTGCAACCATTGCCACTGATATGATGCGCCCTTTGGGATTAGGCTGCTGGTAGCATCAAGCGTAAGCTTTTTACCCACTTTGGCTGTCGTGACAGGTGCTATCCGAGCAACCGGCTGCTGGACATTCTCCGTATCTATTACAGGAAGGCCGGTAGAATATGAATCGCCACCACAGGCTGTCAGACCAATGGTGAATACCACGGCTGCGATAAGTGTTATCGCTTTCATACAATCACCTTTGATTATGGCTTAAACTTGGACTTGCAGACGCAAGTCCTATCCTTCATTTATCATTTTAAAGATGCCAGCGGTAAAACTGGCACCTAGATTGGCAGGTTATTCGTTAATGCGAACACCCTTGGATCGCGGAATACGGCTTTCTAGAGTGCCATCACTGGCATAAACACCGACAACGTAAGCCCCTGCTTTGTATATCGTTAATTCTGCTTTCGACGTTGTTGATGGCTTGAGCTCATAGCTTCCACCACTCAATGACCTTACTCTCCACCGAAAAGTGAGAGGCGCGCCTTCAGGATCAGATGCAATCGCTTCCAGAGTGATCGGTACACCGATTTCTATGTTTTCGGGAATAATAATTTTGCTAACAACGGGTCTTTGGTTTGTTTCGTGCTCCAGCTCAAGTTCCTCGGTATAAGGTTGACTTTCCAACTGTCCATCTGACGCGACGACTTGAACTTTATAAATACCACTGGCGTCGAAAGTTAACTCTGCATGTTCATGATTAAGTTGCTTGATGCTTGCTTTGCTACCATCAGGCTGATGTTCGATGGACCATCTATAAATCAGAGTGTTGTTTTCATCATCGCTACCACGCGCTTTTAATATTCGCACAGGCTTAAGAGGCTCTTTGGGATATAGTACTGAAAAGCTTGCGGTTGGTGCCGTATTACCTGACACAACTCGGTGTGTTAAGGTGGCTTTATGGCTTAACTCACTATCTGACACCGTCAAACTAAAGCGGTAACTTCCTTTGGTTTCAGCCATAAATGTGGCGTTCGCTTCGCTTGTGTTAGTGAGGGTGTAGCGAGCACCTTCAGGCGCTTCAACTTGCCATTGATAGCCTAATGTATCACCATCGGGGTCAAAGCTGGCTGCGCCATTAAGTGTGACTTCTTCATGGGTTGTGCTTTGCGTCGCAGTATTTCGGATAATCGCTGTTGGTGACGAATTGGTCTCATGATTTTGAACCGTGATCTCCGCTATTGCTGTGCTGAAATCACCGCCTTCGTCAGCAAGCATTAACTGCACCGAATACAAGCCTGCCACATCAGGAATGAAACTGAGTGCCATGGTATTACTACCATGTAGCTCAACTTTACTATTCTCTGGCTTATTATTTAGTCTCCAGGTTAATTCAGTGTTGCTATTTAACGTGCTATTTCCTGCTGTTAAAAATACCTCATCACCAATTTTGGCAGACGATGGGGCAATAATTACGGGTTTTAATGGCGACTTAGTGACGTCAATGGTTTTACTGAAAGTATCAGTCAGGGTGCCGTCCGAAACCGTTAAGTTGACAACGTACTTACCAACTGTTGCTGTGCTAAATGTGGCTTTAACCGTATTTCCTTCAGTGATGGAGTACTCCGCGTTATTTCTAAAAGTATCGACGCTCCACTGATAAGTTAGCTGGTCTCCGTCGGGATCGGAACTGCGACTGGCATCAAACGTCACGGCTTCATTGGGATAAAGGTTGGTAGTGTCTGCAGAAAAAGTCGCTGTTGGTTGTTGGTTTTCCGTTGATTGTTCCAGAGTAAAACTCACATTGGCAGCGGATGTTTTGTCACCGTTGGTAAGAAGTAGTTGTACCTCGTATTTACCTGCGACGTCGACCGTAAAACTTGGCTGTAGCGTTTTGGTGTCACTCAATTGTGCTTTGCTTGACTCTGGTTTTTCTAACATCAGCCAGAGGACCATGGTACCTTCGGGGAGCGAGCTGGAGGAGCCATCTAAAGTGATGGTTTGTCCAATCTCGACATCATTAACAGCATTTACTTTAGCTACTGGCGGTTGTGACTTTACCTTGCCATCATCGACCTTTGGTGGGGGGTCTTTTTTGGGGGATGAACTTGAACTACCGCCGCAGGCAGTTAGTCCCAAAGTTAAAATTGCGCTTATCATAAGCGTGACAGCTTTCATAAAATTTCCTTTTTAAGTTCCTTTTTTAGGGATGTTATAACAAAATCAATACCACCACATAAATTTGCGGTGATTTTTATCTATGATTTTGTTATTTGAATACTGGAAGTTAGTTCAATTTGGAATAAACGCTCTAATTCAGGACGCGATAGCATATTTGAATACCAGGAACCATGAAGGAATTAAGCGCCGAGTAGGGCGCTTAATTCCTTTTACAATTTTACTCTACGGTCAAACTGAACGCTTTAGTTGCAACCGCACCTGATTTGTCGTCCACCACATTGAGTTCCACGTGATAGTTTCCCGTGTCGGTAGGGGTAAATTGTAAGCCAACGCCCTGTTGAATTGTGTCCGTAATCACTTGGCCTGTTGGGGAGAACACTTTCCAGAAGTAAGTTAAATCACTGCTTTCACTGTCTTGATCTACCACAGTGGAGGTAAGTTGGAGTAGCGAGTTGCGTGATGGTGTCCCTTGGTAACCTATTGATGTGATGCTCGGCGTACTATTTTGCGCTTCACTCACTTTAACTGCTGCCACGGTCCAAGCCTCTAACTCTCCGTCTGAGGCGACACATTTCACAATATAGCTTCCTGCTACATCAAAAGTGATTGCAGCTTGATCGCCAGTATCATTAATGACAGCTTGACTGTTATCAGGCTTTGCGTAAAGAGACCAAGTGTAAGTCAGCGTATCGCCGTCTTTATCTGAACCAGTGACATAGAAAGTTTTGGTTTCACCTTCTGAAGCTACAGTGGTTTTCGGACTAATTTCTATTCTGGGTGCGTAGTTCTCAGGGTCTACGTATAAATGTCCTGGTGCAATGTCACTCAACTCGCCATTACTGACTTCAACTTGATATTTGTAAAACCCTTCAGAGTGCGGTGTAAACTTAACCGTATGGGTGTTTTCGTCTTCAACAGAGTAGGCCATGTCGGCTGTTTTAGGTTCGAATGTCCATTTGAATGTGAGTGGTCTGCCATCCAGATCTCGACTTCTTTTGGCGCTTATTTCAACCGTATGGTTTACTCTACCAGATTCCGGTCTGTCTAGATAAACCAAGGGCCTAGATGGGTCGCCATATTGCGCTGTAAAAGTATGGGTATCTTCACTGAGTTTTCCATTTCTGTCTTTAAAGCTTAAGCGGATCTGATATTGTCCGGGTTTGTCCACAGTCATGGAAGTATCGAATCCATTAACACCAAGGATAACAGGGTTGCTATCCTCTGGTTTACTATCAATGCTCCACAAAGGTAAAACACTGCCATAAAACTGGCTCTTATCGGTACTGTTGAGCGTCACTAGGGTGATCAATCCACTAAGGGTGACTTCGGTTGGTGCGGTGATAACGGCATTGAGAGGCTTAGCCGTTGCAGGCGGTTCACCGGCAACGGTTATGTTGGCGGATTGACTATGAGATGCTTTGCCATCTGTCACCGTTAATGTAATGGTGTATTCCCCTGGAAAACGAGAGGCGAACGAGGCCACGCTATTTTTTGGGCTGACCAAGATATATTCAGGAACATTTTCAGGCGCTTTAACTTGCCACTGATAACTTAAGTTATCGTTATCTTTGTCCGAACTAGCTCTACCATCAAGCTTTAAATATTCATTTACCGCGATTTCTTGCTTGGTGAGTGTAAAGCTGGCAACTGGCGGTGTATTTTCTGTTGGTGGCGTTTTGTCTTTTATCGTAATAGTAAATTGGGCTGTGGCTTCATTTGCACCAGAGCGAATAAATAGTTTAACGATATAGGTACCCGCGACATCAGCGGTAAACTGGGTCAGCGTGGCGTTAGGATCTGCAAATTGCGCCGTGCTCCCCGTCGGTTTGGCAGCCCAGCTCCACGCTAGTTGAGCATTTGCTGGGATGGTGCTGCTTACAGCACTTACTTGCAGTGTATCGCCAGTATAACCTAGTACGCTAGATTGGATTTTAGCGATGGGGATGATGGTAGCAGCTTTATCCTTTATCGTGATTGAAAACTGCGCTTTAGCTTCATTTTCGCCTGATGTTATAGTCAATTCAACGATGTAAGTACCTGCCACATCCGCTGTAAAGTATGTTTGTTGGGCATGTTCATCGCCAAATTTTGCCGTGCTGCCATTCGGTTTGGTTTGCCAGCGCCAAGACAACTTAGCATTGGCAGGGATAGTACTACCAGCTGCGCTCACCTGCAGTGTATCACCTACATAGCCTTGCGCAGTCGATTGGATCTTAGCGACAGGAGTTACGGAATCAACTTTATCTCTTACGGTAATGGTAAATTGTGATTTGGCCGTTTTTCCATTTGATTCAATCAATAGTTCAATGATGTAAGTACCTGCCACGTCCGCAGTAAAGTGCGTTTGCTGTGCTGTTGTGTCTGCAAATTGCGCTGTGCTGCCATCAGGCTTGCTCTGCCAGCGCCAAGACAACTTAGCATTAGCAGGAATAGTGCTACCAGCAGCGCTTACTTGCAGTGTATCACCAGCGACACCTGATGCACTCGATTGAATTTTGGCAACGGGTTGTGTGCTGGTTGAACCTCCACCAGTAGTGCCGCCGCCTCCAGGAGAGGTATCTACAGGTTTATCTGAAGATGATTTGTTACTTGAGCCGCCACATCCAACAAGTAACAAAGAACAGCAAAGTATTGATGTTATTAAGCTTTTGTTCATTTAAAAATCCTTCTTGTACCTTGAATCGGGGAATTTATACTTTTGTATTAAATTATTCCAGTTAAAAAGTGTACAAAGTAAAAAAGTGATTGTTTCAGTTTTAAAGTTTCGACTATAATCCGGTTAAATTTCGAATCGAAACTTAAGTGATGACAAAACGAAACACTCAACAACGCAGGCACACAATACTTTCCAGAGTGAATGAACAAGGTGAAGTCAGTGTTGATAACCTCGCTGCTGAGTTTGAAACTTCAGAAGTTACGATCCGCAAAGATTTAACCGCGTTAGAAAAAAGCGGTTTGTTACTGCGTCGTTATGGTGGCGCGGTGGCGCTGCCAAAAGAGATTATCGCCAGTGACAATGGTAAGCAGGATTCACAGCGTAAGCAGGCGATTGCTAAAGCAGCTTCATCTCTGATTAAAGATCACTACCGCATCATTATCGACAGCGGTAGAACCACCGAAACCTTAATTCCTGAACTGGCTAATAAGCGCGGTTTGGTGGTGATGACTAACGCTATTAATATCGCTAACCGATTGCTGTCACTAGAAAATGAACCTACTTTATTGATGACCGGTGGAACTTGGGACCCGCATTCGGAGTCTTTCCAAGGCCAAGTTGCAGAGCAAGTGCTGCAATCGTATGACTTTGATCAGCTATTTATTGGTGCTGATGGTATTGATGTAGAGCGTGGCACGACTACCTTTAACGAGCTGATTGGATTGAGTCGCGTGATGGCACAATCTGCACGCGAAGTCGTGGTGATGGTTGAATCAGAAAAAATAGGCAGAAAAATACCAAATTTAGAGATCCCATGGGCACAGATCACCACTTTGATCACTGACAACAACTTGAGCGACGACATGCGCCAAGCGATCAAAGCGCAAGGTATTCAATTGATCTGTGCTGAACTTAATCAACCAGCTCAATCCGCTGGTTAATTGACACACAACGTGCAAATAACGGAGAGATTATGTGTGGAATCGTAGGTGCTGTAGCAGAGCGCCCAGTAAACAAAATTTTAGTTGAGGGCCTTAAGCGCCTTGAATACCGTGGCTATGACTCTGCTGGTGTAGCATTGGCTGATGCTGGAACATTAAATGCCGTCAAAGCGGTAGGTAAAGTCGTTAATCTAGAAACTGCGCTTAACGATGCACAAGTTAAAGGCACGACCGGCATTGCGCACACTCGCTGGGCAACCCATGGTGGCGTCACAGAAGCCAACGCCCACCCGCACATTTCTAATAATGAGTTAGCACTGGTTCACAATGGTATTATCGAAAACCACGAAGGTTTGCGTTCAGCATTAAAAGAAGACGGCTACGAGTTTTTATCTGACACTGACACCGAAGTGATGGTGCATTTAATTCACCAACTGCGCCAACAACACAACAGCTTACTTGAAGCCGTTATGGCAGCGGTTAAGCAGCTGGAAGGCGCGTATGGCACGGTGCTATTCGATAAAGCTAACCAAGACGAGATGATCGTAGCGCGCTCAGGGAGCCCGCTGGTTATCGGTCTTGGTTTAGGCGAAAACTTTATTGCATCTGATCAGTTAGCACTGTTACCGGTAACGCGCAGCTTTATCTTCTTAGAAGAAGGCGATGTTGCTCGTATTACACGTGAAACGGTAGAAATTTATGATCTGAACGGCAATCGCGTGGAGCGCGAGGTGGTTGAGTCAAACATCAGCCAAGATGTGTCAGGCAAAGGCGAATATCGCCACTACATGCTAAAAGAAATCTACGAGCAGCCAATGGCGGTCCGCAATACATTAGAAGGCCGTCTAGACAACGATCGTGTTGCGGTGGACGCTTTTGGTGATAAAGCCAACGAAATTTTCAAAGACGTAAAACACGTACAAATTATTGCCTGTGGAACTTCTTATCACTCAGGCATGGTTGCGCGTTATTGGCTAGAGCAATTCGCAGGCGTGAGCTGCAATGTAGAGATTGCTTCAGAGTTTCGCTACCGCGAATCGTTCGTGCATGAAAACAGCTTATTAGTAACCATTTCACAGTCGGGCGAAACCGCAGACACGCTCGCGGCATTACGTCTAGCCAAAGCGCAAGGTTACATGGCCTCAATGACTATTTGTAACGTACCCGGCTCATCGCTGGTACGTGAATCAGATTTAGCCTTTATGACCAAAGCGGGTGCAGAAATTGGGGTTGCATCTACCAAAGCCTTCACGACACAACTTGTCGGCTTGTTGATGCTAACAGCGTCAATTGCGCAGGAAAAAGGCCGAGATCAGAGCGTTATCGTCAACGCCATTAAAACCCTACCAACCAAGCTTGAAGAAGCCCTGAGCATGGCCGACGGTATTGAAGTATTGGCTGAAGAATTTGCCGACAAACACCATTCACTGTTTTTAGGTCGCGGCTCACAATATCCAATCGCGATGGAAGGCGCACTAAAGCTCAAAGAAATTTCCTACATTCACGCTGAAGCCTACGCTGCAGGTGAGTTAAAGCACGGCCCACTGGCACTGATTGACGCCGACATGCCAATCATCGTCGTTGCTCCAAACAATGAGTTGTTGGAAAAGCTCAAATCCAACGTTGAAGAAGTACGCGCTCGTGGCGGCATCATCTACGTATTTGCAGACAAAGACTCAAACTTTGCCTCAGACGACACCATGCGCGTGATGAACGTCAACCACGTTGAAGACATCATCGCCCCAGTTGTCTATACAATCCCACTCCAGCTACTTTCCTACTACGTAGCGGTGATCAAAGGCACCGACGTAGACCAACCAAGAAACCTAGCCAAGAGCGTAACGGTAGAATGATGAAAGGCGCGAAAGCGCCTTTTTTTGTGGGTGAACAATAAAGTTTCACCCCATACAATAAAGTATCATCCCAAACAATAAAGTTTCATACCGGTTATGCGGTTCTGTCCGGTGCCATAACTTATACAAAAGTTAAGATGTGGGGTAGCCGCCATTTTTGTTTCAACTAACAATTCACTGATAGCACTACTCGAATTGGTTCCACTCTATTTTTTAATCCAGTTTAAAATACATTCCAGCCGCAATTACGAATAATGACGTCATCAAGCTAAGAGTTGGTAGGTTATTTCTCCGAGATACTCACCTTCGAGACATGCCTTTGGTGTACGGTCTCGGCCATTTTGCTGTACAGCAAATTCATCTTTCCGACTCTGCTAGATTGTTTTGTATCCAAATAATTGTACTTTAAAGAGGTATTCAATATGAAACTACGAGATAAGGGCAAGATAGAAGTAAAAGGCGTTATGAGTAAAAAAGGCGCTGATGAGGCTTGTAGATTAATTGCCAAGGGGCTGTGTTTTGAGTCTACTTGTCGTGGGTATTCTCTGCTGATTGCTGCTGCGTGTCTATTGATCAAATCTATTCTAGAGGTGTGGCTGTAAAGTAACGCTAATTTTTTTAACTCTGGCCAGAGTTAGTTGATGTTTTCACTGGATTTGAGCGCTCACAGTGACTTCATGAATTAATAAATTTGCATCACACTTTCACTCTAGCCATGCTGAAATTTCAATCAGTTATAGCGGTATATCATGTCTAGGAAGATTGGCCACACTGAGGCGCAATATCGTAAGTGGATTAAAGAGGGGCGCGGTACTGGCGAGGGCAACATAGAATCAATGACACCCACCATTATTTTCACCCATGCAGGGAAAATAAGCGTTAAAAAGGTCGAAACACATCAATCACTGGGGTCAAAAGTGCTCATAAATGAAGAGTGATTGGCGCTCAAGCGTATCTCATGATTAAAACAGGTTTATCGCGCACTACAACGCACTGTAAATACAGCAGTTAGAAATATAGAGTTGACAGTGTTCGGTCTACTAAGCTAACAAACGCGCGCAGTTTGCTAGGTTTTTTCGTCGTCGTTTTTGAAGCGTATGGCAGTAAGCGGTTATTGTTTGCTCTCGGCCAACAGCACCGTGAAATACTCGAGAAAATTGCGTGGTGAGTTTTATCCAGTTCTCAGGTTTTATATTTAGCCGAGTGAGAATGGGTTGCGCTTCGTTGATGTAACCATGTTTGTCAGCACGAATGATTTTGCCTGTTAATTCAACCAATTCAATATAGGATTTGAGCTCAAAGGGCAGTCCTTTTGGCATCTTTTTTCGTGGGCTGCCAGCAAAGCGTAGTAGGCTTTTTGGTTGTTTTCCCAGCTTTGCGTGGTCAATACGCTTCTTAATACTGGTGTAGCCTGAGGTTGCAGGTGTTTTAGCGATGTTGGCCCGAATAGGATTTAAGTCCACATATACCAAACAAGCAGCCAGTGCTGCCTCGTCCAGTAGGGCTTGAGATTTAAAGCGTCCTTCCCAAAATCGGCCAGTACAATTGTCTTCTTTATTTGCTCGACGGGCGATGTCTTCGTTGAGCACCCGCATAAACCAGCTAATATTAGCCAGTCTTTCTCTGTACTTGGCGACATGCTCATCAAGTATCAACTGCTCAGACTCACTGAGTGGCTCACCTTCAATAAGTTTATGGCTAAGCAAATTGCCTTTAAACAACTTGTGCCATCGTAATACAATCGCTTTATCCGACAGGCGCTTAGCCTTTTTATCGTCAACATATAAAACTACGTGAGTATGATTACTCATCACAGCATAAGCACAAACATCGATACAAAACACAGACCCCAAAATCAGGAGCTTTTCTTCAACCCAATCACGGCGATGTTCGTATGATTTTCCAGTGAATTTATCTTCACCGCATAGAAATGAACGCCTTACGCAGCGTGAGATACAGTGGTAGTATTTTGTATCGGTTAAACTGATTTGTTTTTTGCGAGCAGTTGCCATAGTTTGGCTTCCTCAATCCTTTGAGTTCAGAACTAAATAGTAGACGACACTGTGGAGTGGCACAAATTTGTGGTGGGTGTCAGCTATTTATCCTTCCCAAAATCGGCCAGTACAATTGTCTTCTTTATTTGCTCGACGGGCGATGTCTTCGTTGAGCACCCGCATAAACCAGCTAATATTAGCCAGTCTTTCTCTGTACTTGGCGACATGCTCATCAAGTATCAACTGCTCAGACTCACCGAGTGGCTCACCTTCAATAAGTTTATGGCTAAGCAAATTGCCTTTAAACAACTTGTGCCATCGTAATACAATCGCTTTATCCGACAGGCGCTTAGCCTTTTTATCGTCAACATATAAAACTACGTGAGTATGATTACTCATCACAGCATAAGCACAAACATCGATACAAAACACAGACCCCAAAATCAGGAGCTTTTCTTCAACCCAATCACGGCGATGTTCGTATGATTTTCCAGTGAATTTATCTTCACCGCATAGAAATGAACGCCTTACGCAGCGTGAGATACAGTGGTAGTATTTTGTATCGGTTAAACTGATTTGTTTTTTGCGAGCAGTTGCCATAGTTTGGCTTCCTCAATCCTTTGAGTTCAGAACTAAATAGTAGACGACACTGTGGAGTGGCACAAATTTGTGGTGGGTGTCAGCTATTTATCTTTCTTACAGTAACAGTCCCGCGAAGTCTATCAACTTGAACCCGGCTTTACACTGCGATATCAGGGTGTTGACATTATGTTTCCAATTCAGTAACTTATTTCTGAGTAGTGTTTAAAAGATTTTTAAATAGATTTGGTTTTATCAAGAGCGAAGTAGGTAATCTCTATAGTCTTCTCATTTCAAGGGCTAAATGGAGTGTAACCTCCTATTACCAACACTAGCCGATTTATAGCCAAAAATGACGGTAAGCTGATAGGTATATAATCAGTACCTTTAACTGTTCGAAATGTGAAAAGTTTTTCTGGTAAGGCAATGCTTAAAAGCCTTGTTAGAAATAAAAGCGGCTGTTTTTAGTCAATTTCAGTAAGATAGCTAAAGTCAGACTAAGTAGTGGCCAGGCTTGGTAAAAGATAACCGGATTTACATACAGGAAATATCCGATTTAAAGGAGTATATAACTATGCGTAACTTAGACTTAAACGAATTACAAAAAGTAAGTGGTGGTGATAAGGACTCTGATGCTTGTTACCGTGATGGTAAAAAGTATTCTGATGGAGCTAGAGTAGTGCTCGCAGATGGCACTTCTCAAGTTTGCCAAGGTGGCATATGGCAAGAGAGTGAAAAATAATATGCGTAAAATAAATATAAACGAACTTGAGCTGGTGAGTGGCGGCAATAGCGATACAGGTAGTGATACTGATTGCACTTATGCTGATGTCACATACAAAGACGGGGACACCATCACGCTTTCAGATGGAACCACTCAAACTTGCCAAGCTGGCACATGGCAATAAAATTAAGGTAGGCGTGATGAAAAAAATAGTTTTAGGTACTCTTTTTCTCCCCTGCGTAATTTTTGCTGCAGAAGGAGACTCTACGCAAAAAGAAAGCATGATTACTAAAAGTGATGATGAAACTCAGTTTTGCTATTACGCAGATAACGAATTCTCCGAAGGTGCAAGACACTTTCAAGTAGATGAATGGAAAATCTGTACTAAAGCAGAAAGTGGATTTTTGGTTTGGAAATCGGCTCCACGCGGTATGTTTAATAAGCCGAAGTCGTCACCCAACGATCAGAACCGTCAAAAATCACATCAGTGAGTTGCCCGTTTACGGTGATAATCAATTGAATTAAAAAACTAATTAAGCTAGACAGTCACTCAAACTTGAAACCTGAGTGACTTGTCTAAGCTTTAAGTTCTTCATAATAATTTCAAAATTTCCGGTTCAAGGAGTGAACAATGGGATTAGCAAGGAAGCGGCAAATCAGTTTGTCAGATACTCGGCAAGAATCAAAGAATCAATGACACCCACCATTATTTTCACCCACAAAACCCAGAACTGCCGTTCAAAGCGAACTTTTTTGTGGGTGAACACTTTATATGTACATACTAAAAACATAATCAAACTCAGTTTCTTCCGTAGCTTGTATTTTGTTCCTGAATTATTTACACTTGCCGCGATTAACCATTCATTCACTGTAGAGGAGAGAAAAATATGACATATACATCGTTATCCTTTGCAGGTCTTGCTCTGTAATTCGCGAGCGCTATTTATCATTTATTAGCTTGCGAAAGCATCTGACAGCCTCTTTATATCGGTGATCAAACTTTCTTCCGATCGTTGCTGTAAAAAAGCCATTCTTGACCTGCCAATACACAAATTTTTTAACCTTGTTTCTAATTCTTATAGAAAGGTATTGGTATTATGGGCAAATCCGTCCAAAAAATTTCTGATCGTGTGTGTTTATTCGCTTCCCAAGACACTTGGATTGAAGGCGCGGCGATCCAACAACTGACAAAAACTTCTGAATTAGCCGGTATGCATCGTGTGGCCGGAATGCCTGATCTGCATCCCGGTCGAGGCTATCCAATTGGAGCAGCATTTTTTAGTTGCGATAGACTCTATCCTGCTTTGGTGGGCAACGATATTGGCTGCGGTATGGCGTTGTGGCAAACCACCACAAAGGTCTCAAAAGTAAACTTAGATAAGTTTGCTAAACGTCTGGAAGATATTGAGCTGCCCTTGGATTCAAGTTGGCAGGAAACCATCAAAGCTGAGCAGGCTATTCGTGGTATTGCCGAGGGGCTATTTGAAAGTGCGCTAGGTACCATTGGCGGTGGTAATCATTTTGCTGAGTTTCAAGCGGTGGAAAGTGTTCACAATGCTGCGGCATTTGTTGCACTCGGGCTTGATACAAAACAGTTACAGCTACTAGTACATTCAGGGTCTCGAGGGGTGGGGCAATCTGTGTTAATGGACCACATTTCACGGTTCAATCATGATGGTTTGGCAGCTGATTTGGATGCACAAAGTGAGTGTTCACAGTATTTAGCGCGTCATGATGAAGCAGTTCGCTGGGCTGAGCTCAATCGTTTTTTGATTGCGAAAAGGTTCTTAAAGGCCATTCGTAGTGATGGTCAATGTGCACTCGATGTGAATCATAATTTGGTATCCCCCAAGGTCATTGATGGTAAAGCTGGATGGCTACACAGAAAAGGTGCCACACCCAGTGACAAAGGCGCGGTGGTTATTCCTGGCTCACGGGGGGATTATAGTTATTTGGTACAACCGTCAAACAACCAAGCTGCGTTAAACGCTAGCTTATATTCTTTGGCTCATGGCGCCGGACGTAAATGGAAAAGGGGAGACTGTCAAAGTCGCCTAAGTCATAAATACAAGCGCGAAGATCTGTATCGTACTGCGTTTGGCAGTCGTGTGATCTGTGGTAATAAAGAATTGCTATACGATGAAGCGCCTCAAGCCTATAAAAAGTGTGAAACTATCGTTAGCGACTTGGTTGATGCGGGGCTGATAGAGGTGATAGCGACGCTACGCCCGGTGCTGACATTTAAAACTAATGGGAGTTGCTCATCATGATCTTATTGCAACTTTCCGCAGGAAAAGGCCCAGCCGAGTGCGGTAAAGCCGTTGCTTTGGCGCTTCAGCTTTTTGAGCAACAAGCAAACACGATAGGTGCAGAGTACACTATTCTCAGCCAAGAAATGCACGAGCAGAAAGGCTGTATCAAGTCTGTATTGATCCAATTGGCTGAGAGTGCACGGCGACTTGCTGAGTATTGGCATGGTCCGCTGTTATGGGTAAATCCGAGTCCTTTTCGGATCAAACATAAGCGTAAAAACTGGTTTTTTAGCGGGAAAATGATGATAGTGGATGAGGTTAAAATGGCATCGGAAATTCGCTTCCAAACTTGTCGTGCATCAGGAGCTGGCGGGCAACATGTGAATACGACCGACTCTGCGGTCCGAGCTACACATATTGCCTCAGGGTTAAGTGTGAGAGTGGAAAGCGAGCGCAGCCAGCATGCTAACAAGCGGGTTGCTAAAGCATTATTGTTGCAGAAAATTGCTGAGCAAAGCGAAGCCATTGAAATGGTGAGAGACAAAGCTCGATGGCAGCAACATCAGGCTCTACAGCGTGGCGATCCAAAGTGTACTTTTAAAGGAAACCACTTTGTTCCAACTACGCCCTTTATTTGTGGAGGTAAGCGTTGATGACGCACGTATTGTTTATCTGTAGTCGTAATCAGTGGCGCAGCCCAACAGCCGAGCGAGTTTGGCGAAATCATCCGGGTATTGAAGTTAGGTCTGCGGGTACCAGTGCTAAAGCAAAGCGCGCAGTGAGCAAGAAGGATATTGTGTGGGCCGATAAGATTTTGGTGTCGGTTAAACTGATTTGTCTTTTGCGAGCAGTTGCCATAGTTTGGTTTCCTCAATCCTTTGAGTGCAGAATTAAAGCTTAGGCGGCATCTTAGGAAGGTGCAAATTAGTGGTGGGTGTCAGCTATTTATCTCACAGAACTAAATAGTAGACGACACTGTGGAGTGGCACAAATTTGTGGTGGGTGTCAGCTATTTATCAGCTTTTGAGTTCAGAACTAAATAGTAGACGACACTGTGGAGTGGCACAAATTTGTGGTGGGTGTCAGCTATTTATCTCACCCGTCTATCAAGTTCTAATTAAAAACGACAGCGACTACAGGCATTTTGTGTGTAGTCGCAATGTCCAGTTTCTCTGCGTTTTAGGTTAGTTACGAACATGATTAAACGAAAGAGTATATTAAACATAACTGTGATGTTTATTTGTACTCCAATATGTTGATAAATTTTGCTGGTGTTTGGGTCGTTTTATATCCATGTTCCTGATCAGCGTTAAATTTGATTTGCTCTCCTGATTTTACTAAGTGCCATTTCCCATCATAAAAAACTTCAAGCTGCCCCTCTAGAACGGTTATTGATTCTTCAGCGACATTTTTATGAGCTTCACGTGTATGTAGATTAAAGGGGGCGAAAGAAATATGAAAAACTTCCGTTTTTTTAGCTTCTTTTGAAGCGTAGACAGGGGTAAATATTGCTCCCTCATGGTCGATGGCGTTTTCCATTAAATTAGCTTCTTTTGAATTAAGTAAAGCTGTATATTCGATATTGAGTCCTTGCGATAGCTTCCATAGTAATTCAACAGTAGGGCTTGATTCGAATCTTTCTATTTGGCTGAGCATAGCCTTAGATATCCCAGTATCTTTAGATAGTTGACTAAGGCTTAGCCCTCTCTCAATCCTCAGTGCTTTTACAGAGTGACCTAAATTAATAGAAATTTCAGATTTTACTTTCATATTTGTTTGTACGTTATAACAGACGGTGGTATGGTCGTATGTTATAGCGTACAGAGAAGATAATTTCAATTATAAGGAATCGTATTATGGTTTATAAGTATGTGGTCTGCGCAATCTTGTTTACTTGCTTTACCAGTTTTGCGTCAGACTATTCTGACTTAGACAACTATATTGTTAAGGCCAAATCACTAACACAGTCAGTATCAGGTACATCTGTTGTTTTAATTAAAGACGGAAACATCGTCCATGAAGTCCATGTTGGGATGGCTGATGTAAAAAACAAAATCCCCGTTGATACCAATTCAGTCTACTATTTTGCCTCAACAACCAAAGCCATAATGGGCCTTGCTGTATTGCAGGCAGAGCAAAAGGGTTTGCTAACAAAAGACTCTACGTTGAAACAGTTATTTCCTAACATCAAGTTTAAATACATTGATGCGAATAATTACACAGTGAGAGATTTACTGTCTCATACCTCTGGGCTTGAGAATGAGGCAATGACATGGGCTTTTTCTTACACCGGGGATCACGATAAAGCGCAAAGGCTGAGTTTTGTCGCGTCGCTTAAAAAGCATCCAGAGATAAAAAAAGGTGAATTTGATTATTCAAACCTTGGATATAATTTAATGGCCATATGGTTTGATGAGAACTACACAGGAGGGTGGGGTAATGCTATTAATGAACTTGTGTTGTCTCCAGTTGGTATGAAAAACTCAACGGCAGATGTGGACAACGCAAGGCGAATAGGCTGGCCAATTCCCAAACCATACACATATAAATATCAAGATGGCCAAGCCGAAATCTACATGAATAAAAGTAACAGTACGCTGTATTCGGTGGGGATATTTGCTAGACCCCGTGATTGGGCAAAGTTGATCACGCATTTAATTCCTTCAAACGTAGAGAAATCTGTATTTCCCAAATCGGTTTTAAATGATTCGCGTACACTTTTGGTCAGCAATCTTGACAGTTACTTTTCGGGGTATGGATGGGGCTGGATGCACTCAAAAATAGCAGATGTGCCTGTATTAGCTCATACAGGGGGGTTCGATGGCGCCTCCGTTGAGGTTTCATATTCACCTCAAAAAAATATTGGCGTTGTCATTGTGCATAATGAAAGTGGCCTAATTGCCAATGAGTTAAGTGGTAGTATTTCTGAAATAGCTTACAAGATGTTAACTGGGCAGAAGGTAGCTAATTTAATCGCCTCACACCACAAAGAAATGAAAGAAAATTCGCTGTTTGTCGAAGAGGTTAAGGTTAAGCTTGCAAAAAAACGCAATGAGTTGTCAAATTATGAAGACCGTTTCGCCGAGCGTCATTCATCACTTATTGGTAAATATGTCCATGCTGATGCTGGGACTATTGCTATTAAACCTAAAGACAAAGGGTTGCAACTGTTTTGGGGAGACTTGCAAAGCAAAGTATACCCAAGTAAGTACGACGATAAGTTTATTTTGGAACTTAGGCCAGGCAAATTTTATGATTTAAACGTGTCCAAAGATAGCGCAGTTATTACCCTGAGAGGTTGGAAATTCACGAAACAATAGTGTTTTGAGGGCTCGGCTTAGCTTTGGGAGTTTAGCATTGTGAAGCCGAACCGTGTGCTCAGCAGTTATGAGAAGACAAGTTCGGGCATAATTGGAGTGGCTAATACTTTCGCTCATCTTCGGTTACTTGTTTGTTCGCTAACGCACCCGTAGAGGCAACAAATACGTCTTCAAGCTGCCTTTACCTTAGGGGCAGTTTTCTTACTATAATTTTTAATTGCTAGGCAAAGATCAGACCCTAATGGGCATCGATCATACAACCAAATGTCAGTTTTATTTGCAACTTATCAATGAACTAAAACATCTATTTGCCCACATCACCTAAAATTCAGCCATAAATCAGCCTCACATCATTTGTTTTTCTAGACCCTCATTTAATTTTCAAGTGTTCGATTTACCTACGTTTAGGTATTTCTTGTTGTTAATGGAGAAAATTATGAAGATCAGTTCTACGTGGAAAAAAGTCCTTATCGCTTTGGCTGTTGCGTTGTTGGTGGTTTTGGCTGTAGTTATACATGCCTTGGCAGGGTTGAGTACACAGCCAATTACCTATGCCGAGCCGCCGGTATTTGTCGCGCAATATGCTGAAAAAATGCAGCATTCTGACCCATTATCTATCCCAAATGGGAGGCATACAGGCATTGAAAAAGACAGTGATGCCGAATATGCGAAATGGATGGAGGGATTCTCTTACGAAGAAGCTTTGGTATTTAGGGCGATAATGGTGGGTGAGTCGCTGGAGGAACTTTGGGGGTTGTTTACCCATCCCGATAAAGCCGTACGGATTAAGATAGCGTCAGCATTTGCTGCGGTAAACATTAAATTTAGTCATCATGATGAAAGTGGCTTTCCGCCAAAAAGAAACCAGTTTTGGAAGGATTTGGGTGAGCAATTACCAAACGTAAGAAATGCATTGTCAGAAGGGCTAGTCGAAACTGCCAAACACGGAACCGCAACACGCATTCCATATACTTTGGCTTGGTTGCCAGAACAAGGCCTTGAAACACTTAAGTTATTTGAATGGGCGGCCAAGCATCACCCAGATCCTGGTGTAAGAAGATCTTCCCTGTATTACGTTGCCTATATCGGTCGCGAAGAGGTATTTACTGCCCCTTTGTTGCTCAATCGAGCGCATGACCCTGAATATAGTGTTCGTGAATTAGCGTTGGGGTTGCGTTTTAGACGCTTAGTGGGAGATTTATAACATTGGCTTAAGGATGTAAATGTCAGTAAGCCCAAATGAACAGGGAGGTGATTTGGATTTGCCTATCATTTTTGCAAAAAGGCACTCACTAGCGAAAATAACACCTAGGAAAAACCGATAACTTTTTAATAAGTAATGATAAGTTTTTTATTTTGGTTTGTCTTTTCGCGAGTGTTTCTTGAGCTACCACTGTATGCCAAGTTGAACATTTTATCGTTCTCAGAACAAAATCATCTAATAATCATGACCACGTCAGGTGTTGAATCGTGGTTTTAGTTAGGGTGAAGGAATCTTGTAGCTGCAATAAGTTGTTTGTTTTGAGTAAGGAGCATCATGAAGTTAAACTACTTTTCAATCCTTTTATTGTTTTCAACTGTGATAATGGCTGGCGCCAGTCATAGCCAACAAAAACCGGCGGTTTTAGAAGGTCGTTATTTTGGACAAAAATCTCCGGGGTTAACACCCAAGCCCTTTGCGCCCGGCATTATTGCAACCGAAGCGCACCATGAAACGGAAGTGTTATTTTCAACGGATATGACGGAACTGTCGTTCACGCGTGCCGAAAAGGGTTACTTAAACCGAGCGTGGATACTGATGCAATATCAAGACGGTAAGTGGCATAACAAAAAGATTGCTGCGGCAGACATTCCAAGCTATCAGCAACGCTTTAGCCCACCTCTGTCGGATATAAAAAAGCATGACCGTTTTAAAGATATCCCAATTATCGGTTATACAACGTCAGCCAAAGGCACCTTTTATTTTTACGTTTTAGACTTCAAAGATGGCAGCGGGCACCTAAGCTATTCTCGCTTAATTGATGGTAAATATGAGCAGCCTCATAAAATGAGCGACGCGGTAAACAAAGGCAAATACATAGCACATCCTTTTATCGCGCCTGATGAGTCTTATCTAATGTGGGACGCTGAAGTTGACGGTGCATCGACACCAGATATTTTTATCAGCTTTCGCAATAAAGACGGTTCATGGGGAGAGGCTATCAGTATGGGTGGCGCCATAAATACGCCATTGTATGAGCAGCGGCCGAAGGTTACACCAGACGGTAAATACCTGACTTTTTGGCGTGGAGAGGTGAAGACACGCGCTGATGGAAGTCGTTATCCTATGGGTGATCCTTACTGGGTAGATGCGAAAATCATTGAAATATTTAGAGCTAAATATAAGCAGAGTAATGGTTAATTAACCTGAACTCCGGATAAGCGACATGCTATTGCGCTATTTTTTACGGATTGTCCCCTAGCAATGACAGGCACACACTTCCTGCCATTGCTAGGCTGTTTGGTAGTGATTTACCCTTTGTGGACTAAAGGAAGTATATCCACTGCTTTTTCTAGCCAATTTTGGTATAGCTCAAAAACCCGTTGGGTATAATCTTGTCGGTGATGAAAATCAAAAGCCGCTTGATCTACAAATCGTTCAACCAGAGTGAGTTGAGTACGAGCTTCATTCTCATACAGTTCAAATCTTAGACACCCAACTTCGCTGCGTGTTACCGGTAAAATCGCAACAATGGCATCGATACAGTCCTGATAATGTGTCGGTCTTGGGGTGATGTGGGCCACAAAGTTAACATTATTGTGTTTTGCCATAGCACTTCTCCATAATACGTTGGGTAATGGTTGAAACTGGGCCTGAAAGTAAATATGCCGCTACGAACGAGGCGGGCCAGGCATTGCAAAAGGCATGCGCCCAACGTGCGGTAAAGTTTGTGACGAGTCCTAAATTGATGTAGGTGACCCAACCTGACACCATGAAAGACAGGCATAATGACAGTAATAACGTGAATATAAGTTTTTGCATGTTTTCTCCTTTGGCTGTTGGTATGATTGTAAGGCGTTGACATAAAAGAAGAATGGCTGAAATGGAAAGCAAAGATTGCCAAGGTAAACATGCTAGATGATTTAATACTTTTTATAGAGATCAGTCGCCGGGGTAGTTTTGCGAAAGCTGCGGCACATCTAGGTGTTGGTGCTCCAAGTTTGTCAAAGCGGGTATTAGCGCTGGAAGAAAGGCTTGGCTATCCGTTGTTGATACGTAGTGCCCGAGGTTTGACCCTGACCAATCATGGTCAAACCATTGTTGATAATATGGCAGACCCTTTATTGGCACTACAAGCACAAAGTGATGCTTTGCCAAGGCTTGAAGTGGAATCTTTCAACTTACTTTGTCCGCAAAACTTGATGATAGGACCTTTATATGAGGCGTTGCAGTCATTCCAAACGCGTTACCCGCGTCTTAAATTGCACGTGGAGCCGGCAAATAACATTGAATTGCTCAGTCAGAAACGCTTTGATTTAACAATACGAGTTGGTGAGTCGTCAGATTCTAGCGTATTTCAAAAACGTTTAGGCCAAATTGTGGTCAAAGCGATTGTCGCGAAGCAAAGCCAAGACTCCACCACTTTATTTTTACCTTTTAAAATGTCTCAGTTGCCAGCCACTAATGAATGGCGGACGTTGTTAGCTCGGTTTGATCAGATTTCTTACATTGGTGATATCACCTTAGTACGTAAGTTGGTTGGTTCGGGGAATGGTGCTGGTGTATTGCCCATGACCGAAATCGCGGAACTGATTTCGTCTCCTTCCGAGGCGTTTAGCTACCTAAGTGATTGCCAATTTACCCGTAATGTTTACGCGCTTTGGCCGAGTCAGCGCGTTCCCCCCGTTCATACTCGTGATTTTATCGAGGCACTTCAAGCGCAATGTCAAAAGCTGAGCTATCTGCAAGGTCAAGTGTTGAAGCTATAGTTTTGATTGCGCAGCCAATGAATGGTGCTGTTTATCGATACCTAATCATAGGCTTAGAACGCAGAAGTAAACCCCGATGGTGTTGATTTGCAACCGAAAGGGGTTGGTATAAATTGGTCGTGCTATCGCTGTTTAGCGTGAGAAGTTTGTTGATCAGAGTGGGCTTTGATCTGTTGTTTGAGATCGGACTCGTACAGCGAAGCTGCTATTTTTTGTGTATTACTCTGTGCGGAGTTTAAACTCTTTTGCGCCACTGTAGAGGCTGTTTTTGTCGCGTTTTCCTTTAATTCTGCGGCAAATTTTTTATAAAACTCCAGTGATGCTCTATTGTGTTTGGTCCATCCCTCTTGACCAACTTCGAACTCTAAATTTGCGTATAACTGTTTAAAAAGCTGCTCAATATTATGATCATTCCATTGCTGCTCTGGAGGGAGTGGATTCTTCTGTGGCCCACCATCGATTTGCAATCCATAAATTTGAATATGCATTCTAAACATCAGAATGGCTTTGTCGCCCTCACTCATTCCATCTGTCGATGCTTCCCATGCATCTTTGACAAACTGTGGTGCATTAACTGGTGGAAAATGAATGGTTTTTGCAACTCCGACTTCAACAATGCCATCATTATTCAAATCGACTAAGCCTGTACCATCAGGTCTAGCGAGCAGGTTTTGTGCACCTTCTTTAGTAAGCTGTTCAATATTGATTGTGTCAGCCAGAGAATTTGCCTTGCGCACCAGTTCTAGATCTTGGGCCGATAGCGAGTTTAAAAAGTCTTTTGCGAATCCGTCGTGTTGTTTTGCGTCGGCTAAAATATTGGAGAATTGCTTTATTTCGTTGCCTGTCAGCGAGCGAGCTTGAAGTAATTGCATCCCTTGTTGGCTAAATTGTATAGGCGTCATTATAAGTCCTTCTTTCAAAAGTGAGATCCCGCGCTATCCTCGTTCCGGCAAAATATTGCCAAAAAGCATCAGTAAATCAGAGTAGATAAACAGATACTGAAACAGTACAAAAAATGTGCCAGTTAGGGTTTGTGCTCAAACATGAACTGGAGGCAAGGTTACACAAAGCGCGTTATCCTTCCCAAACCTATGCATGTAGTTTGTAAACGACAAGGTGTCTTGTCTCAAAATGAATCAGTGGTTGGAGCCGCTGGCGTGATGATTTACACGCCAGCATCATCTTTAGAAGTTGTAATTAACGCGCAGCATTACATTTCGCTCTTCGCCAGGCATTCCGCCTAAGAACATTGCTTTGCTGTAATATGTCTTGTTAAACAGGTTGTTGACTTTTAGCTGCATACCCCAGTGCTTAGAGTTGTAAGCAACCGCCGCATCAAACACGGTGTAACTTGGCACGAAACCATCTGGAATACCGAAAGATGTCGATTGAGTGCTGCGTTTGTCTACGTATTGTAAGCCCAGGCTAAATTCTATCGGTGCATGTTGGGTAAAGGCATAACTCGAATGTGTTACCCAACTGCCTACTGTGACGTAAGGGATACCTTTTTGTCGAGTGTCATACGTGTCCCGGTTAGGATCTTTCTGATCTCGCGCATCTTGATAGACAGCATTTACATTGATTTTCCACTGTTCATTTAAGAATGCATTTAGGTCTAATTCAACGCCGTCGGTTTTTTCTTTACCATCATAATAATAGCGAGGGATGTGTGATGATGATACTCCTTCTTCAAAGTCAGGGTTGCCATAACGTAGGTTAGTGCGGCTTGATTCAAACACGACGAGTGAGGCAACGAGTTGATCATCAAATGCTTTTAAGCGCATGCCGATATCATTACTGATTGACTCGGTATCTTCTCTATCATTTTCATTACCAACTACTTCTCCAAGTACACTATAGGCGGTGCGGCCTTTTGCATGGTTCGCAAAAACAGAAAAGTTGTCCGTTGGCATATAGGTCACGCCTAGGTTATAGGTTAAACCACTGTCCTCGGTATCTTGCTCAGGTCTAGGTTTTGCTGCGCTGGCTCTATAACGTGGGTCGACACCTAAATGCGTATAGCTTTGACTGATTTCGTTATAGGCCAATCCCACACGGGTGGTTAAACCAAAATCAAAATAAGCAACGTGTTGTGCGCCGATGCCCCACGCGCTAACCGCTTTGTTGTAGTTACTGGTGTTTAACGGGTCGTGATCTTCAAAACTGCCTTCAGCCCAGTTCGGTGAGCGGATATCAAGAATGTAAGGCAAGGTACCTTGGTAGATCGTCTCACCTTCTGAGTTTTTAATCACTTTATCTGCGTCGTATATTGAAAACTGCTTGAAGCGGATGTCTCGGTCTTCATAGTTGGCATTGATCAAAAACTCATTGTCGATACCGCTGATGCTAAAATCGTAACGCAGATCCGCGAAATACTGCCATGAGCGTTCGTTTGCTTCTACTTTACGATACTCTTGGCGTCTAGCTGCAAAGGGATAAAGTTCTCCGTCGATAACCAGTGGTGCACGAGGATTTTCATTAACTTTTCCTCTACGTTGCCAATAAACATAATTGTATGCGCCAGTTTGACGGGCAAAGCCAGAATCATAATTGCGGTACTGTAGCTGATGGTTAAAATACAGGCTATCGGTTAAGTCGATATTGTGAGTCAGTTTAATACGTAATTCTTCGCCTTCGTTGTCTTTGGCCATTGGTGAGATAATACCGTTGTGGCCAAAAGTATAAGGCGTGAGACCATCATTACTCGCGAGTGAATCCGCAAGTTGTTGACGTTGTGAGTCCGTGAGCAATAAACCTTCACCATTCGGGTCGTTGATAAGATCTTCCCAAGTAACGTCACTTGCCGTTTTGCCACCCGTCGATGCGGCGTTGTAAATACGAATAGGATGACCTATTGAGTCAACCGCAATGCCATCTTTGATATAAGCGCTTGAAAGCATCACATCGTGGCTATCATTAAATTGATACTTAAAACTGACATAGGCTTCGTCTCGGTCGTTGTTTAAATCGCGATAGCCTTTGCTACGGGCCGATTTAACTAACACACGGTAAGCTAATTGCTCAGTCAGCGCATCGGTAGAATCCAGCTCAAATGCGTGTGTGTCCCATTGACCTAGCTCAGCGGTAACGGAATGCGCAGCGCTAAATTCTGGCTTTTTCTCTATTAGGTTGATCACACCGCCGGCGCTGCCCATTCCGTATAGTCCAGTTGCGGGTCCTTTTAACACTTCCACCGATTCAACGTTAGTCATGGAACGAGTCGGATTAAACGTGTTGCCAAGGCCCGCTCCGCCGTACATGCCATCGTAGGTGTAGTTAGCCCCTAAACCTCGGATCACAAGGTTGTCACCAATACCATAGTTGTTACCCGCTTGAGTAACACCACTGATATTGCGGATCACATCTTGTAGATTATTGATCAATTGTGCATTTAACAGTTCACTGTCGATCACCACGACTGCTGCGGGTGTTTCCATTAGTGACATATCCGATTTAGTCGCCAGTCCGGAGCTCTGTACAACTTGGTTTTGGCGATGATATACACTGATCCGCTCAATATCATCCATATTGGTTGAGGCGAAAGTGATCGGACTGGTGGTGGCACAAGCAAGCGCTAGCAAGGACAAATTAAACGGTTTCATAAGGGAATTTACATCTTCATTTAAGAATTTTGCGAATGATAACGAGAGTTATTGTTATTTAGCAATGGGGGAAAGTGAGGTTTAACGGTTATTCAATCTAACTACAAACAGTAGGCATAAATTATTTACAGCTGGCACACATGTTAGGGTGTTTATTGTACTGTACAAAATAGTTCTCAGGATCAGATTACAAATACAATCAATAATTGTTATCATTTATGATTATCTAAACTCAAATACTGTCGTACTGTGAACTCTGCGCGTAAAACTCAATCAATCGTTAACTATGAAGTTGTGCTTCGCATTCTTATTGTCGTCCTGGTCGGTTATCCGCTTGCGATGATGATTGCCATTGTTATATCTCAATTATTACCACTTTCGAAACCTGACTCGGTTGCTGCGGCCTCCTTTTTAAGTTTTGCCGTTTATACCGCCTATATTATGTGGGCATTTGCGCAGAAAGCATGGCAGCGAGTGCTGCGAGTAAGCTGCTTGCTGCTACTGGTTTCGAGTGCACTGCATTTGGCAATTGATTGGCTGATGGGGGCAATATGAAGAGTGGTTTCAGACAGTCGATGGCATGGTTGCATACTTGGACCGGTATCATCGTAAGTTGGTTGCTATATTTTATCTTTGTCACTGGTACGTTAGGTTACTTCGATAGCGAAATCGACGCTTGGATGCAACCGGAGTTACCGCGTAATACGGCATCGGTAAACACCGCGCTCAATACAGCGCAAGAGCATCTTGAGCAACATGGACAAGAGGCAAAGGATTGGCGTATTTATTTACCAATGACACGTACCGAATCTCATCTTTGGCTTGGTTATCAGCAGAAAAATAATGAGCACAAGTTGGTGAATGTTAGGCACAAAATAGCGGCCAATACCGGCGAGATATTACAGGCGAGAGACACCGGTGGCGGCCAAACGCTATATCGCATGCACTATCGTCTGCACTATCTTCCAACCAAGTTGGCGTATTACTTTGTGGGTGTTTTTACCCTGTTTATGTTATTGGGATTAGTGACAGGGGTCGTTGTTCACAAAAAGATATTCAAAGAGTTTTTTACCTTTAGGCCGAATAAAGGGGCGACGTCCTGGCTTGATGGCCACAATTTAATGAGTGTGATGAGCCTACCGTTTCATTTGATGATCACTTACTCGGGCCTGATCATGTTTACTTTTACCTATGTACCGTTTGTGATGAATGCCAGTTATGGCTTTGGTGAACCCAGCAAAAAGCAGTTTTATGATGAGTATTATCAGCGTGGCGCACCAAATGAGGCATCGGGCAAGCCCGCTAGTATGCTGCCGTTACTTGAACTCTACAACAACGCCAATATTTACCTGACTGAACAAGGTAATCAACAAGCCAATTACGCAATACGGCTATATCATCCATATGATGAAAATAGTGTGGTGGTGTTCTCGCCTGAATTATCAACAGCCAGCAATGACGGTACTAAGCTGATCATGAGTGCCGTTACAGGAGAGGTGATCAGTTATCAGCCGCATTACACAGGTGTGCGTCAAATACAGTCTGTCTTTTTAGAGTTGCATGAAGGGATCTTTGCGAATTGGCCAATTCGTTGGTTGTACTTTTTTAGCGGATTAGTTGGCTGTGTGATGATAGCCACAGGGATGATTTTATGGACGACCAAACGTCGTAAAAAGGCGCTGAGCAATCCCGGTGGTGTACCATTCAGCTTTAAACTGACCGAAGGGTTAAATATCGGCACCATTGTGGGGTTACCTGCTGCCGTTGCGGTTTATTTTTTAGCGAATCGATTGTTGCCAGTCTCTTTAGATACACGAGCAGATTGGGAAATGCATGGTTTCTTTATTACGTGGCTGGTGTTTTTGTCACATGGCATGTGGTTGAGCTGGAGAAACAATGGACGAAAAGCGTGGTATCAGCAATGGTTGTTAGCAGCCGTCCTATTCACGCTGGTTCCCGTCGTGAATGCACTTACGACACAGCGTGGTTTATTCGCAAGTATCGCGAGTGCGGATTGGGTTTATGTGGTATTTGACTTAACTAATTTTACCGCGGGCTTGGTGTGTTTTGGTATTGCTTATCAAGTTAAGCGCGCTGGCCAAGTAACGGTGAAAATACCAAGGCGTAAGGCTGAGAAAGAGGTAACCGCATGATTTTATTCCTCGTTATTGGCTTTGTTTGCTTGGCGATGTGCTTATTTTTACTCTCAATGCGCAAGTACACCAAAGTCCTTGGTAAAGAATATAACCCCAGTGAAAAACAGCAGAAGATCAGACGAGTTGCGGCTTGGAGCGTACTTGCATTTGCACTTTACTTAGCAAGCCTTGAGCTCGGTGTCGTCAATAGCATCGTGTTTATGTTTGGCGTCGTTACCTTGTCTGGATTGTCGTTATCATTACTTTTTCAATATTACCCGAGCGCTTTTGCAAAAGCCTTTTATTGGTTAAAGCCGGAGATGGCTAGGCGCGCAGATAACTAGATTGGTTATTTTATGGCGCTGATAATTCAGCGCCATAAAGCAATACAGATATTAGCTGCTATTTGTCTTTGAGAAACGCCTTGATTTCTGCCGCAGCGATATCTCGTTGTGTGGTGTTTAATATTGCATGTGGCGCCCCATCGATAGCAACTAACTTAGGTTTCACTTTGCCTTCAAATAATGCTGCATGAGCTTGTGCACCTTCGTACTGTGTTTTTGGATCCAGTGTTCCTTGCAGAATGAGTACAGGAACATCGCTGTCGGGTACGTGTCCATACCACTTATCTTTTTCGTATGCTGGAATTTGATTTTGCGCTATCAGGTACGGTAGTGGGCTACTAAAAGCGAGCGATTGCTGTTCCTTTAATGCCTGTTCTTTTGTGCGGTCTAAGCGAAGGTTGTTCTCAGATTTAGTGATCAGCTGCACCAACATGATTGACATGCCTTCGTTACTGTAGCTACCAGACATATTGCTCAGCCAATCTTGAAAATCTGAGCCGGCTGCTTGTAATGGCGCACTGTTGCCTGTGGCTAATTGGTCGACAATATACGGTATCTTTGCTCGTATTGTTTCATGGTCAAGTAGTAGGCCAAGATACTGTGACAAAGCTATTTGTGGCAATGCGTTATTGAGGTCTGACAGTAACGGGTATTGTTTCTGAAAGGCGAGAATCTTTTGCTCTATTTTGTGTGGTTCATCGCTGAATTTTGCTAAAGCTTTTAAACCAACCTGATTGACTACTTGTGAACGATTAGAAAGATCAAATCGCTTGTCCAGTTGGTGAGGAACGAATGAGTCAAGAATGACACCGTCTAATTTCACTTTGTTCAGTGACATCAAGCGTGTGGCTAGTTGTGTACCATAAGACACACTGTAAACATAGGTTTTACCTGTGCCATAGTGGTCAATGAGCTGGGTTAAATCTTCAGCAGCATTACTTATGCTAAAGCTTTTTACATAGTCTGGGTTTTGAAAAATGTGTCCAAAACAAGGCCCCCATTCATTGGGTGCGATAGTGACACCTTGCTCTGATTCGATTGTCTCCTGTGGGCAAATTGCACTCGATGCTCCGGTACCCCGATGGTCTTGAACATAAATATCAAATCCTGGGAATTGGGCTGCAAACCAATCAATCTTGTTATAAAAAGAGGCGCCTGATTCTCCCGGTCCGCCAGCTAATAACCATAATGTTCCTTTTGGTTTTCCTTGTGTAGGGAATTTGCGTACAAAAACGCTAACGGTTGAATTTGTGGCTTTGTCTCCGGTTTGGTGATAATTGAGTGGTAGCTTGGCATAAATGCATTCGCTTCCGGCAAGTTCAGAGTGTTGCTTGTCGAGTTCGCAAGCTGTAAATGAAGGTAAGCTAGAAACGGAAAGTGCCGCTGCTATAAGTGTACCGAGCATAAAATTCCTTGTTCATTAATTGGCATCGTCTGCGTAAAGGTTTTTGGCATTAAGATACTACAGATATCAAGTAACTGAAATAGGTACCTAAGCGGTAGCAGGACGCGAGAGCGGTGCCTACACGGACGTAGGTACCTTGGCGGTAGCAGGACGCGAGAGCGGTGCTATCGCCAAGTTTTCCTTGCCTCAAAATAGATCACTTCATTAAGTGGATTGGTATGACTTTAGGATCCGTAATTACATTGACTTGTTTTAAGGTTTTCTTTGATACGGTTGAGAAGGCTGAGTTGCTTATCTTCTGAATCAGATAGCAGTTCGAAGAACATGACACCAGCCAATTTTTTGTCGTTGATATAATGTATTTTTTTAGTTACGAGGTTTGGTGTTTCAAAATAAATATCTTCATATTTTCCATTCGTTAGCGCTGACTTACGGGTATCTAATTTCTTTAGTATTTCTCTGTAAGATACATGTTTAATCTGCTTGTTTTTTCCATCTATAAACTGAATTCCATATGACGGTATGCCGACTATTAATTTACTTTTTTCGAATCCTTGTTGAATGACGAAGTCGATCGCTTTTTTGAAGGTAGGGTAATCAGCGTGGTGAGCAACAGGAGAACTTGGCCAAGCGCCTGTAAAATCATAGGCCATTAGGTTGACGTAATCGACATGATTTTGCAGCTCAGGTAAATATTGTTTTCCCACCCAATTACCAGCAAAAATATCGGTGGTGAGTAAAATACCGTTAGGCAGCTTTGCTCGAAGTTGTTGTAGCAGCTTTACTAAATAAGCGCTTTCAATGGGGTCATTACCTCCTTTTCTCAACTCGTTTTGATACGTCCAATATTCCCAATCAATATCAACGCCATCCACTCTATGCTTCACTGCAAAAGCGACGATATTTTTAACTAACAATGCTGAGGCAGCTTCATCTTTGCTTGCCGCTATAAAGCCCTGACTTCCTTTGTTGCTGCCTCCAACAGAGATAATCACTCTCTTATTCTTTGCCTTGGCTTTACTCACCAGCTCATCGATAAAATGATCGACGCTGTCAGTATGCAAAGCACCATCAGCCAGAGGGTAAATTGACGCAATTGCCAAATAATCAAATTTGTCCCAGCGAATAGTTTGCTGATTTGATGGGGAATCATGCCATGATGGATATACTGCAATAATCGGTTTACATGACTGCGCTTGTGATTTAGAGGTTGCTAGCAACGAGCAAAAAAGTAACAGATAAATGGTGAACTTCATGGCCTTCCTTGTCAGGTTTAAAGGGGTAAATCGGCGAGCTACATAATCTCAACTGCGGATAAAGAACAATACACTTTTGAAAATACGTGTGTTTGCGGCTAGTCGTCAAGGTTGTTTTTTGAGCTAAATTGTAAGAGAAGATAAATAAAAGATGAGAAGGAAAGGTAATAAAAAAGAGTAAGGCAACAATGCACTTACTCTTTTTAGGGGTTATGTTTAATAACATGTTAAGCAGTTAATTATGTCGCTTCTTTTGAATAGTTGTTGAAGTCAGAGATATAGCCCGTCTCTTTTTCAGATACTACACTGAACACATGTTCAATCGCGTTATGGATCCCCCAAATGTCGATATACTCAGGTTCTCCTTCTGCAAGGTTATAAAGCGCTTTTTCTCTGTTGTACCTAGCGTTTACCCAATCAAAACATAATGGCTTTCTGTGGTGGTAATCATGTTGTGGTAGATCACCAACCAGAATAAATAGCCTAATTGGTAAGTGATAAAACAGCTGTGCGAAGTACCATTTTAGCTTTTTAAAAATGCCTTTCTCTGGGTGTTTTGAGCCGCAAAATCTACCCCAAGAGATATCACTGTAAAAGTACGGATCTTCCAAAAGCTCTTGTTTGTTTTTTATATTGTTTTCAAACCAAGCGTGCTCACTACAGATTTCGATGAAGGCACTAATTTGATACAAAAACACCACCGGAATGATGTAGGCGAAGAACAATGCGCTGAAACCACCTGTTAAATAGTACGGCACCACTAATAAGGCGGTGATGTAGGCGATGGAGAATAGACTTCTAACGCTTCTTTCGGCACTGATGTTGTAGCCCAAACGCGTGATAAAGAATGAGATATGGAAGATTGGAGAGAAAATACTGATGAAGAAGTTCATATAAAGATTCTTCTTTTTCTCACCAAGATCGATACCAAATACCGAAAAAAACTGCACTATCGGATCATATTTTGTGGCGAATGTAAGTGGACCATGGTGTATTTTACAGTGATCAACTTTGTAGGTTTTGTAGTCCTGCGTTAGCATCAATAATGTCACAAAGTCGCCGAGCAGCATGTCAAAGCGGCCATTCCCACTCAGTCTCTCGTGTACGCTTTGATGTAAAATAACGGCGGCCATACGTCTTGTCGAAAAGACCAAGCCTGCCCAACATAGCAGCATGACTGCAATGCTTTGCCCTTCCACTTGGTTATAAAATCCGACAAAGTAAGATAGGAAAAAAATGCTCAGTACAAATAGTACGTATACTGACCAGTGTGTTTTTATAAGAGGTTTCTGATCCGCGCACGGTTTTCCAGTTAACCAAGTTGCAAATGATTTAGGAAATAATGAGTTGTTATATGATTCTCTAATTTGTGCACTTTGTTCTTTATTCAACTTCATGGGGTAATTCACTCTACTGAATTATTTCAATATCTGATTTTGGATAGCTCTGACACGCCAGCAACCCGGCCGCATTAGGTGATGTTTTTACTTCACCCGACACTAAGTGGTAGCGGCACTGGCCGCACTCTCCGGAGCCACAGCTATATTTAAAGTCAACGTCTCTGGCACGTAAAATGGTGTCAAGAATGGTCTTACTCTCTTTTCCTTGCATTACGCAGTTGTTGACTGTGATGTTGAACTTTTTACTTCTTTTGAAAAACACGCTATCTCCTTTAGGTCAAAATAAAGTTTTTTAACACAAAAAATACCGCCATACTGGCTAACACCACGACTAAAGTATTTTTCACGAAAAGACTTAATAAAATGGTAATGACGCCCGCTATCAGGAACGGGTTATTGATATCTGTTGTGGTAAATTCCATCGTGCCGAATACGATGGGAGCAGCCATTGCGGTTAAAATGCATGGCGCCGTAAAGCTTAAAAATCGCTGCACTCTTACATCAAGTTTGATTGGTAATTTGTCCATAAAGAATGCATATCGCATAAAAAAGGTGATGCAAGCCATCATGGCGATAAGAAATAGGCTCATGACTTCGTCCTTAATCGTTGTCTTTATCTAAGTAGTAGCCAACTACCATGCCAATCAATGCAGATAGTAGAAGCTCATTCGGTACTTTCATTTTGTGAAAGACCACAGCACAAGTTGCAGAAACGAGCACTGCCGCAAGGACGGGTGAAGACTTTATGTTTGGAACCACCATGGCAATAAATGTGGCTGCAATAGCAAATTCCAGACCTAGGCTTTCGAGATTAGGAATGCTAGTCCCTGCGATGATCCCAACGAATGTAGATAGGTTCCAGATGACGTAGAATGTCGCACCGGAGATTAATGCATAATCAAGTGGGAAGCGGCCTAGCTCCTTGCGTTTGTTTTCAGTGACTGCAAACATTTCATCGGTCAATAAAAAGGCAAGCAGAATTTTGTGACCAAAGGGCAGTTTGGTTGCGCATTCTCGAAATGTTGCTGAGTAAAGCAAATGTCTGGAGCTTATTACTGCAGTACTCCCCAGTATAGTGGTGATGCCACCACTAGCTCCAACAATGGTTAGTGCTGACAATTGTGCTGCGCCCGCAAAGACAAGTAGAGACATCAATTGAGACTGAAGTGGGGTTAAACCCACCTGAATAGCCAAAGAACCACACAGAATGCCCCACGGTATCACTGCGATAGACAATGGCAAAATGTCAAAAAATGCGGCCAACTTAATGGAATTAGCCGACTTAGCTGAATAAACACGCTCCGTGCTCATGATACATACCCAATACATCGTCATGAAAGAGACAAAGAATAGCTATTTTCTCGATTGTTTACTTTTTATTCATCGAAGATATGACGCTATCCTGATATTGTCAGTGATTCAATTACAAATTTTCGGCGGGGAATGTACCCTAAATTGGGTCTTTTATCAACATTAAATAAACATTAAATAAACAATGTTAATGGTGTGTTTGTTTTTTTGTTTTGGCTATTCTTATCATTGTGTTACATGTTTTTTTTTAGGCCTTTCTTGTATTAAATAGAAGTTATCTAGATGACCTTAGTATCCCAAAAAATATAAGAGAGTAAATGCTCTACATCGAGATGTTGCGCATATTTTTTTTATAAACGACTATAAAAACAAATAAAATACCCACTCATTATTGTTCTTTTATTTGCATTAAACTGAAATACACGTGATCACCAGGCTGATTTTAAAGAGGCACAATTTACGTTGCATTATCGGTCTTCATCAATTCGCCAAGTACGAGATAGAGCTTGTCTAAATCAATAGGCTTAGCGATATGCCCATCAAAACCCACTTTGCGATACATTCGCACGCTCTCGGTCATGACATCAGCTGTCAATGCAATGATAGGAATTTCAGGGTTAATTGATTTGATTGATTGACAGGCTTTAATACCATCCATCACTGGCATGTGAATATCCATTAAGATCAGGTCCGGTTTAATTTGCTTGAGAATATTGACAGCTTCTACGCCGTTTTTCGCCGTTTTTAAAATGGCGTTAGTTTTAGACAGCATCGAGTCGATAACGATTTGATTGATATCATTGTCCTCTGCGACCAAAATGGTTTTACCAGATAAGTCGGGCGGAAGAATAGATTCAAGTTTACTGACGTTTTCAGCTGGGGTTGTTGATTTTTTGAGTGGTAGTTGAATCGTGAAGGTTGTACCAACGTTTTCTCGACTTTCAACATGAATACTACCATGCATGATTTCTATCAGGTTTTTGGTGATAGCCATTCCCAAACCCGTGCCGCCAAAACGCCTAGTGATAGTTGATTCTGCCTGTGTAAAGCGACCAAAGAGGTTATCTAGCGCGACTTTACCCATGCCAATGCCTGAATCGATAACGAGAAACTGCAGCATAGTTTGTTGTTGTTTTGATATGGTGCTGACATGGACATCGACTCCCCCTCGTTCTGTAAATTTTACGGCATTAGAAACGATATTAAGTAGTATCTGGCGCACTCGGTAGGGGTCGCCTAGCCAGATCTCATGGTTATCTTCTTCTATGTGCGTATTGAGAGAAAGTTGTTTTTTTTCTGCAATGGGAGCCAGATCAGACGTTACAGAGTCAATAATTTGTTTCACCGAGAATGGAATGGACTCTAATGAGAGCATTCGCGCCTCTATTTTTGAAAAGTCGAGAATATCATTAATCACAGCAAGCAGTGACTTTGAAGAAAACAGCGCGCTAGCAACCAGCTTGTTGTATTTATGGGCACCTAAGTCATCATGGAGAATTCTTAGTGTACCCATGATGCTGTTTAAGGGGGTTCTAATTTCATGGCTCATATTTGCCAAGAACTCACTTTTTATTTGACTAGCCTGTTGTGCTTTCATTCGTTGGGTTTTGATATCTTCTTGATATTTCTCTAGTTCTGTAATATCTCTGATCAGTGCGACAAACAATAGAGTATGTTTCAACTCGACTTTAGACACGACGATTTCTACTGGGAATGCCTCGCCATTCTTTTTAATAGCAGCTAGCTTGCGTGTTTTTCCCAGCACGGATTTTTCAAAGTTATACTGGTTGCTTTGCATGTAGTCATCATGGTGTATCGCGATGTCTTGGGGCATTAACATTTTTACTGAATGCCCTATTACCTCTGATTTTTTATAACCAAATAACCGCTGGGCTTCATTTGAAAATTCCTTAATCTCACCTCCTTTATCAACAACTACAAGCGCTTCCCCGAGCTCTTCTACAAAAGTTTTTTGCATCTCTAGGCTTTCAACGAGCAGTTCCTCTTGTTTTCGTAACTTGGTGAGTACATCCTGGTTCTGACGCCAATAGTGCATGGCAAGACCAAGCAAACAAGACAAGAGTAGCCCCAATATTAATGTAATTTCAGGCAAAGGCGTGCGAAACTGAGCGATGGTTTGAGGGAGTGTGTGAATTTGCAGCTGATATTTGTTGAGCCAAGTTGTACTTGCTGTGATGTTTCCTGAAAAACGCCTTAAATCGTCTTCAGATTGATAGATTGGCATATCGTTGAAATAAATCGCGATGCCAAACTCATCGATGAAACCCTGTTTCATAATGTAGTCGAAGAATTGCGTTAAATCGTAAATGCCCAACATGTGCCCACCAAACCTTTTATCATCGAAAAAGATAGGGGCAGCCATCAGTAATCCATCACCACCTTGTATTAGCGTTACCGGACTTGATAGCACAGTAGTGTTGTAATTTCTTGAGTACTCAAGAACTTGGCGCCTTTTAGGCTCAAATTTAAGATTGATCCCTAGTTCTTGCTCGTTGCCAGTTTCTGGAGATACCCATCTTACGGTTCCGTTTCTGTCAACCCACTCGATGGTTCGATGCCAAGGTTGGTCTTTAATATAGTTATCAGCGTCTTGTTGCCACAACTTATATGTTGTGCCTTCAGCAGCTTCCCAGCGGTCAGCCATTCTAGCCAAGGCGAGTTTGGATTTCTCATAATGAGCATCCAAGGCTGAGGTCAGATTATTTAGCGTGTTATTTGTATAAACTTGAGCGCGATTGACCTCTGTGTTTGTAAACCCAAGCCAAGCTGCGACACTGGCCAGTGAAAGCAATAACATAACATAGCTACTGGCTCGAAATAGTAGCTGTTTAAGGCGCGTGGCCACGCTTAAAATGAGATGCAGGGTAATTAGTGCAAAAGCTATTATAGTTGGAATTGACATTCGAGCTATATGCCCTTCACTTAAACTTCTCTCTAATCCGAGTAATATGCCAGCTAGTGATACCCCAGCGACACTGATTGGAACGGTGATGAGTGCAAAAGCAATTTCTACCGCAAAGGTTCTGCTTTGCCATATTTTATTTATGGTGAAAGCTGTGAAGCAGGCTAGAAAACAGATTGCAGTAGTTGGTGCCATTCTACCAGGAAACAGATCATTGCTGGCCTTTGGGGTAAAAAACAAGGTATCAACACCGATATCAATCTTGAAAATATACTGAGCAAGAGTGGTCACAGTGATAGCCAAACCGATAAAAAGTGAGAGCCAGCTTAGGGCCTTAATACGGTGATGTGTGGACAGTCCTGTCAAAGCGAGTAAAGCGAAACAAAGGGCTGTATTCACCTGCATTTGCGGTAGCGTTGGCACAAAATAAGTCAGTGCTAGGGTATTTGAAAACCAACCATACAGAACAATCAAGCACAGCAGTAGCAAGGAAATATCAGTTATCTGAAGTGTCTTTCGGGTGGTCATCAGCTTCCTTGGGCGTCAGTTAGTAGCACAACGGTTAGTATAGGAACTATCTATAAGGTTCGCCAAAGGACTGTGCTTTTTAGCTTCGGTTCAGGGTTTCAGATAAGCAGAAAACAATCATTTCATAATTTTTGGGTGTGGTTACAATAGCGTCAATAAAAAGTTCTCTTAGTTGTTTGAAAAATGAAGTATCGATGTGCAGGCTATATCCTGATGTTTTACGCAATTCTGGGCTTGTTTGTCTGTCTTTCTATGATAGTAGACAACCAAACTCTGTCGGCAACAACGCTGTTCAGTGGCGTTATCTGCTATATCGTGTTACCGATTTATGGGATTGTTGGGGTAAAAAAGAAAGATCTAACAGCATTGCTTGTGATGGCTTTGTTATTTTTGTTTATCAGTGTTCGTTTTACCGGAGAAGCAGCATGGTTACCCGTTATCTCACCGATTGCGATCTCATTTCCCATAACCGATTTTCCAGAAGGTGAAGGTTATTTACTCGATGTTTTCGCACTGCTGATGACGGGCTGGTTTTGTTGGTTGCTGATAGATGTGCTTAAGCACCGGAATAGGCAACTTTGACTTTATCAAGCGCAGCCCTCAAAACCCACTGAGGGGAACAAAAATCAAACAGCAATCAACAATCAACAGGCCCTAGGAGAAGGCGGTGCTTGAAGTCAGTGAAATTTTCTACGCTTAGACTGGCACCGAGCACGTTGCACATCCGAGGGTTCTTTCCCGAGCTTTGATGGTCGAAAGTTAGGGAAGTGTATAAGTTATCTATGTCTGCTGTGTTATGCTGCGCATCCTAATTTGTAGAAGTAAATAAAAAGAAACCTATGGCTATTTTGGAAATACTCACCGTGCCTGATCCTAGGCTCAAAGTTAAAGCAGAACTGGTTCAAGATATTGAGGCTGTTCAACCATTAATTGATGACATGCTTGAAACAATGTATGCAACAGAGCATGGAATAGGCTTGGCAGCAACACAGGTGGGCCGTAAAGAAGCGATTGTTATTATTGATATTTCAGACACCAGAGATCAGCCACTGATCTTAATCAACCCGCAAATAGTGAGTGGAACAGACAAAGTAATGGGTCAAGAAGGGTGCTTATCAGTGCCTGATTATTATGCAGATGTTGAGCGTTATAGTGCTGTGGTTGTATCAGCGTTAGACAGAACGGGTCAGCCAATCACCGTAGAAAGTGACGACTTCCTCGCTATCGTAATGCAGCATGAAATTGACCATCTCTCTGGCAATGTGTTTATCGATTACCTATCACCACTAAAGCGCCAAATGGCGATGAAAAAGGTGAAAAAGTATCTAAAAGCGACGGCGAGTTAAGGCGTTGACAGGATAGCAGATAGTCAAGATGCAAAACCGAATATTGGAAGTAGTGGAATATAATCCACACTGGATAACCCAATTCGAGCGAGAACAAAAAGTGTTGTCTGCTGTACTGGGCGATACGCTGTTGCAAGTTGATCATATTGGTAGTACTTCAGTAGCAGGATTAGTGGCTAAGCCAATAATTGATATTTTACTCGAAGTATCTTGTCTCAAGCAGCTAGAACAAAACAACGATCTACTGGCAGTAAGAGGCTATACCGCAAGAGGTGAAAATGGCATAGTGGGTCGCCGCTACTTCCAAAAAGGAGGCGTGCAGCGTAGTCACCATGTACACGCCTTTGTTCGCGGTCACATTGAATTGAAAAAGCATAGAGCTTTTCGCGATTACCTTCGTGCATTCCCAATGCATGCTGCAGAGTATGGACGTATCAAACAGCTGGCTGCACAACAAGCTAATCACGATATACCAGTCTATATTGCGTTAAAAAATGACTTTATTGAAAAGCATTTAGCTAAGGCGATGAAGTGGTATCAAGCAACAGTGTAACGTTTAGATTCCTGTAATATGTTGCTTTTTCGGGGTGCGGGTTAGTCACAAGACATAAAAAAGGCCAAATATGATGACATATCGAGCCTGTTTTATCGTTGAATTACTTCAGTGAGTGTTGACCATCGATGATGACGCTTCCTGAGATATTTCGGGTATCGACGGAGCCAGAGGTATCATCAGAGATGGTTAACGACCCAGCCTTAACCACTCGGATGTTACCAGATTCATCTTCAATCTGGACATGGCCGGAAATGTTTTCAATATCTATGTTGCCACTGCTATCGACAACGGCTACCTTACCCTCAATATCTCGCACATAAATACCACCTGAACCGTCGTCAATTTCAACGTCTTTGGCTGTGACTATCGTGATAGAACCAGAGCCATCATCAATTTCTATGTTACCTGCGACTTTTATATTGATGTCGCCTGAGCCATCATCAATCTTTAAGTCGTTTGCTTGCTCAATAGAAATGTCGCCACTGCCGTCGTCAATTTTAGCGCTGGCAATATTACGCAGAATAATATCACCCGAGCTATCATCGATTTCCATCCTACCCTGAATATTGCTGATCTCGATGTCACCCGAACTGTCATCCAAATTGACGGCAAGATTACTAGGAATAGAGATTGTTAGATCGATTCTAGGGCTTTGCCCGTTGTACCAGTTAAGGTTGCTATTGGTGTTCGCTTTAGCAATAAGTTGTGCTCTGTCACCATGTTGCTCCAACGTTAGGCGGAAGCGCTCGTCCTTGGTAGTAAGAATATTGGCGTCAACACGTATTTCTGACAACCCATCTACACCAATAATTTTGATATCGCCACTATCTACATTGGCATGCAATGATGAAATCTGTGTTGTAGATAAGGTTAGTTTTTTTTCCAGTTGATGATTGGCTGGCGACTCTGGGCTTATATGGATAACGCAGCCGGATAAATTACTAACGGCTAATAGACTGGTTAGGATTTTTTTCATTTTTATATTTCCTGTTAGTGGCTCCAAAGCATTTATTCAAAGCATTTTTGCGGAGCATCTAAAACGTATGGAAACTATGATAAGAGCAAATAGCGAAGCTGGCAGTAATAGTGTGCAGTTATTTTGTAACTTTTCGTGAGTGACAAAAAAGAGCTCTTCTCAGACTGCGTGAGACGAGGCTTAAGTTAGATCAGAGGTATCGTCGATCGGAGCAGCCGATGGTTTACTAAAAATATAAATTAGCACTACGATTTCAATCAATGCCACACTCAATAATATCCATGCAGAAGGGCTTTTTAGCCACAACAATGTAAATCCAATGCTCATTCCTAACGCAGCACCAACTTTACCTTTACGTGGAATAACTCGATGGTGATGCCAAGCTTGTAAGCTTGGTCCAAACTTGGGATGCTCGAGCAACCATTGGGCAAATTTGGGAGAAGAGCGAGTAAAGCAGGCTAAAGCAAGGATGAAGAATACCGTCGTTGGCATAACTGGCAGCGCCATACCAACAAAGCCCAGTCCAACAAAGATAATACCCGCCGCGTGTAGCCAAAAGCATTGATTGAACAAAGACTTTTTATCCGCTTTTGGTGTTGTTTTTTGCATCATGCTAGTTGCTGCTACTTGCTGCTCGGTTGGTATGTTAAAGCTTATCACAGTCACCGCGTTTCGCGAGTTTTCTACTAAGCTATCCGTATTGGGAATGTTATGGAGAGGATAGTGGATATTAATATTGAACGATTAAAATCAACCTTAATGGAATTATCGAAATTTGGATATCGAGAGGACGACAAAGGGATCTATCGTCCAGGCTTTAGCGAAGCGGATTTTGCAGCGCGAAAATGGCTGATGTCGATAGCTGAGCAGGAAGGGTTCATAACCAGAATGGACGGTGTCGGAAACGTGATTATTGAATATCATGCTGAAGATGTCGCGCCGGATACGCCAGCGGTGATGATTGGATCGCACCTGGACAGTGTGCCTGCTGGCGGGATGTTCGATGGCACCTTAGGTGTGATTGCTGGATTAGAGTGTATAAGAACGTTGAAAGCGCAAAATATAAAGCTAGCCAAGCCTATCTGGGTCATTGGCACCAGTGAGGAGGAAGGGCGCTTTGGTGGTATGATTGGCGCTCAAGCGTTAACGGGAAAGCTCACCCCACATCAAATACTCACTAGTCATGACCCTGATGGCATCATGCTATCAGATGCCATGCGTAGCCAAGGTTTGGAGCCTATGGAAGCATTGAGTGCGAGGCTAAATCCAAATCTGATTGATAGCTTTTTTGAACTGCATATCGAGCAAGGCCCAGTGCTAGATCAAACAGGGGTACAAATCGGCGTCGTCGAGGGTATATCGGGTGTTTTTAAGTGGATTGTAAAATTAATAGGGAAGGCTGATCACGCAGGAACTGCACCGATGGAAATGCGCAGCGATGCTTTTATGGGGTTAGCTGATTTTGCTTATCAAATTAACCGTATTATTGCGGAGGATGGTACGGATACGACGCGTATTACCGTCGGTAAAGCCGAACTAAAACCGGGCTTTGCACATACTATCGCGGGTGAGGTTGACTTCACCATTGTGGCGAGGGACATGGACGAAACGGTGATGGAAAATTTGGCCGCATCGTGTAGAAAAGCGCTGTCAGCAATAGCTAGAAAACACAAGTTGATGTTTGAATATGAGCAAGTGAGTTGGCTTACACCAATGAAATGTACCCCCTCAATTGTAGAGTTTATCGCGCAGCAAGCACAGAAGCTTAAATTAAATTATCAAGTGATGCCAAGTGGCGCAGGTCATGACAGTCAGTTTTTTACCGATATTACTGATACTGGACTGATCTTTATTCCGTCAATCAATGGTATAAGTCATGCGCCAGATGAATGGAGTCATTGGCACGATGTCCAAGCTGGAACCGAATTATTGTATCAATGTGTATTAACCAAGGCGGTGAATAAGAATTAACTGCTGGAAATGTTTGAATCCTGGGCTAGCCTTTGTTACTACTAAAAAGGTGAATGGGACCTAATTTCAAAAGATGGGGCTGGCCGTCAGCTGAGCTTTGTCGTTAACACAAAACTGATACAGGATTATGTTAGGGATAGTGAGTGTTTGGACCACACAATTAGCAATGGCAATTTTGCTAGCGATGAGCTTTGGTGTGTCTGCCGCAAAGCTAATCGTCAGCGAGGAAGTTGCGAGTGCCGGTTATATAACCATTCATATTGAGCACACAGGGCCGCCTTCTAGCTATGATAGGTCAGAGCTTATCGTTACCAATATCACCTCAAATCACTCATTTTCTCTCACCCTACCCGCAGCACAGAGCGCGGTCACACTGTCTGGCCTGAGCGATGGGCAGCATTCAGTCAAATATATCGACCAAAGCGGCGACGCGTTAGCAGAGACTTCCTTCATTGTTAAACACCACGATCTGAATTTGGCGCTGATATTGTTTGCGCTAGGTGCGGTGTTGTTTGTCATATTAACGGTTTTGATTGTTATAGGTATGAAGCAAACAGAGAGGGAATCAGTATGATAAGCGCCTCTTTAGCACTCACAATTGCCATGGTGTTTGCGGTTTTCTGGGTTGCTTTTGGCTGGTGGCTGGGTAAGCAGATAAAGACTCATAATGAATTTGCTTTGGCAGGCAGAAATGTCGGGATGGCATTCGCTTGTGCTACCGCGATGGCAACTTGGGTCACCAGTAACACCACCTTAGTTGCGCCGCAACTGACCTATCAATTTGGTGTTTGGGGCATGGTCGGTTATTCCTGCGCAGCATTTGGCCTATTGCTGTTTGCGCCGCTCAGTCAGCGGATCAAAACCCTGTTACCTCATGGCTACACCAGTGGCGACTTTATTAGGCTTCGCTTCGGACGTTTTTCCTGGTGGATATTTTTACTCATTTCTTTTGTGTATGCGCTAAGTTGGTTGGTTAGTTTGGGTATGGCCGGCGGGATCTTACTGAATACCCTCAGTGGTCTAGATTATCACTTGGGCATGTCGCTTATTCTACTAATGTGTGTAATTTATACCTTGTTTGGTGGGCTAAAGGCGGTGATTGCCACAGATTTCATTCAGGCGATCATTATCTTGGCTGGAGTGGTGGGAATTGCAATAGCCGTTACAAATAATGTTGGACTCGACGCGATACACACCAAGCTTACATTAGATCATTCCATGTTACTGAACCTATTGTTTCCTGCCGCAATTATGTTCCTGTTTAACAATATCTTTTTTGGTTTAGGTGAAATATTTCATAGCAATGTATGGTGGTCCAGAGCATTTGCATTCAAAGGTGGTGTTGGTAAAAGAGCTTATTTGGTCGCAGGGTTACTGTGGCTGCCGATCCCAATCGTAACAGGATTCATTGCTCTTGCGGCGCCAAGCTTGGGCTTGTTTCCGGCCAGTGCTGATATGGTGGGGCCATTAGTCGCCAGCCATATTGTCGGGCAAGTGGGGTCTGTGATTCTATTTATCGTAGTGTTTTCCGCCTTAGCGTCCAGTCTTGATTCTTTACTTGCAGCTACCTCAGATTTGATCAACCAAGATATTTACGTGCAATACATTCATCCTGACTCCACGGATCAGCAGCGCCTTAAAAGTGCCAAATGGATCATTGTTGGCTTAGGGCTGCTGACTTGGGGGCTCTGTTTACCAAAACTAGCCACCTTAGGTGCATTGTTGAATTTTGCAGGAGCTTTTGTGGCTAGCACTATTTGGCCCATTGCGTTTGGCTTGTACGTTGCTCGACTCACAGGTAATGCCGCAGGCTTAGCTATGTTACTGGGGACGAGTTGTGGCTTATTGAGTTATTTCTTTATTGGTTTTTATGTGGCTGCACTGATTTCATGTGCGGTGTCTTTAATGGTTTGCTTGTTGGCTTTGGTCGTCAGTAAGCAAACGTTCCGTTGGCAAGAGTTGGCAGTTAAGTCAAAAGTGGAGGAAGCATGATCACTGTAAGTGCATTTTCATGGTTGATTTGGTCTGCGATTTTGATCAGTTGCTTATGTCCAGTAGTCCTTGTCGCAATGTTTATTCATGATTATAAAAAGAGGCAGTTATGGTAAGTGCGCAGCAAGTAGAGTTTGATAGGGCGCAACCTGATGTGTATGGGGATGCACATCCCAAAGCGTTGTTAAAGGCGATAGAAGAGGACGGCGAGTTATTACACTGCCTAGAAAACAAGCACATTATCAGTGCGGATCATTTAGATAAAAGTGTGTTGGTGCAACTGTTCAGGCTGGCAGCTAAGTTTGAGAGCAACCCAGCCAGATACAGTTCACCACTGCAAGGTAAAATTCTCATCAGCGCTTTTTATGAACCAAGCACCAGAACGCGACTGTCCTTTGAAAGTGCGTGGCACCGTCTAGGGGGCGATATTATGTCAATTACTGATAGGTCGTCCACAGGCATCGCGAAAGGGGAATCACTGCAAGATGTGGCTGAAATGTTTAACAATTACGGTGACTGCGTAGTACTGAGAGATACAGCAATTGAGTCCATTGAAGAAATGATCAGTTCGTTGCGTATTCCTATCATAAACGCCGGTAATGGAACCGATGAACATCCGACTCAAGCGATGGCCGATCTTTACACCATTTTTAAATGGCAGCCACAACTACTACAACCTGAAAGCGAAGGCTTTTCACCGATAAAAATTGGCGTTGTCGGAGTGCCTAGCCAAATGCGTACGGTACGTAGTTTGCTAAAAATGTTCGTACATTTTCCGGAAATCGTAGACGAAATCGTGCTGATCTATGACGACAGCGTTGCAGATGCGGTCGATGAATCTCAGCTCGCGCAATTAAGGGATGTGGGTATTAATATCACATTAAGCCACGATCTAAACGCCAGTCTACCAAGCTTGGATGTGGTTTATATAAACTCTATAGCTTGGGTAGGTGAAAGCTACGAGACCTATGGTAAGAGCTTCAAATTAACGAGCTGCTCACCGTTGAAGCAAGGAGCCATCATTCTTCATCCGCTAGCGAGAGGCGAAGAACTATGCACGAGCTTAGATAATACAACACACAACTGGTACTTTAGTCAGGCCAGAGGTGCGGTGTTTTTACGTCAAGCTCTGCTAACCTGCATGGTGCAGCGCTCGAGCGCAGTTATGGATGTTGTTTAGGGAGTTGTTATGTGTGGTATTGCAGGGATTTTTTCAGTTTCACCTGAGCGTAAGTTAGATGACCAATTACTGGTAAATATGGCTGCTATTCAGCATCACCGAGGGCCTGATGGTTTTGGATATCATCAACTCGATGGGGTCGGTTTTAGTCATGCTCGATTATCTATCATTGATTTAAATGAGCGACGCGCTAAACAACCTTTTTGTAGTGCAGATGAATCGCTAATGTTGGCGCACAATGGTGAGTTTTATGATTTTGCTCGCATTCGGGCAGATTTAGTTGCACAAGGCGCACGCTTTAATAGCAAAAGTGACTCAGAGATTGCGATTCATTTATATCAACGCTTTGGTTTAGAAGAAATGTTGGTGCATCTTAGAGGGGAATTTGCCTTTGCACTTTATGACCGAGCGCAAGATACTCTCCATTTAGTGCGTGACAGGTTTGGTATTAAACCGCTTTACTACACGCAAACCAATGAGAGCGTGATATTCGGTTCAGAATTAAAAGTATTGTTTGCACATCCAGATGTTGAACGCAGTTTTTCAAGTGAAGGCCTGTTTCACCAACTCATCCAAGTCATGGTTCCCGGCAGTACTGCATTTTCAGGTATAAAGCAGGTCAAGCCAGGTCATGTAGTGAGCATCAAACGTAGTGAGCAAGGCTTTGATATTTCAGATAACACTTATTGGGATGTGAATTTCCCCAAAGCCGAGCAGCATCGTAATGCCCAACCTGAAGAAAACTATATTCAAGGTGTTAGAGAGAAGCTGCTTGAGGCTGTACAGCTGCGTCTTACTGCGGATGTTCCGGTTGGCTGTTACCTCAGTGGTGGCATAGATTCTTGTGCTATTTTGGGGCTATCTTCCGCTGCGGCACAAAATCCTATTAAGGCATTCACGATTGGCTTCGATAGTGCTGCTTATGATGAGACGCCAATTGCACAGGAAATGGCACAGGCAACTCAAGCTGACCATCACATTATGTCACTCAGTGGTGATGAGCTTTACCAGCATTTCGAGCAGACCTTGTGGCACACAGAAAGAACTATCTACAACACATTAGGCGTTGCTAAGTACTTGATGAGTAAACAAGTCAACCAAGCCAATTACAAGGTGGTACTCACCGGAGAGGGTTCCGATGAACTGTTTGCAGGTTACCCCGCATTTCGTAAGGACCTGTTTTTGTATGGCTTAGACGAACTTGATGCGCAAGAAAAGCAGCAGTGGCAGGAGATGCTGGAACAATCAAATAAGTTGTTTAAAGGCGCGATGCTCTCTCGTGAGCAATATGATAGTGCGGCATTGGATAAAGTGATAGGTTTTACACCCAGCTGCTTGCAGCCATGGCTTGCCTGTAGCACCTTTGCACACCAGTTATTGGCTAAATCACATCGTGCTGAAATGGTCAGCTATGATCCGGGCAGTGCCATAGCTCAAGCGCTTGATGAACAACAGTTGGCAGAGCGCCACCCATTGGACAAAGCTCAGTATGTGTGGATTAAAACGATGCTAGAAGGGCAAATTTTAACTTGGGGTGGTGATCGTGTGGATATGGCCAATTCTATGGAAGCACGCCCTGCTTTTTTAGATCATCATTTGGCAGAGTATGCATTCAACATCCCTCCTCAATATAGAATTAAACAGCGCAAAGAAAAGTATGTTTTGCGCGAAGCCATGAAAGGGTTGTTACCAGAAACCCTCTACAACAGAGAGAAGTTTGCGTTTATGGCACCGCCTGCGCACAGCGATGAAAAAAAATGGACAGCGATGCGTAAATTAGCAGATAAATACCTGTCAAAAACGCAAATTGAGCGAGCCGGGCTGTTGGATCACGATGCAGTTTTGGCCTTGTTTGAATTACATGACTCTCCAGAAGCAGATGATGCACTTAAGGTGCAACTTGATGCGGTCATTAATCACCTTCTTGGGGTGCAAATTCTCCATCAGCACTTTATTGCAACCGATGTCCCGGCACTTGCCGCACAGCGCGCTGTTGAATTGGGTTGGTCAGCGAATTAACGAGATTGAAAGCTCAAAAGAAAACCCCAGCATTGGGGTTTTCTGTTTATTGGATATGCGTTAGGGAACTTTTTAGAAGTAGTAACCAAAGTTGATATTAAAGCGGCGCTCGGTTTCGTCGCTGTCACCTGCAATAGAGCCGCCAATAAAAGGCTGGTTTTTCGCATGAACAAGGTCGACGTAGGTGAAGAATGACCCAGCGGCCAAAGAGACACCGGTAACGTTCATCCAAGTATCTTCACTCTCGTCAGATTTGTCATGGATGATGCCAAAGTCATTATAAAATTGTAGGCCGGTTATTGGTCCTATCTCCACCGGCATACTATACGCGACGTTAAAATTAGACATAGTGGCTTCGGCCGCGATGGTGTCGTAGAACGCATAGGCACCCACAGCCATACGATTGACCTCATCAATGTCATAGTGGTATTCACCATGCTGTAGCTGAAGATTCCAAGGGCCAATGTTGCTGTTGAGGTGTACTGCCCACGCATAGTAGTCGCCTGCTCGGTCATTACCATCGTGTAGGCCACCTGATAAGCCAGAGAAGCCAAGCTCAGTCGTCCCACCTTTATGTTCGAAGTGATAGGCGTAGCGACCAACCAACGTGTTATATTCGCCAATAGGCTGTGTTGGATTATCGTAGATACCATCATCAGCTAGACGAAAACCAACGACATCATAGGAATAACGATCACTGCGATCTTCTACATAACCATCAACACCGCCTAATTCATCGTTTTTGAAAAAGCCAACATCAAGCTGCCAGTTATCGCTGAGTTTGCGTTTAAACACCACGCCCATGTCGTGATCGTCTTCTAAACCGATGTAGTAAGTGGTGTTAAAAAACCAGTTATGAGAATTATAAGGCCAATTACCAAATGGCACTTTGGTCATGCCCACTTGTGCCTGCCAATCATCAGCAAAATCGTAATCAAGATAGGCGTATTTAATTGCCGACATGTAGTCGAAGAAGCGAATTTCTGCGTTTAATCCAAACCCGCCAACATTGCCCGAAAAATTGACTCGAAAAATATCAAAGTCAAAATCTCCACCACGATTTTTATTGTCATCGTCATAGGAGGTATGACTAAAGTTGGTTCTGACTGCTCCACCAACTTTAATCGATGGCGGTGTTGGCTTGGCCGCTACCTTCGCTTTGTTTTTAGCTTTTTCCTCGCGCTTTTTTTGTTGCTCAGCACGCTGTTGCTCTTTATTTTCGAGCTGGATTATTTTCTGTTGCAGCTCTTCAAGTTGTTTTTTCAATGCAGATAACTCTGAATTGTTGGCAAGCACTGAGCTGGAGGCGAGCGCCAAACCTAGGCTGAGTGAGAGAGTAGATGTTTTGAACATAACATTCCCGTCGTGTTTGATTGAGTGAGCGTGATTGAATTTGCTCGAACAGTTGAAGTATAGACCGAATTTTTCAGCGATCTTGCGAATATAACCTATCAGGATAACAAAAAAATTGGATTTCTTGCTCATAGACGCGCCCCTCACTATATTTTTTTTAATAGGCCTTAGGATGCGCACTATGAATATTTCGCAAAAATTAAAGTTATCTTTTGCCACTGCGATTGCACTCCCTTTGATTATCATTGCTGCTCTCACTATCAGCCAAACACGCCAACAAGCAAAAGAGAGCTTTTCAGAACTGAGTAATCGAGAAGCATTGCAAGTCGATAATGGCATCCAACTGTTCTTTTCTGAAATTGCTAAAAATGTTGATTACTTAGCTTCCTCTGGAGCGGTGTTAGAAGCACGAGGTAGCGTCAAAACATACATGAACACGCAAAGTGCCACATTGTTAGACTCGCGCAGTGGTAGTGATATTGAGAAAACCGCATTCGAGCTATTCAACCATTTTGGTAATACCCACCCCGGGATTGCCTATATTTACATGGGAAATGAAGAAGGCGGTTATATTCAGTGGCCGCAGGGAGAGGTAGGAGCACAATACGATCCAAGAACCCGCCCTTGGTATCGCACTGGGCGATCGGGTGGGGGGGAAACCATTCGCACTAGTGCTTATTATTGGGCACCCGATGATATGGTGATTGTATCCACAGTTAAAGCAGTACAAATCAATGGCAGAGATGTTGGTGTGCAAGGGATGGATGTATCGCTTAAGGGCTTAACAAAAATCATCAGTAGCATCAAATTGGGTGAAACAGGTTACTTGATGCTGGTGGAAGACACCGGAAAAGTGTTAGTGGATGCAAAGCATCCTGATTTTAGATTTAAACAATTAACGGATGTGGCCAATGGCACCTACCAAACATTAGCGGAAAATCTGCAGGGACTGTTTGAGGTTGAAATAGATGGGGTGCGTTATTTTGCCAATATTTATACCTCAAAGCTGCTTGGCTGGAAGTTTATCGGTTTGGTAGAAAGCCGCGAGGTCATGGCTAATGCCAATGCGATGACGTTGAGTATTATCGCCATCAGCGCCATTTTGATAGCCATATTTGTGGCGATCGCCAGTTATATTTCAAAACTTATTTCAGCGCCAATTGTAGAAGTCAGTGATGGTTTGACCGAAATATCTCAAGGGGAGGGTGACCTAACACAAAGGCTCACCATACGTGGGAAAGATGAAACGGGTAAATTGGCCAACAGCTTTAACCTGTTTTTGAATCTGATTGCTGATTTAGTCAAGCAAATTAATCAGTGTGCTCAGCAAGTTTCAGAGGCATCACAACGTGCCGCATCTCAAGCCAATGAGTTAACAGGCGCTACCGATCATCAGCAACAGTCATTGGAAATGGCGGCTGCGGCAATTAACCAAATGGCGGCGACAGCCAACGAAGTGGCTGCCAGTTGTGCCAATGCAGCTGATTTGGCTTCGCAAACACAAACCGCGTCAGAGCTAGGACAATCGGTTATCACCGAAACGGTGGCGAGTGTTGCTTCACTTGCGGATGTTATCAATAAAGCGACTTCTGATATCTTGCAGCTAGACACGGAAAGCGAAAATATCATGTCTATCCTCAGTGTGATCCGCGGCATAGCGGAACAAACCAACTTACTGGCACTCAATGCGGCGATTGAAGCGGCGCGTGCAGGTGAGCATGGTCGAGGATTTGCCGTGGTTGCGGACGAGGTGCGTGCGCTTTCTCAGCGTACCTCAGAGTCTACTGAAGAAATTGCTTCGCAGCTCGATAAACTACGCAAAATGACCGAGCGGGTTTCATCGGAGATGGAGCGTAGCCTCAGTCGCACAGAAAAAACGGTTGAATTAACCCATTCGGCTCAACAACAGTTCACTGAAATCACCATATCTATCGTCAACATTAGTGATCTTAATACACAAATTGCAGCAGCCGCGGAGGAGCAGCAGCATGTCGCTGAAGACATCAATCGTAATGTTGTGGATATTAAGAACTCAGCAGATAGTGTCAGTGATATTGCAGCTAACACGAGTGAAAATGGCGATAAAATAAAGTCGTTGTCAGCGAAGTTAACAGCATTGGTAGGTAAGTTTAAAGTTTAGCTAAAGGTTAATCTCGGTGAGGTTGTCGTTCAATTACTTAGTTGTTGAGTTTGATGTCGTGTCGAGACAAGACTCCTTGCTATAAATAATCGTTGTTAATACCTTGCTTAAGTCGCAAATACTTCATCTAGAAGACGGTTTACTCTAATCAACTAAATGGTAAGGTAACGGTAATCCATTAATTAGATAGGATAAAAAATGGAACTATCATCGTCAGTATCAATTGAACGTACAGAATCGGGTCTGGAGTACATTCTGGTTAATAGTGATAAATGTCGAGCTAAAGTGTTCTTACAAGGCGCGCAGTTAACCGAGTTTACGCCAGCAGGGAAAACGAATCTGATCTGGGTCTCAGAGGCCGAAGATTACCAAGAAGGAAAGCCCATTCGTGGCGGTATTCCTATTTGTTGGCCGTGGTTTGGTGTCCATGGCCGTGCCGAATGGCCAATCCACGGTGTTGCCAGAAAATGCCTCTGGCGTGCTGAAGACGTTATAGAAAACGAACAAGGTATCTCCGTTAAACTATCCCTTCCGATGAGGCTGGTGGATGAAAACTATTGGCCTTATCAATCAAAACTAGAAGTGGAGTTTGTTTTTTCTGAGCAGCTAGAAGTACGACTCACCAACATAAACACGGGAAAAGAGACGTTTACGCTCACTCAAGCGCTACATACCTATTTTCCTACCTCTGAAATTAAAGAAACCACCGTTGATGGGTTGCAAGGTGCACAGTTTATCGAGTTTGGAGAAGGGCCATTTACGCAACACGAAGTGGTTGCCTTTGCTCGCGAAACCGATATGGTCTACACGCAGGCTGCGCCATTGCAAACGATTACGACTCCATTAGGCACTATAGAAGTTAAACGGGAAGGTTCAAGTTCATGTGTATTGTGGAATCCATGGATTGAAAAATCCAAGCGGTTAAGCAATTTTAAGGACGAGGAATACCATAGAATGCTTTGCCTAGAGGCCGGGAATGTGATGGATGATGCTGTGACATTAGCACCCGGTGAAAGCCATACATTGGTCACCGTGATTCGTTGGATCTGATGTTTGAACAGTGGGGCTGGTCCAGCCCACTGCACTACAGCCTGTTGATCAACAGGCCCTAGGTTGCTCAAATTCTATGCTTTAATACCTCGGTAATATTATCTTACGTTTTCGCACAACTTCTTAGCTGACACTGAATGTACTCATTTTGCATACTACAAAGGTTCCGTGCAAAAAAGAGTTTAACTATATGAAAAGAATATTATTGATGCTCACGCTTGGATACAGCGTGATGACGCACGCCGAGGAATGGCGTACCATAAAAACGGATAATTTTCGTGTTCATTACCCCGCAGAATTAAAAGAGTGGGCGCACTCGGCCTCAACCGAATTAGAAATCGTACGTAGCAAGGTACTTGAGCAACAAGCGCGTGCATTACCTACCATTGCTGATGTCGTGGTCTATGATCCGGCGAATATGGCTAATGGGTTTGCGTTACCAAGTACGGATAGCCCGTTAATGGCGCTTTTTGCGACTCCGCCACAATCAGATACCGTGATCTCTAACCAAGACAGCTGGCAGCAATTACTTATTCTGCACGAATACATTCATTTGGTTCATCTTTCTCAGCCTAGCCGGAATAAATGGCGACAGAAACTACGTGATTTACATGATGTTAGTGATGTAATTATGGCTGTAATGCCACGATGGGTAGCGGAAGGTTATGCGACTTTACTTGAATCGAGACTCACCGGACGGGGACGTTTACATGACAATTATAGCGAGGCAATATTACGCTACTATGCACAACAAGGTGCACTGCTACCATACAGCAAGCTAAATAACGGCGATGATAGTTATTTATCAGGTTCCATGGCTTACATACTTGGTGTGCGTTTTTTAGCTTGGCTAGAAGATAACTATGGCGCGCAGACATTAGATGCTGTTTGGACGCGTGCGCAGGCGGTAAAAAGCCGTGACTTTGAGGAAGCTTTTAGCGGTGTATTTAGAGACTCACCAGCAACGCTGTACAAGCGTTTTGTTGCCGAGTACACCTATAAAGCCATGCAGTCACAATATCAGCAGCCACCAAAGTTAGACAAACTTTGGATGCGTTTCGATCACGGTGCTAGAGACGTTCAACTTTCTCCAAATAAAAAGCAGTTTTTAGTGGTTGAGTCGAGTAAAGACGACGAAATCAGCTTAAAAGTGTATGAAACAAGCGAAGATGAAAAAGCAAAAGAACGCTTTTTGGAAGCGCAGGAAAAGTTGCTAGAAGCAGACTCAAAAGACATTACCGATACCGCTCCTGAAGTGTTTCCTCGTAAACATGTGATGAGCTTACCTGAAAGCAATCACCGAGGTATTTTACATCCACAATGGTTGGATGAGCAGCATGTGTTATTTGTAGCCAAAACCCGCCTTGGTAATGGGCAATACGTGAATGATTTATTTCAATGGGATCTTGAAACAGATCAAGTAACTAAGCTCACCGAAAAAGCTGGTTTACGTCGCTTTACTATTCGGTCTGATACTTCAGTGATTGCTGAGGTTGCTAAAAATGGAGTGTCGTATTTAGCTGATATTAACCTTACCACCGGTGAACAACAGCCATTGTTTACGCCATCGTTGGGTACGCTGTTCGACCACCCTGTGATGGATCCGACACACTCACAACTCGCTTTTGTGGCTAAGGACCTTAACCAAGCATGGCGTCTCGAAGTATACGACTTCGCAAGTGAGCAGGTGAAGAAGTTACTAGCGCCAGAAGGGAGTCAGTTCCTAGCGTCGCCAACTTGGTCAGACGATGGTTCGGAAATTTATTTTGTCGCGGGTGTGAAAGGGAATTTAGAAGTTTACCGCTATCAATTTGCAAGGCAGCAGTTGTCAAAGTGGCAAAGTCGTCAGCTAGTCGTGAGACAGATCTTGCCCCAGCCAGAAGGGTTGTTGTACAGCTTTGTCACACCACAAGGGGTTCGTATTAATGAAGCAACAGAGTTAAATTGGGTAGCGGTTACAGCACGCACGGACCCGTCGCAAGTTGCCCGTCAACCAGCGCTGCCTGCTAAGTTGCCTGAGGCAGAAATATTCCCTGAACAATATCATTCAGCGCCATACGATCCATTGCAGCAAGCAAGTACGCTGACATTATCCGAACAATTTAATTCCGCTTCTGTGCATTCCCTATCGGTGGGTCTTAAAGGGCAAGACTTCTTGCAAACACTCGCTTGGCAAGTCGGTGCTGATTTGGATGTGTTTGATGGTGATTACGCGGGATATTATGCGGGGCTTCGCTATAAAAGTGGACAATGGCAGACTAAGCTCACCGGGAACTATGCAGAGATAGATCTGATGGATCAGCAGCAATCGGTGTTATTGGGGGTAAAAGAAACAAGTGCACTAGAACTATCGACGGAATATCGTTGGTTGGGAGATAAATACTCATTTACACCGTACCTGTCAGGTGTGTCGCTAGATAATGGCGTCGATACGTACAACGGGGGAGTGATTGGTGGGAAAGGTGCTTGGTCTTACGATACGCATGCTTCGGCCTTGGCACTAAGCGCAACAGCAGAACGCTGGTTGGGCGATATGGAAGGTTATCGTTATGGTGCTGATTTACATGCTAAATTATGGCAAGTCCCTATTTGGTTGGATGTAGACAGTCGTTATATGCAATCTGGTGGGCTAACATTGGGCGGGGTGAACCTAAGCAGTAATGAAGTCACCCGACGCTATGACATGGTAACAGAGTCAATGCTGCCGTTTTCATTTGCCACAGGTAGAAAATATTTGGGATATGGCGTAGCGACCAGTGCTAACAGCAAAGCTGGTAGTCCGAAGTTGTTTTATAGACAACATCAGGTCGACAGTGAGGTTGTCGCACAGACTTACGGTGTGAGTATAGAAATGCGACTGTCATTAGGATGGGCTGAACAGTTTGCGCCAGCTGGATTAAGCGATTTGAAGTTAGACACAGGTTTGGGTCGAGTTGAAAGCGATCTATTCGAAAATGAAAATCGTGTCTGGTTTAATGTTTGGTATGAACTATGAAAAAGGGGCGCTTAGCGCCCCTTAACATCAAAGGGAAATGGTGAGTAGATTAGTTGTTGTGGTCTGCCATGATTTGTACACCAGAGAAAGAAGTATAGCCTCTGATCATGACCCAATAACGGCCGCCACCTTGTGTCATTTTGCACGTTTCTAAGTTGCCATAGCGGTATGGACGACAGTCCCAATTACCCGTTGTTGGCTTGCTATCTTTACGCACATATAAGTCTGCATCACCGCTACCTGCGCTCAAATAGAAAGTCACCTGTGATACACCCTCAGGTGCATCGTAGTAAAAGAACAGCTCATCGCCAGAAGCACCAGAAAGCCCAGTTACAGGCTGACGCTTCTGTAATTGTTCATCATCTGGTTGGGTGGTGACAACCACCTCTTGCATGGTGTTAGCTGTACGATTTTCGGTGTCTGTAACACTTAACTCAACCGTATAAGTGCCCGCTGTTGGGAACGTGTGATTGACTTGCGAGCCTGAAGCCGTTGCGCCATCACCAAAGCTCCAGTCATGTGCCGAGATAGGGCCGTTTGGTGAAGAAGATGCCGCACCATCGAAGCTACAGCTCAAATCACTACATGTGTAGCTAAATTGAGCTACCGGGTCAGGTGTAACTGGGCCATTATCCCCAATTGGCACTACACCGCCGAAGTGGTTTGATACCTGTGGCCAAATGCGACTGATCTTAACGCCTTGGTTCGTACAGCCGCCAAAGTGGTGAAGCGCAATGGCATTTTTGGTAGCAGCAGCAATAACGGGTGAGCCAGATGAACCACCAATCGTGTCGCAGTAATAACCGATATCGGTGTCTGCGCCTCTGCCGTACTCAGATGCTACGTTTACGCTACACAAGCCATCAGCATCTTTATCTGATTCGATAGAAAGCTCTTTAGGATTACCAGAACCATGCTGAGGAATGTAAATACGTTCGCCCTGTGAAGCGTTTCTAACATCTAACCCGAAGTAACCAAAAGGCGCAGCTTTTTCAAAGTCGTTAATGGTGAACAGGGTATAGTCTAGTGTGTAGTCAGTTGCGAGGAAATCTTTACCGGTCACTTTGACAACGGTTTCGCGCTGGCTGCCATTACAAGAAGTCGCTTGGTAATTAAACCATACCTCAGTATTTGACAGTTCACCCGCAGTTTCAACACAGTGATTATTAGTAAACATGCGGTTGTCAGAACCAACACGCCAACCCGTACATAAGCCACTGCCGTTCATCAAAAGTCTTGCAACAGGTCTTGAACGCTCAAATTCTTCTGGGTGAGAATTAGCCCAGCATTGCACATCTCGACGTTCATTGGCACCACAAGTAGACAGTCCGTCAAAGTCATCAGAGCTGGTATTTTCTGTACCGTAGTAGTAGAAATCGACTTCTGGAATTTGCTTTTTGTTACCGTTACCTGGCGTGTATTCTACAATCGCTTTGTCAGCAGAGACTGACATCGCGAAAAACTGCTTTTGTCCATCATCGCCAAGTTTAGTGTCAACCGTTGAAGCACGCATGTTTTGCTCTGTGTACACATAGCGTTCGTTAGTTTCATCAGAGCGCACAACCAGTTTTCCACCGCCAGATAAGTCTAAATTTTTAAAGTGTAATTTAATGTAGCTTGCACCTGGGTGAGATATCTCTTGTGTAATGACATGCTGACCACTAACCGGACCATCGCTGCCAACCAGTGCCAAGTTCAGCGCGTATTTTTCGCCAATTACCGCTTTGTTTACTTTGCTGGTGTATTTCATCATCTGTGCTTCTGTCAGCGGTGCGTTGGCCATCACACTGCCTGATAACAGGCCCAGTACAGGTAATAAATAAGTAGGTTTCATTGTTATTCCTTTTTTGAGAGTGTTGTATGTGGATGCTTTTTGTTCACCCAGCATCCAAGTTAGGAATAAAACAGAACCTTGTAAAAGATTATGTTATTATAGATATTAACATTTATATTACTTTTTGTTTTCATTTGTGCGGTATCTAAAGTGTATTCTTTCTTACCTTTTAGTGCTCTATGTATTGTAAAATCAAGCAATTTTTAAAATAAGCAAACACTTTAATTACTAATAAGGGTAATAGTAATTTGGTTATTTTCTCGGCGAGGTAATGTGTTTTACTTATGTAAGCAAATGGCAGAATGATTCAGATAATAATAATTGATGAGAAGATGAGATGGTTGAGGGGCCGAATACGGGATCCGGCCCTCTAGTAGGTTAAGCTTCTAGAGCTTTACTGATCATACGATCGATATAAGCTTTATGTGCTTTAGTCGCTTGCTCTGCGCCCCACGGGGTGCTCATATCTAGAATACTTTGTAATTGATAAAGTGCTGCTGCCTTAGCTAGGTTGTCGTAACCACCTTTGCCATCAAGACCTGCGACGCTGATTAAGCGAGAAACGTACTCCACTTGTAAGTTTTGACTTAGTGTTGAAGTGTGTTTTTCCTTCGTGAAAATACCAGCGGTAAGATCATTCATAAAGCTGTGTAAGCTATATTCATTTCCGTAAAGTGCGGTATCACTTAAACGTTGTAGTACGTTTGCGTGTAAAATATGGTCTAGTACCGACTTTTGCATGCCTAGTACCATGTCATGTACTTTTGGATCTTCATTTTTACCAAAGTGATTAAAGCCACGACGTTGCTGCTGCATGTAATTATACAGAGGGCGCATACTGTCAAGAACGCTTGGGGCAAAGACCATAGTGCTCAGCGCTTGCATTGCGGCTTTTTGCTTTTTGGCAGGAACCGGTGTGAATGGCTTCTTACCATCTGCATCACCTACCACCGAGCGTTCGACATACACGCCACCAATTTGACGAGAAATCACGCCTGCTTGACCACTGTATTGGCGGAATAGAACATTTGCAGTATTCCAAAGCTGTTGGTGAGATTCACCTTCAACGAGCGTCTTGTCTTTGAGTTCGGTAAAGATTTGATTGATCAACTCCATGCGTTGTACGCCGTATGCAACGGGGTCTGAAGACATATCGCCAATCATCACGCGTGGATCGATATGACGCCCTGGCGCACGCATATCATCTGCATCATTACCAAATGCCAGTTTGTGCTCAGAAGAACGAGATAAGATTTTTTCTAATCTTGCTTGCTCAGCTTTTTCGTCATTAAGCGCTGGACTATAGCCGTACTCAATTGCCCAGTCATCATATGGTCCTGGCTTGGTTTGGAAGTAATCACCTTGTGGTTTTCCTATTGGTGCAAGATTGATCGGTGCGTAATCCATGACCGAGCCTGTCAAGATACCTTGTGTTTTGGCCTTATCATGCACTTCATTTTCATCCCAAAGGATAGAGGATTTCATGTTGTGATTAAGACCCAAAGTATGACCAACTTCGTGAAGGATCAGTTGGGTCAAGCCTTGTTTGATGATTTCTACTTGCTCAATGTCTGAGCCCGTAGACAGGCTTGCAGTCATTAAACCACTTTGTAACTCGTGACCGAATGAGCAATGGAGAGGTTGGCTCGTTGCCGCTGATAAAGATGCTTGTGCAGAGCTAAATAGGGAATCATATACCCAACGGTTACGCATAAATACGTATTCAAGCATGATATCTGAGCCTAAGATTTGCCCAGTTAACGGATGTGCCAATGCAGGACCGTAGCCGCCAAAAGGAGGACGTGGGGATGATGTCCAACGCAACACATTGTAGTTTACGTCACCGGCTTCCCAATCTGCATCGTCAGGCTGTTGTTTCACAACGATCGCATTTTTGAATCCGACTTTTTCAAAAGACGTATTCCATGCTAGCACTGCATCACGAATGGTGTCTCGCCATTCAACTGGGGTGGTGTTTTCTATCCACCATACAATTGGCTCTACAGGTTCAGAGATAGCTGCACTTGGGTCTTTCTTGACTAGATTCCAACGCTTAATGACATCTTTATACGGTGCCCAGTCCGGAGAGGTCATATCATCGAATTGATTAATAAAGTAGCCAACACGAGCATCATCATATCTTGGTTGGTAACCATTTTGTGGTAGGGCAATAAAGCTATGTTGAACGGTTACGGTAACGAATCTTGGATCAGTAATGGAGTTTGAGCCAAAAACAGCAGGATTAGGGTTACTGAATACATAATCGACCACTACATCGACATTGTTGTCGTAAGCTCGGTGTTTAACAACGCGAGATTTCTTGTCATCTAATTTACCTAATGCAAAACGCTTCGCTGCATTCTTATCGTTGGGGTTTTTCCATGGCGAAACTTTATGTAGATCTTCACTTAGGAATAATTTGTCTGCTTTGAACAGCAGTGAACCGTCTTCTTCAGCTTCGATTTTAACGCTAGCAAGTACGGCTTCACTGATGTTAGCTTCGCTGGCTTTGTTAAGTGCAGAACGTTCGTCAAAGGTAAAACGAGGGGTTTTGCTAATAATATCAATACGATCGAAATGTTTTCTAAATTCAATCAGTTTGGTTTCACGGTAACTACCACGTACATGCCCAGCATCAATTGCACCTTCTACGGTATGAGTGAAATAGACAAACGGTGTGTCTAGTTGCGATGTCGTGATCGACATCATGTACTCACCAGTCTTTTGGTCTTGATAAAGAGGGAATAGCCCTTCCACTTTTGCTTTGTTTTCTACAAGTTCAGCAATGGTTTTAGTCGCTTTATCTTGTTCTTCTTCTTTTGCGAAGCTTACTTGGCTAGCCAAAGCCAAAGAGAGCGCCATACTGATAGTTGTTATTTTCATTCAGGTAATCTCATCAATAAAAAATTTCACTGTACCTAATCTGCTCAGGTATGTCACCGAATAAGGATTAATTAAGTATTTTTCGAGATAAGTTGAGCGAAGTTAATTGTTTATTGCGTATTGCTAATTATTTGTTTTGTATTTTTTCGTCTCGATAGTTGTAGATTGTAAATTTGGCAATGTAAACTTGATTAAATTCACAACAGATTCTTACAAATGTCACATCATAAACGTGCCGAATCTTGTTACTATATGCTCAGAAAATTATCAATAGGTGTTGTCATGCAAGCTAAATTACTAAAATGGATCTTACCTTTTGCTGTGCTTAGTATTGGAATTGTGGGTTTTATGACCGTAAATGCCGTAGCAAAAAGCGAACCTGAGAAACAAGATATTGATTCTCGTCCCGTTGTTGAAGTTGCGACATTGGCAGCTCAAGATTACCCTGTGGTCATTCAAAGTTACGGCGAAGTAAAGCCGTTGGAAACTACTCAGTTGTCGGTGCAAGTGTCCGGAGAAGTTGAATATTGGCACCCAAATTTTGTTGAAGGTGGTGTGGTTTCTAAAGGTGAAGTATTGCTGCGCATCGAAGCCGATAATTATGAAGCGGCATTACTGCAAGCCGAAGCCGAGCTCGCAAGAGCGGAAGCGCAACTTATTGAAGAAAAAGCTCAAGCGGAAGTCGCTGAGGATGAAGCACGACGCTTCCCAAATAAAAAGCATACTGACTTATTCTTACGCAAACCGCAGGTTATGAGTGCCGAGGCATCAGTGAAGTCTGCCAAAGCAGCGCTTCAGCGCGCCAAACGTGACCTAGAAAACTGCGAAATCGTAGCGCCTTATAATGCCTTGATTGTGAGCAAGCAAGTCGGTTTGGGCCAGTTTGTTTCTATTGGTAGCTCAGTTGCAGTACTAAATAACATAGAAACAGCAGAAATCATTATCCCTATTGCTGGGTTTGATTCGGTATTCTTGCCAGAGCGAGTTTCTGGTCTTCCTGCCAAAGTCTTTCAAAATGGCGTAAATGCATTTGCCAGAAATGCCGTGGTAGATCGAGATTTAGGCACAGTGGATAAACAAACGCGCATGAATAATTTAGTAGTGCGAATTGAAGACCCCTATGGCTTAACTTCAGACCAGCCAGTCTTAAAATATGGCACTTATGTGCAAGTGAGTTTTACGGGCAAAACCCTAAAACAAATTTATCGTCTGTCACAGGATGCGGTAAACAACCAGTCTGTATGGCTGTTGAATAATGACAATCAGTTGGAGCCTCGTAAAGTCCAAGTTATCCGGGAAGAGGGCGAGTACTTCTTGATCGGTGACGGCCTAAGTGAAAAAGACAAAGTGGTTGTGACACTGCCAGAATACCCTCAGCAAGGTATGGAAGTGAAAGTTGCAGGTGTGGATGACGCATCGAAGCGAAGCAGTCAGCCGGAAAAGCTGTAAGCGCAAGGAGTGATCATGAGTGAAGTTGAAGCAAATCCGCAAAAAGGGATCATCGCCTATTTTGCAAATAATACGGTCGCTGCCAACCTGTTGATGGTGTTTATTTTGGTGTTGGGTTTTATTAGTTATAACACCATTCAACGGCAGATGTTTCCCAGTATAGAAATTAACTATGTCACCGTTTCTGCGGTGTACCCCGGCGCTTCTCCTCAAGAAATCGAAGAAAGTATCTTGATGAAAATAGAAGAGGCACTTAAAGATGTCACCGAAATTAAAAAAGGTGTTTATCGAGCCTCTCGCGGCAGCGCAAGTGCACAGTTAGAGATATACAAAGATGAAGACTTGACCGAAGTAGAAGACAAAGTTCGCTCTCGTGTTAATAGTATTGCAACTTTCCCAGCTTCGATGGAGCCAGTTCAAATTCAGCAGGTTGAATTTCGCCAAGATGTAGTCAGCATGGCACTTGTGGGTGACTTGCCGATTGAAGAGTTGAAGCCAATCGCGAAAAAAATTGAAGATGAATTACTGGAAAACGAGCTTATCTCCGTCGTAGACAGAGCGACGCCAAATTACGAGATTGGTATTGAAGTTGATCCTGAATCTTTGCGTCGTTATAACTTGTCAATTGGCGATATCAGCAATGCTATCCGTCGTTATTCAGCCAATATCTCAGCGGGTCAAATAAAGGCCGAGTCAGGGATTATTTCGGTACGAGTAGAAAACCAAAAGTATCGCGGCACAGAGTTCAGAAATATCCCCGTTAAAGTGGGAGATAATGGCGCTAAAGTATTACTACAAGACGTGGCGGTGATTAAAGATGGACTGACTGAAGGTGCCTCTCACTTTAAATTAGATGGCGTCAATGCGGTATATCTGTCGGTAAAAGCGACCAAAGATCAAAACATGGTGCCTATCGCTGAAGCGGTACATAAATATTTAGAGAAGAAGAACCAAGAATTACCAAATGGTATTCGTATTGAGCCAATTGTGGACATGACTTACTACCTCAATGCGCGACTCGAAATGATGAAGAGTAACATGCTGCAAGGTGCTATTTTGGTAGCGCTCATGTTGACTTTGTTCTTGCGTTTTAAGTTAGCACTTTGGGTCATGATCGGTTTACCGGTATGCTTCTTCGGTGCCTTTATGTTGATGCCTGTGCTGGGTATTAGTATCAACATCGTTTCATTATTTGCCTTTATTATGGTGCTAGGGATAGTGGTCGACGATGCAATCGTAATTGGAGAATCGGCTTATTCAGAAATAGAGCGCAAAGGAGCTAGCGTACAAAACGTTGTAATAGGTGCGAAGCGAGTTGCAACCCCAGCTACTTTTGGGGTGTTAACTACCATTGCTGTTTTCGCGCCAATGATGATGTCGACAGGTCCTGAGAGTGCATTCTTTAAGTCGATTTCTGGCGTAGTGATATTGTGTTTGGTGTTCAGTTTGATTGAATCAAAATGGATTCTACCTGCGCATATTGCTCACACCAAGTTCAAGCCCATGCGACCAAATAGTCGTCGCGCCGCGTTTAACAAGCGTTTCTTTGCTTTTGTGAATGGTCCTTATAAGCGTACGATTAGCAAATGTGTCGAATGGCGTTGGACGGTGTTATTTAGCTTTGTAGCGATGCTGGTGTTTAGCTTTAGCTTGACGACATCGAATCTAGTGCGCTTTATTCCGTTTCCTAAGGTACCAGAGGATTATCCACGGATTAATTTGACCTTGAATGATACGGCTTCCGATGAACAAACTGTCGCGGCATTGGCGGCCATTGAACAAATGGTTTTGCGCGTTGATAGAGAAATCGAGCAAGAATTTGGTCAAGGTATGATCAAAAGTGTGTACTCTTTCAATGGCGACCGAACCAAAGGCACGGTATTAACACCGCTAGTTGAGGAAGAGTTAAGGCCATTTACCGCATTTGAGCTTTCTCGCCGTTGGCGTGAACAAATGCCTGAAATTGCAGGGGTTAAATCCATTATTATTCAAGATAATGTCGGTAACCCTGGTGGCAACGAAGGTGAATTTGGTTATCGTTTGTATGGTCCTGATATCGAAGTACTTAACGCCGCTGGTCGTCAGTTGATTTCTATGCTGCGGGAACAACCTGGATTATTTGATATTAGCTCCAGTATTGACCCGCAGAGCAAAGAAATTCAGATGAACCTAAAACCCGTGGCATATGAGCTTGGACTTGAGCTTTCTTCTGTCGCGATTCAAGTGGGTAATAGCTTTTACGGTGGTGAAGCGCAGCGCGTGATCCGCGATGGTGAAGAAATACGAGTGATGGTGCGCTACCCAGAGTTAGATAGGCGCGCTCTGGCGTCGTTAAAACGTACGGTTATCACTACGCCGACTGGTAAAGAAGTTATGCTAGGAGATGTTGTTGAGTTCACAGAGAAACCGGGCGTGAGTTACATTCGCCGTGAAGGCGGTTATCGTACGGTCTACGTGTATGGCAGTATCGATGAAGATACCATTGAGCCAGATAAAGTAGTTGAAAACATTAAAGATAACATCTTGCCTGAGTTATTAAAGCAATTTCCTGGTGTAAGATCTGAGCTTGGCGGCAGTGTCGAAGAACAACAAGCGCAAACCAATGAGCAAAAACTATTTTTTGCTGCGGGAATGTTGCTGGTATACATCTTATTAGCTGTGCCACTCAAGAGCTACGCTCAGCCACTAATTGTGATGTCGGTTATTCCGTTTAGTCTGGTTGGAGCTCTTTGGGGACACCTTATTTTTGGTCTAGATATGAGCACCATGTCGATGTTTGGTCTCGTCGCGGCAGCGGGGGTTGTGATCAATGACTCGTTGGTTATGACGGATTATATCAACCAAGCACGTAAGGAAGGCGTTGCGCTCAGAGATGCGGTGATTGAAGCGGGGTGCGCGCGTTTTAGAGCAATCACATTGACGTCTATTACCACGTTTGTGGGGGTGATGCCTATCATCTTTGAATCCAGTTTGCAGGCTAAGTTTGTTGTGCCGATGGCGGTTTCACTTGGGTTTGCGGTGTTATTTGCTACTTTAATCACGCTGATATTAGTTCCCGCTCTGTATATCATTATGACAGATGTTGGTAAGGCATTTTCAGGAATAAAGCCAGTACTTAAGCGGGCAATTCCAGCTAAGCTGCGTCGAGCGCAAGCGTAACAACTCAACCTTGGAAATGTAATACAAGAAGCCGAGTTTTTAGTACTCGGCTTCTTTGTTTTGGAGGTCGTTAGCTAACTTCTAAATCTGCGTAAATTACAAGCACTTTTCCGTATTCCCGTTTATGGTACACTGGTGAAAAACCAATTTAAAAAAGGACAGTCCAGCGTGACGGATATTCAAGCACCTATTGCAAAAAAAATTTCCAAAGTGTTGACTCATCATGGGCATGAGCGGATAGATAATTATTACTGGATGCGTGATGATGAGCGCCAAAACGAGCAAGTATTGGCACATCTACATGCTGAAAATGCTTACTGTAACGCGGTGATGGAACCACATCAGTCATTGCAATCCACTTTGTTTGAGGAAATGAAAGGGCGCATCGTCAAAGACGATAGTTCGGTGCCGGTAAAAATCCGTAACTACTGGTATGTGAGTGAAGTCAGTGGTGATGATGAGTATGCAAGGCACTATCGCGCTTCTACAGAAGATCTCCAAGATAAAACCTTGCTGCTTGATGTTAATGAACTCGCAAAGCACTATGAATATTATGATATTGGCGGTTTAGAGGTCAGTCCCAATGAACAGCTCATTGCTTATAGTGAAGATACCGATAGTCGTCGAATTTATACCATCAAGTTTTTGGATTTAACTACCAATACGCTAATAGATGATGTACTCGAAAACACCGAAGGTGATCTAGTCTGGGCCAATGATAATAAAACCGTTTTTTACGTGAAAAAAGATTTGCAGACGCTACTCGGTTTTCAAGTCTATCGCCATGTGATCGGAACCCCCCAGAGTGACGATGTGCTGGTATATGAAGAGCAAGATAGCCAATTTTTTGTGGGGTTGGGGAAAAGCCGCGACGACAGTGAAATCTTTATTTATCTGGCCGCGACAGAAACGAGCGAGCAACTGGGGCTTGATGCTGACCATCCTGAAGGTGACTTTACGGTTTTATTACCCAGAGAAATTGGCCATGAATACAGCTTAGACAAGCTTGGCGAGTATTATTATTTATTGACCAATAAACAAGCACAGAACTTCCGAATAGTTCGAGCTAGCAAGGCTCAGCTTGCTCACAGTGATGAGTGGCAAGAGCTGGTAGCTCATCGTGAGCATGTGCTGCTTGAGGGGGTAGAGCTGTTTAATTCACACTTTGTAACCACAGAACGTGAATTAGGGCAAATTAGGTTTGTGGTTCACGATTATCATGGACAGAGCTATCACTTGAGCTTTGATGACGTTTGCTATTCTGCTTCGGTAGGTCAAAACCCAGAGCCGACCGCTGATAACATTCGTATTCACTATTCAAGTATGACAACGCCGAGTTCGGTCTATGATTTCGACTTGAGAACAGGCAAGAAAACATTAAAGAAGCAGCAGCAGGTATTAGGTGACTTTAAACCTGAACACTATCACTCTGAACGCTTACATATCGCAGTAAGAGATGGACAGCATGTACCTGTGTCACTCGTTTATCGCAAAGATAAATTCAACAAAGATGGTACAAACCCACTATTGCAATATGGTTATGGCTCTTATGGTTACACTATTGACCCGTATTTTTCGAGTAATACTCTAAGTTTACTAGATAGAGGCTTCGTTTATGTCATTGCACATATTCGAGGCTCTGCGATGCTTGGTCGTCAATGGTATGAGCAGGGCAAGAAATCATACAAAGAAAATACCTTTAATGATTTCGTCGATGTAACAAAAGCGTTAGTTGAGCAGGGCTATGGCGCCAAAGAAAAAGTGTTTGCCTCAGGTGGTAGTGCTGGTGGTCTATTGATGGGAGCCGTGGTTAATCAGGCGCCGGAACTATATTTAGGGATCGGGTGCCATGTCCCGTTTTTGGATGTGCTGACGACTATGCTGGATGAGACTATCCCATTAACAACCAATGAATATGATGAATGGGGTAATCCAAATGAACAGCAAACTTATGAAACTATTTTAGCTTATTCACCCTACGACAATATAGAGGAAAAAGCTTACCCGAATATACTGGTGACGACAGGTCTCCATGACTCGCAAGTGCAATATTGGGAGCCGATGAAGTGGGTCGCTAAACTAAGAGAGCACAAAACGGATAAAAACCTGCTGATATTTAAAACCGACATGGATGCAGGTCATGGTGGTGCATCGGGTCGATTTAAGGCCTTGCATGAAAAAGCGCTAGAAATGGCGTTTTTTATCAGTTTACTAGATAATTGATCTCTCTTGATATAAAGAATAAAAAGCGGCGATAAGCCGCTTTTTGAACAGGCTATATTAGTTTAAATATGCTTTTAGCATCCACACCAGTTTTTCTTGCTCTTTGATGTAGTCGCTCATTAAGGATGCAGTGCCCTCATCTTCAGCCTCGCTTGCTTGAGCAAGGATCTCTCGTTGCATGGTGATAAGTGTGGTATAACCATCAAGCACGCTTTGTAATGCGGTAGGGCCATCACTGATACTCTTGGCCTCAGCAATGCGGCTATTTTCGAGATAATCAGAAAATGCATGTAACGGGTTGCCCTCAATCGTTAAAATACGCTCTGCGATTTCATCCACTTTCTCTAGCAGTAAGGTGTAAATTTCCTCAAATTTTAAGTGCAACTCAAAGAACTCTCTTCCTTTGATGTTCCAGTGAAAGCCTCGGGCATTCATATACTGGATTTGGTAACTGCTTAGTAGATTGTTCAATGCGCTAACTAAAGCTTGGCTTTTGTCTTTATTTAAACCGATAGAGTTAAAATTTGTCATGCTGTGCTCCTTGTTTGATTAAGATTAGTATGGGTAACATTGTTAAGTTAATCCAATGATTAAAATCAGTGATTTCAATCCAAAAAATCGATTAAAGCACCTCATCTACCACTTAAGAGGGTTTGGTACTATCAACAGAGCTTGGGTTAAAAGCGGTAAGTTCAAGGGAAACTTGGGATTTCTTTCGGAATAAAGCTTGCCAAAATGACGACTTTGAGTCTGCTTTTCCGTAAAAGCTTGATCTAACACAAACGCCTAATTGCTTGATAATTATCCATTTCGTTAATTTGATTTAGGTCAAAAAGCGTCCGGTTTACAGGCGCATAATCAACTTATCAACAGAAAATATTGTTTAAATGAAGAGGGGTTGATTATGCAAGGTAAAACAAAATCAGAACATAAAATGGAAGTAGTTGTGGTAGTTATCGCTTTAGTCGCTTTTGTCGTTGGCCTTGTTGGCCACTTGGCTGGAGCCAGTATTGCTAACTCAGATGCGTTTGGTTATATCGCTGCACCCATTCCACTTATTACCGGATTAATTGCATTCATTGCCTATAAAGTTGCAGCAAGTGCAGAGCATTGATTGTTCGGGGTATGGTTACTCTGATAACAGCTCACAGATGTATTCCATCACGGCGCGGGAATATATCAGTGTGGTATGGCTGACATGAAACACCTTATGCTCAGCCATGCCGTTTAGTTTGGTCTCTTCGAGTAACACCGTACCGTCAGACTGACTCCCCTTTTTTATTAATGGCATTAAACCCAGCGGCAGGTCACCTGCAATACTGTATAGTTTTGCCGGAAACGGCCAGTCGTGATTTTCTGTTAGCAGAAACTCAACGCTGTTTTTGAGCAGCATTTCAAAGCCTTTGTCATGCATATGTTTGGCAATGGCACTCCCTTTGTGTGGGGTGCCAAGGGTCACCACTTTTTCTACATACTTACTTTGCTGCGAGGCATATTCTAAGTATTTTCGAGCAACTAACCCCCCCATTGAATGACAAACAAGGGCCGTTGGCTGGTGATCGATAAAGTGGTCGATACGGGTGAAGATATCACTGATATCAGGTGCAAGCGTGTTATAGCTCAGATTTAAAATGGTAAAACCATCGTTTTCCAGCCGAGTACACAAGGGACGCATCACAAACCCCGACATATATAGCCCGTGCATTACCACGACTTTTTGTATACTCATTAGATTCTTCACTCACTACATTAACTGAATCGGCTTCAGATGCACAGTGGTGCTCTCGTTGCTTACCCAAACTTCGCCATCTTGCACTGTGATAGTTAAATTTACCGCTTTGTTTGCGAATAGCGCAAGCTGGCTGGTTTCATCAAAGGCTAGACTGAACACAGTCAAGTTTGCATATTGTTTAAGTTGCTGCTGATGCTTTTGCCACCACATCGTTTGCGTATTCTCACCATAACTATATAGGACAACCTGTTTGGCTTTGTTACAGGCTTTTTTGATGCGCTTTTCATCGGGTAAACCAAGGTCTAACCAAAATGTGATATCGCCGATATCGTCAATACACCATGCCTCCGGCTCATCATCAGCACATAAGCCCTTGGTAAACTTTAGACTGTCACGATACTGCAATGCAAACGCTAGCAAACGCAGCATTAAGCGGTGATCATTTTCAGAAGGATGCTGGGCAACGGTTAGGTTTATATCTTGATAGACATGCTTGTCCATATCGCTAAGCGACAAGTTAGCTTTGATAATGGTTGCTTTGAGCGCCATAAGAGTTCTAATTGATTTATTTACCGCTAGTATACGCTGCTTGCTAATAGAAATAGAGTGAATTTAGAGTAAATACTAATTTGAATGTTTGCACCTTCCGTATTTATTGAAGTTAAAACGTTAGTTTAAGCGGATGCTTGATCCAAACTGCTCTTTAAATGAGATGACTCATCTAGGATCCGTATAATACTTTCGGTTCTTTCAACAAATACTTTTGTCAGCCTAGCTTTTTTCTCGCTAAGTATTGCACTTCCATAGCTCTTGAACTTTGACTGGCTGAAGCGGTATAGATGTAAGGGCTTGTCTAAACCTCTGATGTTGACAGACGACATATACCTCAGGAAGATTAGCTCGTTGAGCTGCGCCATCACACCCCATAGCTTCTCTACTTTGCTTTCCTTGCTACATTTGGCAGAAGTGAGAATTTGTTGAAAATTTGTAAAGCCTACTCTTTTCAGCTCCTCCTCTAAAAGATAATTGGTGATTATTTGCATAGTACTAGGACCTACAATTAAGCGGGAGGGTGAAAAGACGTTGTTAAATGCTTCTAGCCTAGCTGCAACGTTTATCGCGTGGCTCAGTATATTGACTTGCCCATTTTTCAACTTCATAAAGCTGACCTTACCAGAGTTCACGCTTAACCCATATTCAATGCCACACTCTAAAGTAACTGATGACAGCTCTTTCAGTAAAACAAGAGTATAGAAGTAAGCAATAAGTGCGTGATGACAAGAATCAAAAAAAGTCAGCACTAGACCGTCGCCTGTGAATTGATAATGGTATTTACACTGTCTTGGACAAACCGACTCAATTGTGTCAGTACATGTATTAAAAAAACGTGCTAAATTGTTCCGATAAGCCATTTTTTCAAATGAATCGCTTTGCTCTAGCTTATCAATGGTTTCTGTAAATTTTCGTATATCTATAATTACGATTGAAGCAATTTGGTCCATAAGAACTCCTATTAATACACTGATACCGCTGAAGTCAATTTTGCACGCAACAAGCCGACATACAGATTGTTGCGTGTGGTTTGGGTGATATAGCTTTGCTACTTGTGGACGTCTCTCACTTTTTGCTTAACGTTTTCAATAACACTTTCTACTGCATTTGGGGGCATAGGTTTTTTATCATCAAATTTTGGGTCGCGTTTTTCAGGACCTTTTGGTTTATTTAACTTCATCTCAATCTCTTCCTCTAACTAAATCTCTTGCATTTCCGAGCATGCTGAGTATGTGATCTCGCTGACTGCTGTATATGCGTCTTCCACTTTGGCCGTCAGCATTAGCTTCGGCGATTTTCGCATCTATCTTTCTGAGTTCTTCTTCCCATCTAAGTACGTGGGCATTCCAATCTTCCATTATGTAAATCTCCAACCGTTACGTATGTGCGACGACAACGTGTTACCAACGGGGCTGTAAACGTTCGCTTAGAAGTTAAAATTTAGAGGGCTCTTATCTTCTAAGTGCGTTTGTATAATCCTCATCAGACACAACTTGTTGTGTCCAGTCCTCGCCGCTCCTTCCGCAGTGGGGACAAGTGCTTTTCACACAGTTATTACAGTATTGTTTGCAGCACCATGTGCACTTTTTAACCCAATATGCTCCATCATCTATGGTTGACTTACAACCACCACAGGAAGTTGTTACTCTAGGTATCATTAAAATTTCCTCAAAACTTTTAGACGGCTACTTCAGCTCTTGTAAAGCGGCATCTGCATCGTCAAACGACCGATCTAGAAAAAAATCACAGTATTTATCTGCGATTACATTTCTAGTTATCGGGATCATCTCGAGATCTGGCTTGTTATAAATCTTACAACCGTTTGTCATTGGCCCTCCTCGAGTTCTAAAGATACAATCGTGACACCCAACGCACTCTCGGCCATATTCGTACCCATCCGGATCGATATAATGCGACGAGGTGATCTTCGAGTTACGTTTATATTTTCGATATACCTCTATTGGCTCTGATTGTTTTTTGCTACTAAACCAGCCCATACTTTCTCCTTTCAATCGTAGTGTGACGGTAAAACACAGTGACCAAGTTGTTCACAAGAAGTACAAGTGAACATGTGTTTCAATGTTTATATTATGTAATCAATTTGTAATTGCAAGGTGGGGTTTTGGCTGCTATTGTTAATGTCCAAATTGTCTAACTTTATGAGTTGAGTGCTTTTTATGGGTCGAGAATCCAGACTTGCTTTTGAGTTGAAAGCATATGTTAAGGATACAAATAGGACTGGAGAAATAACAAAAAAGACCATTCCTTGGTTATGTCAAAAACTTGGTATCAAAAGAGCCACTTACTACGCTCGTTTGGCAGATCCCGATTCATTTAGTCCATTTGAGCGAGAAAGATTAGCTGAGTTATTAGATGTTTCAGTGGATGAAATAATGGCAATGGGCAAGGATTTTGGAGCGGAAAAATGTGATGATTCTTCAGACAACGAAGATAATAATAAAAAAATGTCTGAATTAGTACAAGGTTTTGAAAATAATAAAGATTTAATTGAGTCTGAAGAGTCCAAAATGTCTACAGAACAGTCAGTGCTGGGAACGCTGGGGATAAACCCGACAGGGCTGCTCGCTATTTTTTTGCTGGTAAGTGCTGTTATTGCGACGCTGGCGATTGTAACTGGAGGCAATGGGGTGGCGGATGGGATGAGCAGAAAATCCCCAGAGGTTGAGTATATTGCTCATCTTTCCGGTGTTGGTGAAGATTTGAGTCCTGCGGAGTTTTCACAGATAACAAACTTGCACAAAAAATTATATAAATATGAATTTAAAGACTTTATCGTACGAACTGTCGGTGAAGAGATCACAATGGAAGGAACGGCCACTTGGGTGGATATTGAAGGTTCACGTAAGCTGAATGAGTTTAAGATTGTGGCAACTGGTAAGCATGTGGGTGATACCGCTGCACTGAGTTATACTGCAAGCGAAGACCCTGAAGGAGATGTATGGGTCGGCGTAATGCTGTTACATTTACCTCGTTCAGGTCCGGCGTCAGGTTACTGGACGACTTTGCACAATGATAAAGGAGTAGGGGAAGGGCCGTTTGCTATTGGAACCATTGATGTGATCCGAAATTCGCCTAATGACAAACCAAAACCCGCGCAGTGAAGTTAATTACCCAATTCATCCAGTCTCACTTCTGTAGTAAACTATTCAACAACTAATGGTTTGTTATGGCAACTTAAGGTTGCCAGCAGACTTTCGCACAATGTTAAAGGTTTTAAGTCTAATGAGTAGAACAGGTATCCAGTGGTTTCCCGGCCACATGAACAAAGCGCGCAATGAAATTAAAGAAATCATGCCGCAGATGGATGTCATTATCGAGGTATTGGATGCCCGTATTCCTTATAGCAGTGAAAACCCTATGGTCAGCCAACTACGGGGTGATAAGCCGGTCATCAAAATAATGAATAAGGCCGATTTGGCCGATCCTGAACTGACGCAGCAATGGATGGCGTATTTTGAGCAAGAAAGTGGTGTTAAAGCGATTGCTTTTGGCCATGATAAAGGTAACGAAGTACATAAGATAAACACGCTGTGTAAAAAGCTAGCTCCTCATAAAGTGGGCCAAGATAAACAGCTCAAAGCGATGATTATGGGTATCCCTAATGTTGGTAAGTCTACACTTATCAATACACTCGCGGGTCGTATTGTGGCTAAAACCGGCAATGAACCTGCTGTCACTAAAGCGCAGCAACGGATCAAGCTAGAAGATGGCATCATGCTTTATGACACTCCCGGTATGTTGTGGCCTAAAGTAGAAAATGAAAATTCAGGTTATCGTTTGGCTGCCACCGGTGCGATTAGAGATACAGCGATTAATTATGAAGAAGTAGCAAGTTATACTGCGGAGTACTTATTAACTGCCTATCCTGAGTTGCTTAAAGCTCGCTATAAAATAGAAGCGCTACCCGACTGCGATTGGACATTCATTGAAATGGCAGGCAGAAAACGCGGCTGTGTCAAAGGTGGTAATCAGGTCGATACCCACAAAATGTCCGAAATCTTAATCAATGAATTACGAGACGCAGTCATCGGTCGTATCACCATGGAAACCCCACAAATGCGTGAAGCCGAAGAAGTGATGGTTGCTGAACTCAGAGCCCAAGCTGAAGCAAAAAAAGCCGCTCGTGAAGAGGAGAAACGACAGCGTAGAGCAAGAGCTCGTAAAAACCGTCGTTAAGCCGCCAGCATGGTTTGATTTCGGCCTGTTTTTTTGGCCTGATAGAGTGCTTTATCTGTGCGTTTTATCAGGCTGTCTTCCGTTTCTGTCAATTGGTATTGTGCAACACCAATGCTAGCGGTCACTTTGATGTCACATGCTGATGCTGTGAGTGCGCTGTGGATTTGATCCGCTACTTTTAGACCTTGATGCAGTTGATGCTTAGGCAATAGAATCATGAATTCTTCACCTCCCCAGCGACAGAGTAAATCATTACTTGGTAGTTGACGTTGGCAAATAGCGGCAAAGTTTGCCAGCACTTTATCACCCATTTGATGACCATGTTTGTCATTGACCAGCTTAAAATGATCGATATCTAGCATCAGCATCACCAAAGGAACACCTTGATTTTGCGCTTTGTTGATATGGTATTGCAGCAAAGGTTCAAATGCTTGGCGGTTGATGGCGTTGGTTAACTTATCGAATTTTGCCATGTTTTCGAGACGTTTTTGATAGTGATTGAAGGAAAAAAGTGCAATCCCAAGAATGGTCACGGTAACCAGTGTACCCATCGCCAGATTGGTTTTGAGCGCTTCGTTTAAGGTTGCAGATACATTGACATGCTGCTCTACGATCAGATGCCAGCCAATAGTCTCTAAATATCGAGTTTGTACAAATTGAATATATTCATCATTCGTTATACTAAACTTGTATGCCTTTTGCGTTAGCACCATCTCAGCCTGTTCTGGAAAGCGTTGCTTTATCGTTGTTTCTTCTGGTGTACCAGCTTCATGAAAAAGTAACCTTCCTTTGTAGTCAATAAAATAAACATCACGTTGATATACCTGTTGGTACTTTTCTATCAATGCTTGGATATCGGCAAGTGGAACGCCAATACCAATAATGCCGACAACACGATTATTCAACCTGACTTTATGATTGACGTAGACTATTGGCTGTTGGTGCTCTTCACTACTCATTTTTACATTCAGCGTAAAATCTAAGTGCGACGCCATACTGTCGTAATACCAACTGATGTCGGTATCGGCCGGATCTACTAATTGTTTTAGACCATCATAGCGATAGTAAGTTAGCGCTTCGTCTAAAACCAAAAAGCTAGTGAGTGCACCATGCAAGGTTTTGGTGGTTGCGAGATATTCAAATAATAACTCATCGTTTCTGTTTTCAGAGGTTAACCAGTGCTTGAGAAAAGTGTTATTAGCCATCAGTTTGGCAACAATAATCGGTGCTTGAAGGCGTTTTTGTAAGTCGATATCAATAATATGGCTGGTGAGCGGTAGGGTATCGTCGGTAATTTTATCTGTAAGCGATCTTTTTGCTAAAACTACGCTGTACCAGCTAGTGAAAATAAAACCGGCTAGCAGCAAAATGGTAAGCATCACATTGTAACGATACCGCTGTGTATTCATTGGGTTTTATTTTTTTGTGAACAGGACAGCCATGCTAAGACGTTTGTCACAGAAATGCCATTACAGCACATTACACGCTGTTATGGCCTCCTACACTCAACGCTGATGTCAAGAAACCAAAAGCAAATTTTGGTTTCGCGACCTGATGACTTATTTAACCTGAATTCAGGTTATTTAGATGCTTCATCAAAAAGGTGGATGCTCTCATTTAGTTCGGGGAGTGTTTTTAAAATATGTAATAGCCCAAATAAGAACACGCCATGGTGAGAACCGATATGGGTAATGTTGTCTACAATTTCAAACGCGCTGGTTATACAAAGAATCAAGCCAGCGATAAAATTCAGAATTGGATTTTCGGCTAGGGCTTTGAGAACTTTTTTCATTGGTGGACCTATCTGCTATTTTTATCGGGTTTTCGTCAAAGCTTATAACGTATTAGTTTGTATTGCTTGCTTTTTTTGAGAGAGTATTAAAATAAAAAAAGCCCAATAAAGGGCTTTTTGATTTCATATCTACCGTCACCGATATGAGCAATGTAGCAAGTAAATTGTGCTGTTAGCAAAGTGTAATTAGGGGCAATACAAGTGCTTGCTAACCGCTTGGTAGTTGAGGATACCAGCCAAGTTTCGGGTCAAGAAACTCATCTTTAAACAAGAAGAATGTGCTTCGTTCTTGTTGAGATTGATTATCAATAACATTCGGAAATATGTCAACACTTAATTGCAAATAATTCTCATTTATTTTATTTGAGCGTTTTTTGTCTTGTATTTCCCTGTTTTTATAGCGATGTACACTGTGTACTTTTATAGCTATTTAGCATAAGTTCTAAACCCTCAATAACATAAGTATAACAATGAGACAGGTGACATTATGATAAGTGCTATTGGCTTGGCGTGTGCGCTGTTTGGATTGATTTTTCTCACATTACGGGGAGTTAGCCTATTTATTTCCGCACCCTTGTGTGCGCTAGTGATTGCGTTGAGCAGTAATATTCCGGTACTTTCTGGAGCAACTGAAAGCAATGCCATAGGCATGTATATGGCGGGTTTTAGCGGTTTTGTTCAATCATGGTTTTTTATGTTTTTGCTGGGGTCGTTGTTTGGCAAGTTTATGGAAGACACGGGGGCGGCTGACGCTATAGCACGATATATCGTCGATAAAATCGGAATGAAGTATGCGGTACTCGCTGTCGTACTTGCTTGCGCATTGCTGACTTATGGTGGCGTTAGTGTGTTTATTGTTGCTTTTTCTGTTTATCCAATGGCTGTAAGCTTGTTTAAAGATGCCAATTTACCCAGGCGTTTTATTCCTGCGGTGCTGGCGTTCGGTTCGGTTACTTTTACCATGACCTCTGCTGGCTCCCCTGAAATTCAAAACTGGATCCCAATTAAATACCTTGGTACTTCCCCGTATGCTGCATGGCAAGAGAGTTTAATCGTTGCTGTATTCATGGCATTACTTGGCTATTTCTTGTTAATGAGAATGATTAGGCGTGCCACCGAAAACGGCGAGGTGTTTGAATCTCGGTCTGGCGATCCGGTCAATGAAAGTACGCGAACACTGCCTCACCCTATTACTGGACTATTGCCATTATTAGTGGTTTTAGCATTATCATTTACGCTGCACGCTCAGCTGGGACAAAACGCGCTAATAGTGGCCTTGCTCGGTGGCGTGATTGCAATATTGATTGTCAATTTTAAATATTTTATCAACATTCAGAATGCCATCAACTTAGGCACTACGGGTGCTTTGGTGGCGATTGGTAATACTGCTGCGGTGGTGGGGTTTGGTGCGGTTGCTAAAGGGACGCCGGCATTTAACGAAGCGGTGGCGTTGATGACCAGTATTCCTGGTAATGAATTACTTGGCGCGGCAATCGCTGTGAGTGTGATTGCCGGATTAACGGGCTCTGCATCTGGAGGGCAAGCTATCGCACTGCCATTGGTCGCACCGCATTATATAGATTTGGGGGTTCAGCCTGAGCAGCTCCATCGGGTTGTGGCAATTAGCTCTGGAGCGCTAGATACGCTACCGCATAATGGCTATGTAGTGACCACGGTGCGAGCAATTTGTGGCGAAAAACATCAAGACGCCTATTGGCCACTGGCAATGTTAACCGTGGTGGTGCCGTTGATCGGCTTGGCGCTTATTTTAGGTCTGTTTGTATGGTTTTAAAACACATAGCGTTACATTTTGTGACTTTATTTTAGGGCCTAACTGGGCAATATAGCGTTTATATCTAAACAGGGAGAAATGCGTTATGCGTAGCCATGAAATAGACTATGAGATCATTGGTAATTCCATGCAAATGGTGGAGATAGAGTTAGATCCACACGAAACGGTAATAGCAGAAGCTGGCGCCATGAATTATATGCAGGCAGATATCCAGTTCGAGACGAAAATGGGCGACGGCTCTGAAGTTGAGCAAGGCTTTATGAGTAAGCTTTTCAGTGCTGGAAAGCGAGTACTTACTGGCGAATCCTTGTTTATGACGCATTTTACCAATCATGGACGAGGAAAGCAGCGAGTGGCATTTGCTGCGCCTTTTCCAGGCTCTATCATGCCGTTAAACCTAGCTGAGTTTAATGGTTCTGTATACTTACAAAAAGACTCGTTTCTTTGCGCGGCAATGGGAACCAAAGTAGACATTGCCTTTCAGCGTCGACTGGGGGCTGGTTTCTTTGGCGGTGAAGGTTTTATTTTGGAGCACCTGCAGGGAGATGGTATGGCATTTGCGCATGCTGGTGGCACGGTGATCGAGAAGAAGCTGCATAACGAAACCCTTAAACTCGATACAGGTTGTGTGGTCGGCTTTAGCGATGGGATAGAATTTGACATAGAGCGAGTACGCGGGCTTCGCAGTATGTTTTTTGGTGGTGAAGGCTTGTTCTTAGCAACACTTTCAGGCTCGGGAACTGTGTGGATCCAAAGCTTACCATTCTCGCGTTTGGCCGATAGAGTGATCCAGCATGCACCGTCGGCAGGTGGGAGCAGGAGTGGTGAAGGCTCCGTGTTAGGAGGGCTGGGGGATTTGCTTGATGGAGATAACCGCTAACTTCGGTTGATAACCGATGACCAGACTTTTTCTATTCCGGCTAAAAATGTAGCGATTTGATGAATCTTTTAAGACCAAATTGCTACATAAATTCCGCCAATCGACTTCGTAATGACCCTCTTAGGCCAGAAAAACCAAAGCTGCAACCCAGATATTGTACTTTTTCGCAAATTGATTGCATTTTAGACGACTTGAAGGATGATGTTCGTAATAAGAGGTGATATACTCCCGCCGAAATAATTTTCTACTTTAAATAGAGCAAAACAATGGCAGATTTATCGAAATACAGAAACATTGGTATTTTCGCGCACGTTGATGCGGGTAAAACTACCACCACTGAGCGTATCCTAAAGCTTACTGGTAAAATCCACAAAACTGGTGAAGTACATGACGGTGAGTCTACTACTGACTTCATGGAGCAGGAAGCTGAGCGTGGTATCACAATCCAGTCAGCTGCGGTAACTTGTGAGTGGAAAGGCCACCGCTTAAACGTTATCGATACTCCGGGACACGTTGACTTTACAGTTGAAGTATATCGTTCACTTAAAGTTCTTGACGGTGGTATCGGTGTATTCTGTGGATCTGGTGGTGTTGAGCCTCAGTCAGAAACTAACTGGCGTTATGCGAACGAATCAGAAGTTGCACGTGTTATCTTTGTAAACAAACTTGACCGTATGGGTGCAGACTTCTACCGCGTTGTAGACCAAGTTCGTAATGTACTAGCAGCAAACCCACTTGTAATGACGTTACCAATCGGTATCGAAGACGAGTTCTGTGGTGTTGTAGACGTACTTGAGAAAAAAGCATACGTTTGGGATGACTCTGGTCTTCCTGAAAACTATGAAGTACAAGACGTTCCAGCGGACATGGTAGACAAAGTTGAAGAATACCATGAGATGCTAATCGAATCTGCGGTTGAGCAAGATGACGACCTAATGGAAGCCTACATGGAAGGTGAAGTACCTTCTATCGAGCAAATCAAAGCATGTATCCGTAAAGGTACTCGCGATCTTGCATTCTTCCCAACTTACTGTGGTTCTGCGTTTAAAAACAAAGGTGTTCAACTAGTACTTGACGCAGTTGTAGATTACCTACCGGCACCTACTGAAGTTGATCCTCAGCCACTAACAGATCCTGAAACTGGTGAGCCTACTGGTGAAGTAGCAACTGTTGACGCTGATGCGCCACTTAAAGCGCTAGCGTTTAAGATCATGGATGACCGTTTTGGTGCACTTACCTTTATCCGTATCTACTCAGGCCGCATGAAAAAAGGTGACACAATCCTTAACTCTGCGACAGGTAAAACTGAGCGTATCGGCCGTATGGTTGAGATGCAAGCTGATGACCGTAACGAGATCTCTGAAGCACAAGCGGGTGACATCCTAGCGGTTGTTGGTATGAAGAACGTTCAAACAGGTCACACACTTTGTGATCCTAAGCATGAATGTACACTTGAAGCGATGATCTTCCCTGAGCCGGTAATCTCAATCGCCGTTGCACCTAAAGATAAAGGTGGTAACGAGAAGATGGGTATCGCTATCGGTAAGATGGTTGCAGAAGATCCGTCGTTCCAGGTTGAGACTGATGAAGATTCAGGCGAAACTATCCTTAAAGGTATGGGTGAGCTTCACCTAGACATTAAGGTAGACATCCTTAAGCGTACTTACGGTGTAGACCTAGTCGTTGGTCAGCCTCAGGTTGCTTACCGTGAAACTATCACGCAAATGGTTGAAGATAGCTACACGCACAAGAAACAGTCTGGTGGTTCTGGTCAGTTCGGTAAGATTGACTACCGTATCAAGCCTGGCGAGCCTAACTCTGGCTTCACATTCTCTTCTTCTGTTGTTGGTGGTAACGTTCCTAAGGAATTCTGGCCAGCAGTTGAGAAAGGCTTCAAGTCAATGATGGAAACTGGTGTTCTAGCTGGCTTCCCAGTACTAGACGTTGAAGTTGAACTATTCGACGGTTCATTCCACGCAGTTGACTCATCAGCAATCGCGTTCGAAATCGCTGCGAAGGGTGCTTTCCGTCAGTCAATTCCAAAAGCGGCGCCTCAGCTACTTGAGCCTGTGATGAAAGTTGACGTGTTCACTCCAGAAGACAACGTAGGTGACGTAATCGGTGACCTTAACCGTCGTCGTGGTATGATCAAAGACCAAGAAGCTGGTGCAACTGGCGTTCGTATCAAGGGTGATGTACCTCTATCTGAAATGTTCGGATACATTGGTCACCTACGTACAATCACGTCTGGTCGTGGTCAGTTCTCTATGGAATTCTCACACTATGCACCATGTCCAGCAAACGTTGCTGACGCGGTAATCGCTGCAGAGAAAGAGAAAAAAGCTGCTAAGTAATTAATTACTTATCAGTAGAATACGCCTAGTAGGCAAGAATGCCAGTCAGTGAACCTGACTGGCATTTTTATTTGGGTCTATTTACTTGCAACTCTCCTCACATGGGCCAGTTTTCAACTGGAAATGATAATTATATTCATCAAAGTGTGTTGAACCGCCTTTATCATTCATGACATTTATAGTCACTATAAGGCAAGGTATCGCATGCAAGATTTTCATCTATACTCAAAGTCCTTATAATTGTGCAACATATTTTTTGGTCAAGGAAATGGTTTCCCCATTCGCCTCAAGCGCTGGGACCGGGCCATTTGCTTGTCTCTCCACGTCACCAAGAGGGCAATATTGTGCTTCAAGAATATCGTAAACACGTAGAAGAGCGTGCCGCGCAAGGTATCGTGCCTAAGCCGTTAGACGCGCAGCAAACCGCTGACCTTATCGAATTACTAAAAACGCCACCTGCAGGTGAAGAAGAGTTCATCGTTGATCTATTTATCAACCGTGTACCACCGGGTGTTGATGATGCCGCTTACGTTAAAGCTGGCTTTTTGGCTGCGGTTGCAAAAGGTGAAGCTGAATCTCCACTCATTTCAAAAGAGTATGCTGCTGAGCTACTTGGCACTATGCTCGGTGGTTACAACATTGCGCCGATGATCGACCTGCTTGATGATGCCGCGCTTGCACCAATCGTCGCTAAAGGTTTATCACACACGCTATTGATGTTTGATGCATTCTACGATGTAGAAGAAAAAGCCAAAGCGGGCAATGCGTTTGCTAAGCAAGTTATTGAATCATGGGCAAATGCTGAATGGTTCCTTGAGAAGCCAGCCGTGGCAGAAAAGATCTCTGTCACCGTATTCAAAGTCACTGGCGAAACAAATACTGATGACTTATCACCAGCTCCAGATGCGTGGTCTCGTCCAGATATTCCACTTCACGCATTAGCAATGCTTAAAAACGAGCGTGATGGCATCAACCCTGACAAGCCTGGCGAAGTTGGTCCAATCGCACAACTAGAAGAGCTAAACAAAAAAGGTTTACCATTAGCGTACGTTGGTGACGTTGTTGGTACTGGTTCTTCACGTAAGTCAGCGACTAACTCAGTACTTTGGTTCATGGGTGATGACATTCCATTTGTACCAAACAAGCGTGTTGGTGGTGTATGTTTAGGTGGTAAGATTGCCCCTATCTTCTTCAACACGATGGAAGACTCTGGCGCATTGCCAATTGAGCTGCCTGTTGATGAGCTAAACATGGGTGACCAAATTGACATCTTCCCTTACGAAGGTGTGGTTAAGCGTCACGGTACCGATGAAGTTATCTCAACATTCTCGCTAAAATCAGACGTAATCCTAGACGAAGTTCGTGCTGGCGGTCGTATTCCACTGATCATCGGTCGTGGTCTAACAGACAAAGCGCGTACATCTCTTGGCCTAGAAGCGGAAGACATCTTCCGCAAGCCTAAGCTAGTAGAAGACTCGGGCAAAGGCTTTACGCTTGCGCAGAAGATGGTTGGTAAGGCATGTAACATGACAGGTGTACGCCCTGGTCAATACTGTGAGCCAACAATGACTACAGTAGGTTCTCAGGATACTACCGGTCCAATGACTCGTGACGAACTTAAAGACCTTGCATGTCTTGGTTTCTCTGCAGATCTAACTATGCAGTCATTCTGTCACACGTCAGCCTATCCTAAGCCAATCGACGTAAACACGCACCATACGCTACCAGATTTTATCATGAACCGTGGCGGTGTATCGCTACGTCCAGGTGATGGTGTTATTCACTCATGGCTAAACCGTATGCTACTTCCTGACACTGTTGGTACAGGTGGTGATTCGCATACTCGTTTCCCACTAGGTATTTCATTCCCAGCGGGTTCTGGTGCCGTTGCATTTGCAGCAGCAACAGGCGTTATGCCACTGGATATGCCAGAGTCAATTTTGGTTCGTTTTAAAGGTGAAATGCAACCGGGTATCACATTACGTGACCTAGTACACGCTATTCCTTACTACGCAATTCAACAAGGCCTATTGACGGTTGAGAAGAAAGGTAAGATCAACGAATTCTCTGGTCGTATCCTTGAAATCGAAGGTGTTGAGCACCTAACCGTTGAGCAAGCGTTCGAACTATCTGATGCATCGGCAGAGCGTAGTGCGGCAGGTTGTACTGTTAAGCTTTCACAAGCGTCTATCGAAGAGTACCTAAACTCTAACATTGTTATGCTTAAGTGGATGATCTCTGAAGGTTATGGTGATGTACGTACAATCGAACGTCGTATCACTAAGATGGAAGAGTGGCTAGCAAACCCTGAGCTAATGACAGCTGACGCGGATGCTGAATACGCACACACGATTGAAATTGACCTTGCAGAAATCAAAGAGCCAATCCTTTGTGCTCCAAACGACCCAGATGACGCGCGTCTACTTTCAGACGTAACGGGCGAAAAGATCGACGAAGTATTCATCGGTTCTTGTATGACTAACATTGGTCACTTCCGTGCTGCGGGTAAACTGCTAGATAACTTCGGCGGTCGTCTACCAACACAACTTTGGGTTGCGCCACCAACGAAGATGGACCGTGATCAGTTAACTGACGAAGGTTACTACGGGATCTACGGTCGTGTAGGTGCACGTATCGAAACTCCAGGATGTTCACTGTGTATGGGTAACCAAGCACGTGTTGCTGATAAAGCGACCGTTGTATCTACCTCTACGCGTAACTTCCCGAACCGTCTAGGTACCGGTGCAAATGTATTCCTTGCATCAGCAGAGCTTGCAGCAGTCGCTGCGATCCTTGGTAAACTACCAACACCTGCTGAATACCAAGAATATGCAGAGAAGATCAACGCAACGGCTGCGGACACGTACCGTTACTTGAACTTCCACAAAATGCCTCAGTACACTAAAAAGGCAGATTCAGTAATTATCCAACAACCGGCATAATTACCCGTAAGATAAAAAGCCAGCCTTAGCTGGCTTTTTTTATGCATAAAATTAACTATATTTAAATGTCGATTTCTTGACCATTTAAAAAGTTAAATAATGTATCTTTTTATCTGTCAATTTGAGGTTTTTTATACCTTTTGCTCTGCAAAAATGTCGTGTTTTTAAACAGTAATTCTTTTTTGTTTGGTTAGAATTGTTGGCAAATTCTCATCAATAGGCGAGAGGATCATGACAACCATGAACAACCAGAATTTACTCCAACTTCGCTTTATTCAGCAGTCGAACATCGATGCGGTAAAGCCGTTTTTTAATCAGCTCCCTGATAACCCATATGCAGATGGTGCGTTTCGTAAGCGCCGCTACTCGGTGATTAAGTTTGTTGATGGCGAGGTAACACTGCAACCTACAAAAGCATTTGTACAAGATGACTCGATTAATACCTTTCAAGGTAATGTGGAGCGTGTTTACGAAAACCTTGAAGTAGACATGCTAAATACCGATGGCTTTAAACATTTGCTTGCTCAGTTTAAAGCGATGACGGGTATCGCAGAGGATACTGCAATTGAAGTGCACCAGTTCCGCATGCTTGCCATTGAAAGTGATACGCCGCCTGCGCCAGAAGGCGTTCACCAAGACGGCTTTGACCATGTATGTGTCTGTGGTGTGTCGCACGAAAATATCGCCGGTGGTGAATTACTGGTGTATGAGCACAAAGAAGCAGAGCCATGCTTTAAGATGGAAATCAAAGACGGGTTATTTGCACTAGTGAATGACCGTGAAGTGTGGCATAACGCAACCCCAATGAACAAGCTAGATGCCAGTAAAGAAGGCTACCTAGACTGTTTTGTATTTACTGCTTAAGAGTGTCGCTATGGAACTTAATAAAGTGCGCCGTCAGTTTCCTGCTTTGATGCAGCAGGTACAAGGTGAGTCTCCAATATTTTTAGATGGGCCGGGTGGTTCACAAGTACCACAATCGGTACTTAACGCCATGTCTGCGTACCTAGGGTATTTTAATTCAAACCTAGGTGGTGCGTTTTTCTCAAGTGATAAAACGGTCAGCTTGATGAATGATGCGCGCCAAGCGGTTGCTGATTTACTTAATGCGCCGAGCCAAGAGCAAATCGTTTTTGGTGCCAACATGACTAGCCTGACTTTTAGCTTTAGCCGCGCTATCTCGCGTGACTGGCAAGTGGGTGACGAAGTGATTGTGACCAATGCCGATCACTTTTCGAATGTGTCTTCTTGGCGTCAGGCTGCTGAAGACAAAGGTGCAACGGTGCATGCAGTCCGGATCAATGAAGACGATTGCACCTTAGATCTTGCACACTTCGAGTCATTGTTAAATCACAATACCAAGTTAGTGGCAGTGACTTATGCGTCAAACACCACGGGTTCAATCAACGATATTCAGCGTATCGTGGAGCTAGCGCACCAAGTGGGTGCATTGGTATATGTGGATGCTGTGCATTATGCACCACATGAATTAATCGATGTACAAGCATTGGACTGTGACTTTTTGGCATGTTCAGCCTACAAGTTCTTTGGTCCACATGTGGGCATCGTTTTCGGTAAGCGCGAACATCTAGAAAGTTTTACCCCCTATAAAGTGGAGCCAGCGAAAGATGTGATCCCGGGTCGTTGGGAAACTGGAACACAAAGTTTTGAAGGTCTAGCAGGTTTAGTTGCTGCTATCGATTACATAGCATCGTTAGCAGGCCTAAGTGATGACACGCCACGTCGTGAAAAGCTCGTGGCAGCATTTGCGCAAACGAAAGCGCATGAGATGCAGCTCAGTCAGCATTTCTTAACCCGCTTAGCTGAGTTCAAGCAAATTAAGCTATTTGGTATCGAGTCACAGGAAAGGTTAGCAGAACGCACGCCGACCTTTGCACTGACATTTGATGGCCTAGAGCCTAGACAGGTTTCAGAATTCCTGGGCAAAAAACATATGTGTGTTTGGGACGGTAATTTCTACGCACAAGGGCTTTGCGAGCAGCTGGGTGTGATGGATAAAGGCGGTGTGGTTCGCATCGGCTGTATGCATTACAACACCATAGAAGAGTTAGATAGACTCTTTAGTGCTTTTGAGCAGTTGTTAGCTGTGTAATTGTTAGGTCTTTTACAGAAAAGGCTATATTTAACAGCCTTTTCTTTGGCCTATTACTCTCATTCGTGCAGAGCCTTAGCAATGATCTCGATTACTAATACACCCTAGGTAGCTCATGCAGCGCCAAGCAGGTTGTGTCCAGTTTGGATCCCATGCACCACCCACTTTAGGAGTTACATCACTAGGAAGTACAGCTCTATCTTTTGATAAACCTTTCATATTTTTTTTATTCAATTTTAATTTCATTATATCTCTCCTTAACGTATTATATTTTTGTGTGGATTGCTCAAAATATAATCGTTCAAGTTTAGATATGAGTAAAGTGAAATATATTAATATTCAGTGAATTGCATATTACCTTCAATAAAACTACTGAGTCTATTAATACGTAAGCTCATATCTTCAATGATTTTATCTTTCTATTGTTGAGTAAAATTTGTTCATCTTGGGCGAGTATTGTAATTGAAGGTGCGCTTTGTAAAAGGCTTTAACACCCGACTTTTCTAGTTTAATAACACTAGCTTTGTCTTTTTTTTTTGTGTAATAATCTATTTCAAGCTACTTCGAAAACGTTTTGATTTTAAGGGTGAAAAATATAAATCTGTAGAAATCATTCTGGCTTGGGAGCTAAGGCGGATCATGTCAAAATTACATGCTATACCCATAATCTGTTGGTTTCTAACACTTATATTTATTTATGCATATCAATTCCCACTACCTATGGTTGGCATGGTTAATGAACCTGACTTACTTAGCTCAGACTCTTGGTGGTCTGCACTGTTAAGTTATCTATTTTATGGTTTGATATGCTTTACCATTCCACTTATTATGCTTGTACAATATGTTATTTAATGCTCAAAGATCACCACCAAAGGAATCGAAAAAGATAAGGTATTATGGATAAGTACTATTATTTTGTGTTTTATCTGGGCTTTTTCTTTAAGCTGTTTATATCCACAGTAAATGCGCATAATTAACTTCTCCACAGCTGAGGTTAACTTACCCTGATCTCAAGTACGAATAGATGAGAAACTTCGGCATGTTATCAAGGGAGGGGCGTTTTGGTTCGGTGTTGCTGTTTATCTGCTTGTATTAACATTTTGTGATATGTCATGTATGTTCTTTGAAGTTTTTACAGTCGCTTATACTGCAAGCGACAGGTGGCCTTATCGGCAGTTTTTATCATATGGTGAAGTTGGACAGCTCAAGCCATTATAGCTAATGCAACCTGGGACTAGTGGTGAAGAAGCATACATACCGCCTGCCGCTTTAGGAGTTAGTGCACTATCTAAATACGCATCTTGATTTAGTTGCTTTAGAGACTTTTTATTAAGCGTGATTTTCATGTCATTTCCTTATTTGATATTAAAAGTAAACCGAAAATTTCGGTAAGATCTAAATTATCGATATAAAAATAAGATATCAATCAAGAATAATTCATGATAAAAATGTCGTGTAATAGTTTTTATGATTAATGTCTTTTCCAATTGAAGTGGTTATACTTTTCTTGGCCAAAAGCTTTTCAGTTTTAAAAAGGAGTTGAGATGAATAATTGGAGCTATTGGATTAAAGTGACAGGTATTTTTATGCCGCCACTGATATTATTGTTCGTATATTATGGTGAGAATGGTATCTCGCCTTTTAATTATCTATTTTCTGGCTTTCCCAACCTCTATCCTACTTCTGTCGTATTGGGCCTACTTCTTTATATCGTGGGGACGGTCAAGCAGAGTAAAGCCAAACCAGATATTAATGGTAAAGTTGATACGCTCCTTAGCTGGATTGGTGGCTTTTACCTTATTTCGAGTACGGCTTTTTATATCGTGCTTCGGCTCATTCTAGACATGTAAATAGTCATTACAGTCATCACCGCAGTTAACTATGCGCTTCAACAAACTCGTTTAATTTAGCTATTCTGACGCTCATTCCTTCAATGAGTTTGTCTTTGATTTTTTCTCTGATCACATTGGGAAGTCGTGTTAACGCGTCTGGAGTAATGGCTAAAATAATGCTGTCTTTGAGCGCTAGGGCGCTGGTACTGCGTTCGCGGTTAGTAATAAATGCGCCTTCACCTAAAAACTCCCCGGGACCAACTCGACCTAAATCATGTTCAGCATCTTGCTTAAAGATTAAAAACTCTCCGCTAAGTACAATATACAAACGGTTGTCTTCATCAAGTCTTTTGAACGCATGTTTGTCTTTTTGTACAAGATAAAGTCGGCTAAATGACTCAAGCAACACTTGTCGCTCAGACAAAGTAAACTCTTTAAAGAACGCTAAGCGGTTAATAATCTCTAACTGTTTAAAAAGCGGAACCTGTTCTAATAATTTCATACTGCAACGTAGGCAATTACTTATAGTGTTGAATATTGCGCTCTTTTAGTTTTCTGGTCAACGTATTGCGACCCCAACCAATTTTCACTGCAGCGTCTTGTTTATGGCCATGGCATACTGACAACGCAGATTCGATCAGGCGGGTTTCCAGCTGGGCTTGAACTTCTGGCCAAATGTGATCTTTTCCTTGTTTTAATTCTTTATCCAGCCAACTTTGAAAAGCATCTAGCCAGTTGCCTTGCTCATCAGAGGTTGGAGTTTGTATGGTGTTGAGCTCATCTGGTAAATCAGCTTCGGTGATTAGTTCACCGGGGGCCATAACCGTAAGCCAGCGACAAGTGTTTTCCAGCTGTCTGACATTGCCGGGCCAATGATAGGCCTTCATTTTTTGCAATGCTTGTTTCCCAATCACTTTAGGTTCGGCTTTTAATTCTTTGGCACTCTTCGCTAAAAAGTGTTCAGCAAGGACCGCGATATCTTCAGTGCGATCGCGCAGTGGTGGGATCTTCAAGCGCACTACATTTAAACGGTGAAATAAGTCTTCTCTGAACTTACCTTGTTTAACCAATGCTTCTAAATCTTGGTGGGTTGCCGCGAGAATACGGACATCGACTTTGACACTTTGATGGCCGCCAACACGATAAAATTCACCATCGGCCAGTACGCGAAGCAAGCGAGTTTGTACATCCAGCGGCATGTCACCAATTTCGTCCAAGAATAGGGTACCACCGTTAGCTTGTTCAAATCGACCTCGGCGGGTGCTATCTGCGCCAGTAAACGCGCCTTTTTCGTGGCCAAATAACTCAGATTCCACCAAATCTTTTGGGATGGCCGCCATATTCAGTGCGATAAAGGTGTTTTCTTTTCTTGGGCTGTGGTTATGTAGTGCGCCCGCAACGAGCTCTTTACCAGTACCTGACTCGCCGTTAATGAGTACGCTCATGCTCGACGCTGACAGTTTGCCGATAGCACGAAACACTTCCTGCATCGCAGGCGCTTCACCGATAATATCTGGGCTGGATGATTTAGCGCTGCTGCGCTTTTGTTTCTTGCTTTGTTGGCTAGCTCTAAATGCTCTGTCTACCAGCGAGGTGGCTTCATCAAGATCAAACGGTTTGGCTAGATATTCAAAAGCCCCTTTTTTGAACGCGTTCACGGCAGAATCTAAATCTGAATGGGCGGTCATGATGATAACGGGCAAGCTCGGATAGTCTTCGGCAAGCCTTTCTAGCAAGGCCATACCGTCTAGGCCGGGCATTCTGACATCGGAGATCAACACCGAAGGCTGCTCAAACTCCAGTGCAGTAAGCACATCCTGTCCATTAGAAAAGCTCTCGGTTTCATAGCCAGAGCGCTTTAAGGCTTTTTCTAATACAAATCTTATTGATGCGTCATCATCTACTAGCCAAACTGATTTCATTACTGGTTTCCCGTACCCGTGTTGTCAAAAGGAAGGAAGATACTGAACTCGGTATGCCCCGGCCAACTATCACATTCAATCAGCCCTTGATGTTGCTCAATAAGGGTTTGGGCAATGGAAAGTCCAAGTCCTGAACCGCCTTCTTTGTTGGTGATCATTGGGAAAAAGAGTGTTTCTTTTAATTCTTCTGCGATACCCGGGCCATTGTCGCTGATCCGTATTAACAGCGCTTTTTTCATTAACCGTTCACCGCGGTGCAAGCGGTGCTGAATACGTGTTGTGATCATAATCTGGCCACTGTCGCCAAGCGCCTGCTGCGCGTTGCGAAGTATATTCAACAGCACTTGCTGAATTTTGGCCTGATCGAGCACAATCGACGGAATACTCGGATCATAATCCTTCACCAGCTTTATTCGTGAGTTGCTTTCAAGGGTGGTTAGCTTGATCACAGACTCTAACGTTTGGTGAATATTGCACGGCTCTTTTTGTGGCAATTGATTTGGCCCTAATAGCCGGTCAACTAATTCGCGTAGTCTATCTGCCTGCTCAATGATCAAGTTTGCACATTCTTCTCTTTCCTGCTGATCGCTTTCGTATTGCAATAATTGCGCCGCTCCGCGAATTCCGCCGAGCGGATTTTTAATTTCATGAGCGAGGCCGCGGATCAATGTGCGCGCAGCCTGAAATTGGTGCATCTGGTTTGACGCTTGATCGAAGCGTAATTCATCATCAATGCGACGCAGCTCAAGCAAAATATAAGGTTGTTGAAGATGGAAAAAACGTCGTGCGTGTAAACTTAATGTCGCAGCTCGACTATCGACGAACACCACGTCAACTCGGTGTTGCTGGCAGTCGACGCCGTCTTGCAAAACATATTTTGAAAGTTTATCTAGGTCGATATGGTGGTGATTAAAGACCTTGTCGATAGCTAATCCAAACAACCGCTTGGTACTTAATCCAAGTAATTCACTGGAGCTGTAATTGGCATCTCGAATAACTAACTGCGCATCTAGTAAGAGCACAGCTGTAGATAAAGACTGCCAAATTTTATCAAGGTCGAAAGTAATGTTCTGATCCATTTAAGTTCACTCATGCACCAGTTTGGTGCAAATAGCATAGCATAGTTATTTTATTAATCCCCACATTTGGTGAGTTGTCAGCAAATGTTTGCTATTAGAGCGTGTTGAAGTTCATTTCCAACGAGGGATTGTGTACATATTATACGGCCAGAGGAACATCGGAAAGCATGCTATAGATTCTATTCCAAAGCTTAACAGTTTAGGTTGTATATCAATTAGGGAAAGTATAAGTTAAGTTACTGGTAAATATATTGTTATTTTAATGTAGATCATAATTACACTTAGCAGGGAGTAAAAGCTAAAAATATGAAGTACTTATTTCAGTTACTACTTTTAATCATCGTTGGAAACGCAACTGCGAGTTCATCATGTACAAACAGCACAAAGGTAAGCTTTTACCAAGAAGATGGCTCACTACATGTTAATTATCATGTCTCAGCGCAGGTCAAGCAGCTAGAACTCGTAGCAAACAATAAAGTGAGTACGGCTATTGAGGGAGTGAAAGGTACACAGCTAACCGCTTCAGACAATCAAAGAGTGCTATTAACAACTAAAGATGCAGGACGTTTTGATATAAAACTCAAGCCGCTAGGTAAGTATATCAATGCTACTTATACCCCCTACATTGATCTGGGTACTGCGCATGGTGTTCATATAAATTCGGTACTGCCATTCAGTATATTGAAGGATGGTCAACGACATAAAATAGACCATGAGTGCGCTACGCTGAGCATACAGCGCGCAGATCAAACACAAAAAATAGAAATGCAAGATGGCTTTGTGTTGCTGAATTTTACCGCGACTTCCACTCAGGGATCACAACCACCGGTTACTTATTATATCAACGAGAATATGCCTGCTTGGATTGTAAGTGAGATAAAAGGGAACGTAACTAAAGCGTTGCGATATTATGCAGCGGAGCTCGGAGACTTGGCTTTTCCGGTGCAAATCATGATGAGTTTTGAAGATTCGGAGCACCCGTTTTTCGATGGTGGTGTTTATGCAAACAAGCTAGTGATACGATTTGGTGGTGAGGCCTATAAGCAGTTTGATCAAGGAGCGCAACGCCACCTTCAACAGTTCGTTTATCATGAAATATTTCACTTTTGGACAAAGCCACAGCAAAGTTGGATTAGAGAAGGTGGAGCCGATTACGCGGCCGCAATTGCGATGCTTGATGTTGGGCTTTTGGACAAACAGCAATTTCAGAGTAAAAGGGCTGAAGCAAGTGCTACATGTTTTATGAAGTTTGGTCATGGCGCTAATTTCTTGGCTCAGGGGTGGAGAGGTCGATATGCGTGTGGGCTTGCAGTATTAAGCCGGTTTTTACCCAGTAAATCCGACTTTTTCAAGTACTGGAAAACACTTGATAAAGCGGGGAAGAACGATCTTAAAGTACTGTCTAATGTCAGCCAAAAACAATATCCAAGGCTAATTTCTCAGCTTAATAGTCAAGAATCGGCATCTGCTGCGCTGAAAACCTTACTCGGTCCAATTCAATATCAACAACTGCCAAGTAATTTTAATGGAACGAGCGCTATTTTTGTTCACTTAATGGCGCAACACTGCCAAGGCGTGGTGTCATTTCATACTAATCACAACGTTGTCAGTTTATATAATCAGGAGGCTTGTAGTTGGCCTTTGGAAAAACTGGTGTACGAGGTGAAAGCGCTTAATGGACATCCTCTTAGCAGTAAGCCTGTGGAGCTGCTTACAAGTTACATAAGTCGCTGTCAATCAGAGCGTAAAGCAGTGCTTTCTGGCGAGACCTTTAAGGTGGAGTTACCATGTGCATGGTAGATGTAACTCTGTGCTAGAGAAATAGGTGTGCATAAGAGAGCATTCTAAGCGACGGACTAATTAACCTAGTAGGTGAGGTTAATTACCCACCGCGTTTCTGTGTAAGTAAAACGTGTGCGGCTCGCTTTGGGCAACCATTTTACCTTGGTTATTAAATACCTTAAGGATCAACTGGTGTTCGCCTCTATCCAGATTACGAAGCGCAAATTGGGTGCTGGTTTGCTGCGGGCCTGTTGCTTCCCCATTTAGGTATAGTTGTACACTCAGACCTTGACTAAATCGGGGTAGCACTGTGCCGCTGACATACAAGCTGCCAGAATTGTCACGAATAGTTTGTTGATGCTCAGGACTGGTGATTTTGGCGCTATAAGCAATGGTATTTTGTGGCTTAGGTTTGGCGTCAAGAATGCTGGTGTCGGTGCTCGGAATAACCGCACGATTGGTGGTTAAGTTGACAACCTCAGCGCCTTTTTTTGGTACGTCAGAATACACCCAGTGGCCTTTTTCGTTTTTCCAACGATAGATAGTTTGATTTGCTTCACAAATGGCTGAAAAGCTGAGCAATGCCAGCAACAAGCAACAAAACGAACGGCTCACGAGACGACTCCACAGTGATATTGCTACTAAGTTTAGTATAGTGGCAATACAAATGCGATAGTCAAAATCGCAGGATTCTGACGTAAAAAAGCCCGCTTGCACGGGCTTGAGAACACATATGATTAAGAGTGCCAGTAATCTGGCTCTACCAAGCTCGACTCCGCCGAGCTCTGTAGTCTGTTATCTACAAGCGTAATTACACGCTGTAGTACATTTCGAACTCAACTGGGTGAGTTGTCATGTTAAGCTTTTCTACTTCTTTGGACTTAAGTGCGATGTAAGCATCGATTAAGTCATCAGTGAATACGCCACCTTGAGTTAGGAACTCACGGTCAGCATCCAGACAAGCTAACGCTTCGTCTAGTGAAGCTGCAACTGTTGGAATTTCTGCTGCTTCTTCCGCTGGTAAGTCGTAAAGATCTTTGTCCATAGCATCGCCAGGGTGGATCTTGTTTTTGATACCGTCAAGGCCCGCCATTAACATTGCAGAGAAAGCAAGGTAAGGGTTTGCTGTTGGATCAGGGAAGCGTACTTCGATACGACGTGCTTTTTCTGATGGTACCACTGGAATACGGATTGACGCAGAGCGGTTACGTGCTGAGTAAGCAAGCATGACAGGTGCTTCGAATCCAGGGACTAAACGCTTGTACGAGTTAGTTGATGCGTTAGCGAATGCGTTGATTGCTTTAGCATGCTTGATAATACCACCGATGTAGTAAAGCGCTTCTTCAGAAAGACCGCCGTACTTGTCGCCAGCAAAGATGTTTTTACCATCTTTCGCAAGAGATTGGTGACAGTGCATACCAGAACCGTTATCACCGACAATTGGCTTAGGCATGAAAGTCGCTGTTTTGCCGTATAGGTGAGCCATGTTGTGGATAACATATTTCATTTCTTGGATTTCGTCTGCTTTAATAACCATGGTATTAAAGCGAGTAGCGATTTCGTTTTGACCCGCTGTTGCTACTTCGTGGTGGTGTGCTTCTACTACGTGGCCCATTTCTTCTAAAACTAGGCACGTTGCACTACGCCAATCTTGTGATGAGTCAACAGGAGCAACTGGGAAGTAACCGCCTTTAACACCAGGACGGTGACCAGTGTTACCACCTTCGTAGTCTTTGTCAGAGTTCCAGCTCGCTTCTTCAGCGTCGATTTTGTACATAGAGCCTGACATGTCAGTTTTAAATTTAACATCGTCAAATAGGAAAAACTCTGGCTCTGGACCGAATAATACGGTGTCAGCAATACCCGTTGAACGCATATATTCTTCTGCACGCTTAGCAACAGAGCGTGGATCACGTTCGTAACCTTGGTGCGTGTTTGGTTCAACCACGTCACAACGAACGATAAGCGTTGTTTCTTCAGCAAACGGGTCAAGTTTTGCGCTTTCTGAATCTGGCATTAGTACCATGTCTGATTCGTTGATGCCTTTCCAGCCAGCGATTGACGAACCGTCAAACATTTTGCCGTCTTCAAAAAAGTCTTCATCGGCTTGATGGTGAGGAATAGATACGTGCTGCTCTTTACCTTTTGTATCAGTGAAACGTAAGTCAACAAACTTAACGTCGTTTTCTTTAATAAAATTTAAAACCGATTTTGACATGTGTCCTCCGACTCGTTGGGTTATTTTGCTGCATATATTGTACTGCGATGGCACACTGGTAAGCTTAATCTATGCCATTTTTTTAATGTGTTGAAAAATATTGATTTTATTTTTTAATACATTGGTTTGCACCGTTGTGGTGCACCAAAATGATCCGCAAATGCACAGTCTTGGTGCGGCCTGAGTATAGTGTAAATTATTTAATTTCCCAGTCGAATTGTCGTTTAAAGCCTCTGAGGAGTTCTAGCACTCAGAGGCTTGAATTTTTAGGCGTCTTTTAACGCATAAATGGCAGGTGAGTTTATGACTCGCCTTAATGAAAAATAGCTTGCGATAAAAACCAGTAGGAGGATAGCCAGCGTTGGCAAGGCGTAGTGGAACCACTCAATGGTGAATGCAAAGCTACTATTGCCGAGCAAAAACTGACCGCTGATCAGTGCTGTTAAAGCTAGTAATACGCCAACGAATACGGGTTTTAGATTATCGACTAATACCAACGACAAGATCCGTATAGGTGTTGCCCCAAGCGACTGTCTTATTCCCAGTTCAGTGCGTCTTACCGCTACATTGTAGACTAACACGCCATAAATCCCGATGAATGCCAAACTTGTCGCTATCAGCGATAATGCGACAGAAAGCCCGCTCGTTGTTCTGTCGTGTTTGGTATGTGCTGCAAAGATGCCATCGGTGGTGTTGAAGTTATAAACCTTGATTTGGTTGTGTACTTTGCTCATCCAAGTATTCAGCTTAGTGCGGTCGAGCTGCTGGCCTGGTTGCATTTCAATAAGAATAAACGGATAGCCTGTAGGTATTGCAGGGAAATATACTCGGCCCACATCGTCCACGTGCGGTAAATTCAAATCTTCAACAATACCTATAATGGTATGGCCAGTATCGTCAGAAGGTGAGAATAGTTGGTCTCCTAGCACCTGCTCATCTTGGCGCATTTGTCTGGCAAGCTGTCTTGAGATCACTAAGACCCTGCTGTCATCATTCACCTCTTGGGCGTTAAAGAAACGACCGCTGACTAGGGTTAAGCCAAGCGTTTTGAAGTACTCCTCAGTGCCAATATTACTCAACACTTTATAACTGGTTGCGTCTTCTTCAGGGCCTTGTTTGATTAAATTGGCCTCGAAGCCATCAACCCAATAGGAAATAGGCGGATAGCCACCAATACCGACCTCTTTAACCGTTGGCTTTGCCCTTAAGGTATCCAGCAGAGTATGAAGCAAAACGAGACGTTCGCTCTTAGGTATATTGAGTAAATCTCCTAAATTTAAAGCAACTTGGTAGGTATTGTCATGCTTGAGCCCTGAGGGTTGAGTTAATATTTTCCAGCTAGATTGAAGCAGCGTGCTGCATATTGTGAGTAGACAAACACATAACGTCACTTGCAGTGTGATAAAAAATGAGCGTGTACGCTGAGATACTTGTGCTCCCGTGCCTTTACCACTGTGCTGTAGCACTTGATTTAACGCGCGGTAATTAAGTAACCGGCTTATCCACAGCGCTAATAACAGATTCAATAGTAAGGCCGCCATAGCGACAAATATAACGGTCAGAGGTGAAATATGTAGCTCACCCAAGCGTGGTAATTGGCCCAGACTACCACTCTTTAGTAAGTAGAAAATAGCCGTAACCATGCCGAGAGATAGTATTGCCGCGGCAACGAATAAGCATAATAACTCGATAAAGATTTGTTTAAATAAATCAAAAGGCTGTGCGCCTAATGAGACATGAATAGCCATGGTCCGTTGTCGATTTACGGCTCTGGAGATCACCAAGTTGCCAATATTTGATAGCGCAATAAGCAACAACACCGCACTTCCTAAGAACATCATCAATGACGTTTGCTTAGACTTACCAATGATACGGTCGTAGTAACTAATTAAATGGACTTTTAAATAATTGTCTTTAAATGCTTGATTATTATGAAGTTGCTCACGTAATCGGGGTGTTAGCCAGCTTTCTAACGCCAACTGGGTTTCATTGCGCGAAGCTGTATCGGTTAACTTCATCACTAAGTGAGCTTGGCCTGAAGAAAAATCCCAGGTGGGAGCGCGGGCATCGTTGAAGTCATAGCTTATCCACACATCGGTGTACCAACCCGGTGTCGCTAATACCGGCTCCTGAAAATCGCGGGCTAATACACCAATGATTTGAAAAGTAACACCTTTGAACATCAGAGTTTTATCAATCACGTTAGGGTCGGAGTTGAAAAACTGTTGCCACACTTTGTAGCTGAGAATGCTGACCGGAACGTTTTGATGTAGTCCCTCATCGTTATTCATATGACGGCCCAAATGCAGTGGAGCGTTGATCATGGTTAAAAATTCGGGGGTCACAGCGCCAGTATTAAAGGTGGGATTGGAGGGCAATGACTGTTCAACATCGATACTAATATTGTGCAGTGCTTTGTTCTCAACGCCTTGCTGGAACTGCTCATAGGCTTCGACAATGCCTTGATAGGGAAGCCAATTATTATACCTTTTTTGTTGCGCATCATATCTGTCTCCGCGCACTAGCACCAGCTGTTCGGCATCTGGATATGGTAATGGTTTAATCAGTAATTGAACATTTAAGCTCAGCATGGCGATAAAGGTGCCCAGCGTGATCGCAAGGGTAAAGATAATAGTTAAGCTGTAGCCTTTGACCTTGGCTAAGTTATAAAGCGCCTGCTGCAGATCTTGTTTAAGATACATATTACCCCCTAAATCTGGCCGGCGTATAAAACGTGTGAGTCCAATTCTGGCCTTTCAGCACTGATGATTTTGCCATCGAGGAGGTGTAGCTTTCGCGTTGCCATATCCGCATAACGAGGATCATGAGTCACCATACAGACCGTTGTCCCCTGTTGATTTAACTCCCTAAGAATCTCCATAACCGCATCGCCATTTCTGGAGTCTAAATTACCGGTAGGCTCGTCGACGAGTAACAAGCTAGGACTACCAATCAACGCTCGCGCAATGGCAACACGTTGCTGTTGTCCCCCTGACAGCTGGTTTGGCCTATGTTTGGCGCGGTGTCCCATGTCCACTAGACTGAGAACATGACTGACCTGTTGGACAATATCTTGGGCAGTGTGGCCGGTTTTGCTGTAACGCAGCGGCAGAGCGACATTGTCATACACGGTGAGCTCATCAATCAGATTGAAGGATTGAAAAATAAAGCCAATTTTTTGGTTTCTTACTAAGGCTGCTTGGCTGAGAGATAGTGAACTGACCTCGTTGCCATCGATTTGGTATTGTCCAGATGTAGGCAAATCAAGTAGGCCCATGATGGATAATAACGTTGACTTACCGCATCCAGAAGGGCCACAAATGGAGATAAATTCCCCCTCATGAATGGTTAAATCCACGCCGCGCAATGCATGGGTTTCCATTTCATCGGTACTGTATATTTTGGTGATGTTCTGCATCTTGAGTACGACGTTATTCATTATTTTTCCTTAGTTATTGTTCTATGCGGATGGCGCTAGCCTGACGATACAGAGACATATCCGATAGGATAAGCTGATCAGCGACCTTGGCTCCACTGACTATTTGAATAAATTGATCATTTTCTTCACCAAACTGTATTTGCTTAGCTTCAGCACGGGAGGAAGAAGTGTAAGTAAAAATGGGGTGTGTACTGAAGGAGGTGACGTTGACCGGGCGTTTGGTATACAGCACGTTTTCAAGGTGTTGAATCTGTATTTCAGCCATTACGTTAAGCTCCGCACGGGCCGAACTAGGTACACCATGAGTAAAGCTCAACTCGACTTCTACGGTGCCATTTTGCACCTGAGGTGTAATGCGGGAGACGGTCGCCGGTACTCTTTCTCTGCGCGTGTCGATCATTGCAGGTTGCCCAATTTGTAACTGATCCACTTTACTTTGTGGGATCCGGATCAAAGCTTGTAAATCTTCACTGCTGCCGACTTGTGCGAGTTCAGCCCCGCGTCTCACACTTTGTCCCAAGTTAACCGATAGTTGCTGCAACACGCCTTGGATACCAGCTTTTACTGTCAGTTGTTGATATCTGTGCTGTACACGAGACAGCTGTGACAATGCTTGATTGAGCTGTTCGGTCGCAATAGTGACGTCTTCTTGATGTAGCTGTTTCAGCTGCGCTATACGTTTATGTTGTAGAGCAACTTGGGTTGCTAGTTGTTCTTCTCTTAATTGCGCGGTTTTGACATCCACTTCTGCAAGTACACCTTGTTGATGTAGTTTTTGTTGTGCTTTGCGCTGAAATACGAGGGTTTGATGTTCGCTGTTTAGCCCAGCAAGTACAGCCTCCTCGGCCAATAGTTCACGTTTGTTAGCCAAGTTGAGACGTTTTACTGCGGAACGCTGTTGAGTAACCACCATTTCTTGGGCAGTAACCTGTTCGGCCAAGTCTGGATCTTGCAATTTGAGGATCACTGAGTCCGGGCTGACCTGTGCGCCGGGACGTAACAAGATCTCGCTAACAATGGCATTACTTTGTGCCGTGAGTAAGGTCTGCTTACTTGAGCGAAGTACCCCATAACCCATTACAGAAACGTCGAGGTCACCTTGTTGTACTTGGCCTATTACCAGCTCATCTTGAGCCAATACTACCGAGCTGTCGTTAACGCCAACTCGCCATATTCCAAGTATGATCAGCACGACAATAACGATAAGAAAAAGTGGTTTGAAATTTTTGGTCTGTGATGGGGATTTACTGATATCCAAAATATAGCCCTGAGTAGGTTTGCGATACCATCTACAGAGCAATCGGTGTACCAATTTCAACTATATGAAATAAAAGAATTATTTTGTTTTTAATCGGAAGTAAGGTCCGATTTCGGACCACTAAGATGTAAAATCGGACCTGTTGAAAGAATAGTAGGCCCTTACATGTTAGTCATTTGCAACGCAGCTGAGCGGTAACGTAATGTGTGCACAAGCACCGGATTGTTGTAATTGGTTTTTCAGACTTAAATCACCTTGCATTTGTTCCACTAAGTGTTGGCATAGGACTAGCCCAATTCCTTGCCCCTTAGCTTTGGTCGAATAGAATGGCACAAACAGATTATTTGGGTTGAGGATACCTTGGCCATTGTCGATGACATAAATATGTAGGTGTTGCGCATCTGTTTTAAATGACAGCCAGATCTCGCTTGCCATTGCTTCGATAGCGTTTTTTATTAAGTTTATTAATATTTGGTTGAGTAAAGTGGGATCAATATATAGCGTTAACGCCAGTCCCTCGGCGTGAATGGTCGTATTATCAAATAATCGATTGAGTGAATTATAGATTTCTTGACTTGATACCCGTTCATAGCTGGTTGTAATTGTTTGTTTAAGTTGTGCAAAGCGTTCAACGAAGCTTTGTAAATGCGCGCTACGTTCGACAATGACTTGCAGGGCCTCTTGTTGTCTTTGGTTGTCTATATGAGTTACCAAGCTCTGAGCTAGGGCCGATATTGGCGTTAATGAGTTACGGATCTCATGATTTAACACTCTGGTCATTTGCTGCCATGCCAGTTGTTCTCGTTCTCTAAGTGCCGTGTGAATATCAATACAGATCAACAATAGATGTTTTTTACCTTGATCGAAAAATTCACTATGTCGTATCTGCCAGCGTTTAGCCTTTTGTGGATCAGTCAATTGCCAGCTGTGTATATGTTCAAAGCCTAACCGCGTCGCAGAGCTAAACCTAACGGTTTGCCAAGGCTGCCCGAGTAGCTCTACGCAGGCAGGGTTGCCATGACTCAGTTGCTGGCGATGATCAAAAATGAGAATTGGCGTGTTGAGATGCTGGATGAGGCGATAGAGTAAAAAGGACTGTTCGTCTACTTGCTCTTTTTGTTGCTGCAACTGCTCACACAGTGAGAATAGCGCCTGTTGTAGTCGGGCTGACTGTCCACTTGAGTAGAAAGACTTGTGACGAAGACTGTAATCACAACTGCTGATAGCTTCGACTTGCTTTGTGGCGCGAAGCATAAGTCGTTGATGATTTTTTGTTAATTTGTAGGCGACGGTAACAACCGCGAAGCCCCAAATACCAGCTAGCGCGAATAACATGGTGAGTGAGAGCGTGAGTAACTCAAGCACGACCGCCGACACTAATAACGTGACGGGCAGCAAAGCTAGGCAAAGCAAATGCCAGCCGAGTTGCCGTTCAAATGAGTGGCTAAAGTAACGCATACTTCTCGAGGCGCCGGTATAAAGATTGTTTGGTTATTCCCAAGCGGTTGGCAGCTTGAGCCTTGTTGTTGCTACAGGCGTGTAGTGTATTTTTAATATGCTGTTTCTCGATGTCAGCAAGCGTCATATCGCTGCTATAGTGGCTCTGCGGTTGTAGTTGTGTGGTGTCGAGATTAATGTCTGTTGCAGAAATAACCTGATTTTGACTGAGTAGTACGGCGCGTTCTAATACATGATTCAATTCGCGGCTATTACCGGGCCAATGGTAGTCTAAGAGCAGTGCCGTAGCACCTTGGCTGAGCGTGTATTGCGGTTTACTGTAGCGTCGACAGTGATTGGCAATAAATAGCTCTGCTTGCGGTAGAATATCTTCAGTTCGATCACGTAAAGGTGGAATAGTAAAAGTCAGTGTATTGAGGCGAAAGAACAGGTCCTGACGAAAACCCCCTGCGCGGATTAACTGGGCAAAGTCTGCGTTGGATGCACTGATGATTCTGGCATTCGAAGATTGAGTTTTGTTGTCACCGATGGCTTCAAATTCTCCGCTCTCAAGCACCCTTAACAATTTCGCTTGTTGAGTCAGTGGCAAGCTAGCAAGTTCATCGAGAAATAAAGTGCCATGTTGAGCTTGTTCAAAACGGCCAATGCGTGCCTCTTTGGCATCGGTAAACGCGCCTTTTTTGTGACCAAATAGTTCACTTTCGAATAATGATTCAGGAATAGCAGCCATATTCGTAGCGACAAAGGGCCCTTGTGCAGCAGTCGACTGCTGGTGGACCCAATAGGCCAACTGACTTTTGCCAGTGCCATTTTCGCCAAGCAGTAAAATATTCGCATCACTTTTGGCAACGGCTTGAAGTTGGTTGATGATGGCTTGCATCGCAGGGCTTTGCCAAATGAGCTGTTCAGCAGAGGCTGGCGTGCTTGTCTTGACTTGTTTAGTTAATTGATTGACTTGTAGCTGCTGCACTATGACTTGTCGTAATCTTTGGTTGTCCCATGGTTTTTCAACAAAATCATTGGCTCCCAGTTGCATTGCAGTGACGACCAATTCGGTATTTGACCACGCCGTCATAGCAACCACAGGTATAGTGGCTGCGTGCTGTTGTTTCCAACGTAAAAATCTCAACCCTTCTTCACCAGAAGTAGAATCAAGGGTAAAGTTCATATCTAACAAAATCAAATCGGCATGCTGGTGTTGTAACCATTGTTGAGCCTGTTGAGGGTTATCAACTTCTACCGCATCAAAACCAAAGTCTTGCAGTACAAAATGTGCTGCTAGTCGAACCTCTCGATTGTCTTCAACAATGAGAATCTTAGCTGTCATCGCTTTTACATCTTCCTGAATTATTATTGTTATTTAACATTGCACTATAAATCTCCATGCAGGTACAGACAATGCTATTTGCTGGTTATGCTAGACTAAATAGCAGCCTTAAAGTAGGTAAATTGTTCTGCACAGGTAAAAAATAATGCTGCATAAACTTTCATCTACCGCGTTATTAGGGGATAATACGCCACTTTTAAATCCTAGCGGTCTATTATATGGGCTGTTTTGCACAATTAGGTGCACAGGATTAACCCACTCTTTCGAGTAATTATCTGAGTTATAGACATGAGCATTGAAAAATTACGTAATATCGCGATTATCGCCCACGTAGACCACGGTAAGACCACCCTAGTTGATAAGTTGCTTGAGCAATCAGGCACACTAGAGACACGCGGCGGTAATGAAGAGCGTGTAATGGATTCAAACGATATCGAGAAAGAGCGCGGTATTACCATCCTAGCAAAAAATACCGCAATCAAATGGAATGACTACCGTATCAACATCGTAGACACTCCAGGACACGCCGATTTCGGTGGTGAAGTTGAACGTGTTCTTTCAATGGTTGACTCAGTATTACTACTAGTTGATGCGCAAGAAGGTCCAATGCCACAAACGCGTTTCGTAACGCAAAAGGCATTTGCTTTAGGTCTTAAGCCTATCGTCGTTATTAACAAAATCGACAAGCCTGGTGCGCGTCCTGATTGGGTAATGGATCAAGTATTTGATCTATTCGACAACCTAGGTGCAACTGATGAACAGTTAGACTTCCAAGTTATTTACGCGTCAGCTATTAATGGTTGGGCAACTCTGGATTTAGACGAGCCGTCAGATAACATGCAACCAATGTTTGAAGCGATTGTTGAGCAAGTAGCACAGCCTGATGCGGATCCAGCGGGCGCATTCCAAATGCAAATCTCGCAGCTTGATTACAACTCATATATCGGTGTTATCGGTGTAGGCCGTATCAAGCGTGGTACTGTGAAAGTTAACCAACAAGTAACGGTTGTTGGCGCTGATGGCAGCAAACGTAATGGTAAAGTAGGCCAAGTATTGACTTATTTAGGCCTAGATCGTCATGAAGCACAAGAAGCGGAAGCGGGCGACATCATCGCTATTACTGGTTTAGGTGAGCTGAAAATTTCAGACACGGTTTGTGATGTAAACAATGTAGAAGCATTACCAGCGCTTTCTGTAGATGAGCCAACTGTGACCATGACGTTCTCAGTGAACACCTCGCCTTTTGCTGGTCAAGAAGGTAAATACGTCACTTCACGTAATATTCTTGAGCGTTTGGAAGCTGAACTTGTACACAACGTAGCGTTACGTGTTGAAGAAACAGACAACCCAGATAGCTTCCGTGTATCGGGTCGTGGTGAATTACACCTAGGTATCCTAATTGAAAACATGCGTCGTGAAGGTTACGAGCTTGCAGTTTCTCGTCCAGAAGTAATTTTACGTGAAGTTGATGGTCAGTTAGAAGAACCGTATGAGACAGTAACGGTTGACGTACAAGAAGAGCACCAAGGTTCTATCATGGAGCAACTAGGTCTTCGTAAAGCTGAAATGACGGACATGTCTCCAGATGGCAAAGGCCGTATTCGTATGGACTTTATGATGCCTTCACGTGGTTTGATAGGTTTCCAAACTGACTTTATGACGCTGACTTCTGGTTCTGGTTTGATGTACCACACGTTTGATCATTATGGCCCGCATAAAGGTGGTAACATCGGTCAACGTAAGAACGGTGTATTGATCGCCAATGCGACGGGTAAAGCACTGACTAACGCACTATTTAACCTACAAGACCGTGGTAAGCTGTTTATCGGTCACGGTGTTGAAGTGTACGAAGGTATGGTGATCGGTATTCACAGCCGTGACAACGACTTAACTGTAAACGCGTTGAAAGGTAAGCAGTTAACCAACGTTCGTGCATCAGGTACTGACGAAGCGCAAACACTTGTGCCACCAATCAAGATGACACTTGAACAAGCGCTAGAGTTTATCGATGATGATGAGCTGGTAGAAGTGACACCAGAGAGCATCCGTATTCGTAAGAAGTTATTGACTGAAAGTGAGCGTAAGCGCGCTAGCCGTCAAGCTAAGTAATTTACGCTTAGTTCTTATACTAGAAACGCCGCATTATATTGCGGCGTTTTTTTATGTCTCTAGTGCACTATCCGCCTAGAATAAACCATAAGCTTCGGTTTCTTCTGGTTCATAGTCCTGCAAATGAGTTGGGCGGAAGATTGCGCTGGGGTCAATGACTAAACTATGCTTTTTGCCTAACTTAATCAGTCCTTTCATTAGCTGCTTGGTTTGTTTATCTACTTCAAAGCCAATATCGGTCACTTCTGACAATGATTTAATATCGCTCTCTTCACAATGAATATTGTCTTCAACGCGGTCGACCAACAACCCTATGTAAGGTGTTTGTCCATTTTGTGTGGTAAACACAATAATCGGCTTGTGATCCAAAATTATTTGCTCTTTGGTTGCCTCGAAGAGTCGCATTAACTTGTTGTAAGTCGTATTTTTTTCTTTTTCAAACTGGATGATTGCTTCTTGTTTTTTATCTTTGGCACATAAAGTAAGCAATTTGTCGGCCAGCCCATGCAAACGGGTATGGGGTTCTTCAAACCGCGCAAGTAACGCTTTTAAATCTTCATTTTCGGTCTTAAAACTGTAATACCATTGACCAAACTTACACTGTTTTGGATCTTTGGTTTTTTCAAATGGGGCACCGTGATAAATGCTTTTCTCTAGCGCCGTCAACCACTCCTTGTGGTCTTGTTCTCGTTCAGAAAGTAAGTTTATAAGCGCTTGGTTTTCTTCATTAGACGAGTGCTTATTAAGAATTATACTGAGATCGAAGATTGGCGTTGGTTTGCCCATGTAATCTTTGATCCCCAAAAAGCTCGGGTTGTCATTAGGCAATGAAGTTAAATCATCGTCAAAGCGTTCAGTCAGAAGAATGTCGAGAATTTGTAGTGAAATAGTTTTTTTGCCGACTCGAAAATTGATCAGGTCCATATCATCTCCCCATGCCTTGAATCTTGTCTAAGCATAGAACAAGATTAGAAATATGAGCGATAAACCGGCAATTTATTCTGCTCGGGTTTGAGCATAAAAACAGAACGGACTTGTTGATTTGTATCGAGTACCTTGGTGAGTGCATTAAGCACACAGGCATTTTCTATTGGGGGTTGGCACATGGATAGCGCTTGCGTTAAAACATAGGCATTTAGGTACCCCTCAAATACTTGCTCATTGATGGCGATACCTTGTTGTTTTGCCAGCCTTCTGAAATCTTGACAGATAACGGCGCTACAGCGGCTGGGATCTGGGACCACCTCTGTCACCATGAGTTGTACAGTGGGTTGAGTAATGCGTTTGAATAGCTCTTTTGAAGAAGCAAACGAGACGGTCGTATACGCTAAATCGTGACCCGTTTGTGTACTGTTGTTGATAAACGTTGCCAGTGGTTCATAGGTTCCCACCATCGCAATAGCCTTGATCCCTGAGCCTTCTAGTTGGCTCAGTGCTTTGTCAAGATCGGCTGTATTGCGACGAAACCGAGTGATCACTGTGGGTTGTAGGTTTCTGAGTTTTAACGCAAGGGTAAGGCTTTTTTCGACGGTTAGCCCGAATTCATCTGCTTGAATTAACAATCCTATTTTGTTGATATTTTTCTCATCAACTAAGTACTTGATGGTTTCTTCTGCTTCGTCTGCGTAGCTTGCTCGCAGGTTAAATACATTGAAATTAAACGATTGATGGAGAAAGTCTGCACCAGTATAAGGCATCAGTAATGGTATTTTAGACGCTTCTAAAAGCGGCTTAATTGCAAAAGTAGTGGGTGTGCCCATGGTGCCGAACAAAGCGTTGACCCGTTCTTGGTAAATAAAATACCGTGTGTTTGCCACAGCTCTATTTGGTTCGTAACCATCATCTTTTACCAGCAACTCAATACTGGTATCTGATTTTTTAAGGCCTTGGTTAAATTCAGTAAAGTGCAACATTGCACCGGCTGTCAGCTGTTGTCCGATCTCTTTTGCCGGTCCAGAAAGCGCGGTAGACATACCAAGCTTGAATTTAGGTTGGGCAACACAATAAGCACAGTTTAACAGCAACAAAATGCCAGTAAGTAATTGACTAGCGTTGAATTTGATCATTGATTTTTCGCAATGCGTTCCTAAGCTCATTAGTGAGGCTTTTTTTCCCCGATAGTTTCAATTCTTCGAGTACTTTAGTTGGCTTGTGTTGCTGTAATATTAGTCTAATTATTAATGATTTGGAAAGGCTGGATAAATTAGTAACGACGCTTGGCTTGATTTGGATCAGTCGCAATAACTGAGGAGCGAGTTGATGCTCTGAAGCCTGTACCTTTTCTAAATGCGCTACGCGCTCAAGTAAGGGCTTTGGGATAGGCTGATCTTCCAAAGCGCATAGTAAGGCTTCTACGTCTGAAATTGAAAGCGATTGATATAGTCCGGCAAGGTGGTAACACAAACTGAGTTTAAATTCTTCATTAAGCTCGGTTGGAAAGGGAGCGTTCTTAACCATTAAAAGCGCATACTCGCCGCTGGCTTTGTCTTTTTTAAAGCCTAGCTTAACAGCTTGATAGCCAACTCCTGACCAGAAGTTGGCCAGTGTCGCAGTTAAACCAAAACTAGTACCGAAGTAATCGACTTCGCTGGCGAGCTGCTGTTCTGAAAAGTGAACAAGTTCCTTACCTATGCCTTGATGTTGCCTTGATGGATGAACCGCGATACGCACAATCCGAGCAGCTGACTTGCTCAATAACGTAGACTCTCCCAAAGTTGTGGCTAGTTGCTGTACTAGCATGTGTCCGCTGGGTCTGCGCTTTCCTGCAATGATGGCTGCTGCCATTGCGGGGTCAATATTACCTTCTAGATGGATGACGCAGACCGCTACCAAAACACGACCTTGTAATGCTACAAAAATACGGTTATTGGGTGCATCGAGTAGCTGTCGTAAGTCGTTAACACTGGTTTGATAGTGAGCGAGTACAAGTAACGAAAAAACTTGCTCAAGCAGCACCTCGTTTTCCACTAAATGCTGCTGTGAAATAGCGACATATTGAATGGGTTCGCTGGTTGACGCTAAGCTTTCCTGATGCTGACTATCGAGTATTAACAGCTGGTTTATCTGCCGCTCTAGCGGATCATGTTGCGCGTATCTAATTGGGGCATCAAGATGAAACTCTGCAAACTCAGAGTAGTGAGCCTCCAGATAGCGCTTAAACCTCAGGGTATAGCCTCTGCCATTACCTTCATAACCCACTAAAGTGCTGGAAAAAACGCAAGGATAACCAAGTTGGCATATTGCGGTGAGTAGCGGGACTGGCAAAGTGGCGGCTTCATCCACCAGAATAATATCGACTTCAGTCAATGCCTCGTGACTGAGCGCTAGTAAAGCATCTGGCGCAATATATTCAAGGTTCAACAGACGCTTTTGTTTACCGTCATACTGATGGTTAGATAATTGCGCTCGCATTCTAAAAGCACTAGTTAACGCATGATAGTGACGACTGCAGATCAAGACTCTTTTTTGCGGATGTTTAGCTGCTAACATACCTAGCAAACTACTCTTTCCACGGCCACGGTTAGCACTGAGCAAAATAGGAGTTGGTGGCTGCTGAAGCAGTTTTGCGCTGATTTTTTCCAGCACGGCTTGTTGTTGAGCGTTACCTAACGCAGGTGCTAGAGTTTGGTAATACTTAGGAAGTTGCCATCCTGAGCGCTCACTACACAGCCAGGGCGGAGTGCTTTGCCACAGACTTCGCCAACGCGCTAAAAAATGACTTCGGGTAGCGTTTGCGCCGTAGCAGCACCAAGTTTTGATTGCAGGATCAACCCAGGTGTCTAGTTGTTCAACTTCTGGTAGTAATAGTATCAGCAAGCCACCCGCTTTTACTGTGCCACTCGCTGCGGCAAACTTGTTGGGAATAATCCCGCTGAAACCGTCGTACACAACTAAGTCAAACTCTTGGCCTAAAATTTGGTGTAAATGTTCAGGCCAGCAAGCCTGTTCAAGCAGCTCACAGTGCTGACTTAACACCAACGAACTGCACTGTGTATGTTCAAACAATTGCTTGAATTGCCCACAGACCCAAGAATGTGATCCCGTAAATAACAGCAGCTGACGATGCTTCGCGTTATAAAGCTGTGCTAGAAGCGCGTTAAGTTCAGAGTGATTGCAATCGAGCATAGGCGGTGACGAGCCATTTACTGCCAACATCATCAAAATTAACTTGAATACGTGATTGTGCACCACTGCCTTCATAATTTAGTACCGTACCGGCACCGAATTTGGCGTGTAGTACGCGTTGCCCCAAATTAAAACCACTGTCTTCAAATGCTGCATGCGTAATCGATGCGCTGAATCGGCCGCTATTCATTGGTCGGGACACCTGAGTTTTGATGCGGATCTCTTCAGTGCAGTCTTCAGGTAGCTCACGTAAAAAGCGCGATGGACTGTGGTGTTTTTCTTGGCCATACAGGCGACGGCTTTCAGCATGGCAAATATACAGTTTTTCCATAGCGCGGGTCATACCAACATAGCAAAGGCGACGTTCTTCTTCCAAGCGCCCGGATTCTTCATGGCTTTGTTGTGACGGGAACATCCCTTCTTCAACACCCACCATGAACACTAGCGGAAACTCGAGGCCTTTAGCTGAGTGCAAGGTCATCATTTGCACAGCATCTTCGTGTTCATCAGCTTGGCCTTCACCAGCCTCTAGAGAGGTATAGGCTAAAAATCCCTGCAATGGCGAGGAAAAGTCTTCATCAATCGGCAGCTCGTACTGGCCACAGGCGTTAATTAGTTCTTCTAAGTTTTCGACTCGCGCGCGGCCTTTTTCACCTTTTTCTGCCTGATACATGGCAAGGAGACCCGATTGCTCGATAGTGGTTTTAGCTTGTTGCTCAAGTTCTAATTCTGCGAGTTTATCATCGAGAGACTCTACAAGTTCAACAAACTTAGTCACTGCGGTTGCGGCACGACCAGCTAAATGTTTTTGTGCCAGAATGGTTTTGGCGGCATCCCATAGCGACATTGAATTATGACGTGCGCAGTCGCGAATATGGCTTAACGTTTTATCACCAATGCCTCTTGCTGGCGTGTTTATCACGCGTTCAAAAGCGGCGTCATCATTGCGGTTACTGACAATACGTAAGTACGCAAGTGCGTCTTTGATCTCTTGGCGTTCGAAAAAGCGCATACCGCCATAAATACGGTATTTTATACTTTCTTGCAGTAAAGCTTCTTCTAATACCCGCGATTGCGCATTATTACGATAAAGTACAGCGGTGTCACTGAGTGCATTCCCCGCTTGCAGCCAAGTTTTGATTTTACCGACGACAAAGCGTGCCTCATCTAGTTCATTGAAAGCGGCATAGATTGAAATCGGCTCGCCTTGATTACCATCGGTCCAAAGGCTTTTTCCCATGCGCTCTGCATTGTTCTCAATTAAAGCATTTGATGCTTTGAGTATGGTTGCAGTCGAACGGTAGTTTTGTTCTAGGCGGATCGTTTGCGCTTCGAAGTCAGTTAAGAAGCGTTTGATATTTTCAATTTTTGCACCTCGCCAACCGTAAATACTCTGGTCATCGTCGCCGACAATCATAATGTCATTGTCGCCGCCAGCTAGCAGTTTTAGCCACATATATTGGATGCTATTGGTGTCTTGGAATTCGTCGACTAGCATGTGTCTAAAACGTTGCTGATAATGTCTTAACAAGGTGGGTTGTTGCTTCAATACTTCGTAGCAGCGCAGCAAAATTTCAGCGAAATCGACTAATCCGGCTCTGTCACAAGCGTCTTGGTAAGCTTGATAAACACGCAGCATTAATTGTTCGTTGACATCAAAAGCTTGAATATCTTTTGGTCTTAGACCTTCATCTTTTCGGGCATTGATATACCAGCATAGCTGCTTGGGAGGCCATTTTTTCTCATCAATATTCATAGCCTTAAGCAATCGACGGATCATACGTTGCTGGTCATCAGAGTCTAGGATTTGGAAGGCTTCCGGCAAATTGGCTTCACGATGGTGTGCGCGCAGTAGACGATGGGCTAACCCGTGGAAAGTACCAATCCACATGCCACCAACTGAGGCTTCTAATGTTGACTCTACGCGGGCACGCATCTCTTTTGCGGCTTTGTTAGTAAAAGTCACGGCAAAAATGCTGTAAGGCGAAGCCTGTTCTACTTGCATTAACCAAGCAATACGATGGACTAACACTCGGGTTTTGCCCGATCCTGCGCCTGCTAATACCAGCATATTCTGGATAGGAGCTGCTACAGCCTCTCGTTGCTTGTCGTTTAAGCCATCAAGTAGTTCAGATACGTCCATTACATCGCCCAATAGTGCAAATAGCAGCAGTATACCGAGTCACTCACGTAAATCCCAGCAACAACCTCAGATAACAAGGCATCCTGGGAGTAAGTGACTGACAAATAACAAATTTAAACACTGTTTTTTTATACAGTTTGCGGTGAGCTTGTCGCTATTCTTTGTCGAGCACGTCGCGCAGACGATTTTGGATCTCGTTTACCAGTAAGTCAGGTTGGAATTTAGATAAAAATGCATTACAACCCACCTTTTCCACCATGGCATGATTGAAGCTGCCGCTTAAAGACGTGTTGAGAATGATATATAAATTTTTGAGACGCGCGTCATTGCGAATTTCATAAGTAAGGCGGTAACCATCCATTACTGGCATTTCGGCATCGGTGATCACGGCGAGTAATTCTTTTTCAACGTCGATGCCCTCGTCTGCCCAATGCTGCAATAGCTTGAGGGCTTCATAACCATCGGTAGCTGGGATAATTTCAACCCCAAGCTGGGCAAGCGTGTCTGCAACTTGTCGCCTAGCGGTGGGGGAGTCATCGGCATGGAGGATTTTACGACCCTCTAGTTCTCCAATGATACTTTTATCTAAAATATCTTCAGGTATCTCAATATTGTACTCAACAATTTCGGCAAGGACTTTTTCGACATCAATGATCTCGACGATATGTTCGACGCCGTCACGTTTGATTTTTGTCAGCGCCGTTAAGTAGTGATTGCGTCCCACCGATTTGGGCGTAGGCATAATCTCTGTCCATGCGGTGTTGATAATTTGATCCACCTTACCGACTAAAAAAGCTTGGACGGTTCGGTTATATTCTGTGATGACGAGGTTACTATCAGCGTCTTTTTCGCAAGGTGGCATGCAGATAGCTTGGCGTAAGTCGATCACAGGAATAGATTCGCCGCGAATAGTTGTGACACCACAGACTTTTGGATGCGCATTAGGCATTTTGTTCATGTGAGGCAGCTTAACCACTTCCTTCACTTTGAATACATTTAATGCGAAGAAATGGCGGCTGTGTAGATGAAACAACAACAGTTCCAAGCGGTTTTCACCCACTAACTGTGTTCTTTGATCAACCGAAGCTAATACACCTGCCATTGTTTCCCCCCAACTTCATTGTTCACTTTTTAAGACTATATCAAAGTACTCGCAATGTCGTACTGTTTTTTAGTAAACACATACAGTAATGTATTGATGTAAGTCGATTTAACCGACTAGAGCAACAAAAAACTAAAAAGGAAGCAATATGCCTTTTATCTTGAGGCGCTTTGCGATATTGCTGCGCGCGCATATCGACAAAGCAAGTTGGCAGCTGCTAATAACGGCGACGTTAGCACATATGTTGGTTGTTTGGGGGCTACTTAATGGTGCAGGGGAAGCTGAACTATTAGACCCTAGCCGGTTTTTTTATTATTACGTCGTGACTACTTCCACAGTAGGTTACGGTGATTTTAGCGCCACAACTGACTTGGGCCGGTGGATTGTCGCCTTGGTGCAAATACCGTTTGGGTTAGCATTATTTGGGGTGCTATTGGGGAAAGCTGGGCAATTGGTAACTTATTGGGTGAGAAGAGGTATGACAGGAGATAAAGATTTCGCACATTTGCAAAACCACATCATTATTTTTGGTTGGCATGAAGTGAGAACCAAAAAAATGGTTGATTACATATTAGGAGACAAAAAACGCGAAGCACGGAAAATAGTACTTGCGGTTACGGACAACATTGAGCACCCACTGCTAAGCTACCCCGATGTATTGTTTGCTAAGCTCACCAGTTTTACCGATGATGAGCAACTTGCTCGCATCGGACTCGCGCAAGCTGACAAAGTGATTGTGGATGGGTTAGATGATGATCAAACTTTTACCACCGCGCTCAAACTCAGCCGAGTGGTTAAATCTGAGGCACATATTAGTGCGCATTTTTTAGATAACAGCAAAGCGAGCTTATTAAGGGAGCATTGCAAAAATGTTGAATGCTCAGCAAGTATGTCGGCGGAAATCTTAGTTCGTGCAATGCAAGATCCTGGCTCTAGTCGAATACAGGAAGAATTGTTGTCTACATTGCGTGGTGATACCCAATTCAGCTTACAAATACCTCATCAAGTCAGTGCCATGACCTTTGGTGATATATTTGGATATTTTAAGCAAAATCACGATGCGACTTTGCTGGGCGTTGCGCATGACTTGAATGGTTTTGATATGGATTTAAATCCACCGCTTAACTATGCTTTGAAAGGTGGTGATGTACTTCATTACATCGCACCACAAAGAGTATTAGCCAGTGAAGTAGCGTGGCAGTCATTATGTTCGACGAACTCTTCTTGTTGATAACTTTAATCTGTATTTATCTACTTCCGGTTGCTTTAGTTGCCGGAAGTAAACGTACAAAGAGACATGAAAAAAACGGCTGGTTAATTGCTACCTTAGTGTTTAGTTGGTTAGCTTTACTGCTGTATTTTTCAATGATACCCAAAGGTGGGCGAAAAAAGCGGCGTCGCTAGTTTTGCTGCGACATACCTAAAATAATTTGCCATTCCTTTTGGGTGACAGGCATGATGGAAAGCCTACCGCCTTTTTTCAACGCAAGTTCGGTGATGTCGTTATTTGCCTTAATCGCTTTTAATATCACTGGTCTCAGGTGTTGCTGATACTGTAGCGTCACACCAACCCAGCGAGGATTTTCTGGACTGGATTTCGCATCGTAATAATCACTATGTAAATCGAACTGATGAGGGTCGGGTTCAGCTGCTTTAACCACCGTTGCGATACCGACGACAGCAGGAACTTTACAGCTTGAGTGATAAATAAAGACATGGTCGCCGACTTTAACTTGGTCACGTAAAAAATTCCGTGCTTGATAATTGCGGATCCCTTCCCAAAAAGTTTGTTGTTTTGGCGCTTTTTTTAAGTCGTCAATTGAGAATGCGTCGGGTTCGGTTTTAAATAGCCAATAAGTCATATTCAATCCAATCTATTGAGATATAGTGTATTATTAGGTTTAGCTAAGCGGATCACAACCTCGGAGTAGAGAATGAGTCAAGTATTACAAAACCTGCTCGATTTACTAAGTCTGGAAGAAATAGAGCAAGGGATTTATCGAGGACAAAGCCAAGACTTAGGGTTTCCTCAAGTGTTTGGCGGTCAGGTTATGGGGCAGGCGCTGTCAGCAGCTAAATATACCTTGCCTGAAGGTCGCTACGTTAACTCGTTACACTCTTACTTTTTGCGTCCAGGTGACTCCAGCAAACCGATTGTATATGACGTAGAAAATATTCGAGATGGGCGTAGCTTTAGTACACGGCGTGTCAGCGCGATTCAATATGGCAAACCGATTTTTTATATGACGGCCTCTTTTCAGGGTGATGAGCCCGGTCTATCACACCAGTCTGCAATGCCAAAAGTACCTGCGCCTGAGTCACTGAAACCATCACTGCACTTCTACCAAGAGCACTCAAAACAGATCCCCGAGAGACTCAGAGCTAAATTCACCAAAGAGATGCCGATAGATATGCGTCCGGTGGATTTTCAAAACCCGTTTAGTCCTAAAAAGCAAGAGCCAGTTAGGCATGTGTGGTTTAAAGCGAATGGCGAGATGCCTGACGATAGGCGCATTCATAACTATCTATTGGCTTATGCGTCAGACTTTGAATTTTTGCCCACAGCCTTGCAACCGCACGGTTTGTCGTTTATGCAGCCTGATATGCAAGTGGCGACCATTGACCACGCAATGTGGTTTCATAGGCCATTTAGATTAGATGATTGGATTTTATACAGTGTGGATAGTCCAAGTGCTTCTAATGGAAGAGGATTGGTTCGGGGCCAGTTCTTTAACCGTAGCGGAGAACTGATTGCATCAACGATTCAAGAAGGGGTGATGCGCCAGCGAAAATAACCTCAGTTGAGGCATAAGAGTCGCTACAAAAAAGCCGTCGAGATTGACGGCTTTTTTGTTAAAAGTTTAAAGAATGTTTTGAATTGATTGATGGATCCTAGCTGGTAGCAATTCTTGCAGATGCTTTTCTAATTCAATAAGCGCATCGGTGGCTTGCATGCCTGTTGACTCAGAATGTTGAATGTAGCCTTGCTCTTTCAAACTAGTGACGAACGCGGTCAACACCTTCTTGTCAAAAAATTCAGGGCTTTTGATCCCATGCAATGTACCAAGTCGGGTAGCAAGGTCAGTACTGGTCTTTTCTAGCTCGGAGCGGGTCATACCTTTATAGTGCTTCACCAAATTAATTGTGATGGCGTAACGTTCCAAGGTGAGATGCAATACTTTACCGAGCATCTCAAGTTGAGAAAGTACCTCACTATCTTTATTCACCATCGCGACATGACCATCATAAGTAATTAAACCTTGCTCAGCAAAATAGCGGAATACATCGTCAATGTAATTGGGTTTCAAGGGGGTTAAAAACCACTCGTTAGCGAATAAAGGATACAGGACTTCTACTTGTTTTCGGCTTTCTTCTACCGTGATGCTGTAGCGGTTAAATAGTTGCTGAGCGAGTAAGCTTGGCAGTGCAAACAAGTGCAGTGTGTTATTAATGTAATAGGTCATCAAGGCGCGTTCTTTTTCCTTGATGCTGATGATTTCGCCAAAACCATCTTCAACAATATCAAATTTATCAAGTTTCAGTGCGTGAGTTAATAACTCTTCAGCGCTGCCCTCAGGCACTGTCACGTTTTTGTGATATGGCGCTTGGCGGTGTAATCCTTGATACAAACTCAATTGCTTTAGTAATAGAGACTTTGACAGTGCGAATTGCTCGTTATTAAGCAAAATTGTTGCCAGTAAGTTGACCGCATTTAATGCGGCCGAATTATTTATCTCGGTCATGATGTCATCAGCAAGATTGGCAACTTGGGTGTTAAGCCAGCTGGGCTTGGCACTGTCTGTTTTACTAATTGCGTCACGCCAATTCGGTTGATGCTGGTTTAAGTATTGGTTAAGGCAAATAGGTTCTCCAAAGTTGAGATAGCCTCGGCCATAGTTTTTCAGGTTTTTAATCGCCTTAAAGATACCGAGCACCGACTCTTTCTTTTTCGAACTGCCGGCCAGCTCTTTCAAATAGGTGTTTATTTCCATTACATGCTCGTAGCCCAAGTAAACCGGAACCACGGTTACCGGTCTGTCAATTCCTCTGAGCATGGATTGCAATGTCATCGCGAGCATACCTGTCTTCGGTGGCAGCAGACGACCAGTGCGGCTGCGTCCACCTTCAGTGTAAAACTTCACCGAGTAGCCTTTGATGAACAATTGCGTTAAGTATTCTTTGAAAATCGCGGAATAGAGTTTGTTACCGGAGAATGAACGACGTATAAAAAACGCGCCACTGCGTCTAAAAATCGGCCCCGCAGGGAAGAAGTTAAGGTTTACTCCAGCGGCAATATGCGGTGGTACCAAGCCCTGATGGTAAATGACGTAAGTGAGCAGCAAATAATCCATATGACTGCGGTGGCACGGGACATAAATGATTTCGTGACCTTTATCTGCGAGTTCGCGGACTTTGTCTGAGTTGTTTACCTCGATACCATTATACAACTTGTTCCACAGCCAAGTCAGTGCTCTGTCTGCGACACGTACCATGGCATCTGAGTAATTGGCAGCGATTTCGTCGAGCAGTTCAAGAGCTTCAAGTCGAGCTTCTTGATGACTGAGGCCCTTGGCTTTCGCTTCATCGGCAATGGCCTTTTTGATACTTGGAGCAGCAAGAATAGAATTAAACAGCTTTTCTCTTGAGGGCAGTTTGGGGCCTGTGGCGGTGAGCTTTTGACGGCGGAAATGTACGCGAGCAACACGCAGTAGCTTATGCGGTAAAGCATCTACATCTGCTTTGTCATTCAGTAGTGTTCTCAACTCGATGGGTTGAGAAAAACGTACAAAGGTATCGCGACCAGAAAACAACACCACAAAACACTTTCTTAACCAACTTGGTGTTAACGAGCTGGACAGCAGGGTACCAACACCCGGTTTTTCTTTGCCCGGATTGCGGCCCCATAATATCGTGATCGGGATCACTTGCGCTTGTAGTGTGGCGTCGGCATTCAAAGCTTCGAAAATAGCTTTACTTTTCTCTATTGCGTCGCTGGGTCGGCTCTTGTCGCTAAACACGCTTGGCGGATTTTGAATAGCAACGAATCGGTCTAATTCAATGTTGCCCAACTTTTCCTTTTTAGATGCCGCAGGCAGCCCTAGTTGTTTACACATGTTATCTAACGCGGCTAAATCAGATGCTGAGTTTAATCGGGTTAAATAAAAGGTCGGTAGCTCTGGATTGAGTCCGTAACTTTCAATGGGGTTGGCTGGCAAAACTTTGGTTTTGACAAAAATATGATTACTCCAGCGAGCCAGAGTTGTAAGCAAGTATGAAAACACGCGCATATGAATACCAAACGGTTTACTTTATTATAGAATACCAAGCTTTAACTGGACTGACCATTTATACTCACTTCATGGACTGCTTAATCCAACTGCTGATTGTATCCTGTAAATGGCTGCGAAATTATGACAGTAATTCAAGGTCTTTAAAATAACTTAGCATTAGTTGTTGCATTTATCACCAATCTCATTATAATGTGCGGACTTTCTTTGACCCTCGGGTTATAGGAAGTAAAGTAAAGGTCTGGATTTCAGACCATTAAACAGGAACTCCAATCGAGAGTTCAACGGTAGAAATAAATTAACAACCGACTTCTCAGGATTAATTGAGTTAGTCTCGGTCGTTTCTTTATGCTCTTTTTAAATGCTCTTTTTATTTTGAGGTTTAAGAATGTCAAATCAACGCATTCGTATTCGCCTAAAAGCTTTTGACCACCGTTTGATTGACCAATCAACGGCGGAAATCGTGGAAACAGCGAAGCGCACTGGTGCTCAGGTTCGTGGTCCAATCCCACTTCCTACGCGTAAAGAACGCTTCACCGTATTGATCTCTCCGCACGTAAACAAAGACGCGCGTGATCAATATGAGATCCGCACCCACAAACGTCTGATCGACATCGTAGAACCAACTGACAAGACTGTAGACGCACTAATGCGCCTAGACCTTGCTGCTGGTGTTGATGTTCAAATCAGCCTGGGTTAATCGGAAGATTAGAGAGGTTTTAGGAAAATGGCATTAGGTCTAGTCGGTCGTAAAGTGGGTATGACACGTATCTTCACTGAAGATGGTGTATCTATCCCTGTGACAGTTATCGAAGCGACGCCTAACCGTGTTACGCAGATCAAATCTGACGCAACAGACGGTTACAACGCGCTTCAAGTTACTGCAGGCGAGAAAAAAGCAAGTCGCGTAAACAAACCAGCAGCGGGTCACTTCGCTAAAGCTGGCGTTGAAGCGGGTCGCGGCCTGTGGGAATTCCGTCTTAACGGCGGTGAAGGTGAATTTGAAGTAGGTTCAGAACTAACAGTTGAACTATTCACTGAAGTGAATAAAGTTGACGTTACTGGTACTTCAAAAGGTAAAGGTTTCCAAGGTGGTGTTAAGCGCTGGAATTTCAGCATGCAAGACGCAACTCACGGTAACTCTCTATCTCACCGTGCTCCTGGTTCAATCGGTCAAAACCAGTCTCCTGGTAAAGTTTTCAAAGGTAAGAAAATGGCTGGTCAAATGGGTAACGTGAGAACGACTACTCAGAACCTTGAACTAGTACGTGTTGACGCAGAGCGTAACTTGCTTTTAGTTAAGGGTGCAGTACCTGGCGCTATCGGCGGCGACGTTATCGTTAAACCTGCTGTTAAAGCATAAGTCCTGGAGATTTAGTGATGGAATTAGCAATTAAAGGCGCTGGCGCGCTTGAAGTTTCCGAAGCTACTTTTGGACGTGAGTTTAACGAAGCATTAGTACACCAAGTAGTTGTTGCTTACGCAGCAGGTGCTCGTCAAGGTACTCGTGCTCAACTGACACGTTCTGAAGTACGCGGTGGTGGTAAGAAACCATTCCGCCAAAAAGGTACTGGCCGTGCACGTGCTGGTACAATCCGCAGCCCAATCTGGCGCAGCGGTGGTGTGAGCTTTGCAGCTAAGCCGCAAGATCACAGCCAAAAAGTTAACCGTAAGATGTATCGCGGTGCGATCAAGAGCATTCTTTCTGAGCTTGTTCGTCAAGATCGTCTAGTAGTTGTTGAAAACTTTGGTCTAGAAGCACCAAAGACTAAAGAACTAGTAGCTAAGCTTAAAGAACTTGAGCTTAAAGACGTACTAATCGTGACTGAAGAAGTAGATGAGAATCTATTCCTTTCTGCACGTAACCTTTACAAGGTTGACACGCGCGATGTAGCTGGCATCGACCCAGTAAGCCTAATCGCTTTCGATAAGGTACTTATTACTGCAGGTGCTGTTAAGCAACTTGAGGAGGCGCTAGCATGATCCGTGAAGAACGTCTTTTAAAAGTAATCCTTGCTCCACACATCTCTGAGAAGAGCACTGTATCTGCTGAAGAAAACAACACAATCGTTTTCAAAGTAGCGAAAGATGCAACTAAAGCTGAAGTTAAAGCAGCTGTAGAAAAGCTTTTCGAAGTAGAAGTAACTGGTGTTCGCACTCTAAATGTTAAGGGTAAAACAAAGCGTACAGGTATGCGTTTTGGTCGTCGTAGCGATTGGAAAAAAGCCTACGTTACTCTTAAAGAAGGTAGCGAGCTAGACTTTGTCGGCGGCGCCGAGTAATAAGGGGAGTTAGAATTATGGCACTTCAAAAGTGTAAACCAACTTCTGCGGGTCGTCGTCACGTCGTTAAAGTGGTTAACCCTGATCTACACAAGGGTAAGCCTTACGCTCCGCTATTAGAGAAAAACTCTAAATCAGGTGGTCGTAACAACAACGGTCGTATCACGGTTCGTCACATTGGTGGTGGTCACAAGCAACACTACCGTGTAATCGACTTTACACGCACAAAAGATGGCATTCCTGCTAAAATTGAGCGTCTAGAGTATGATCCAAACCGTAGCGCAAACATCGCTCTTGTAGTTTATGCAGACGGTGAGCGTCGTTACATCATCGCACCTAAAGGTCTTAAAGCGGGTGATGCTATCCAATCTGGTGTTGATGCACCAATCAAGGTTGGTAACACATTACCTATGCGTAACATCCCTGTAGGTACAACTGTACACAACGTTGAACTTAAGCCTGGTAAAGGTGCACAAATTGCACGTTCTGCAGGTGCTTACGTTCAGATCCTTGCGCGTGAAGGTCAATACGTAACACTACGTCTTCGTTCTGGCGAAGTTCGTAAAGTTGAGTCTGACTGTCGTGCGACTATCGGCGAAGTAGGTAATGCTGAGCACATGCTACGTTCACTAGGTAAAGCTGGTGCAAATCGTTGGCGTGGTATCCGTCCTACAGTTCGTGGTGTTGCCATGAACCCGATTGACCACCCACACGGTGGTGGTGAAGGTCGTACTTCTGGTGGTCGTCACCCTGTTACTCCTTGGGGTGTGCCTACTAAAGGTTATAAGACTCGTAAGAACAAGCGTACAGATAAGTTCATCGTACGTCGTCGTACTAAATAATAGTTGAGGAATTGCCATGCCACGTTCTCTCAAGAAGGGTCCATTTATTGACCTACACTTGCTGAAGAAGGTAGAGAAAGCGTTGGAAAGCGGTGACAAGAAGCCAATTAAAACTTGGAGCCGTCGTTCAATGATCATCCCTAACATGATCGGATTGACCATCGCTGTCCATAATGGTCGTCAGCACGTACCTGTGTTCATCACAGACGAAATGATCGGTCACAAACTAGGTGAATTTGCACCTACACGTACTTACCGCGGTCACGCTGCGGATAAGAAAGCTAAGAAGCGTTAATCGGAGGGTATGATGGAAGCATTAGCTAAACACAAATTCGCCTCTGGTTCGGCGCAGAAAGCACGCCTAGTGGCTGATCAAATCCGTGGACTTCCGGTAGATCGCGCGCTAGAAATCCTAGCGTACAGCCCAAAGAAAGCGGCTGTATTGGTTAAAAAAGTACTTGAGTCTGCTATCGCGAACGCGGAGCACAACGAAGGTGCTGACATTGATGAGCTTAAAGTGGCTAAAGTTTTTGTAGACGAAGGTCCTACAATGAAACGTATTATGCCACGTGCTAAAGGACGCGCAGACCGCATCCTTAAGCGTACAAGCCATATCACTGTTGTGGTTTCGGATAGCTAGGAGATATAAGTAATGGGACAAAAAGTTCATCCTACTGGTATTCGCCTAGGTATCTCTAAGCCTTGGGTATCTACTTGGTACGCGAATACAAAAGATTTCTCTGAACAGCTTTTTGGCGATCACAAAGTACGTTCTTACCTTACTAAGGAACTTAAGAGCGCTTCTGTGTCTAAAATCGTTATCGAGCGTCCAGCTAAATCAATCCGTGTAACAATTCACACAGCTCGTCCTGGTGTTGTTATCGGTAAAAAAGGTGAAGATGTTGAAAAGCTTCGCCAAGCTGTAACTAAGCTTGCTGGTGTACCTGCGCAAATCAACATCGCGGAAGTACGTAAGCCAGAGCTTGATGCACAACTAGTTGCTGACGGTATCTCTTCTCAGCTAGAGCGTCGTGTTATGTTCCGTCGTGCTATGAAGCGCGCAGTACAAAACGCAATGCGCCTAGGTGCAAAAGGTATCAAAGTTGAAGTAAGTGGCCGTCTAGGCGGTGCTGAAATCGCACGTTCAGAATGGTATCGTGAAGGTCGTGTACCTCTACATACTCTTCGTGCTGACATCGACTACGCAACTTCAGAAGCTTTGACCACTTACGGTATCATCGGTGTTAAAGTTTGGATCTTCAAAGGCGAAGTAATTGGTGGTCTTCCACTAGTTCAAGAGCAAGAGAAGCCAGCTAAGCGTGCGCCGAAGAAAGCTAAAAAAAGTGCTAAGTAAGAGGTAGCGACTAATGTTACAGCCAAAACGTACAAAATTCCGCAAGGTACACAAAGGCCGCAACCGTGGTCTTGCTACCAGCGGTAACAAGGTTAGCTTCGGTTCTTTCGGCTTGAAAGCGACTGGCCGTGGCCGAATGACTGCTCGTCAAATCGAAGCAGCTCGTCGTGCTATGACACGTCACGTCAAGCGTCAAGGTAAAATCTGGATCCGTGTGTTCCCAGATAAGCCAATTACAGAAAAGCCGTTAGAAGTTCGTATGGGTAAAGGTAAAGGTTCTGTTGAATACTGGGTTGCTGAAATTCAGCCTGGTAAAGTACTTTACGAGATGGAAGGTGTTTCAGAAGAGCTTGCTCGCGAAGCATTCAACCTAGCTGCTCGTAAATTACCTTTCAAAACAACATTTGTAACTCGGACGGTAATGTAATGAAAGCTAGCGAACTTAAAGACAAAAGCGTAGAAGAGCTAAATGCTGAGCTTCTAGAGCTTCTTCGTGAGCAGTTCAACCTGCGCATGCAAGCGAGCACTGGTCAGCTAGCTCAAACTCACGAGCTTAAGAAAGTACGTCGCAATATTGCGCGTGTTAAAACGGTTATCAACCAGAAGGCAGGTGCATAATGAGCGATAAGATCCGTACTCTACAAGGTCGTGTTCTAAGCGACAAAATGGACAAGTCAATCGTTGTTGCTATCGAGCGTCAGGTTAAGCACCCGATCTACGGTAAATTCATCAAGCGCACTACGAAAGTACACGCGCACGATGAGAGCAACACGGCACTAGCAGGTGACATCGTGACTATTCGCGAATGTGCGCCTATTTCTAAGACTAAGTCTTGGACTCTAGTTGACGTGATTGAACGTCCTAAGAAAGCTTAATTTTAGTTTTTAACTAAATTAGACTTTTGATAAAGCCCCGGCATTCGCCGGGGCTTTTGCGTTTGGGGGTGGAATTTTTGAACGCAGCTATCAAGCGTCAGGTTAACCACCCGATCTACGGTACTCTTTATGAGAAGAAAGCATCAAGCGTACAACTAAGTTGCACGCGCACGATGAGAGCAACACGTCTACTGACAGGTGACATCGTGACTATTCGCGAATGTGCGCCTATTTCTAAGACTAAGTCTTGGACTCTAGTTGACGTGATTGAAAGTCCTAAGAAAGCTTAATTTTAGTTTTTAACTAAATTAGACTTTTGATAAAGCCCCGGCATTCGCCGGGGCTTTTGCGTTGTAGACCTGATACATGGCAGCGTTATCATCATTTGGGCAGTAGTGTCCGTAATTAATCTCAATCTTAATTTGGATCTACATAATTAATCTGAAGTTTATTCGTTATCTAAGATATATTGGATACATTTGCAAAACAATTTGGTCATGTTATATTTACTTTCAATTCTCTAAAAAAGGAAATTTAGTATGAAATTATTACCATCTATCACCTTCCTCCTGCTACTCTTTTCGAATAGTGTATTAGCATCATTTGGAGGAGGTACTTGGACCTTTCAGCAAGAGACAGAACGCTGCATAACAATGCAAGGTAGAGGATATTTCAATGAGTGCCTGCAAAGAGGTTACTCATATGAAACACTTGAAACATCTTCATCTACAAGTTTTGGTGATATAACATTTTTAACTGATACCATTAAGATTGGTGGGACTGTCGTATTTCAAGGGGCTTATAAGATCCAGTTTATTTGTTCCGAGTGTAACTATAGTGATGCTAACAGTAACTTTCGCTTAGCCTTTAAAGAAGCGGCCTTAACCACAGCTTTCTCCACGAGAGCAAGATCTAGGAATGGCAGCCAAGTTAATGAACAACCCCAAAACAATAATGGAGGCTCTTTTTCTCAAGACTTTAAGAACTTCGGGGATGGTCTTAAGTCGTTCAGTGAGGCATTCCGCGGATGGTTTAAAGATGAAGTAAAAAATGAAAGCAGGATGGTAGTTGTAAAAAGCCCTCATGGGGTGATCATCATTTCATACAATGCGCAGACTGGGACACATAAAATCGTTGCAGATTTGCGAAATTCGAAGCGAAACGCAGATGGCTCAATCTCGTTTACCGCCAATATCAGTACTTCAGAATCTGGGCAGTATCTTCAAACTTTGCGAGATGTATTCGGCGCAGATGTTTTTGAAAGAGGTGGTTGTAGGTTAACGTATACGGGGTCTGGTGACAGGTACACTGTTGACACCACCTGTTGGTAGGAGGTTATGAATATGATATGGAAAGTAATTTTGTTGTTAGCTTCGTTTCAGTCTGTTGCGAGTGACGGGTTTTCCCAATGGTTTGATGAAGGCGCTGGTTGCGTATTTGTATTAAAAGGTGTTGATAAAAAAGGTGTTATAGCCGATTGCTCAGGAATGATTTGGGCAGATAGTGATCCATCGGTGTCTGATAAGAAGGTGATTATAGTTACAAGATTGGAGCAAGTGACTCTTGCTAATATCTTGGAAAAAGATCCTCACGATAATCTGACCCTTATCGCGACTATAGATAGATCGAATGAAACATCAGAGGGCACTATTCGTTTCACGGCGCGTCATCTTCTTAGGGAAGCAACTGCGTATAAACGATTTCTTGATAAACAATTTGATGGGAAATGCGAGGTTAGTTACAGCGGCGACCTCGAAGAGTTGGTTGCAGAAACAACCTGTAAAAATATTGGCAATTTGTTCTCGGAAAAGTGACCCAGTGAGCGCGGCTATCGAGCGTCAGGTTAACCACCCGATCTACGGTACTCTTTATGAGAAGAAAGTATCAAGCGTACAACTAAGTTGCACGTGCACGATGAGAGCAACACGTCTACTGACAGGTGACATCGTGACTATTCGCGAATGTGCGCCTATTTCTAAGACTAAGTCTTGGACTCTAGTTGACGTGATTGAACGTCCTAAGAAAGCTTAATTTTAGTTTTTAACTAAATTAGACTTTTGATAAAGCCCCGGCATTCGCTGGGGCTTTTGCGTTTCGGGGGGGATGTTTGAACGCAGCTATCGAGTGTCAGGTTAACCACCCGATCTACGGTACTCTTTATGAGAAGAAAGCATCAAGCGTACAACTAAGTTGCACTATCTAATCCATTGATTCTGCAACCGGATTCCCCAACAAGTCAGTATGGATAAAAATCACCTGTTCGCGTTTATCTTAACCATCATCCACGACGTACAGGTGCCATCACTAAAACACACTTTAATGCGATAAACTTTGCCCTCAGGGTTGCGATATGCTTGCCTCGCCATTTTCAAGTTTTTTCAACGGACTCCAGTTAAGTGAAGCCATATCACAGCTATCAATACACGTCGCCCTTGCTATCGCTTGGCCTTACTTCATATTTAATCTAAATATCATTTTTTATAACCATTTTTATAGATTTAGCATTTTTTTAGAACAAAAAGCAGAAAGTCAGGAATGTGATTCACCGATATTTCAAACACCGATAAAATGTTCCCAGGGGGGATTTTAAACCCAGAAAATCCGTTAAAAAACAATGTGTTAACTGTATTTTTGTCTCTTGTTTTTATGAGGTTTTTCAGCTACGGTAAATTCGGAGCTGAGGAAATGCTATTTCGAGCCTCAGTAATTTGAATATTTATTTGAGAGCTAATAATGAATCTAGAAAAATCGACATATAATCGACGTTCGAGAGGTCAAAAAATTCGCAGGCTGTTTCGAGATATCAAGTCTGGGGCGATTAAAGCCCTCGCGTACAGTGTGGCTCGGTGGATTTTTGACCATGTCAGAAAATTTATAGCTGAAAACTAATGCTATGTTATTACGCAGTATGAACTGTCGGTATCTGCTGCGAACTCGCTTCGTTTCTTTTTTAGGTCGCTATTTGTTATAGTCAAGTAAACACAATAATAACTTAACTCTATGAAGTACATCATCATTTCTACAGTGCTCTTGTTGTCGGCTTGCTCTAATCCAAATATCGTCAAACAAGCATATTCTCCGCACCAAGTCTTAGTTTACTCCAGTCATGAAGGATACGAAGACCGTTTTAGTAATCACTATAAAAAACCTGAAAAATATCCTGTGAACTGTACAGAAAATTGTTACCCAAAAACGGAGCTTATCAAGTGTGAGCAAGAAATGGAGCAATGCAAGTTCGTGGGAACAAACCCAGTTTTACCATCACGTACTGGATTTGAAATTCAATGGTTAGGTCATGCGACGTTCGTGGTGAAAACGCCAACGGGGGAGGCGGTGTTAGTTGACCCGGTTAGGCATCAATTTGATTGGCCAGTTGATTTAGGGTTTAAGCTGACTGGTGGATTTTATCGCAATGAAGTTAACTGGCCGAATGATTTAGAACAGCAAGTAGATGGCGTTGTTTACTCACATATACATTACGACCACTTCTCAATCGAAACTATCGAGTCACTCAACAAAGACACTCACTACTTTACGCCTTTAGGGTTTGCCGAGTACTTTCCAGACGATGGTTACACAATTACCGAGATGCCGTGGTTTACTTCAAAACCATTAGGCGGATCGCAGATTCACTTTGTTCCTGCACATCACTTCAGCAGTAGGGTGATCGTACCTTTTATTACCGAAGATAACAATGCAACCCTGTGGGGTGGATGGGTACTCGAATCTAATGGTTACAATGTATTTTATGCCGGTGATACAGGGTATTCTGAGCACATAGGCGCAATTGCTGAACGCTTCGACTCCTTTGATATTTGTTTAATGCCGATTGCTTCCTATTTTCATGAAGAACACGGTGAGTGGTATCGGAAAGTTCATATGACGCCAGAAGATGCACTTTATGCCGCTAATGAGTTGAACTGCAAGGTGATGATCCCATGGGGACATGGTAATGCGTCTTGGAAAATGGGTGATAAAAGTAGTCATGCGCCGCTATTTCGTTTGCTTGGTCAATATCAGCAGCTAAACACTAAAATCCCACTGATTGTATTAAATGAAGGCGAAAAAGTGAGCCTGTAAAGCGTAGCCCTAAATAATAGAGTATCAATATGCTAAATCAATTACTGTCGCCTCTTTGGATAATGGCACTGAGCTTTGTCGTTGTTTGGGTCGTTGCAAAATACTTTACTGTAAAAATAAACGTTCGTTGGCTGCTAGTTAGTGCATTGTTAGTTATCTTTCATAGCTGGGCTGGAGCAGTCGGACAGGTTTTAGCACCATTTGGTGTCATGCCACCCGGTGCTGACTGGGGCAGTAGATTGTTTTCCTTACTGTTTGTGGTTAGTGCTACTTTGTTATTTAAGCACTTCTCTAAAACACTTTCATGGACTCAATTTGGGCTGACTTTTAATCAAAAAGCCGGGGCAGTGAAAGCGGCACTGGGTGTACTGATCCTATTACTCAGTATTCGTTTTGTACTTGCCGTATTGCTAGGTGGAGACGATGGAGTGATGTCTCCAGAAGAGCTATTGTACTTAGCAGTTTCGCTGGGGACTGAAAAAGAGGTGTTTTATCATGGGATATTACTGTACAGCCTAACTCGTTCCATAACCTCTAGCTCCTATTCGATATTGGGTGTACCTGTTACTTTTGCCGGTGTGTTGTCTGTGGGTATTTTCGCCCTGGATCAAAGTGTTATAACCTCTGCTACCTTTCCTCAGTTTCATTGGGTAAGCCTGCTAAGCACGAGTGTTTTTGGGTTCGGCTATTTATGGCTCAGAGTGAGAACCGGTAGTCTTGTTTGGCCTATCATCGTCCACTGCAGTGTGGTGTTATTTTCGCAATTCCTATGATGCTGGATTGAGCTAAACAACTTCAACTGCGGATAAGCGAATTTGCCCAATAATGCTATTTTGCCCACTTTCTTCGTTGCTTTCACTTGTCATAGCTAGCTATGACAAGTGAAAGCGCCTTGATATTGAATAAAATCCCATCATTGGTATTAGAAAACTCATGGATACTTCAGTATTGACACTTTCAAAACTCTTATCCGCAGCTGAGGTTAAATTTAATCGGTTGCATGGCAAGCAAGGTTCTCGTATCTTTAATTGAAACAATAAATCAACAGGATCCCGCTTTATGTACACGCTTCACATTGCTAATAAAAACTACTCGTCTTGGTCACTACGCCCGTGGGTATTAATGACAGAACTGGGTATCCCTTTTGAGGAGAAGGTCTCTCCATTTGGAGAGACATCCAATTGGGAGGCATTTAGAGAATTCAGCCCAACAGGGCTTGTACCTTGTTTAAAAGATGAGGACATTGCGGTGTGGGACTCTCTTGCTATCACGGAATATTTAGCGGAAAAACATCAAAGCGTATGGCCTGAATCAGCGGTTGCTAGAGCTTGGGCGCGATGCGCTGCCGCGGAAATGCACTCTGGTTTTTTTGCGTTACGTAATATATGTCCAATGAATATTGCCGTTAGAGTCAAATTAAATGACACAATACCTGCACTTGAAAAAGACTTGAACCGCCTAGCTGAATTATGGAGAGAAGGATTGACTCGATTTGGTGGGCCATTTCTGGCCGGTGAGCAGTTCAGTGCGGTAGATGCATTTTTTGCACCTGTGGCATTTAGAGTGCGTAGCTTTGGTTTGCCTTTACCTAAATTGGCTATGGAGTATGTCGATAAACTGTTGTCACTTGAGTCTATGCAGCATTGGGAACGCGAAGCATTAGCTGAAGAATGGCTAGAGCCGAGCCATGAGCGAGAGACCACTGAGCACGGTGAGCTGATAGAAGACTTGCGGATAAAATAATAGTGGAGGGGCGCTGGGCGCCCCAAATAACTAAGAGCGGGTCGCGTTCATTTCTTCAATAAACTTGTTGGAATCTTCAATTGAGCGATTCATATCGGCGATTAATGCGCTGATGTCTCGTTTTAATGTATTAAACTCCCCTTTTATTGCAGAAATAGCCTGGGCGTTAAGATTGTGTTTTAAAAACAGTACGTTGTCTTGCAAAGAGTCTAACACGGGCTGCATTTTTGCCTCACTACTGCGCATCGAGCGAAGTAAGCGCTCAAATTGGCGCTGAGTATCGTTGAGCTGGCGACTACTGGCTCGTTTTAACTTTTCACTTGAGTACTGCTCTAATTCATCTTGCCACTCATTGAACAAAGCATTCGCAACGTCTTCGACCTTATCAATATTGCTGGTCACAAGTTGTGCGGATTGTAGGCTTGCTTGATAGTCATCATTGAGCTGATCATAGACACTTTGCAACTCACCGCCGTCAAAATTAATTAACGTAGATAGTCGCTCCAGTGCAGACTGAAATTCCTGTTGAGAAGCTTGTTGTGATTCTTTCGTTGCCTCTACGCGGTCAACGAGTATTTCCCGTTTGTGTACACCAAATTTTTCCATGGTGGCATAGTAGGCACTTTGACATCCAGATAATACAATTAAACAGAGCACGCTCATGATGAGTCTTTTCATACATGTTCCCTCGAAAGTTAGTTCGCTACCAATTATGGTGGGGCTTGGTATGATGTGTAAAGTTTAGATCTACGTAAAAAGTGAGTTTATGGAAGATAAAATGGCGTTAGTTAAACAGCAACTATGGCGCTTCTTAAAGTTGCAACCAAGCTGGTGGCGACTGTATGTAAGGCGCTGTAAGGAAGATCAAATTGCTGTCAATGCTGGCTATTTAGCTTATGTAACGCTGTTGTCCTTAGTGCCGCTTATTGCTGTTGGTGTGGCGGTATTTTCTGCATTTCCAGGTTTCGAAGACGCAAGACTTGCCATTGAAAATTTTATTTTTACTAACTTTGTGCCCACTTCCACAGATACGATTAAAGATCACATTAGTGCGTTCACCGGTAACGCAAACAAAATGACAGCCGTCGGGGTGAGTTTTTTAGCTGTAGTTGCATTGTTGCTCATCCGCAACGTGGATACCACATTAAATCGGATCTGGCGGGTACAACAAAAAAGACCGCTAATGATTTCTTTTGCGGTGTATTGGATGGTACTAACTTTGGGACCCGTGTTACTTGGCGCCAGTATCGGTATGACATCTTACATTGTGTCTTTGGTGTCGTTTGCCGATAAAGGGATCCCTGGATTCAGTGGCTTTTTGATCAAAACTTTGCCGTATGTCATTTCCATGGCTGGCTTTATTATGCTCTATACTTTAGTTCCAAATACCAAGGTCTCGTTTCGGGCGGCGATCCCCGGAGCGCTTTTTGCGGCGTTATTGTTCGAGTTAACAAAGAAAGGATTTGCCATGTACATCAGTCACTTTCCTTCGTATGAGGTGATTTATGGCGCTCTGGCAACGGTACCCATTTTGTTTGTATGGGTGTATCTGTCTTGGATTGTGGTGCTATTAGGGGCTGAGTTCACGGTATGCCTCACCCACTACATGAATGAACAACAGCAGGAAGCTAACTCGGAGCTTAACCCACCTCAATAAGGGGGGCGAATGAGTTTAGTTTATCAACATGGGGACCCGTTACACCAATTTCACCTTGCGGTTGGTGATGGTCATCAAATAGCAGTAGAAGAGTTTGGTGTATCAAATGGAGTGCCCGTACTGGTTTTACATGGCGGCCCGGGCACTGGTTTATGCCGCAATTCATTACGTTTTTTCAATCCTAACAAATATCGAGTCATTTTATTTAGCCAACGAGGCTGTAAAGATTCAACTCCCCATCAATTTGATCACATCACAACAGACTCGCTGCTAAGAGATATACAAACTCTTAAAAATCATTTCGACATAGATAAAACGCTCCTTGCTGGCGGCTCTTGGGGAGCAACATTGGCATTATTGTTTGCACAGCAGTATCCAGAGCAAATCAACGGACTCATTTTATGGTCGACATTTTTGGCAAGTCGGGAAGACTTACACTGGTTATATGGTGCAAATGGGGCTGCTGCACAATTTTATCCTGAGCAATATCAACAGTTTTCGATGGGCGTTGACGGTACTGACGAGTTATTAGAACGATACCGAAAAGGTTTATTTTCTGAAGATGAGCTGCGACGAAATAAACTGGCTACGCTTTGGTGTGATTGGGATCACCTGATCACAACTAATGGAAATGAACACGGCTTGCGACTGAATTGTATGGACAGCCAACTACAAAAGGCAAAATACATGAGCTACTTTTTTTCTCATCAATGCTTTATCAATCAACGCCAAATTATTGAAAACGTAGCTGAGCTCAAAGGTTTCCCTATCTGGTTTATTCACAGCCGTCATGATTTAATGTGTCGATATGCAGCGGTCTATGAACTTGCAACACGGTGTAATGCCCAATTGTCGATTTTAAATGGCGTCGGTCATGACAGTAATGCAGAATGCTATTCTGAAGCAGTCAGACGTGCTGCCGATTTGATGTTATGCAAATTAAGCAAGAGGTAAAAGTGCAGGGGTTAATTCAAAGAGTAACAGAAGCTCAAGTGGCTGTGGACGGGGAAATTGTAGGGCAAATTGCGAAAGGGGTTTTGTTGCTATTGGGTGTCGAAAAACATGATGATCAAACTTCGGCAGACAAGTTGCTGCATAAAGTCACTAATTATCGTATTTTCACGGATGCAGAAGGAAAAATGAATCTGAGCTTGAAAGATATTTCTGGTGAGTTGCTGGTTGTCTCACAGTTCACCTTGGCGGCAGATACCAAAAAAGGCATGCGTCCAAGCTTTTCAAGTGCTGGCACACCACAACAAGCGAATGACCTGTATGAATACTTTATTGCTCAAGCCAAAGCGTTAGGCATACGGGTTGCGACCGGTCAATTTGCCGCGGACATGCAGGTGAGTTTGACGAATGATGGGCCGGTGACTTTTAACCTCAGCGTTTAACCTCAATAATCATATTGCTGTAATCTGGCACGGTTTCTATTAAAGGTTTCATGCCAAAATTAGTGATCAACAAATGCTGAAGTTGGCGGACTTGTGACTCGTGCTCCGCCAAAAAGTTAATATACAATCGACCATTTTCATTTAAGGCAGCACGTATCAAGCGGTAAAACTGGTGTTGGAACAAAAACATAGGTGCATCAATACCACTGAACAAATCAAGAATAATCCAATCATAACGCTTGTTTTGTTGTAGCGCGCCCAACACGTCTGCGCAACTCACGTCACACAGAGGATCACCGCCGAAGTATTTTTTATAGCAACGAATGACTTCTGGGTTGTTATCAATCGTGGTTATTTTGCAATCTGGGTAGGTGGTATTCAAGTAGTCGCGGATGGCTCCCGCTCCTAATCCTAGTTCTAGCACGTTCTGCGGGGCTGGTAGCTGTTGCCACAGTCTGGCGAATACTTGTAAATGAGGAAATAATAGGTGCTCCGGGTGGTTTAACTCCACAACGGATTGTAAAGTGTCGTTTATCAGTAACCATCTAAGCGATTTTTCTTGCCGGACTTGAATGCTGCTGCGGCCCTGTTTATGCCAGTATAGCAAGTGTCCAAGCTGATGACTTTGATTCACAAAGTCATTACTAATGGTGCCTGAATGTGTAATGAAATCTCCCATGATTACATCATGATAGTTCAGCTTTTTATTAATGCCAGCTTGTCCAGCAGTTTTTACAGTCAAATACATTCGTTTTGTATGGTTTTGTTCCAAGCGCTTTGATTATCTTGTAATCTAGCCTGCACAATAACAGTGCTAGCTCAGCACTAAAAAATACAAAACAGGAGTCTTTATGTTTGAGGTTTCATCACCACAAAGTAGCGAGGAGTGGCAAGCCTATTATCAGTTGCGTTGGCAAGTATTGCGTGCCCCATGGGATCAACCCAGAGGAAGTGAACAAGATGATTTAGAGCAAGAATCTGAACACCGCTATATCAAAGATAATGAAGGCAACGTGCTCGCAGTGGCGCGATTGCATTTTAACAACCATAAACAAGCGCAAGTCCGTTATATGGCCGTCGATGAAGCACATAGAGGCAAACATTTAGGTAGTCGATTATTACATGAGCTTGAGAAGCTCGCTTGGAGTCAACAAGCCGAAGAGCTTGTGCTATTCGCTCGAGAGCGTGCTTTAGCTTTTTATGAGCGACACGGTTATGCGGTGATCGAAAAAGCACATTTAGCTTATGATGACATCCAACACTGGAAGATGGTGAAGCAGCGACCTGTCGAGCCTGGTTGGTTTAGACAACCGGATTGGACTCAGGTATTACAAGACATTTGGAGAGAATCGATTCCAATTAGCGATGTGATGGGTATAAAGGTTGATACCTACACGGATTGGCAGTTTTCTACTCGAGCTGACTTGAAAGCTAACCTTAACCCTCATAACTCAATGTTTGCTGGTTCTATATATAGTATGGCGACGTTAACGGGGTGGGGAGCCACTTATCTGGCACTACGAGAGCGAGGACTAGACGGTGATATTGTTCTTGCAGATGCAAATATAAAATATATGAAACCATTGATGAAAGAGCCTTCTGCCTCTGTGACAATTAGTGAATGTGTCGGAGAACTGGAAACGCTTACGACCGAAGGCAGGGCACAATACACGGTTCCTGTTAAAGTTTATAGCGGTGATGTGTTAGTAGCTAAGTTTGAAGGTCAGTTTGTCGTTTTACACAAGTAACTTTAGTTACGAATAAGCAAGAGATGATGGTGGTAAATTAGAACTTACCGCCATCATAGCACTACAAAATATCAGTCAGTAACACACCAATGCCCAGCCTTTGCGTGTGAGTATTGTAGTCGATGAGACTCTCACCATAACCGTTAAAGTATTGGGTGTAGCCTCTCAACCTCCCCCAAATTGGAAATGACCAGTCGAGGCGAATTGCACCTCGGTTGTCACCATTAAGGTTATTGCGCCACATAAAGCCAAATTCATGATCACGATATCGATAAGCACCACCAAACTCAAAGTAGCCTAAGTATTTATAGATATCGGGGTTATCATCCCCTTTGGGATCTAATAGGTCGGTTTTGTCATCTTCAGGCAGTCGATACCAAGGCTTCAGACTGAAGACAAAGCCGTTATTTTCCCAAATAAAGTTAGCGTAGATGCGATTCCAAGAGCGTGAATTAGGCTGGCTGCGACCATTAGATTGATGCGATATACCAACAGCAACAGCCATCTCATCGCCCCAAAACACGTGCTCTTCATCCAAAAAATTTATCCAAAAGATTTCTGGTTCATAATTGGTTTCTCGAAACGGTGAAGAGACGTCTTTGTTGTATAACTGCCAGAACGATTGCAACGTAAATGCGAAGTAGACGGCCTGATCTTTATCTGAAAATCCGTTGTAAATTGGTGCTTTCAGAGATATCTGGTACTTGGCTTCAAAATTATCCAGTGGCTCGCCTTGCTCGTCTGTGATTGCCTTTAAGCCATCAAATGGTCGGCTGTTCACGTTGGTCATGTACGAGATGGGTAGAATGTAGTTACGTTTATGCGGAGTGATTACGTTACGGTTTTCTTGGGTAAGACGTTCACGTACCATACGCTTATCAAGAGCGGTCACCTTCTTTGCAGGTGTAGTCTCGGCACATGCGGCACGCACCTGTTGGACTGTTTGTGTTTGATCGCCAGTTAAAACGGCATTCACGATACACTGCTTGATCAAGTCAACATCATCTTGTTTTTCGTTAGCCTCCGCGTGAACACAGCCAATGAGTGTAAACGCAGCTAAAAGCCATTTTGAAGATATCATCATTATGCAGCCAGTTGCTTGAATTAGATGATTGTATTATCGGGGAATTAGGCTGAAAGTGAAGTGAATAACAAAAAAAGGTTGGCGGCCAAGCCGCCTCACCTTGGTAAGTTAAGATCGCAGTCGATCTAGACTTACTCTCACGCAATAAGACTATAGAATTTCGTATTTGGTAAAAAACTTAAATAGCTCAGTACCTTGATTCACACTCGCTGAGGCAAAGTGCAAAATTGTGATGGCATCTTCATCGATGCTAATTGTGTTTAGTGGATTTTCAGAGAGGTAGCGTTCCATGCGTAATATTTTTGCGATGGTTTGTCCAGCCTCTACTTTATCACCGGGCTTTGCTGTGTACTCAATCATGCCACCCATCGGCGCATAAAACGTACGATAGTTTTCTAACGTACAGGCATAGCGTGTCATCTCTTCGGGTTGCTGCGGGCTGCCAGAAAAAGCTTGTTTATAAGTCAGATAACTAACAAGGCTGTTTGCATCGTTAAGCGCTTCTTCAAGATCTATTTTTTCTTGAGAGCCAAGTTCTACGGTAAAAGCTTCAGTAAACACTGGAATTTGACGACCTTTTTCTGCATAGGCTTGTTGTAACTTCCACCAAGGACAAAAACTTGCCTCATCCATAGCCCCGTCAAAGTCATTTGGGATCAAAAGCACATGAGGAATGTTAAAGTAGCTCGCGCTTGGTTTGGCATATTCTGGGCAATAAAGGTGTTTTGCCGAAATGGGACCGGTGTGCAGATCTAGCACGATGTCAGCCTCATGCGCGAGCCGTTGTAAGTTCAGTGCAATGCGTTTTCCGGTATTTATTCTGTCATGGGGTTGCGCAAGCTGTGTATTAGTGTGATCGAGCAATCGCTGGCGAAAGGAAGCTTTTATTTGCTCTAACGAACAATCCAAGTGTGTTTCGATAAACTCCTCAACCAAGTGAGAGTGGTCGACATACATTCGATTCCAATTAGTTCCGGTAATTGGATCAAAGCGGCCTAGCGTGAACTCTCCCGATTTTTGGTTGCAGCCGATTGGGTTTGCATAAGGCACGAGTGTCACATCGGCTTTCAACGGGAGGTGTTTAAGTTGTTCAAGTAATTGATAAATAACCGCATTCCCTTGCACTTCCGCACCATGCATATTGGCCTGGATATAGACTTTAGGTCCACTGCCATCACCTTGAACTCGGTAAACGGGAATGCTCAGAGGCAGGCCATTGGCAATTTCACCAACTTGAATATTTTCTTGTGTTATCTGGTTCATATTTACCTCAAATAACTCGCCGCCGGTTCAGATGGGCGAACACAAATACTTTTGCCGTTTTCGATGACATATTCTGCGGGTAATTCATGGCATAAAAAGAATGGCATGCTTTCCGTGTAGCCGTAGGCACCACATTGGCTGAATACTAGCCAATCACCGCTGCTTGTGTCTGCGGGAAGCGGCAAATCACCAAGATGATCCAAAGCAGTGCAAAGCGGTCCATGAACATGGAATTTCTGTTCACTTGCTGCGGAATCTCTGAGTAGTTGCGCAGGAAATGCTTGTCCAGTAACAGCTGGTCTAAGCAAATGATTGATGCCACCAGAGACAATTAACTGCAGTTCACCATAGTTGGTTTTTTGTTCAACAACAGGATTCAAATAAAACCCGCATTCGCCTACGGCGTAACGACCTAGCTCCATCCAAAGCTCTTCAACCCCGGTCTGTTGTTTTATTTGTGCTAGTGCTTCGACGAGTGATGGCCAGTCTAATGAAGCTTGCTGTGGCTGATAGGGGATCCCTAAACCACCACCTAAGTCAAGGACTTTCAGTTCGATACCAAGTGTATCTGCTAATTCAAGCAATGGTTTAACCATGGCTTGCCATAGCTCAGCAAGTGTTTCAGTTGAGAGCATATTGCCCCACTGAAATATGTGCAGGCCGACAAACTCGAGCGCCTTAAACTCCTTTAGGTCTAATTGTTGCCATTGCTCACAACCTAATCCAAAAGGAGTCAGTGTATTGCCTCCTAAGGGGTTGTGTTCAGCTTTGTCGAAGCGCAATTGTACGCGCAACAGTACTTGAAGCTGTATATCATACTCATTCGCCACTTGATTTAACCAAATGACTTGGTTGTGGCTTTCGGCAACAAAAATACGCACACCTTGTGCAACGAAGTGGCGGATCTGCTGAAGCGATTTTGCAGGGCCAGTATTGAGCACGCGTTCGGGGCTGATACCTTGGGACAACACTTGATTCAATTCACCGTTAGAGGCTACATCAAAATTGAATCCGGCTTTATCTAAGGTCTGTATTATCCGCGATAAAGGGTTAGCCTTTACCGCGTACCATAACTTAACAATTTGTTGATCAACCAGCGGAATGAGATGCGCCGCGAGTTGGTCCAAGTCATAACAGAAAAATGGCGTGGTCTCTCGTTGTGTTAAGTTTTGTGCAATGGCCCTTTGTGACGTGCTCAAACAGTGCATTATCGCAATACCTCTTCAAGTGCTAAAGAGGCGTCGCTCTGTTCGTCACGATACTTGACGATTAATGCACACGACATGCTAAGGCCTTGAGATTGAGCCCATTCGCTAGACGCTGGACGAGAACCAGGGATCACGATTGCGTTTTCAGGGATTGCTTCGCCTTTATCGAGCATTCTCTCGTTTACACAGTCGTAGACAGGAATGCTCGCTGATAGGCGAACGCCTGGTGCTAATACCGCCCCTCTTTTTACGACGACGCCTTCTACCAATACGCATCCGGCACCGATGAAGGCATCGTCTTCAACAACTACTGGGCTTGCGCCAATTGGCTCAAGTACACCACCAACTTGCACAGCAGCACTTAAATGCACATTCTTACCAATTTGTGCGCATGACCCCACTAATGCATGACTGTCCACCATAGTGCCTGAGTCGATGTAAGCACCAATGTTGACGTAGGCTGGAGGCATGATGATGGTGCCTGCTGCGACATATGCGCCGCGGCGAACACTACTGCCACCAGGTACCATTCTTACCCCGTCTTGTGCAGCAAAACCTTGAGGGGCTAAGTTATCCTTGTCAACGAAGCCACCTGGATACTCAGTGTTTACACCGTTTTTGAACGCTTCTAATATACCTTGCTTTACTTCAACGTTAGCATGCCATTGGCCTTGCTCGTCTTGTGTTGCTGCTCTAACGGTACCGTTTTCTAAATCGTTTAATAATGCTAACCAGCTCATGTTACTTTACTGCCTTAATTCCAAGATAAAATGCTGTCGTTTGCGCGAAGAATCGCGTCTGTAGTTGTGAGTTCTAAATGTGTCAGTGGTGGACGTAAGTGTGGTGTTTTCAACTTGCCTTGCAGGTGCATCAAGGTTTTCACTGGGATAGGACTGGCAACAGCAAATAAGCTATCGACGGCCGCTGACCAGGTGGTAAATAAGTTGGGAGAAGTGCCACTTAAGGAGCGCTTCACAAACTCTGCGGTTTGTTGCGGCCACGCATTGGCAGCGACAGAGACAAGTCCTTTAGCACCGGCTTGCGCGAAATACGGCATTAATCCGTCATCGCCACTATAAATTTCAATGTTTGGTGCGGCTTGACGAAATGCTTCGAAGTTATTGATACAGCCACTGGCTTCTTTTACGGCCCAGAGGTTAGGGTGTGATGCTAGGTTTTTTAGTAGCTCAGGTGCGATTGCGACGGCGCTCCGTCCCGGCACATTGTACAGCATGCATGGCACACTACTGGCGTCTAACAATGTGTTAAACCACTGAGTCTGGCCAACTATTCCTGGTTTCGCATAGATGGGAGTACCAAGTAATAAGGCATCAACGGGTTGCTGATTACAAAACGCAACCCACTCGAGTTGATGAGCCAAGTTGCTACCACCAACCGCAACCATCAATGGTACTTGAGGCGCAAGATTGCAAACAAATTGAACAATTTCTTTTTGTTCTTCAAAGGTGAGTGCTAACCCTTCACCTGTGCTACCAAGTAGTAAGATACCATTGCCTGCCGCTTGCTGTTCCAAAACGAGCGCTTCCAATACGGAATAATCCACTTGGTCTTGAGCCGTAAAGGGCGTAACTAACGCTGTCCACAATGGATAGTCAGACAAATTATATTGTGATTTCATCTCTACCGAACTTAAATCATGTTCGGAGTTTAGGCGGGTATAAGACGTCCAAACTTCGAACCGTTAAAATTCGAAGAGCAATGGACTTAAAAAAACGATAAGGCAAATGGCCTTATTTTTTCTAAGACCAGAAGCTCTCCACCATGTATTTTGGTGACAGTCGATGGGATTCAGCCCAATCGCCCGAAACACGTTATAGCAAATTAACGTATTTCTCGGCGTGTATTCCCCTCATTAAGCGTCGATGGAGTTTGCTCTCCTCAACTTAACTACCTGAATAACGCACCTCTTCCAGCCCTTAAGTTCGCCGATAAGGGCAAACTTTGTGAAATAGGGTGAGCGCGCATTGAAACATTTTGGCCGTCTAAGTGTCAACACTTCGGATGTAAATAATGCAATTGTTAACTACACTAAGCTCAATACCATAGGATCTGACTTAGCAATGCACAATGTAAAAACTAAATATAGAATGGCGCTGTTTGTGATGGCATCGCTAATCACCACCAATATGGTGATTATGCAATATTTGTTTATACAACAAGCAGATGACGCCAATGTGATTAACATTGCTGGGATGCAGCGGATGTTATCCCAGCGCATTGCACTACTGAGTGATAGTGTGGGTTCTGAGCAATACACGCAATTTAAGAACAGTATCGAACGATTCGAGCAAAATCACGACTTTTTACTTCAAGACGATGGACGAGATTATAAGTTTCTAACGCCAGAGTTGATGCAGTTATATTTTTCAGCTCCTGTTGAATTAGATAAACAAGTTCAAGCATTTATTCAGTTAGCCAAAGTACAAATACAGACGCCAAGTTCGGAGAGTAAGCGTTTATTAATGGCAACATCACAACAAATTTTACCTCGATTAAATGATGCAGTAACGCTTTTTGAGCAAATGTCGGAGGACAAAACGCAGCGCTTGAGAGAAGTTGAAGCGGTGCTATGGCTGCTGGGGCTTCTGGTTCTGTTTATTGAACTGAGATTTGTTTTCAACCCAATGCACCAACGGATCCATAGTACCTTGAAGCAAATTACGCAGGCCAAACAAGAGGCCGAAGATGCATTGCAATCTAAATCAAGATTTTTAGCGAGGGTTAGTCATGAGCTACGTACGCCACTGCAAGCTGCTCAAGGATACTTGCATTTGTTTAGAGAGAACAAATCGCAGAATTATTTACAAGAAACAGAGCGCTCAATTCAGCAATTAGGCCACTTGATTGCGTCTGTTGAAGATTTTAATAAGCTTAAAAATCAAGAAATAGTCATTGAGAGTCAGCGAACACACTTACAAGAAATCGTAAAATCTGCTTGTTTGCCCTACCGTTTGAAAGCTCATGAGAAATCATTGAATTTTAATTTGGCACTTAGCAATGACTTGGACGTTTGCTGTCATTGTGATCAAACTCGAGTCGCGTGGTTAATCGGTGAGTTGATAGAAAATGCGATTAAGTTTACCGAACGAGGGAGTGTGCAAATCTTTGCAGATCTACTCGTGTTGGAATCAGATACATTTTTAGAAATCCTTGTGGAAGATTCTGGCCCTGGTTTTGATTATGAAACATGGCTTGAATCTCATCAAAATGAGCACTTTCAAGGAATACAGTTAGGACTTCAGCGCTGTAAGTTGTTGGCTTCTGCGATGGGAGGAAGTTTGAGTTTTCACCCTATTGAACCAGTCGGGACCCGTGCGTATTTGTCACTGCCGCTGAAGTTTGAACACAATCATCAGTTGGAAAGCTGTACTTCGGTGTTGGGAGCAAAGTTACTATTGGTGGAGGATAACACGTTAAACGCCAAGGTAATTGAAAAAATGTTGCAAAGCATTGTACGTTCTATTGATCATGCAGAGCATGGTAAGCGCGCTTTAGAGTTGTTTAGTGACAATGACTATGACTTGATCATTATGGACTTAAATATGCCGGTGATGAATGGGTTTGAAGCAATAGCTGCGATACGAGAAACGGATCATACTATCCCGATTATTGTCGTTACTGCTAATACTTCAGAAGAAGATATTTTAAAAGCATACAAAATGGGTGCAACAGCTCACTTATTTAAGCCATTGCAACCAGATGCATTACAGCAAAAAACGTTAATGTTACTGAATCCTGTCGCTCAATCAGCGACTTCTTAACTTAACGTTACCCACCCCCGACTCTGCATCAATAATGAATTGCCCTTGACCGGAGTAAAAGCTTTCGGAGCCAACCATGCTCTTTCTCTTGTCATCACCGGTGAACCCTTTCAACGCCGTTTTACCTACACCTGATGCTAATTCAATGGACCTAAAATCTGAAGAATGGGTTGTGATGTTGATATTACCCACACCCACCTCGATGTCAGCAGAATTTTGCAGTTCGCTAATTTCGATATTGCCAACACCAACTTCGATATCCAGTGATAATGATTTAGGTACTCTAACATGCCAAGTTAGGTCATAATCGTCATTGTTTATTGCTAACGCAAGTTCACCTGCCGTACGTTTGGTCTCCAATTTGGCATCATCAACGCTGGTTGAATTACCAAACCAACTGTCTTTGTTACCTGGGTTTACAATGATTTCGACTTCGATATTTGAGCCTGAATACACTTCTAAGTCTAACTTTCCTACAGGAAAGTCGATCTCTAATTGCGTGGCATCATCTAGCGAAAATGATTCTTTAATGGTTTTTGAATCTGCTGCATGAGCAAATACACAAAGAGATGAAATAACAACGGCTAAGGCAAGTTTTCTCATAACGATTTCCTTTATTCAACTTATATTCAGTAAGTCGCAACAGAAACTACAAAAGGTTTAAACTGTTGCAAAAATAACAGCTGAAAAAATCGTTATGAGAATTTAAAATTTTGTTTCTTTATATTTTTTTAATATCAAAACCTTGTTGTTTTAACTGTGTGATCAGACCATGTTCACCAACGAGATGGAGAGCACCCACCGCAATAAATAAAGATTGCTGTTTAAGCAAAGGTGCTAATGTGGCGACCCAAGCATTATTACGTTGTATTATCATCTGTTTTTCAGCCAGTTTACCGTATTCTGAATCATCAAAACTTAACTCGTAGTAGTGTTGTAGTTTGTTCAGATCACCATTGCGCCAAGCAGAAACTAAATCTAGAAAATAGCTATCGACATCAGTGAGTTGTTCAAAAGTTTCTCTGATCATGTCATCACCGTATTTACCTAACATCGCAAACATTTCTAATTGTTGCTCCAGTGATTCAAGTTCCATAACTGGCTGATTATTTTCGTCTGCAAGCACTAGGATTTGTTTGTCTATGCCATTTGCTTCACTGAAACCTAAGCGCTGATACTCAATTTGCAACATGCTGACCATAACTGCCCAAGGGGCATAACGCTCAAATAAACCAATATCAATGTTTTTATTGGCAAAGTACTTTTTAAGTTGAAGATAGGTTTTTGGCTTTAACACTTGCTCTAGTGATTGGTTGGCAGGTAATAGCATAAAAGGTGCTGAACGCTGTTGAATCTCAACAGGAGAAAGCTGCTCTAAATTGATTTCTACAACTATTTTCTCGCTTTGTTTTAGTGCAGTGGACACTTTTGTTGGTAAGCCTTCCATTTGTTTGTCACCAACATGGACAGTACCAAATAGGTAGGAGGTTGAATTTCCCTTAGTAATTTGCCACAAACCCACTTCTGCATCGCTTTTTCCGCTGATAAAAAGCATAACGGCGCAGATCGCGAACCAAAATATAGAAAAACTCCGAGTCTTCATTTTTTCCTCTGAATATGAAATTTTCAGTATTAATTGCTCCCTATTGTGCCTTTATTTTGAGTGGTTGATAACCAAAAGAGAAAAATTAACAAATATTTCGATTGAATAATTAGGCAATAATCAACTGCTTATAAAAAAGTCTCCTTGCTCATTTTAGGTACTTGAGGGGGTTTATGCTCAATTTGCTTTAAATGGGGATATTCGTTTCTTTTATTGAGTTTTTGCTCTTGGTTTTGACATAAAATCTTTTGTTGACTTAGTGGCGTTAAACGCGGTATTAATAAAAAAAGAACGATGTTTAGTACATCAAACAAGTAAATATTTTTGGAAATTCGTAAATGCTATTAACAGTATCTATCCTAGTCGTGATTATTAACGTGGTGATTATTATTACCGCGGGGGCTAGTTAGTGCTGTAAGAAAAGTATCAGCATAAACGCCCCCCGCACCAAAAGGTTCGGGGGGCGTTTTCGTTTTAGGGCTAAACCAAGGCAAATTGAGAGCAAAAACAATGACTAATTCACTAACAGGAGCACAACTTGTCATCAAGGTGCTTGAGCAACAAGGCGTTAAAGAAGTATTTGGCTACCCAGGTGGCGCGATTATGCCAATTTACGATGCGCTTTATGGTGCACCTGTTAAACATTACCTTACTCGCCATGAACAAGGTGCGGGTTTTGCCGCCGTTGGTTATGCGCGCAGTACCGGAAAATTAGGAGTATGTTTTGCAACGTCAGGTCCAGGTGCCACAAACCTCATTACCGCGCTTGCTGACGCGATGATGGACTCAGTGCCGCTAGTTGCTATCACGGGTCAGGTTCCAACTGCAGCCATTGGCTCTGATGCGTTCCAAGAAGTGGATGTATTGGGGATGTCGTTATCTTGTACAAAACACAGTTACATGGTTGAAAGAGCTGAAGATTTAGCGGAAGTGCTGCAAGAGGCCATGTACTTAGCCCAGTCGGGCCGACCAGGACCTGTTTTAGTTGATATTCCTAAAGATATTCAACTTGCCAAAGTGCCATTCCATCCTTACGAAGTTCCAAGTGACGCGCAATATTCTGATTTATCAGCTTCGCAAGTCGAAAAAGCCAATGCGTTGCTGAGAGAAGCCAAACAGCCTGTTGCTTATATCGGGGGGGGAGTTCACAACGCCAATGCTCAACAGCAATTGATGGCGTTTTTAGAAACTACTCAGATGCCAGCCGTTTCAACTCTAAAAGCACTAGGAAGTGTGTTACCTGAATATGAATACGATTTGGGCATGCTTGGCATGCATGGTACCCAAGCCGCTAATTTGGCCGTGCAGCACTGTGATCTGCTGGTTTGTATTGGAGCGCGATTCGACGACCGAGTCACCGGTAATCTCACTAAGTTTGCTGCAGGTGCTAAGGTAATTCACCTTGATATTGATGCCGCAGAGGTGAGCAAACGCAAAAAAGCGGATGCGGCTCTAATTGCTGATTTAAAAAGCTCACTGGTGGCATTGCAGGGAGTGAAGACTGATGCAACTTGGCTTGATCATATCCTGACCTTAAAAACCCAGCATGCTTGGCGTTATGACTACCCTGGTGAAAAAGTCTATGCCCCTTATCTTCTTAATAAACTAAGCCAAGAATTGCCAAAAAGTGCAGTGGTTTGTTGTGATGTTGGACAGCATCAAATGTGGGTCGCACAGCATATGCAATTTTCTCATCCAAGTAATCACTTAAGTAGTGGCGGTGCGGGTACCATGGGCTTCGGTTTACCTGCAGCTATCGGTGCTCAGATTGCCAGACCTGAAGACATGGTGATCACTGTCTCCGGTGATGGATCGATCATGATGAATATTCAAGAGCTAGCGACGATTAGACGTAATAATTTACCGGTAAAGATTTTAATTTTGGATAACCAAAGGTTAGGCATGGTGAGGCAATGGCAAGAGTTGTTCTTTGAAGGTCGCTACAGTGAAACAAATCTATCAGACAACCCTGACTTTGTAGCGCTCGCTGCCGTGTTTGGTATACCAGGTCAAACCATCACACTTGCCAGCGAGGTAGATGCAGCTATTGATGCGCTTGTTCAGGCCCCTGGCCCATATATTTTACACGCGTGTATTGATGATAAAGAAAACGTTTGGCCGCTGGTGCCGCCAGGCGCAGCAAATGATGAAATGATGACGGAGAGCCTATCATGAAACATCACCTAACGGTTTCAGTTAAACAGCAAAGCATCGCTGTGGAGCGTTTTTTACGTGTTGCAAGACATCGTGGATTTCGTTTGACCAATTTGGAATTACAAGGTCAAGATGACCTGTACCAGGTCAAAATGACAGTAGATAGTGACAAACCTATCTATTTATTAACCTCACAACTGAGTAAGCTAGTAGAGGTGCAAAGTGTGAATTTGCACACACTACAGAAACAGGCAATTTAGAAGAATTAAGGTAGTTAATAATGACACAAACATCTGAAGTAATTTGGCACAACGGGGAAATGGTTCCTTATCACAAAGCAACCACACATGTGCTAAGTCATGCAATACATTATGGTAGCTCGGTTTTTGAGGGGATCAGAGCTTACGACACACCAAACGGCCCAGCGGTATTTCGTTTAACCGATCATATTCAGCGCTTATTCGATTCTGCAAAAATTTATCGTATGGAGATCCCTTTCACACCGGAAGAGGTGATTGAGGCTTGCAAAGAGACGATTCGCGCTAATGAATTTACCAATGCTTATTTGCGTCCGTTTGCGTTTCTAGGTCACGTTGGTCTTGGTTTGAATCCAAAATCGCACCGTGCAGACATGACCGTTGCAGCGATGGAGTGGGGAGCTTATCTTGGTGAAGAAGGGCTTGCACAAGGTGTGGATGTTTGTGTGTCGTCTTGGTCGCGTTTGGCACCGAACACGATGCCAACGGCTGCCAAAGCGGGTGGTAACTATTTATCTTCACAGCTTATTTCAGGGGAAGCTAAGCGTAATGGCTACGTTGAGGGGATTGCACTGGACGTTAATGGTTATCTCAGTGAAGGTGCAGGTGAAAATCTATTTGTGGTTAAAAAAGGCGTGTTATACACCCCACCAACTACAGCGTGTATTTTACCTGGCTTGACCCGCGATACGATCATTCACCTTGCTAAAAAGCGCGGCTATGAAGTACGTGAAGAGCCGATTGCTCGTGAAGCACTTTATCTTGCTGATGAGTTTTTCATGGTGGGAACTGCGGCGGAAGTCGTACCGGTGAGAAGTGTAGATAAAATCCCGGTCGGCAATGGTGGTCGAGGTCCTATTACTGAAGAACTGCAAACTGCTTACTTTGCCTTGGTGAAAGGTGAAGCGGAAGACGAAAACGGTTGGTTGGAATACGTTTAACAACCAATATTGAACTGGAATGAGGAAAAGCACCGCACAGCGGTGCGCTATAAAAAATAGGTGAAGCATGGCTAAATTACGGAGTAAAACAACAACTGAGGGCAGACAAAGAGCGGGTGCTCGAGCGCTGTGGAGAGCAACCGGCATGACCGACAGCGATTTTCATAAACCGATCGTCGCAGTGGTTAATTCTTACACCCAGTTTGTTCCGGGCCATGTACACCTTAACCAGCTCAGTGCGTTAATGGCAGATGCGATTTCCGAAGCTGGTGGTGTGCCGAGAGAATTTAACACCATTGCGATAGATGACGGTATTGCCATGGGACACGGCGGTATGCTGTATTCGCTTCCGTCTCGTGATTTGATAGCGGATTCTGTGGAATACATGGTGAATGCGCATTGTGCGGACGCCATGGTATGTATTTCTAACTGTGACAAAATTACGCCAGGAATGTTGCTGGCTGCACTGCGTCTTAATATTCCCGTTATCTTTGTTTCTGGTGGACCGATGGAAGCTGGAAAAACCCGTTTGGCGGATATCGACCTGAAGCTTGACTTGGTTGATGCCATGGTTAAAGGTGCCGATCCATCCGTTAGTGATGAAGATTCAGAGCAAGTAGAGCGCTCAGCTTGCCCAACCTGTGGTTCATGCTCAGGTATGTTTACCGCAAACTCTATGAATTGTTTGTTAGAAGCGCTAGGTCTGGCCCTGCCAGGTAACGGCACCACACTTGCCACGCACAAAGATCGTGAACAACTGTATTTAGGAGCTGCGCAGCGTATCATGGCTCTTTGTGATGAATATTATGGTAAAGACAACGAGCAGGTTTTACCGCGTAATATTGCTAATCAGGCAGCGTTCACCAATGCGATGACACTGGATATTGCGATGGGGGGATCATCAAACACGGTACTGCATTTATTAGCCGCAGCGCAAGAAGGCTTTGTTGATTTTGATATGAATGATATCGACAGGCTATCCCGAAGCACGCCATTTTTATGTAAAGTCGCGCCCGCGACACAGCAATATCATATCGAAGATGTTCACCGCGCAGGTGGGATCATGGCAATTCTTCATGAATTGGCGCAAGGGGACAAGCTTGATTTGAGTGTTGGTCATGTTGCCGGTGGTACTTTAGGTGATGTTATCAGTCGTTGGAATGCTTCAGATAGTAGCAATGAAAGAGCACAGACTTTTTATCGTGCCGGACCTGCCGGTATTCGAACAACGCAAGCAATGAGCCAAGAGTATCGCTGGGAAAGCCTTGATTTAGACAGACAAGAAGGCTGTATTCGCAGCATTGAACATGCTTTTAGACAGGATGGTGGGTTAGCAGTATTAAAGGGCAATTTGGCCCCTGATGGCTGTATTGTAAAAAGTGCTGGTGTTGCTGACGAAATGCTATGTTTCACAGGGCCTGCGGTGGTATTTGAATCTCAAGACGATGCAGTTGAAGGTATCTTGGGTGGCAAAGTTCAAAAAGGCGACGTGGTCATTATTCGCTATGAAGGGCCCAAAGGTGGCCCGGGTATGCAAGAAATGCTTTACCCGACCAGTTATTTGAAATCCATGGGATTAGATAAAGATTGTGCACTACTTACTGATGGTCGTTTTTCAGGCGGTACGTCAGGACTATCAATTGGTCACGCTTCGCCAGAAGCGGCAAGCGGTGGCAATCTGGCGTTAATTGAAAACGGCGACCTAGTAGCGATAGACATACCGAATCGCAGCATTGACGTAAAACTCGATGCAACAGAACTATCACTCCGCCATGAAAAGCAACTAGCGCGTGGTAAAGATGCTTACAAGCCTCTTAATCGCGAACGTTACGTTAGCCCTGCCCTCAAAGCGTATGCATTACTGGCAACAAGTGCAGATAAGGGAGCCGTGAGAGACTTGAATAAACTCGAGGAGCTTAGTTAGCTATGGTTTCTCAAGAACTCGACTACTTTCGAGCCATCATTCAAGCCAATGTCGCGCCTTTAGTCGAAGTGACTCAAGTGAGTCACCTTGAACAGCTTTCAAGTCAATTAGGCAACAAGATATGGTTGAAGCGCGAGGATCAGCAGCCTGTCTATTCGTTCAAGTTGCGTGGTGCATTTAACAAACTGAGGCAGCTACCCAAAGGTACGCGAGTATATACGGCGTCTGCAGGTAATCATGCGCAAGGGGTGGCGCTGAGTGCGACTTACTTAGGGCAGCATGCAACTATTGTAATGCCTGTGACAACGCCTGAAATCAAAGTCAATGCAGTGCGTAAATTAGGCGCAGAAGTGATTTTGCATGGTCATCATTTTGATGCGGCTAAACATCATGCATTAGCACTTTGTGAACAGCAACAAGGTGTATTTGTACCACCTTTTGATGATAGAGATGTCATCGTTGGTCAAGGCACCGTTGCGCGTGAACTAATTCAACAACTTGATGAACTCGATGTGGTTTTTATTCCCGTCGGTGGTGGTGGGTTACTTGCTGGCATGGCGGTTTATTTGAAATCACTCAGGCCGGATATTCGGGTTATCGGTGTTGAAGCACAAGACAGTGCTTGTCTTAAAGCCGCTTTGGAAGCTGGGGAGCCTGTGGAGCTGGAACGCGTGGGTGGATTTGCCGATGGCGTAGCAGTAAAGCTGGTTGGCACAGAAACGTTTCGGTTGGCACAAAAGTTTTGCGATGAAGTGGTCACCGTATCAGCAGACGAAATTTGTGCTGCCGTGCAGGACATTTTTATCGAAACCCGTGCAACGGCAGAACCATCAGGTGCACTTTCAATTGCGGGGCTGAAGAAGTGGATTGAGCAGAATAAAGCGCAAGGTCTGAATTTAGCGGCGATATTATCAGGGGCTAACTTAAATTTTGATCGCTTGCGCTATATCGCCGAGCGTACCGCGCTTGGTGCAAAACACGAAGCGTTGTTTGGGGTCACCATAAGTGAAGAAAAAGGCAGTTTTAAGCAGTTTTGTCAAACCCTTGGTGGCCGCGCGATAACCGAGTTTAATTATCGATATGCAGGACCGGGGCAAGCGCAAATTTTTGTTGGTGTGGGGTTGCGTGCAGGCCAGCAGGAACTTGATGAGCTTAAGCAAACGCTGACAACGCATGCGTATGGTTTTGAAGATTTGTCTGATAATGAGCTAGCCAAACTACATGTGCGATATATGGTCGGTGGCAAACCGCCGGCTGGACTGCATGAGCGCTTGTTACGTTTTGAGTTTCCGGAATATCCAGGTGCGTTGGCGCGATTTTTAGAAATGCTGGGCAGTGATTGGAATATTACCTTATTTCATTATCGTAATCATGGGGCAGCACAAGGCAATGTGCTTGCGGCATTTGATGTTCCGCCTTGTGATTATGCCAAGTTTGATGCCCATTTAGCTAAGCTAGGTTATGAATTTCAGGATGAAAGCGATAATCCCTGCTTTGCTCGATTTCTGCAAGGGCAGCAAGTGCATGCTCATGATCAAAAAGCTGGGTAGATAAGCAAACCCGGAATTGGTTTGTTTTGGGATTGTTTAGGGTTCTCAATTATTGCGAACTCTAAACCATAAACTATAGTTATCCATTATTTACAAAGGATAGTGGAAACATGACATTAAGGGCGTTTACCTTTGTATTGCTGTGTAGTGTCACGTATGCAACCCAAGCCCTTGAGCAGGTCAATCTGCAGTTAAAGTGGACCCATCAATTTCAATTTGCCGGTTACTATGTTGCTAAAGAAAAAGGCTTTTATGAACAAGAAGGATTAAAGGTCAATATTTTACCAGCGGATCCGAGTAACCCAAACCCCGATTTTAAAGTGCTTTATGGGCAGGCGCAGTTTGGCATTTTTCATTCTGGTATCTTAAAGCAGCGACTCAGTGGCAAACCTTTTGTCGCGTTAGCGGCAATTTTACAATCTTCTCCCTACTGCTGGATGGTAAAAGCCGAGAGTGATATATACGAACCAGCCGACTTCAAAGGCAAAAAGGTCAGCCACCTAGGGCATATAGAAAATGCTGAGCTGCTTTATATGTTGCAACGCGCAGGGGTAAATGTGCAAACGCTGCCGCTTTACGCCGGAGAAAACCCTATCCAAGATTTTATTGCAGGACGCTTTGATGCAATGCAAGTGTACAGTACCAATGAACCGTATGTGATGCGACAGCAGGGTATTAAAGTCAGAGAAATCTGTCCAAAACACTATGGATTAAACGTGTATGGTGACATTTTATTTACCACCGAAAACGTTATTGCTCAGCGGCCGGATCTGGTGCAGCGGTTCCGAAGAGCTTCTTTGAAAGGCTGGCGTTATGCATTTTCATATATGGATGAAGCATTGCGTATTACTCACCAGCAGTACGCTACTCATAAGACCATGGCGCAGTTAGCGTTTGAAGCGGAACGATTGGGAGCACTGGCGAACTTAGCCAATCTGCCAATTGGAAATATGTCTGATGCCAAGTGGGCTTGGATTGCTGAATTATACCAACTTGACACCGCTCAGCTTCAAAGCGAAAAAGCGAACTTTATTTACAGTGAAACGGTAGAAAGTGAAAATAGCTGGTCTTGGATGCTGATTATCGCGGCAATTTTAACCCTGATCTGTGTGCCGATGTATGTGAAGCTGATCTTTTTAAAGAAAAATAACTACCAATTGCGCTAAAATAGCGAAAAAACAGTCAGAGTAGTGATTTTTGTGTCTTTGCTTCAACAATTTCTCCAGCTTGATGCTTTATTGCGGCAAACCAAACCGTATTGGCAGCTGATGGCATTTCAACATCATACATTGCCATGGTTGGATCTTGCCCCCGTGCTTGAGCAACTCAGTGATCAAGAAGTGAATGACATTGACTCGTGTGAGCAACGGCTACACGCACTGTTTTTACCGTATATTGAGCCGCTAGTAACGCTTAATAAACTATGTCATTTACCTCACTTACACGCGCCACGAACTGAGTTACCATTTTGGTTGAGCAACGGTGTAAAAGGGCGAAAACTAGCGCAATTACAAGACTTCGTTAGTGCGGTAGACGAACAGCAACTACCCGTATTGGAATGGTGTGCAGGAAAGGGACATTTAGGACGTTTACTGGCGTTTCACGGCGCGCCAAAGGTGGATAGTGTTGAGTTACAAGCAGGGCTCTGCGAACAAGGGCGGGCTGCGGCAAAAAGTCAGGAGCTAGCCGTTCAGTTTCATTGTGCAGATGTACTAAATGATCAGGTTGAGCATCTTTTTAATGAACATCAGCACGGCGTTGCGTTACATGCGTGTGGCCAACTACATAGGGTATTCTTAACTCATGCGGTCACGCAGCAAACCAAGAAGCTATCGTTATCGCCTTGCTGTTATCACCTGTTCACCCCCTCACTATATCAATCTTTGAGTCAGGCTGCACAGACAACAGAGTTAGCGTTAACTCATCATGATATGAAGCTTGCGTTGCAAGAAACCGTGACTGCACCTGCACGAGTAGCATCAATCAGAAAAACGGAAGTCAGTTGGCGGTTAGGGTTTGATGCATTACGTAAAGATCTGACCGGAGAACAGAGTTATATCAGCGTTCCTTCCGTTAACAAGGCGATTTTCTCAACCAGTTTCAAGGAATTTTGTGAGTGGGCAAGTGAGCAAAAACAACTTCCTTTGCCAACAGGAATTGATTACGAAAAGTATCAGGCATTGGGAGAAGCGCGTAAACGCATCACGGACAGAATCGAATTGGTTCGACATTTGTTTCGACGCCCGATTGAAATGTGGTTAGTGCTAGATAGAGCTTTATATTTACAAGAGGCTGGGTATGATGTTCGAGTGAGTACGTTTTGTGACAAGCGACTCACACCAAGGAATATTTTAATACAGGCCACTAAATAGGTGGCTGGAGAATAAAAATGTGTAAACACCCTACCAGCCAGTTGGAGCACTTGCTTCAAAACAACAAGAACTGGGCAGCGCGAACAGAAGCCGCAGATCCCGAGTTTTTCAAAAAGCTGTCGCAACAACAAAACCCGGATTACCTGTGGATTGGCTGTTCTGACTCGAGAGTACCCGCCAATGAAATTGTCGATCTTATGCCTGGCGAGCTGTTTGTACATCGTAACGTAGCAAATGTGGTTGTACACACCGATCATAACTGTCTGTCGGTAATGCAATATGCCGTGGAAGTTTTAAAAGTCGAGCATATTATGGTGGTTGGTCACTACGGTTGTGGTGGTGTGCAAGCCGTATTAGATGAAGCTAAATTTGGTCTTATTGATAATTGGCTGCGTCATGTTGCTGATGTTAAAGAAAAACATCAGTCGATATTAGAAAAAGTATTAGCAGATAAGCAGTGTGCGGTCTTGTGTGAACTGAATGTTATCGAGCAAGTTCGCAATGTATGTATGAGTAACATTGTTCAAGAGGCTTGGCAGCGTGGACAAGCTTTATCGGTACACGGTTGGGTTTATGGTCTAGCTGATGGGCTACTTAATGAAGTAGCGAATGCGGTGGACGCAGCAGATACGGTTGCTTTAAATTACGAAAAGGCGCTGCTAAAACTAAATCAGCGCTATGTAGAGAAACAATGAGTAAGGGTTAACCTTACTCAGCACTTTCTGTCGGAGTTGCTTGTTTCGCTTCCAATTCAGCAACGCGCGCCTCTAGCTCGGCTAGCTTTTCACGCGTGCGGATCAGCACTTTGCTCTGGATATCAAATTCTTCACGACTGACAAAATCCATCTCAGATAATTTAGATTGGATCACTTGCTTTGTCTTGGCTTCGAATGTATCCGCCAGGTTTTTTACACCTTGGGGCATGTTACTTGAGATCTGCTTGGCGATTTCTTCGAGCTTTGCTGGGTTAATCATATTTATACCTTTGCTTTTCGCATCATATATCTGCATCTTACCTCAACAGCGGGAGAGGGAAAAGTATACGCTTATGATTGCTTCATAGTTAGCCGTTGATGCGGTAAAATGCCGCGCTGTTTTACCTTAACACTAGAGCCAACCGGAACACCACGATGAAACTGAATCCAAAACAAGATGAAGCTGTTAAATACATCAGCGGTCCCTGCTTAGTACTGGCTGGTGCAGGCTCTGGTAAAACTCGTGTTATCACCAATAAAATAGCGTATTTGGTGCAGAAGTGTGAGTACAAAGCGAGAAATATTGCCGCGGTTACTTTCACCAATAAAGCGGCGAAAGAAATGCGAGAGCGCGTTTCACAAACTCTGGGTAAGCAAGAGGCGAAAGGACTGTGGGTTTCGACTTTCCATACTCTTGGACTAGAGATCATCAAAAAAGAAGTGAAAACATTAGGCTACAAGCCGGGCTTTTCTTTATTTGATGATCAAGACACCAATCAACTGTTAGCGGAACTTACGGAACAAGAGCTTGATAGAGATAAGGACTTGCTCAACCTACTAAAAATGCAGATCGGTAATTGGAAGAATGAATTAATTTTACCCGAACGCGCTATCCGAGAAGCAAGAGAACCACAAAAAGCATTATTCGCACAACTCTATGCGCGTTATCAAACTCAGCTCCGTGCTTACAATGCATTGGATTTTGACGACCTCATCATGATCCCAACTTTATTATTGAACCAATCTGTAGAAGTTAGGGAACGTTGGCAGCAGCGCTTTCGCTATCTGTTGGTTGACGAATATCAAGATACCAATACCAGTCAGTATCAGTTGGTAAAGCTTCTGGTCGGCGAACGAGCGCGCTTTACTGTGGTTGGAGATGACGATCAGTCGATTTATTCTTGGCGTGGCGCTAAACCGCAAAACTTGGTACTGCTAAGTAAAGACTTTCCAGGGCTAAGATTAATCAAATTGGAACAAAATTACCGCAGTGCTGGACGGATTCTGAAAGCGGCAAATATTTTGATTGCTAATAATCCGCACGAGTTTGATAAACAGTTATTCAGTGAGTTGGGCTATGGAGATCCACTGCGGTTAATTGCAACGCGAGATGAAGAACATGAAGCCGAACGCGTTGTTGCAGAGATCATTTCTCATAAGTTTATGAAGCGCACGAGCTTTAAAGACTATGCTATTTTGTATCGCGGTAACCATCAAGCTCGGGTGTTTGAAAAAGCGCTGATGGCAAACCGTATTCCCTACAAGATCAGTGGCGGTATGTCATTTTTTGCGCGCAGTGAAATTAAGGACATCATGGCCTATTTACGCTTATTGGTGAACCAAGATGACGATAATGCATTTCTGCGTATCGTGAACACACCAAGGCGTGAAATAGGTCCAGTGACACTTGAGAAATTAGGCAGTTTAGCTAATGAGCTACATATTAGTTTGTTTGCAGCATGCTTTGAAACGTCTTTGGCTGAGCGTTTGGGCGGAAGAGGGTTTAATGCGTTGATGGGTTTTGCGCGCTGGGTTGTGGAATTATCGGATCGAGCTGTGCGAGGAGATACCCTCGAAGCTGTGAAAGACATGGTACGAGAAATTAACTACGAAGCTTATTTGTATGAGTCTTCACCCAGTGCCAAAGCGGCTGAAATGCGAATGAAAAATGTCTCTGAACTTTATCGCTGGATCAGTGACATGTTGACAGGTGATGCAGATAACCCAGCAATGACTTTACCTGAGGTAGTCAGCAAACTAACCCTAAGAGACATGTTAGAACGCAATGAAGAAGAAGATGATTCGGACGCCGTGCAATTATTGACGTTACATGCCTCTAAAGGACTTGAATATCCCCATGTGTTCATGGTGGGTATGGAAGAAGGGCTACTACCTCATCAAACCAGTGTTGACGAAGATAACGTGGAAGAAGAGCGGCGCTTAGCATATGTCGGGATCACGCGAGCCCAACAAACCCTCACGATGACCTATGCGAAATCAAGGCGGCAGTTTGGAGAACAGATCACGCCAGAGCTGAGTCGTTTTGTACAAGAACTACCGCAAGATGACATTCAAGTTGAAGGAAAACAAGCCGTCGCGTCGCAAGCGGAAAGAATGGAAAAAGGCCAAGCTAAGGTTGCAAACTTAAGAGCGATGTTAAGACGGGATTGATTCGCTGGAAAGCGGTTGGCTGTATGAAGTTGCTTCCGTTTCCGTTTTCGTTTTCGGATTCAAGGTGCGTTGCTTTCCAAAAAACAGCTCTAGTCCATGTTTTTCCAGTAGACTTCTAAAGTTTAAAATCGCTGGACCTCTGGCGATGACTTTGACTCCCTTGGCTTTAGTCACTGCTAAGATACCATGCAGCTGGATCTCATAGCTGTTTTGTTGCAACACACGTTTGCTGAATGTGGAGCTTAGTAAAAGATAAGTAAAGCCGACTTGACTTAGTAATGTCAGATCACAGCGATCTTTACCATAATTATTTAAGCCAACTGAAAAGCCAAGTTCCGCGAGCACTTTTAAATTAGTTAACTGTTGGCTTGATGCATGGCGAAGTTCACTTTCCTCAAATAAGATACAAATGTCGCAATCGTACTTGTGAAGTTGCTTTTTCAGTACATCAAAATGAATGCTTTCAAGTAATACTGCAGAGCAACAAAATAACACTTCATGTCTTAAAGAGAGCGCAAACTTTTGCGCTTGATTTAGCAGAGATAGCTCTATCTCTAATAGCTGTGCTTTTTGCGCCGCGAATTTTTTCAGTACGTCAAAACTGGTGCTACCTAAAATGGGGTGTTCACCAAAGGCTTCTAAAAATGAAATTTGTTGGTTGGTATCAGACCAGTTAACTATTTCTGTGCCTCTAAAGTGAGTTGGTAACTCATCTAGGTGGTGTTGCTCTATCTGTTTACTCGAGCCGCTACCAGCGGTAAGTAGAGGGTGATAGAATTCGTATCGGCCTCGTCCCGCATTTTTTGCGTAATACATGGCAGCGTCAGCATCACGAATGATTTCATCGGTATTTTTGTACTGCTTATTACTGTATGTGATCCCAATACTGGCACCACTTTGCATACACACTCCCTTCATACAGAAAGGTTGTTGCATGACTTTAATAATGCGCTTGGCAACGTCTTCAGCTTGTTGTCGTTCGGATAAATGATCCAATAAGATCACAAATTCGTCTCCAGCAAGGCGAGCAAGCAGATCGTGATCACGAATACACTGTGCAAACGACTGACTGACACTGACAAGAAATTGATCACCAGCTTGATGACCAAGTTCATCATTGATCTCTTTAAATTTGTCCAGATCAATAAATAGTACAGCAAAATTGTCTTCGGGGTAGCGGTGATGCTTTTTCAGGGTTTTGTCTAGTTGCATTAAAAACAAACTGCGATTAGGCAAACCGGTGAGTGAGTCATGGTGTGCATCGTGGTAAAGTTGTTGTTCTACTTTTTTACGCTCTTCAATTTGCATTTGTAGATGCAAATTGGTTTGCTGTAGCTCTTTGGTTTTTTCGGCAACGCGGTGCTCTAGTTGCTGGTGACTGGTTTTAAGCGCTTGATTTGCAAGATGAGTTTGTAATACCGAAGCTACTTGGTTGGAAACAAAAGAAATTAATTCAACATCTTCATAATTAAATTCATAGCTATGATTATAGGCTTGGCAAGCGATCAATCCGATAACACCAGATGCGGTTTTTAGTGGTGCGCCTAACCAACTTGTGGCAGAGCCTGTCAGGTCATAGTGTTTAGGGCGCACAACCTCGCCACTTTTCAGTAACTGCTTTGCTCTTTTGGTATCGATAAGTTGGCTTTGTTCTGAGCGAATGACCAGTTCACTATAGCCTCGGTCAAATGGACGAGGCTTATATTGAGTGACTTCATCGACACTATAAGGGAAATTGAGCCAGTTGTTATCACGGTCATATAAGGCGATATATAAATTATCGGCAAACGTGATTGAACGAATGATGTCGTGTACTTGCTTATATACATCATCAATGTCCGTAAATTGCGTTGCCAGTTCTGAAATCTTAAATAGGATCTGCTGCCGATCAAGCGCGCGTTTGCGGTTTTCTATTTCTTTATTTAAAGCTTCATTACTTTGCATGAGTGCACGAGTGCGGATTTTGACTTCTGACTCTAAAAGCTCACGTTTTTTAACTCGTTCAATGGCTGTCGCAAGATAAAGCGACATCACCTCAAGCAGCTCGATTTGGTGCTCGCTGTAAGGTTGATCGAGATGATAGCTTTGAGACACCATAACGCCGATGATGGTGCTTTCACGATAAATAGGTACACCGACCCAATATTCTGCCATACTTCCCATGAGTTTAAACTGACCCGCTTTGGCGCGGTCCAGCATATCAGTTTTATTCATGTACACCGTTTCGCCTGTACGGAATACAAAGCCAGTTACGCCTTGATTAAAATGATGAGACTCATTGAGGGGAACGGAAATACCATCTTTTTCGTCAACAAAATATGATAACTCAAGTGCTTGAGTAAACTGGTTTTGTAGTACGACGTAGAAGCTTTTACTCGGAAGATATTGGGCAAGAATATTATGAATAGCTGGATACAACAGGGTTAACTCAGCAACAGTACTGGCCTGTTCTGATAACTGAAGAAGCGTATGTTGAAGTTGAGACTTTCTTTTGTACTTTTTTAATAAAGACTCTAACCGAGTGGTTCTTCTAGAGAGTTTCTCAACCTGTTGCGTTAGGTTTGCCAATGATGAAACCAATTATTATTTTTGTCTAATTATTGTACGTAATAGTTTCACTTTTAGGGGGGTGGGTCAAGTGCAAAATTATAATGAAAGTGCAGCGAAAATGCTGCACTTTGCTTTGTAAACATTCTGTTTACAAATGAACGTGTTTTTTATTGTTTGGTCATGAAATCAATTGCTGCTGAGATTTCTTCATCAGAACAAGTTGTACATGTACCACGCGGTGGCATCGCGTTAAAGCCATTGATTGCATGGTCTAGCAATACATCCATACCCTTAGCGATACGAGGTGCCCAATCGTCTGCCGTTTTAGGTGCACCAAGCGCGCCAGTACCGTGACAAGCAAAACAAGCAGCTTGATAAACTTGTTCACCAGAGCGAGGGCCAGTTGGTGCTGCTTCTGCTGCACTTTCAGCGCCAGCTAAGTAAACTGAGCCTACAGGTTGTAAACGTTTTTTAATCGCTTCATCAGTTAAAGCATTGTCGAATGGCTGCGCGACTGCCGCAGTAGATAGCAATAATAGTGCTGCTGAAAGTTTTTTCATTTGCCTTGCTCACTTCGTTTGAATGTGTTCAATCACGATAATGGATGACGGAATTAGCGGGATTATAACGTCACCTGTTCATTTATAAAACGTAAACTTGAGTATAAATCCCTAAAAACTATAATTTGTTGTGCTAGGGCAAAGATATTGCCCTTTTTGATCCATGAAGTTCACAAAGCTAGGCAAGCTCGATAAGCTTATTCACTGCTTTCTCGATCCCTTTAGCAGCTTCCAGTATTGAAGTCGCCAACATATAGGCTGGTGTACTAATCACTTTTGCTTGTACGTCAAAGACGATATCTTCGACATTACAATTGACGTGTTTTGCGCCCAATGCGTTTACTGCAGAAGCAGTATCTGGATCGTTACCAATGGTAGCAAGTGTATTCTCTGGGTGAATGTGGCCAATAAGTGCAGGTGCGATACACAAGTAAGCAATTGGTTTATGTTGAGTGCTAAAGGCCGTACAAGCAGCTTTGACAGTTTCCAGCACATGCGATTCGGCGCCTTTGAAAGCAAAGTCAGAAAGATTTTTGGCAATGCCAAAACCGCCAGGAAGTAGCAACGCGTCAAATTCGTCAGGGTTTAGTGAGGCAAGATCTGCGATCTCACCTCTGGCTATACGAGCAGCTTCAACCAACACATTTCTAGTTTCCGGTTGTGGCTCACCGGTAAGGTGGTTGATCACATGGTACTGCTCGATATTAGGAGCGAAGCATTGGTATTGAGCACCAGCTTGCATGACATAAAGCATCGATAAAGTAGACTCATGGATCTCAGCACCATCAAATACACCGCAGCCACTCAGGATGATTGCAACTTTTTTCATTTTATTCTTCCTTCTAAATCAAGATACACGCGCTATATGCATAATAGTTACGTTAAACGAAATAAAAAATTATAAAGGATCATCTATGATCTTTGATCAATTGTGGTAGTATACTCGTCCTCTCAAAAATAGCAGTTCGTTTTTTATTCATTTGAGGGTTTAGAAGTATCTGATTTATTTCCTTATTCACAATGTAGGAAAAATAATAACAATAAAAGAGCCGATAAACTCTTTTTAAAATCAATAAGTTAATTTTTTTAGAGCCACTCGGTTAGAGAATTGGTTCTCTTTTTCGTATTTATCTACAAAGTTATCCACAGGTTTTCTTTCTGTTTTATCCCTTGCCGTTAACAATCAAACTCGTTTTATAGTTGGGCTTGTGGCATGCTATCGCACTACTTAATTGTTGGACTTAATTTAGGATCCTTTTCTATGTCGCAGATCCCAGAAAATCCTTTGATCTTGGTTGATGGCTCTTCTTATCTATTTCGTGCGTATCATGCGCCACCACATTTAACTAATTCTAAAGGTGAGGCTACTGGTGCAATTTATGGTGTGATTAACATGCTGAAAAGCTTGCTTAAGCAATATCAGCCCAGTCACATGGTGGTTGTATTTGATGCGAAAGGTCCAACGTTCAGAAACGACATGTATTCTGAATATAAAGCGCATCGTCCACCGATGCCGGATGATCTGAGAACGCAAATTGAACCCATTCACGAGATCATTAAAGCGATGGGATTACCGTTGGTAAGTATATCGGGTGTTGAGGCCGACGATGTCATTGGTACATTTTCTCGTATCGCGACGGAGCAACAAAGGCATGTCTTGATCAGTACCGGTGATAAAGATATGGCTCAGTTAGTTAATGAACACGTTACCTTGATCAACACCATGACGAATACCATTCTAGATCCACAAGGTGTGGTAGAAAAGTTTGGTATTGGTCCTGAGCTTATCATCGATTATCTGGCATTAATGGGAGACAAGGTCGATAACATTCCTGGTGTACCTGGAGTGGGTGAAAAAACCGCTTTGGCTATGTTGCAAGGGTTGGGTTCAATAGACCAGCTTTATGAAAACTTGGACAAAATCGCTGCGCTCGGGTTTAGAGGTTCGAAAACCATGGCCAAGAAGCTGGAAGAACACAAATCCCAGCTGGAATTGTCTTATGAGCTCGCAACAATCAAGTTAGACTGTGACGTTGAGCAAGATTTAGAGCAGTTCAAAATTGCAGAAATGGACAAAGACCGGTTGATTGAATTGTACGGTCAATGCGAGTTTAAACGTTGGTTAGCTGAATTACTGGACGGTAAGTCACAAGCTGCTATTACAGAAGTAGAAGCACAAGGCTCAGCGCCTCTCGTTGATGATATAGAGGCGAGTTACGAAACTATCTTAACGGAAGCACAACTTAGCGCGTGGGCTGATAAGCTGAGATCCGCAGAGCTTGTTGCGTTCGATACCGAAACGACCAGCCTAGATTATATGCAAGCTGAGCTTGTGGGCATGAGTTTTGCGGTCGCTCCAGGCGAGGCCGCTTATCTACCGATTGCACATGACTATGTTGGTGCACCAGAACAGTTGAGTAAAGAACTGGTGTTTTCAGTTATGGCACCAATCTTAGCAGATGACTCGATAAAAAAAGTCGGACAAAACCTTAAATATGATCAAAGCGTCCTTGCTCGTGCGGGCTTAGCGCTTAATGGTATCGCTTTTGACACAATGCTTGAGTCGTATGTGTTTAATAGTGTGGCTACACGACACGACATGGATTCATTGGCGTTGAAGTATCTAGGCCACAAAAACATCAGTTTTGAAGACATAGCAGGTAAAGGTAAAAAGCAACTTACCTTTAACCAAATTGAGTTAGAAAAAGCTGCGCCTTATGCCGCTGAAGATGCCGATATCACACTGAGGTTGCACCAGCACTTGTGGCCGTTGCTCACTAAAGAACAAACGCTCCAAACGGTCTTTAACGATATCGAGCTACCTTTATTGAGTGTGTTATCTCGGATCGAAAGAACAGGGGTGCATATCGACTGTGAGATGCTTGCACAACAAAGCTTAGAAATTGAAAAGCGTCTACAGGAACTCGAGCAAGAAGCGTTTGCATTGGCTGGAGAAGAATTTAACCTCAGTTCAACTAAGCAATTGCAAGGGATCTTATTTGAGAAACAGGGGTTGCCGGTAATTAAAAAGACGCCTAAAGGGGCACCTTCGACTGCTGAAGATGTGCTGCAAGAATTGGCGCATGATTATCCACTGCCTAAGTTGATCATCGAACACCGAGGATTGGCTAAGTTAAAGTCGACGTATACAGACAAGCTGCCAAAGTTAATCAACCCTGAAACTGGTCGTGTGCATACTTCTTATCATCAGGCAGTGACCGCGACGGGTCGGTTAAGTTCTAGCGATCCTAATTTGCAAAATATTCCAATCCGCAACGAGGCTGGACGAAAAATTCGTCAGGCATTCGTCGCGGATAAAGGTAAACAAATCGTCGCCGCTGACTATAGCCAAATTGAATTGCGGATCATGGCTCATTTATCGCAAGATAAGGGACTGCTGAACGCCTTTGCCGAGGGCAAAGATGTACACAAAGCAACCGCCGCTGAAGTATTTTCAGTGCCCCTAGAAGAAGTAACTTCAGATATGCGCCGCAAAGCGAAAGCGGTAAATTTTGGTTTGATCTATGGTATGAGTGCGTTTGGTTTATCGCGGCAACTCGATATTCCTCGCCATGAAGCACAACATTATATGGATAAGTATTTTGAGCGCTTCCCAGGCGTATTGGAATATATGGAGCGAACCCGCGCGGAAGCCGCGGAGCAAGGATATGTTGAGACATTATTTGGCCGCAGGCTCTACTTGCCGGATATCAAAGCAAGAAATGGTGCTAGACGTAAAGCTGCAGAGCGTGCCGCGATAAATGCACCGATGCAGGGAACCGCTGCAGATATCATTAAAAAGGCAATGATCAACGTTGATAAGTGGTTGCAGACATGTAGTAGCGAAGATATTCAGCTGCTGATGCAGGTACACGATGAACTGGTCTTTGAGATAAAAACCGAGAAAGTGGATGAGTTTAGCGAGCAAATTTGTCGGTTAATGAGCGGGGCAGCGAGTTTGGATGTACCTTTGTTAGTTGAGGCTGACAGTGGAGATAACTGGGACCAAGCTCATTGATTAATTGTTGTTTGACCAAGTTTGTTGGAGCAAATGCAAATAGCTGAACTTGAAGTTAGATAAATCTGGTGGCACAGTAAAAACTAGACAAACTGTGCTACCTTGTCGCATTACGTAGCGACAGCAAGGACATTCTCGCGTTTATGTTTCGCAAATTAATGCGCGAGACGTTACAAATGTTGGAAAATATAAAGGATTAACTATGAACAAGACATTGATTGCTTTGCTTTCTCTGGCCCTGATTGGATGCCAGTCCCAAAAGGATAAAGCGCCACCGTCAAAAAAATTAAATCAGCCTTTAAACTATCTCGATTTTTCTGATGACCAAAATGTCTCCAAAACAGACCTGTATTGGCAAGTAAAATCTTCTCAGCACCCACAATATCCAGCGTCTCAACTCAGCAAAAGAGCTTCTGGATGCACCATAATAACTGTTGGCATTGGACCAGATGGCAATCCAGTAGGGTATAAAATCAAAAAATCTTTTCCAGAGGGGGCGTTTGATAAAAGCGCGATCCAAGCGCTGAAAAATTGGCAGTGGGAACCCACGGTTTCCAATAAAGATAGGCAACCTGTATTGACTTCAATTAAATTGGATTTCTATGTGGATGGTTCAAGAAACAAACGAGAGGCTGAGGAGCACTGCGGTAAGCGGATTTGATACCAGCTTAAAGATCATTGAATCATATCCAGTGGGGTGCGGACTAGTTCAATTGCTATCGAGTCGGTCAATTTGTATTTACCATAAAAAAGTAACTTCGTGCCTAGTACGCGAGTGGTTACTATCAACAAAGCGTTATAAAAAAGTACCGCTGTTAAACTTTCGTAAAATAGACTAAGTTTGCGTTGATATTACATCAAATTGGCGCAAATTTTGCTTTTTAATGTTTATTTCCTTTTTTCTATTTGATAGAGTTCGCGCCGTCCTCATCCTGTAGGACATCCTGTTGATGATGTATCTCTCGCAAGAGGATACAGTGTATTGATAGCTTCTCCCCAGATTGCTATAGCGGCTCGCCTATCATAGCGAGCCGTGTTTTTCTGATCTTTCCGTGTTTCGCCTTCGTTAATTGTTTATTCTGATGAATAATCATTTACACTATAAAAAGTGATTTTATCGTGCTTAAATTCGGAGTGTGCATGTTTAAACAATTTCTTATCGGCTGTGCTTTATTTTCTGCCCAAGCATTCGCTGGCTGGCAGTTTTCCCCTGCGCAAAGTGACTTAAGCTTTGTGTCTATCAAAAAAAACACGATTGCAGAAGTTCATCACTTTAAGCGCTTTGATGCGCAACTAAGTGAAAGTGGCGAGTTAGCAGTAACCATTGATCTCGCAAGTGTTGAGACAATGATCCCGATCCGCAACGAGCGTATGCGCGACATGTTATTTAACGTTGCTAAATTTCCAACGGCTGTAGTTAAGGCGGAAGTAGCCAAGACTTTGCAGGCATTAAAATTCGGCACGCAACAAGTCAATTCGGTATCAGCTACATTAACGCTTAACGGTGAAACGCAGCCATTGTCTTTAGATTTGCAGATCACTAAGAGTAAACAGGGTCTGCACATAGTACCCATCCGAGCGGTGATAGTGAACGCGAACCAGTTTGGCTTGGGCGACGGTATTGAAGCTCTAAGAAAAATCGCGGGGCTTGACAGTATTGCGACCAGCGTACCAGTAAACTTCCAATTGGTTTTTGATGCAAAACCTTGATTCATTAGTTGAGTATTACAAGCAACATCATGCGCCGACAGAATCTTGGACGGCGCAAGACTGCGCGAGTAGCAACATAAGTATCAAACGTGATGGAACGTGGTATCACGATGGCGCACCCATAAAGCGACAAGCGTTGGTTAAGTTATTTGCTAGTCTTTTGAGCTTTGATGGCGATGGGCATTGGTTGAAAACGCCAGTTGAAAAGTGTCTGGTAGATGTCGAAGACAGCGCGTTTGTGATAGTGAGCTGGTATCATTGTTCGATAGCTGACGCTTTGGGACTTGCACCATGCATTGTTGCAGTGGACAACGTGCAAAGAAGCTGGCCGATTTGTGCTACATACCCACTACAGCTTAGGCACGTCAACGGCTGTGATGTCCCTTATTTAAAATTAGATTACGGCTTGGAGGCGAGGGTCTCTCGCAATGTTTATTATCAGTGGGTTGAACAATTACAGGCTGACAAAAGTGGCGCGCATTACTTGCTGTCAGCCCAATCGAAGTTCTATTTCGAATAATACAGAAAGCTACGCCTCTGGCTCCGTGCTTTCAGGCTTGACATAAGGACCTAGAAACCAGTCATCCAATTGCCATGCTAATTCATTCAAGCCAATCCCTTTCAACGATGAGAAAGCATGTACAGTGATATTTCCGTCGAGCTCAGATAATGCTCTACGTACTTGCAATACTTCTGCTTTTCTTTTTCCTTGTTTTAACTTGTCTGCTTTGGTCAGCAGTGCCAATACTGGTATTTTGCTGCCAACGGCCCAGTTAATAAGATCCATATCCAAGTCTTTTAACGGGTGACGAATATCCATTAATACCACGATACCTTTTAAACATTGACGCTTTTGTAGGTATTCACCTAAAGACTTTTGCCATTTCTTTTTCATCTCTATAGGAACTTTGGCAAAACCATAGCCGGGCAAATCGATTAAACGCTGATCTTCGCCTAAAGAAAAGGTATTAATAAGTTGGGTTCGGCCTGGTGTTTTACTGGTACGAGCCAGCTTTTGGTCAGTTAGGGCGTTTAACGCACTTGACTTGCCTGCATTTGAACGGCCTGCAAAGGCAACCTCAATACCGGTATCTGCAGGCAGTTTACTGATATCTGGTGCGCTGGTGACAAATTCTGCCGTATTATACTTAATGCGAGACTTTAACACGCGAACTCCTACTAAAGTGGACTGAAAATTAAAGCTAATAAGGTATTTTATAACAGTCTCGTGGTTTTCTAAAGCACAACAAGTTTGCGCTGACGCTTGGTTTCCGGCGGTAAGCGTAAATTATGACTGTTTAATACTTAATCTAGGTCAAAACCCTATAATTTATAAGCCTAATATGGGTAGAAAACGTGCCACACAATCTAATATCGTGTAGAATGTAGAAATTGCATCGTCAATCTAGTGTTTGTACCGTCAGTCATAACACTTAACAGAGATTGCGTGCTGGAGTTTATAGGGTTGATCCGCATTGCTTCAAGCCTTGTAAGTTCTGGTTATCAACATAGTTTATATATAGTACTGATTGGTATCATCAGCTCAGATAAAAGCATAGACACTTTTATCGGGTGAAAATTACAGGGTCGGAAACAGAGAATTTACCATGAAAAAAATAGCATTAACTTTAACAATGTTGCTTGGTACGTTGTCAGCAAGCAACGCAACGGCATTCGATGGTGACGCAGAAGCAGGTAAAGCTAAATCTGCTACATGTGCAGCTTGCCATGGACCAGACGGCAATGCTCCTGTAACTATGTATCCAAAAATAGCAGGTCAGCATGCTGACTATATCTACAAACAGCTACATGAGTTTAAACTGGGCATGACGTCCGGTGGTAGTGAAGGCCGTATGGACCCAGTGATGAGTGGGATGGCTATGCCGCTTTCTGATCAAGATATGAAAGACCTAGCAGCATACTTCGCATCATTAAACATGTCAGCAGGAACTACTCCTGAAGATGTCGTCGTAGCAGGTCAAAAACTTTACAAGGCGGGTGATGCAGAGCGCGGTATCCCATCTTGCGCGGCATGTCATGGACCTCGTGGTAACGGTACATCACTTGCGAAGTTTCCAAAAATTTCTTTCCAGCATCCAGAATATATCAAGTCTCAGCTTGAAAAGTTCCGTGACGGTACACGCAGTAACGACCTAAATGGCATGATGGGTGATATTGCGAAGAAACTAACGGATAAAGATATAGAAATTTTGTCTAAATACTTGGGTGGACTGCACTAAAGTATTATATAGACGCCAGCACTGTTTTGATAAGCTGGTATCATTGTGAAAAAGGCAGCACAAGCTGCTTTTTTTGTGTGCCAATCTGTGAGATATATCTCACTTTTGGTGTGAGATAATCGCCCTCCTTCTGTGTGAGTTTTAGCTCATTTTACAAAATAATTAAAATGTAAGTTTATGTAATTTATCTTGTTCTTTATTTACAAAAAATACTTTGGTAAGAAAATTGTTATTACACAGTTGTAACTCGCGCTCAGAAGCGTAGATTATTCGTTGTCGCCAGGCAATACAAAAAAAGGGACAAGGCGCATAGGAAGCGTAGGTGGCAGTTTAGTGTCTAAATTTGGATGCAAAGGATTATTAAGAAAGCGTTAGGAAGACCGAGAAAAATAAATCTCATGGAAGTCTCATAATAAAAACAATATGGAAAGCGTCACGGAAGTATCAAATAAAAACAATACGGACTGACAACAATTAAGAAGAATAATAATAACAGACTTTTAAAAGTCGAAGGGAGAAGTGTCCAGTTGTGACGCTCAGATTAGTAGGCGGTAGAGAGCAATCTCTGCCGCCTTTTTATTTGGTTGGCGTCAAGTAACCTGATACAATAGGCGCCTTAATAAGCAATTTTTAGTTTATGCTGCAAAATCCATATCCAACGCAATGTGGCTTATGTCAAAGCACTCACGTTATTTCATACTATCAAGACAAAAAACGCAGTTACTGGCAATGTCAGCAATGTAGCCTTGTTTTCGTTGATCCGCGAGAGCGGCTTTCACCTGAGCAGGAAAAAGCTATTTATGATAGTCACGAAAACGATCTGGAGGATGCGGGTTATCGGCGTTTTTTATCGAGAGTGTTGGAACCACTATTGGCTAGATTAAAGAAGCCTTCTCGCGGGTTAGATTTTGGTTGTGGTCCAGGCCCTTTGTTGGCAAAAATGTTGGCAGAAGCGAAACATGAAGTTGCTTTATTTGACTTATTTTATGCAAATCACCCTGAAGTACTGGAGTCACGATATGACTTTATTGTTTGTACAGAGGTGATTGAGCATGTGGCGGAGCCGGGAAAAGTACTAGCCAAGTTGTTGTCTATACTTGAACTCGGAGCGCCTTTGGCATTAATGACTAAATTGGTCATTAATAAAGAAAGGTTTGCGAGTTGGCATTATAAAAACGATTTGACGCATATTTCGTTTTTTAGCCGCTCGACATTTGAGTATGTGGCACGACACTTTGATTGCGAACTTGAGTTTATCGGTACCGACGTCATCATACTCACCAAGCACGCAAGTGCGCTAAACAATGGTAATTAGTTATGACGAGAAAGAAAAAGACCCGCAAAGTAGCTTCTAATGGCACGCCTAGACTGAGCAAAGATAAGCTAAAAGAACTTCGTGCGCTAAAAGAGCAGCGCAGTAAAAAGCTCAAAGGTAAAAAACCGGGCTCACGTAATGCACCCGCTGTTAAAGCTGTTGATGATGGTAAAGCGTCTAAGAATACCGATCCACGTGTTGGTAGTAAAAAACCGATTGCATTAGTAGCTGGGACTACATCATCAAATGAAAACAACCAGCCAGAGTTGAAACGTCATTTACAACCTCAAGTTCAACTGCGAAAAGTACAAGAGACACTCTCACCAGAGCAAGAGCTAGAGCAACTTGAGAACGATGAGCGTTTAATGGCATTACTTGATCGCCATGAACGCGGCGAGTTACTGACAGGTAAAGATGCTAAATACTTCAATCGCGGTATAGCACGTCATCAGGAGCTATGTGAACTACTTGGAATTGACGACGAGTTTGAAGAGCAAGATATGCAAGACGATGATCCATTAGAGCAGTTTATGAGTAATGATTTAGCCAATGAATGGTTAACTGACGACTTTGAAGGTGAAGATAAGTAATGACGACAGCATGGATCATCGCCATCATAATTGGCGCGATAATCATTGCAGGTTTGGCATTTTATGCAGGAAGATTACTTTGGCAGTTGAAGGTGCAAAAAGAGCAAATTGCAAAGTACCAACAACAAAAAGCAGCAGAGCTCGCAGAATCGCGCCAAAAGCGTAATGCTAAGCTAGCTGATAGTATCAACCTCATTGCCAGAGCAATGAAAGAACAGCAATGTGAGTATTCAGAAGGCTGCTTGCGTGTCTGGGTGTTGGTGTCTCAGTACAGCTTTGATCAAGAAATCACGCTAGAGGAAGCGTATCCTGGTGTGTACAAAATGTACGATGAAGTAAAAGAAATGCCAACCCATGATGCGCGAAAAAAGTACTCCAAGAAAGAAATCTTCAAACTAGACTCACAGCGTTGGCGAGCAGAAGAAGCGCTAGAGCAAGAAATACTGGCGGACTGTGAAAAGCTGATTAAACAGTTTAAAGCAGCACCGGGAAGCGACAACGTTGTTTTCCAGTAACAGAATGGATGAAGTTATAAAGCGCGCTTAAATTGGCGCGCTTTTTTATTGTGTGTTAGATAACTCTAGAGAAGCGAGTATTCATAAGTTGCTTTTGTAGATAAGCATCAAAACACATACAAATGATACGAATAAACAAGTTACCTTTATCGGTGACTTGGATTTGTGTTGGTGTATTCACTACTAACTCATCTTTAACCAGAGGTTGTAGTGCTTCCAGAGCAGTTTGGAAGTAGTCATCAAAGTTGATATTAAATCGAGCTGAGAACTCGGCTTTATTAAGACTAAAGTGACAGATAAGTTGTTTGATGACTGCAGCTCTTATTTCATCATCATGATGTAACGTAATGCCTTTTTTTATGGCACTTTGGTTTTCTTCCAAGGCATGGTAATAAGCCCGAAGCTCTTTCTCATTTTGCAAAATTTGGTGTCCAACTTGCGAGATAGATGAAACGCCCAAACCTAGTAAGTCGCAGTCGCCATGGGTGGTATAGCCTTGGAAATTTCTATGCAAATGTCCTTCCCGCTGAGCAATCGCTAATTCATCATCGTGCTTGGCAAAGTGATCCATGCCAATAAATTGATAGCCGGCAGTCGTCATTTGCTCCAGCGTTTGTTTGAATATTGCCAGCTTGTCAGCAGCACTTGGCATGTCACTTTCTTTGAGTTTTCGCTGCGCGGCGAAACGTTCTGGAAGGTGCGCATAGTTAAACACTGAAACACGATCAGGCGACAGCGCAATGAGTTGCTCTATCGTTTTCCTGTAGCTGGCTACAGTTTGAAAAGGAAGCCCATAAATCATATCCATATTGATAGATTTAAAACCTAGTTCGCGAGCGTGACTCAGCGTGGCCAATACATCATCAATTTGTTGTGGTCTATTTACGGCTTCTTGCACTTTGTCGTTAAAGTCTTGGACACCAAAAGAAACACGGTTAAAGCCTAGCGTTTTTAAGGTATCTAACATGTTGTCAGCGAGCGAACGAGGGTCTATTTCTATTCCTCTTTGTGCCTGCTCAGCAAACAGAAAATGGTGTTCAAGTAGCGCAACTAAGCGCGTCATTTGTTCGGCTGTCAGAAAAGTTGGCGTACCACCACCTAAATGCAGTTGGTGGACCTGATAGTCTTTAAATAATGGCGCTTTTGCTGCGATCTCTTGCTCGAGATGATCAAGATACACATCGGCTTTTGACTGATGTCTGGTAATTATCTTGTTGCAGCCGCAGTAATAACAAAGCTGGTGGCAAAACGGAATATGAATATATAAAGAAAGTGCACGAGTTTTTGAGCGCGAGATCGCTTCACAAAGGTCTTTTTCTCCATAGCCTTCATTCAGTGATAAGGCTGTGGGGTAGGAAGTGTATCTGGGACCAGAGATATTATATTTTTTTATAAGGGGAGCATCCCAAATTGGTAAGTTAATCACGATACGCACACTCAAGTAATTTATTTGTGCGGTAGTGTAACTTGGGATGGGCGCCGTGCTTTTGCCTTAGATCAAAACACGCCACTTCTGCGGCGTGTTTTGATATCCGTAGCGATAGTAAGTTACAGTTTGAACTGATTCACGGTAGCATTTAACGCTTTTGCTAAATCGTTCAAGTCCCTTGCTTCGTCTGCTAACACGCTGGCATGATTAGCAGTGCTGTTAACTAGCTCGTTGATCTGATTTAAGCTGTTGTTGATGTCTTCTGCAACGACCGTTTGCTGCTCAGTTGATGTGGCGATCTGATGGCTCTGATCTTGTACAGTATTGACAGACTCGGTGATTTCTTTCAACGCGTCTAATACAGCTTGTGTTTCTTCTACGGAACCTTCGGCTCGTTGCTGGCCTTGTTGCATCATGGTCGATGCTTTCTGCGCGATTTGTTGTAGGCGAGAAATCATATTACGAATATCGTCGGTAGACTCTTGTGTGCGGCTAGCCAGAGAGCGAACTTCATCGGCAACAACAGCAAATCCTCTGCCTTGCTCTCCGGCTCTGGCTGCTTCAATCGCTGCGTTCAGAGCAAGTAGATTAGTTTGCTCAGCAATACCATTGATGACATCAATTACTGCGCCGATACTGTTTGCCTCTTGCTCTAGTCCTGCCACGACCTTAGATGCCTCACCAATGTGTAATGCAAGTTGAGTCATTACCTCTTGTGCTTGAGACGAACGGTTTGCGCCATCGGTGGTGATGCGCTGTACATCGTCAGCGGCTTGGTTGGTTTCTTGTGCATTTCTTGAAATCTCTGTGACTGTTGCGGCCATTTCAGTTACCGCAGCGCTAACGCTATCGACTTGCTCTTTTTCTCGCTGGATTTCACTGTTGGTATTGTTTGATACTTCACGTAGCTGCTCAGCTGCGCTACCCAGTTGTTCAGCTTGCGCCGCGGTGTCGATCATCATGGCACGAAGTTTATCGATAAAAGTATTCATGTGATGGGCGAGCTGGCCGACTTCATCTTTACTGTTGATCTCGATACGACGAGTAAGGTCACCCTCACCTGACGCAATATCTCTCATCGTATCGGTGAGAGTGGTAATGGGACCTGCAATCATTCTTGTGGCAAAGAATATCATCGCCACAATTATGGTCAGTATAATAATAACCCCAGTGATAGTACTCATCACCGCAGCATTCACTGGCTCTTCGATCAACGAGACCGGTATCAACATACCAACATGCCAATCAACAATTGGACTATCTAACTTAACGTTGTCGAACACAACATAATAATCGACCCCTTTGAAAGTGACAAAAGCACTACCTGCTGCGTTGGCTTTCATTGCTTTATTTAGCGCTGAAAAACCCGATGTATCAGCAAACTGACTTTCTAATCCGTCCAACCCTTCTTTGCCCTTAGGACCTTCATCGGTTGTTGAAAGCTTATGGTTCGTACGCTTGGATAAATGTACCACATTGAGATCACCATCAAGCAAGAATCCATAACCTTGGTTAGCAAACTTAATAGACTCAACAAGGGCATTAAGCTTGTTAATTTGTAAGTCAACACCACCCATTGCAATCAGTTTTCCACTGGCGTTATAGACAGGCTTTCGGATCACGGCTGAGACATCACCAGTGTTAATATCCACAGCGATAGGGCCTACGTGCAGTCCGCCATAATTTAGGGTGTCTTGCCACCAAGGTCTTTGGTATGCGTAGTAAGGACGACCATCCCCATATGCTGAAATGCGCTCATTTTCTTTAAAGTATTCGCCTGTACCTGCTGAGGCGATAAATGCAGAAAGGATGTTGTCATCCCCTTTCGCAATACGCACCAAGTCATTGTTCATTTGCTGGTAATCATCGTCATTGGTTAGGTCAACACCGCGAGTGTTGTAACGTTCAAACCACCTAACTGTATGCGGAGTGCCAACAAAAGTTTCAACAACCCTGCCGTATTGTGCGAAAAAGGTTTCCATCGCGAGTTTTTCAGAATGAATATAGCTTTGGGCTTCGCGCTCGATGCTGCTTCTGGATAAAGTCGCAATATGGTTGACAAAAAAGCTGGATGCGATGATAAGCAATACCGAAATGGTACCACCGATCAATAGCAGAATTTTCTTTCTTAACGACAGATTCTCTAGCATGATTCTTTTCTTTTTATTTTTACTCAGCAAACTTTAATAAAATCACAGATAAACAGAGAACACCATAGTTTGCGTTAACTCGCAGTATCTGGATACACTTATTACCCAGTTTAGTTATTTGGCAATGAAGTGACAATGACAGTGAAAGAAAAACAGCTAGTTGTCTTAGGGGCAGGATGGTTAGGTCAGCCATTATGTTCACTATTTAGCAACGCAGGATGGCATGTTGAAGGAACAAGAACAGAGCAGCACCATAATTTTTCATGGCAACGACAATTTAAGCTTGAAGAAAGTAACTTATCACATAATTTAACCCTAGCAGATGCCTATTGGGTATGTGCAGTACCACCGCGTGCCCGTCATGCCGATTCAAACTATCTAAAAACACTGGAAGTGGCTTTACAGTTAGCTGAGCAAATGCAATCGAAAGGCTTTTTGCTTTGTTCAAGCACTGGCGTTTATCCAAGTACGGGGGGTTGTTATGATGAGAGTTCAGAACTTGCGGATAAATCAAACTCTCGAGTCTCAATATTGAGAACTGCTGAAGAGATGGTTTTTAATGCACAGGGTAAGGTGCTGCGGTTAGCTGGTCTACAGGGTCCACAACGGGAGCCCGGACGGTTTATCGCTGGTAAAGAATTGCCAAGTGCAGCGCAAGGTTGTGTGAACATGGTCCATCAGGGGGATGTGTTAAATGCCATTAAAGTGGTACTAGATAATTGGGATGAAGCAGAGACAGTATACAATATCTGTTATCCAGAACATCCAACTCGCGAAGACTTTTATCGTCATCATTGTGCATTACAAGGAACTGAACTCCCTACATTTAGACAACAACATGAACATTCGCGAATCATTGATGGTTCACGTATTACCAAGTTAGGTTTTAGTTACCAGTTTCCGATCTGTTGAGTTTTACTTCTTACGCTTGAAGGTGAGGTGTCCACCAAGACGATATTTACTGCCTGGAGAGATCAGGCGAGCAAAGCTGACAATTCCGTGTTCAGACCAGGTACGGCGAATAAGTTGAAGACATGGTTCTTCGTTATACATATTGAGCCATTGACAGACTTCAGGTGAAGGAGCAATGGCTTCTACTGTATGCCTCGCTTCTGTGAGTGGTGCTACCTGTGATAAGTACTCATGGGGTGTTATAAGCTCAAAATTCTGATCTAAGTACTCTGGTGCAAGCTCAGGATTGACAAACCTTTCCTCGACTTGCAAAGGTAGCTCATTTTCGTTGTGTACAATGACACTTCTAAATACGGGGGATTCTACTTCAACCCCTAATGCAATCGCGATAGGAGCTATTGCTGCAATAAGCTCAAGGTGCAATACCGTGCATGAATATTGGCCATTTCTTTCATTGACTTCTTCGGAGATATTGCGGATCTCCAATAATGATGACTGAGACTTTAAGCTCGCAACAAAAGTGCCTAAGCCTTGGCTACGCGTCAGTATTCCAGAGTCTGTGAGCTCACTCAGAGCGCGTCTGGCGGTCATGCGACTGACGTTAAATTGTTCTGCTAGTTCATTTTCCGAGGGAACTCGTTCGTTTTCGAGCCAATTTGCAGCTCTGATATTATCGATTATATGTTGTTTTATTTGAGCAAACTTAGGTAACTCATGCACTGGAATCGTCCTCGACAACGGTAACATCATGGTAAAGATGGCATGCTTTTCTTGTATATACAAGTTTCCCTGTTACACTCTGAAAGAAATTATTTTGTACGCTTTGGTTACGAGGAACAATCGATGTTGGAAGCAGATCTGGTCATTGTAGACGTTAATATTGCCACCATGGATAGTACTATTGATAAGCCCTATGGGCTTATTGAGCAAGGGGCAATTGCAGTTAAGAATGGCACTATAGTTTGGCTTGGGGCGCAACGCGCATTGCCAGAAATTGACGCAATAAATACTCCGATACTAAATGGCCGCGGGCAATGGATTACGCCGGGTCTGATTGATTGCCATACGCATATCCTGTTTGCCGGTTCCAGAGCAAATGAGTTTGAACAACGTTTGCTGGGGGCGTCTTATCAAGAGATCGCTGCACAAGGGGGCGGCATTGCGAGTACTGTAAAATCGACTCGTTTGGCGGATAACGAAACCTTATTTGTGCTGGCAAAAGATCGCTTGAACAGTTTGCTCAATGAAGGGGTCACCACCGTTGAAAGCAAATCAGGATATGGCCTAGATACCGAGAACGAGTTGAAGCTACTAGAAGTGAATCAATTACTAAATGAACATCACCCCATCGATATTCAGAGTACGTTCTTAGGTGCCCACGCATTACCTCCTGAATTTAAGGGGAATGCCGATGGTTATATTGATTTGGTGTGTGAGCAAATGATGCCAGAAGTTGCAAAACGTGAGCTTGCCAGTGCAGTGGATGTGTTTTGTGAAAATGTAGGTTTTAGTTACGAGCAAACCGAACGTGTGTTCAATAAAGCAAAATCGTTAGGCCTAAAAGTCAAATGCCATGCAGAGCAGCTATCTAATCAACATGGCACTGAATTAGTTGCTAAGTTTAAGGGGTTATCAGCGGATCATATTGAATTCCTCGATGAACAAGGCGTGAAGGCGATGGCAGCAGCCGATGTGACTGCAGTACTGCTACCTGGTGCATATTATTTCTTGAGAGAAACACAACAACCACCTATTGAGCTCTTGCGAGAATATCAAGTACCGATGGCCATTGCCAGTGACTTTAACCCTGGTACCTCACCGCTTTGTTCGTTGCGTCTGATGTTAAATATGGCTTGTACATTATTTCGAATGACGCCTGAAGAAGCATTACAAGGGGTCACATGTCATGCAGCCAAAGCGCTTGGATTAAATGATCGAGGCGTGCTCAAAGCCGGGATGAGGGCGGATATTGCAATGTGGAATATCACTCATCCTGCTCAGTTGAGCTATCAATTTGGTGTAAACGAACTATCAAATCTGTGGATCTCGGGTACACTTATTAAATAGCCGAACCACTATGTTGGTCTAACATGCTGACAACTTTTATTGCGCTAGGGTCGCAAATAGGGTTGCATGAAGGAACATCAATCAATATAACGCCAATTGCCTCAGGGTTAATTGGCGCTGTTATTGTTGCTATCTTAACACTAAACATTCGTATTGTTTCACTACCGACTAAGTTGACGTATACGCTCAGCGCCGTATTGACAGTATTGCTGTTATTAACCAATAGTAGCGCGCTGGTGTATGTGTTATGCGCTCTCATGCTGTTACCAATTTACTTGGCTGTAATAAATCAGCAGAACACTTTGATCGTATGTCATTGTCTAAGTACTGTGCTGATGGTGGTACAGCTACTCTTAGTATTATGGTTGGACCTACCATATTACTACTTTGCGATTGGCGTACTACTTTGGTTCTTTGCTCTGATGTTCATTGAATTAACTCCGCAAAGCACAATGGATGTAGTGCCAGGAGGTGCGATTGATTCGCATACTGAGTTAGGGCTGCCAGATACTGAAGCACTTCGTGATGCATATATGCAGTATGATCGAACAGCGGCAACCAGCATCTTAGTGTTAATTCGCTTGGAAGGGTTTATACAAGTGAATCAGCATTTGGGGAGGGAATTTGGTGATTTACTGCTCACTCAATCGGCAAATAGAATTGCAGAATGTGTCCAACTGATGGATGTGATGCCGATCGGTAGTGGTCGATATATCAATCGGGTAGCGCATTTAGGTGGCTTGCAATTTGCGTTTATTTGTTCACTCATTCAAAGTCGGCATTTTCACAAGCAGCTGATTGAAGAAATCATCGCGAAAACAAGAACGCCCTTTAATGTAGGTAACTGCACCATTGAAATATCTGCACGAGCCAGTTATGTAAATTGTGAGGAAGAGTCTGGAGAGTTAGACGCCTTATTGGCATGTGCGTATCTTGCGCTTGACCACTACCCAAACAGAACAATCAGCCCTTACCAACACAAAATGCGGATCGAGTGGTTAGCTCAACAAGAAAGACTAAGTGAACTTACCAAGGTGAAATTCCATCAAGACTTTGCTGTGTATTTTCAACCAGTCATTAGACACAGTGATCAAGGGGTTGAATTTGTAGAGCTTTTACTACGTTGGCATCACCCAACCCAAGGTTTGTTGAGTGCTGCGGAGTTCATTGCAGACCTTAAATTAGTAGGATCAGCCATTCCTGTGGCAGAATTTGTTTTCGAACGAGCATGTGAACTTGCTATGGCACTGCGTGTTGAAGATCTGATTACGCCTATCAGTATCAATATTTTTGGCCCGGAATTGCTCAATGAAGCATTTATTGAGTTTGTAGATACCAAGTTGCACGAGCATCAGCTAGATCCCGGCGATATTATTATCGAATATCCGTCGTCACTTATCGCTGAAATTTCTCCAGAATCGGTTGCTATGATGAGTCGTTTGAAACGCTTGGGCGTTGGGTTGTGTGCAGACCGTTTTGGCGAAGCACCGTTAGTCTTAGCCAAAGTCCCAGAACTAAGGTTCGATTACATTAAACTTGCAGCATCAATGACTAGCTCACCTGAACGCGTCGAAGCAGTCAAAGAGGTCGTACAGGGAGTCGTAGAAGTCCACCTCAGGCACGGTTGCGAAGTGATAGGTGAGTGCATCGAAACGCCCCAGCAATTGGCTTTTGCAAAATCATTGGGCACCACGGCTGCACAAGGTAACTTACATTGTGAGCCGAAAAGTAGCGACAAGTTGATAAGCTGGATAAAATCTCAGCAGCGTGTCGATTAAAACCTCGTTACTCGAGTTGAAACCGGTTACCTGGCTGCAGATAAAAACGCATTGACTAAGGCCGCAAGGATTTGTGAACAGTGCAGCATACCTGCTTCTTTACCTTGAGGATGTTGTGCAGGTGCAGCTTCACACAGGTGCAAGTATGCGGCTCGTTTGTCACTGGCACATAGATGCACGAAATGCTCAGCATCTTGGCTTGAAAAGCCTTGATAAGTCAGAGCGCTAGCCGGCATACCAACAATAGCGTCAACGTCTAATTCAATACCAAGTGGAGACGTAATTGCTCTTGAATCAATCGCCTGTTGGCAAGCTCTAGTAATAGAAATCGTTCGTCTGACACAAATTTCTTGATAGCTGGTATAAGAGAAACCTGCGGTATTTAAGTTATCCAAGATGGTTTGATTATTCTTTTGCTCATGGAGTCCAATGACATGATAATCATGCAGTGCGCCGTTGGAAAACGCATAGCTGAATCCATTGCCACTATGGCGACCTTCATGGGCTCTAAAATCGGCATGCGGATCAAAATTTATTGCCCCCGCAGGAGTCGCTTTAGCATTCAAGTGTGCTTGTAATATCCCAAAGGCGTTATTATGACCACCGCCAATGACGATAGGTATCAAGCCGGCGGCAAAGATATCGCTCAACACCGCAATAACCCTAGAATCCACATGCCCACATAATTCTCGCAATTGAGCTAATTGCTCTTTATCGCGGTTGTCCAGACCTTCGCTGGTAGTTTGGAGATCTTGCACATCCACTTCGCCAAGCAGTAGCACTTTATCGACGTTTAAAAATTCATTCACGGGTTGGTTTAAAAAGCGCTTCAGAAAAGCATGCCAACCTTCATGACTTCCACCTTTGCCACAATTGGCACGAGGGCCGATATCTTCGGCAATGCCGACAATCACATATCTAATGCCAAACTGTGCCGCATCTTTTAGAGCGGCAGAGAAGTCATTGGCAGCTTGTAAAAAGCTAATAGATTGCCAAACACGAGTTTCCCCTGAGCGTTCCTCAACAAGCGCAGAAATGCTGGTTTCATTATATATTTTTGCAGGATTGTTCATTTGGTGCGTTATTCTTCGTCTTCTTCTAAAACCAGCTCTTCAGCAGAAATCAAAATACCTGTTGAATCGGCATAGACAAAATCATCTTCGTAGAAAGAGACACCTGCAAAGTTGACAGGGATCCCGACTTCGCCACTGCCTTCACTGTCGGCAGCTACCGGAATTGACGCAATCGCTTGAACACCAAGGTCACACTCTTCCAGTTCATCGACATGTCTTACAGCACCATAAACAATGATGCCTTGCCAGTTGTTTTCGACTGCGAGTTCAGCAAGATCTATATCGATAAGTGCACGACGCGTTGAGCCGCCACCGTCTACTAGTAACACTCGGCCCGCTCCATCTTGTTGAAGTACTTCTAAGATTTGTTCGTTGTTCTCAAAACATTTTATTGTCGTGATGCGGCCACTAAATGCTGATTGACCACCAAAGTTGATAAACATCGGTTCTAAAACATCGACGACATCGGCAAAGTGATCACACAAATCAGAAGTGCTGTATTCCATAACTAACCCTCGAGTATTAACAGTCATCAATCAGTATACTCTCATACTCTTGCTAAGCAATGCTTTGATTCAACATACATATTTGTGTCTTAAAAATGTCACGGGATTGTTATTTTGCTCTTCTATGCTGAGAATGTGAGCAATTTAAGTAGAGCAGCTATGAAAACGAAACTTGCTGAACTCGATACCGCATTATATTTCATCGTCTTTTGTCCTCGGCCAAAACATTGGCAGAGGTTAGCGGCTCTAGGCCTATCAAAAAGCGGTAACGGTGGTTTATACGTTTTGGTAGCGATACTGTGTGCATTATTTTTAGAACAGCTAGGTCAGCGCTTCGCGTTAACAGCCGTGTTAGCGTTTCTGATTGAACGACCGCTGTATTTTTATTTAAAAAATCGCATTGCGCGGCTTCGACCATGTGATTGTCATGCGGTGCAGGCATTATTGACCCCTAGTGACAAATTTAGCTTGCCTTCCGGTCATAGTGCGGGAGCTTGGTTATATGCAACTTGCTTAATGGAGCAGATCCCGGTTTTGTCTTTACCGTTGGTGATTTGGGCCTCAGGCGTTTCGGTATCACGAGTAGTTGTAGGGGTGCATTACCCTCTTGATGTAATAGTTGGCGGTCTAATGGGAACCGCTTGTGCGAGCGTGGCGATAGTAATTATAGGAAGTATATGAAGATTTTATATGGTGTTCAGGGAACAGGGAATGGCCACACTACACGTGCAAGAGTGATGGCAAGTGGTTTTGAAAAGCTTGGTATTGAGGTCGATTACTTCTTTTCTGGGCGTGCATCTGAAGACTACTTCGATATGTCTATTTTTGGTGATTACCGCAGTTGCAAAGGATTATCTTTTGTTACCGAGCATGGTCAGCTGAACCATCTAAAAACGATTAAGTCACTTAAAATTGGGCAGTTTATCAAAGATGTGAAGCAACTGGATGTTTCCAGTTATGACTTTATTTTTAATGACTTTGAGCCGATCAGTGCATGGGCGGGAAAAATGGCTAAAAAGCCAGTGATTGCGATGAGCCATCAGGCTTCCTACTTGTTCAATGATGTTCCTCAATATGCGGTGCAACCTTGGCACCGAGGATTAATCAAGTATTTCGCGCCGGCGGATGTACATTTGGGTGTGCATTGGCATCCGTTTGCTGAAAATATTATTCCTCCGTTTATTCCCTACAATCCTCCAGGTGAGCAATGTCCGTCAGTTGCAAACAAGGTGTTAGTGTACTTACCATTTGAGGACCTAGATAGTATTGTTGAGTTGTTAAAAGACTTTCCTGACAAAGAATTTTATTGCTATCACCCTCAAGCGCAAAACCATTCTATACAACATATTCATTTGCGCTCTCCAAGCCGGGAAGGATTTATCAATGATTTGACGAACACGAGTGGCGTTGTTGCCAATGCCGGATTTGAACTTTCCAGTGAAGCGTTAAAATTAGGAAAAAAGCTATTATTGAAACCGTTGGATGGCCAATTTGAGCAGCAGAACAACGCCCAAACATTGGCCTCGCTTGGCCTAGCGCAGGTCATGAATTATCTAAGCAGCAATGCGTTAGAGGAATGGCTTGGCACTAATAAAAATAGCTCAATACATTTTCCATCAGATCCAACGCCATTGATCCAGTGGTTGCTACGTAAAGATTGGCAAGATGTTGCTTCATTACATCGACAATTGTGGCTTGGTGTTAACCACCATGCTGTTAAAGCGGCATGATGTAACTCTTTGTAATATAAAATATAAAAAAATAATATTCTGAGGCAGCTTGTGCGTCAGTCGGCTATACTTGCAAATAATTAATTTATATTGCAGGTGAGACGATGGCTTTATTGGAAAACTTAACCATTAAACGTCGATTGCAAGTGAATGCACTAGTGGTAGGGATTGCCTTAATTATCATGCTCATAGTAATCATCTATGAAGCCAGAACGATGTTGAGATTTAATCAAACCATACAAGACGCGGAAGAAGTGGCTGTACATGCGATTTCTATGCGCAAACATGAAAAAAACTTTCTCTTCTATAAAGATCAAGACTCTTTGATCGAACATGAAAATGATTTTAATAAACTCAACAGTCAGCTTGCTGATTTGCAAAGCATGTTTGCAGACTTTGATATTGATGCTAGCAACGTAGAAGAACTCAAGCGTTTGGTTGATGCCTATCATAAAGATTTTAAAAATGTCGTTGCTTTGCAAAAAACCATTGGATTACACCCAAAAGACTCTCTTTACGGTGAGCTTCGTTCGGCGGTACATGAAGTAGAAACGCTTCTGAAAGAGCAAGAAAACTATCAGCTGTTGTCTAGCATGCTGCAGTTAAGGCGAGCAGAGAAAGATTTTATGCTGCGTTTAGATAAAAAATACTTAACTAGTTTTAATGACGCGGTTAGTACGTTTACCAATGAGATACGTGGTGCGGGGTTCACTCAAGATTATCAACAGCGGTTACTTGGTTTTCTGAATACGTATCAGAGCAAATTTGACCAACTTGTCAAAGCGCAAGAAAAGCTGGGCCTTGATCTCGAAAGTGGAGCGCTGGGTAAAATGAAAGCCAGCGTTGAACGCAGTGATAGTCTTGTGGTTGAAGTTGTCGACCAAGCTAAGGCTGAGATCGAAGCCCATGTGGGCCGTACACAAATGATCGCCATTGCGGTATTTATTACTGCTGGTGTGATTGTGATGGTGTTGGTGTTATCGACTAGTCGGTCAATTGTTGAACCCGTTGAACGAGTGTACATGACGATTGAAAGGATCAGAAAAGAAAACGACCTGAGTCTACTAATCGACCAAACAGGCAATGATGAAATTACCATTATGACGAGGGACTTTAATAGTTTGATTTCTGATTTTAGAGATCTGATCGCCGAAGTGAATGTGGCCCTATCTACCATTAATGAAGCCACAAATCACCTTACAGAAACGACAGCACAGACCAGTTCTGGCACGCGCGAACAGTTACATGAAGCGGATATGGTGGCTACTGCGGCAACGGAAATGCAGGCGACTATTCAAGATATATCGAACAATACCAATGAGGCAGCACATAAAGCCGAGTCAACCAATGGTAACGCACAGCAAGGTCGTAGAGAGGTAACAGCAACCATCGAGTTAATTATGGAGCTGTCTGAGTCATTAGGTGGCGCGTCTGATGTCGTCGCTCAGCTGGAAAAAGATGGCGAAACCATTGGCTCGGTGTTGGATGTTATTCGTGGTATTGCCGAACAAACAAATCTATTAGCACTCAATGCTGCTATTGAGGCAGCCCGTGCCGGAGAGCAAGGCAGAGGGTTTGCTGTGGTTGCTGACGAAGTTCGCTCACTGGCACAACGGACTCAAGACTCTACTCGAGAGATTGAAAATATTATATCTACGCTTCAGCAGCGTACTCGAGAGGTCGTGAATATCATGGAGCAGTGTCGAGAGCAGGGTAGCGAGAGTGTTTCGCAAGCCGAAAAAGCGGGTGAGTTACTTGGTATGATCACTGAGGATGTACAAACCATCATGGAAATGAGTACTCACATTGCCACCGCGATTGACGAGCAAAACCAAGTTGCTTCCGAGGTGAATCAAAACGTAGTTAAAATCAGAGATATTGCGCAGGTTGCGTCTGAACATGCCAGCTCTAATGCGCAAAGTAGTGAAGAAGTCGCTGAACAAGCCAGAGTATTACATGAGGCGGTAGCGAAGTATAAAGTTTAGAAACCGATAATTAAACGCGTCTTTTGAAGGCGCGTTTTTTTAAGGTATAAATTTGATAGGTACACTATCTTTTTGCTCACTATACTCTTGAACCGCGTGAATATAATCCTGCCATAGTTGATCCTGATTCAGCGCGAGGTGGTGAAGATATTGCCAGCTAAATAATCCCGAGTTATGCCCATCATCAAATGTTAATCTTACAGCGTAATGACCAACAGGCTCGATGTGCGTGATTGCAACTGATTGTTTATTCATAACCAGTTGTTTTTGTTCAGGGCTGTGGCCTTGGACTTCTGCGGAAGGGGAATGTGTACGCAGCAATTCCGCCGACAAAGTGTAACAACAATCATTGTCGAAATAGACATCAAGTATTTTACTTACAGCGTGATAATGAAGTTTGGTTACTTGTTGCATAGTGTTAGCCTAAAAAAAGCGGGTATGAATACCCGCTTGCTTGCCATATTTATGACTACTATAGAATAAAGCGACTTAAGTCTTCGTCCTGCACCAACATATCTAAATGTTGCTCAACATACTGAGCGTCGATGGTGAAAGTATGGCCTGCTTTTTCACTGGCATCGAACGAGATTTCCTCCATCAGCTTTTCCATAACGGTATGCAAACGACGAGCACCGATATTTTCGGTTTTTTCGTTTACTTGGAAAGCGGCCTCAGCAAGACGTTCAATAGCATCATCAGTAAACTCGATAGTAACGTCTTCGGTTTTCATCAATGCCAACTGCTGTTCTGTGAGTGAAGCATTTGGTTCAGTGAGAATACGTTTGAAATCACTTGCCGTCAGCGCTTCTAATTCTACACGGATCGGTAAACGACCTTGCAGCTCAGGGATCAGATCAGAGGGTTTTGCCATTTGGAATGCACCAGAGGCAATAAACAAAATATGGTCTGTTTTCACCATACCATGTTTGGTATTGACGGTTGAGCCTTCAATCAGTGGCAGTAAATCGCGCTGAACACCTTCACGGCTCACGTCTGGACCAGAAGACTCACCGCGCTTACAAATTTTGTCGATTTCATCTAAGAACACAATGCCATTTTGTTCAACTGCGTCGATAGCCTGCTCTTTCAACTCTTCAGGATTAACCAGTTTAGCGGCTTCTTCTTCCACAAGCAGTTTAAGTGCTTCTTTAATTTTCAGTTTACGTTTTTTCTTTTTGTCTCCACCCATGTTCTGGAACATGCTCTGCAGCTGGTTGGTCATTTCTTCCATTCCAGGTGGTGACATGATCTCCACGTGAGGTGCGGCTTCAGCGATATCGATTTCAATTTCTTTATCGTCTAAAGTGCCTTCGCGAAGCTTCTTACGAAATACTTGGCGGGTTGAACTGTCTTCTGTTTGCTGTGATTCACCCCAAGCGTCTTTCGCTGGTGGCAATAGTGCGTCCAAAATACGCTCTTCCGCCGCTTCTTCTGCACGATAGCGGTGCTTTTTAGTTTGCGCTTCACGGGTCATTTTGAAGGAAACTTCCACTAAGTCGCGGATAATGGTTTCAACTTCTTTACCTACATAGCCGACTTCGGTGAACTTTGTCGCTTCCACCTTAATAAATGGGGCATTAGCAAGCTTTGCTAGGCGTCGTGCGATTTCGGTTTTACCCACACCGGTCGGACCAATCATGAGGATGTTCTTTGGTGTCACTTCTGCGCGCAGCTCCTCATCAAGCTGCATACGGCGCCAGCGGTTACGAAGTGCGATCGCGACGGCTTTTTTTGCTTTATCTTGACCAATAATGTGTTGGTCAAGCTCATGTACGATTTCTCTTGGCGTCATTGCTGTCATGACTATTCCCTACTTACAATTCTTCAATAGTTTGGAAATTATTAGTGAATACACAGATATCACCAGCGATTTTAAGGCTTTTTTCTACAATATCGCGTGCGCTTAACTCTGTGTTTTCTAATAAGGCTGTTGCCGCTGCTTGAGCAAAGTTGCCACCACTGCCGATGGCGATTAGGTCGTGTTCAGGCTGCACAACATCACCATTACCCGTGATGATCAGTGACGCCGTTTCATCGGCCACAGCCAATAGTGCTTCTAATCGACGTAATGCGCGGTCAGTACGCCAGTCTTTGGCCATTTCCACGGCAGCTTTAGTTAAGTGGCCTTGGTGCATTTCAAGTTTTGCTTCAAAGCGTTCAAATAGGGTAAATGCATCGGCTGTACCGCCAGCAAAACCCGCTAGTACTTTACCATTGTATAGGCGGCGTACTTTGCGTGCATTGCCTTTCATTACAGTGTTGCCAAGAGAGACTTGGCCGTCTCCGCCGATAACAACTTTGTTGTCGCGGCGAACACTAACGATGGTAGTCATAGTGATCCTTTTCTAGGCATATTTTGCCTTTGTAACTCATGATTAATGGGAGGTATGGGTTTTATTGCAAAAATCAAGTCCAACCCCAGATCGCACACCCAAAAATACCAACACGTCTGAGCTTATTCTTATCACTCTCCGCTTGGCGTTTCGTATCAAAAGGACCTAATCTAACTCGATACCAAACACCGTTACTGCCTTCTGTTTGCCTGATTTCTGAAATTAACCCAGCAAATGCAATTTTGGCTTTCATTTCTTCCGCTTGTGCATATGTTTTAAAAGAGCCGCATTGCATTTGGTAAGGACCCTTACTTTCTATCTCTTTGACTTCAACTTGAATTTCATGGTTCTTTATTTGTTCTATGAATTCTGGTGGTCGTGGCTTTGGCTTGGCTTTTGGTTGTTCCACTACCTGAGTTGGATGCTTTGCTTGCTCGACTTGTTCAGGATCCGCGTTGGTCTTGATATACCAAAGGCCATAGGCGAATCCGCCTATCAGCACGAGCGCCGCAATAATCGCAAAAACCGGCAGCTGCTTTGCTGGTTTGGTCTTTTGCTGTTTTTTGTTGGTCGGTTTCTTATTGATGTAGTCGTGTTGTGCCATAACTGATTAATAGGTATCCATCGGATCGACATCTATACTCCATTTGACTCTGTTGGCCAGTTCATGCTCACTCATATAGCGAGCCAGCTGTGCCAGATAGTCATGCAGTACAGGGCGTTGTTGTGCATGTATGTGTAACTGATATCTATACTTCCCTGCTATACGTTCAAGTGGTGCAGGGATGGGTCCTAGCAATTGTATACCAGGGTAGGGGGTAGCAGGAACCAAATCCGACAAAAAGCGCAGAACAAAGTTCACATTTGTTGCTTCTGCTCGAATTATCACGAGGTGTGCAAAAGGAGGAAGTAATGCTTCTTCACGTTCTTGCAAGGCATAACGAGCAAAGTCACCATAACCATTATTAATTAGATCTTGTAGTAATGGGTGTTCTGGAAAGTGCGTTTGTAATAACACGGTACCGGCTTCACCTGCCCGGCCTGCTCGACCAGCAACTTGAGTGATCAGTTGTGCCATTTGTTCGGTGGCTCTGAAATCACAAGAATATAAACCCGAATCAACATCTAAGATTATCACCAGGCTCACATCGGCAAAATGATGTCCCTTTGCAAGCATTTGTGTACCAACTAGTATTCTAGCGCCACCTTGATTGATTTCATCCAGCGCAGATTCTAGGCTGCCTTTTTTTCGGGTGGAGTCACGATCAATGCGAGTCAATGGAATGTCGGTAAACTGCTCAGTGAGAAATTGCTCTAATTGCTCAGTACCAACACCATTTGGAATAATTTGGGTGCTGCCACAATCAGGACATTGTTTTGGCACAAAATCTTGTTCGCCACAGTGGTGGCAAACTAAACGGTTCATTGCGCGGTGATAGGTGGCACTCGTCGAGCAGTGCTGACACGTGTTGAGCCAGCCACATTCATGGCACATTAACGTTGGTGCAAACCCTCTGCGATTTAAAAACACCATGACTTGTTTGCCACGATTAAGCGTTTTTTGCATCCAATGGATACTCATTGGCGATAGGCCACATTGTTGCGGTTGACCCTTCATATCCACGAGGTGGAATTGGTTGTCTTGTTGCGTTTGTGCTCGTTTGGTTAAGCTGAGCAATTGGTATTTGTTACTTAATGCTTTTTGTAATGTGTCCAGTGCAGGGGTCGCTGTTCCCAACAATAATGGACATTGTTGCTGATGCGCGCGATACACCGCTAAGTCTCGGGCGTGATACTTCAAACCATCTTGTTGCTTGAAAGAACTATCATGCTCTTCATCAACGATGATCATGCCGAGATGTTTAAACGGCAAAAAAATCGCTGAGCGAGTGCCGATCACCAGTGCGTTGCTGCCTTGCTCTGCTCGCCGCCATGTATGTAGTCGTTCGTTGTCGGTGAGGTTGGAGTGCCATAAATCAATGGGCATGTTTTGAAAGCGCTTTTTGAAGCGGTTAACGGTTTGCGGAGTCAACCCAATTTCAGGGACCAGCACCAGAGCTTGCTTGCCTTGGGCTAAGACATTTTCCAAGCATTGTAGATAGACTTCCGTTTTTCCGCTGCCAGTAACCCCTTCGACTAAAAAAGTACGATATCCCTGTTGCGCATTGACTGCGCTACAAATGGTTGCCTGTTGCTCGTTTAACGTGGGTTTATCACCAAGTGCCAAAGTTTGTTCTGTCCAGTCTTTGTCGTGAACAATGGTTTGCTCTATCAGTGCTTTTTCTTCGAGTGATTTAATGGTTTGAGCCGCAAAGCCCAGCGCTTTTAATTCGCTCAGTTTTATTTCCCCACCATGAGTTAGCTGACTCAGTAAGGCTTGTTGCTTTTTAGAACGTAATGTAGGTAACGTTTTGCCTTTTTCCGTTAGACTAATGGTTGGGATTTGTGTTTTATCAGGGTGTCCACCTTCTCGTAGTACCGCTGGAAGTGCGGTAAAAAAAGTATCGCCAATCGGGTGGCAGTAGTATTGCGCGACAAACTGCAAAAAAGCGATATGTGGTGGCGTTAACACTGGCTGTTTATCTAATACCGAAGAAATTGTTTTTAACTTTTCTGGCGGTACATCGCTATGACTTTTAATCGCCAGTACCAAAGCCGTGCATTTTCTGTTTGCAAACGATACTTGTACGCGCATACCTGGGCGCAGATCACCGATCTCCGATATTAAATAATCAAACGTACGGTGTAGCGGTAGTTTTATTGCTACTTCAAGAATGGGCATAGAAATACGGAACAATTGTCGTAGATGCGGTTAGAATAACGTTGGCACACTGGGAAATAAACCTCTACTTTTGCATACTGAACTGGTCGCAGCCATAAGCTGGTTAAAAAACTGCCAGAGAAAGAGAAATAGTGCTTGTGGATTGAACGGTTAAGTCCTAAAATACGCGTCCACAATTTTTGTATAACTACGTATGGTGCCAGACTTCGGGTTTGGAGAGCGATACGGCCTTAACTAGAGGTTGCTATGAAAGAAGGTATTCACCCTAATTACGAGACGATCACAGCATCGTGCTCATGCGGTAACAAGTTCGAAACTCGTTCAACGCTTTGTAAAGATATTCACCTAGACGTTTGTTCTGCATGCCACCCGTTCTATACTGGTAAGCAGAAGATCCTTGACACAGGTGGCCGTGTAGATCGCTTCAACAAGCGTTTCGGCGCACTTAGCAGCAAGAAGTAATTCTTGTCGTCTAGCAAAAAAAGCACCTTTTGGTGCTTTTTTTGCGCCTGAAATCAGCGTTAAAGCGCGTTTTTCTTTTATTATTTTTTCTCCGTCCCTATTTATTGATAGCTTTTTCCAATAGCTCACTTCATTAAGTGAATTGGTATAATTAGCATTCAAATCAATGGATACTAGATTTCTCCTGCTAGTACCGAGTCAGCAGCTCAACATAGTCTATTAGTTATGTGATTAGAAAAAGCAGAAATGGCAGGTTTTCTTTACTAAAAAATTAGAGTTTTTACTTTATTTTCTTCTTGAATGGTGGCTATTTTTTCAGGTGTTTTGAATGAGAGATTTATGCATCTATAGTGAATTGTAGTAAATAAATTTTTCTGCTCTAAAATTGCTCTTTGGCTATTATTTGTTTTAATAAAGCGCTTAAAGTCAGTAAAAGTAAGTGAAAATTCACTAAAATCGAGTTTTATCAATAATTATCTAAAAGTGGATAAAAATACACCATTAAATACTCAAATTTCACTAGAAATAGACACTTTAAAGAAACTGAAATGTGAAAACTTTGCGTAAAAATTCTGGTAATTTCGACGAAAAATAACAGAATTTGCTTGATGCTGGATCGACCTGATTTTACTTGAATATCTCTTTAAACTCGGTATCGTGTAGCTGCGGTCGATTAACTATGTGCTCAATTAGCAATACGTTTTTAGTATAAGTATGGCAAGGTAGAGTTTACATTGCTCATATAGTTAATCGCACTGTTTGATGCTTAACTGCACCGAGTAGCCCAGTGCTACGTTTATTGCGTCACGGTTACTCATCCAACAATGCGAATGTTACTCACACTCTCACAAAAACATCGTAGGAATAGAACGCGCCATGACCGATTTTCGTCAACAAGCTTTAGATTATCACGCTAAACCCGTTCCAGGTAAAATCAGTGTTGAGCTGACCAAACCCGCCGAAACCGTTAAAGACCTTGCGCTTGCATACAGCCCCGGTGTGGCTGAACCTGTCCGTGAAATTGCTGCCGACCCAACGAATGCATATCGTTACACAGGCAAAGGTAATTTGGTGGCAGTGATCAGTAATGGCACCGCGATTCTTGGTCTGGGGAATCTGGGGCCGTTGGCTTCGAAGCCTGTAATGGAAGGCAAAGCTTTACTGTTTAAACGTTTTGCTGGATTAGACTCTATAGATATCGAAGTTAATCATAATACGACAGAAGATTTCATTAATACGGTAGCAAATATCGCTGATACTTTTGGTGGGATTAACCTAGAAGATATTAAAGCTCCAGAGTGTTTTGAAATTGAACGTGCACTCATCGAGCGCTGTGACGTACCGGTATTCCATGATGATCAACATGGTACCGCTATCGTTACCGCTGCGGGCATGCTAAACGCGCTAGAAATCCAAGGTAAGAGTATTCATGATGCGATCATCGTGTGTCTTGGCGCGGGTGCAGCAGCAATCGCGTGTATGGAACTTCTCATCAAGTGCGGGGCGCAGCGTGAACACATTTATATGCTTGATAGAAAAGGGGTGATCCATACTCGCCGTGACGATTTAAATGAGTACAAAAAACTATTCGCCAACAATACAGACAAGCGCACTTTGCAAGATGTTATTGAAGAAGCAGATGTGTTTGTGGGTGTATCTGGTCCGGACTTGTTGTCGGCAGAAGACTTGAAACTTATGGCAGATAAACCGGTGGTGTTTGCTTGTTCAAACCCGGATCCTGAAATCAGTCCAGAAGTTGCTCATGGTGCTCGTGATGATTTAATTATGGCGACGGGTCGTTCTGATTATCCAAATCAGGTTAACAACGTGTTGTGTTTCCCGTTTATCTTCCGTGGTGCGCTGGATGTGCGCGCGACCGCGATTAACGATGAAATGAAAATCGCGGCGGTCGAGGCGATCCGTAGTATTGCCAAAGAACCGGTACCTGCTGAAGTGCTCAAAGCTGCAGATGTTGAAAGCTTAGAGTTTGGTCCTCATTACATTATTCCAAAACCGATGGATCCAAGGTTGCTACCGCGTATCGCAAGAGCTGTAGCAGAAGCTGCGGTTGACTCTGGTGTGGCCCAAGTCGAAATGCCTGACACTTACATGAGATAAGTAGTCAAAAATCGCGTACCGTTGCTTTGCGGTGTCGCTACGAAAAAAGCCTCAATTGAGGCTTTTTTATTATTCTTCGTTTATTTCTGGAATTTCCAGTCCACGCTCTATCATGATGTTTCTAACCTCTAGCGGGATCTTTTCTGGGTTATCTTTTCGTAAATCTTCATCGCTGGGTAGTGGTTGCCCAGTGAAGGCGTGAAGAAATGCCTCACATAAAAGTTCACTGTTAGTTGCATGACGTAAGTTATTCACTTGACGGCGAGTACGCTCATCAGTGAGTACTTTCAGTACATTGAGTGGTATAGATACGGTGATCTTTTTAACCTGTTCTGCTTTTTTACCGTGCTCTGCGTATGGGTGAATATATTCACCATTCCATTTTGCCATAATTGTGTACTTGCCTCAGTTACATCAATGCCAATATGACTAGGTTCTGACAGGCTGAACTTTACGCAGCTTGGCGTGATTGATAGTTCTCTGCCATAGTTTCAAAAACTCAGTCGTATTAGCATATTAAACGCCTAAAATGGCGAAATTTTATCGGTTTAAAAAAGATAGTCAAATACTAGTTATTTAGCCATTTAGCAGTATAAATGTTTTGACTTCTCTATTTTGTTGAATTAACCTTTTAGACGTCTAAACATCCAATTATCTAGGTGGCCAAATGAGTCAACGCAACAAATCTACAATTGCAGTACGCCACGGCATAGAAGCTGACAAAGCCCACGGTGCAGTAGTGCCCCCTCTTTATTTATCGACCACTTACTCGTTTGCCGATTTTGATACCAAACGAGATTATGACTACGGACGCAGTGGCAATTTCAATAGAGACGTTTTGGCTGAAGCGTTAGCTGAATTAGAAGGCGGTCAGCGGGGAATTATTACCGCAACGGGCATGGCAGCGGTCCATCTAGTTACTCAGTTACTTAATCACGATGATACGCTAGTGATCCCACATGATTGCTATGGTGGTAGTTATCGGTTGTTTACGTCATTAGCAAAACGAGGACTGTTAAAAGTTGAGGTGTTAGATTTAACCGATTCAGCCAGTTTAGAAAAACTCGGTGCTATCAAACCTAAGTTGGTATGGATAGAAACGCCGAGCAATCCAATTTTACGCTTAACGGATATTGAAGCGGTAGTAAAGGCTGCAAAGTCGGTCGGTGCACTTGTTGCGGCTGATAATACTTTCCTATCTCCTGCGCTACAAAATCCTATTTTGTTTGGCGTAGATATTGTGGTGCATTCCACCACCAAATACATTAACGGCCACTCAGATGTTGTTGGTGGCGCGGTGATCACAAAGACTGCTGAGCTGGGCGAGGAGCTTGCTTGGTGGGCAAATAACATTGGGATCACGGGTGCACCTTTTGATAGCTATCTCACGCTTAGAGGCTTAAGAACGTTAAAGGTGAGATTACGCCAGCATCAAGAAAATGCATTACAAATAGCACAATACCTTGAACAGTCACCCTTTGTAAGCCAAGTGTATTACCCCGGTTTAGAATCACATCCTCAACATGAATTAGCCAAAAAGCAACAGTTCGGCTTTGGTGGTATGGTTAGTTTTGATATCAAGGGTGACCTGACTACATCTGCGAAGTTCTTGACTTCTTTAGCTCAATTTTCACTGGCTGAGTCGTTAGGTGGTGTAGAAAGCTTGATTTGTCACCCTGCAACAATGACGCATGCGGGTATGGATGCACAGGCAAGACTAGAAGCCGGAGTCGGTGATACTTTAATCCGAATTTCGGTGGGCATTGAAGACGTGCAGGATTTAATTGCGGACTTAGAGCAGGCATTTACTCAGTTAAATGAGCAACCAGCATCGGATGAAGCAAAAGGCTTTAAATTAACGCCAGCCCACACGGCATTATGGTGATCAAATGGCAAAAGTAGTACATAAATTCGGTGGTTCTAGTTTAAGTTCCGCCACGCGTTATCAAGCAGTTGCAAATATTGTGCTGTCGCAGTGTCAGCCAGGGGATTGTGTGGTCGTTTCCGCAGCGGGAAAAACCACAAACACTTTGGTGAAATTGTGGCAAAGCCATGAGCAATCTGATGTTCGAGCGTTTAATGATATTTTGTTACAGCTGGAGAATCACCAGCGTGAGCTTATAGATGCGTTGTTTCATGGTGATCGACATGCAGAGCTACTTGCTCAGTTACTTAACGAATTACAGACTATTGCTGCCGAGAGTGAAAGCGGTCGATTGCATAATGCCAGTCTACTCGCCCACGGTGAAGTATGGTCAGCACGTGTTTTATCTAATTTCTTGCAGCAGCAAGGAGTGGCTTCTAGAGCGCTAGACGCGAGGAAGTTATTTACGTTAAATGATGGAACGTTATTGCATGCACAAAATCGAGAAGCCTGTCATGGCGCTGTCACCACTGACGAGATCCATGTAGTTACGGGGTTTATCGCTGCTGATAATCAAGGTGTAACGGTAACGTTGGGCCGTAATGGCAGTGACTACAGTGCGACTTTGCTGGCCAGCTACCTGGATGCAAGCCAAGTGGCAATTTGGACCGATACACAAGGTGTATTCAGCACCGATCCGCGAAAAGTAGCAAATGCGATTAAATATTCCAAGGTATGTAGGGGGCAAGCGGAACTCCTTGCCCGATTGGGTAATCCTGTTTTACATGCTAAGACGCTTTCGCCGTTAAAAGATACGGATATCAAACTGCAAGTACGCAGTAGTTACGATCCAGACGCGTTAGGCACCGAAATCGTCAAAGCTGGTTACTCCAAAGAAAAGCGCTTTATCACTACCTTTGAACAGCTTGATTTATTGCGAGTAGAGCAGCTACACAGTGGTGAAGTAAAACAGTTAAGCCAGTTGATCCAGCACAGCATTCATCATTTCGTAAAAGCAGGGGAAGCGTATTTATTGGTGCCTTCTGCGTATAGCAACTTGATCATCAATAGGCTTGAACATCGCGCAAACTTAGTCGAATCTCAAGTGCAAGGTTTTGCAGTTGTTGCTCCTGAGCAGGACGTTACGCACTTGATGGCACAAGCGCAGGAATTATTGGCTGAGCATCAAATTGTAAAGCGCTTCACATTACAAGAGCAAAATTATAGTTTGGTATTGACGGATCAAGTGATCGACAGTGATTTACTGGCGTTACTTCATGAGAAACTGATTAATAAGGGCCGTGAACTTGCTGTCATTGTGGCGGGCATTGGTAATGTCGGACAAGTGTTTATCGAGCAATGCCAAAAACAAATCACCAAACTGAGTGAGCACTTTGACCTGAAACTTGTCGGTCTATTGCGCTCAGAATCAATGTTATTTTGTCCAAGTGGATTGAACTTATCTGCATGGCAAACGCAGTGGCAGAATGAAGCGGTTGCTTACAGTGAGCAAGAGCTGTTTGCGCGGATCAAAGAATTGGATTACGAACACAAAGTCGTTATCGATATTACTGCGAGCGAACCCTTTAGTGAGTTGTATCCGCAGTTTGTGGAGCATGATTGTCATCTTATCAGTGCAAATAAATATGCTGGTACAGCGAAGCAAAGCTGGTACTTGTCACTTCGTCAACAGCTCCAAGAGCGTGACCTATTATGGCGATATAACACCAGCGTAGGAGCAGGATTGCCTGTCAACTTTGCGTTGGCAGATCTACAAAATAGTGGTGATACAGTTAGTAAAATCGAAGGGGTATTTTCAGGAACACTATCTTGGCTCTGTAGTAGTTATAATGGCAGTTGCGCCTTTTCTGAGTTGGTGCTGCAGGCGCAAGAGATGGGTTATACCGAACCGGATCCAAGAGAAGATTTATCTGGTCGTGATATGCAGCGCAAGCTACTGATTTTGGCTCGTGATCTTGGCATAGAGTTAGAACTTGAAAACATAGAGTTAGAGCCATTAATGCCTGAGGCTTTGGCGCTAGGCTCTTGGCAAGATTTTCTCGCACAAACAGAGTTGTTGGATAACTTTTACGCACAAAAATATCAACAAGCGGCTGCACAAAATGGGGTGTTGCGCTATACCGGCAAACTTGAACTGCAGGATGATGGTAAGGTGCATGCTAAAGTGGGAGTCGCTATCGTTCCTGTGGGCAGTGCTATCGCGAATTTAACTCCAGGTGATAATATCTTTGTGATCCACACGAAATGGTATGAGCAAAATCCTTTAGTTATCCAAGGACCTGGTGCTGGTAAAGAAGTTACCGCCTCTGGGATCCATTCCGATCTGTTCTGGTTATGCCAAAACCTTAAGTGACTTTAGCTTTGCTTAAATTGGAGGCTATAAACCAGATTTTGCGTAAAAATACATAAGCCAAGAAAAGCCGATATCACTCAATATCGGCTTTTTGATTTATTTAAAATAGCTCATCTTGCGCGGGCAGTGGTGCGCTGTCATCAAATGGGGTGCTCTGCTCAGTATCAAGCACATATTTTGTTGGTGCGGTACCTTCTTCGAAATATTCAAAGCGGCTGGTGTGATCATTTTTACGCGATAATAAACCTGTCTTGAGGTCGATACGGGTAGAAACCAGCCCTTGAGGTGGTTCTATCGGGGCAAGTGGTTCACCAGCTAAGACATCGCGCATGAAATCTACCCAGGCTGGCAAAGCGGTAACTGCACCAGCTTCTGCACCGGCTAATTGGTTCGTGCCTAAGTTTGCATTATAGGCGGCGCGTCCAAGTGAGCGACCTGCATCGTCAAACCCGACCCATACAGTGGTAAGAACATTACGATTAAAGCCAGTAAACCAAGTATCAACAGATGAGTTCGTGGTTCCCGTTTTTCCGGCTAAATCCCGTCTCTTAAGCGACTGTCCACGCCAACCTGTGCCACTCCAACCTGTGTTATGACGCCAGCTTCCACCGCCCCAAATTGTGCTTTTCATTGCATCCGCGATGAGAAACGCATTTTGTTCCGAAATCACTTTTGGTGCACAGCGTTCCGGATGCTGCTCCCACTGTTCTTCATCACATACTAATAGTGGTGCAGCTCGCCCTAGCTCATTGCCAAACGCATCGGTGATCCGATCAATGTAATAGGGTTCTATAAGGTGCCCGCCATTAGCAAATGTACTCATGCCTCGAGCTATTTCCAGCGGAGTCATCGCCGCACTACCTAAGGCGAGAGATTCGCTACGGTTAATGTCACTGTCTTGAAAGCCAAACTTCAGTAAGTGATCAGCGGTGTTGTCTAGCCCAACGCCTTTTAACAACCTTACAGAAACTACATTTTTGGATTGCGCTAGTGCGCGGCGAATGCGAATTGGGCCGTTGTAGACTTCTGGGCTGTTGGCTGGTCGCCATGCTATGCCAAGGCTTTTGTCCCATTGATTAATTGGCGCATCGTTAATAATGGTGGCTAATGTGTAACCGTTTTCGAGCGCTGCTGAGTATATAAATGGTTTAATGTTAGAGCCGACTTGGCGTTTTGCCTGTGTGGCTCGATTGTATTGACTTTGTGCAAAGCTATAACCACCAACAATGGCTTTGATCCGTCCATCTTGCGGATCAAGAGAAACCAGAGCACTGGATGGTTGAGGAATTTGCGCTAGCGTCCACTGGTTATCTTCAAGCTGTTTGACCCAAATTTGCATGCCAGGAGCCAGCACTTCAGATGCTACTTTTGGTGGCAGACTTTGACGTTCGTCGCTGATGTATTTACGAGCCCATTTTATGCCATCCCAGCCAAGAGAGATAAACTGGCCTGACTTAAGTAATAATTGCGCGGATTGTTCATTCACTTGAAGCACTACTGCGGCTTGTAATGGATCGAGCTCTTCGATGTTATCCAACTTGGCCAAAATTGCTTCACTATCCCACGGTGTATCCGTCTCACTGTCCCACAGCAGGCGTTCTGGTCCACGGAAACCATGTCGCATGTCGTAGCGATGTAGATTTTCAATGAGCGCGGTTTGTGCGGCTTTTTGAACATCTGACTCGACACTGGTATAGACCTTCATTCCAGAGTTATAAGCCTTGTCTTTACCGTAGCGTTCGACCATGTAGGCACGCACCATCTCAGAAATGTACGGTGCATACAATTCAATTTCAGCACCGTGTCTTTCTGCTGTGATTGGTGCCTCAGTAGCTTCTCGGTATTGTTCTCGAGTAATGTAGTTTTCTGCGAGCATTCGCCCCAGTACGACGTTTCTTCTTGATTTTGCTCTGCTGGGGTTGCTGATAGGGTTTAACGTAGAAGGTGCTTTTGGCAGTCCTGCAATCATTGCCATTTGCGGCAGCGTTAGCTCTGATAGGCTTTTACCGTAGTAGACTTGGGCTGCAGCTCCGATCCCGAATGCACGGTGACCAAGCTCAATTTTGTTTAGGTAGAGTTCTAATATTTCGTCTTTATTCAGCACTTGTTCCATGTGTAAAGCGATAAAAATCTCTTTTACTTTACGAATATAAGCTTTTTCCCTCGTTAAAAAGAAGTTCCTTGCCAACTGCATTGTGATGGTGCTTGCACCTTGTTTTTTCTCACCAGTCGTAATTAACACAAATGCGGAACGGACGATGCCTATCGGATCAATACCAAAATGCTCGTAAAAGCGGTTATCTTCAGTGGCGAGAAAAGCCTTCTTGAGAGGTTCTGGAACTTCACTTAACTTTACTGGAATACGTCGTTTCTCACCAAATTGATTTATCAGCTTGCCATCACGAGTAAAGACCTGCATTGGGGTTTGCAGTTGCACATCTTTCAATACCTCTACACTTGGGATATCAGATTTGACATAATAATAAAGGATGACGAGAATAAGTACGCCTAATAGGGTACAAGCAAGACTGAATTGTAAAAATCTTTTCAATAATTTCACTGAATTATCCCTAGTTGGACTCCCAATTATAGGTAGACACTGCTAGTATATCTTGATTAAAAAACGATTAATATTTCCGTGTGCTAGTTTTTAGCGTAACACCACAAAGGATAATAGGCATACCCGATGCTGAGTCAGTTATTTAACAAACAAGCGCCACAAATGATCGGTATCGATATTGGTTCCCATTGTGTTAAAGCGGTTTTGCTTTCAAAGGCGAATATCGGTTTTCGTGTCGAGGCTGTAGCAATTGAGCCTATCCAAAAAGGTGCGGTTAACGAACGCACTATTCAAGACATTGAAGCCATTGCTAATGCTATCACAAAAATAAAAAAGCGCCTGCCTCGTTTGACACAGTATGCTGCTGTTGCTGTTTCTGGACAGACTGTAATAACCAAGGTGATCTTCATGGACGTGTCATTAACAGATGCTGAATTAGAGTCTCAGATCGCCATTGAAGCAGATAGTTTGATCCCCTATCCGCTTGATGAAGTCAGTCTAGACTTCGAGAAAATCGGGGTAAATGAAGCCGATCCTTCTAAGGTGAATATATTGCTCTCAGCAGCACGCACTGAAAGTGTTCAAGCCCGAGTTGGCGCGCTAGAAGAAGCAGGGTTGAAAGCAAAAGTAGTTGATGTTGAGTGTTATGCCCTTGGTCGCGCTTTGGACGTACTTTATCCACAACTCCCCGATGATGCCTATGACAAAGTGGTCGCGGTTGTTGATGTCGGAGCGGTGATTACATCCATGAGTGTGGTGCAATCGGGGAAAGTGATTTATACCCGAGAGCAAATGTTTGGTGGTGAACAATACACAAATAGCATCGTTGCTTACTACAATAAAAGTTATGACGAGGCCGAATTAGCAAAAACCACGAAAGACTTGCCGCCAAATTACATTTTTGAAGTCTTGGCACCATTTCAAACCGCGTTGCTACAGCAGGTTAGACGTGCATTACAGATGTTTATGACTTCAAGCGGGAAAGAACAAGTCGATTATATTGTCATGACAGGAGGAACCTCCTTGGTCGAAGGACTAGATAAACTGCTTATCGATGAATTGGGTATTCACACTGTCGTTGCTGACCCATTTGGCCAGATGGAAGTTGCCCCAAAAGTAGACCGTCATGTATTAGATAAACACAAGTCACAATTTGCTTTGGCAACTGGATTGGCGTTGAGGAGTTTTTCAGCATGCCACATATAAATCTGCTGCCTTGGCGTGAACAGCAAAGGCAAGCTTCGCAGCAACTCTTTTTAGTGATCATTGCGCTGATCATTGCTGTGTGTTTAGTTGTTATGTATTTTCTCGGCAGCTTTTACGATAGTCTGCGCTCGGGGCAAGACGTAAAGAATCGCTATTTAGAAATGGAAATAGCAAAACTAGACACGCGCATTGTGGCTATTAACGACCTGAATGAAAAGAAAGATAGTCTTCAGCGTCGTATCCGGCTAATTGAAGAGCTGCAGCGCAATCGTAATTTAGGCACGCAAATCATTGACGAAATTGCTCGAGTGGTGCCTGCTGGTGTGTATTTAACTAACTTACAGCGAGAAGGCAGCTTGATCAAGGTGGTTGGCAGAAGCGAGTCCAATAACCGCTTATCGCAAATGCTGCGTCAAGTAGAGTCTTCTTATTTGCTTGAAAGTCCAAGCATTCAAGGGATTGTTGCAGGTGAACAGTCATCTAAGTTACTTAGTGACTTTACGATGCACTTTACTATTAAGTCTTTCCAAGAGGTTGACGCTGCCAATCTAAAACGTAAGCACGGTGGGAAGTGATGAAGTTGGATATCAACAGCTTAAGAGAAATAGACTGGAACGAGATCGAACTAGACAATATTGGTGAGTGGCCTTTTGCGGTAAAACTACTTTGCTCAATACTGGTCGTGATTGTTATGTTGGTCTTGGGTTACAACATTATGGTGGCCAGTTCTATCAGCCGTTATGAGAGTGCTCAAGCTAAAGAACAAGAGCTTAGACGTAATTATGAGATAAAGTACGCTCGAGCTAACAATCTTGAGTTGTATAAACAACAAATGAGAGACATGGAAGCACAATTCACCGAACTACTGCGACGTCTGCCGAGCTCGAATGAAACCCCAGGATTGCTGGACGATTTAACCTATGTTGGCACCTCAAGTGGATTAACGTTCTTAAAGATTGGCTGGATGCCTGAGGTTAAAAAGGAATTCTATACTGAGCTACCTATAAGACTAGAAGTCATTGGTAAATATCATGAATTTGGAGAGTTCGTGAGTAAAGTTGCAGAGTTGCCGAGGATCGTTAGCCTACATGATTTTAGAATTGAAAATGCGGGTAATGGAGAACTTGTATTCAGTGTTGTGGCGAAAACTTACCGATATGAGCAAGGGAAAGCGTAATGAGGTATTGGTTAGCTATCAGTGTCGTACTTTTGCTATCTGGTTGTAATGACGGTACGGCAGAGCAAAAAGAATTTATAGATAAGGTAAAGGCGAGTTCTACTCCAAAAGTTGAGCCTTTACCAGAAATGAAAGATTTTAGTCATTTTAAATATAGTGCATCGACGCTGCGTAGCCCGTTTGTTGCACCCGAACCTGAAGTCATAGAAAATAAACTCATTCAGGTAAAAAACTGTCTACATCCAGATCCAGATCGAGGCCGAGACCCACTTGAGAAGTACCCATTGGATAACTTGAATATGAAAGGCGTTATTGCATTAGACGACGAACGATGGGCTTTAATACAGACCTCTAATCAAGGACTCTATCGTATCAAAGCGGGCCAATTTATGGGGCTATATCATGGTAAGGTGCTAAAAGTAGATGCAGATTCATTGGAATTACTAGAGCTGATCCCCGATGGCTCCGGGTGTTGGAAAGAGCGACTTACAAAAGTTGAAATGTTAGAGGTAGAACAAGGTGGCACAAACGATGTTTAACAGGAAAGTTAGGTGCAAAAATATCCGCTTGATGGATAGCATATTTGGTGCTCTTTGCTGCTTTGTGTTGATGGCGGTTAGCTCTTTGGTACATGCATTACCCATGCTTTACGATGTACGCTACAATCCGGTGCCTGCGGGTGAAACCCAGCTGCAACTGGTATTTGATGAAAAACTTACAACTAAACCCAATGTCAGTGTAAGCAATTCTCCAGCAAGTATTCAGTTGTTTTTTCAAGGCGCTGAATTTGAAGAGAGTTTACGCGTTGTCGAGATTGTTCAAGCGGGTATTACAAATGTTACCAGTGAGCTTCGAGAGGATGGCTTTGCCCTTACCATCAATCTAGATAAACTCAAACTTTATAAAACGGAAGTCAAAAATAATCTTGTGAATGTTCATATCTCCGACAATCCCATTGTAAGTGAGGGTGAACAATCTAATTCTGTTACTTCCAGAATTAATCAAATCCAAGCAATAGACTTCCGTCGCGGAGATAAAGGCGAGGGCAAAATACTTGCCTTCCTTGAACACAATCAAGCGGCGGTTGATGTGCAGGAGCGAGGTGGCAAAATCATTGCTGATTTCCATCATATAGACCTTGCTGACGATCTGTTGTACGAACTTGATGTGACTGACTTTGGTACGGTAGTATCGAGCATTGAAACGTTCAGAGAAGAGAATAAAAGTCGGTTAATTATTCAACCAAATGCTGCGTTCAAGTATAGCTATCAGCAGCTAGGCAATATTTTTACTTTGACGGTTAGAAAAGACCAAGGCGCTGCCGCCTTTGGTGAACAAAAAGCCTATAGTGGTCAACCCATTTCACTTAATTTTCAAGATATCCCTATTCGTTCAGTGTTACAGATTATTGCAGATACAAATGACTTTAATTTAGTCACTAGTGATTCTGTTGCCGGTAACATTACGCTTCGCTTGGACGGTGTGCCTTGGGATCAGGCGCTTGATGTTGTGTTGCGCGTTAAAGGTCTCGACAAAAGAATGGATGGTTCGATTTTGATGGTTGCACCATCGGAAGAATTAGCAGCCAGAGAAGCCAAAGAGCTCCAGGCCCGTCAACAAGTAGAAGAGTTAGAGCCGTTATATAGTGAATATATTCAGCTCAACTATGCCAAAGCAGCTGAGTTCGCAGGCCTACTAAAAACTGATATTAATTCTATCGTTAGTGCACGAGGCAGTGTTTCTGTTGATCAGCGCACAAATACTTTGTTGATCAAAGATACAGCACGTAGCATCGAAAGCATTCGTCGTATGGTGGAAACGTTGGATGTTCCGGTTAAACAGGTGCGTATAGAGTCTCGTATGGTTACGGTCGACGACAACGTGCAGGAAGACTTAGGAGTTCGTTGGGGGTTTAGTGATCAACAAGGTACTGACGGTATTTCAGGTTCACTGGAGGGGGCTGGAACCCTTGCTGGTGGCACCATCCCCACGCTTGATAACCGTTTAAATGTTAACCTCGGTGTGCAAAGTACTGCTGCGGGAAGTATCGGAGTGCATATTGCAAAGCTTGCAGATGGCACTTTGATTGATTTGGAATTATCCGCGCTAGAGCAGGAAAATAAAGGGGAGATCATTGCTACCCCAAGTATCACCACGGCAAATCAAAAGAAAGCAAGAATAGAGCAAGGTACAGAGATCCCTTATGTGGAAGCGTCTTCCAGTGGGGCAACGTCGGTAAGCTTTAAAAAGGCGGTACTGAGCCTAGAAGTAACCCCACAAATTACACCGGATAACAAAATTATTTTAGATTTAATCATCACTCAAGATACGAAAGGTGATATTGTGCAAACGCCAAATGGACCGGCTGTTGCTATCAACACCCAACAAATACAAACACAAGTACTGGTTGAAAATGGCCAGACAATTGTATTGGGAGGTATTTATCAACAAGAGCTGAAAACGGCGGTAAGTAAGATCCCATTGCTTGGCGACATCCCGTACCTTGGTATGTTTTTCAGAAATTCTCGTGACATAAATGAGAAGAGAGAACTGTTGATATTCGTGACCCCTAAAATCATTCAGGACGGTTTATAATTCGCGGACCAGCAAAAGTATTAGTCTTTTTGTATGGTTTGACTTGAAATTGCTCTTTGATTACTGAGATAATCCCCTCCTTAATTTTGGGGCCAGGTCGTTAGGCGGGGTTTTATTTCAAATTTTAGAGTTCGTTTGTACTAAAAAGATATGGCTGAGAAACGTAATATATTTCTAGTAGGCCCGATGGGGGCTGGTAAAAGCACGATTGGTCGTCACATTGCTGATCAATTACACCTTGAATTTTTTGACTCGGATCAGGAAATTGAACGCCGTACTGGCGCCGATATCTCGTGGGTTTTTGACATTGAAGGTGAAGAAGGCTTTCGTAAGCGCGAAGAAACTGTTATCTCTGATCTAACAGAAATGCAAGGCATTGTGTTAGCAACAGGTGGCGGTTCAGTGATCAGCAAAGAAGTACGTAACAAGCTGTCAGCGCGTGGTATTGTTGTATACCTTGAGACACCAATTGAAAAACAAGTTGCTCGTACTCAGCGTGATAAGCGTCGTCCACTGCTACAAACAGAAGAAGACTCTCGTGACGTATTAGAACGACTGGCAGGAGAACGAGAGCCTCTATATAAAGAGATTGCAGATCACGTTGTTCGCACAGATGAACAAAGTGCAAAAGTCGTAGCAAATCAAATCATTGAAAAACTAGGTTTCTAATTAGACAAAAAGGTGGGTGGCTCATGCTTGAATTAAAGGTTGATTTAAACGAGCGAAGCTACCCTATCTATATTGGTGCAGGGGTACTCGCAGATACGCCTAAACTTATTACTCACATTGGTAAATGCCGCCCGGTTATTATTACCAACGAAACCATTGCACCACTTTATTTACCTTCATTACTTGAACAGTTAAATGGTTTATCACCTTTAAGCTTTGTAATACCAGACGGAGAGCAATACAAATCTCTTACATGGTTTGAAAAGATTTCAGCTTTTCTGCTCGAACATAATTGTGGTAGAGATACTTGCCTTGTGGCCCTAGGTGGTGGGGTAGTGGGAGATTTGACTGGTTTTGTGGCGGCATGCTATCAACGTGGTGTGCCATTTATACAAATTCCGACGACACTACTGTCGCAAGTTGACTCCTCAGTAGGCGGAAAAACTGCTGTAAATCATGCCTTAGGCAAAAACATGATTGGTGCGTTCTATCAGCCCAAAGCGGTTTTTATCGATACAGACACCTTGAATACATTACCTGCCAGAGAGTTTGCCGCGGGGATGGCTGAGGTTATAAAGTATGCATTAATTTATGATGCTGATTTTCTTGAGCAGTTAAATGAATTGCATCCGAAACTGTCCCAATTAGATACATCAAGCTTACAGTATGTCATCCACAAGTGTTGTGCAATCAAAGCAGAGATTGTCGCTCAAGATGAAACTGAAGCCGGGTTACGGGCGTTACTTAATCTTGGGCACACTTTTGGTCATGCTATTGAAGCTCAAATGGGTTACGGAAACTGGCTGCACGGAGAAGCCGTAGCGGCGGGTATGGTATTAGCAGTAAAGTTGGCTGCGAGACGAGGTGATTTAACTCAGCAACAGGTTGAACAAATTACGAAAGTGATTGAGAAATATGATTTACCAACCTTGCCTCCGTCACAAATGAATGCTGAGCAGTTTTTATCCCACATGCGTAAGGATAAAAAGAACAAGCAAGGCCGTATTCGCTTTATTTTACCCACTCAGCTAGGTCGTTGCGCCTTGGTTGATGATGTTTCTGATGAGAATGTGATTGAGTTAATAGGCCGCTAAATGCAGTCACAAATATTACCAAGCCGAGCTGCCTTGGTTGACAGAATTGCTATGCAATTCGAATACGGACAGAGCCTGATCACTTTGGTGGGTCCATCCGGTGTGGGTAAAAGCTACCTTGCTGAGACGTTACTTACTGATAAATATCCTGATTTTAATAAAGCTTATGTTAAGCTTACGGCAACTAGCGCAGAGCTTGATGTCATCCGCCAGCTATTAGAGCACAGTTTTCGAAGCCCAATCATCGACCAAAAGTTGTCACTAAGTGAGAATTTCCGGCTGTTGTATTCAGAGCAACCGAGCGGGCCGTGTTTGTGGGTGATTGATGGAGCTCGGCATTTGACTCAGGAACTAGCGGAAGAATTAAGCAAAATTGCACAGTTTGGATTAGAGACTGTCTATATTCTAGTTACCGCTCAACAACCTAATTTAATTCCTAATTCTCTTGATATACATATTGAACCACTATCAATCGTTGAAAGTAAGCGGTTAATGAGTATGTTCTTTAGTACTTTGCCACCCGATGAAGATCCAATTTTCAAAACGTTTCTAAATGAATCAAGCGGTAACCCGAGCATCTTACTTTCTTGGCAAAGTGAGTCTGAAAAGCTGGAATTGAGAGATGAGAGTGACTCTTTAAGAGTTAAAGCTCAGTGGCAATGGTATGCAATTTTGGGTTGTGTACTCCTGAGTTTGTTCATGGCGGCATTTTTATATCAGGAAGACTTGAGTCAGTTATTGTCAACACAGCCTGAGTCTTCAGAAAATATAGCAACGGTTATTCCAGCAACCCAAGTGTTTGATGATAAAACAGCAAATACTAAAGTAACCAAAGTTACTATACCTGAAGAACCAGTGACAGAAACTTCAAAAGGCGTTTCTGCAGAAGAGCCTGAATCTGAAGCCAGTCAATCTGCTGAGGTAGCAGGAGTTAACACCATTTTAAACGTAATTACGGCAGAGACTAAAAGTGCAGAGCCAGAAAGTATACCAAGATCTGATGGCGCAGCAGTTTTCGCTACAGAGCCCTTTCAAGCCAATACAGAGACCATAATTACTCAGCAAGAAGAACAATCTCAAGTAACATCTGAGCAAGCCGATCCAGTGCCTGTCGCAACACCGTCAGCTTTAGCTGCTGTTGTCGATAATACGTGGTTCCTTGCTCAACGGGATGAAGACTGGACTATCCAATTACTTGCAGTGCGCGATGTATCAATAGCACAAGATTTTATCGCTCAGTATTCTCAGCTGGAATTACATATGTTCCAAGTCATACGCGGAGGACAGAAACTCTACATAGTCTGTTTTGGCGCGTTTGCGAACGGAAATTTAGCGAATGAAGCGAAGTCGACGCTGCCTAAAGCTATTTTAGAAAACCAGCCATTCCTTAAACAGCTCAATAAAATTAAACAAGAAATAACGGACTCTCTCGGTAATTGAGTTCATTTAGTGTAGAATCGCTCAACCAATCATGAAACAGACCAAGCATGCAACAAAAGACTAGAGCCTTCTTAAAATGGGCTGGTGGGAAATATAGTTTGGTGGAAGATATCGCCAAGCGTTTACAATCTGCAAGTCAAGAAGCAGACACGCTAGTAGAACCTTTTGTTGGAGCTGGCTCCGTGTTTTTAAACACACATTTCAAGCATTATGTACTAAATGACATCAATGCTGATTTAATCAATTTATACAAAGAACTACAGCGCACGCCTGATGAATTTATTAGCGATGCAAAAAAGCTGTTTGTAGAATTGAATAACCACCCTGAGGCGTACTACGGCTACCGTACACAGTTCAATGAGAGCATTGATGTTTATGAGCGAGCTATTCTATTTTTATACATGAACCGCCATGGTTACAATGGTCTATGCCGTTACAATTTAAAAGGTATCTTTAATGTTCCGTTTGGAAAATATAAGAAGCCTTACTTTCCAGAACGTGAGTTGTACATCTTCGCCGAGAAGGCACAGCATGCGACCTTTACTTGTCAAAGCTACCCAGAAGTATTCAAAAAGTTGCCTAACAATGCGGTTGTGTATTGTGATCCGCCTTATGTTCCCTTAAGTAAAACAGCTTCATTTACCAGTTATGCTAAAGGTGGATTTGATCTGGATGATCAGGCAAGACTTGCTATTTTGGCGGAGCAGAGTGCTTTTGAACAGCAAACACCGGTGTTAATTTCTAATCATGATACTGTTTGGACACGGAAAATTTACGCTCAAGCTAAGCTAGATGTGATCCAAGTGAAACGAACGATCAGTCCCAAAGGTAATGGTCGAAACAAGGTTGATGAGCTAATGGCGCTTTTTCATAAAGATTAAGCTGTCAGTACCACAGAATTAACGAACCATAGCAAAGAAGCAACAAAAAATAAGACAAAAAATAAGCCAGCGATTACAAAAGGCCAGAATTTGCTGCCAGAAAAGTCATATTGATATTTGCTTTGGCTTTGTACCCCAAACATCGCAGCGATGACGCTTTGTAATATAGCTAGCTTATCTTTCCAGAATGACACGAGGCAACTTTATTATAAAGGTGACGGTGTGTCAGAACGGCTTTGTTCGTCATTAGAACCGACGAGTAACTCAAGCAAATCTAAATAATGAAACTGTCCGCTTGAACTTCCACCAGTTAACCAAGCAGCCCAACTTGTATGAGCTTCTGGTTGGCATTGTTCGTAAGAACTTGATAGTTCATTGCAAGCACATGTTTCATTTTTAACTGTAACATTTTGCTCTGAATCGTTGAATGATAATACACCTGCTGTCATCAATAAACTTGCCGACACCAGTGCTATCCGTGCTTTGTACTTAGTAACCATAACCCTAACCCCAACGAATGGATTCGAACATTATGATACACAATGTTCGTTTCTTGCACAATCATTAAAAACCAAGGATCGCAGACTTTTATGCCGATTTAGGGTAGAGTAACGCTGTCTAAAATGTAAGGGGTTGTCATGTCTGACTTTTTAATTGCACCATCAATTCTTTCCGCTGATTTCGCTAGATTGGGAGAGGAAGTTGAAAACGTGATATCGGCAGGAGCAGATGTCGTTCATTTTGATGTAATGGACAATCATTACGTGCCCAACTTAACTTTTGGTCCTATGGTGTGTGAAGCACTGCGCAATTATGGAATCACCGCGCCAATTGATGTGCACTTGATGGTTAAACCTGTTGATAGCCTTATCCCCGAGTTTGCCAAAGCGGGAGCAAGTATTATTACTTTTCACCCGGAAAGTAGTGAGCACATAGATCGAAGCTTAGCGCTAATTAAAGATGCTGGATGTAAGGCGGGTTTAGTATTTAACCCGGCAACACCACTACATTATCTCGATCATGTGATGGATAAAATTGATCAAATCTTACTTATGTCGGTAAACCCAGGCTTTGGGGGGCAGAGTTTTATTCCACACACGCTAGAAAAATTAAAAGAAGCGCGTCAACGCATTGAAGCGTCAGGCCAAGAGATTAGGTTGGAAGTAGATGGCGGTATCAAAGTGGATAACATTGCTGAAGTTGCAGCTGCAGGTGCTGATATGTTTGTAGCAGGTTCTGCTATTTTCAATCAGCCTGATTACAAGTCAGTCATTGATGCCATGCGTGCCGAATTGGCAAAGGTGAAATAATGAAGTTTGAAGGCGTTATTTTCGACCTTGATGGCACGCTTGTAGATAGCGTTGAAGATATGTATGTAGCGCTAAATCTGACACTGACCGAGTTGGCTTACCCCGTGATAGGTAGATCGCAAGTGCGTGAGTGGGTAGGAAACGGTATTGATACTTTGGTGTTAAGAGCGCTAAGCGGGAGTACGCAAATTAGTGAGCATTTAAATCATCATGATACAGAATTTGCGCAGGCTAGATTTAAACTACATTATGGCGAGCTTGTCGGCCAATATGCAGGATTATACCAACATGTCATCACTGGATTGAGTGCTTTGGCGCATTTACCTAAAGCGATAGTTACGAATAAAAACAGAGACTTTACCAAACCGTTAATCGAAAAACTAAACTTACAGACACATTTTGATGTATTGGTGTGTGGTGATGATGGAGAAAAAAAACCATCGCCAGAGCCTTTATTGAATGCTGCCAAGCAACTGTCAGTTTCACCCGACAAGCTTATTATGGTTGGTGATTCAAAGAGCGATATTGTTGCAGCTCATCGCGCCAACATCCCTGTGATTGCGCTCAATTATGGGTATAATCAGGGATTAGATTTACAAGAGTTCAATCCGCAGTACCTTTGTGATGAATTCTTAGATATTATTCCCATTATTAATCAAAGATAACCGAAGAGATAAAGGAACGACATGACTAAACCTGTAGTGTTAAGTGGTATTCAACCAAGTGGGGGGATGACAATCGGCAATTATGTAGGTGCCATAAACCAGTGGCTTGAACTACAGAAAGATCATGACTGTTACTTTATGATGGTTGACTTACATGCCATTACAGTTCGCCAAAAGCCTGAAGAATTGCGCGAACGCATTTTGGATGGTGTGGCACTTTACACCGCATGCGGTATTGACCCGAACAAGTCAGCCTTATTCGTTCAGTCGCAGGTACCAGCACACGCACAGCTAGGTTGGGTATTGAACTGTTATACGCAAATGGGCGAATTGAACCGTATGACGCAGTTTAAGGACAAATCCAGTAAGCATTCGAACAACATTAACGTTGGGTTATTTGCTTACCCCGTCTTACAAGCTGCTGATATTTTGCTGTACCAGGCTGATCAAGTTCCTGTAGGTGAAGATCAAAAACAGCACCTAGAGTTGACTAGGGATATCGCGACTCGTTTCAACAATTTACATGGCGATGTCTTTAAGATCCCAGAGCCTTATATTCCGAAGCTGGGCGCTCGAGTAATGAGCCTGCAAGATCCGCTTAAGAAGATGTCGAAATCTGATGAGAACCCGAACGGTTTTGTAATGCTGCTCGACGAGCCGAAAAAGATTGAGAAAAAACTCAAAAAAGCAGTAACAGACTCTGATGAACAAGCGCGTATTTACTTTGACAGAGAAGAAAAGCCAGGCGTATCGAACTTACTCACTTTGTTGAGTGTTGCTACCAAGCGTTCAATTGAAGAGCTAGTGCCTGAATATGAAGACAAGATGTATGGACACTTAAAGAAAGATACAGCTGAAGCTGTAGTTAATATGTTGGAGCCGATTCAAGCGAAATTTAAAGAGATCCGTGAAGACCGTCCACTACTTGATAAAATCATGCGTAATGGTGCGGAAAAAGCGAGTGCTCGAGCTGAGGTTACACTGAAAGCTGTTTATGATGCAGTGGGCTTTATACCTCGCGGTTAACGCTCTCAAAAGGGCATCTTATCGGTGCCCCTTTACCCTGTATTCCACAGACTCTTCCAATACTTGATCTATGGTGAAGTTTCCATGCTGTTAATGATCGATAATTACGACTCTTTCACTTATAACCTAGTGCAATATTTTCAGCGTTTGGGGCAAGATGTACTTGTAAAACGTAATGACGCAGTATCGCTGACAGACATTCAACGGCTTAACCCCAGATATTTAGTGATATCCCCCGGCCCCTGCAGCCCAAATGAAGCGGGTATTTCCTTGCAAGTGGTACGTCAATTTAAAGGTGAAATCCCCATTATGGGTATTTGCTTGGGTCATCAAACCATCGCGCAAGAAATGGGGGCGAGCATCGTCAGAGCAAGAGAGGTAATGCACGGTAAAACGTCGACACTTTATCATAACGGTATGGGCTCGTTTTCAGGTTTACCGTCTACTTTTTCTGTGTGCCGATACCATTCATTGGTTATTGATAAAGACACCCTACCAAGCGCGTTGAAAACTACAGCGTGGACAAACACTGAGACTGGTGAAATCGATGAAATCATGGGGATCTTCAGTGATGATTTAGCACTTGAAGGGGTACAGTTTCATCCGGAAGCAATTCTGACGGAGCATGGTCTGTCTTTACTTGATAACTTTCTAAAACGTTTCTAAAGTTTAGTGAAAGAATCCTTATCAACATAATGGATGAGCTTTTGGCTGTTGAGCGTAAGCTTAGATGAGAAAGATTCTTTGTTGTCGATAATTGGATAAACTCAGTCGTAATAATTGCAGGGTAAAGTACCTTATTTGGCTCCATTCTCAATATAAAGAAGCATGCATGACGCAAGATAATAAGCAAACTCTAATGGCACAAGCACTCGCAGAGCGTGCACATGACTTACTCATTAGTCTGAACTTTGCTCAGCAGCAAATCGGCTATATTCATACGTTTGATGCGAATTACGGCGAAAAAGTAGAAAAGCGCACTCTGCTCGAGGTTGAAATTGCAGCAGCAGCTAAGCGCAAGCAGTCCAGCACCAGTCATCACAAATACATCGCGAAAGCCAGCAAGCACTTACATTCAGTGATCGAAACGGCAATCAACAAGCAAATAGACGATTTTGATACCATATACAGCGAAGTCGTTGGTATTCAAGATTCTGTTCCTGCTATTTTGGATCTTCTATGCGTCCGCTCCGCATCAGTGGGGCGATTAGAGCCTTTAGTCAATGATTTAAGTTGGCTTGGGCGAGAACTGGTTGCGTTGGTGAACTTGCCGCAATATCGAAAAAAAACCAGTAAAGGCACTACTGTGACGGTTGACAGTCCTAAGCTAGCTTTGCGTTATTTAGGGCTTGAAAACCTCCAAACTGTAGTCCCAACCTTTTCTATGCGTCATTGGATGCCACATTCCACTGAACCTTTTACACTTATGAAAAGGAAGATGCATGATCTGAGCATGACGACCGCTATTGCTGCCAAAGAGTTAGCGCCTTTGTTTGGTGCTAATGAAAATCATGCTTTTACACTTGGTATGCTGCTCGATTTGGGGAAAATTGCACTGGCCCGTTTGTACCTAAGGACCTTTGAGAAGGTTTGGCAAAGTAAGGTACAAATCGCAAGGGATAAACAGCAAAAGGATCTACACACAGCATTATTAGAGTTGTCGCCAGACCCTTTGTTTTTGAGAAACTTGATGCTTGAACGTTCAGCTGTGTTGACTCGCAAGTTGATTGAAAAAATGGAATTAAAATACTTGCCTCTAAACGCACCAATGGAAGAGTACGCGCAAATTTATCTACCTAAAATGCATAATAAAATCGCCGAACCATTACCAATGACGCAGGTCATGGTTAAAGCTTATGGATACGCTCAATACCTTGTTTTAAAAGACAGTAATTTAATTGAGGATGATGAAGCTGAAGTGTGGTTTAGTCATTTAGGTTTAACAGCGGAAATGCGAGAGATGCTTGAAAAATGCTCGTTCCACAGTTTGCAGCTGAAAATTTTATAAAAAGTAAGCAAATTTTTTTGCGACTATTCATTCAAGGCATAAGCTTAGCAGAATCAGCCTCGAGTAAGCATTATGCCGCTTGCCACTAAAACTGATATTTAATAGTTATTCACTCGGCGTGAAATTTTATGTTAAACCCTTGAATATCAAGGGCTGAGAAGTTTCGCAAGGTGAGACAAATCCTAGATTTTCTGAAATAATGAGCGAATAAATTTTGTGCCGTTAGGAATGTACTTTGTCGAGTTGTGCTCGATAATCAGTGCATAATTATCTCAAACTGAATTCAGATGCAAAGAATTCAGTTTACCCAAAGTTAGGTTCGGAGATAATGCATTCCTAACATATGTCACTTGCTAAATATGAGGAAATAACATGGCTATCAATCGTGAATTGTTTGATGAAGTAATGGTTCCAAACTACGCTCCATCTGCTGTAATACCAGTTAAAGGAGAAGGTTCTCGCGTATGGGATCAGGAAGGTCGTGAGTACATCGACTTTGCAGGTGGTATCGCTGTAAATTGTTTAGGCCATTGCCATCCGGCTTTAGTGGGTGCTTTAAAAGAGCAAGGCGAGAAACTTTGGCACTTATCAAATGTGATGACCAATGAACCAGCGCTACGTTTAGCGAAAAAGCTGACGGATGCGACGTTTGCAGAAAAGGTTTACTTTGCAAATTCTGGCGCAGAAGCAAATGAAGCCGCATTGAAGTTGGCTCGTCGTTGGGCTCTAGATAAATTTGGTGCTGAAAAATCACAGATCATCTCTTTCAATAAAGGTTTCCATGGCCGTACTTTCTTCACAGTAACTGTGGGTGGCCAAGCTGCATATTCAGATGGTTTTGGACCAAAACCTGGAGACATCATCCACTCTGATTATAATGATTTAGCTGCACTTGAAGCGATTATCTCAGACAAAACTTGTGCAGTAATGATGGAGCCTTTACAAGGTGAAGGTGGCATCGTTTCACCTGAATCGGAATTCGTGAAAGGTGTGCGAGAACTGTGTGATAAGCACAATGCTTTGCTTATCTTTGATGAAGTGCAAACGGGTGTTGGTCGTACTGGCGACTTATATGCTTATCAAGGTTTAGGTGTAACTCCTGATATTTTAACCACAGCTAAGGCGTTGGGTGGTGGTTTCCCTATTGGTGCAATGATCACTACAACAGAAATAGCAGTACATTTGAAAGTAGGTACTCATGGTTCTACTTATGGTGGTAACCCACTTGCTTGTGCTGTAGCTGAAGCTGCTTTTGACACTGTGAACACTCCAGAAGTATTGGCTGGTGTTAAAGCTAAAGAAAAGTTATTCCGTGAGTTGCTGGCTGAAATTAACGATAAGCACCACGTGTTCAAAGAAGTCCGTGGTAAAGGATTGTTGCTAGGTGGTGTTGTTTCAGAAAAATACCAAGGCAAAGCAAAAGAGTTTTTGGTCGAAGGTATTAAGCAAGGCGTCATGTCATTAGTTGCTGGTGCTGACGTAGTGAGATTTACCCCTTCACTTGTGATCCCTGAAACCGATATTCGTGAAGGTATGGCGCGTTTTGAAAAAGCGGTCGCAGCGGTCGTTGCAAATAACGCTTAATTGCCAAAGTAGGGCTACAATTTTTTGCAGCCCTGTTGTTACCCATTATTTTTAGGAGTAAGCGGGCTCATGATGATCCTTCGCCCAATCCAAGAAAGCGATTATCCAGCGCTTTTAAACATTGCTCATGAGTCAGGTCATGGCTTTACTTCATTACCTGTCAATGAAGAGCTGCTGCAGAAGAAAATAGCGCGTTCAGTTGCTTCCTTTGGTAAAGATGCCGATAAGCCGTTTGATGAAGGTTATTTGTTTGTACTTGAAGACAGCGATACTGGTGAAGTTGTAGGTACAAGCGGTATTGAAGCAGCGGTTGGTTTAGATGATGCGTTTTATCATTACCACCTGAGCAAAGTGATCCACTCTTCTCGTACACTCGATGTTTACAAAGCTGTGGATATTCTCACGTTGTGTAACGATTACACTGGAGCAACTGAGCTATGCACCTTGTTTTTAAAAGACGGATATAGAAAAGGGCCTAATGGCAAGTTGCTATCACGCTCACGTTTTTTATTCATCAATGCCCATCGAGCTCGCTTTGCAGAAACCGTGATTGCGGAAATGCGAGGGGTATCTGACGAAAATGGCGAAAGTCCATTTTGGCAATGGTTGGAAGAACATTTTTTCTCGATGGACTTTCCGACGGCGGATTATCTTACTGGTATCGGTCAGAAGGTATTTATTGCCGAATTGATGCCGAAGTACCCCATTTATGTGAACTTGCTTAGTAAAGAAGCGCAAGCGGTGATAGGGCAAGTCCATGACAATACTCGACCAGCAATCCAACTGTTAAAAAATGAAGGGTTCACCTTTAACGGTTATGTTGATATTTTCGATGCAGGTCCAACTGTTGAGGCAAAAGTCGACAATATTCGTACAGTACGCAACATCGAGAAGCGCAAAGTAAAAATCGGCGACAGCACAGGGGGATATCCTGTGATGATCGCAAATGATAGACTGGTCGATTACAGGGCGTCAGTTATTGAGGTTAATCTGACTGACGACAGCGGTGACGTTATATTGGCTCCGCACGTCGCGGCGGCACTAAACGTTGCAGAAGGCGATATTGTAAGCCTGACTAAGATTTAAAAGTAGGAACAAATTATGACAACACATGCTGCACAATTGATAAACGGTGAGTGGCTAGAGGGGCAAGGTAGTCGCTTTAGTTCCATAAACCCTGCAAATAATGAAGTACTGTGGACCGCTCAGTCAGCGACTGCAGAACAAGTTGACTCAGCGGTCAAATCAGCGCGCCAAGCTTTTTACGCTTGGAGTGATATGAGCTTTGAATCCCGTTTAGAGATCGTCAAGCGTTTTGCTGAAGTATTAAAAGAAAACAGCGAAGAGCTTGCTGTTGCGATTGCTAAAGAAACGGGTAAGCCACTTTGGGAAACGCGTACAGAAGCCGGTGCAATGGTTGGTAAAATAGCGATTTCTGAAAAAGCATATCATGAACGTACTGGTGTTGTTGAAAACCCAATGCCAGTTGGTCGTGCTGTGATCCGCCATAAAGCACATGGTGTAGTTGCAGTGTTTGGTCCATATAATTTCCCTGGACATTTACCAAACGGACATATTGTTCCTGCACTACTCGCTGGTAATACCGTCATTTTCAAACCATCAGAGTTAACTCCCTACGTTGCAGAATTAACACTTAAATACTGGCAACAAGCGGGTCTGCCAGCTGGCGTGATAAACCTAGTACAAGGCGAAGTTGAAACGGGTAAAGCGCTCGCGTCTCATGCGGGTATCGATGGCTTGTTCTTCACAGGTTCGTCTCGTACCGGTCACTTATTGCACGAACAATACGCTGGCCAACCTGGTAAAATTTTGGCGTTGGAGATGGGGGGAAATAATCCGCTTATCGTGAAAGATGTTGCAGACACAAAAGCAGCTGTGCATGACATTATCCAATCAGCGTTTATTTCAAGTGGTCAACGCTGTACTTGTGCGCGGAAGCTGTTCCTACCTGCAGGAGAGCAGGGCGATGTGATTCTTGCACAACTTATCAAAGCAACTAAAGCAATCAAAGTGGGTAACTTTGATGATGCGGACCAGCCATTTATGGGTTCTATGATTTCAAATGCAGCGGCAGCAGGTATGGTAAAAGCGCAGCAGCAACTTGTTGAGCTTGGGGGAGAGTCGTTAATCGAGCTGACTCACACAGAAGGTACTGGATTTGTCACCCCAGGGATCATTGAATGTACAAACATTTCAGAATTCCCAGATGAAGAACATTTTGGCCCGCTGTTAAAAGTTTTCCGCTATACAGAGTTCGATTCAGCGATAGAAAAAGCAAATGAAACTAGCTTTGGCTTATCAGCAGGTCTTCTTGGCGATAATGAAGCGGACTACGAGCATTTTCTACGTCGCATTCGTGCCGGCATTGTAAACTGGAACCGTCCAATTACGGGGGCTTCAAGTGCTGCACCGTTTGGTGGTATCGGCGCTTCAGGTAATCACCGTGCAAGCGCATACTATGCAGCTGACTATTGTGCATATCCAGTAGCTTCAGTGGAGCTAGAAAAGGTAACTTTACCTGCAAGCTTGAGCCCAGGTTTGTCTTTAGATTAAAATACTTATTGTTGAGTACGCCTCAATAATATTGTTGTCAAAAAAGCAGCTTAGGCTGCTTTTTTGTGTCTAGTTGGCTACAAAAGTAGCATTCGAAAAAACTTTCTGCTTAAATCATAGGAGATGTCTTTGATAGTTTCGGGTGAGCGAAGTATGGTATTGGATAAACAAGGGTATGATGAATTAGTCATGTATTTGACACAAAACCTAGCCTTGTTTGAAAAACCGGGAGAAATCAAACCTGGTGCGCCTAAAGTAATGGAACTGATTGAAGATGTGATCGCTGAGCATGTGATAAAAATCTGCGAACAGCACTCAGAGTTAACTACTGAACAGCGAAGCATGATTGTTCGAGAGGTAGATGGTATTGTCTATGACCTTCAAGAGGTGCTGTCTAGTGTTGTTGATCAACAAGTCACAGTTGAGCAAAGAGAATTTATTGAAGAGTTTGCGGGTTTGGTGAAAAACCTGTTTGACTCAGCTGTTTAGACTGGCACAATCTAATTGTCGTTTTAAAGCACCGCCAAAAGGCGGTGCTCGTCGTTTATAGAGGAAGATTATGCTAGCAAGTGTGAAATGGGTTGAAGGGGATACATTTATAGGCCGTTCTGCATCAGGCCACAATGTTGTATTTGATGCTGGATCTGACAGCGCAGCTCCAAGCCCTATGGAAATGGTATTGATGTCGGCAGGTTGCTGTTCGTCGGTAGATGTTGTAAGTATTTTGCAAAAAGCCCGTCAAGACATTGCAGACGTAGAAGTGAAACTAACGGCCGAGCGTGCTGAGACTGCCCCTAGAGTGTTCACTAAAATTAATCTACACTTTGTGGTTCGAGGCCGCAATGTTTCAGAAAAGCACCTAGAAAGAGCCGTGAGTTTGTCTGCAGAAAAGTATTGTTCTGTAGCCTTAATGCTTGAAAAAGCAGTAGAAATTACCCATAGCCACGAGGTGATCGAAATTGACGAAAAATAACGCTTTTTCATGGCGCTAATTTCGTATAAAATCCGCGAACTTTTATTTCTGCAGCGCAGATTTTTTGCTTTAAGGTGGGTCTATCGTGAACAAGCCCTTTGACAAAATTAAACTCCATGGCTTTAACAACTTAACTAAGAGTTTAAGCTTTAGTATTTACGATATTTGCTACGCTAAGACCGAGCAACAACGTAAAGAATATCTGGAATATATTGATGAGCAGTATAGCGCTGATCGACTAACCGATATCCTAAAGGATGTAGTAGACATCATTGGTGCGAATGTTTTGAATATTGCGCGTCAAGATTATGAGCCGCAAGGGGCTAGTGTAACCATTTTAGTTTCAGAAGAACCTGTCGAGCAGCAAACTTTCGATAGCGAAGAAACACCAGGTCCATTACCTGAGTCTGTGGTTGCGCACCTAGACAAGAGTCATATTTGTGTACACACATATCCTGAAGCACATCCACATGATGGAATTTGTACTTTCAGAGCGGATATTGAAGTGTCAACTTGTGGCATCATTTCGCCATTAAAGGCATTGAACTTC
>NZ_CP196837.1:3567500-3627500 GCF_051930985.1 Pseudoalteromonas sp. T1lg65 | reverse complement strand
ACTTCGGGAGAAGGTACGCTCTTGTTTGTGAAGGACTTGCTCCGTAAGCAGACGAGAGCCGCAGTGACCAGGTGGCTGGGACTGTTTATTAAAAACACAGCACTGTGCAAAATCGTAAGATGACGTATACGGTGTGACACCTGCCCGGTGCCGGAAGGTTAATTGATGGGGTTAGCGTATGCGAAGCTCTTGATCGAAGCCCCGGTAAACGGCGGCCGTAACTATAACGGTCCTAAGGTAGCGAAATTCCTTGTCGGGTAAGTTCCGACCTGCACGAATGGTGTAACCATGGCCACGCTGTCTCCACCCGAGACTCAGTGAAATTGAAATCGCAGTGAAGATGCTGTGTACCCGCGGCTAGACGGAAAGACCCCGTGAACCTTTACTACAGCTTGGCACTGAACATTGACCCTACATGTGTAGGATAGGTGGGAGGCTTTGAAGCAGAGACGCTAGTTTCTGTGGAGCCGACCTTGAAATACCACCCTTGTAGTGTTGATGTTCTAACTTAGGCCCCTAATCGGGGTTGAGGACAGTGCCTGGTGGGTAGTTTGACTGGGGCGGTCTCCTCCCAAAGAGTAACGGAGGAGCACGAAGGTTTGCTAAGTACGGTCGGACATCGTACGGTTAGTGTAATGGTAGAAGCAAGCTTAACTGCGAGACAGACACGTCGAGCAGGTACGAAAGTAGGTCATAGTGATCCGGTGGTTCTGAATGGAAGGGCCATCGCTCAACGGATAAAAGGTACTCCGGGGATAACAGGCTGATACCGCCCAAGAGTTCATATCGACGGCGGTGTTTGGCACCTCGATGTCGGCTCATCACATCCTGGGGCTGAAGTCGGTCCCAAGGGTATGGCTGTTCGCCATTTAAAGTGGTACGCGAGCTGGGTTTAGAACGTCGTGAGACAGTTCGGTCCCTATCTGCCGTGGGCGTTTGAGAATTGAGAGGGGCTGCTCCTAGTACGAGAGGACCGGAGTGGACGAACCGCTGGTGTTCGGGTTGTGATGCCAATTGCATTGCCCGGTAGCTACGTTCGGAATCGATAACCGCTGAAAGCATCTAAGCGGGAAGCGAGCCTCGAGATGAGTTCTCACTTGGAGTTCGACTCCACTAAAGGGCCGTTGAAGACTACAACGTTGATAGGCGAGATGTGGAAGTGGTGTGAGCCATTAAGCTAACTCGTACTAATTACCCGTGAGGCTTAACCATACAACGCCAAAGTGGTTTAAGCGACAGAAGTTAATGAAACTAAAGTAGACAAAGAATTTAATTAAGCTTTCCAGATTTATTCCTGCGATTAAAACGCAGGATAATTAAGAATTAAACAAGGTGACCAACCTCAGCGACATCGCGAAATCGGTTCACCTTGCGCAAATGGAATGCTCGTGCGATGCACGATGTCATTAAACATTTGCCCCCAGTTTTCCTGGTGAACATAGCGTTTTGGAACCACCTGACCCCATGCCGAACTCAGAAGTGAAACAAAACAGCGTCGATGATAGTGTGGCAGCTGCCATGTGAAAGTAGAACATCGCCAGGGCCTTATAAGAGAAACCCGATTCGAAAGAGTCGGGTTTTTTGCTTTTGATACTAAAGTAAAGCAGTTTGTAGGAAAAGTACTTCCATGTAGTATCTCTCCTTCGCGCATCCATACGCTCACTTCCTCATGCTGCGAAGCGTTGCTTCGGTCATTCGTCACCCAAACTCAGAAGTGAAACAAAACAGCGTCGATGATAGTGTGGCAGCTGCCATGTGTTCTTTTTTAAAAGAACGGAACATCGCCAGGGCCTTATTAGAGAAACCCCGATTCGAAAGAGTCGGGGTTTTTGCTTTTTATTTTTTGCAAACCTGACGATGTTGGAAGGCGCTTCGCTTTTCCAACCTACCAAAATACTGTCAACACCACACCAAGTAGGCCGGAATAAGCGCAGCACCATCCTACAACCGGTACAGGTTGCGGCACTGAAAGACTTTATTGTACCTTTTGCTTCCGAACTTATTACAATGCAACCTATGAAGTATGTAAATAAGGATATGAATGAACTACACAGATCCACTAAGTCTTCTGGTATCTAGTTTTGAACCTGAAGTTCAGATTTTTTCTCACCTAACACTGACAGAGCCATGGGGTATTTCTGAAAGTGAGCAAAATGCTTGCTTCTTTAGTTATGTAAAGGAGGGACAGTGCGTTGTTGAGGTATCCTCAAGTTCTAAGAGAGTAAGCCTTTCCTCAGGGCAGCTTTTGTTACTACCTAGTGGTTCTGAGCATAAGCTTATGAGTCAGCAAGGGGTTGACTGTGTAGATATAGATAAGGCTTTAGAAACAGGCATAACATCGCTGGGAGGAAAGGGGGAACATTGCTTCATGATGTGTGGAAGCTTTGTATTTGATCCATTGCATAATTGGGGGGTCTCTAGTTTAGCGATAGATTTACCTGAGTATATTGTTATCGATGCAGTCAGAGGGAGCCATCTTGCACTCGTACTTGATTGGATATATCGAGAAAATGAAGTGAAACCTATCGGTAGCCAGTTGAATATCGAACATCTTCTTAAGCTTCTGTTGATGGAAGTCATTCGAGATTTATCTACAAAGACCCATTATTTCGGCTGGATCCCAGCTATCCATGACCGATTTTTAGCACCCGCTATCATAATGATACAAAAAGATTATTCAAGACACTGGACGTTAGAAAAATTGGCTGAGCATAGCGCGCTGTCTAAGTCTGCTTTCTCCAAACGATTTAAAACACAAACTGGCTATTCACCGATCAGCTTTCTGAATCAATGGAGGTGTTTAGTGGCTGCAAAACTGCTGGTATTAAATAAGCATTCAGTACAAGACATAGGGATTAATGTAGGCTTTCAGTCTGGTGACGTGTTTATCCGTAACTTTAGAGCGTTTTATCACACAACGCCCAAGCGATATCGACTCCAGCATCAGAGAGGGAGTGGTGCCAAATCGACGATTATAGGATAGTCATCGACGAATCATCCAATAATTGAGTGCGTCTATTTTTGCAATCCTTCTTGGAGAGTATGCTGTTGGCAGCTTAAATGAATTAAGGTGAAAACATGCAAACACAAAAGGTTATTGTCACAGGTGGGACTGGAAATATTGGTAGCGCGGTTGTTTCTGAATTACTCGCGAATGATTATGTAGTTTATATTCTTTGTCGATCTGAAGTTAGCGCTCTAAGCGCTAAGCAATTGGGTGCAAGGGTAATAACGGGGAATATTGAACAGCCAGAATCTTGGCTGAGCTGGCTAGATGAGGCTACTGCATTGATTCATACAGCTTGTGGCTTCAACCAGAATATGGGCGATATAGACATCAAGTTAATGAAGTCAATTTGTAGATATCTGTCTAGCCGCAACCTTGGTATTACAATGATTTATACTTCTGGCTGCTGGACTTATGGAGAAAGTGAGCAAGCAATTACCGAACAATTTCCCAAACTGGCGATAGATGATTTTACTTGGATGTTAAGTAGTATCGACTATTTACGGTCTCAAAAATGTGTTGATCTGCGTATCGTTAGTCCAACCAATGTTGTTGATAAAAATGAACTTAACGTACCCCCTGTATTTCTTTGGGAATTAAAACGCTGTGGACACATTTGTTTGCCAGGGGGAGTTAGTCAGTCTTGGTCTGTTGTTGAAAGAGAAAACCTGGCTGAGTTATATCGACTGGTGTTAGAGCTAGGCGAGCCCGGCGAAGAATACATTGGTGTAGGTGAAGCAAAATTTAATATAGTGCAATGGTTAAAAAAAACGAATGACGTTGATGTCTTAACAGACAGAATAAGTGAATGGAAATCAATTTATGGCAATTGGGTTGAAGGGTATGCATTGCAACAGTATTTTTCCAGTGATAAAGCAATTGTGGAGCTTGGTTGGCAACCAAAAGCTATTAGTTCGTTAAATTAGCTGCATTTGTTATAAAAGGCTACGCCGTTAGTTTGGCTTTCCTAGCGGAAACCATACGAGGTTGCTCTATTTGGCGTTGCCATTTTTCGTTAACTGTATATACTCACAGTAAATGCACTGTATGGAAAACCAGTTATATGCGACCATTAACCAAACGACAAGAACAAGTTTTTGAACTGATCAAAGTGTTTATTAAAGACACGGGTATGCCTCCAACTCGAGCTGAAATCGCTGATGCATTAGGATTTAAAAGTGCAAATGCTGCAGAAGAACACCTAAAAGCACTTGCGAAAAAAGGCGTTATCGAAATGGTGCCAGGTGCAAGTAGAGGTATACGGTTGGCAGAAGACGACAGTGAAGAAGGATTGCCTGTCATTGGTCGGGTCGCTGCGGGTGAGCCTATTCTTGCTGAACAGCACGTTGAGTCCCATTATAACGTTGATGCCAGTATTTTTAAGCCACATGCCGATTACCTACTTCGAGTTAATGGAATGAGCATGAAGGATATTGGTATTTTAGATGGTGATCTTCTCGCAGTGCATCGAACTCAAGTGGCTGAAAATGGTCAGGTGGTTGTAGCTCGAGTTGAAGATGATGTCACTGTTAAACGCATTGAGAAGAAAGGTGCAAAAGTACTGCTGCACGCAGAAAATGAAGAGTTCTCCCCAATAGAAGTCGATCTAACGTCGCAAAATTTCGCAATAGAAGGGTTGGCTGTCGGGATTATTAGAACTGCTGACTGGATGTAATTAAGGATGACGTTGCTGATAAAAATGCAGTAGCGTCATCTTTTTGTAAAAAAATAGACAAATATCTTACTTTTTGCCGCTTAGTATCATGAAGAAGCCTTAAATTAGGCTTTGTAAATACAAATCGTTGCTTTCACTATCCTGAATTTATTAGATTATTTCTCCATCTTTTCTGCTTTCGTAGCGCACTTAACTAAAAACTTATTAACATTCTATTCTCAAATTTCTTGCCATTTTGAAGATCCTCGACTAATTGGTTAATAGTCGTGCAGTAAGTCCATGTATACGTGGGCATTATGACAGTCATCCAATAATAACAAGAGGCACAGCTAGACTGGCCTTGAAGGAGACGTCAAATGAAAATTTGTCGAATAGTTACCGTTATTGTCATTGCGCTAGTTTCTGAGTTTGCACTTGCTAACAGCGCGTACAATATGCGGCAAGGAGTTACAGACATTAGTCAGCAAGTCTACGACCTACACATGACGATATTTCTGATCTGTTGTGCAATCGGTGCTGTGGTATTTGCGGTAATGTTTTGGGCGCTATTAAAACATCGAAAATCCAAAGGCGTTGTGCCAGCTCAGTTCCATGAGAGTACAAAAGTTGAGATTTTGTGGACTGCAATTCCATTTGTCATTTTGATTGCGATGGCTATTCCGGCTACGAAAACCTTGATTGCAATGGAAGATACGAGCAAAGCGGATCTTACTATTAAGGTAACTGGCTCGCAATGGAAATGGCACTATGAATACATGGGCCACGATGTAGAGTTTTATTCCTTACTTTCTACCCCAAAAGATCAAATAAATGATCAACAAGACAAGACAGAAAATTACCTATTGGAAGTGGATAAACCTTTGGTTATACCCACAGATAGAAAGGTTCGTTTTTTGATGACATCTGACGATGTTATTCACTCTTGGTGGGTACCTGACTTTGCTGTCAAAAAGGATGCCAACCCTGGGTTTATAAATGAAGCCTGGACTAAGGTAAATGAAGAAGGGACTTATCGAGGTCAATGTGCTGAACTGTGTGGAAAAGACCATGGTTTCATGCCGGTTGTAGTTGAAGCTGTAGCGCCGGAAAAGTTTGATTCTTGGCTAGCTAATGCGAAGGCAGAGAAACTGCAAGCGCAGGCAGAATCAGAGGCAATTGCTCAGCAAACGCTGTCGAAAGAAGAATTGATGACAGTGGGTGAACAAACCTATATGGCGTACTGTGCAGCATGTCATCAGCCAACAGGGCTTGGTTTACCTGGGGTTTTTCCAGCGCTTAAAGACAATAAAGTTGTACTGGGTGATGTGAAAGAACACATAGATGTATTGCTTTTAGGCCGTCCTGGTACCGCAATGCAGGCATTTGCTAAACAGTTAACGATTAAGCAGTTGGCTGGTGTCATCACTTATAAACGTAACAGCTGGGGAAATGATACGGGAGAAGTCATACAACCTAGTCAAGTACAAGCAGAAATTGACGCGCTAGAGGAGGCTGGAAAATGAGTGCCATAGTCGAAGAACATTCCCATCACAGTGCACCAAAAGGCCTTAAGCGGTGGCTTTATACTACAAACCATAAAGATATAGGCACGTTATATCTCATATTTTCTTTAACCATGTTCCTCATTGGTGGAGCAATGGCAATGGTTATCAGGGCTGAGTTATTCCAGCCTGGTTTACAACTTGTAGACCCCCATTTTTTTAATCAAATGACAACAGTACATGGTCTGATCATGGTATTTGGGGCTGTTATGCCAGCGTTTACAGGTTTGGCTAACTGGATGATCCCTATGATGATCGGTGCTCCTGATATGGCTCTGCCTCGAATGAATAACTGGAGCTTTTGGATACTACCATTTGCGTTTGCAATTCTGTTACTGTCGTTGTTTCTAGAAGGCGGAGGTCCGGCTTTTGGTTGGACATTCTATGCGCCACTTTCTACGACCTACAGTAATGACAACACGGCATTTTTTGTGTTTGCTGTCCATATAATGGGTATTAGCTCGATAATGGGAGCGATCAATGTAATCGTAACGATCGTTAACCTCAGGGCACCAGGAATGACTTGGATGAAGTTACCCTTGTTCGTTTGGACTTGGTTGATCACCGCGTTTTTACTTATCGCAGTGATGCCTGTACTGGCAGGTGCTGTTACGATGGTTCTAACTGATAAGTTTTTTGGTACTAGCTTCTTTGATGCTGCAGGTGGCGGAGATCCCGTGATGTTCCAGCATATTTTTTGGTTCTTTGGTCATCCAGAAGTCTACATAATGATTCTACCTGCATTCGGGATTATCTCGACGATAGTACCGACTTTCTCACGAAAAAAACTATTTGGTTATGCCTCAATGGTGTACGCCACAGCATCAATTGCTTTACTGTCGTTTGTGGTCTGGGCCCACCATATGTTTACCACTGGTATGCCACTAGCTGGTGAATTGTTCTTTATGTATGCGACTATGCTTATTTCAGTACCGACCGGCGTTAAAGTATTTAACTGGGTAGCCACCATGTGGCGAGGGGCCATCAGTTTTGAGGTCCCGATGCTGTTTTCAGTCGCTTTTATTGTGTTATTTACTATCGGTGGATTTTCAGGGTTGATGCTTGCGATAACCCCTGCTGATTTCCAATACCATGATACATACTTTGTTGTGGCCCATTTTCACTATGTATTAGTGACCGGTGCCGTGTTCTCTATTATGGCGGCAGCCTACTATTGGTTACCTAAGTGGACAGGGAACATGTTTGACGTGAAATTGGCAAAATTACACTTCTGGTTGTCTTTGGTCAGCGTCAACTTGCTATTTTTCCCCATGCACTTCGTTGGCCTTGCTGGAATGCCGAGACGAATCCCTGACTATGCACTTCAGTTTGCCGACTTTAACGCGATTATTAGCATAGGTGGCTTTGCATTTGGTCTTTCGCAATTGCTGTTTGTGGCTGTGGTATACAAATGTGCGAAAGGTGGAGAGCAAGTGCCTGGGAAAGTGTGGGACGGAGCCGAGGGATTGGAATGGGAAGTACCTTCTCCTGCGCCATATCACACCTTCACAACACCACCGGAGATTAAGTAATGCAGCATAGCAAGTTAATTAAAAAACTTGTTTTGTTAACGCTAGGAATGTTTGCCTTCGCCTTCGCTTTAGTGCCGTTATATGACGTTTTTTGTGACATCACTGGATTGAATGGCAAACCCGAGATGGTGGTAGCTAAAGAAAGTAAGACTGTTGCTGAGGGGCGTTCTGTCACTGTTAGTTTTACAACTCATAGTCAATCCCAGGCTCCATTCTCTGTTGAGTCGGTATTACAGTCTATTGAAGTGGTACCTGGCAAATTAGTCGATGTGAAGTTCCTAGCAAAAAATTTGAGTGGACAAGAAAGAGTGATGCAGGCGATACCCTCAGTATCGCCAGGTAAAGCCGCAAAATATTTACATAAAATGGCATGTTTTTGTTTTGATCAACAGCCATTAATCGGTCATGAGGAGGCCGAATTTGTGTTGCGGTTTTACGTAGATACAGAGTTACCTGAAGATGTAGAAGAGCTCACCCTTTCATATGCACTATTTGATATTACTGAGCGAGTGTCTAAAGTTTCTGCCGCAGAGCAACCTTTGATACTTGCTCATAAGGAGTTCATAAATGAACCATGAGCAACAAAAATATTACGTTCCTGAACAGAGCCCTTGGCCCATCGTTGGCGCGGTGGCAATGTTCTTTATTGCAGTCGGTGCTGGATTGACTGTGATTCAAAGTGGTAGTGAGGCTGGGAGTGGAGTCTGGCTGCTTGTTATAGGTCTAGCAATACTTATTTATATGATCTTTGGCTGGTTTAGAAATGTGATCGAAGAGTCGATGAATGGACTTTACTCTGCACAGATGGACCGCTCTTTTAAGCAGGGGATGAGTTGGTTTATCTTTTCCGAAGTGATGTTTTTTGCGGCTTTTTTTGGTGCACTTTTTTATGCTCGTATGTTTGCCGTTCCATGGCTTGGTGGTGATAGTAATAATGCAATGACAAATGAGGTGTTGTGGCCTCAGTTTGAGGCCATTTGGCCATTGCTTACAACTCCTGATGGGACCTCAACGCAGGCTATGGGATGGCAGGGTCTACCGCTTGTGAATACCATTATCTTACTCGCATCATCAGTCACACTCAGTATCGCCCACGTCGCTTTAGAGAAAGAGCAGCGCGCCAAGGTGAAAGCATTCCTTGGAGTTACGGTACTGCTGGGATTAGGCTTCTTAGTTCTTCAAGTTGAGGAGTATATTCACGCATATCAGGAGTTGGGGTTAACGCTACAGTCCGGTATCTACGGTAATACTTTCTTTTTACTTACTGGTTTTCACGGTATGCACGTGACACTCGGCGCTATCATTTTATTTGTGGTATGGATTCGAGTGCTCAAGGGCCACTTTAGTGCTGAGCGGCATTTTGCTTTTCAAGCTGGAGCGTGGTACTGGCACTTTGTCGATGTGGTATGGCTGTGCTTGTTTGTGTTTGTGTATGTTTTATAGAAAGTGGGGAAGGGTTGAGTTTTATGACATCGAATGCTGCTGCAACACAAATTAGCATGATGACTGCAATTGAAGCATAAACCCTTTTTAATAACAGTTTTGCCATCGAAGCCTGTTGCTCTGTTTTTAGCATAATTATTAAAGCTCTAAATAAGTTGTAGAAAGTTAGTAGTAGCAAAAAAACAATAATAATTTTAATCATAAGAGGTATCCTTTGGGATTAAGCGCGCTGTTTAAAGGTAGAGCAAAAACACCGATATTGGGAGCTTTAATTGTTGCTCTGATTTGTAGTGGCTTATCGCTATGGCAATGGCAGCGTGCCCAGCAAAAGTATCTCATAGAGCAACGTATTGAAGCTTTTGATTTTACAGGCGAACGATTGAGTGAGTTACTCACAACGCGCACATTGAGTGAGCTTGATGGAGCCAAATTAACACTAACCGGTCAATTTTTGCCTGACCATTACTGGTTTTTAGATAATCAGGTTGTAAATGGGCAGGTCGGTTTTGATGTTGTTTCTTTATTTAAATTGCAAGGGAATGGTCAAAATATCGTCGTCAACCTTGGGTTTGTTGCTTCGGTTGCTTCGAGAATACCGCCTACAATTGTTTTGCCTAGCAACACTCAGTCTTTTACCGCGCTTATAAAATCAAATCCGCAACAAAAATTCACACTTGCAGCTCAGCCAACAACCGCTAACGAGCAGCATATTCTTCAGTACATCGATAATGACTTCTTATCAGAAATAAGTGGGGTCGATTTGCTTACCATATTAGCCTACTCAGTTGAGGATAATATTGGCGGAGCGAAGCCACACTACAAACCCGTAGTAATGTCGCCGAAAAAACATGAAGCCTATGCTCTACAGTGGCTCCTGATTGGATTAGCTGCATTATTTATCGGGTGGAAGCTAGCAAAAAAGGAGGTTCCAAATGTCTAAAAGTGGTATTTGGTTTATTGCCATATTTGTCGCGCCGTTGGTTGTAGCGATTTCGGTGCTCAAATTAGGTTGGATGCCGCAAAGTACAACTAATTTTGGTGCGTTTGTAACTGGGGAAGTAAGACAGCCAGAACTGGTGTTAGGTAGCGAATGGACTATTGCTTACAAACAGCCTGCTGAATGCGATGTAGCGTGCACTAGCCAGTTAGAAAGCTTGAGTAACCTACATACTGCCTTGGGGAAAAATCAGCAGAAGGTGTCAATTGTCGTAATCGGTTCGAAAACAAAAATTGACTCTAATGTTGTTAGTGTGTTTAACAAAGAAATCAAAGAACTAAAAGATAACCACTTATATTTAGTGGATAAAACTGGGCTGTTTGTCCTGCAATATTCGGGAAATTCAGATCCAGAACAAAACAGAATGATACAGAAAGGGCTATTGAAAGATTTGAAAAAGCTTTTGAACTACTCACGTTCAAGTTAGGAGGCTGTGTATGATAAATAGAAAAAGAAAAATAGCATTATTTTCATGCTTTGTTGCCGCGATAGTGGTGACATTAGGGGCCTTTACGCGCTTGAGCGATGCTGGGTTAGGTTGTCCAGATTGGCCTGGGTGTTACGGCTTTTTGACTGTGCCAAATGAAACACATGAATTGAATGCTGCAGCGGAGCGCTTTCCTGGAATGGAAGTTGAAGCTGATAAAGCATGGATAGAGATGGTGCATAGGTATTTTGCGAGTTTTTTAGGTTTTTTAATTGTCGCACTATTGTGGTTTAGGTTAAAAACCAAAAAAGGCGCGAACCTACCAACCAAGCACTTCTATTTGCTGTTTTTGCTAGTATTGTTTCAAGGTGCTTTGGGCATGTGGACTGTGACAATGAACCTCCAACCCGTTGTCGTAATGGGTCACTTATTAGGAGGTTTCACTATCCTAGCCCTGCTATCTTTGCTCTATTTAAGATTGAAATATGGCCAGCTTAAAGCGTCGGTGACAACTACCCAAAGTACAATGTGTAACTCCGCTTTAGTTGTGCTAGTGATCCAAATTGCACTTGGTGGTTGGCTTGCGGCAAACTATGCTGCACCTCATTGCACTGGACTTCCCCTGTGTGACAACATGCAACTTTTCTCTTGGCAAAGCTTGTTTACATTACCTGAAGCATCTGCGACCTATGAATTTGGTGTGTTGCCATTTGAATCAAGAGTATCAATTCATTTAATTCATCGAGTTTGGGCACTTGTTACAGTACTCGCTTTGTTAGCTGCATGCTGGCCTTTATTAAAACAGCAGCAAGAGAAAGTATTAAAAAAAGCCGCTTATTTGGTGCTGCTTCTGGTGAGTATTCAAGTTGCAGTTGGTGCTGCGATCGTACACTTTCAATTTCCTTTATTATTAACCCTGTTCCACAACTTTATGGCAGCTATGTTGTTACTAGCAATGGTCAGGTTATGCTTTTTCGTACATCTTGCAAAACAGGAGGTTTGCCATGTTAGCTATCAATAACTCACTACTTCAGAATGGGATTATCAGACACCTTGGTGCCTACTTTGCGATGTGTAAATTTAAGGTCGTTTGCATGCTAGTGATAACAGCATGGGTTGGTATCGCTTTAGCCCCTGATATGGGAAGAAGTATGCTATTTCAAGTATTGAGCTTGCTTGGCATTGGGCTGTTGTCAAGCAGTGCTGCCGTGATCAATCATGTTGTTGATCGAGAGATAGATAAAAAAATGGCAAGAACAAGACATAGACCTCTAGCCAAACAGTCGGTGTCTGTACCTGCAGCAATCTTGTTTGCACTTTTATTGGCAGTGCTCGGCTACGGTTTGTTAGTGTATTTCGCGAACACTTTGTGTGCATGGCTGACGTTACTCGCACTGTTTGGTTATGCGGTTGTTTATACGTTATTGCTTAAAAGAGCGACTCCACAGAACATTGTTATTGGTGGTCTCGCCGGTGCAATGCCACCACTGCTTGGCTGGGTAAGTGAAACGGGCAGTATGGGTGCTGAGCCCTGGTTATTAGTTATGATTATTTTTGCTTGGACACCTCCTCATTTTTGGGCGTTAGCCATTGCCAAACGAAAAGACTACGAACGGGCTGAAATACCAATGTTGCCAGTAACTCATGGGGAAAGATTCACAAAGCTTTGTGTGTTCTTTTACACCATTATTCTCACGTTAGTTTGTCTAATGCCTTATTTGGTGGGAATGTCAGGGCTAATCTATTTAACTATTTCGTGTTTTGCGAATGTCATGTTTTTAGTGAAAACCTGGCGGCTACTGAGCACAGATAGTAATCAATATGCGATGAGCGTATTTTATTTTTCTATCTGGCATTTATTGGTAGTCTTCGTTGCGCTGTTTGTTGATAGAGCATTTTAATGAGAAATACGCTGTTACTGAGTTTTTTACTCACTTTACTTGCTTGTACACCTCAACCGGAGTTAACGGATAAAACCGTGTGGTATAAGCAAGCAAAGACAATAAAACCATTTACCCTATATGATCAAAACGGCAATGCCGCTACTAATCAACAATTTACAGGTAAGTGGAATTTACTCTTTCTTGGTTATACGCATTGTCCAGATGTTTGTCCGATGACCTTGTTAAAGTTAACGCAACTTTATCGTTCTTTGGATAATCAAGATGATGTTCAAGTTTGGTTCGTTTCAGTAGATCCAAATCGAGACACGCAACAGCGGCGACTCGATTATATCAAACACTTCAATCCTGCATTTTTGGCGGTTAGTGCAAAGCACGATGTTTTGTATCCTTTTGTCAGAGAATTAGGGTTGATGTATGCACTTAACGATACAAGTGCTGACGAGTACTATGTCGATCACAGTGGTTCGGTTGCTCTGGTGAACCCCAGTGGTGAGCTAGAAGCAATATTCAAACCTGAGTTTGAAGCTGGAAAAGTACCAACAATTAATGTAGACACCCTTCTTAACGATTTACGTGTAATCATCAAATAAATAGCGGTAAGCGTATTCTAGCTGCCGCTTATCCCATCTAACACTCTAATTAATTGTAGATTTTTAATTAGGGTTTGTGGCATTTCTGTCATCTCGGTCTAAGCTAAATTTATTAAATAATAAACAAGGAAGGCATGGTTACACATGTTAAAACTTCCATCAGAATTTACGATCAATCAGGTTGAAAGCCTGTATCAGCAGGTTTTCCAAGAATCACCAGAAACCTCGGATGTCATTATTGATATCAGTGATGTTAGTCAAGCTGATACTGCTTCAGTCCAGTTGCTTTGTGCTCTGCAAAAGCATTTATCTACATTGGAGCACAAAATTGTTTGGCACGGTGAAAGTGAAGCATTACAAGAGGCGGTGGAGCAGCTTGGGCTAGCAAACTACCTGTTTCAAAGCACAGAAAGTTAAGAGGTGAATATGAAAAAGATTTTAGCTGTGGATGATTCAGCGTCTATGCGCCAGATGGTTGGTTTTACGTTAAAAAAGGCTGGCTTTGATGTGACCGAAGCAAAAGACGGAAGCGAGGCATTAAGCATTGCCAAACAGCAAGGGTTTGATGCTGTTATTTCAGATGTGAACATGCCAGTGATGGACGGCATTACGCTTATTCGAGAGTTGCGGAGCCTACCAAATTATAAATTTACGCCACTTCTGATGCTGACAACTGAATCGGGACTGGATAAAAAAACAGAAGGTAAAGCAGCGGGGGCGACGGGCTGGATTGTTAAGCCGTTTAACCCAGAACAATTATTAGCGGTATTGAAAAAAGTGATTCGATAGACGCTGGGGGTTGGTATGAGTATTGATTTAAGCCAGTTTTTTGAAGTTTTCTTTGAAGAAAGTTTCGAAGGACTTGATGTGATGGAGTCAGAGCTGCTTAACTTAACACCAGGCTCTGAAGACATGGAAACGATCAATACGATATTTAGAGCTGCGCACAGTATTAAGGGTGGAAGCGGCACATTTGGCTTTACCGCAGTTTCGGATTTCACTCATGTGCTTGAAACCTTGCTCGATCAAATTCGCGATGGCCGTCGTCAGCTTACCGCAGAGCATGTTAATTTATTACTCCAGTCTGTTGATTGTTTAAGGGCTCTTCTTAGGGCATTGCAATCTGAATCAACCCCAGACTTGACTGAGTCGACCCAGCTTCGTAAACAGTTCGAAGCGATTTTATCTGGTAATGCAAAAGTAGAAGAACAGCAAACACCAACCGAAGAAACGCAGTCTCAAGCGACAGAGTCACAGACTTTTCAAATAGATTTTAAGCCGCACTCGCATTTGTTCAAAACTGGTAATGAACCCTTATATATGCTCAGTGAATTGGCTGAAATGGGGATTATTGAGACCCAAGCTTTTTGTGATGCTATACCTGAGATCGAGCAGTTTAATCCTGAAGACTGTTATCTCAGTTGGCGCATTTTTTTGACAACGGAGCAAGCGGAATCAGCGATAAGAGAAGTATTCGAGTGGGTTGAAGATGATGCCGATATCGAAATCAAAATGTGCGGTGGCTTATTTAAAAAGGTACAAGAACAAAACGCCTCTGAAGAGGAAACAGCCATCACGTCTTCGCCAGTTGAACAGGCCGACGAACCTGATATGGCTGCGGTAAACGCTAAATCGAAGCAAACACAGGCAGACACAAAAAAATCAGCGGAATCTACTTCGATCAGAGTGAGCATTGATAAAGTAGACTCGTTAATAAACATGGTTGGTGAATTGGTAATAACACAGGCTATGTTGACACAAATGGGCGAGCAAGAAATTACGGAACAGTCGATCTCCGCATTGCAAGAGGGATTGGCGCAGCTGGCACACAATACTAGAGATCTGCAAGAAAATGTCATGCGGATTAGAATGCTTCCAATAAGCTTCGTGTTTAGTCGATTTCCTCGTTTAGTCAGAGACACATCACAAAAACTTAATAAGCAGGTTGAACTCAAGCTGTTAGGTGAGCAAACAGAACTAGATAAAACCGTGATGGAGAAAATTTCGGACCCTATGGTACATCTCGTTCGTAATTCGCTAGACCATGGGTTAGAAACCCCGGAAGAAAGAATAAAAGCGGGTAAAAGCCCAGTAGGAACAGTCACACTAAATGCTTTCCATCAAGGCGGTAACATTGTTATTGAAATCATGGATGATGGACGTGGACTAAATACCGAGAAGATAAGACAAAAAGCAATCAAAAATGGGATTATTCAAGAAAATGAAGAGCTATCTACCGAAGATATCAATGAGTTGATATTCAGACCTGGCTTTTCGACCGCTGACCAAGTGAGTGATATCTCTGGCAGAGGTGTCGGAATGGATGTTGTTCGTCGCAATATTCAGTCCTTGAATGGAACGGTTGAGGTGGCATCGGCGAAGGGAGTCGGTTCCACATTTACAATCAGACTGCCTTTGACATTGGCAATACTCGACGGCCAATTAGTAAAAGTGGCCAAGCATACTTATATCATTCCACTGATTTCTATTGTTGAGTCATTACAAATCGATATTAAAAAAGTAAGTACCGTGGGAAATGGTCTCGATGTACTGAGACTGAGGGATGAGTACATACCGATACTACGGCTGTATCAGCTTTTTAATCATGCTGGTGCAATCGAGGAATTGGATAGAGCCTTACTTGTGGTTGTTGAGGCAGATAACCACAAAGTCGGTTTATTGGTTGATGATTTGCTTGCTCAGCAGCAGGTTGTAATAAAAAGTTTGGAAGCAAATTATCAAAAAGTAGATGGTATTTCTGGTGCCACTATTCTTGGAGACGGTCGGGTTTCACTTATTGTTGATATTAGCGGGCTTATTAAACTGAGCGGACTAAAACGTCCTGGGTCACAAGATTTGGCACTTGGCCAAGAACTCAAAGAGGCTGCTTCGTGATGACAGAAAAAGGCGCAATAGCTGGCGAACTCATGATGTCTGATCGTGACGATGAACGTCAATTTTTAACCTTTATGATGGCCGGCGAGGAATATGGTATCGATATTCTCGCAGTACATGAGATCCGAGGTTGGGAAGAAGTCACGGCAATTCCTAACTCACCGGGTTTTGTGAATGGAGCAATTAATCTACGTGGAACAATTGTTCCGATTATTGATTTAAGAAAGCGGTTTGGCCTGAATCGAATTGATTATAGCGCTTTGACAGTAGTAATTGTCGTCTCTGTCTTGGTGAGAGGAGATGACAAGGTGATGGGGCTAGTGGTTGATGCAGTTTCTGACGTTTATAGTATTGACGAAGAAACGGCGAAGGATGTGCCAGACTTTAATGACTCTGATAATGCTCAGTTTGTTAAAGGGCTGGTAAATGTTGGGGAGAAAATGGTTGTGCTTCTCAATTTGAAAAATATTTTAGATCTTGAATTAAGACCAAGAGAATCTGTTGCGAGCGGGGGATAATATGAGCGAGCAAGCACTGACAAGTCAATCAAACAACAAATGGTTAGCCGCAGGCGTGGTGCTAGTTATCGGTTTTGCCATTAGTATTCAAATGCTTAAAGTTGAAATTAATACACAATCATTGGTTGCAATTTCAATTGCGGTGGTAAGCATTCTGCTAGCTATGCTGCTAATGCGGCAAGGCTTATCTTCTTTAGGTGCCCGTTTGAAAGCGATAGATGAACTGCTTCCTGCTCTATCTAATCAAGATCCCGAATTATTAAAACGAAGCACTTATCCGCGAAACACAGAATTGTTTATTGCGATATCCAACTTACTTGAAGGAAGTAATCAAGGTGATGCAGATGCTTCCAGCAGAGTATTAGCATTGCAGGTGTGCCAAGCCAATGTCATGTTAGCGGACCCTGAATTTAATATTACCTACTTCAACGATTCACTCAAACGCATGTTAAAAGATAATGAATTGCGCATCCAAAAAGAACTACCGAATTTCTCGGTAGATAATCTGGTAGGTCAAAATATCGATACTTTTCATAAAAATCCGGCTCATCAAAGGCACATATTGGCGGCTTTGAGGCAACCTTATGAGACGCAAATTAAAGTAGCTGGCTTGACCTTTGATTTAATAGCGACTCCAGTGTTTGATGATTCAGGTGAACGAGTTGCGACATTGGTAGAATGGAAAGACCTAACCCGCGAATTAGAACTGATAGAGAAACAGACGGAACTTGCCAATCATAATGCGCGGATCACTCGAGCGCTGGATGTTTGCCAAGCGAATGTAATGGTGGCGGATAATTCATTGAATATCATTTATGCGAATGATTCAGTGAAAGCGATGTTGAGCGAAAACCAAGCTCAATTGCGTGAATCCTTACCTAACTTTGACGTACAAACGATGCTTGGTTCTAACATCGATGTGTTCCACAAAAACCCACAGCATCAGCGAGGTCTTTTGGACAAGTTAACGGATGTGTACAGCACGGAAATTAAAGTTGCGGGTTTTACGTTTGGTCTAATTGCCACGCCGGTATTTGATGAAGAGAAAAATCGCATCGGTACCGTGGTTGAATGGGATGACAAAACACAGCGTCTTGCTAAGGAGCGAGAAGAACAAGCATTAGCTGCGGAAAACCTTCGTATTAAACGAGCGTTGGATAGTGTATCAACGAATACCATGATCGCTGATGATAAAAATAATATTGTCTACATGAACCGTTCAGTAAAACAGCTGTTTAAGTCTCACGAGGAACAGCTGAAAAAAATGGTACCAAACTTTGATTACGACACAATAGTTGGAAGTAACATTGATATCTTCCATAAAAACCCTGCGCATCAGCGTGGCATGATGGCACGTTTAGAAACTACCTTTGAAACCGAAATTGAAATAGGTAGCTTAACATTCGGCCTTACAGCAAACCCAATCCAAGATGCTGCAGGTGCTAGAGTCGGAACGGTAGTGGAGTGGAATGACCGGACTGAGGAAGTCGCGATTGAACGAGAAGTAAACAGCCTTGTACAAAAAGCAAGTAATGGAGAACTTACTGTACGAATTGAAGAAAGTGGTAAAGAAGGATTTTATCTTCGTTTAGCGAAAGGTTTAAATAGCTTAGTTGCAACAGTACAAGATACCGTTGTGGATATGGGTGAAATGCTAGATTCACTAGCGACAGGTAACCTGACTCGGCGCATTGAACGTGATTACCAGGGTTCCTATGAGAAGCTCAAAGAAGATGCGAACAAAACAGCAGAAAAACTGACTGAAGTAATGAACCGCATTCGAACATCAGCAAATTTAGTATCTAGTGGTGCAGATGAAATCTCACAAGGGAACGCAGATTTAAGTCAAAGAACGGAAGAACAAGCTTCATCATTGGAGGAAACAGCTGCGAGTATGGAGGAAATGACCAGTACTGTTAAACAAAATGCTGAGAACGCTAAATTAGCTAATGAATTGGCTGCGGATACTTGTCAAAAAGCTACCCAAGGCGGTGAAGTGGTGACACGTGCCGTAGAAAGTATGTCTGAAATCAATGACGCCAGTAAGAGAATTGCTGACATTATCGGTGTGATTGACGAAATAGCATTCCAAACCAACCTACTCGCACTTAATGCTGCGGTTGAGGCTGCAAGGGCTGGTGAACAAGGGCGAGGTTTTGCTGTAGTTGCGGGTGAGGTGCGTAATTTGGCACAGCGCTCGGCGGGTGCTGCGAAAGAAATTAAAGATCTGATCCGAGATAGTGTAAGTAAAGTTGAAGATGGCACAATGCTTGTGAATGAGTCGGGTGTCACTTTAAGAGGGATCGTTGATGCGGTCCAAAAAGTGACGGAGATGATTTCAGATATCGCAGAAGCGTCGGTCGAACAGAGCTCTGGGATCGATCAGGTGAATAAAGCGATTTCACAGATGGATGAGATGACTCAGCAAAATGCAGCATTAGTTGAGCAAGCGTCCGCAGCGGGAGAATCGATGGCTGAGCAAGCGAACGATATGACTCGATTACTTAACTTTTTTACTATGAATGATGACACGGGTGGTAACTACTTACCAAATGAACCCGTTCGAGCTATGCCGGTCGCAAGTAAAAACTCATTAAATGGGGGAGCGAAAAAATCTTCCTCTTCTCAAGGGCAAGTGAGTAAAAGTAAATTTTCAGACGAGTCAGAAGAGTGGGAAGAGTTTTAGCCATAGCTGAGTAATAATTACTGATTTTATACGCTTTAGGGAGCCGCTGTAGATGAGAGAATTTTTGTTGACGGATGACGATTTTTCTACCATTTCTGCGAAAGTTTATGAGACTTGCGGTATTGTTTTAGGTCCTCATAAAAGAGAAATGATCTACTCCCGTTTAGCGAGGAGAATTAGAGCGAATGGATTGAACTCTTTTTCTCATTATTTGCAGTTTTTAGAGGAACACACTGAAGAATTTAGCCACTTTATTAATGCGATTACCACGAACCTGACATCATTTTTTAGGGAAAAACATCACTTTGACTTTCTGCTTACAAAAGTGATCCCTGAGGTTAAAGCTAGGCACCGTGTTGATAAAAGGGTGCGAATATGGTCAGCTGGTTGTTCAACGGGTGAAGAACCCTACACGATAGCCATGACAATCGCTAATGCCTTTCCAAGGGATTGGGATGTTAAAATACTCGCGACAGACTTAGATTCTAATGTGCTCGCAAGAGGGAGTGCTGGAGAATACAACGCTAAAAGTATTACAGGTCTCGGTCCAGACATGCTTAAAGACTTTTTCCTAAAAAGTCCCGATGGTGGTACTTATAAAGTCAAGCCAGCATTACAAAAGCTTATTCATTTCAAGCGACTGAACTTACTTGAAACATGGCCAATGAAAGGACCATTTGACTTCATCTTTTGTCGCAACGTTCTGATCTATTTTGATAAAGAAACAAAAGAGCGATTATTTGACGGGTTTCGGGAGTTACTTGTATCTGATGGTTATTTGTTTATTGGGCACTCTGAAACCATGGGAAAAGACACTAAAGGGTTTAAAAACCTTGGCAAGACCATTTATCAAAAGGCGTTAATATGAAGGAGTTTAAGCCAGTACTAAATGGTTTTGAGCATGTGAAGCGATTTTGGGATTCTGGGAGGGATACGGTTGTTGCTAAGGTCCTGCCTGGTGAGTTTTATGTTTCCAAACACGATGAACTTATCTCCACGGTTTTAGGGTCGTGTATTTCAGCCTGTGTCTATGATGACAAATTGGGAGTCGGTGGGATGAATCATTTTATGTTACCTGCGACGAGAGGGATATCAGAGATCCATGCAGATGACCTCAACTGTCGTTATGGTAACTGGGCGATGGAGTATTTAATTAACGAAGTCTTGAAAAATGGTGCATCTCGCAAAAATTTAAAAATTAAGCTGTTTGGAGGTGGAAAAATTATTAGCTCCATGACTGATATTGGTGAAGGTAATATTCGTTTCGCTCATGCCTATGTTGATGAAGAAGCCTTAAATCTTGTTTCTGAGGATATTGGTGGGCCGTGGCCAAGAAAAGTGATTTTTCATCCGCAAAGCGGCAAAGCGCAGGTGAAAAAGTTGAAAACGATGCATAACAATACGATTGAGAAACGAGAAGTTAAATACCTGCATGATATCGAGGAAAGTAACAATGAAACGGACATCGAACTTTTTTAGTATGGCGGTGTAAATGATAAAAGTACTGGTAGTAGACGATTCGTCGTTGATCAGAGGCCTGTTAACAAAGATATTAAATGAGGCTGAGGATATTACGGTTGTGGGTTCTGCATCAGATCCGTATCAAGCCAGAGAATTGATAAAACAACTTAATCCAGATGTGATCACTTTAGATGTTGAAATGCCAAAAATGGATGGTATCAGTTTTCTGAAGAACTTAATGCGATTACGGCCAATGCCAGTTGTCATGATTTCTACATTGACACAAGAGGGAGCTCCTGCAACGTTAGAAGCGTTAGAAGTTGGCGCAGTCGATTTTATTTCTAAACCAACCAGCAATGTATCGAACATTCTTCATTCTTACGCAGAAACATTGTTCGACAAAATTAGAATTGCATCAAAAGCTAAAGTTAGAAGTTTACGTACAATTAAAAAAGAAGATCAGCAAGAAGTCGGTGGGAATTATCGTTTCAGAAAAGAAACTATTCTTGCGATAGGGGCTTCTACTGGTGGAACTGAAGCGATCCGAGAAGTGTTGACCAAACTTCCTCATAACGTCCCCCCAGTTGTGATCACACAACACATTCCCCCCGTATTTAGTGCCTCTTTTGCGTTGCGAATGGACAAATCTTGTACAGTTTCAGTGAAAGAAGCTGAAGATGGTGATGTACTTAAATTTGGACATGTTTTTATTGCTCCAGGAGATAAACACTTGACGATTGTCCGCAGTAGTAAGGGTTATGTTTGCAAGCTGGATGAGAAGGAACGTGTCAATCGTCATCGTCCGTCCGTTGAGGTATTATTTGACTCACTGGTCCCTGTTGCAAAAAATGTTTGTGCAGTCATGTTGACAGGTATGGGGAGTGATGGTGCTCAGGCGCTATTGCGTTTACGTGAAGCCGGCGCACAAACATTTGCTCAAGATGAAAAAAGTTCAGTAGTTTGGGGGATGCCCAGAGCGGCATATGAAATAGGGGCTGCAAAAGAGCTCGTGCCATTAAGCAAGGTAGCGTTAACCTTGCTTAATGCAGCCAAAATTAAGTAACCTCTTCATCAACCATTTTTATGTTAGTTGTTTACAATAACCCAAGGCTGAGAAAACCAAAGGTAAGACCCTGTGGATCCCTTCTTGGGAGCGGTGCAGTTATATCGAGTTCGCCCGGCTGCTAATGGTTTCGGGCTACGCACCGTTACTGTTCGTGGTGACAGCCAGTTAATGGTCGCCTGTCCAATTCCAGAAACATAACAAGCAAACTGACTTTGATGAAAGCTGTTGTCTAGATCTTGAAAGTGGATAGTCAGTGTTGGTTGATTGTCTGCGGTGACAGTGTCAGAGTATTCCAGTTTTTTTATATTAAAAGCTTGTGTCTGCATTTTTACACTGAGTGTGTCTAATTTACTATAGATCCCTGAGGCTGGGAAACGAGGTACGCGTGTCCAGTCGGTAGTTACTCCCACTGCACCAGAGTGCTGACCTATTCCGACCAGTCCAAGCTCATTCACCAACTCTTTGAGTGAATTGTTGAATTCACCGTATGGATAAGCGACATAAGGAATATCATGACCAATTTCTTGCTTTATCCTAGCTTGAGACCAAGTGAGGTCTTGTTTGATACGTTTCCGCCATTGTTCCAAGGATTCATTTTCTCGAGTGATATGCAGGTACTCGTGTTCTGCGCTATGGTTGGCAATAGTGGCCCCTTTTTTAGCTAAGTCACGAAGTTCGTCCCAAGTCATGACATAGCTTTTCTTTTCATCAATTAGTTTTGGATTGACAAAAATGGTATAGGGATAGCTAAAGGATTCCAAAATTGGTGCTGCAGCTTCTATATTATTGTCGTAGCCATCATCGAATGTGATTGCGATGGTTTTTGCTGGGAGTGATTTTCCCTTTCTTAGTGTTTCGATAATGGTTGTAAGTGGTACCACATTAAACTGTTGTTCTTTTAAATAAGTTAAATGCTGTTTAAAGGTACTTGCACTGACGCTGGTAACAGCCGGCAATTTCTCACTGACATGATGATACTGTAAGATAACCGCACCAGAGGCTTGGTTCGATACCAATACAAATAAAGCAATTAGCCAATGTATCAATTTTTTAAACAACATAAATCACAACACCTTAGTTTATTATTGCTTGCTGGGCCCATGATACTATCAAACATCACGGTCCCATTGTTAGGCTTAGTTGACACTGCCGTGATAGGTCATATGTCTGAGGCTCACTTTTTGGCAGGGATTGCGCTAGGTTCTAGTTCAATTTCAGTGTTGTTTTGGCTGGCAAGCTTTATTCGCATGAGCACAACCGGTGTAATCGCTCAGGCTTATGGAGAAAAAGACCACGATAAACTGGTTCGTTCTCTCAATACTAGCGTGATGATCGGACTATGTTTTGCGGCTGTGCTTATATTTTTGTCCCCGATACTTATCGATGTTATGGCTTTGTTGTCTAATGCAGAAGCTAAGGTACTTGAACAAGCTGGTGGCTACTTCCAAGTTCGAGTGTTTAGCGCACCTGCTGCAATTGTTAACTTGGTTTTGTTGGGGTTCATGCTTGGTATGCACTATGGCAGGGGTCCTTTTTACGTTGTTCTTATCACCAACCTAGTGAATATCATCCTTGATGTCCTATTTGTAGTGGGCTTTGAGTGGGGAGTGACTGGTGCTGCGTTTGCTTCCGTAATCGCTGATTATATCGCATTGGGCTTATCAATTTACTTGGTTAATCAAGTTGCCAGCCGTCGTGGGATAAATTTGTGTTGGCAATGGTCTGAGAAAGCGGATTGGTTTAAAGCACTTACTTTAAATCGAGATATCTTTCTTCGTTCATTAATGCTGCAAATGTGCTTTAGCTTTATGGCTTTTTATGGAGCTAGGCTGGGCGAGCTAACATTGGCCGCAAATGCTGTATTGCTGAACTTTTTGATGCTAGTTAGTTTCGCAATGGACGGTATTGCCTACGCGGTGGAAGCTAAAGTAGGTAGAGCGAAAGGGGCAAAAGATCTTCACACATTAAAGCTCTGGGTGCGATTGAGTCTATATTGGGGGTTGCTACTTGCCACAGTATACAGTCTCGTGTTTTTCATAGCGGGCAGTGCGATTATTCGCACTTTAACGAGTATTCCAGAAGTTATCGTTTATGCTGAGCAGTATCTTCCCTGGCTGGTGGCGTTACCCATTGTCTCAGCAGCCTGTTTCTTATTTGACGGTATCTTTGTCGGACTGACGCGTGCGAAAGAGATGCGAAACAGCATGTTTACATCGGCTGTGGTTGGTTTCTTCATGGTGTTTTTACTATCGAGGGAGCTAGAAAACCATGGGCTATGGCTTGCAATGACTTGCTTTATGGCATTGCGAGGGATCAGTTTAGCTGCAAAGTTTCGGCACTTATCAATACAAGACCAATTGCTAGAATAAAGCTCGCTCTACTAACACGAAGTAATGGGGCGAATAGTCCTCATTGTGCACAAGTTAGTTGCGAAAAGGGTCATTATCTTTTAAGTGTTTAAGTCGTTGAGAGCGGGACTCTAGAACTTGAGAAAAGCGGTTGGCGAAGATCCCAATATAACCATACACTGCAAGGATCACTGCGGGGAGCATGAATGCCAATCCAACAAGTTGTAACAGGTGATGACTGTAATAGCCGGCAGCAATCAGGACAACCGATATAACGAATAGCGCTAAACCAGTAAAAAATAGTTTAGCGCTGAATTTTGGGCGAGAGCCCCAACGGAAGATTAACGACTTAATCATTAATAATATGAATGCTCGCCTCTAGCATGCTCAGTAATATCACGCACGCCGTTGATTTCTTCAAATTTTGCGATCATCTCTTTTTCTATACCTTCCTTAAGAGTGACATCAATCATTGAGCAGCCATTACAACCGCCACCAAATTGTAGTACAGCGATCCCGTCTTCGGTGATTTCGACTAGGCTGACTTGGCCACCGTGGTTTGCAAGTTGAGGATTAACTTCGGTGACTAACATGTGTTCGACTTGCTCAGCTAGCGATGCATTTTCACGCAGTTTTTTAGCTTTGGCATTGGGGGCTTTCAAAGTCAGTTGACTACCCATTTTATCAGTAACAAAATCAATCTCAGCTTCTTCTAAAAATGGCGCGCTTTCTTCATCAACAACAGCGTCAAACCCATTGAATGTTAAACGAATATCAGATTCTTCTACGGCGTCAGCTGGACAGTAAGAAACCCCACACTCGGCTTGGGCAGTACCAGGATTAACAACAAAAACGCGGATATTTGTGCCTTCAGCTTGATCTGCTAGTAGTTTTGCAAAATGACTTTGGGCGGATTCAGAAATCGTGATCATGACTCGCTCTATACTTGACTAAATTACTCGGTTAATACATATCATACTCCCCTCACCTTACAGTCGCTAGTGTTGGGCGTAAAAATTTGGCAATTTAAAGTTAAATTGCTAGTTTGGCTTTAGTATGAATCTGCTGGGGATATAGATGCGCTTATTTGGTTTCTTTATTTTATTTATTTTTAGCTCAATAAGTTACGGTATTTCTGCTGAATACTATTTTGGTGATGATGTTACTTTTGATGCTAACATTACCACCCCAAAGCAGGCATTTGGTTACGAAGTGGGAGAGTGGCACTTACGTCATAACCAAATTGTGGCGTATTTAACGTTACTGGCACAGCAAAGCCCTCGGATTAGCCTAGAAACAATCGGCTACAGTCATCAGCGTCGGCCACTATTGCTCATAACAGCAACTTCTGCGGATAATCAGCAAAAGATCACGGATATTCAAGCTACCCATTTGGCAAAGCTGGCTGGAACTGCGGACACAGATAAAGAGGGGCCAGCTATTATTTGGATGGGATACAGTGTCCATGGTAATGAACCTTCCGGAAGTAATGCCGCGGTGTTACTCGCATACTATTTGGCGGCAGCGCAAGGGCAAAAAGTCATGGAGCTATTGTCGCAAAGTGTGATTCTGATTGATCCGGTACTTAATCCAGATGGGCTCTCTAAATTTGCAACTTGGGTGAATAGTAATAAAAGTAACAGCCCTTCTTTTGATCCTGAACACAGAGAGCATCACGAACCTTGGCCTTCAAGCCGCACGAATCACTATTGGTTTGATCTTAACCGTGACTGGTTATTACTACAGCATCCAGAATCACAAGCTCGAGTGGCCAAATTTCAGCAATGGAAGCCCCATGTTTTGACGGATTTTCATGAAATGGGAAGTAATAATAGCTATTTCTTCCAACCTGGTATTCCTTCAAGAACACACCCGTATACTCCGCAAGAAAATACCGCTCTGACAGCTATGCTTGCGAAGTTTCATGCTAGAGCATTTGACCAGCAAGGCCAGCTATATTTCACTGGAGAAAGCTTCGATGACTTTTACTATGGTAAAGGGTCGACCTATCCAGACATAAACGGGTCTATCGGCATTCTGTTTGAACAAGCGAGCAGCCGAGGCCATGCACAGGAAACACAATATGGTGTGTTAACTTTTCCAAAAACGATTAAAAATCAGCTGACTACAAGCTTTTCTACCTTTGCAGGGGTACTAGAGTATAAAACGCTACTGAGCGACTATCAGCGGCAGTTTTACCAGCAAGCTGTTGAGCTAGCCGAACAAGAAAACTTTGTTGGTTATGCAGTGGCAAAAGGGTCGGATCCATATCGGTTTAATGAGTTTGTTAAGTTGCTTGAGCATCATGGTATTCAGTTAAAATATTTCACAAAAGAGAAAGACATAGGCGATAGAACATATCAAGCTGGCGATCTTTTTGTACCGCTTCGTCAGTCACAGTATCGATTAATCAAAGCGGTGTTTAACACTGAAACACATTTTCAAGACAATACCTTCTACGACGTCTCGGGATGGACGTTGCCATATGCATTTGACCTACAATTTGACGTTGTCGATAGCCTCAGAGGCTTAAAAATAAGTGGTGAACCAAAACAGGAAGATGAGCAGCAAGTGGTAACATCGGGTGCCTATGCATACTTGGTTGAATGGCAGAACTACTTAGCTCCCAAACTTGCCAATCGTTTGTTAAACAAAGGCATTAAAGTAAATGCAGCAATGTCAGCATTTTCGACAGAAGTAGCGGGTAAACCGAAGCATTTTTCTGCGGGTACCTTGGTAGTAGCAAAAGGCTTACAAAGTCACAGCGAGTGGTTTTCTATCCTATTGGAAGAAGCTCAGTCTATGAAGCTAACACTCTATCCAGTAGCTTCAGGAATGACGAGTGAAGGGATTGATTTGGGGTCGAGAAAAATGCTACCACTTAGCTTACCAAAAGTGTTACTGGTTGGAGGAGAAGGAGTTAGTCAATATGAAGTGGGTGAGCTCTGGTATCACCTCGATAGACACTTATCACTCGCTCCTACCATCGTTGAGAAAAAAGCGCTCAATAAATTAGATTTGAACTCCTATACGCATATCTTTCTTGTCGATGGCAGTTACTCTGATGTGCAAGATGAAGCAAAAGCTCATCTTCAGACCTGGGTAAACAAAGGTGGCGTGTTATGGGGGCAAAAACGAGCTGCACAATGGTTGATTTCACAACAATTGCTTAAAGTAAAAATGGTGAGTAAGCAAGAAATGAATGCGCAGTTTGATACTCAAGGATTAATGTACGCAGATAAGGAGGATTTATCTGCAAAGCAGCGGATTGCAGGTGCAATATTCGATACACGGCTAGATTTGACACATCCTTTGGCATTTGGTTTTGTTGACTCAAAACTACCAAGTTTTAAAAATAGTGCTTGGGTCATGGATAGTTCTGAAAAGCCTTTTGTTACCGTGTCTAATTATACAGCAGAGCCTTTGCTAGCAGGTTACAGCCACGAAAAAAACGTTGCCCAGATCCGTAACTCGGCATCAATAGTGGCGCATCGACACCAGCAAGGCGTTGTGATTGGTGCCGCAGATAATCCGCTATTTAGAGGGTTTTGGTATGGTTCGAGTCGCATAGTCAATAATGTTTTATTCTTTTCCAAAGGATTATAACAGCTAGTTAAAGCGTGTGATGCAAAGCGCCATAGCCCACACGCTCGTTGCGCCTGCTTCTAAACAAGCTTGTGCAGCTGTATTCATGGTGGTTCCCGTTGTTATTACATCATCTAACAGCAGAACACGTTTCCCAGACATTGCACATAAAGGTGTAAATGCTGTGCTGAGGTTACGTTGCCGTTGAGCGCGAGATAATTCTGCTTGCGCTTTTGTTAGCTTATTGCGTACTAGCAGCGGCGATTTATGCGCTAACGGTTGCCATATTTGTTCCACCTGATTGTAGCCTCGGTGAATAAGTCGTGTTCTATGTAGGGGAATTGAGCTGATAAGATCAGGGTGATATACCGACTGCTCTAAGAATGTTTGCCACAAAACCTTTGATATTAAATTCAATGCTGGAAGGTAGTGACTGGAGTGTGAAAATTTAAGTCCCTTAATCCAATTATTGAGTGGAGGTTTGTACCATGCTGCAGCGCTTAGACCGTCACAGTTTGGTAAGCGGACCATGCGGCAGATATCAGGTTGATGGAGTAGATTGATAGGCGCCGAAGTAAAGTCAAAAAGTTGGTTGTGGCAGCTATCACAAATGGCCGTGTTGGCAGTGGCTTGCAGACAGCATACGCATTCGGGCCAGCCAAAAATCTTCTTATTAAGGTCTTTCCAGTCTAACATTGCTTTCCATCCTTGGTTCGCTATGATGAGGCAAATTTTGGTATAGAGATCGACGCTATGCAAAAAAAAATCGTATTTATTCATGGCTGGGGAATGAACAATGCTGTGTGGAGTATACTGCAGCAAGAGCTTGAGCTAGTTGATGGTTACTCGACAGAATCTTTAAATATTCCCGGCTTTGGCGGTGAACCTTACAGTGGTGAGTTCGAATTTACTGCGATTGCTTCCCAACTTGCTAACAAGATTTCACCACAAAGTGTGTTAGTAGGTTGGTCTTTGGGTGGACTCTTTGCGCAAAAAATAGCGATAAACCATCCTGAAAAAGTGAGTAGATTAGTGTTAGTTTCCTCTTCTCCTGCCTTTTGTGCGCAGCAGTCTTGGCCTGGAATTGACCCTACTGTACTGGCTAACTTTGAACAGCAACTACAAAAAGACAGCGAAAAAACCATCGAACGCTTTTTGGCGATACAAGCGATGGGGAGTGAGCACGCTCGAGATGATGTTAAACAACTCAAAAGGTTACTTGCATCTCAGCCAAAAAGTGATCCAGACGCCTTAGCTGGGGGATTGAAAATACTGAAATCTGTCAGCTTAAAAGATGAATTTGCAAGTATTAAACAGCCATTACATGGTGTTTTTGGTCGTTTAGATTCGCTGGTTCCTATAAAAGCTGTCCAAAAAATGCAGCAGTTAAACCCTAATTTCAAGGTTGAAGTTATAGCGAAAGCTTCCCATGCACCATTTATTTCTCATAAAGATGAGTTTATAAATATACTAAATTCAATTGTTTAAAAAAACAGGATAAAAAAGCGGCAAAAAATTGCCGCATCTACTTCCCTTTGTTGATGTTTTGCGCAATAATTAGTCAGTGGAAATAGATCTAAGTCGAGGTTAAAAATGCCAATCGGCGATGTGCTAAACAATGGTATCGAAGGTTACAACAGAGCTGCGCAAGGAATTGCTCAAGCGACTGCTGATATTAACCGTGCAACGGTAGGCCAACAAAATGAGGCTGAGCAGGCCGCAGGACGTCAACTTCAAGGTGCAAGCACTGATGAAGCCGTGACGGCGCCTGTGTCTCAAGTGCCAAAGTTGGAAGAGTCTTTGGTTGCTTTAAAGGTTGAAGAATTCAACGCAAAAGCAAACACGCAGACCATTCGCACAGCTGACGAAGTTTTAGGTACTTTGATTGACATTAAAGTGTAATGAACATAGTAACGCCACCACCGGCGATGAATCTGAATACAGCAAACGTGCATACCGAGTCGGCTGCACGTGACAACCAGCTTCGAGAAATCATTCCCAAAGCTGCACCTACCTCTTCGCCTTTCACCGAAAATAAAAATCTAGCTGATTCTGAAAAAAACCGCTCAGCCCATTCTGACGATGGCAAGTTATACAATTCGTCAGGTAAGCCTGTGGGCGAGAAAAAAGTTGAGGGAAAATCTGAAAAAGAAGAAGGGGACAAAGAGCGAAACGGCTCAGAGAAAGAACAGCAGCAGGCCGAGCAGGACGAGCAGGTAATTCAGGAGCTCAAATCTCGTGACAGAGAAGTGCGGTTACATGAGCAGGCGCATGCCCGAGTAGGTGGGCAACATGCCGGATCGCCTAGTTACGAATATCAACGTGGTCCCGATGGAAACAATTATGCCATTGGCGGACAGGTGATGATTGACGTCGCTCCAATCGAAGGCGACCCACAAGCAACCATTGAAAAGATGCAAACGGTCAGAGCTGCCGCGTTAGCACCGGCCGAGCCATCAGGTGCAGATCGAGCAATTGCCGCGGATGCCACGCAAAAGTTGTCGGCAGCGCAAGCTGAACTAGCGAAGCAAAGTATTAGTGGTGAGGAAGAAAGTAATAACAAGAACAAAGTTCCAAGCATTCAAACCAGACGTTTAAGTGGTGAAATAGCGACAGCTCAAAGTGATGAAGAAGCAAAACTTAAGCAAGATGCCGATCCTTATTCAGTAGCTATGCCTATCGAACCTGATCCAGAAATTCAAGCTAGAGCATTGCGAATTTCTCAGTTCTACCAGCATGTGGCGCAACCAAACCAAGTATCTTCACTCTCTGTGCAGATATAGCTAAGTTAGCTTTTGTTAGCCTCCGCTGGCTACTTTAACGAAGCAAATATTATACCCCGAGAAAGAAAAAGCGCGACAGAGGTCGCGCTTTTATCTTCTACCAATTTGATCTCTAAAATTGGTTAAATATTGCTGTAACTTATTGTTATTTCTTCAGTTTTGCAAAAGCCTCTGCAAATGCATTTCCCATGGCTGCGTTGTTAGGCTCTTTTGATTGTGATTTTGTTTTTCCTGTTGGCTTGCCTTTCAGAGATTTAGAATTTGTTTTCTTCTCGGTTGGGGCGTGATGCACGTCATCATTAAGTCGCATTGTGAAACTGATCCGCTTTCTAGCTACATCAACCTCTATCACTTTTACTTTAACGATATCACCAGCTTTAACAACTTCGCGAGGATCAGAAATAAACTTATCTGTGAGTGCAGATATATGAACAAGTCCGTCTTGATGAACACCGACATCGACAAATGCGCCAAAGTTAGCAACGTTAGATACTACGCCTTCTAGGATCATCCCGACTTTCAGATCTGAAATTTTCTCTACGCCTGCTTTGAATTGTGCAGTTTTAAACTCGGGGCGAGGATCTCGTCCTGGTTTATCAAGCTCTTTAATAATATCTGTGACGGTTGGTACACCAAACTTCTCATCAATATAGTCGTTAGCAACAAGTTGGTTTAGTATTTCTGAATTTCCTATTAGTCCAGAAACTTCAATATTTCTGGTTTCACAGATCCGCTTTACAACAGGGTAAGCTTCAGGGTGAACGGCCGAGCTGTCCAGAGGGTCATCTCCATTTGCAATTCGCAAGAAACCAGCTGCTTGTTCGAAAGCCTTTGGTCCTAATCGCTCAACATTCTTAAGCTGCTTACGATTACTGAATGAGCCATGTTCATCCCGATAGCGGACCAAATTACTTGCTAGGGTTTTGTTTAATCCTGACACTCTTGCAAGCAAGGGGACTGAGGCGGTGTTTACGTCTACTCCCACTGAGTTTACACAGTCTTCAACCACGGCTGTCAGCGTCTGACCTAATTGGCTTTGTGAGACATCGTGTTGGTACTGACCTACACCAATAGATTTGGGCTCTATCTTTACCAACTCAGCCAGCGGGTCTTGCAGTCTTCTGGCGATTGATACCGCGCCACGTAATGACACATCAAGATCAGGAAACTCGTTGGCTGCGAATTCAGATGCGGAATAAACCGATGCTCCAGCTTCGCTGACCATAATTTTGTTTAATTTTAGCTCTGGCGCTGTTTTAAGTACTTCCGCAGCTAGCTTATCTGTTTCTCTGGATGCTGTTCCATTTCCGATAGCGATTAATTCGACCTTATGCTGACGGCACAATTGCTCAAGAGTACGTAAAGATTTATCCCATTGGTTTTGTGGTGCATGAGGATAAATAGTCGCGGTAGTAATGAGCTTTCCTGTCGCATCAACTACGGCAACTTTACAGCCAGTTCTTAAACCCGGGTCAAGGCCAAGCGTCACACGCGGGCCAGCAGGAGCGGCCATTAGTAAATCTTTGAGATTTTTCGCAAACACATCAATCGCTTCTTTTTCGGCTTTTTCTCTTATTAAACCTAAAAATTCATTTTCTAGATGTAGCGCAATTTTAATTTTCCAAGCCCACTGTACCACGCTCATTAACCAAGCACTGGCGGCTTTACCTTGCACAGGCAAACAGTAATGATCGGCAATAATTTGCGCACAATATTGTGCTGAGTCTTCCACTGAAGGCTCTGGGTCGATACTAAGCTGGAGTATTCCCTCGTTTCTGGCCCGAAGCATGGCAAGCGCGCGATGAGAAGGCACTTTGTTGAGCACTTCATGGTGTTCAAAGTAGTCACGATACTTGCTACCTTGGTCTTCTTTGCCACTAATCACTTTACTTTGCAGCTGTGCGTTTTGTTTGAAATGCGCACGGAACTTGGCAAGTAACTTTGCATCTTCAGCAAACCGTTCCATCAAGATGAATTTCGCGCCATCTAACGCCGCTTTGCTATCAGCAACACCTTTTTCGGCATTCACATAATTTGCAGCAGCATCTTCTGGATTTAAGTCAGGATCTGCAAATAAAGCGTCAGCAAGCGGTTCAAGCCCAGCTTCGATCGCAATCTGACCTTTAGTGCGGCGTTTTGGTTTGAAAGGCAAATAAAGATCTTCAAGCACCGTTTTGCTATCTGCAGTGTGAATTTCTCTAGCCAATTCATCGGTGAGTTTACCCTGCTCTGAAATGGTCTTGAGAATAAAGTCACGTCGTTCATCTAGTTCGCGAAGATATCCTAAACGCTGTTCTAATTGACGAAGTTGAGTATCATCTAAGCCTCCTGTGACCTCCTTTCGATAGCGTGCAATAAACGGTACGGTAGCGCCTTCGTCTAGCAAGTTAATCGCTGCGATCACTTGTTGCTCTTTCGCACTCAGCTCCTCGGCTAGGCGCGTTGCGATATTGCTCATGCAAAATCCTTATATTGTTCTGAAACTAGTCTTGATTAAGTTGCCAGTATCAAGAGAGTAAATCATGGGCACTTTTTTAAAGTGCTGGTAAATTGGCTTTATAATATCACTGTTCGTTCTGTTGGCGATATTCGATTCGATTGATGTACCAAAGTCTCTTGCCATGTGGTGTGCTTACTGTCACTTCATCGTCGACAGATTTACCGAGTAAAGCTCTAGCCATCGGAGCATCAATGGAAATGTAGTCTTTTCTGTCATAGATCTCGTCTGGCCCTACAATCCGAAAAGATTTCAAGTCGCCATCTTCGTTTTCTACTTCGACCCAAGCGCCAAAATAGACTTTGCCTTCTTGTTGCGGATTGTACTCCACAATTTTTAAGTCAGGCATACGTTTACGAAGAAAGCGTACACGTCTATCAATTTGTCTCAACAGTCGCTTGTTAAATGTGTAATCCGCATTTTCTGAGCGATCTCCTAAGCTTGCCGCCCAATTGACTATTTTTGTCACTTCAGGTCTTTTCTCAAACCACAAGTGATCATGCTCTTGTTGTAATTGGCGGTAGCCTTCAGGTGTTATTAAATTTGTTTTCATTGCGTTTTAACTACTGACAATGCTTTGATATGGGTACAATACATTGTAATGTTCGGTAACAATCTAGTTTTTATTGTATGGTGTCTAAACACGTTAATTTCAATTATATTTAACGAAGATAACATCACTAATTGCAAAGCCTCGGTGGGCTTAACCAAAAAAATAATAAACAGAAGAGTAAAAAATGGGAAATGAAACGACCAAAGTATTAGTTGTTGATGATGACATGAGGTTACGCAGCCTACTAGAGCGTTATTTATTAGAGCAAGGCTTTATCGTTCGAAGTGCCGCTAACTCAGAACAAATGGATAGACTTTTGGAGCGCGAAAACTTCCACCTCATGGTGTTAGATCTAATGCTGCCAGGTGAAGATGGCCTATCAATTTGTCGAAGACTAAGACAAAAAGAAAATGAAATCCCTATTGTAATGCTGACAGCCAAAGGCGATGAGGTAGACCGCATCATTGGCCTTGAGCTTGGTGCAGATGACTATATTCCCAAGCCTTTTAATCCCAGAGAGCTGTTAGCTAGAATTAAAGCCATATTACGACGTCGTTCGAAAGAAGTTCCGGGGGCGCCTTCGGCGGAAGAGAATCAAGTAGTTTTCGGTAACTTCACTCTAAACCTTGCGACTCGGGAAATGTATCACGATGATAAAACTATTTCGCTAACCAGTGGCGAGTTTGCAGTATTAAAGGCATTGGTGAGCCATCCAAGAGAGCCGTTAAGCCGAGATAAATTAATGAACTTGGCTCGAGGACGAGATTACAGTGCATTGGAGCGCAGCATTGATGTGCAGGTATCACGCTTGCGTAGGATGATAGAAGAAGACGCCTCTAATCCGAGATATATTCAGACTGTGTGGGGGTTGGGCTACGTATTTGTACCTGACGGTAATAAATAGTCCTTATGTTACCTCGTAGTGCATTTGGACAGACGGTATTTTTTGTCGGCGCATTGCTGCTAATCAACCAAATTGTTTCGTATGTTACTGTCACTTTGTATGTGTTCAAACCCACATTTGAACAGGTCAACGTGATGCTCGCGAAGCAAGTTAAAACGGTATTTATCGACTGGGAGGACGGCGTTGAAGTTAGTGATGAGCTGTCTGAAAAGTTTTTTGATATCACCGGGATCAGAGTAATGACGCAACGTGAGGCTTATATGCATGGCCTCGGTCAGGCAAAAGAATATCGTTTACTTTCGCAGAGCATGTCAGAACAACTTAATGGCTCAGCACGGGTACGAATACATCAAGGAAATCCGGTAATTTACTGGGTGGAAGCGCCCCAGGCTCCAGGTTATTGGGTACGTGTTCCTTTGGAAGGAATTAAAGAATCAAACATTGAGTTTTTAGTATTCTATTTATCCTGCATTGGTTTTCTGAGTGTACTTGGAGGATGGCTGTTCGCTCGGCACTTGAACAAGCCACTACAAGCGCTGCAGACAGCTGCAATTCGGGTTGGTAATGGCGACTTCTCGACCAGACTAAGTGAAGAAGGTTCATCAGAAGTTATTGAGGTAACTCGAGCGTTCAACAAAATGTCGAAAGGGATTGCTGAGTTAGAAAGTGATCGACGATTACTGATGGCAGGCGTTTCTCATGATCTACGAACCCCTCTGACGCGGATCCGGCTAGCCACGGAAATGATGTCCGATGAAGAGGATTATCTTCGCGAAGGGATTGTTGATGACATTGAGGACATGAATGCCATTATCGATCAATTTATTGAGTATCTACGTCATCATAATAATATTGAGATGGAGCTAGATGACGTAAATGCTGTCGTAGAAGAAGTGGTACAGGCCGAAAAACAACACCAACGTCCCATTCATTTGCAAACTGAAGGTCACTTACCAGCGGTTATGATGAATGTGGTTGCCCTCAAGCGTGTCGTGACCAATATGATTGAGAACGCCATTCGATACTCACAATCTGATATCGAAGTGACGACCGAATATAGCGCGAAGTACCGTTCGGTATTAATCAAAGTTATGGACAGAGGACCGGGTATTCCTGAATCTGAATTAGAAGCTGTATTTGAGCCATTTAAGCAGGGCGATCAAGCTCGTGGTAGCGAGGGAAGTGGACTTGGTTTGGCAATCATCAAGCGTATAGTGTCTTCCCATGGTGGCAGAGTACGCTTGAGAAATCGAGATGGCGGTGGGCTAAGTGCAGAAGTTTCTTTACCTGTTGCCAAAAAATACGATGGTTCTAATCTAACCGGTAAAAAGTCATAACATTGTCGAAATCTGAGCATATTGATGGCAGTTAGAGACTAAAAACGGCAGAAGCTCGATACTTCTGCCGTTTTTATTATTGGTAACAAATGTCTTTAGATGGGCATAGGCCGATTGACTGGCAGATTGCTGGATGAGTGTGGCATACCACATAGCTATTACAATCAATTCTTGAACCAAATGTGGCCCCTCTAGCACCTGCCACTTGATTGGTTTCTAAGTTGCTCAATGCATTTTCTTTGAGCGATTTAAGTTGTTTCTTTTTAAGTTGTAACTTCATATCAATAGTCCTTTTTATACGTTTGGTTTAAATTCGCTCAATATATAAACATGAATTTAACAAAATAGAAATGTTTCTAAAGGTGAAACATTTTCAAGTAATTGAACTGTAAGCGTTAAGCAGGCTCTTCTGGGGTGAAGTGAGAATAGTAGAAACAAAAAAGCGCCCCTGAAGGAGCGCTTTTGATAAAGGAACTATTTCAGTTTATTAGCCGCGAGGTCCTGCTGCAACGATTGCATCAGACACTTCATACTTTTCGAAATTTGCTTTAAAGTCTGCAGCTAGTTTTGCTGCATACTCAGCATATTTTGCCTTGTCTTCCCAAGTATTTACTGGGTTTAGTAGCTTATCTTCAACGCCAGGAACAGCAACAGGAACATCAAGATTCAACGCTTCAATATGCTGGGTTTCAACACCCTCAAGCTTGTCATTAACGATAGCATCGATAACAGCGCGAGTTGTTGGAATGTCAAAACGTTTACCAATACCATATGGACCACCAGTCCAGCCCGTGTTTACTAGGTATACTTTGGCACCAAACTCACGTACACGCTTCATTAGCAGCTCAGCATAAACTCCTGCTGGGCGAGGGAAGAAAGGTGCGCCGAAACAGGTTGAGAAAGTTGACTCAATATCAGCCGTTGAACCAATTTCTGTCGAGCCTACTTTTGCGGTGTAACCACTTAAGAAGTGGTATGCAGCCGCTTCTTCAGAAAGAATTGATACCGGAGGTAAAACGCCGCTTACATCACACGTTAGAAACACAACCGCTCTGGGTTCACCTGCACGGTTTTCAACTTTACGCTTCTCAACATGTTCTAGAGGGTAAGAAGCACGTGTATTTTGAGTAAGGCTCGAATCAGCGTAGTCAGGAACACGATTCTCATCTAATACAACGTTTTCTAAGATGGTACCAAAACGGATAGCGTCCCAAATCACTGGCTCGTTCTTTTGAGAAAGATCGATACATTTAGCGTAACAACCACCTTCAATATTGAAAACGCTACCTGGCGCCCAACCATGCTCATCATCACCGATTAGGAAACGTGCAGGATCTGCCGAAAGAGTTGTTTTACCAGTACCAGACAGGCCGAAGAATAGTGCCGTGTCACCTGCTTCACCAACGTTGGCGCTACAGTGCATAGGCAATACGCCTTTAGCTGGAAGTAAGAAGTTCTGTACAGAGAACATTGATTTTTTCATTTCGCCAGCGTAATGCATGCCTGCGATCAGCACTTTGCGTTGTGCAAAGTTGATAATGACAGTGCCATCACTGTTGGTTCCATCACGCTCAGGGTCACAAACGAAAGATGGTACGTTCATAACCTGCCATTGTGGCAAATTTGAAGCGTTGTATGTCGCTGGAGTGATAAACATGTTCTGCGCAAAGATGTGGTGCCAAGCTGTTTCAGTGGTTACTACAACCGGTAAATAATGCTCAGGGTCTGCGCCCACTTCAAGGTGAGAGACGAAGTGGTCATTGCTTTGCACATGCGCTTCAACACGAGCCCAAAGCGCGTCGAATTTCTCAGCGTCGAAAGGACGGTTTACATTGCCCCACTGAATGTCATTTTCAGTGCTAGCTTCTTTAACGATGAAACGGTCATTTGGTGAACGTCCAGTGCGACGACCAGTCTTAGCTACAAAAGCCCCATTTGCCGCTAAAGTACCTTCGCCACGGCGGATTGCGTGCTCGACAAGTTCGGCTGCTGTTAAATCGACAAAACGAGTTGCGCTTGAAGTCATGTTTATACCTAAAATGTGAGAGTTGAACGGGATAGCTCTGGGGTACACTTGCCCTTTGCTGTTTTTATAGTAACAGATGACTTTGAGATATTCGAGCTTTTGCGCGGCCTAAAATGACATAAAAACATCAAAAAAAGTGAATAATTTCAATGATACCGGTGTCATAAAAGTGCCAGTATTTATGATACCGGTGTCACCAATTACCCATAAAAAAACCGCCAAAATGGCGGTTTAGTGAGTGTTAAAAAAGCAACTTACTGTTTTTAGTTAAATATTGCTTTTATATCATCTTCAGTGAAGACATAATTTTTGAGGCAATAGTGGCAATTAATGTTGATCTCACCGTATTTCTCAATGTCTTCTAACAGACCTTCTTGGCCTACATTGACCAACGCGTCAATAGTCTTTTCTCTACTACAACCACAAACGAAGGAGATTTCCTGTGGTTCGAATAGCTGCGGACCATCTTCATGATACAGTCGAGTAAGCACAGTGTGAGCATCGAGTGTTAATAGCTCATCGTCGGTGATAGTGTCACTTAATGCTTCCAAATGTTGAAAATCAACCAGTGATTTTTCTTTATCTACCGGTAATACTTGTAGGAACAGTCCTGCGGCTTTAGCTTTTTCGCCTTCGACGGATGTAGCGAACCATAGTCTCGTTTTTAACTGCTCTGATTGTTCAAAGTAGTCTTCTAGACAGGCTGCCAAAGTATCTTTGGTTAGAGGTACAATACCTTGGTATCGCTCACCTTTTGTTGGTGTGATGGTTATCACCATATAGCCTTTGCCTATTAACTGCGGAATGGTTCCGCCTTGCACATCAGACTGCAGACGTGCGACACCGCGCATTTTTTGCTCGTGATCACCATTAATTACGGCATATTTTACTGGGCCATCACCTTGTAGTTGTACCGCAATATCCCCTTCAAACTTAAGGGTGGCTGTTAATAAGCTTGTTGCAACAAGTAATTCGCCCAACAGTGCTTGCACTTCGGCAGGATAATTGTGGCCGCTAATTATATCGTTGAACGTTTGCTCTATTTGGACAAGCTCTCCGCGTACGTCAAGCTGGTCAAAGATATAACGATGTAGTAGATCTTTTTGCATCAATGAAAATCCTAGTTTGATTTCAATTTGAGTAGTTCGCGGCGCTGCTTTTTGTCTGGTTTGCTTGCAGGTCTAGGTGCGAAAAAGCTGTTGTTTTTCCGGGCGATAGCATTCTGAGTGCGTTTCTCGATACTTGTTTGAGACTCTTCATACAGTGTTTGTGCGATTGGTGCCGCTTGTCGCTTGTCCAAGATCTTCACAATGGTCACTTCTTTCTCTTCATATCCTTGGGCGAGCTTCACTACCGCTCCGAGATCAACGGTTTTGCTTGGTTTACAGCGCTGTCCGTTGTAATGCACTTTGCCCCCTTGGATCATATCTCTAGCAATGGCGCGTGTTTTATAGAAACGCGCAGCCCATAGCCACTTATCCAAGCGAACTTTATCATTTGACTGGTTGTTTTCCTGCTGGACTTTTGTCACAATTCGTTAACTAATTTAAAACGTGAATTTTAGCCTAGCAAATTTAACATATTTCACCCTACAAACAAAGTATAGGTGTCGTTGTATTGTCAGAGTTTCGCTTATATTTTTCTCTGAACGGGAACTTTCCCAACGCAATTAGTTCAAACTGGGTTAAAACGTTTTTATAATAGCCAAATTGTGTACCTCTTTTATTATAAGTTTAACATTTACGCGCTTGTTGAAAGGGTAGCAAGGCGGTACACTGGGTTGTTCAAATAGAATAAGAAAATGCTTATATGGAATTACAGTTACAACAATTACAAAAACTTCTGCATGGTCTGCCTCATGCTAAGCTGAGCCGTTTTGTTGTTGTTCTGTCTGTTGTTTATGTTGCTTACATGTTTTCGCAACTGTTTTGGTTACTTTGGCCAATACCTCAGACACAACCCTTAATGCCGATGTCTGCTGTCTACAGCCAAACGCAGTCAGATGCTGGCAGTAGCGCGATTGTGGCAAAGAACCTATTTGGGAAAGCGGGTGCTGGCAAAGTAGCTGAGCCTGCCCCCGTCGTGTCGGATGCGCCAGAAACAACACTGAATGTCCGTTTAACTGGTATTTTGGCGGTAAGTCGTAATGACTCAGCAGGGTTGGCAATTATAGAATCACAAGGGCGCCAGATAACTTATGATGTATCAGAAGCGATCAATGGTACTCGAGCGACGTTAGCTCAAGTTTTACCTGATCGAGTGATATTGAATGTCGGTGGCCGGTTTGAAACGTTGATGTTGGATGGTTTAGAATTTAGTCGTAATGTCGCGATGCCTGTCCGCCCTACTCGCCAAAACACTTTACGAGATACTTCCCCAAATCCTGATACCAGTTTGATAGCCTCACGCAGGGCAGAGTTGTTGAATGAACCTACCAAGCTGTTTGATTACATTCAAATCTCACCGGAACGACGCGATGGTAAAGTGATTGGCTATCGCTTATCGCCAGGTAAAAACCCAGAATTATTTGCAACAGTAGGTTTGCAAGAAAATGACTTGGCAATCGCTATCAACGGATTTCAACTAACGGACATGAAACAGGCAATGTCAGCCATTAATGAGCTGAAAACGAGTAATGATGCAAACATCACCATAGAGCGAAACGGCCAGGTGATGGAAGTGCAATTGAGCCTGTAATAAGAAAAATTTTTGGAGTTTATAGACCATGGGTAAAACGCTACGCCGCACTAAATGCAGAAAAGGGTTAGCCAAATATGCATCGCTGTTATTAGCCGCAGGCTTGTCTTTGTCCGTTTCAGCTGTTGAATATGCTGCGAACTTTAAAGGCACGGATGTTAAAGAGTTCATTAATATCGTTGCTAAAAACTTAGACAAGACGGTCATTATTGATCCGAATGTTCGTGGTAACATCGATGTTCGTAGCTATGAGCTTATGGATGAAAAGCTTTACTACCAGTTCTTTTTAAATGTACTGGAAGTATATGGTTACTCTGTTATCGAAATGGACAGTGGAGTACTTAAAGTTGTTCGCAGCTCTGATGGTAAAAAGGCAAACGTACCTTTGGTTGAAGCTGAAGAACTTGGTAATGGCGACGTGATGGTGACACGTGTTGTCAGATTAAAAAATGTTAGCGTACAAGAGTTAGGCCCACTGATCAGGCAGTTTAGTGACCAAAAAGATGGTGGTCATGTAACAAACCTAAGTTCAGCGAATGTGATGATGCTAACAGGTCATGCTTCATCAGTTAACCGGTTGGTCGATATTATTAAATCAGTGGATCAGGCCGGTGATAAACGGGTTGAGATTGTTCGCTTGGACCATGCTACAGCCGATGATGTAGTTAAAGTGGTAGAAAAAATTTATCAAGATAGTGGTAAAGGAACGGTTCCTGAATTTCTTATTCCTAAAGTGGTAGCCGATAGCAGAACCAACAGTGTGATTGTTAGTGGTGAAACTCAAGCTAGATCTCGAGTGGCTGATCTGATTAAGCGTCTCGATTCAGAGCTTGAATCACAGGGGAACACGCAGGTATTTAGCCTGAATTACGCAAAAGCTGAAGACTTGGTCAAAGTGCTACAAGGCGTCAGCAAGTCTATCCAAGAAGAACAAACCGGTGGACAACAGTCCCGGACCCGTAGAAATAGGGACGAGACAAGTATCGAAGCGCATGAGGACTCAAACTCGTTAGTTATTACAGCACAGCCAGATACCATGCGTTCATTGACACAAGTTATTAAGAAACTGGATGTTCGTCGAGCCCAGGTATTGGTTGAAGCAATTGTTGTTGAAGTGCTTGAAGGTGACGGTATTAACTTTGGTTTGCAGTGGATCTCTGAAGAAGGTGGTATGCTGCAATTTAATAACGGAACCACAGTACCAGTTGGTTCTCTTGCGGTTGCTGCTGAGCAAGCGAGAGACAAAGAAGTTCGCAAAAATGTCATCGGTACCGAAGGGGGCAATGCTACACCTTACACTGAGACGCGAGAAGGCGACTATTCAGCGTTGGCACAATTGGTAGGTGGTATCAATGGATTGGCTGCTGGCATCATTAAAAAAGACTGGGGTGCAATTGTTCAAGCGGTCTCTACGGATTCAAATTCAAACATTCTGGCTACTCCATCGGTGACCACCATGGATAATGAAGAAGCATCGATGATTGTTGGTCAAGAAGTCCCCGTTATCACCGGTTCTTCTGCTAGTGATAACAACTCTAACCCATTCCAAACGGTTGAGCGTCAGGAAGTTGGTATCAAGTTGAAGGTCACGCCACAGATCAACGAAGGGACGGCGGTTCAATTAACCATAGAACAAGAGGTTTCCAGTGTCAGTGGCGCAACGGCGGTGGATATCGCTGTTAACAAGAGGGCAATCAATACTACCGTGATAGCAGATGACGGTGGTATGGTGATCTTAGGTGGTTTGATTGATGAAGATGTACAAGAAAGTGTGTCTAAAGTCCCTCTGCTAGGCGATATTCCAGTATTGGGACATCTGTTTAGATCCACCAACACCAAAAAGCAAAAGCGCAACCTGTTAGTATTTATTCGCCCGACCATTATTCGTGACAGTAAGAGCATGAATAAAATAAGCCACTCAAAATACAACTTTATCCGTAGCGAGCAGCAAAAGCTAAAGGATGATGGTATTGATTTAATGCCGCTAGAAAACCCACCAATATTACCTGAATGGAATGATGAGCTAGTATTGCCGCCGACCTACGATGAATTTTTGAATAAACAGAACCAAAAAGAGCGTAGCGATGATTGAGTCGAAACCACTGATAACGGAAGAGGTTGAGTCAACGTCTTTGTTAGAGCCGATGCAAGAAGCGCAAAATGTGCTTCCTCTCGATGAAGAGCCGCACCCGCTTGCCGGTGTTATTCGACTGCCGTTTTCTTATGCGAGAAAACATGGCGTGTTGCTATTGAAAGACGGTGACAGCACCAAATTATACCATCGTGGTGAACTGGATCTTGAGACTTTAATGGAAGTACGCAGAGTCGCCGGGAAAAGTTTTAATATCGAAGGTTTAGAAGAGCCTCGTTTCGAGTTACTCCTGGAGTCTTCCTATCAGCGTGACAGTTCAGAAACACAGCAAATGATGGAAGATATTGGCAATGAAATGGACTTGTTTTCGCTTGCCGAAGAGCTTCCTCAAACGGAAGATCTACTTGCTGCCGATGACGATGCGCCGATCATTAAATTAATCAATGCGATGTTGAGTGAAGCCATCAAAGAAGGTGCTTCAGATATTCATATCGAAACCTTTGAACAAGAGCTTGTCATTCGTTTTCGCGTTGACGGTGTACTTAAAGAAGTGCTCAAACCAAATCGTAAGCTGTCGTCGTTATTAGTTTCACGTATTAAAGTAATGGCCAAGCTGGATATTGCTGAAAAAAGGGTTCCACAAGATGGCCGGATTAGTTTAAGAATTGCTGGCCGAGCGGTCGATGTGCGTGTATCTACGATGCCATCGAGCTTTGGTGAACGTGTGGTGTTACGTCTTTTAGATAAAAATAATGCGCGTTTGGATCTTGAAGATTTAGGCATGACGGAAGCAAATCGTAATGATTTTGCTGATATTATTGCCAAACCTCACGGTATTATTTTGGTTACTGGCCCTACAGGTTCGGGTAAGAGTACAACGCTTTATGCGGGCATGACACAAATAAACTCAAAAGACCGTAACATTCTGACCGTTGAAGATCCTATCGAATATGAAATACCAGGTATCGGTCAGACTCAAGTGAATCCCAAAGTGGATATGACGTTTGCTCGAGGCCTCAGAGCCATTCTACGTCAGGATCCTGATGTAGTTATGGTCGGTGAAATACGTGACTTAGAAACCGCACAAATTGCGGTGCAAGCCTCATTGACTGGTCACTTAGTATTATCCACATTACACACCAACACGGCATCGGGTGCGATTACTCGTATGGAAGACATGGGTGTCGAACCTTTTCTTCTCAGCTCGTCGTTACTGGGGGTTTTATCACAGCGCTTAGTCCGAACGTTATGTCCGAAATGTAAACAAGCCCACTTAGCCGATGACCGTGAGTGCGAATTGCTGGGTGTTGAAGCTAACTCGGGTATAAAAATCTATCGTGCGGTAGGCTGTGAAGAATGTAACTTTAACGGTTATAAAGGACGTACAGGTATTCATGAACTATTGATTGTAGACGAACACATTCGTGAGCTTATCCACAATGGTAAAGGTGAACAATCCGTAGAAAAGTATGTTCGAAAACATTCGCCAAGTATACGCCAAGATGGCTGTAGTCGTGTCTTAGTGGGTCAAACAACGCTAGAAGAAGTGCTTCGAGTGACGCGTGAGGAAGGATAATGGCGGCGTTTGAATATCGTGCTTTAGACGCAAAAGGGAAAGAAAAAAAAGGCATTTTAGAGGCGGATACGGCTAAACAAATTCGTCAGATGCTGCGTGAAAAAGCCATGATGCCGTTAGAAGTTGTTCCGGCAGCTGAGCAAGACAAAAAACAAAGCACTGGCGGTTTCAAACTGTTCAAAGGTTACAAACCATCGGTAGCAGATATCGCACTTATTACACGGCAATTGGCGACCTTGATTCAATCATCTTTGCCCGTAGAAGCCGCGGTCATGGCTGTTGCAGAGCAGTGTGAAAAACCCAGACTGCAACGAATGTTGATGTCGGTAAGGTCAAAAGTGGTTGAGGGTTATACGCTTGCTGATGGAATGTCAGAATTTCCTCATGTGTTTGACCACTTATATCGCTCGATGGTGGCGGCGGGTGAAAAGTCAGGTCACCTAGACGAAGTACTAAATCGTCTGGCCGATTATACCGAACAGCGTCAGCATATGCGCAGTCAAATTACTCAGGCGATGGTATACCCGACGATCTTGGTGATTTTTGCTATTGCCATTGTATCTATCTTGCTTGGTACGGTAGTACCGAAAATTCTGAAGACTTTTGAGAAATCAAAACAAGCGCTTCCGTGGACAACAGAATGGGTGATGGCGGCAAGTAATTTTGTGCAAAACTACTGGATGATCACGCTCGCGTTCGTAGTGATTGGTGTTTATACCATTAAGAAGGCTTTGCTAAAACCCAAAGTCCGTTTTTGGTATGACGGTAAGCTCTTAACATTACCTGGTCTTGGCAAGGTCAGTCGCAGTGTAAACACCGCGCGTTTTGCTCGCACACTCAGTATCCTGTCCTCTAGCTCAGTTCCTTTATTAGAAGGGATGAAAATAGCGGGACAAGTATTAGAGAATGAAAAAATAAAAGCGTCGGTTGCTGAAGCAGCCACTCGTGTCAGCGAAGGTGCCAGCTTGCACGCATCATTGAAACAAACAAAAATGTTCCCGCCCATGATGTTACACATGATTGCCAGTGGTGAAAAATCTGGTGAATTAGAGCAGATGCTAGAGCGTGCGGCCAACAACCAAGAGCAAGAATTTGAAAGTATGGTGAATGTCTCGCTTAAACTACTTGAACCTGCGATGATAGCCACGATGGCAATCATTGTATTGTTTATAGTGATGGCGATTCTTCAGCCAATCATGGCGATGAACAAAGCCGTAGGATTATAGTCAAAAAGGAGAGGTGTTACGTTTGGTAGCGCTTCAACGAAAAACACAGCATTGAGGTGAAGATAGTGAAAAAGCAAGCAGGTTTCTCACTTTTAGAAGTGATGGTGGTACTGGTTATCATCGGTATGATTTTGTCAATCGTGGCACCAAACGTCATGGGTCAGCAAGAAGAAGCGGCAAAAGAAAAAGCCCGCTTAGACATTCGTCAAATTGAAGACGCGATGAAGATGTATAAGCTGAAAAACAAGCGTTATCCAACGACTGAGCAAGGTCTTGAGGCTTTGGTAACGCAAACAACGATAGATCCTATTCCGAAGCGTTTTCCTGAAGGTGGTTTTATTTCTGCATTACCTGAAGATCCATGGGGAAATCCGTATCAATTGATTAGCCCAGGAGAAATGAACCAGATCGATGTCTTTTCTATGGGGCCAGATGGTGAAGTCGGTACCGACGATGATATCGGTAACTGGGACGACGAAGAGCAACGTTAACTTGTATGCAACCCGCCGCAGCACGTATTCGCCAGACCGCCACAAAGGGCTTCAGCTTACTTGAAGTCCTCGTGGTGCTTATGATCATCGCGTTTTCGGTGAATATGATTACCTATACCGTCGGAGACAGTGAAGAAGAAGAGCTAGAAAAAGCCGCGATGCGTGTGCAAGGCGTTATCAACTTAGCGTCTGAATTTGCGGTGCTCAATCAGGTTGAACTAGGGTTTCATCTAGATAAACAAACGTTGGAATTTTTAGTATTTGATGGCACTAAGTGGGTAACTTTTGAGGCTGATGACATCTACCAACCCATTGAGTTTCCTGAAAACATGAAAGTAGAATTGCTACTAGAAGATCTCCCCTGGTCTCAAGACAACCTGCTCGAGCAGGCTAACTGGCGTGAGCTAATGGGTGGCGGTGATGGAGATAACTTTCTTGAATTAAAAAAGTTGAAGATCCCCCAAGTTCTGCTCCTTTCGTCGGGTGAGACCAGTGCATTTCGATTTAGCATAGAATCTAAAGAACTCTCTGAACCTATTTATTTTGTTGAAGGCGAGTTTATGGCTCCAGTGGCACTGGTTAGGGAGCCGGAAGCGTGAAAACATTCAAAGTTAATGGGTTTACACTGTTAGAAGTCATGGTCGCACTGAGTATCTGTGCGATTGCGGGTATTGCTGCTATGCAAGCAACGGGTCAACACATTAGTCATTTAACTACACTTGAAGAGCAAACCTACGCTTCTTGGGTAGCAGAAAATCAACTCGTTATGGTAAGAGCAGAAGCCGAGCAGTGGTCGGGTACTAACGGAAAAAAAGGTGAAGAAGAAATGGCAGGCGTCACTTGGTATTGGCGTCAAGAAGTGCAAGCAACAGCGGACCCACAGTTTGTCAAACTCACCATTAGCGTTGCCCGAGAGCAAAACATGAAAAACATTATCTATGATTTGACCACTTTCATGGCCAAGGGCAAGTAAGCATGAAACGTTGTGTTTCTCAGCAAGGTTTTACCTTAATAGAAGTGCTGCTGGCGTTGACTATTTTATCCGTAGTGGTGATGGCAACACACCAGATCTTGGAATCAACCCTGAATGCGCAACAGGCTTCGGAAGAGACTATCGCAGAAATGGAGCAATTTCAGACAGCGTTTAGGTTGATGGATCAAGACTTCAGCCAAATGACCAAGCGTGAAGTTAGAAATGAAGCAGGAGACTTCAGCCCGACGTATATCATCCATGGTCGCTATGAACTGGAAAGTCAATATGATGGTATCGCGTTTGTGAGAGATGGCTGGACCAACCCCATTAGTTTATTGCCTCGTTCTGAGTTGCAAGCCGTAGGATACCGGGTTAGAGAAGAAAAATTGGAGCGACTTTATCGAGTCTATGTCGATCAGCTTGATGGCACAGAGCCGCGAGCACAGGTACTGTTTGATGATGTTGAAGATCTCACATTTGAGTTTTTAGATGACAAACTCAAATGGAAAAAAGAATGGCAGGTTAAAGCGTTACCACGAGCTATTGCTGTGACGATTCAACGAACAGATGCTGAGCCTTTACGCCGAGTGTTTCTTACCCCCGGTCGAGGCGGTAAAGGCGGTGAAGGAGAAGAATTGCCATGAAACAACGAGGTGCAGCGTTAGTCATCGTTTTGTTTATTGTCGCCCTGGCAGCAACAATTGCGGCTGAAATGGCTAGTAGTCTCATGCTACAAGTGCAAAAGGCGACCAATGTGCAGACTCAACAGCAAGCGAAATGGTACAGTTATGGTGCGGAAGAGTTAGCTAAAAGAGGTTTAGTCAAGCTCAAAGAAGATGATCCCGATAAAGTACACTTAGGTCAGGCTTGGGCAAAAGAAGAAGTACCGTATCCAGTTGATCATGGAACATTAAGCGGCAAAGTGACCGATCTACAAGCCTGCTTGAACCTCAATGCTCTGAGAGCTGCGCCAGACAATCAAAATAATAACCAGCGCTCGCAGCAAACTGGTGCAAGTAATACCAATGCGGCTCACGGCGCATTATTAGAGCTGTTGAAAAATATTGAAGATTTACCCAGCAATGAAAGTGAAGAGGCACTGGCAGATAGTGTCTATGACTGGGTAGACGAAGACAGCATTACCTATCGCTCTGGGGCAGAAGAAGACGAATACATGTCTAGACAAATGCCTTACTTGACGGCCAACAGCTTGTTTGCATCGCTCAGTGAGCTGCGGGTTGTTAAAGGGTTTAATCCTTTAGTGATGGAAAAATTACAACCTTATGTCTGCGTCATTCCTGGTAATACAGAATTGTCTATCAATGTGAACACAATCAAAGCAGAGCAAGCTTTGTTACTCAGTGCATTGTTACCCGGTTTGTCAAAGTCTGGAGCGGAAGCGGTGATTGCTGCCCGCCCCGAAGAAGGCTTCGAAGACATTAATGGATTTTACACAGAGTTAGCTAATCAAGGTGTCAAAGATCCAGATAAAACAGCAAAGATTTTTACAGTAAACAGCAATTATTTTCAGTTGCGAGCGAAAGCCGTGTTTGATGAACGTCGCTTTATGATGACATCAATAATCGAAATAAAAGATGGTAAAGCGAACATTCTGGCTCGCAAATTTGGAGGCATAGAGTGACAGAACAGTTAGTGATCCGAGTGGATCAGTCACAACAATCCGCAGTACATTGGTTGATCTGGTCAAATCAAAATGAGCAGATCATTGCCAGTGGCATGTTAGAACACAGTGGTGAGCTCACGTCTCTTACAGAGAAAGCGCAGAACCGACAAGTCAACTTGCTGCTGCCAGCTTCAGCTGTTCAACTTAGAACACTAGACTTACCTGCTAAGTGGAACCGCAAGTTAGAACAAGCGTTACCATTTATGTTAGAAGAGCAAGTAGCGTGTGACGTTGATGAGCTATTTCTAGCTATTGGCAAACCTGGAATGCGAGACAATACGCATACAATTGAAGTCGCTTTATGTGATCATCAGTGGTTAGCGAATTGGTTGGCTGTCTTTGATGATGCCGATATTGTGGTGGATAAACTTCTGCCTGATGCGTTATGTTTACCCATTTTAGATACGCAATCGGTATCAGCAATACAACTCGGTGAGCAATGGCTGTTTAAACATAATGAGTGGCAGTTAGGTTTAGCTGAACCAGCTTGGCTAGATACCTATATCAAGGCTGCAAAGATACAAAAGTTGGCACATTTCAGCCCTGCTAATGGCATGCCTGAATCTATCATTTGTGAGGCGCAAACTTCTGCTTATGATCTGCCACTGGCAATTTTTGCTAAAACCATCCCGAGTATTGATTTTACGCTTCGTCAGGGCATGTTCGCAGCCAAGAAAAAACAGCCACAATGGTGGCGAGATTGGCGTAGTGGATTAGTAGCGGCAAGTGTTGCTGTAATTAGTTTTATTGCAATCAAAGGGACACAGTTACTCATTTTAAATCATCAAGCCGATCAGCTTCAGGCGCAATCAGTCGCAATTTACCAGCAAGCTTTTCCAAACAAAGTGGTGAGACCACATTTGATGAAAAAGCAAATTCAAGGTGAGCTTGATAGCTTATCTGGTGCTGAGCAAGGTGGCTTTTTGGAGTTAACGAACCATTTTGTTTCGATATATGATCAAGTCGAGTCATTTACACCACAAACGTTGCGTTATGATAAGCGCCGTAATGAGCTAAGGATTAGAGCCAGAGCCAAAGAGTTCCAAATTTTCGGACAAGTTAAATCTATTCTCGAGCAACGCGGCGTTACCGTAGAGCAAGGCGCGCTAAATAATGATGGTGACTTTGTCGTTGGTGAGATTAAGATCAGAGGTGCAGCATGAAGCAGCAAGTGATTAATTATTGGCAGTCGCTAAAAGAGCAAGAGCAAAAGCTGCTTATGGTTGCTGGAGTGGTGTTTGTCATTTTTGTGTTGGTGATGGGAATATTTAGGCCACTTAGTGCAGCGGTGGCCGATGCACAAGCGCGTGTAGAAAAAAATCATGAATTAGTAAGCTGGGTGAATAGCAGTGTCGCCCGTTTGAAGTCAGGCCAGACGAGTCAAGCAACAAGCGTAGCTGGGAACATCAGCCAATTGGTAAACCAGACTCGTGGGCGCTACCAAATTAACATCAGTAAAATGCAACCTAATGATAATGCCCTGAGATTGACGATTGATTCGGTAGAATTTAACAAGCTGATCTCTTGGTTAGATGAGCTGACCAACCAATATGGTGTTAAGGTTGAAAACCTAGACATGACAGAAGGGGATTTACCAGGCTTTGTTCGTGTCAGTCGATTAGTGGTAGAGCTATAATTATGAAAAATACACTAACCCTTATCATCCTGTTTTTATTCGCTTTTATTACATTTAGTATCTTCACTATGCCGGCGGCTGTGATTTTGCAGTTATTCAAGACGCAAATTCCACCTTCAGTTCAGATAGGGGCTGTTAACGGTTCAATTTGGCGCGGCCAAGTAAGTGAAGTACGTGTAAATAATATTCAACTCAATCAGGTGAAGTGGCAATTAGAACCCAGTGCGTTGGTAGTTGGCAAGCTTGCAGGTAATTTAAAGTTTGGTAATCCAAGAATGGTTTCTGATATTTCTGGCAATATGCACTTTACAAAAAGTTTGTTTGGCAATGCACTGGCTCTTGAAGATGCTTCCCTACGCTTCAGTGTAGAACAAGCCATGGAACAGGTTACTTTACCTTTGCCTGTTGATGCTAAAGGACGTGTAATTGTTAAAGTTGATGAATACCAAAGTGGACAACCATACTGTGAAGGTCTGTCAGGCAGCATTAGCACACCAAATATCGATGTTAAGGGCATGAATGGTTGGTTCAGTATTGGCGACTTGAGCGGCCAGCTAGATTGTAAATCAGGTGATATTGCGGTTGTGGTAGATCCCGAAAACTTACTTGGTCTTCAAGCCGATGCTACATTGGCTGCAAACTTTCAATTTAGAGTAGCGGGCAATGTCAAACCTGACGCGTCTTTACCAAAAGATGTACATGAAGCGGTTAAGTTTTTAGGCAGACCTGACAACGAAGGGCGTTATCCTGTAAACTTGTAAGCCGTCTTGACCTTGACCGTTACGAGTATGTATCAATTCAACTTTACCGAAGAACATTTGGCATGCATTGAAAATTATCTGCAAGCGCATGCCTTATCGACCAATTTTGCTTTCTTACAAGGTTATCTATTTGCTGTCAGCGTTAGTCCTGATGGCATCGAAGTTGAGCAGTGGCTTAATGTTATTACTCACAACGACGATAGCCTTGACGAGCAAGTTGCGTTTGCATTAATGGCGTTGCATCACCAGATCACCGAAGCGGTCTACCAAAGCGGGTTCTCGTTACCTTGGAATGAGGATACCTGTTTATCTGAAAAAGAGAGTTGGTGTGAAGGTTTTTTAATGGGGGCAATGCCGTTTTACGAAAAACTCATGGCGAGTTCATTAGATGATGAATTAAAACAAGCTCTAAGTGTCAGTACTGAGCAACTTGGCTTTTTTTCGTTGGGTGAACAGCAACTGCAAGCGTTTTGTACGCAGACCGGACAGGACTTGGAGCACTTAGTACAGCAACAAAGTGAGCTGGCAGAGGAGTTTGCGCCTGCATATGCTGAGTTGGTCGAAGCGGCGGCCGTTGCAAGTGGGCTGTATGATTGAGCTTGATATCAGTTAGGCCAAGTCCAGCTCGATATGAGTGCAGCCTTTTACACAGCGAGCAATAGCTCTATTTGGATTGTCATGATCAAGAGAAACTCGGATCTCAGATTGGCATGTTTTGCACAACACCGATTGCCCTCGGCTAAGCTTTTTTATTAATGCTTTTTGCTCGTTAAATGACTTAGCTGATTGCTTATTTACTGCAGAAAAGTCCATTATAGCCTCTTTGTTGAGTTGATCGTTTGTTCCAACACTTCGCAAATTTTTGTCATTTGATCACTGTAGAAATAAAGATTGGTGTCTCGTTCTTTGCAGTAGCGAAGATGGAACAGGCGAGTTTTATCATCACTTGATAATGCCTCATTGAGGTAGGTTTGCTGATCAGCGTCCATTTCAATTGCTTTGGCAATGTTGGTTCTTGCGTAGCGTGCAGTGGTATTGCGTTGCACTTTACTGGATTCACTAAGCGCATCGATACTTTCACCCAAAAGCTTATCTCTTGGCGTCTTCACCCAAGGGTGATCTATGGTAAAAAACGCAACCACAATGGCAACAAATAGGAAAAACTTTTTCATTAGCGACGACGACTTTGATCTAGTTTACTCAACAACTTGTCGTAGTGTAATAAACTTGCAGTTACGCAGGCAACTATTTGTTCAATACTTAGGGCCTGTTGATCTTTCAGATTTGTTTTTGCAGCAGTTTGATTGGCATTTATACAAGGCAGAGCCTGCGTGGCATAGTGATTCTATGTGAGTCAGGTGATGACGTAGTGGAAATGCCACTCTAGCGCTACCCTTCGGGTTCCCCCAGAGTGCTTTGTTGCTCAACTTTTGCTTAGATTACTAGGCGCAAGTCGAGCACCGCACTCAAACCCACTGAGGGGAACAAAAATCAAACAGCAAAAATCAACAGGCCCCAGCATAGATTCTACTTAAGTCTCTATCATTAGGTGTGTCTCAAAGCGTATAATATCACTAGCAACCATTTAGGACACTGTAGCAAGTGTGCGTCGTTCAAAAGCACTAAAGGAGCTTCAATGGACAACGAAAGAATCAAAGTAAAAAATATTCCCTCAGACGTCAAAATTCAACAAGCACCTGGCTCTGGTCCTGAGCGCTTCAATCCGAGAAACCGTATTTATGTCCGAGCCGTCAATGGATTGCATCAATTACTTAGGCAGCGGATCGGGTTTGTTGGCATGTTGGCGTTTATGCTTTTACCTTGGATTAACTTCCATGGACATCAAGCGGTGTTATTTGATCTCTTCGAACAAAAATTTAATATTTTTGGCATGACGTTGTGGCCGCAGGATTTGACCATTCTTGCCTTTATCTTAATGATTGCAGCGTTTGCGTTGTTTTTAGTCACGACGTTTTATGGTCGAGTTTGGTGTGGCTACACCTGTCCACAAACCGTTTGGACGTTTATTTTTATCTGGTTTGAAGAAAAACTAGAGGGGTCAGCTAATCAGCGCAAAAAGCTGGATCAGCGGCCTATGGATTTTGATAAGTTTTGGCGAAAAACAGCCAAACACACCAGTTGGATATTGTTCTCGTTATATACTGCCATTACTTTTGTCGGTTATTTTACGCCGATACGTCAATTACTCCCTGATTTATTTACTTTCTCAGCAGGCTTTTATTCAGTACTCTGTATTATCGTATTCACAGTTTGTACCTATGGTAACGCGGGCTGGATGAGAGAAATTATGTGTTTACATATTTGTCCTTATGCCAGATTTCAATCAGCCATGTTCGACAAAGATACTTTTACTGTCAGCTACGATGCTAAACGAGGCGAAAATCGAGGACCCCGGGGCAGAAAACAAGACCCTAAACAACTGGGGTTAGGAGACTGCATCGACTGTAACCTCTGCGTTCAAGTCTGCCCTACCGGAATTGATATTCGTAATGGCTTGCAATATGAATGTATAAACTGTGGTGCCTGTATTGATGCCTGTGACGGCGTTATGGATAAGATGAATTATCCTCGAGGTCTTATAGCCTACACTACCGAGCGTAATTTAGAGGCTTCGGAAGAAAAGACCAAGCCTGTTAGAGGGAAGCTGATCGGTTATTTGATGGTGCTAATTGTTATTACCGGCGCATTGGTGGCGAATATAGCGATGCGAAAAACCATGGAACTTGATATTATCAGGGACAGAAACCAGTTATATCGCGTTAACTTCGAGGGGCTTGTAGAAAATACCTATACCTTGAAAGTGATAAACAAAGCGCAACAAGCCCAGCAGTTTAGTTTGAGTATTGACGGCTTAACTAATTATAAAATTATCGGCAAGCAAGAGTTTGAGATTGCAGCTGGAAGTACCATGGATTTACCCGTTTCTGTCGTTATTGATCCATATGATCTAAACAAGCCAGTGACAGAGTTTGAATTTGTGCTGGTTTCTAAGGGTGAATCATCAGATCGACTCGCCCAGCCGACCAACTTTTTTAAAGGTAGATAGACAAAAAGCGGGATTACCCGCTTTTTTAATCACAGTAAATTATGCATGACTTTACGTTTGAACAATTGACTCCTGACTTAATCCTAGACGCGATCGAGTCTCTCAATATCTACCCAAGCTCAGGACTGTTGGCGTTAAACAGTTACGAAAATCGGGTTTATCAATTTACCGACGATGACCGAAAACGCTACGTGGTAAAATTCTATCGTCCTGAGCGTTGGACAGATGAGCAGATCCTTGAAGAGCACGCTTTTGCAATTGACGCGATGCACGGTGAAGTGCCCGTTGTTGCGCCCTTGGAAATTGCTGGGAAAACGCTTCATCACTTTAATGGCTATCGTTTTACCCTATTTCCAAGTGTCGGTGGACGGCAGTTTGAATTAGACAATTTAGATCACCTAGAAATATTTGGTCGTTATTTAGGGCGGCTACACAGTATCGCTAAACAGCAAGCATTCGTTCATCGACCTATTTTAGATACAGATAATTTCTTGTATAAATCACAGCAGACGATAATTGATTCGCAACTGGTACCGAATCATTTGCATACTGCATTCTTCACAATTTTAAAACTAGTGGTTGAAAAAGCGGCTGCAAAGTATCGTGTAGATAATCCGATCCGTTTGCATGGTGACTGTCACGCTGGTAATTTACTGTGGTCTGGAGACCAACTGATGTTGGTGGACTTGGACGATTGTCGTTCTGGTCCTGCGGTTCAAGATCTTTGGATGATGCTCAACGGGGATAGAGCTGAACAAGTTGTGCAGTTAGATACATTGCTAAATGGGTACGAAGAGTTCGCATCTTTCAACAGCCGAGAATTGATGTTGATCGAACCTCTAAGAGCGATGAGAATGGTGCATTATATGGCTTGGCTGGCGTTAAGATGGCAAGACGCTGCTTTTAAACGGAACTTTTCTTGGTTTGCAGATGACAAATACTGGGAACAACAAATACTTGCTTTGAAAGAGCAGCTAGCTGCGTTGGATGAACCTAGTTTGAGCCTAATACCCTAAAAATAGTATAGAGAGAGTTGCATGTTAAAACGATTAAAGGTCGCGATTTTGGCCCTTTGTTTTCCGGTGTTGGCCATAGCGGCAGACTTTCAAGATGGAAAACATTACACCACGCTAAATACAGATGCGAGTAAAAACCCCAAAGTCACTGAGTTCTTTTCATTTTATTGTCCTCACTGCTATAGATTGGAGCCAGTAGCAAAGGCAGTGGAAGACAATTTACCTGATGGTGTTAAATTCGTCAGAAGCCATGTTAACTTTTTAGGTGGTGCTTCAGCGCAAACTCAAAGCAATTTGAGTTATGCCTATATCATCGCTAAGCAAGAGGGCAAAGGGGAGCAAATCGCACAACAGCTATTTCATAGCATTCATGAGAGAAGAGAACGTTTTCTCAACATTGATGATGTCAAGCGGTTGTTAGAACTGAATGGCATTCCCAAAGAAAAGTTTGATCAAGCGATGACGAGTATGCCAGTTATCGTCGCAGAAGCAGAAATGGTGCAAGCGCAACAAAGAATGTCCGACGCTGGCGGGTTGAACAGCGTGCCAACTTTTATTGTCAACGACAAATACAAAATTGAGATCCGTTCATTAAAAAGTCAGCAAGAACTAAATGAGCTGGTCGCGTACTTATTAAAAAAATAAATCTGGAGTAAACATAGATGTTGAAAGTTATTAAAGGGTTAGCGTTAGCTTTTATCCTGCCTGTATTTGCACAAGCGGCTCAATTTGAAGAAGGTGTGCATTATGATGTAATAGCTGAACGTGGTACTAAATCACCTCAGGTTACTGAGTATTTCTCTTTCTTCTGTCCTGCATGTAATGCGATGGAAGGCTTACTTGTTGAGTTAAAGCCAAAGCTTGATAAAGAAGTTAAATTCAAACAAAGCCATGTTGATTTTATTGGCTCACGCAAGCCTGAGGTTCAAAGTGCTTTAGCAACGGGTTTAGCAATTGCAGAGGTGCTGCCGGAAAAAGACAAACTAGTGGCTGCGGTGTTTAATCATATTCATGGCAAGCGTGCTTCAGTGAATGAGCTTGCTGATATCAAAGATATTTTCGTTGCACAAGGCGTAGATGGTGCTAAATTCGATAAACTAGCGCAAAGTTTTGCTGTACGCACCAAGACATCAAAAATGCAGCGTATGCAAAAAACCATGTCAGAAAAGGGCGCACTAACTGGTGTTCCCACATTTATCGTTAATGGCAAGTACAAACTTAACCTTCGTGAATCAGGTACCACCAAACCTGAACAGATTGCAGCGTTAATTAATTACTTAGCGAAAAAGTAAAATTTTACTGTGTTACTATGAACCCCGCATATTGGCGGGGTTTTTTTATGTATAGAGTTTTGGTTTCTAGCTGCCTACTCGGTAAGCCGGTTCGTTATGATGGTACTTCACAACAGCTAACGCACCATGTTATTCAATACTGGCAAAGTAAAGGTTGGTTGTTGTCTCTTTGCCCTGAAATGTCGGGTGGTTTGCCGACTCCCAGGCCTCCAGCAGAAATTCATGGTAAACAAGTCTTAACGCAATCTGGTGAAGACTTTACCGAGGCGTTTCAACGCGGCGCTGAAGTTGCACTTTCACTGTGTCGACGGCATAACATTCAATTTGCTTTACTAAAAGAGTCTAGTCCTTCCTGTGGACGAAACTGGATTTATGATGGTGTGCATTCGGGTAGAAAAATCTCAGGAATGGGGATAACGGCAAAACTTTTGGTTGATAATGGCATTTCGGTATTTAGTGAAGAACAGTTGCCAGCGCTTACAAATGCGTTGGCAACAGCAGACTAATCTGTTCAACGTAAGGTCGAGGCTTATTTCCGGGTCAGATAAACGCCAGACTCTACATGATGGGTGTAAGGGAACTGATCAAATATCGCAAGTCTTGTGAGGTTATGTGTTTTTGACAGCAGTTCCAAATCTCGTTCCAGTGTGTCGGGGTTGCATGAGATGTAGATGATATTGTCATAGTTACTAACCAGCTTACAGGTAAGTTCATCCATGCCTGCGCGAGGCGGATCGACTAAGATGGTTTGGCAGTTGTAAGAATTTAGATCAATGCCATCTAAGCGAGAAAACTGTTGGCCTTGCATTGCTTGAGTGAATTCTTCACTCGACATACGAATAATATCTAAGTTGTTGACTTGGTTTGCTGCGATATTGAACTGAGCAGATTTTACCGATGACTTAGAGATCTCCGTTGCGAGTACTTTATCAAAGTGCCCAGCAAGGGCGATGGAAAAGTTACCATTACCACAATACAACTCAAGCAAATCGTTCTCCAGTGATAGGCTGATGTCTTGTGTCCATGCCAGCATTTTTTGATTTACTTCCGCATTTGGCTGCGTGAAACTATTTTCGACTTGTTGGTAAATATATTCTTTACCGTTTACTGTTAGTTTTTCGGTGACAAAGTCACTACCAAACACGATTTTTTGCTTACGCGCTCTGCCAATGAAATCGACTTTGTAAGTCTGTTGTAACTCTTTTCTAAGCTTTAGCAACTCAGCTTGCCATTCTTCTGAAAGAGGTTTGTGGTATAACAGACTAACGAGAATTTCGCCGCTTAGAGTCGATAAATAGTCTATTTGAAATAGCTTGCGGCGGAGGATGTCGTTGTGTCTTAACTTATCCATCATCACTTGCATCATTTCGTTGACCAAAGGTGCGCCGGGATCAAATTGATCGACTCTTATTTTTTCCTTGCTTTGTTGGTCAAACATGATGTGGAAAAGATCTTCCCCTTCATGCCAAACCCTAAATTCACAACGCTGGCGGTAGTGACGCTTAGCCGATTCATATATTTCAAGTTTCGGCGCGTCGAATCGAGCAAACTGGGTCTCAATACGATTTGCTTTTTCTGCCAACTGTTGTTCGTAAGTTGACTCATCTATTTTTATCACTGCCATGCTGGGATCACCAAGGAGAAAATTAAGACGCGCTATTTTAGGGGCCGTTGCTAATTTGTCCAGTTTAGTTGCTATGTTTTGCTGGTTTTTTAAACATTTTGCTTTAGCTTTAAAACTATATGCCGATATAAAGGCAATGAAATATGGAGGGCATACCATGAAAATCGGGCAATTACATCAATTGCTGAATCCGGCGATGCAACACAAACCCGGAAAAAGCAAAGGGGTAGGACCAAATATACACCTCGGTGCAGATAGCTACGCAGGGGATAAATCAAAATTAGCTGCAAAGCTACTTGACGACAAACTGGCGGAAGCACTCGGTATCGAAAAACCGGCGAAAGAGAAAAAAGACAAACCGCTGTTTGATTTTGAAGCTATCGTCAAGAATGTACTCGACTTTGTACAAGGCGCCGTAAAAAAAGCCAAGGTAGACGGGAAAAAAGGCGATGAGCTTCGTTCAATGCTGGATGATGCCCGTAAAGGGGTTATGCAAGGGATCGATGAAGCTACCGATGAACTAAAAGGCATGGGCGTTTTTAATGATGAAATAGAAGATGGCATCGAGAAGTCACGGGAGGGGATTTTTAAAGGTCTTGAAGATTTTGAAAAAGAGCTATTCGAACCCGAGCAGCCAAAAACGTTTGCCGTAAGTGCTGCGCAGTTTGCCAGCCTGTCTAACAAAGCAGAGTATTCGTTTACTACCGCGGAGGGAGATGAAGTCACTATTTCTTTCTCAGATGCCTATGCACAGTCCTCAGCAGCCAGTGCCCAGCAGCGAGGCGACAAGTTTGGTGCCGCGTATTCAACTAATCAAACACATGAAGTCAACTTTTCGATTAGTGTCAACGGAGAGCTGAATGCAGACGAGCAAAAAGCAATAAACGAGATGATGAAAGACATTCGCGATGTCAGCGATTCATTTTTTGCTGGAGAATATGACAACGCATTCGAATTAGCGAAATCACTTAAGCTTGATAGTGAACACATTACGAATTTCAATATGGATCTGAGGCAAAGTAAGACATCCGCAGCCATCACTCAGTATCAGCAAAGTAATCCAATGAAAGAAATCGAAAAGTTGTTTGCACCACTAGACAAACGTTTAACCGATTTGCATGAACAAGCGGGATCTTTGGGCATTGACTCTCAACTGCCTGACATGATGGCTTGGATGAACGAAGGGCAGGCCCGGTTATCTGAGTTTTTAGATTATGCAACCAGCTTCTTTGACAAGCTAAGTGAGCTACACAAGACAACCACAGATAAACTTAGCTAGTAGCAAAGTTTCTTTTAAGTGCCAGACGTGGCAAACTTCTCACTCTTTTTCTTTGGAGTAAGATAGTTTGCCACGCATTTTAGTTTTTGATTCTGGTATTGGTGGAACCAGCGTGTTATCTCATATACGTCAGAAGCTGCCTAATGCGACTTATGGATATGTAATGGACAACGCGTTGTTGCCCTATGGCCTGCAACCACAAGAAGTGATCAAAGCCAGAATTCGAGGTTTAGTTCAGTGGCAAAAACGCTGTGAACCATCCGTTGACGTAATAGTCATTGCTTGTAATACCGCTTCCACGTACGCCTTAGATGAAGCCAGAAAACATACAGATATTCCTGTTGTTGGTGTTGTTCCTGCTATCAAGCCTGCTGCAGCCAGCTCAAAGACAAAGCACATTACCTTGTTGGCTACACCAGCTACTTCAAAAAACGCTTACACCAAAAAACTCATCGAAGAATTCGCCGCAGACTGCAAAGTTACTATTCTACATTCTACCGAGCTAGTTAAACTCGCTGAACAGTTATATTGGTACGGAGAGGTTGATACTTTGGCACTTAGTGATGAAATTGAAAGGTTAGGTATTCCAAAAGAGACCGATCAACTTATATTAGGATGTACTCACTTTCCGCTTCTCAGTGAACTTATCTCGCGATGTGTCGATCCCAAGATCCGATTGATCGATTCTGGTGAGGCAATAGCCAATAGAGTGAGTTATTTGCTAAATGAAAATATGAAAGCAGATAAAGGCTCTGTACCAGTAAGTGTAGACTTTTATGCTACAGAGCCTGTAGGTAGTTCAATTCAGCAA
>NZ_CP196837.1:2822500-3562500 GCF_051930985.1 Pseudoalteromonas sp. T1lg65 | reverse complement strand
CGCTCTTGTTTGTGAAGGACTTGCTCCGTAAGCAGACGAGAGCCGCAGTGACCAGGTGGCTGGGACTGTTTATTAAAAACACAGCACTGTGCAAAATCGTAAGATGACGTATACGGTGTGACACCTGCCCGGTGCCGGAAGGTTAATTGATGGGGTTAGCGTATGCGAAGCTCTTGATCGAAGCCCCGGTAAACGGCGGCCGTAACTATAACGGTCCTAAGGTAGCGAAATTCCTTGTCGGGTAAGTTCCGACCTGCACGAATGGTGTAACCATGGCCACGCTGTCTCCACCCGAGACTCAGTGAAATTGAAATCGCAGTGAAGATGCTGTGTACCCGCGGCTAGACGGAAAGACCCCGTGAACCTTTACTACAGCTTGGCACTGAACATTGACCCTACATGTGTAGGATAGGTGGGAGGCTTTGAAGCAGAGACGCTAGTTTCTGTGGAGCCGACCTTGAAATACCACCCTTGTAGTGTTGATGTTCTAACTTAGGCCCCTAATCGGGGTTGAGGACAGTGCCTGGTGGGTAGTTTGACTGGGGCGGTCTCCTCCCAAAGAGTAACGGAGGAGCACGAAGGTTTGCTAAGTACGGTCGGACATCGTACGGTTAGTGTAATGGTAGAAGCAAGCTTAACTGCGAGACAGACACGTCGAGCAGGTACGAAAGTAGGTCATAGTGATCCGGTGGTTCTGAATGGAAGGGCCATCGCTCAACGGATAAAAGGTACTCCGGGGATAACAGGCTGATACCGCCCAAGAGTTCATATCGACGGCGGTGTTTGGCACCTCGATGTCGGCTCATCACATCCTGGGGCTGAAGTCGGTCCCAAGGGTATGGCTGTTCGCCATTTAAAGTGGTACGCGAGCTGGGTTTAGAACGTCGTGAGACAGTTCGGTCCCTATCTGCCGTGGGCGTTTGAGAATTGAGAGGGGCTGCTCCTAGTACGAGAGGACCGGAGTGGACGAACCGCTGGTGTTCGGGTTGTGATGCCAATTGCATTGCCCGGTAGCTACGTTCGGAATCGATAACCGCTGAAAGCATCTAAGCGGGAAGCGAGCCTCGAGATGAGTTCTCACTTGGAGTTCGACTCCACTAAAGGGCCGTTGAAGACTACAACGTTGATAGGCGAGATGTGGAAGTGGTGTGAGCCATTAAGCTAACTCGTACTAATTACCCGTGAGGCTTAACCATACAACGCCAAAGTGGTTTAAGCGACAGAAGTTAATGAAACTAAAGTAGACAAAGAATTTAATTAAGCTTTCCAGATTTTATATCGATGAGCAGATGCTTGTTGATGAACAGAATTTCCTGGTGAACATAGCGTTTTGGAACCACCTGACCCCATGCCGAACTCAGAAGTGAAACAAAACAGCGTCGATGATAGTGTGGCAGCTGCCATGTGAAAGTAGAACATCGCCAGGGCCTTATTAGAAAAACCCGATTCGAAAGAGTCGGGTTTTTTGCTTTTTGTCTTTACCAAACCTGACCATGTTGGAAGGCGCTTTGCTTTTCCAACCTACCAAAATACTGTCAACACCACACCAAGTAGGTCGGCATAAGCGTAGCGCCATCCGACGTCAAACAACGATAACCAATGTAGCAATTGATGATAGTGTGGCAGCTGCCATGTGCTCTCTATTTAAAAGAACGGAACATCGCCAGGGCCTTATACCAAATTGATTAAATTTATGATCTAATGTCAAAATCCAATTATCATCGAAGTGATAGTGATTTTGCAGCCCTCTGAATTTATTAAGCTCTCCAAACAGACTAAAGATCCAAGAAAGAAAGTGCGCATGCTCGCACTAGCTCATTTCTTTGAAGGTAAATCTCGCTATCAGATTGCTGAATACTTAAAGGTCAGCCGTACTAGCGTGAATAAATGGGTGAAAGACTATCTCGACTATGGGTTAGAAGGCTTGGAGGAATTACCTCGCTCGGGCCGCCCTTGCAAACTTGATGATTCACAGCTGAAGCAGCTTAAAGCATTTGTACTCAACTCTATAAACCGCACGGAAGGTGGTCGGCTAACATTAGAAGATATTCAGCAGTATATATCTGAGTCTTTTAACATAGAATACGAGTTGTCGGCCGTTCACAGGCTATTGAAAAGGCAAAACTTCTCATGGATTAGCAGTCGGTCAATCCACCCCAAAGGAGATCAAGCTCGCCAGAAAGCTTTTAAAAAACTTTGAGCTGGAAACGATCCTTCACATCCCGGGACACCTTCTCCCTGAACGCATTGATGTGTGGTTTCAGGATGAAGCACGATTTGGTCAGCAAACTTCGACTACAAAAGTTTGGGCTGAAAAAGGCTCACGTCCAAGAGTCGTAAAGCAGCAACAATTCGAATATGCCTATCTATTTGGCGCAGTGTGTCCGACGACTGGTGAAACAGAAGCACTCATCTCACCTTTAGTGAATAAAGAAGCCATGTATTGTCACCTGGAACAAATATCACAAAAGACTCAACCAGGAAGAATGGCTGTGGTCGTGATGGATCGCGCAGCCTGGCACTTCAAAGATGGTTTAGTAAAAGGCTTGGAGAATGTAGTGATCATCAGGCTGCCGCCTTATTCCCCAGAGTTAAACCCCATAGAACAAGTGTGGAGTTGGCTCAGACAACATAAGCTGTCAAACAGAACGTTTGCAAACTACGATGACATTTTGGAGCAGGTAAGTGATGCATGGAATGCGTTTATCTCATGTGCTGACAGGGTGAAATCATTGTGCTTTAGGGACTGGATAAATCTGACCAGTTAATTATTCAAAATGGTATTATTAGAAAAACCCGATTCGAAAGAGTCGGGTTTTTTGCTTTTTGTCTTTACCAAACCTGACCATGTTGGAAGGCGCTTTGCTTTTCCAACCTACCAAAATACTTTCATCACCACACCTGGTAGGTCGGCATAAGCGCAGCGCCATCCGACGTCAAACAACGATAACCAATGTAGCAATTGATGATAGTGTGGTAGTTGCCATGTGCGCTCTATTTAAAAGAACGGAACATCGCCAGGGCCTTATAAGAGAAACCCGATTCGAAAGAGTCGGGTTTTTTGCTTTTTGTCTTTACCAAACCTGACCATGTTGGAAGGCGCTTCGCTTTTCCAACCTACCCAAATACTTTCAACACCACACCAAGTAGGTCGGCATAAGCGTAGCGCCATCCGACGTCAAGCAACGATAACCAATACAGCAATTGATGATTGTGTGGCAGCTGTCACGCGCTCTCTATTTAAAAGAATGGAACATCCTACTTTGTAGCGAAGTAGAACCTAAAAAAGAACCCGTTGCAGCAATGCGACGGGTTCTGGTGTTTTTGCACTTATCAAATGCAAAAAGACACTTGCTTTCTTAGCTAATGTTACTTCTAGGTTCGACTTTTTGTCACCCTAAAGCTCGTAGCTGAAGGTTACGCCATATACCCTAGGCTCACCATACTGAACATAAGTTTTCGATTGATAACCCAGTAGAGGGTCATTGCCAAAACGAAACCCTCTTACCGCGACGTCGTCATCAGCTAAGTTTCGGCCCCAGATTCTTAGTGACCAGTTATCGCTGAAGTAATTGAGGCTAGCATTGATGAGATTATGACTCGATGCTTTTTCACGGTGACTGCTTGAAAAGAAGTATTCGTCTTTACCTTCAATGGCAATTTCAGCGACAAGGTTATCTGTCAATGCATAATCAGCCGAAATAGAGTATTGGTAGTTTGGTGACTGAGCCTGTTCGGCGCCATTTAGGTCAAGTCCATCCGCGGTTACAAAGTCTTTAATTTCAGAGTTAAGGTAAGCGGCACTGTAAGTTAAGCCTAAGCGATCGGTATATTGGAATCGACCTTCAACCTCAATCCCGTAGTTACTGCCACTACCGGCATTATCAAAGTAGCCCGCAAACTCAACCCCTTTGGTCTGCCATTGCTTTAGCTGAATATCTTCACGATGCATATAAAAGGTGGTCACGCGTACGGTTTGACGTTGATCGTCAGATTGTCCTTTTACTCCAAATTCGATATTCCATAAATATTCAGGATCAAAGTTGTAGTTTTGCTCATCTAAGCGAAGCTCCTCATCATTAGCTTTCGCTAGCGCTTCTCCGTTAACACCACCAATTTTGTAGCCTCGAGTTAGGCTGGTATAAATCATCGTGCTTGGTGTAACACGATATTCAAGTGCGAGCTTACCACCCCACATGTTAGTGTCATCATCGACGTTAAAGGCATTGCTGTCATGATATTGGGCCGAGTAACGTTCTACTCTAAGACCCGTGATGAGATCGGTTTGCTCAGAAAGGGGGTACACATATTGACCAAACAGAGCAGTATTAGTCACCGAGTAATCTGAGCTAAATACTGAGCCCAGCCATGTATAATCACGGGATAACCCGATGTCTCGGCGCTTGGCATAGCCACCGACTACCCATAACTGCTTTTTGTCCTGCACTATAACTTCAATATCGCCTTTGTCCTGCTTACGTCGATAGGCGTCAGTAGAGCTATAGCCATCGGGGTAGAGGCCTGCTGCACAGAGTTGTGGTTTGGATGCATCATTGCAAGTCCAATCTTCGTCATAACTATACAAAGTATCAGCGTTCATACCTGAAAATTTAATGTCAACGTCAAACGCTGCGTTTTCCGTATAACGAGCTTGTACCGCGAATGCATCTGATTCAAGCTGATCGGAACCAGGTTCATCTGCGACGCTGCGACGAGAGTTATCTAGTGTGAAACCATCGTATCCATTGTCAGTGTTTATATGATGGTAACTAAAAGTTAGCGCTAAGTGCTGGCTTAGTTGGCTATTTAGTTTCAGCCGCGTGACTTGCTCGTCGAGCGTTTGCGTTGGTTTTTCTAAGTAGAGGTTGTCCATATAGCCATCAGACTCGCGTTGATAAAAGCTAGCTCTAATAGCAGTATCATCGGTCAACCCTGTGCCCGCAGCAATACCCGCTTCGTAACTACCATAGTTACCTGCACCGAGTTGCAGTTTTAAATTGTTATCCATGCTTGGGGCAGGTGTATTGATTTCAACAAGACCGGCCAGCGCATCTGAACCATGTTTTGTACCTTGTGGTCCTCTATAAATTACTACTGATTCGGCATCAAATAGCAGCGCACTTTGTCCAAGTCCTGAGTAATTAATGCCATCGATAATTAAGCCGACACTTGGGTAAATCGGGTCGACGAATTGCGAACGCAAACCGACCCCACGAATTTGCAAAAATCGTCCTCTCGAAGCGCCAGCAGAAAAGTTTACGTTGGCCGATGCTGCAAGAATTTCGTCTAAGTATTGTGCGCCTCTGCGGTCAATGTGTTCTTGGTCAAAAATTGACGCACTGGCACTAAGGGTTTGTACTGATTCTTTTTGAAAGTCACCAGTAACGACAATGGTTTCGATGTTATCGTCGGCAATGACGTGAGTAGAAAGTAGTGGCATCAATGCCATAGAGACTAGAGAGAGTTTTAATTTCATTACTTTTTTATGTATCCAACCTATTTTGCGCACAGTTTAGCAAAAGCCAGACCACTTAAAAGTATAAATCTGTTATATCATAGCGCTCAAATTTCGTGGAAATGAGGAATCAGCGATAATGACTTATAAAGTGGATTTTAAAGTTCGAGACTATGAATGTGATATACAAGGCATTGTAAATAATAGTGTTTACTTTAACTACTTAGAGCATGCTCGACATGAATTTTTGTTAGATAAAAAAGTGGATTTTGCGGCGTTGGCGGAACAAAAAATTAATTTAGTCGTTATCCGTAGTGAGATGGACTACAAAGACTCGCTACGCCCTGGAGATGCTTTTTATGTTGAAGTCGAGTTGCGTAGAGCTAGCCGAATCAAATTTGCTTTTCATCAAAAAATAATCAGAGCTCGAGATGAAAAGTTAATGCTAGATGCCATTGTAACGGGAACATCGGTAAATGAAAAAGGTCGGCCTTATCTTCCACCTGAGATTACTCACCTATTTGATGAATAAATGAAACAAATTACAGATATTTACAGCATTTTTTTGTCATTTTCACGTTATAATGTGGAAAGTAGTAAAATTCACGTTGTGTAGGGCGATGAAACTAATTTTTTTTATTAGCGGTCTGCTGATATTAACAGGCTGTGCTTCTAATAACGCGGTAACAGCTGAGTTTTTAAAACATTCAAATTGGCGTTTAGTTTCAGTTTCAGATTCTGCGTTGTCAGTGGAGTTATCTGATCCCTCACAGTTCTCTCATGCCGTTTCTCTACAGTTTATTGAAGCGCTTCAGGTGACTGGACATTCGGGCTGTAATCGCTTTTTCGGTGAAGGTGAACTCAAGCAGGCGCAGCTAAAAGTCAGTAATTTGGGTATGACCAGAAAATTTTGTGGTGAACAAAGTGCAAAGTTAGAACAAACCTTTATGGCGAAGTTGAGTGAAGGTGTTGAAATTATCGTTGAAGGTGAAACGTTGACACTGGTTGGTTCGCCGCAGTTTGTCTTTACGCGCCAGTAAATCTTGCCAGCGCGCTTATCAAGCAGTAGACTGACCACAATTCGTTACTTGTCGGAGTGCCTTTGTAGCAGTCAATGACTTTGGTTATTACTGATTTTCAAGGCTGAGATCGCTTTTTGCGGGATCCGTGGACCTGATCAGGTTAATGCCTGCGTAGGGAACAAGCTGACAGATAGTTAAGCAATTTTAATTGTCTGTTTGTAGTGATAAGAAGCCGTTATCGCTAAATCCACCTAGCCCGAGGTTTATCCTCGTCTCTCTCCTTTATGGAGAATCTGACAAGACCCCTTTGTAAGTAAAATTTAGAGGAAGTCATGTCAAATAACAGTAGCAAGTTGTCACGTCGCGAATCGAGAGCAGCGGCGGCGGAATTTATCCATAACCTTACAGGTCAACCATTTCCAAATTCACATAAAGTTTATGTTGAAGGCGAACAAGCCGGAGTTCGTGTCGGCATGCGTGAGATCACCTTAAGTGACTCTTTTGTCGGTGGAACAGAAGAAAACCCTATTTTTGAATCGAATGAGCCTGTGCGAGTGTACGATACATCAGGCCCTTATACAGATCCTGAACTGCAGATTGATGTGCGTGCGGGTTTACCAAAGTTTAGAGAGCAATGGATCGTAGAGCGAGATGACACTGAGCTTCTTGATTCTGTAACTTCTCAGTTCTCTCAGCAGCGTATGGCGGATGAAGGCCTCGACCATATCCGTTTTGAAAATTTACCAAAAATCCGCCGCGCTAAGCCAGGCAAAAATGTCACGCAAATGCACTATGCTCGTCAGGGGATCATCACTCCAGAAATGGAATATGTGGCGATCCGTGAAAATATGGGCCGTGCCAAAATTCGTGAAGACTTGTTGGCCCAGCAGCATAAAGGTCAATCATTCGGGGCCAGTATTCCTGATTTTATTACCCCTGAATTTGTTCGTGACGAAATAGCCCGAGGCCGAGCAATTCTTCCCAATAACATTAACCACCCAGAAACCGAGCCGATGATTGTTGGCCGTAATTTCTTAGTGAAAGTGAATGCGAATATCGGTAACTCTTCAGTCACTTCTTCAATTGAAGAAGAAGTTGAAAAATTAGTATGGTCAACGCGTTGGGGCGCGGATACGGTGATGGACTTATCTACGGGCCGATATATCCACGAAACCCGAGAGTGGGTAGTTCGTAATTCTCCGGTGCCAATTGGTACGGTACCAATTTATCAAGCGCTGGAAAAAGTGAACGGTGTGGCAGAAGACCTAACGTGGGAGATCTTTAGAGACACATTGATTGAGCAAGCTGAGCAAGGGGTTGATTATTTTACTATTCATGCTGGCGTACTGCTTCGCTATGTACCGATGACGGCAAAGCGGATTACGGGGATTGTCTCTCGCGGTGGTTCCATCATGGCTAAATGGTGTTTAGCGCATCATAAAGAAAACTTCTTATACACGCATTTTGAAGATATTTGCGAGATCATGAAGCAATATGACGTGTGTTTTTCATTGGGAGATGGTTTACGTCCCGGTTCGATTGCCGATGCGAATGATGAAGCACAGCTTTCAGAACTTCGTACTCTGGGTGAATTAACCAAAATTGCTTGGCAACATGATGTTCAGGTGTTTATTGAAGGCCCAGGTCACGTACCGATGCACCTGATCAAAGAAAACATGGATGAGCAGCTTAAGCACTGTCATGAAGCACCATTTTATACACTGGGCCCATTAACTACCGATATCGCGCCAGGTTATGATCACTTTACTTCAGGCATTGGCGCGGCGCAAATCGCGTGGTATGGCACAGCAATGTTATGCTACGTCACGCCAAAAGAGCACTTAGGCCTGCCGAATAAAGAAGATGTAAAAGAAGGTTTGATCACCTATAAAATTGCCGCACATGCAGCTGACCTAGCGAAAGGTCATCCCGGAGCGCAGGTACGTGATAATGCACTATCTAAGGCTCGTTTTGAATTCCGTTGGCATGATCAATTTAACCTCAGCTTAGATCCAGAGCGAGCCTTGTCGTATCACGATGAAACCTTACCGCAAGAATCAGGAAAAGTGGCACACTTTTGCTCGATGTGTGGACCAAAGTTCTGCTCGATGAAGATTACTCAGGATGTGCGTGACTACGCCAAAGAGCTTGAAGCAAAAGGTATCGATCCAAACAACATCGATGAAAATCTATCAATAAAAATGGTCGATGTTGAAGCGGAAATGCGTGCCAAGTCTGAAGAGTTTAAACGCGCTGGCGCTGAGCTTTACCATAAGTCTGTTTAATCACAATCGGCCACTGTTGTGAGTGGCCAACCTTTGGAGTCGAACATGACAAAATCAGCGAGAGTTGCTGTTGTTGGATTCGGTTTAGTGGGTCGAGTTGCAGCCTTGATGTTGAGTAATCATTATCAAGTATCTGTTTTTGAAAAAGATGATGAGCAGGCTTCAAATAGTGCAGGGAGCATGGCTGCCGCCATGTTGGCGCCATTAGCTGAATCCGTTATTTGTGATGCAGAACTTGCTCTACAAGGGCTTGAATCGATCAGGTTATGGCCCGAGCTATTGACACAGCTTGACGAAGCAGTTTTCTTTCAACAACAAGGTTCCTTGATTGTGGCTCATCAACAAGACCGTGGTGATTTACTAAGCTTTGAGCGGCGTTTAAAGCCGTTGGCTTCACATTCTGCAAGAAGCGTAGGTCGAGAAGAAATAAGCGCACTTGAGCCAGAGCTGGAGCATTTCAATCAAGGGCTGTATCTTCCTTGCGAAGGGCAGCTCGATAATTTGGCTTTTTATCGTTCCAGTTATCGAACATTGCAAAAGCGAGATGTGCAGTTTAGCTTTGTGGCAGCTTGTGATAATCAGCTTATTGAAAACTTAACCAGCCAATTTGATTGGGTCATTGATTGTCGAGGAGTGGGCGCAAAGTCGGAAATGCAAGGGCTTCGTGGGGTGCGTGGCGAAGTCGCCAGAGTGCATGCGCCGGAAGTGTCGCTGTCTCGCCCTATCAGATTAATGCATCCCCGCTACCCAATCTATATCGCACCTAAACCAGAGCATGAGTTCGTAATTGGTGCAACGGAGATCGAGTCTCAGGATTGTGGCCCAATCACGGTGCGCTCAACGTTAGAGTTGCTATCTGCTGCTTATACGGTGCACAAAGGGTTTGCAGAAGCCAGAGTATTGTTACTCAATGCAGGGCTTAGACCCGCGTTTTCAGATAATCACCCTCGTATTGAACGAAGTGGTAATCTCATTCGCATAAATGGTTTGTATCGACACGGGTATTTGCTAGCGCCTTATGTAGTCAAACAAGCCTTATCACAGGAGTTATTGTGAATATTCATTTTAATGGCGAGCGTATCAGTGTGGATACGGATGTCACGATTTTACAACTTGTTGAGCAGCGAGGTGCGCAAGCTCCATATGCAGTAGCTGTAAATGGGAGCTTTGTGCCACGTAGCAATTTGGCTGACACAAAGTTGCATGAAGGGGATCAGGTAGAGTTACTTTCTCCGATCCAAGGTGGCTAATATGACAGGGCAACAGAATCAGTTATTAACCATATACGGCGAGCAATTCGACAGCCGCCTATTAGTTGGCTCAGCCTTATACCCTTCACCAGAAATTATGAAAAGTGCCATCATCGCTTCAGGCGCTGAAGTGGTTACTGTGTCGCTTCGACGTCAACAAACCAAGCAAGCAGGTGAAGACTTTTGGTCGATTATTAAGTCGTTAGGCTTAAGAGTATTACCAAACACGGCAGGTTGTCATAGTGTAAAAGAAGTGGTCACGCTGGCAAAAATGTGTCGTGAAGTCTTTGCTACTGATTGGATAAAGTTGGAACTGATCGGTGATGAATATAATTTACAACCAGATCCAATCGGCTTACTGCAAGCCACTGAGATATTACTCAAAGACGGCTTTAAAGTGTTACCCTATTGCACTGATGATTTGGTGTTGTGCCAGCGCTTAGATGAACTTGGCTGTGAAGTGCTAATGCCATGGGGCGCTCCGATAGGCACAGGTAAAGGATTATTAAACCCTTATAATCTACAAACCATTCGCGAGCGTTTACCACATCAAACATTGATTGTAGATGCCGGCCTTGGCATTCCATCTCATGCATGCCAGGCACTAGAGTTAGGCTACGATGCAGTGTTATTAAATTCCGCGGTTGCAGGCGCAGGTTGTCCGGTTACGATGGCGAAAGCATTCAAGTCAGGAGTAGAGGCGGGACGTTGGTCTTATTTGGCTAAGGCGATGCCGCAAAAAGAGGTGGCTGCACCTTCTACACCAACAATGGGCATGCCCTTTTGGCATCAAAGCTAACTAACATAAACATCGCAGTATTATTTAAGGAGTTATCTTGTCTCAGGTTATTTGGAGCATTGCAGGTTCTGATTCTGGCGGCGGCGCAGGTATTCAGGCTGATGTTAAAGCAGCGCATAGTTTTTCTACTCATTGTTGTACAGTGATAACCGCACTGACCGCGCAAAACAGTGTTGGTGTTGAGTCTTTAAATCCGATCTCAACGGAAGTGATTGAGTCACAGTTGGTGGCGCTTAAGCAGGATATGCCAGCTGCGGTGATCAAAATTGGTATGTTGGCTAACGTTCAGCAGGTTCAACTGGTTGCTGAGCACATTGGTCACTACAAACAAACTTGGTCTTCACCACCGTTAGTAGTTTACGATCCGGTAGCGATAGCTAGTAGTGGAGATAAGCTGACAGAAGAAGATACCATTGATGCATTGAAAACGCATTTATTGCCATTAGTCGACCTGATAACACCAAATACTCATGAGGCACAGTTATTGACCGGTATATATCTCATTGGTCCAAGTGCGGTAAAAGAAGCGGCGCAAAAGCTGCTGGAATATGGAGTTAAATCGGTTGTGATTAAAGGTGGTCACTGGGACTATCCCAAAGGCTATTGCATCGACTACGCAACGGATGGTGTTGAAGATTTCTGGCTAGGAAATGAGAAGATAGCGACACCTCATAACCATGGTACAGGTTGTAGTTTGGCCTCGGCGATGGCCGCTTGTTTGGCGAAGCAGTACCCCTTGAAAGATGCGTTTATTTTAGCAAAAGCTTATATCAACCGGGGACTAAAAGAAGCGATGCGCTTTGGCGAAGGTATTGGCCCTGTCGCACACACCGGTTTTCCTGAATCTTTAGCTGATTACCCACAAGTAATAGAAGCGGGTTCTTGGCTGGCGGATGAGTTGGAATTTGAGCAGCCGGAATCGTTTAATTTTGCTGCTGGATTTGCCGAAATAAACGAGTCTCTCGGTGTTTATGCCGTCGTAGACAGCGCCGATTGGGTGGAAAAATGTTTATCCTTGGGCGTAAAAACTGTACAGCTCAGGATTAAAGATGCGCAACAAGCTAATTTAGAGCAAGAGATAGAAACGGCAATTTCTCTAGGTAACAAATACGGCGCGAAGGTGTTTATCAACGATTATTGGGAATTGGCATTAAAGTATAATGCTTATGGCGTTCATTTAGGGCAGGAAGATATCGCAACAGCAAACCTTGCAGCAATTCAGCAGGCGGGAATGCGATTAGGTATTTCTACGCATGGTTTTTATGAAATGCTGCGAGCGCATAATTATCGCCCCAGTTATCTGGCGTTTGGTGCAATTTACCCAACGACCACAAAAGATATGACTGGTCAGATCCAAGGCTTAGAAAAGCTTCGTCATTTTGTCCCACTGATGGAAGGGCATTATCCCACTGTGGCCATCGGCGGGATCAACTTGCAAAGGGCTCCAGAAGTAGCAAGTACAGGTGTCGGAAGTATTGCGGTTGTACGAGCTATTACCGAAGCTGATGAGCCACAGCTTGCTGTTGATCAACTAATTCAAGCCATGGCGCAATATGATTGAGCTGAGTGATAAAGAAAAAGTAAGATATAGCAGGCATTTACTGTTACAGGAGGTGGCTGAGCAAGGGCAACGACAGCTTAAAGCTGCGCACGTTGCGGTTGTTGGTTGCGGTGGTTTAGGTAGCCCCGCATTGTTTTACCTGGCCGCAAGTGGAGTCGGCAAGCTCACGTTTGTGGATGATGACATGGTTGAACTGTCCAATCTACAGCGGCAGATTTTGTATAAAATCAATCATCTCGGACAGCAAAAATCCAAAGCTGCAGGTAAAGTATTAGCCAGTCTTAATAATGAAATAGCACTCTTTCCGATAGCTGAAAGGCTCACAGAATCCAACATTGAACCTGCCCTAAAGGGAGCCGATATAGTATTGGATTGTAGTGATAACTTTGCAACTCGCTATTTATTAAATCGTTTTTGTTTGGCACATGAGAAAGTACTTATCTCTGGGGCCGCAATTGCTGCACGAGGTCAACTAATGTGTTTTGATTTTCGTGAACAGTCCCCATGTTATGAGTGCATTTTTCCAAACACCCAACAATCAGAAGCATTGAATTGCGATAATGCTGGTGTGATGAGTCCACTGTTGGGGGTGATAGGTGCTCAACAAGCATTGCTAGCAATCAATGTACTGCTTGGTCACCATCAAGGTAGTCATTTTAGCTATTACTCGGGACTTTCAATGTCGCAAAGTATTATTGAGTTAGAAAAAGATAAGGCTTGTACTTGCTGCTCAGAGAAGTAGTTTTATTGGAGCTAAATTGATTAGCTCCAATAAAAGCGGTGTTTAGGCTTCCGTTGACGTGATTTTTGTTGCAAATGGTGTACCCATACGAGTAACCGTTTCAGGCTGTTGATCTGCTAAGAAATCAGCTTGCTCAGCACCCCAAGCTAAAATGACGGTTGAACCTAGTTTAAAACGGCCCATTTCCTCGCCTTTGTTCAACTTGATAACATTATCCCCTTCTGCCGGGTAGTCCCAGCTAAATACATCTTTGCCTGCTGGTGGCGTCACGGTGCCAGCCCATATTGTTTCTATGCTGGCAACGATGGTCGCGCCAACTAGTACCATCGCAAGTGGTCCTATTTCTGTATCAAAAATAGCTACAACTCTTTCGTTACGTGCGAATAGATTGGGAACGTTTTGTGCTGTCAGTGGATTTACTGAAAATAAGTCACCAGGAACGTAAATCATCTTTCTCAGTGTGCCATCGACAGGCATATGAATGCGATGATAGTCTTTTGGCGCAAGATAAATGGTGGCAAACTTTCCGCCTAAAAATGGCACTGTATCTTCTTCTTTTCCGCCGAGTAAGGTTTGTAGGCTGTAGTCATGGCCTTTGGCTTGAATGATTTGTCCATCAACCACTTCACCAAGTTGGCTAATCGCACCATCAACTGGGTGAGCAATGATCTCAGGCTCTGTTGCAAGTGGTCTAATGCCATTTTTCAGCGGACGTGTGAAGAATTCATTGAACGTTTTGTAATGCGCGGGATCTTCATACAGGGCTTCGCTCATATCTATCTTGTATTGCTTAATAAACAGTTTAATAAGCCCAGTGGTTAGTGCACCTGCTTGTGCTGCCGCGAGTTTGCCGACAAGTCGAGACAGAGCGTGTTTTGGCAGCGCATATTGCATTGCTATTTTTAATTTATCTAGGTTCACTTTGGTTAGATCCCTACAGAATTAATCCAAAAGCTGGGAGAAGAGTTCATACCCAGCCGGTGTGTCATATCACAAATATTATCAAACTCTTGGCGCTCGCGCACCAGCGCGTCCATCAGCCATAGATTCTAAGATACGATGGTAGCTTTCATAGCGAAGCTCACTTATTTTTCCTTCATCGACGGCTTCACGAATAATACAGCCAGGATCATTTAAATGCTTACAGTCCCTAAACCGGCAGCCACCGATATATTCGCGAAACTCTTTGAAGCACCAGGTCACGCGATCTACTTCTAAATGCCAAAGACCAAATTCGCGAATGCCTGGACTGTCGATGAGATTTCCGCCTGAGGGTAAGTGGTGTAAGCGTGATACCGTCGTGGTGTGCTGACCTAGACCGCTATTTTCAGAAACTTCCTGAGTCAGAATATCAGCGTTGGGTAAAACCGTATTTACCAAAGTAGATTTGCCGACGCCAGATTGACCGACAAAGATATTGTTCTTATCTGCCAGTTTGGCTTTTAATGCTTCAATACCATCACCCGTTTTGTTACTCACTAGAAGTACTTGATATCCAAGTTCACGGTAGATATCGAGTACTTCATCGACGTATTGCAAACTTTCTGAATCAAGCAAGTCGATTTTGTTGAGAAGCAAAATAGGTTCAATGCCCATATCTTCACAAGCCACTAAGTAGCGATCGATGATATTGGGCGTGAACTCGGGAACGACTGCAGATACCATCAAAATTTGGTCAATATTGGCGGCCACCACTTTAACCCCATCGTAAAAGTCGGGTCGAGTAAGTTGCGAGCGTCTTTCTTCAACGGCTTCAATGACACCAGCAAGGTCGCCTTCGCTGACATTGGCTTTGCGGAAAATGACTTCATCACCACAGACAATACTCGATACGGTTCGGCGAATATTACAGCGTAATATTTCACCATCTTGAGTTTCAATATCGGCATGTTGGCCAAATCGACTGATCACCACAGCAGGTTCTGTAGGACCTAAATTATCACTCTGCCAAGTGACTTCCGACTCCAATTGCGGGCTGTCTTTGGCTTTTTGAATGCGTTTTTGTTGGTTGGCGCTGATCCGTCGGGATTGGCCCTTACTAAGTTTTTTCTTTTTTGCCATCTATATCATCTGCTTAAGCTTAGGCGTGCACACTGTGCGAAATTAGGCTATAAATCATTTAAACGCCTATGCTCGGTAAAAAAAGCTTTAGGTCGAGTGTGTAAACTAATATGATATATCTAATTGCATTGGATCTAAAGGAAAGTACCGTTAAGGTAGTGTATGTCTTTTCATGAATCAAACCTGATATGGCTCGACCTCGAAATGACGGGGCTTGAACCTAAGACAGATAGAATCTTAGAAATCGCAACAGTGATCACTGATGGCGATTTAAATGTTTTGGCTGAAGGGCCTGTTATTGCCATCCATCAAAGTGATGAGTTACTAGATGGTATGGATGAATGGTGCACTAATCAACATGGGCGCTCAGGACTAACCGCTCGTTGTAAAGCCAGTAAATTCTCTGAACAAGACGCACTTGATAAAACGTTAGAATTCCTAAAAGAATGGGTTCCCCCCGGAGCTTCTCCTATGTGTGGTAATTCCATCGGTCAAGATCGTCGCTTCCTAAATAAGTATATGCCAGAACTTGAAGCTTATTTTCACTACAGAAACCTAGACGTTAGTACGGTTAAAGAACTTGCTCGTCGTTGGAAACCTGAGTTGTTAAAGGAAATTAAGAAGAAAAGTTCCCATTTGGCACTTGATGACATTAAAGACTCAATTATGGAGTTAAAGGTGTATCAAGAAAAATTCTTCAAAGTATAAAAAAATACTTGCAAAGCCAATCGAATATTGTAGAATCCTGCCCCGCTTGAGATGACAAGCCGTTCGCGGTAAATCTAGCTCAGCTGCTAAAACGTTAGACGCAACCTCAGGTTGTGCTCCAGCGGAAAACAAGAGCAAATTACGGAATGCGGCACTAGCTCAGCTGGTAGAGCGCAACCTTGCCAAGGTTGAGGTCACGAGTTCGAACCTCGTGTGCCGCTCCAAAAATCAGTTCAATATTCGACTGTAAAAACAAAGAATATATTGTGATGCGGCACTAGCTCAGCTGGTAGAGCGCAACCTTGCCAAGGTTGAGGTCACGAGTTCGAACCTCGTGTGCCGCTCCAAAAATCAGTTCAATATTCGACTGTAAAAACAAAGAATATATTGTGATGCGGCACTAGCTCAGCTGCTAAAACGTTAGACGCAACCTCAGGTTGTGCTCCAGCGGAAAACAAGAGCAAATTACGGAATGCGGCACTAGCTCAGCTGCTAAAACGTTAGACGCAACCTCAGGTTGTGCTCCAGCGGAAAACAAGAGCAAATTACGGAATGCGGCACTAGCTCAGCTGCTAAAACGTTAGACGCAACCTCAGGTTGTGCTCCAGCGGAAAACAAGAGCAAATTACGGAATGCGGCACTAGCTCAGCTGGTAGAGCGCAACCTTGCCAAGGTTGAGGTCACGAGTTCGAACCTCGTGTGCCGCTCCAAATTTCAGAAGTTCAGCTGAATTAAATCAAATTGAATGTTTTAAAATTGTGATGCGGCACTAGCTCAGCTGCTAAAACGTTAGACGCAACCTCAGGTTGTGCTCCAGCGGAAAACAAGAGCAAATTACGGAATGCGGCACTAGCTCAGCTGGTAGAGCGCAACCTTGCCAAGGTTGAGGTCACGAGTTCGAACCTCGTGTGCCGCTCCAACTTCCCATATATCAATCCCTTAGAAACTTCCTAAATTTTCGTTCTCAAATCTAAAAAATCTAGCAATAAACTGATTGCTTATTTTTAATGCTACGCGTAAAATACGCGCTCTTTCGGCCTAACCAATATCGTTCCTTGCCTTACCCTGACTGGCCGAAACAGGACGAGGCTATATTAACCGTAAGGAATATCCATGCGTCATTACGAAATCGTATTCATGGTTCACCCAGACCAAAGTGAGCAAGTACCTGGTATGATCGAGCGTTATACTGGTGCTATCACCGAAGCTGGCGGTACTATTCACCGTTTAGAAGACTGGGGTCGTCGTCAACTGGCTTACCCAATCGAGAAGCTTCACAAAGCGCACTATGTTCTATTGAACGTTGAAGCACCAACTGAAGTAATCAACGAGCTTGAAACTTCTTTCCGCTATAACGATGCAGTGCTTCGTAACCTAGTTATGCGTACTAAGAACGCGGTAACTGAAGCGTCTCCTCTTGCAAAAGAAGAGAAAAAAGAAGCAGCGACTGCTTAATCGTTGTTGAATTCGGATTTGACTGACCTTTCGAGGTAATGGTGAGTAATCAGGTTGACCTGTACACAAATCAATATGTGCTTTCGGGCATGATTTGTAAAACACCAAAAATGAGTCAAAGTCCCGCTGGTATTCCACACTGTATTTTTGTACTTGAGCACAAATCAATGCAGTTAGAAGCAGATTTAACTCGAAACGCTTATGTGCGTATTCAGGTAGTCGCTAGTGGTGAACAGTTCCGAACTCAAACAGAGCATTTATACGTTGGGCAAGCAGTACAAGTTAGAGGTTTTATAAACCGTCACGAAAGCCGAAATGGCTTAAGTCAACTAGTACTACACGCACAACATATTGAAAGAATTAATTGAGGAAATTACTCATGGCACGTTATTTCAGACGTCGTAAGTTCTGCCGTTTCAAAGCGGAAGGCGTACAACAAATCGATTACAAAGATCTGGCTACTCTTAGAAACTACGTAACAGAAAGTGGCAAAATCGTACCTAGCCGTATCACAGGTACTAGCGCTAAATACCAGCGTCAGCTAGCAACAGCTATTAAGCGTGCTCGCTACCTAGCCCTTCTTCCATACACTGACTTACATAAGTAAGCAGCTGACTACTAGTTTTTAAAAGGTGTAGAGACATGCAAGTTATTCTACTAGACAAAATTGCAAACCTAGGTAGCCTAGGTGACCAGGTTAACGTTAAAGCAGGCTTCGCACGTAACTTCTTATTCCCTAAAGGTAAAGCAGTTCCAGCGACTAAAGCTAACATTGAAACATTCGAAGCTCGTCGTGCTGATCTTGAAGCGAAAATCGCTGAAGAGCTAGCAGCATCACAAGCACGCGCTGAAAAACTAGAAGCACTAGCTGAAGTTACTCTAGTTTCTAAAGCAGGTGATGAAGGTAAGCTATTCGGTTCTATCGGTACTCGCGATATTGCTGATGCTATCTCTGCTGTAGGTGTTGAGGTTGCTAAATCAGAAGTTCGTCTACCTCTAGGTACTATCCGTGAGACTGGCGAATTTGATGTTGCTATCCAAGTACACTCAGACGTTACTGCTACGATCAAAGTAATCGTAATCGCAGAAGCTTAATTTTATAATTAAGTGAAAAGCCGTGCGCAACCGTGCACGGTTTTTTTATTGCTAAATTTTGAACTGATATAGTTCACCAGCCTTTTAAAACTCAGAGATATAGCTACTTTAGAACAAATCTTGAGCGCTACTATCGATCTAACAAATACAAAAAACTGTAAGCTGGTCAAAAAAGTAACAACGAAAATCACCCTTTTGTATTGTTTTCGTAGTTGCTATATTTTATTGTAATAAATGACAGCGTTGTCTTTGTTTTGGGTAATTTATGAAGCGCGATAAAAAAGGTTTCTCATTATTGGAGTTGTTATTCGTGGTAGCCATTGTGGCTATTTTGGGCTCCTTGGCGTATCCATCCTATATAGAGTCAGTACAAGATGGTCGGCGTTCAGAAGCGCAACAAAATATGTTGCAGGTTGCTGTATTGCTTGAACGCATGTATTCGCGTAACGGAGGCTACCCAGATTCAGATCAATTCACCGGCTTGCCGACCTTAAGTACCTACACTTTCGAATATACGCATCAGCAAAAGCCAACTGGTGGTGGCAATTTTACAAGTCGAGCTTTTGAGTTGAAAGCTACTCCTAAAGAAGGTTCAGCTCAACACTCTGATCGTTGTGGCGTACTTACATTAAACCATGTCGGAACTCAAGGTGCAGAAGCTAATGACTGTTGGTAATAACAATACGAAACAAGCGGGTTTTTCATTGTTTGAGTTAATCGTTGCATTGGCGATTGTTGGGATCTTAACATTTCTTGCTACCCCATCGTTTATGCACCAGATTAAGCAAGACAGGGTCGTGAATAATGCAAATCAGATTAGCTCATTTTACAAGTATGCTCGTAGTGAAGCCGTCAAGCAGGCGAAAAGCATCGTATTAACAGCTAGTGAAGATAAATGGTTATTACAGGCCCAAAGAAGTGGGCAATTGGCCGTGTTGCATGAGTTTTCAACGACCCATGAAAGTATCGCGATAAATTACCCTGATATCGTGGTGAGCTCCACTGGAGAGCTAAATCAGAATGTAAACATTTTGATCACCGATAATGAAGACAGTACAGTTGACTACCGTCTGTGTATTTTACTCAGTGGACAGAGTTGGATAGCGGAGGCTGGACAAGGTTGCGTGTAGTACAAGGTTTTTCTCTTATAGAAGTGATGATTTCCATGCTGATAGCCAGTGTGGCGCTATTAGGTTTGGCTGCAACTCAGTTGAGGTCGCTGCAATATGCTACCAATAGTTTTGATTATACGGTGTCTTTAATATTGAGTCAGAATGCGATGGAGCAAATATGGTCTCAGTTATGCACCATACAGCAAGTGCAGCCTACCTATTATAACAACGCAAGTTTTCAAGATCTGCTTCTTGCACCGCCTAACTTGAGAAGTTCGTTTACCGTAGTGGTTCCTAGTACCTACTCAAATAGTATGCCTATTTCGGTGACATGGGTGGATACGCGTGTCAATACCGACGCTGTTAATAATACCGATCAAGTAACGATCAACGCTACGTTTGTGAATGTGCGTAAAAACTGTATACCTACGGCGATACTCTAATGAATAAAGGTTTTTCACTCGTAGAGTTAATGGTCTCGGTGGCGATCGGGACGTTTTTACTACTTGGTATCGTCATGTCTTATAGCGCAATCAAAGGGACTATTGCATCAGCACAAGAATTGGCAAGTGCACAAGAGGTACTCCGATACACGCAGCAGATTTTATCACGTAGCATTAAGCAAACAGCTAGCATGCCTACGATCTCTGCTAACGGCTTAACTATCACTGTACAACAAGATCCGTTTAGCCCTTCTTGTCAAGGTACTGTACCTACCATTGACTATGATGAAGTCTATACTTTAAGGGATAATTATCTAACTTGCGACATTGTTGACAGAGCGACCGGGACAAGCTTAGGAGTCGCTGATTTATTAAGAGGTGTTCAGGCTTTGACTTTTAGTAGTCGTGCCAGCGGTTTGTTAGTTGATGTGACCGTTACTCCTGAGAATGTCCCAACACAATTTGCAGGCGGTATCGTGATTAGCCTTGCAGCCACTCGAATTATTATGGTGAGGTAAATAATGAATAAGCAAAGAGGTTTTACACTCGTCAAAGTGTTGCTGCTAAGCACTATGGCAGGTGTAATTGTATTTGGCGCGATGAAAGAAACGCTTGTGCAAGAGCGTTTGTCTGGTAATTTTCAAAAGAGTATGAATGCCCGCTTCTTATCTGAAAAAGGCATTTATGATATGGCAGAGCAGCTTAGAGCAAAGCTTGTTCAAGAGCCATGGTTAACCAGAGATGAGCTAGTTGCTGTTCAAGAACCTTTAAAGGGCGGCGGCGAGATCGGTGATGACCTGAAATATGACGTAAGCGCACATGCACATCCAGACTATGATGACATTATCATCATTGTTAGCTCTGGTGAGCGCTACAGTGGGGATTCAAACGATAGAATTGTTGCTTATTACAAATTTAAACCAGCGACCAAGTCACCCGTCAACGACAGCTTAATCGCTGGTTGTATGGGCGTAACCTTAAAAGGAAGTGGTTTAATTGATAGTTACGATTCGTCGCAAGGTAGTTATGAAGAAACTAAAGGAAGTAATGCGTTAATTACCACCGGTGGTAATAATGCGCATGTATACCTACAAGGTCACTCAATTATTAAGGGCGATGTGAACTCTACTGGTGGGGTATATCTAACCGGTTCTTCACCCATTTACGGTAACGTCAAAGCGAATGGTAACGTAGAGATCTCTTCGGGAGGAGGGGTTCGAGTTGATGGGAATGTTGAAACATTAAGCGACTTTATTCATCGCGGCGGTGAGATCTCTGGGTATGTTAGAGCTTCAGGCGATGCGACAATGGAATGGGGAGCTTCAATAGCCAACCTTGAAGGTGTTGATCTCGACATTAAATACGGTGGTAGCGGTACGTTTCCTGATGGCAGTGACTTTTATCAAGACGGCATACATTACTCCGCAGCCAAATATAATGTCGACCCAGGCTTAATACCTCTGGAGACATACACGCCAGATTCCGAGCAATGTGACCCCGCAGGGATCATCAGTAATATGGGCAATGTAATCGGCAATAGCAATGCATTTCTAAATTACACCATAGATGCAAACGACTATTACACTTTCACACCTACTCGAGTTGGCTATGAAACACGCCAAGGCAATAGTGGAAAAGTGAGCGACTCAGGCGTTATATTAGCGACTCAACAAAATGTGTATACCTTTGACGAGAATGCGCAACGCTATCAAGACGTTATCGAAAATGACAGTGAAGAAGAATACGTATTTGGCATGAAGAGCTTTTCGTTGTCGAGTAATGGCAATGTGACGATTCAAGGTGGAGACGTGATCTTCTTGGTAGATGGTGACTTCAGTATAACTGGTGGCTCCTCATTGACGATAAAAGACGATAGTTCATTGACCTTGTTCGTTACAGGAAAAGTCGAATTGGGCGGCAGTGGCGATGTGATTGTGGAGCGGCATGGCTTAACTAGTGGTGGGCATGCCACATTTAGCATCTATTCTAATAAGTCTGGAGAAGCTATTTCGCTTAGTGGTGACAGCGATATGTACTCGGTGATTTATGCTCCGTTAGCGACTATCGATATCACCGGGAATGGCTCCATTTACGGTAGTATTCTAGGTTCGTATATAAATGGGCAAGGTAACCCTGATTTTCACTTTGATGAAGCGTTGAAGACAGTTGTCGGCGGTGGCTCATCAGGAAGTGGTGACTCTACCTCTGGTATCCCAACATTAACTTTTGACCGCTGGTTCTATCGACTACCAGAAAGTGTAAAAGCAGAAATTTCAGAATAGTTTTTAAGGCCCTTCTCTAGGGCCTTAATTCTACCCGTGTGAATCGACTCATTGCCATCCGTTACTTTACATAGACTAAGAATGTTCATCGTTCTTATGTAAAATCCTGGCGACAGAAAGTACTGCTCACAGCACAACAATGGCGAAGCTCGCGATCTTTTCTCGTTGTTGTCTGCGTTATCGAATAAATAACTTAACTCTTTTAAACCTTTTCGCATTTGCCTTACGTCTAACTCAGTAACTTGAAAGCAAACATCATTTATATCAAGCTAGCAAGAACGATAACAAGGGAAAATAAAGATGTTAGTAGATGCCGAATCGGCAGTGCCACCAAATGGGGCTCAGCAGATTGATGAGTTGATTGCCCGAATTCAAGACGGCGATCAGGCTGCCTTCAAGCAATTGTATATGGCACATAAGAATAGAGTTTACGGACTGTGTTTGCGGTTACTGGCATCACCAGAGTATGCAGAAGAGGCGACTCAAGAGGTTTTTATCCAGTTGTGGAATAAAATTGGCCAGTTTAAAGGACAGTCAAAATTCTCAACGTGGTTACACAGTGTGACCAGTAACATCGCAATTAGTTATTTGCGAACTCATAAAAACTGGTTACAAAAGGTTGTGAGTATTGAAAGTAGTGGCATGGATGAGCAGTCAGCGGCTATGTGTTCGGGGTTAAACGGTTTAGATAAGCTGATTGTAAGATTACCAGAGCGTGCTCGTTTAGTTTTTGTTTTGCATGCGGTTGAAGGATATCGACATGAAGAAATTGCCAATATGTTGAATATGGCCGTCGGCTCAAGCAAGTCGCAGTACCATAGAGCGAGAAATTTACTGCAGGAGTGGTATGAAAATGAGTAAACCATCTTTTGATGAATTTATCCAAGCGGAGTTAAGCAATGACTTATCGACACCCGAGCCGCAGCGCGATTTGTGGTTAGGTATCGAAAAAGCCATTAATCAGGAATCTCCGGTGCGCCAAACCACTCATAACCATTGGCAAAAGCTAACTGGTATTGCAGCGTGTACTGTTGCAGGGTTATTTGCCTGGCAAGTGGTAATGAACCAGCCGAAACAAGATTCATTAGCGAATATGAGCTCTTTTTTTGAACAGCAAAAGCAAGCGTTGCTTGTACAGTATGATACGCAACCTGCGCTGACGTCAGATTGGCAAATGCAATTACAAGAATTAGAGCAAGCAGAGCAAGCCGTTAAGTTATCGCTTAAAAATGATCCTGAAAATGCAGCGCTATTAAGAATGCTTGCTCAGGTGTATCAACAACAGTTAGACCTTATCAACAAGGTTCATCAGCCTCGTTGGCAACAGATTTAGGAGAGTAAGGATGAAAAAATTAATTGCAAGTTTAGTCGCGTTGCCATTCATGGTTGTGGCTGGAGAGTCAATTGACCAAGAACGTGAAGTACCAGCTAACGGTCGTATTGTTATCGAAAATCAGCGTGGTGAAGTCATCATTAAATCTTGGGACAAGAACGTTTTTAAGGTGTCTGGCGAGTTAGATGATAAGGCTGAAGGCTATGAATTAGAAACCTCAGGTAAGGTCACTCAATTCGTTGTAAAAATGCCGAGTCGCTATAAAAGTTGGGGCGGAGGAGATGGCTCTAATCTAACTATTTTTATGCCGCGCAGCAGTGAATTGGACTTCGAAGGAGTTATTGTTGACGTAGAGGTGTCACAGTTAGACTCTGGAGCTCGTGTTAAAACGGTCAATGGCAATATTAAAGTCAGCGAACTCAGTGGCAAAGTATCGCTAGAGACGGTGAATGGTGATATTGATAGTCGAGAGTTATCAGGACAGCTTCAATTTGAAACGGTAAATGGTGATATTAATGATATTGGCTCACAGGGAAAATTACGTTTTAATGCCGTTAATGGTGAAATTAAAACGCAATCAGACGCGACAGAAGTTCGCCTAGAAAATGTTAACGGTGAAGTCGAGTTGACCTTAAACGAGTTAAAAGATCTGCGCGTTTCTACGGTCAATGGCGAAATCACCGTGAAAATGAACAAGCTTCAAGACAATGCTAGCATCAACATGGAAAGTGTCAGCGGAGATCTTGCACTTTATTTCCCAACAGATGTATCTGCTAGATTTGAAGTCAATGCGCATTCAGGTGGTAGCATTAGCAATCGTTTATCTTCAGATAAAGTGAAAAAAGCAAAATATGGTCCGGCGAAAGAGTTAGAGTTTGTATTAGGCTCAGGTAATGCAGATGTAGAAATCGATACGGTGAGTGGTGACATTGCACTGAAGAAAAGATAACTAACTCAGTATGCTACAAAAAGCTGCCACAATGGCGGCTTTTTGTGTTTCTGTACTTCTTTACTCAAAGCTGGAAGAGATTGGGCCTAACACCTGACTTACTTCAGCTTTGATATTTGCACTCTGGTTGATACCAGATACAATAGCAGGTCTTCTCTACTCTCTATGTTGAAATATGGCTAAATCAGACCTGCAAGTTGACACTTTAAAAGTACCTCCTCATTCCATTGAAGCTGAGCAGTCCGTTCTGGGTGGTTTGATGCTCGATAACGAGGCATTTGATCGCGTTGCAGAACTGGTTGTTTCAAAAGATTTTTATACTCGAACTCACAAGTTAATTTTCGAAGCAATGGAAAGGTTGGTTGAAACCGGACAACCGATCGACTTGATAACCATCTCTGAAAATCTCGAGAAAAATAATCAGCTAGAGTCTGTTGGTGGCTTTGCTTACCTGGCGGAAATTGCAAAGAATACCCCAAGTGCTGCGAATATTGATGCGTACGCAAGTATTGTACGCGAGCGTGCGGTAATACGTGAAATGATAGGTGTGGCGCATGAAATAGCTGAAGCAGGATTTAACCCAGAAGGGCGTGATAGTCATGCCTTGTTGGATTTAGCAGAAAGTAAAGTCTTCAAAATTGCAGAGCAACGTACTAAAAGTACAGAAGGTCCACAAAGCATTCACTCCATTTTGGAAAAAACGGTCGATAAGATTGAAGAGCTATACCAATCACCGCAAGATGGAGTTACTGGTGTCAGTACCGGCTATTCAGACTTAGATAAAATGACTGCGGGATTGCAGCCATCTGATCTTATTATTGTTGCCGCTCGTCCATCTATGGGTAAAACCACTTTTGCCATGAACTTGGCAGAACATGCAGCAATGACGCAGGATAAGCCTGTATTAATTTACTCTTTAGAGATGCCATCAGAGCAAATCATGATGAGGATGTTAGCGTCCCTCGGTCGTATCAACCAAACTAAGGTTAGGACGGGCCAGTTGGATGATGATGATTGGGCGAGGCTATCATCTACCATGGGACTACTCATGGACAAAGGTAAAATGTATATCGATGATGCATCGGGTTTAACACCAACCGATGTACGTTCGCGTGCTCGTCGAATTGCTCGAGACCATGGCGGGATCAGCATGATTATGGTCGACTACTTGCAGCTTATGCGGGTACCAAGTTTATCGGATAACCGGACGTTAGAAATCGCCGAAATATCGCGCTCTCTTAAAGCATTGGCTAAAGAGCTACAGTGTCCAGTCATCGCGCTGTCGCAGTTAAACCGAACGCTAGAGCAACGTGCAGATAAACGACCTGTAAACTCCGACTTACGTGAGTCAGGATCTATCGAGCAGGATGCCGATTTGATCATGTTTATTTATCGTGACGAAGTATATAACGACGATAGCACAGACAAAGGCACGGCTGAAATCATCATCGGTAAACAGCGTAACGGCCCAATTGGTAAGGTTAGGTTAACATTCCAAGGACAATACTCTCGATTCGACAACTATGCCGGTCCGGCAATAGACGATGAGTATTAATGCTTGGAGTAGTAGCATGCGATTAGCTTGCGCAGAAATAGACTTATCGGCGTTGCAACATAATTTGCAACGCACCAAAGAAATTGCCCCACACAGCAAAGTTATGGCGGTTCTCAAAGCCAATGCATACGGCCATGGCTTGGTTAAAATAGCTCAACATTTAGGTGATGCAGATGCGTTTGCAGTGGCCAGATTGGATGAAGCGTTAGCCCTAAGAATGGGCGGGATAACTAAGCCCATCGTGCTATTGGAAGGGATTTTTCATCCCTCAGACTTACCTATTTTGATCGCCAATAACTTACAAACTGTGGTGCATGATGAGACTCAACTTGAAGCAATTGAACAAGCTGATTTAGATGCGCCACTTACCGTATGGCTAAAAGTCGATACGGGCATGCATCGCTTGGGCATTGAACCTGAGCAATTTGAGGCGTTTTATCAGCGATTAAAAGGCAGTAAAAATGTTGCCGAAAATCTACGTTTAATGACTCACTTCTCATGTGCCGATGACCAACAGAATGATAAAACACAGCAACAAACTAGTTTGTTTAAGCAGCTAGTTGATGGCAAGCAAGCGCCACTTTGCTTGGCAAATTCAGCAGCAGTTGTTGGTTGGCCTACTACGCATTTTGACTGGATCCGCCCTGGTCTAATGCTTTACGGGGTATCACCTATGTTAAATCAAATTGGTCGCGATCATGGTTTAGTTCCTGCAATGCGCTTAACTACAAGGGTGATAGCTGTACGCAAGGTCAAGCTCAATGATGCAGTAGGTTATGGGGGACGCTGGAGTAGCGATAAAGATACTATGCTCGCGGTGATAGGTTTAGGCTATGGTGACGGCTACCCAAGGCACGCACAAAATGGCACGCCTGTGGTAATTTTAGGTAAGCGGTACGGTATTGTTGGCAGTGTGTCTATGGATATGATCACGGTGAACATAGGTGACAATCCCGATGGAATTAAAGTGGGTGATGAAGTCGAAATGTGGGGTCCAAACTTGCCTGTAGAAGAAGTTGCGCAGTGTGCCAGCACGATTCCTTACGAGCTTCTTTGTAACGTGACGCCTAGGGTCAGTTATGAATATATAACCGCAGCGCGTTGATCAGTCGCTGTAACAATAGCTAAAAGATAATAATGGAATTAGGAATAAATTTATGTCGTTGTGGATGCAAAAAGAGATCACGTTGCAAGCGAAGTCTAGGGGATTTCACCTAATCACCGATGAAATATTGATCCACCTACCTGAAATAAAAGACATAAGCATCGGGATCAGTAACCTATTTTTACAACACACCTCTGCATCACTAACGATCAATGAGAACGCCGATCCCACCGTAAGACAAGATTTTGAAAGCTACTTTTCTCGCTCGGTTGCAGAAGGCGAGCCATATTATCGTCATACTTATGAGGGCAGTGATGACCTGCCTGCGCATATCAAAAGCAGTCTACTTGGTTGCAGTGTCAGTATTCCAATCAAAAATGGTGAATTAGCGATGGGGATATGGCAAGGGATTTACTTGGGAGAGCACAGAAATCATGGTGGCGCACGACGTATAGTGGTCACCCTTAACGGAAAAGCTTACGGCTAAAGGGCTAACTCATATATTATTTGAATTAGTGTGATTACGTCAAAATCGCTTGGTACTTATACCGTCAGTATCCCTTGGTAATCACACTAGTACACATTATTCAATGTCTTTAATATCCCAATGAACTGGTCACGGTCGCATTGTTCTATTTTGCTGAGAATGTGTTGATTCACTTGGTTAGCTATCTCAGTCAATGGCTTCTCAAGCTTGCGGCCTTTTTCGGTTAGAAATATTCTAAAGATCCTTCGATTATCCGGATCTGTCCTGCGTTCAACGAGTTGGCTTGACTCTAACTTATCTAATATCCGAGTCGTGGTGTAGTGATTAGTCTGACACGCATTGGTCAGCTCTGTCTGAGTTTGCCCTTCCTGCTCCCATAAGAGTAATAAAGTAGGCCAGTAAGCTAATTTGAGATCAAATGCCCTCAGCTGTTCATCTAGCATCGATGACATGGTATTGCTAAGCACCGCGATGTGCCATCCGAGGCTATCATTTTTAGAAAACTTATCCAATTTTGTATTCTCTTAATCACTGTAAAAACATAACTCGAAGCATTGAGCTATCACTGTGACAAGACTAGCACAAAAATAGCAATTGAAAATATCGCTAATGCAACATTTGCAATTGCAACTGTTTGTGATATTTTATGGTTGATTTTTAAACAGGAGTTCTTCGGCAATTAACATAGTTAAAGGAGTAAGTAAGCTTGAATACAAAGAAAATGATACATAAAGGCGCGGCGACAGTTGCTCTTATCACTATCCTATGTTTCATCAGCGGAACTGTTTATGCGGAGATTATCGGTAATGAACCTTTAATTGCTGAAGTGAAAAGTTGGATTGTATATCCAGGGTTACTGCTTTTTCTGCCATGTATGTTACTGACAGTAGGCTCTGGAGTAACCATGGCGAAAGGGAGTGATAACCAGTACGTCAGTGCAAAGGCTAAGCGTATGCCATTAATTGGCGTAAACGGAATTTTTATTTTGCTCCCGAGTGCTATCTATCTGAATTACCTTGCTCAAGCTGGTAACTTTGGCTGGAGTTTTATAGTTATCCAAAGTGTTGAAGTTATCTTTGGGACTATCAATGTCGTACTTATCCTACTTAATATGAGAGATGGGTTTCGAGTAAGCAGACAAAGACAACTAGTTAAGCATATTTAGCTTAGCTATATGAGAATTAACCTGTGGAACTCTGATAAGGAAGTAAGCGAGAAATCTCGCTTACAGAATAAACAACTCTAACAGGGACAAAAGCTAGCTAGCCTTTAGCTTATCGAAACTAACTTCGATATTCGCGTTACCATCGGGTGAGGTAAATGGCATGATAATCTTGGGACCATCACACAGGTGAGTGATGGTATGCCCTGGGCCAGAAACAACAATTGGTGTGGCCATATCAAACTCATAGCCCTTTTCACCGAGGAGATTTTTAGCGCCACCAGTAACCATGTTGGTGATTTCACCCACCATGTCAGTTACATCTTCATTAATACCATCAGGTCTTTCACCCAACATACGTTCCATAATCGCAAGCGCAAGGTCTTTTTCGAAAGTAATGGAAAATGATCCCTTGGTTTGTGGTCCCACCATGCCGATAAGTCCAGAGACGTCCCCTTGCGCTACTTCACCTTGCTTCACCTTGGGTTTTCCCGGTGTCAGCTCAGTTTGCGCCATTGTCGCTAATACATTGATTAACGATGATAAAAAAGGGTTGATGAACTCTACATTCATATTGGGTATCCCTTATTCCTACTTTGATTATTACTGACTTATAAGTGTAGTGGCTTTTTGTTTTGCTGCACTCACTCTTTACATTTTTCGCATCGTCCATGTGCTTCAATCGTTTGCTCTGAGACTGAAAAACCTAGCTCTGCTGCCAAGTTATTCAGTTCGTGTGACAGCGTATTGGAATGTAGTTCTTGAACATTACCGCAACTATCACAGATAAGCAGCTGAACAGGGTGGATATGGTCGAAATGATGACACAACATAAATGCGTTAGTACTTTCGATTTTATGGATAAACCCTAACTCAGCGAGAAAGTCTAATGCTCTGTAAACGGTTGCAGGTTTTGCAGCGGATTCGGTTAATTTAAGCTCTTCTAATAGGTCATAAGCGCCAACACCGGTATGCTTTGATGCTAACAGGCGAAAAACTTTTTCTCTTATCGGTGTAAAGCGTGCGCCTTTGTTGTCGCACACTTGCTTCGCTTTGCTGACAAGTAATTCTACATTCATTGTTATGGTCCCTACATTGCACTGCAATACTAACATATTATTTTTATAAGTCTTGGGTTTGCTGGAATTTAACTGCTTTCAAGATGGTGAGGCAGTTACTTAGTGCAAGCCAAGTGATGTTAACTGAAGTCTTATGAATAAAGGCAAAAGTCGATAGTTTGGTCTAAACGATGTATTTGTGTTGTTGAGCGCAAAGTCATTGCTGCTTAATAACTAACCCGAATATAGTGATGTTAAGAATATGATAAATCGGGGAACCCACGTGAACAAAAAAACTCTGAGACAAGTCATTTATGCAGCGAGCATTGTCATCAGCCTACCTAGCATTGCATACGATAGAATTACAGGACATAACTTTGCGAGTCGCTCAGAAGTTATTGCCAGTAATGGTATGGCTGCAACCTCTCAGCCACTGGCAACTCAGGTCGCTTTGGATATATTGAAACAAGGCGGTACAGCAGTAGATGCTGCAATTGCTGCCAATGCGATGTTAGGTCTGGTTGAGCCTACGGGATGTGGTATTGGAGGTGATCTGTTTGCTATCGTTTGGGATGCAAGCAGCAAGCAATTATATGGCTTAAACGCTTCGGGTCGCTCACCACAAAGTCTCAGCTTTGACACCCTCGTAAGTAAAGGCAATCGCATCGACAGCTATGGTCCGTTACCGGTATCAGTTCCGGGAGCCGTTGATGGTTGGTTCGAACTACATCAAAAATTTGGCAAGTTACCCATGCCGACACTATTAAAGCCGAGTATTGAGTATGCAGAACAAGGCTTTCCAGTTAGTGAACTGATCGCGTATTACCTACAACGTTCTGTCGAGGCGCGAGCTCAATACGAGGGCTTCAAGGAAGTATTTATGCCTAGCGGTGCGATGCCAAAAAAAGGAGAAATATTTAAAAACCCGGCATTAGCAAAAACATATAAATTAATCGCAGCTCAAGGTCGTGACGCATTTTACAAAGGTGAAATCGCAAAAGAAATTGACCGTTACATGAAGAAAAATGGTGGGTACCTAAGCTATGAAGACCTTGCTAATCATCGCAGTGAGTGGGTTGAGCCGGTCGGAGTGGATTATAGAGGATATACGTTGTGGGAGCTGCCACCCAATGGTCAAGGCATTGCTGCGCAACAGATCCTAAACATATTAGAGGGCTACGATCTCACAGCGATGGGGTTTGGCAGTCCAGAATATATCCATACATTTATCGAAGCCAAGAAATTGGCTTTTGCTGATCGGGCTAAATACTACGCAGATCCTGATTTTGCAGACATTCCGGTAGAGAAGTTAGTTTCAAAGCAATATGCCGCCCAAAGGCGCAAACTGATTGATACAAATAAAGCGGCAAAGCTTGATCAAGCAGGTCCAGTTGAAGGAGATACCATTTATCTCACCACTGCAGATCAGTACGGCAATATGGTCTCGTTGATACAGAGTAATTATCGCGGCATGGGGTCTGGGATGACGCCTGAAAAATTGGGCTTTGTGTTACAAAACAGAGGAGAGTTATTCTCCTTAGAAAAGGGGCATTACAATGCTTATGCTCCAGGTAAACGGCCATTTCATACGATTATTCCGGCATTTGTCACCAAAGATGGCAAGCCTTGGATGAGTTTTGGGGTGATGGGCGGCGCGACCCAACCACAAATGCATGCTCAAATCTTGATAAATATGATTGATTTTGGAATGAATCTACAAGAAGCTGGAGATGCACCAAGGATTTTACATACTGGATCGAGTCAGCCTACGGGGGAGAAAATGCTCGATGGCGGCTATGTCAGCCTAGAAAGCGGCTTCCCAATGGAAACGCGTCGTGAGTTAATAAAAAAAGGACATGTACTTAGAGATGCGGTCGGGCCATATGGTGGATATCAAGCAATCTTAAAAGATTTAAAAACGGGTGTGTACTTTGGTGCATCAGAAACGCGAAAAGACGGTCATGCCGCCGGTTATTAGTAGCGTCTGTTTTTTATCATTTTAGTGTGAGCCTGCAATGTGAGCAGGCTTATGTATGCCACACCGTATTAATTACAGCCAGTTGTAATGCCATGTAATAAAAAATATTAATCCCCTTATTTGCAATAAATGGTTGTTGAGATTTATTTTATTCGCATTATTTTAACCAAGCTTATGTCACTAGTAGAACCGTGAATGTATCAGTACGAATCTTTCCTGATTTTTTATCTAGCACAGATATAATGTTATTATTTTCAATGTGTTGGTTTTTTGTGCTGGGTTTTTCTTCTTCTTTGCTTATCACGCTCACTGAACCTGCAATAGGTTTACCTTTGCGGTTGTTTTAACCACGTCTATTCTTTGTGCCCAAAAGTATACTAAGTCACCTATGTTCCTTGTAGTTGTACTAACTTCAATATTATTTATGAATATTGTGTTAAATGGGCTTTGTTTTGTATCAGTTGTTAACTTTCTGGTTTATTTATCGTTTTTTTGTGCTAGCATTTCTTCAAAGCGTTTGTGAAAAAAGAGTGAACGCCTTAGGTATCGTTATTAGTAGTTCAGCAGTCGTGCCTTACCGCGCTAATGATAGTATTTGTCTTAGCGTTATTTTTTGCACTATCTTGCTTGGTTGCTGGTAGTTACTGGAAATTAGTTGTTAAAAGCTTAACTTTCATAAAGTTAAAGTGTTTTATGATTGCCCGCAAATACCCACCATCGACACAAGGATAGGTTTTAAAAAACAAAAAGGTGTAGTTGATTAGTTCAGCTTGTAGTTTCAGCATTTAGTCAGCCTTTAATTTTTTATTCATCACAACGACCCATACTGACATTTTCTTTTCTTTGAGATATGCGGTTGGTTTGTTGTGTTTGTTGTAAATAAGTAATTGATGATTACCGTCAATCGCATTGGTCAAAAACGCAGAAACTCAGCTTAAAGCGAGCGAAAACATGCCTAATTTGTTAATTGCTGATCTTATGCTCGGACAGTTTTCAAACCATGAACAGCATGGGGTTTTGGATGTTTATCTCGCGGCTTATTCTGTGTTTTGGCTATGTAACTTCCCAAATTTTTTGATGGGTATGGCATGAAAACAGACTTAGTCTCCATTTTGATTTCGCACGCTCAAACACGCGGTGATAGCACCGTATATCAATATTTTTTCGATGAAAAGCTTCCTAGTAAAACACTAACATTTGCTCAACTTGACAGGCATGCAAGGATCATTGCGCACAAACTGAGCGAGTCGTTTCAGCAAGGCGACCGTGCACTGCTGCTTTATAACTCTGGTTTTGAGTTCGTCGAAGCATTTTTTGCCTGCCTTTATGCGGGCATCATTGCGGTGCCTATTTATCCGCCTAAAAAGAATCAAAATACTGACCGTCTGCGTGCCATCATTCAAGATGCGGGTGCCAAAGGTGCGTTAACAACAGCAAAAATCAATGAAATTGCTAGGCCACTGTTTGAAGCTGAAGAAACGCTTCAAAACGTTGCTATTTTTGAAACAGATGTCATTGCAGATCAAGGTCATGAAAGCTTGGCTTGGGATGACATCCACATCGAACCTGAATCTTTAGCATTTTTGCAATACACATCAGGCTCTACGGGCAATCCCAAAGGTGTGATGGTTAGCCATGCCAATATCATGGATAACGAAGAAATGATGAAAGTGGCATTCGGTCACGCCGAAGGCAGCCAAATTGTAAGTTGGTTACCTCATTTTCATGATATGGGACTGATTTTCGGCATCTTACATCCTGTGTATCTTGGCGGCCAAGCCGCATTGATGAATCCAACCTATTTTCTACAAAAGCCATACCGTTGGTTGAAACTGCTTAGTGACACCAAAGCCACGACTTCCAGTGCTCCCAATTTTGCTTATGATCTTTGTGTTGACACGATTAAAGATGAAGAGCTTGCAACGCTCGATTTATCCCACTGGCGATCGGCATTGAATGGTGCAGAGCCTGTACGTGCCAGTACTTTGGAGCGCTTCTATCAAAAATTCAAAGCGTGTGGGTTGAACCGCAAAAGCATTTCGCCTTGTTATGGTATGGCGGAAACCACTTTATTTGCGACAGGTGGAGCATTATCTGATACCACCAGTGTGCTTAGACTTGACCCAATTGCAATGCAAAAAGGATTGGCGATACCCGTTGACGATTTCGATAGTGATTCTTTTTTTGCACTCGATTTAGCCGACGCTGAGCAGCCTTACTATGCGGTTTCATCGGGAAAAACTTGGCATGGTCATACCATTGCAGTTGTTAATCCTGACAACCTTCAGCGCTGTGATGATGATCAGGTTGGTGAGATTTGGGTAAAAGGCGCTAGTGTTGCAAAAGGTTATTGGGCCCGTGAAGAGGCGACAGCGCAAACCTTTCAGGCATTTATTGCTGATGAAAATGATGGGCCTTATTTAAGAACAGGTGATCTAGGCTTTTTACATAACCAGCACGTGTATGTGACTGGACGCTGTAAAGATGTGATGATTTTCCGTGGCAAAAATTACTATCCTCAGGATATCGAACTGACGGCTTACGAAGCCCATGATGCTATGGATAACAATGGTGGTGCAGCATTTGCGGTGACTATCAATGGAGAAGAGCGTTTGGTGTTGGTACAGCAGGTCAAGCGAACCAGCGTCAGAAAATTAAATGCCGACGAGGTGTTTAGCCAAGTCACACAAGCGATAGTCGGACAATATGGCATTGTTCCCCACGAGATTCTGTTAATTAAACCTGGACGAATACTCAAAACATCCAGTGGTAAAATCCAGCGCCAAGAGAATAAACGCTGGTACCTTGAAAACAAATTTGATGTGCTCGCACGTTCTATTCCCGTCACAATGGCAGAATCGAAGTTAGGATCTCTTTCCAAGCATCAGCATTCCAAACTTATCGAATTGTTGCAACAAACCATAGCGCAAGAAATTGATAAACCAGCGGATTCTCTAGATGTAGATGCCTCGTTTTTATCGCTTGGTGTGGATTCCATGAAGGCTGTTCGTATCGCCGGGGAATTAATGGAGTTACATGAACTCGACCTTGAACCGACCGTGCTATATGAACATCCTTCTATCTCGCAACTTGCACAGCATTTGAGTCAGTTTGAATCGGTACAAATGTTACTTGGCAAGGCTGCACCATCATCCTCGAGTGACGAGCTAGCAGCTAACCCGGCAGTATCATTAAAGGATGATGAAAAGCAAGGTATTGCCATTATTGGTATGGCGTGCCGTTATCCTCAGGCCAGTAATCTCGAGCAATACTGGCAGTTACTGTTGAGTAAAGGCGATGGCATTGCCAGCCCATCATCTACAAGGTTGAACTTAGGACCGTTAGATCCGAATCGGTTGGGCGGATACTTAGATGATATCGAAATGTTTGATGAGGCAGTCTTTGCCATTAGCCCAAGTGAAGCGAAACACCTCGATCCACAGCATCGGTTGTTATTACAAACCAGCTTTCATGCAATACAAAACGCGGGATACATGCCGGATGCATTGGCTGGAAGTGACATCGGTGTGTATGTCGGTATTTCGCAAAATGACTACTTTTTGTTATCCCAGCAAACCGAACCAAGCAACGCCTATTTAGGTACAGGTACTGCGTTGAGTGTTGCTGCGAACCGAATTTCTTACACCTTCAATTTCACCGGTCCCAGTGTTGCAGTTGACACTGCGTGCTCGTCATCTTTAGTGGCATTGCATCAAGCCAGACTTGCACTAAACAGTGGAGAAATATCGCAAGCTTTGGTGGCTGGCGTTAACCTGATTTTGACCGACGATGTCAGTGCAGCTTGCGAAAAAGCCCAGATGTTAGCTGCTGATGGACATTGTAAAACGTTTTCCAATGCTGCCGATGGTTATGTTCGCAGTGAAGGTGTTGGTGTGGTGTTACTTAAGCCACTGTCACAGGCTATTCAAGATAACGATCATATTTATGGTGTGCTAAAGGGCAGTGCGACCAATCAAGACGGTCGTAGCAACGGCATTACTGCCCCCAATGGCGGCGCGCAGCAAAAAGTAATTCGTGCAGCTTTAGATAATGCGGCGCTACCAGCTCATGCTGTGCAGTATGTCGAAACTCACGGTACCGGTACAGAATTGGGCGATCCCATTGAAGTGTCGGCATTGGCTAAAGTGTATGGCGAAGGGCGGGTAGCTGAGCAGCCTTTGCTGTTGGGCGCGGCGAAAGCCAACATTGGTCATCTGGAGTCAGGTGCTGGAATAGCTGGACTGATCAAAGCGTGCTTATGTTTGCATCACCAGAGGATACCAGCACAGCGCTACAGCGAGTCGTTAAATAGCCATATTCCGTGGCATAAATTACCCGTATCTGTCGTCAAAGAAGAAACTCCTTGGCTGCCACAAAATGGCGCTGCAAAAGTCGCAGCAATAAGCTCGTTTGGATTTGGTGGTACTAATGCCCATGTGATCTGCACTCAAGCGCCAACCCGTCGGAGCGAGCAAATTGATATTCATCAGCAAGTTGGTATCTATGTGTTGCCGCTTAGCGCGAAATCAGAATCGGCACTGAAAACGCTAGCTAGGCAATACCATCAACAATTAACCGAGGCATCACCGATTCAGTTTGACGCATTGGTTTGTCAAACCGCGTTACAACCAGCAATGAAAGGTTTGCGAACTAGTTTTGCCGGCAGCAGTCGCGCTGCTTTGTTGGATGCGCTGCAATCCAGTGAGTTGCAGCTTCCTCAAAGCGCAAGAAAAAATGGCAAAGTTGTCATGTTGTTTACCGGGCAAGGTGCTCAGTATTTCTCTATGGGACGTGCACTCTATGAGTCACAGCCTGTGTTTCGTGCAGCGATTGATGAATGTGATAGTTTATTGTATGAGCACTTAAACGCTTCGCTCGTCGCGGTACTGTATCAAGATCGTAGTCAGAGTATGCTGCAACAAACTCAGTGGACGCAAGTTTGTTTGTTTGCCATTGAGTATGCTCAAGCCAAATTATGGTTGAGTTTAGGCATTGAGCCAGAAATTTTAGTCAGTCACAGTGTGGGTGAATATGCCGCGGCCTGTATTGCAGATGTGTTCTCACTCAGTGATGCCTTAAAGTTACTTGCTGCTCGAGGTTTACTCATGGCTGAGTTGGCCACTCAAGGAGCCATGATGTCCGCACGTTTATCGGAGACAGAAGCGCAACAATGGATAAATCCATATAGAGATAAAGTTGTTATCTCAGGGTTTCATGGTGAAGCGGGAGTCATATTTTCTGGTGAGCCACAAGCGTTATCAGACTTGAGCACGCAATTAACTGCAAAGCAGATAGAGCATCGTACGTTACATACAGCATGCGCATTTCATTCGCCGCAAATGACGCCAATGCTCGATGCGTTTAGTAAAGTGGCACAGCAAATTGAGTTTCATCCGCCGCGCATTGCATTTATCTCTTCAAGAACCGGTAAGTTGGCTGATGTGGAGTTGGCTACGGCAGATTACTGGGTGCAGCAAATCATTGAGCCAGTCAGATTTGGCTGGGTGATCAATACTTTACAAACGACAAGCGACAGTTTTTGTGCTCTTGAACTGGGGCCTAAACCTGTTCTTAGTGCTTTAATTCAAGCCAATAATACGCGCACAGAAGATCGATTTACGCATGTATTGAATCATCAGGGGGATGATCTACAACGCTTTGCTGAAGCGTGTGGTTGCTTGTTTGAATACGGAGTGACTCCTGATTGGAAAATGCTTTATGGTGAGCCGTCGTTTATTAAAGTCCCGTTACCAGCTTATCCATTTGACAAACATCCGCATTGGATCACGGGAGCAACGGCCGAGGTAGAGACTATTGCGCGACAATCTAGTGTAGCTGTAGATCGCGATGATGCTATCAGACAATACGTTTTAAACACGCTGGCTCGATTATTATCAACACCAGTATCGGCAATCGAAACCGATCTCCCATTACTTGAAATGGGCGTTGATTCACTCATGATTATGCAAGCTGTGCGGATTTACGAGAAAGAGTTTGGGTTAGAGTTTAGTGTTCGACAATTTTACGAAGAGCTCAAGACGGTAGATAAGCTTGTTGAATATATTCAAGTACATAGCAACTATCAAAGCGTTGATGCATCAATTAGCGAATTGAAACCTCCCAAACAGCCTGAAGAGAATCAGCTTGGCGCAGATGGCACTCCATTGCACTCAACACTGTTGGCAATCTGCCAAGCGCAGCTTGATGCTGCATTACAGGTCAGTTCAAGTCACGCTCAACAGAGTGTACAAGCGGTAACTGCACAGCAATTACAGCTATTTAATCAGTTGGATAAGGGACTACAGTTACCCGTTGCTCGGTCAACACCGGTTGCAAAAGTGGCTCAATTAGCCTCGCCTGTGAATACTGCATCTAGTCTGTTACCGGGATTTCAAGTAAAGCAAACCCAAGCTTCTCAGGTGCAAAATAGCCGTTATTTGAGTGAGTTAAGTGAACAGTATTGCCACAAGACTGCAAAATCTAAGCAACTAGTTGCTGAGCATCGAGCGCATCTGGCGGATTGTCGAGCTTCAGCTGGTTTTCGGTTATCTACTAAAGAACTACTATATCCGGTGTTTTCTAAACGATGTGAAGGCGCCAGCGTATGGGATATTGATGGTAATGAGTACATCGACATCACCATGGATTTTGGGGTAAACCTGTTTGGTCACAAGCCCGAATTTGTGCATCAGGCATTACAGCAGCAATTAGATGCTGGGCTGCAGCTCGGTCTGGCTAGTCCTTTAGCATGTGAAGTGGCTGAGCTGGTCTGCGAGTTGACGGGATTGCAGCGAGCGAGCTTTTGTAACTCTGGCACCGAGGCAGTAATGACTGCAATTCGGTTGGCTAGAACGGTGACTAAGCGGGATAAAATCGTACAGTTTACCGGGGCCTATCATGGCCATTACGACGGAACGTTAGCATCATTGTCGCCGCTGGACGAAGGTGTTGAGCCGATGTGTTCAGGGGTGCGCCAAGGTGCTGTCAGTGATAACTTGGTACTTACCTATGGGGATTCTGACTCATTAGAAACCATTCGTCAGCATGGAGCAGATATTGCGGCTGTAATTGTTGAGCCGGTACAAAGCCGTCATCCAGAATTACAGCCATGGGCCTTTTTACGTGAATTACGCGCATTGACAGAGTCATTAGGTATTGCGCTGATCTTTGATGAAATGATCACGGGCTTTAGGGCGCATCCGGGTGGAGTGCAAGGGATGCTGGGCATTCAAGCCGACCTGGCAACTTATGGTAAAATCGTCGGTGGCGGGTTACCGATAGGAGTCGTAGCAGGTAGTGCCCAGTTTATGGATGCACTCGATGGCGGACAATGGCAATACGGTGATGATTCATATCCTCAGGTTGATACCACCTTTTTTGCTGGAACTTTTTGTAAACATCCTTTAGTGATGGCAAGTGCCAAAGCGGTGCTGAGTGAAATAAAGCGCCAAGGACCAGAGCTACAACAAGCCATCAGCGACAAAACTACATACTTAAAAGACACGTTAAATCAGTTCTTTAGCACACAAGCTATCCCCATTCGTATTGAGGCATTTGCGTCACTATTTCGCTTCACGTTTTCACAAAATCTAGACGTGTTTTTCTACGAGATGCTGAACCGTGGTGTGTTTATTTGGGAAGGTCGTAATTGCTTCTTATCGGCGGCGCATACCGACGCTGACGTCGAAGCAGTGATCCAGGCCGTGAAAGACAGCGCTTTGAGTTTGCAAGCAGCGGGATATTTTGGCGAAATCAAACTTTCACCCGTGGCGCTGAGCACCAGCCAGCAACAATTATTAGCTTTGGCGTTACGCAATGACGAAGGAGCGTTTGCCTATCAATTACAAGTTGCGGTGAAGTTAGTGGGTGAACTGGATGTCGATAGGTTGCAGCAAGCAGTGCAGCAAGTTGCACAGTATCAGCCACTGATCACGACTGGCGTTGATATTGAGCAGTTGTGCTTACGTCCAGCTTCAGGACAAGTGTGTTTTACGATAAATGCCGCCGCTCAAGATGAGCTTGGTGTGGTCGAGCAACTCATTGCATTGCGTTATCAGCAGTTTGATTTTAACCACGATAGTCTATGTCGTTTTGCGCTGTTAAGTGATGATAACCAAGGGCACTATTTTTCAATTGTGGCGCATCATGTGCTATTTGATGGCATGTCGTTGCAGCAGCTACTGGCTGCGGTAGCCAACGCTTATAACCAGCCTGTTGGTGCAGGTGTGCAAGCAAAGGTGCAATTTCAAGATTATCTGGCGGGATTGCAGCGCTACCAGCAAAGTGCTCAATTTGCTGAGGACGTCGAATACTGGCAACGGCGACTGGCAGCCAACACCGCGTTGACATTGCCAAGTAAAGTTGCAGAGCAGCATAACACCTCATTGCATGTTGAACAGTTGGTGGCGACCTTATCCTTGCCACAAATCAACAAGATCAGTGCGTTAAGCAAAGCTGTTGGAGTTGGCAATTATGCCACCATGCTGAGCATCTATTTGCTTTGGCTTCACAAGTTGTCACAGCAGTCGGTGGTATCAGTTGGTTGCCCAGTGTCAGATCGGCAGATATTGGCAACTGATTTTGATCCAGAAATTTTAGACCGAGAGTTGTTAGGTTATTGCACCAATATTTTACCTATTTTGGTGGACTTTAGCCAAATTGAAGACCTTTCAGGTTTACTTAAAATGGTGCAATCTCAGTTATTAGATGGCTTTGAACATCAGCACTATCCGTTTGCTGAGCTCACCCATAGCGAATTGGTCATGCCAACCTGCTTGTTCAATTTAGATAAGGTCAACGAATTACCTCAATTGAATGGCCTTTCTCTGGAACCAGTAAATAGTCCCACTCAATACGGTCAGTTTGAATTAAGCTGTAATGTCGTTGCTTTGCAATCGCAGTGGAAAATTGAATTAGAATTTAATTGCGATAAGTTTGATAGAGAATTGGCTGACAATTATCTACAAGCATTGTTGGGCTTATTCGAGCAGTTGGATGCGACGACACGAATAGATTCCAAAGCCTGTGCATTGGTTAGCCAAACGCACCTGCGCAACGCGCTTTATGACCCATTTGCAGAAGCAGAGTCGAAAGGCGTCGACAACAGTTTTATTGAACTGTTTCAAGACCAGCTAAATACATATGCCGAAGCACCCGCGGTGATTTTTGACGAGCAGCAGTTGAGTTATCAAGAGCTAAATTACCGAGCTAACCGCCTTGCACGTTATTTGCAACGCAACCATCAAATCGGCGAAGGCAGTTTGGTCGCTATCGCCTTGCCTAGACGAATAGAACTGCTGGTTGCTTTACTGGCGATACACAAATGTGGTGCTGCGTTTTTACCCCTCGACCTGACGTTCCCGAGCGAGCGTTTAGAGTACATTTTGACGGACGCCGATGTCGCCTTAGTGCTGGTGGATGAACAAAGTGTCGACGCACCGCTCATGCAAAGTCATCAATTTGTTTATGTTGATATTGATGACCAAGCGCAAGCGATTCGTGAACAAAGTGACACCGATTTAGCACTCACAGTGAAGTCTCAGCAACTTGCCTATGTGATTTACACTTCTGGGTCTACAGGAACTCCTAAAGGCGTGGAAATAAGCCAAGGAGCGCTGGTGAACTTACTCACGGCAATGCAGCAATCTCCAGGGATTCGCTCAGTTGACACCTTGCTGTGTGTCACCACAATTGCCTTTGATATCGCATTATTAGAGCTCTTTGCTCCACTGCTTGCTGGAGCCAAAGTGGTACTCGCCAGTGAAGCTGCTTGCAGTGATACCTCAGCGATGGTCGAGCTTATAAAATCACAAAAAGTCACCATAATGCAGGCAACTCCGACCTTATGGCGATTACTGATGGCAACCGACCCTCAGTGTGTTGAAGGAGTAACGGTTCTATGTGGTGGCGAGCCATTGGAACCAGCTCTAGCGGGAGCGTTGCTCAAGCACGCAGACGCCCTTTGGAACATGTATGGACCAACCGAAACGACTATTTGGTCTTCAATCGCAAAAATTACAGCGCCACAGAACATCAGTATTGGTCAAGCGATTGCTAAAACAGCACTGTATGTGATGCCTGAAAACAGTAAAGATTTTGATTTACCGTTGCCAGATGGTGTTTGGGGGGAGTTGTGGATTGCAGGGCAGGGACTAGCGAAAGGATATTTGAATAAACCGGAGTTGACCCAGCAGCGATTTATTACGCATCGCTTTGACCAACAGCATCGTCAGCGTGTGTACAAAACCGGAGACAAAGCAAGGCGGCTCCCTAATGGTCACTTTGAAGTGATAGGGCGGTTTGATCAACAGGTGAAGTTGCATGGGCACCGTATTGAACTGCAAGACATCAATGTCCATTTGCAGCAGGTGTTAAAGGTAGATACGGTTCGTACCCTAGTTAAGCCGGTTGCTGATCAAGGCCTTGCACTGTGCGCTTACTGTGTCGATGATGGCAAATTGTCACAGCAATTTACTCTCGCTGCGATCCGCCAAGTACTGCAAACTAAATTACCCAGTTACATGCTGCCAGAATACTTATGTTGGTTGCCAGCGTGGCCAACCACAGCCAATGGGAAACTGGATGTTAACGCGTTACCAGAACCTCAAGTAACGCAGAGCAGCAATGAGAGGGGGCGTCAGGCACAAACCCAAACAGAGCTGCAAATCTCAGTACTTATGCTGGAGTTGTTACCGATTAATGTAATGAGGGCAGAGCAAAGCTTTTTTGATGTAGGTGGCAATTCGGTATTGGCGATGCAGCTGGTATCGAGGTTAAACAAAAGCTTTGCGGTGAAGCTCACGGTTGCGGATATTTTTGACTATCCCACAATCGCCAGCCTGGCTGATCGTATCGATTCGTTGTTACAAGCGCGCGCAGCATCCGGACAGCAGCGCGAGGTTGAACTGACCAAAATCAGTCAAATTTCTAGTGGCCGAGACATTAGTGATGCCTTGGGAGACGAGTCAATGACGGAGATGGATCTGTAGCTATGGATAACGCAGCGATAAAACAATGGATAGCAGAACTTGATGAGCAAGGTATTTATGTATACTTGCAGGCTCAACAGCTAAAACTTCGTACGAAATTATCTGCGGTGCCAGCGGATATTTTGGCGCAGATAAAAGCCCACAAAGATGCATTGTTACAGTATCTTCAACAGCAAACACGTTCAGGCAAATTGTCTTATGCACAGCAACGTATTTGGTTTATTGAACAGTACGAGTCAGGTTCAACTGCATACAATATGACCGGGTTACTGGTTTTATCCAAGCCAATTGCCGGCAAACATCTAGGCCAAGCATTAAATCGAGTGTTATCTCACTACCAAGTGTTACGTAGTCACTTTGTTGAGCAAAATGAGGAAGTGCTGCAGGTTGTTGATGAACAAACACAGTTGACACTGAACTGTATCTCGGCACCAGAAGACGTTAGTAAGCAACAGGTATTAGCGTTACTAGAAGAAGAATTACAGCACGTATTTTGTTTATCAACCGAGTTACTGGTTCGTGCGACTTTGATCACTGCCGATAACTCGGACCAAGGTCGTTGGTTATCAATCACAATGCATCATATTGTCAGTGATGGTTGGTCGGTACAGTTGTTTGTTGAAGCGTTATTAGCAGAACTGAACGGGCAAGCTGTCGACTACAGCGAAGTGCAATATCTAGATTATGTACACTGGGAACAAAAGTATCGCCAGTCTGAATCGTATCAGCAGCAGCTAGATTACTGGAAAGCACAACTTAACGACATGGTGCTATTTGAATTACCAACGAGTTATCCACGCAGTGCATTTAAGCAATACACTGGCCGAACAATTAATGCGCAGCTACCGCGCGACTTGCTGACGCAATTAGATAATATCTGTCAGCAAGTCGGTGTAACGCGATTTAATGCGCTACTGGGGATGTTTTACGCTTTACTTTATCGTTACACCCAGCAAGCGGATATGACCGTCGGTGTGCCTGTGCTTAATCGTGAACGGGCTGAATTTGAGTCAGTGATTGGTTGTTTTATCAATACGTTACCGATGCGGTTACAGGTGAATTCAGAGCAAGACCTTACTGAATTACTGCGTGCAACCCAGCAGGTGATGAAACAAGGGCTACAAAACCAAAGTGTGGCCGTTGAGCAAATTATTGATGTATTGGGGTTAAATAAATCAACCGCGCATTCAGCATTGTTCCAGATATTATTTAATTACAATGGCATTACTTCCCATACTGTCCAATCTGGAGGTTTATCGGCACAGCTTTATCCGCAAGATAACGGCAGCGCGAAGTTTGATGTGACTTTGACTATCGATGAAGTGGATGGCGAATTAAGACTGGAACTTGGATACAGTGAGACGTTGTACGAAGCAGCCTTAATGGCGCAATTCGTAGAGGATTATATCGCTTTACTTGCCAGCCTTTGTGCAGATCCAACGCAAAGATTGTGCAAGGTGCCATTGGCTTCACAAGCGATGACGTCATCATTATTAAAAGCACCTGAGCCTGCCAGTCTTGAGGAGCCTTGTAGCATCATTAGCACGCTGGTTAGCACCGCAGCTCGATACCCAGAGCAAACGGCGTTGATAGGCCAAGATGGCTTTGCGGTCAGTTATAAAGAAATGCTGATACGCAGTACCAATTTGGCCAAGCGAATACTGGCAGAGTTAGATGTCGAACAGCGTACAGCGCCGGTTGCTATCTTGGTTTCTCGTGATGCGGAAAATATTATGAGTATGATCGGGGTGATGCAGGCGGGATTAGCCTACTTACCGATAGAAGTCACGACTCCGCCGCTACGGGTAAAAGAAATCTTACATGAAGCCAACTGTCATATTGCGTTAGTCCCTAACAAGCTTGCTGATGACATGCATGCAGCACTGACCGACAGCGTGCGTTGTTATCTAAGTAGCGAATGGCAATTAGGTACTGAGTTAACAGGAGCCCTATCCGAGCCTAGTTTATCACAGCCTGCTTATGTGATTTTTACGTCAGGTTCAACGGGTAAACCAAAAGGGGCGGTGCTGTCTCATCGTGCGTTGGCGTATTATGTTGATTCTTTGGCGACCCGACTAACTTTTTCTGAACACACTCGTTCTGCGGTGGTCACTGGGTTAGCTACTGACCTATGTTTGACCGCGATTTATCCTGTGTTGGCTCACGGTGGATGTGTGGTATTAGCCTCACCTGAGCTTGAACCAAAAGCCATTGCACACGAACTCCGTTTCCATCAAGTGAACTTGATTAAGTTAACGCCCTCATTTGCCGCGGAGCTTTTGCCGCATTTTGTCACCGATAGCCAAACCGTACCAATTGAGCAATGGGTGTTAGGAGGCGAAGCATTGAGTGAGTTGTTAGTCGAGCAGATAACATCACACTACCCGAAGGCGGCAGTATTTAACCACTATGGTCCAACAGAAGCCTGTGTTGGAGTGACTACCGCTTTGCTTGGTGATCGAATTGATAAAAACCAAATACAGCCAATCGGCAAACCACTTAGACATGTTGAGTTATTGCTTTTGGACAAACAAGGTGAGCTAGCCGTACCAGGTATGCCCGCTGAATTATTGATTGCTGGACCGAGTTTATCTGACGGTTATATCAATGTTACAGAGCAAACGGACTCACCGTTTGTGGAACTGACACCACAAGGTGGCCAAACTCAACGCTTTTATCGCAGTGGCGATATTGCGCGGCTGCGGTTTGACGGCAATGTGGAATATTTAGGGCGACAAGATAATCAACCGAAAATACGCGGTTTTCGTGTCGATTTAATGGAAGTTGAAGCCAAACTCAATGCTTTGCCTGCGGTACAGCTTGCTGCTGTCGTGTGTCGTCGGTTTGCTGAGGTCGATACGCTAGTGGCCCATGTGGTGGTAACTGATGTATTTCAGGAGCAGGCTAATTTAGCGCTACAAAATCTGCTAAAACAACAGCTCAAAGCATACTTACCTGAGCCGATGGTGCCGAGTCGCTTTGTGATTGAAAGCCAATTACCGCTGCTTAATAACGGCAAAATAGATCGTAAATCTTTGCAAGCTAAACCCTTACCAGAGCAATATCTCATCAGTAAACCTGAGACGCCATTGCAGCAGCAGCTGGCTGCAATCTTTACGCAGTTGCTGGGGATAGAAAACGTGAGTATTCACGATAGCTTTTTTATGCTCGGCGGCCATTCATTACTGGCGATGCGGTTGGTTAATCAGCTTAAAGCGCAGTTTGACGTTGCAATACCGCTCAAAACTATTTTTGCCAATCCATCCATTGCTGAGTTGGCGCAAGTGCTGGACGATGGTCAATATCAGCCAGTAAGCACAATACCTCGATCTCAGCTAAACAGTGAGGTTCCGCATCCTCTTTCTTATTCGCAGCGTCGACTCTGGTTTATTGATCAAATGCAAGGACATAGTAGTCAGTACAATTTACAAGGCGTTTATCGTCTCTCTGGCGAGATAAATAGCCGGATGCTGGCAGCCGCAATGGAACGGTTAATTCAGACACAGCCTATTTTGGCTTTTTCATATCACCAAGATCAACATGGTGAGGTTACTCAGCGGCCAAATACTGCTGCACATTTTCAACTGCAAGAACAAGATTTCAGTGAGTTATCTGATGCGGCAAAACAAGCTGAAGTAGAGCGATTTATTGCCAATGATTACAGTCAGTCTTTTGATTTGACGCGTGAGCTGATGATAAGAAGTGCATTACTTAGGCTTGCCCCTGAATGCCACGTGTTAATTATCACGGTTCATCATATTGTTTCAGATGGGTGGTCTATAGAACTATTGGCTAACGCCCTGAGCGCACACTATCACGATTTATTGACGGGTGAGCATAGCGCTGAGTTATTAACACCAGACTATCATTATATCGATTTTGTGCATTGGCAAAATCAGCTAGTGCACAGCGAGCAATGGCAACTGAGTTTTTCTCATTGGCGTAAACAATTGGAAAATTTGCCTAAAGTCCATGAACTTCCCATGGATTTTGATAGAAAAAACCAGCTGATCCGTGGTGGGCAACTGTATTGCTCGGTGTTTCCTGCAGAGTTGGTTGGCAAACTACGAACGTTTACAGCGCAACATGGACAAACCCTGTTTTTGACCTTGCAGACGGCGTTTAGCTTATGGTTTAGTCGCGCTTCACAGCAGCGAGATATTGCCATTGGTACCCCGGTGGCAGGCCGTCCAGAGCAAGCTTTCGAAACGGTGATGGGCAACTTTATCAACACCTTAGTTTTGCGTCAGCAATTTGAAGCCAAACAGTCATTTTTGCAGGCGTTACAAGCTGCTCAGCAAATCCTAAAGCAAGCGCTAAATCATCAACATATTCCATTCGATGCATTGGTGGACGAGCTCGAAGGTGAAAGAAATATCGCTATTCACCCGCTGATCCAAGTGGTATTTAGAGTAAATAATCAAGTTAATGAAGCATTGCAACTTGACGGTGTTGAAGTTGAGTTACTGCAAACCATGCAGCGCAGCGCTAAATTAGATTTGGAAGTGGCGATCATCGACACCGGAGATACGCTTCAAATTGAATGGTTGTATGACGAAGCTCTGTGGCAGCAATCGAGTATCGATGCGTTTTGCCAGCAATATTTCTATGTACTCACACAGTGTCTGCAGCAAAATCAACTGACTCTTGCCGATATTGCACTGTTAACACCAAGTCAACGAGCCGAGTTTTGTAACGCTCAACATCCGGTGTCACTAGAAACCTGCGAACAACCCCTGTGGCATCAGCGTTTTGAGCACATTGCCAAGCAATGGCCATTACATACGGCATTGACTTTTCAGGGTTACAGCTTGAGTTATCGCGAGCTCGACCAATGCGCTAACCAGATTGCACAGTGTTTGTTAGAAATGGCGCTTGAGCCACAAACTCGAGTGGCAATATTATTGCCCGCTTCTTTGCAAACAGTGGCCGCGGTGCTCGGGGTACTTAAAGCAGGCATGGCCTATGTACCTATCCATTATGATACGCCAGCAGCAACGCTGTCCCATATTTTTGGCGATGCTCAGGTAAGTATGACCTTAGCGCTAAGTGAGGATGCAGAGCGTCTGATCGATGCCGAAAGCGAATTTATATTACTGGATGACTTGTTTGAAAGTGACGGTAACTTCAGTGGTTACCCAAAGACCAAGGAAGGACTGCCTGAAGGGAGCTGTGAACAAGATCTTTGTTATGTGATTTACACCTCCGGTTCAACTGGCAAACCAAAAGGGGTGCCGATCACGCATGCCAACTTAAATAGCTATTTGCAGCATGCACTGAGCCACTACTTTGTAGCAGAATCAAGCTGTAATAAATCAGTACTCAGCACCCCGTTGGCATTTGATGCCACCGTGACTGCGTTAATACCGCCTTTGATGCAAGGTTTTGAGGTTGAGCTGTTACCTGAAGATCATAGTCAGTTGAGCCTACTGACTGAGCGTTTGTTGGACAGTCGACCTTGTTTATTTAAATTAACGCCTGCGCACTTAAGGGCAGTACTGGGTTTGGCAGCAAAAAACGCTCAGAGCCACGCAGCGCATATCTTGGTTATTGGTGGTGAAGCGCTTGATAGTGAACTTCTTCAGCGGTTTGCCCAGACGTTGCCTAACAGTCGCTTTGTCAATGAGTATGGCCCAACTGAAGCCACTGTGGGCTGCACGACCTTTACCCTCGATGGTGCTAAAGCGGATGCAAGTTTAACGCAGCACTGTGATGTTAGTATCGGCGCTCCGATCACTGGCGCAAACCTGCTGGTATTGGATGAGTTTGAGCATCTGGCACCGCCAAATACACCTGGAGAGCTGCTTGTATCTGGTCCTATGGTTAGCCCGGGCTATATCAATCAGCCTAAACTCACGGCACAAAAATTTGTTTCGCAATCTTGGTACAACGATGCCAGTAACGTGATTTTGAAACGGTTCTATCGTACCGGCGATCGAGTGAAGTGGCAGAGTAAAGCCGCAAAAGCTGCGCCTAGTTTACGTTATTTAGGGCGCGACGATGAACAGGTCAAATTACGAGGTTATCGCATTGATTTAGAGGCCGTCCGCAGTCAGTTATTAAACTTGGCTGGTGTGAACGATTGCACCTTGACAGTTGATACGGAGCAACAAACACTCATCGCTCATGTTCTTTGGAGCGAAGAACGTTTGTTTGATGAAACCAAAATACGCGCATCCTTAGCTGAATATCTACCCAGTTATATGCTACCGGCCAGCTTTCACTGTGTGGCAAATATACCACTGACTGCCAATGGCAAAGTCGACAAAAAAGCGCTAGCAGAAGCGTTCCAACGTATTAGTCGAAGTAACCAAACCAAGTCACTGCAAGATGTGCCGTTAACGCCAATGCAAAGCTACTTACGCGAGTTATTTAGTCGCGTGCTGTTGAATGACCACATAACCCTGCATGACAGCTTTTTCGAATTAGGTGGGCATTCACTGCTGGCAATTAAATTAATTAGCCATATTCGTGAAGAAAAGCATTTAGATATCACCTTAGAGCAGCTATTTAAAACCCCGACGATCGCCACCTTAGCTGATGCGCTTAACAATAGTGAGGTAGTTAAAGCCGCTTCTGAGATAACCGCAGTATCGCGTGATGAAGACTTACCTTTGTCTTTTGCACAGCAGCGGCTGTGGTTGATTGACCAAGTACAGGGACAAAGTGCGCAATATCACATGCCGGCAGAGTTTACCCTGCACGGCAAACTAAATGAGAAAGCCCTGTCAAAAGCCGTTGATGCGCTGTTTGCACGTCACGAAGTGTTGCGTACGGTGATTATTCCGAGTGAGGGACAGAAGCCGCCATTACAAAAGGTCCTCGCTGCGAATACCGGTGCGATACAGGTTGTCGACCTGAGTTTGCTCACCACACAGCAGCAGAATCAAAAATGGCAACAGATAACAGTACGGGCCAGAACACAGGCTTTTGATCTAACCCATGATGTTGTGCTCAGAGTGCATGTTGCCAAGTTTGCAGATGATCACCACAAACTACATTTTAACATGCACCATATCGCCAGTGATGGCTGGTCAATGTCCCTGTTAGTGAAGGAAGTTATTGCTTTTTACCGCCACTTTAGTGCCGAACCTGACTTCCAGTTAGACCAAAAACTGCAACAACCACTGCGTGTCCAATACGCTGATTACGCATACTGGCAACGGCATTCATTACAAGGTGAGTTTCACTCGCAAGCATTAAATTATTGGCGAGCCCAGTTGGCGGATTGTCCTGTGGTACATCAGCTACCGCTGGATTTCGCGCGTCCAAAACAACAGCAATTAGCAGGACAAACACATATACAAAGACTGCCAGCAGAGTTGACGCGCGCGATTCATAAGCATGCCAAGCAACAAGGTGTCACCTTGTACATGTGGCTGAACAGTGTGTTCGCATTGCTCGTGATGCGCTTTAGCCAAACCAATGATGTCTTGATTGGCTCACCAGTCGCAGGACGTGAGCAGCCCGAAGTTGCCGATTTAATTGGCTGTTTTGTGAATACTTTAGTGATCCGAGCGCGCCATAGCGATGGCTTAACCTTCAATGCTTGGTTAACTAAACAGAAACACGAAATTCTGGATGCGTTTAAATATCAGGCGCTGCCGTTTGAGCAGTTGGTCGAAGCGCTACAGCCTGAGCGCAACTTAACACATCAACCTTTGATCCAAATTTTGTTTGCAGTGCAAAACAATGAAATCACGGATTTTGCGTTACCAGGTTTGCATATTGAAGCAGAACCTGCAGATGCGCCAACGATGAAGTTTGACCTTGAAGTTAATGCCATTGAGCAAGGTGACGGTATTACGTTGGAGTGGAACTCCAGTTGTGCACTGTTTAAGCCGCAGACTATATCCATGATGGCGGATGCATTTGCAACCTTAATTGACTCCGCACTGCGTGCTCCAGAGAAGCCAGTAGAAACACTCGCGCTTCAAACCTCAGAGCAACAACGACGACTGCTTAGTGCACATTATTTACCAGCTCATGTTGGGTGTGAGGAAGGCACAGTCATCGCCAAGCTCAATCAGCAGCTAGCAAACGAACCGCATCATCCTGCGGTGACTGACAGTAGCGGTACCGTACTCAGCTATCAAGCGCTATGTCGCCAAGCTTTACAGCTGGCAGCGTACCTTCAAGAGCAAGGACTACAAACGCAGGAAACCGTGGCTCTTAGCTTTACACCAAGCAATCAAATGCTGGTGGCGATGCTCGCAGTGTTCGCATCAGGTGCGGTTTATGTGCCTGTCGATCCCAAATTACCAACAGAGCGCCAACGCTTTATCGTCAAAGATGTGCAAGCAACTTGGTTGTTAACCTCTGAACCGGCGCATGAACAGACATGGAATGAAGTGGATTTGCCATTAACCGTGCTCAACATTAAAGACACCTCACTTTGGTGTGACAGAGCGGTTGCATCATGGATACCAGAATCTGAACCTCAGCAGTTGGCCTATGTGATCTACACCTCGGGTACCACAGGCACGCCCAAAGGGGTAATGATCAGCCATGCTAATCTGACGCATTACCTTCAACATGCCAGTGAGCGCTATTTTAATGCCGATTTACGCGGCTCCGTGGTGTGTACGCCATTGGCGTTTGACGCCACGGTAACGTCTATTTGGGCTGCGTTGTATGAAGGTCTCTGTGTGCGCTTATTGGGTGAAGGGGACACCATGTTGCCACAGCTTAAACAGCAGTTGTGTAGCGACGAACCTCAATTGTTTAAGCTCACGCCTGCACATCTGCAAGGTGTACAAGCATTGCTTGGAGATAATCAACCACCAGCAGCAAGCAAGGCAGAGCATCAAATAGTTGTAGGTGGGGAAGCGCTGGCCTGTGAAATCTTGATGGCTTATCAACAGGTGTTACCCAACGCGCGTTTTTATAACGAATATGGACCAACCGAAGCCACAGTGGGATGCAGTGTACAGCCATTGACCGCGTTGGAGGCGCAAACCTATCACCAGCAAGGTGAAACCAACGTTCCTATCGGGCGTGCCATCAAGGGTACGCAGTTAGTGGTCTTAGATAGTCACCAACAGCCAGTGCCTGCAGGGGTGATTGGTGAGTTGTATATTGCTGGTAACAATTTAGCTTCTGGTTATTTTGCTCAGCCTAAGCTCAGCGATGAGAAATTTGTCCGCTTACCTTGGGGCATAAATGGTAGCCAGAAACGTTACTATCGCAGTGGTGACTTGGTTCGTTGGATGCTGGATAAGCACGGTCAACCGACACAGTTGCAATATCATGGTCGCATTGATGAGCAAGTGAAACTTCGTGGTTATCGCATTGAACTAGATGAAATTCGTCATCACTTGCTGGTGCAACCTGAAGTGCTACAGGCCAGTGTCGTGCTAAATAGCAAAGGCGATAATTTAGAAGCCTACATTGTAAGCCCAGAGCTTTGTATTGGCGAAGTTTTACCGAAATCTCTAGACGCTGATAAACACGCCGCGCTCAATGCTCGTTTACAGCAAGTGTTGCCTGATTACATGCTGCCACAACGCGTGATTTTGATTAACGATATTCCGCTTACCAGCAACGGTAAGGTAGATAGTCGCACGCTGCGTAAGATGGGAGAAGTTTGCGCCGTAGCCAACATTTTTGTAGCCCCCAGAAATCAACTAGAAGTGACAATCAGTGAGGTGTTTGCGCGGGTACTGCAACAGCCGCAAGTCGGTATTCAAGATAGCTTCTTTGCGTTGGGTGGACATTCATTACTGGCAACTCAGTGTGCAGCAGAACTAGAACGCAAACTCGAGTTAAAAATTCCCGTACGGATCTTATTCGAACGCCCAACTGTGATGGCCTTTGCGCAATGGTGTGCGATTTGCCAAGCGCAAAATCACGTCAATGACGACACCGGAAATGACGCTTCAGAAGAGATGTTTTTGTGATGGATAAACAACTTCAACATATCGAAGAATTGATCGCTGAAGCTTTATCAGCAGGGATCACTTTATACGAGAAAAATGGTGGCTTGGCGTTTAAACAAACCCAAGGGTTCCCTGAGCATTTGAAGGCTAAAATAGTTGAGAGTAAAGGCTTGCTGATCGATTATTTTCAGCAGCAAAACTTTAACCAGCATCAAGCCGGTAATGAAGCGGACATTGTTATTAGCAAAGCCGCAACCGATCGCAGTGCGCCGCTGAGTTATGCGCAAGAAGGGTTGTGGTTTATTGAACAGTTGCAAGGCAGTCATCAATACTATATGCCTGCCGAATTTATTTTGCAGGGCAAGGTTGATCATCAAATACTTGCCAACGTGGTGCGGCTGATCATTGTCCGCCACGAAGTGTTACGGACTCAATTTATCACTGATAATCACAGTGGCAAACCGGTGCAAAAAGTTCGCGATGAGTTTGAGACGCCCTTCAAATGGCTAGATATTAGCGGCATTACCGCTGCGCAACGCGCCGAGTTTATAGCACAAAAAGTATCCGAGTTTCATGATCAACCATTTGATTTAGAAAGTGATCTGTTGCTCAGAGTGCTACTCATTGGTTGTGGTGATTATTATCATTTGGCTTTTAACATGCATCACATCGTGTCCGATGGTGCATCAATGGCAATCTTGCTGCGAGAGTTCCACACTTTTTACCAAGTGCTCAGTGGTGAGCAGGGGATGGAGATGCCGGCGCCGCTCGAAATCCAATACCGGGATTTTAGTTCGTGGCAACGTCAGCATTTGACGCGAGATTATTTACAACCACACCTAAGTTATTGGCGAGATAAATTAGCCAATCTTGAACCGTTACAATCGTTGCCTACGGACTACCCAAGACCTGCGGTACAAGCATTACAGGGGCAACTGTACCGTCATCAATTAGATGAGGCACTAAGCCAAGCCATTCAAAAACAGTCTACACAACAGCAAGTAACTCCATTTATGTGGTTATTGAGTAGTTTTATGCTGTTTATTGGCCGAATTAATCAAACCGAAGAAGTGGTGGTTGGGACTCCTGTACTCGGGCGAGGTCATCAACAGCTGCAACCGCTTATCGGTTTATTCGTCAACACTCAAGTGATGCATGCTGATATTGATGGTGAATTGCCATTTTCACAGTGGTTACAAAAGCAAAAAGTGGCTATTTTGGAGGCATTTGAATATCAAGACTTGCCCTTCGATAAACTGGTTGAGTCACTCGCTGGTACGCCAGATCTAAGTCATCACCCGATTGTACAGATTTTGTTTAGCTACGATCAGCAAACAACATCAGTGACGCAATTTTCTACCTTTACTATGAGTGAAGTATCGGGTTCGAAAGACGATTTGTGCGCGGTAAAATGTGATATTGAGCTGTACATCACGCACTCAGAGAGTGGTTTGTGTCTGAATTGGAAATTTGACCGAAATCTGTATTTGCCTCAAACCATTGCCCATTGGTCAGCTTGTTTCGAACAACTATTAAAGCAAAGTACCGTGTTTCCAGATACCAAGTTGGATAGACTGGTGTTATTGCCGGAGCGAGAAAAACAAAAACTCTTAGCGCAGCCGCAATATCGCGAAGCCGTCTGGCCCAAGCAAGGTACTATTTTATCTTTGTTCGCACAACAAGTATCACAATTTGCAGACCGTGAAGCGCTTACCGATGGTGAGCACACGCTTACTTATCAACAACTCAATGCTCGTGCGAATCAATTAGCGAGATTTCTTCAGCAGCAAGGAATTAAAGAGCACAGTTTATTAGCGGTTAGCTTGTCGCGAAATAGTGATTTAGTGGTGACTTTGTTGGCGGTTCTAAAAGCGGGTGCGGCGTATGTCCCCATAGATCCTGATTATCCTGCCGAACGCATCCAGTATATTGTGGATGATGTAGCGAGCGAATTCTTGTTATGCGATCAAGGTTCTGAAGCCGCGATGTTTGGCCTTGCAAAAACGCTAGTCAATATTGAAGCGAGCAAACCTGTCTGGAGTGCATTGCCAGAGCATGACCTGACTATTCAAATTGCACCACAGCAACTGGCATACATGATCTATACCTCTGGTACTACGGGTCGCCCCAAAGGCGTGCAAATTGAACATCGCCAAGTTGTACGATTGTTGCATGTAGACCCTAACTATTTTGATTTTAATCACACCGACATTTGGAGTTTATTCCACTCCTTTTGTTTCGATTTTTCCGTATGGGAAATGTATGGAGCATTGTTGTTTGGTGGAAAATTAGTGGTTGTTGATAAAGCGACATATAAAGATCCTCAGGCTTTTGCTCAGCTGCTCGTTGATCAGCAAGTCACCGTGCTTAATCAGACCCCAAGTGCATTTTATGTGTTGCAAACAAGTCTGTTATCTTTACGCCAATCAAGACAGGACATCGACAGTGCACTTCGCTATGTTATTTTTGGTGGTGAAGCACTGCAACCCTCTAAATTACAAGCGTTTGCAAAGCATTATCCAAGTTGTCAGCTGATCAATATGTATGGCATCACTGAAACCACAGTACATGTCACTTTTAAGCGATTAACGACGCAGGATCTCGCGCTCGGTGTGAGCAATATCGGATTACCTATCCCAACGACGGCTTGTTATATCTTAGACAAACACCAACAGCTATTGCCACAAGGTGCGGTGGGAGAGCTATATGTTGGTGGTGAAGGCGTATGCCGAGGATATTGGCAGCGTGAAGCGCTTAATGCTGAGCGTTTTATTTCGGATCCATTTACATCACACCCTAGCGCTAAATTATATCGTTCCGGCGATTTAGTTCGTGCTTTACCAAATGGTGAGCTTACCTATGTGGGCCGTATTGATGATCAAGTTAAAGTTCGCGGATATCGAATAGAACTGGGTGAAATAGAAAACCAGCTACGCCTGTATCCTGCACTGAGAACGGCGACTGTACTGTTAAATCAAAATGATCCTGACAATGTTAGGATTTCGGCATTTGTGGTGCTAAAGGAAGAGTGTGCGAGAAGCGGTGTTGGTGAAGCGGTGCGCCAGTTTCTACGTCAAAATCTACCTGAGTTTATGCTACCAAGCAATGTTATTGCCGTTGCTGAAATTCCCTTAACCAGCAACGGCAAAGTAGATAAAAAAGCCTTGCTTGCGCTGGACACGATACAAGCTGAAGGCGCTCACTACCAAGCGCCGCAAGGTAAAATCGAACAAGGTCTAGCCAATATCTTTGCTGAACTATTGGGGTGTGAGCGGATTGGCCGACAAGATAGCTTTTTCTCTTTAGGTGGACATTCTTTGCTTGCTGCGCAGCTAGTTAATCGGGTGCGCGAGCGATATGGTTATGCGCTGCCGCTGCGGACCTTGTTTCAAAGTCCCAGCGTACAATCTCTGGCAGAACACCTACCGTCTTTACCGTCGCAAAATGAGTCCTTCACCATTCATCCGGTAGATAAAACATCTGGTGTGCCACTGTCTTTTGCTCAGCAGCGGTTGTGGACTGTCGAGCAGCTAACGCCAAATGCGGCACAGTACCAAATTTCAGCTGCCTATCAACTGGTTGGTGAGCTGGATTTAGAGGCGTTTGCTAAGGCATGGCAGGCTATCTTTACTCGTCATGAGGTATTACGAAGTCAACTAACGACAGATGCGCAAGGTGAGCCAAAGCAGTGGCTAAAAATGTGCATTGATAACCCGGTGAGCTATCACGATTTGCGTTTACAAAGTGATATTCAGCAACAAATCAGTTGGCAAAAGCTATGTAGAGATGATGTTCAACGTGGTTTTGATTTTTCTCAAGATGACATGCTGCGAGTACTCGTAGCTCAAACTACGAAGCACAGTTTCAATTGCTGGATAAACATGCACCACATTGCTTCCGACGCATTATCATTATCGATCTTAGTGCATGAGCTGTCGCAGTTTTACGCCCATTTTGCTTTTGCTAAGCCGTTACCAGAATGTCTGCAACAAAAGCTGGAGATACAGTATGCCGATTTTGCTGTGTGGCAGCGTCAACAGCTAGAAGGGCAAACACTCATTGAGCATCAGGTGTTTTGGCAGCAACACCTTCAAGACGCACCGCCTTTGCACCAATTGCCGTTGGATAGACCTAGACCAAAGCAACCTAACTCCAAAGCATTGGTGTATCAGCAACCACTTGATTTAGCTCTGTCGCAGGCGCTAGAACGTCAGTGCGAAGTATTTCAAGTTACGCCGTTTATGTGGCTACACACTGTTTTTTCGTTATTGATAGGCCAGTTTTCCAATAGTCAGGATGTAGTGATTGGAACGCCATTTTCAGGGCGTCCGCAGCGACAACTAGAGTCTTTAGTGGGCTTTTTCATTAATGTGCTGCCTATTCGCATGCAGTACACACCTGAACAGTCTTTTACCTCTTTATTGACGCAACAGAAGCAACGTATTTTAGATGTGCATCAGCACCAAAGCATGCCGTTTGAGCAAATTGTGGAATTGCAACAATTGCCACGAGAACTAAGTCATCACGGTATTTTTCAAATTACGTTTGCGCTCAATCCACAAGTGGATATGGTGCCTCAACTCGCAGGCTTGTCTGTCATTGCACAGAATGAACAACCGCAGCAAGTGAAGTTTGACCTGGAACTCAGTTGTACCCAAAGCGCATCAGGATTACGTTTCAATTGGACTTATGCCAGTGCGCTTTTTGATGGTAAAACGGTCGAAACTTTGGCTGAGAGTTTTATCTACCTAGTAGAGCAAGTATTAGCATCACCGGACATTGCTATTGCTGAATTAGCATTACAACCACCAGCTCAAGAGCAACATGCTAAATTACAAGGATATGTTGATACGTCGTATTATCAGCATACGGTACTTGAGCGATTTGAACAGGCCTTACCACATTTGGCGGACGAAAGTGGGCTGTTTGAAGCAAACACTAATCAAGCGTTGAATTATGGTGCTTTGCAAGAGCAGGCTTCGTTACTTGCTCGTTATCTGGTGTACAAAGGTGTTAAACCTGAGCAGCCAGTGATGGTCGCGATGTCAGGTGGTATTGATTTTATCGTGAGTATTCTGGCGGTACTTAAAGCGGGGGCGTGTTATGTGCCACTGTCTCCAGACTACCCCAAAGCCAGATTGAATTACATTGTTGGCGATTGCCAAGGTGATGTGCTGTTGATGAATGATCATTCCGCAGCGAAAATTAACGCGTTAGCCTTAGCTCAATGCCATGTGCTCAACATTAATCATTTAGCGCTAAGCCCGGCACAGATCCCGCTGCAGATTGAATTACCACAGGTATCACCACAGCAGCTTGCGTATGTTATTTATACCTCAGGAACCACTGGCAATCCCAAGGGCGTGATGATCACCCATGCTGGGCTTGCCAATTTATGCGCTTGGCATCAACGCTGTTTTGCGGTAAACCAACATAGCGTCGCAAGTCAAACAGCCAATATCGCCTTTGATGCCGCTAGCTGGGAAATTTGGCCTTATCTTAGTGCAGGAGCAAGCCTAGTTTGTATTGATAAAACAATCTTGAATTCGGCCAAGGCGCTGAGTGAGACATTATCTGCATATCAAGTTTCTCATTGTTTCTTAGCCACACCGATTGCAGAAGCGTTGCTACAAGATGCTGCTTTTGTTCCGACGACGCTGGACTATTTATTGGTTGGGGGTGACAAGCTTAATGCCATTGATGTGACCCAGAGACCGTTTAAAGTGATCAATAATTATGGTCCCACCGAAACTTCCGTTGTGGCCACTTCGGGCATGGTTGATAGTCAAATCAGTGGTATAGAAGCGCCGGATATTGGTGTACCAATTGATAATACTTGTTTACATATTTTAGATCCCAATGGTAAGCCAGTACCTGCTGGTGTCGTTGGGGAGTTGTATATTTCTGGTGTTGGTTTAGCGCGAGGTTATTTGCATCGCCCTGCGTTGACCCAAGAACGTTTTGTGACGTTAACGCTCGGTGAAAACGAGCAACGGCGGGCCTATAAAACGGGAGATTTGGTCAGGTTAAAACACACCGGTAAATTAGCCTACGTTGGGCGTAACGATAGTCAGGTTAAGCTGCGTGGCTACCGTATTGAGTTGGACGAGATCATCACCCAGCTACAGCACTTACCTGAAGTAAAAGAATGTTCAGTAGAAATTGTATCGCGTGAAGTTGAAACCGCAAAGCAGCTGATTGGCTTTGTGGTGGGTGAACAATCACAACCACAATTAACCAGCTCACAGCTACAGCATATTCAGCATCAACTAAAACAAGTGTTGCCAGAATATATGATACCAAGTGAGCTTATTGCACTTGAATCGCTGCCACTGACGGCGCATGGGAAAGTAGATCACCGCACTTTACAGCGTATTGCACAGCAACAAAATCAGCCTCCTTTGGCTGCTGAACAACAAGGCGATCCTGTTACCTCACTACAATCCCGACTACTGAAGATTTATCGCCAAGTATTGAAAGTGCCAAGCTTATCTGTCCGTGATGACTTCTTTAGCCAAGGCGGTGACTCTATTTTGAGTATTCAAATTGCGGGTCGCGCAAAGCAACAAAATATCGACTTAACCGTTGCTGAGGTATTTTCTTATCCCTCTGTCGAGCAATTAGCACAGTATTTAGAGGAAACTCAAGCCATTGTTGCTGTCGAGTCTCGACAGCCGTTACAGGGTAAGTTGCTGCCTTTACCAATTCAACAGTGGTTTTTTGAACAACCACTGGCACAACCACAGCATTGGGATCAGGCTGTGTTGGTGGCAGTAGATAAGCAACTGAGCTGGCAACAGTTACAGCAGGTAATTACTGCATTATTAGCGCAACACGATGCATTACGTATGGTGGTGAATCATGAGCAAGAGTTACAGGTACTGAGCGAAGTGCAGAGCGAGGCAGTTTGCCACTTTGAAATATTGCGTGACTACGCTGAATATTGGCAATCTGCAATGGCTAAGGCATGTGACAAATTTCATGCAAGTTTCGCCTTTGACAATAGTCCACTATTTAAAGTTGTACTGTTTGAAACCCCAGTCCAGGAAAGGGCAAATCGCTTGCTATTAACTGCGCATCATCTACTCGTGGATGGCGTTTCGTGGCGCATAATACTGGCTGATTTAGAACAGCTTATCAGTGCTAGTCTATCGCAACAAATCACCCAGCTGCCTGCCAAGAGTGCGGACTTAGCTGCAATCGCTGCACGATTCGAAACGCTAGCCAAGTATGCCGATTACCGTCATTGGCAAGAAATCGCGTTGCTTGCAAGTCATCGTAATATGTTCAGTCATATCGATGACCCAGCACCATCAGAATCTGCCCCTATAATTAGCCATACTTTACGCTTGCCTCACGGCTTGACGCAAAACTTGCTCAGCGAAGCTAATCATAGTTATCAAACTAATATCCAAACCTTGTTGCTGGCAGCACTGCAATGGTGCGCATTACAACATTATGATACGCGCTCGCAAGTAGTGATGCTCGAAGGTCACGGTCGCGAACAGTTATCTGGAAAAGTCGCAAGTGATCGCACCATTGGTTGGCTGACTGCGATGTATCCGGTGCCATTATTTAGCAATGCGGATTCGATCCATGATGTGATTTATTCTGTGAAGGAACAACTTGCTAAGTTATCACCGCAAGCAAGTTTATATGGCGCAATTCGTTATCTACATCCGCAACAGTCGGTACGAGAATCATTGGCGATCGACACCAGTCATCAACTGTTTTTCAATTACTTAGGGCAGCTTGATACGGTTATTAATGATAGCGGCGTATTGCAAGATGCTGATGAATCAATCGGTGCGCTTATTAGCGAGCAAAACTTGCCACATTACGCTGCCCAGCTGACTGCTGCTGTGGTTTCAGGACAATTACAAATTCGTTTTGAAGCGGCTACAAGTGTGATGGGACAAGCACGCGCGCAACGATTTATGCAGCAATACCAGCGTTGTATAGAAGGTATTTCTGAACATTGTTTAGCAATGCGTGCGCAGTATTACACGCCGAGTGATTTTCCGTTGCTGGAGTCAGTGAGCAATCAACAGTTACAGCAGTTAGTAGAACAATATACAGAGCAACAGATAGAGGATATTTATCCGCTGAGTATGTTGCAACAAGGCATGTGGTTCCACAGTCAACAGCAGTCCTCAACAGCCTATCTTGAGCAAGCAAGCTTTTTATTCAATCAAGAGTTTGATTGTGAGGCGTTTATTTATGCATGGCAGCAAGTAATGTCGCAGCATAGCATTTTGCGTACAGCGTTTAATGCCATTTTATCGGTGCCGGTTCAGTTAGCCATGAAGCATTGTGATTTGCCGTTAGAAATCGATGCACCTGCAGCGGTGATCTCGGGATCTGAGTCGGAATATTTACGACAACTCGCAGAGCAAGAATACCGTCATGGTGTTGAGTTAACTACTGCACCTGGCATGAGGTTGCGGATAATCCCATTTAAATCAGGCTTTTTTGGCGTAGTGTGGACCTATCACCACCTGTTGATGGATGGCTGGTCAACACCTGTGTTGTTTAGTGAATTACGACGGCATTATCAAGCTAGAATTGAGGGGCGCAGTGTTTACTATGTGACTGACAACTACCGTGATTATATTGAGTTGTTGGTAACTCGTTCCGACATACAAGAGCGTGCATTCTGGCAGTCGCAATTGGCTGGAATCGATACGCCAACACTGCTCTGTGAGCAAATTAGCCATGCTACCGTTGCTGCCAACTCCGGCTCGACGGTACAAGAAGTGTCACGGATCTTACCTGACAGTTTATTATTGTCACTTGAGCAGCTTGCTAAACAGCAAGGGTTGACGCTAAACCACATTATTCAGGCGGCTTGGGCTTACTGGATAAGTAACGTATGTGAGCAAGACTATGCGCTGTTTGGTCAAACGATAGCGGGTAGACCTCGTGAGTTGGATCGGGTTGAGTCTCGAGTTGGACTGTATATCAATACTCAGGCGGTCGCAGTGTCGATTAATCAAGAAATACACGTGCTTGATTTCCTCAAGCAAGTGAAATACCAGCTGTCTGCATTGAGTGACTACCCGCACACGCCTTTAACGGTTGCCCATAGTCTAAGTGGAGTTGATAACGGCACTACGTTGTTTGATGCTTTGTATGTTTTTGAAAACTACCCAACTGATCCGCTAAGTGCTGGGGAAGACGGTGGACTGAAACCGAGTTACGCTGCGTATCGCGATGAAACACATTATCCAATTTCCTTGATAGTGGGAACTGGTAAGCAACTTTCACTGACCATCAGCTACCAAAGTGCACTATTCAGCGACTCGACGGTTGAGCAGGTGTTGTCCAGCTTACTGCTATTATTACAGCAATTTACTCAGCAGCCGTTGTTACCGTTAACAAAACTGAGACTACAGCCAAGCCTCCAGAATTTAGACAATCAATTGACCATTGACACGGTATCACTCAATAAAGCACCAGCGTCACAACACCCGTTTACTGGGAGTTTGTCTCAGTGTTTTGAAAATATCGCGCAGCAGTATGCAGGACAATGCGCTGTAAAATACTATTCTAGCCTTGACGGCTCGGTGACTGAACTCAGCTATCAGCAGCTGAATCAGCAAGCTAATCAATTAGCGCGATACCTTATTGAATACCTCGATAAAAAAGCGCCAGAACAAGCAATTATTGCAGTATGTTTGCCGCCTGGTATCGAGTTAGTGGTAACCACATTGGCGGTACTAAAAGCGGGAGCAGCATATTTACCTATCGCACCTGCTTTGCCTGAGCAAAGAAAAAACTACATGCTGGAAAATGCGCAGGCAGATCTGCTGGTGGTGTGGCAGCAAGATTGGCAAACAGCACTATCGTCACAGCGTGTTGTATGTGTGTCAAAGTGTGCAGCAGAGGTGGCTCAGCAACCCACCGAGAACTTAGATAGCCCATCCGTTGAGTCAGATTTGGCTTATGTAATTTATACCTCAGGAACAACTGGACAGCCAAAAGGGGTGATGGTTGAGCAACGTAGTGTATTGAACTACATAGCGTTTATATCACAGCAATACCAAATATCTGAGTCTGACAACTATCTACAATTTTCCAGCTTCAGCTTTGATGTATTTGCAGAAGAGCTTTTTGCTTGTTTGCTCAATGGTGCCACCTTGATTAGTGCACCCACATCTGAATTATTAGACCCGAACAAGCTTGCGCAGTTAAGTCGGGAGGCTGACATTTCATTGATGAGCTTACCTACGGCATTTTGGCATCAGTTAGCGGTGACTCATCTGGAATTAGGGAAAAAGTTGCGGTTTATTACTATTGGTGGCGAGGCCATGCAGGTAAAAGCCCTACAAGCATGGCAACAGCATTACGGAAAACAGATTCGCTTGATCAACGCCTATGGACCGACCGAGACAACTATTTCAGTGACCCTCAAAGAAGTTACGCATCATCAAGGAAATCAAATAACCATTGGTCAACCTATCGCGGGAGTTGCTTTACATATTTTGGATAAGCAGCTTAGGCCTGTTGCCGACTATCAGAGTGGCGAACTTTATGTTAGCGGTATTGGATTAGCCAGAGGGTATTTGGCGGATGAAGTAAAAACCCAACAAGCCTTTATAACGCATCCGGACACGGGCGTAAGACTCTATAAAACGGGTGACCGAGTGCGACTTGATAAACACGGTGAAGTGGTATTTTTAGGCCGCGTTGATGAACAAGTCAAAGTGCGAGGCTATCGTATTGAATTGGCTGAGATTGAACAGCAGTTACTGAACCAAACCAGCGTGTTAGGTTGCGCGATTATTGTGAAACAGGACCAAGCCGGTGTCGCGCAATTAATTGCCTTTGTCGAAGGGGGGAGTTGCAAACCGGAGCAGTTAGCCAAGGCATTAGCTGATGTTTTACCCAATTATATGGTGCCGCACTTCATTGAAGTCGTTGATGCTTTACCTTTAACCACTAATGGTAAGGTAGATCGCAAACAGTTGTCTCAACTTGCAGAGACAATGTTCAAGGCGAAGGGGGGAAGCGCAAGCGCGCTCACCACCATTACTCAGCAACTTATCGCCAAACAATTTGAACAGCTGCTCGGTGTTGAAAGCCTTGGGGCAGAGAGTGACTTTTTTGCACTTGGCGGTCACTCACTATCAGCAATACGTTTGGTAGGAGAAATCAATGCTCAATTGAACCTCAACTTACCGCTAGAATTGGTGTTTAAACAGCCTACCATCGGCGCATTAGCTGCTGAGTTAGAAAGGCTGCAACAGCGCCAAGAAAGTGCAGCAGACAATACACTCAACACACTCGTTTGCTTACAACAAGGTGAGGCGGGCTATACCCCGATAGTGTTAGTCGCAGGAGCGGGCGGATTACTCATGGCGTATCAGTCACTACTTTACCATATTGATAAGCGTATTCCTGTATACGGCCTGCAACCAGATGAAATTGCCTTAGAACACGCCGTGGTAACTTCGCTTGAGAACACCGCTGCTTGGTATGTTGACGCCTTATCTACCATTGGCACACACGTGCACCTGGTTGGGCATTCGTTTGGTAGCTTTATTGCTTATGAAATGGCAATTCAGCTTCAGGCCAAGCAAAGCCCACCTAGCTCTATAACGATATTGGATACGCCATTACCAACAGTTAGTGCAAGAAAGTTCACTAATGAACAAATTGCACAATATGTACTGCAAAACTTAACAGAGTTTTTTCAACTAAAACCGCGACAAAATGAAATCAGCGACTATATTCGGTTGACTGAATCAGAGCGTATGTCTTGGTTGGCAAATTACTTAAGGCAAGCTGGCTATTTATTCTCTGAACAACAGCTAACACGCTTTCAGTGTGTTTTTAAAGCCCAATTAGAGGCTGATGTGGAATTTAAGATACCAGTGGATGGCATTCCTCTTACCGTTATTAAAGCTAACCACACTACGGAATTTGAAGGTCGTCCAGTATCAGCAGATATGGGATGGACGTCTTTAAATCAACACGTTACCTGTGTCGAGATCGCTGGTGAACATCTAACGATATTGCAATCAGGGCAGGTAGAGCAGGTCGCTGAACAATTACAGCGTCACTATGTGTTGCACTAATTAGGTAAATACGAAGGTATACATTACTCATGACTTTTAAGGATGGGAAACAATGGATCAAGCATTATCACTAGAAATGGAATCGGCAGGTACAAGCCAAGACCTCTGGGTCCATGACCTTTCTGCGCAAAAGCAAAGCGGATTGGCATGGGTAAAATCACATGTGGACGAAATCAATAGCTGGGTAGACAGACAAGGGTTGGCGTTAATTCGTGGTTTAAACATCGTCAGTAGTAACCAGTTTGGCACTATTCTGGAAACGATTTTTCATGAGCCACTGAGCCAGTATGTGTACCGCTCTTCGCCGCGCACAGCGCTAAAAAACAATATTTACACCACTACGGAATATCATGCCGATCAAGTGATTTTGCAGCACAACGAAAATGCGTATTCCAATAGCTGGCCGATGAGAATGGGCTTCTTCTGCTTGGTCCCCGCCAAAACGGGTGGCGCGACACCTTTGGCTGATAGTCGCGAAGTGTATCAGCGAATACCTACTCCGCTGAGAGATAAATTTGAGCGTCTTGGTGTGTTGTATGTACGTAACTACGGTGACATTGATTTACCTTGGCAAGAAGTGTTTCAAACCGAGGATAAACAGCAGGTAGAGCAATATTGCGTCAAAAATCATATTGAATACCAGTGGTTGGATGACGATCGCTTGCAAACTAAGCAATACCGTCCCGCAGTTGCGGTACATCCAGACACTGGTGAAAAAGTATGGTTTAACCAAGCACATTTGTTTCATTGCTCAGCAATGGATGCGCAGCTCCCTCAACAAATGCGAGACAGCATCGGTAAAGAGCGATTGCCAAGAAATGCCTATTTCGGTGATGGCAGCGAGATCAGCGCTGCAGAAATCACGCAAATTAATGATGTCTATAAGGCGGTGACATTCTCATTTGAGTGGCAGCGTAACGACATTTTGTTGCTCGATAACATGCTATATACCCATGGACGTCAGGCGTATACGGGAACGCGTAAAGTGCTTGTTGGCATGGCAAAAATAGTCAGTGAATAACGGACGTTGGTGAACGCCACGTGTGATCCCGCTGATTAAGATGAATTAATGAACTGTTAGTAGTTAAGTAGTTGGCAAATGACATGATCTACATCCGGTTTATAGCCAAAAGTAGGTTAACTCAAAGGAACGTAAGGAAATAACCATGAATAGCTTTCCCTCATCACCACTGCGAGTGTTGGCTTTGCTTGCTGTTAGTCTATTGCAAACCTCGTGCTTGAATGAAAGTGTTGCTAAAGACATTCAAATCACAACGTCACAAATCACGCAGATTGATGCCTCAGTCAGAGAGTACTGTGACAAAAATGTGTTTTTTGGCACGGTCTACATTACCTCGGGCGACCAAGTGGTTTATCAAAATAATTGTGGTCCGCAAAACATGCAGTACGAAGTGGACAATACCATTGAATCCAAGTACCGCATTGGCTCAAACACCAAAGCATTCGCTGCGGCGATTTTGATGAATATGCTAGAGGGAAAAGACTTAAAACAAGAAACCATTGGTGACTATTTGCCGTGGTTTCCTAAAAACCAATGTGCGGATGTCTCGCTACATAACTTGCTAGCGATGTCTTCAGGTATCAATAACTATAGCGATAACTCGGAAGTCTATGACAACTATGGCTGGCGCCCTTACTTATATGACTCCGGAACAGGGGTTATAGATTTTAGTAAGCGTTTTTGTGCATGTGAGGCGCAAGGTGGTCAACCCACATTTACCCCTGGAACGCAGTATGAATACAGTAACTGTAATTACTTCTTAATCGGTAACATCATTGAGCAACTCGCAGTTGAGAATAGTGGTGACACGGACGAAATAAATAAAATCGGTAAAAGTGAAATTAAGCCTGAGTTTTGGTTCCGCAATATCGTAAAAGAGCAGATCCTAGACAAAATCAACATGACAGAAAGCGGTGGCTTCAGTCCTATCGGCGTTTATCCGAATATGACCACGGGTTATATCTATAAAAATAACCAATATTTGCAACTGGCTAATGGTCGACCTCCTGCAGTTGGTGGTCCCGGTGTCTACAAAGACATTCTAGAAAATCCATATAGCAACCCGCTGGTTCTTTATTCTGCTGGTGAAATGTACTCAACGGTCGTGGATATGCACAAATGGGATCAAGCGCTTTACACCAACGAGATCTTAGATGAACTGCAAAGACAAGCGGCATTTGCGCCTTACTCAAATACGGGTAGCAGTTCGGAGTGTGAATATTATGGCTATGGTTGGTTTGTCACTTATGTGGATCCTAATGTTTATGGCAAGGTCGCTGATTGTCCACAAGACCCAAGCCAAGCCAATCTATTGAAATATGAAAAGTTTTTACAATATTCAGGAAGCTACCCCTATTCATGGGTAACCAGCTTCACGCGTTTACTAGAACGCGATCAAAGCGTCATGGTGTTTAGTAACTACGTTAAAGAAGGAATTGAGTCAGATTGTATCTCGCAGGAGATACGCAACATCATTTTCTATAACGACCCGCATAGAACCACGAGTTGTCAGCAAGACTTGGATAACTCATAGCGGAGTGAGACAAATATAGTAAAGGAATAGCCTGTAGTTGGGTGCATGTAGTTTGTTGGTGTCTGTTGTCAATTAGCACTGTTAGGCCGTTCGTTGTAACGAATTACTTCCCCACTGGTGTGAGGAATGTAAAAAAGGGCAAGCCATCGCTTAAGCATAATGAGTAACACAAGCTTAAGCTTTGGTTTGGTGTGTTCAACAACTGTTTAAATCTAACTCATAGAGGATTAAGTATGACAACGACAAAAACAGCGAAGGACGAGAAGGCAACTGATAATGTGAGTCAACCGGAAGCAACGGTTGTAGACGCACAAGATCAAGCTGCTGTTGCGCAGATGGTTGTCGACAAATATACCAAATGGTCGTTTGGCTCTGGTTTCATTCCAGTACCTGCGGTTGATTTGGTGGCGTTGACAGGCATTCAAATGAAAATGATTGGCGAAATCGCGAAAGTGTATGGTCAGTCATATGGTGAAAACAAACTGCGTGGCACCGTTAGTGCTTTGATCGGCGGTTCATTCCCGCAAACCCTAGGGGGAGCAGGTCTGAGCAGCTTCTTAAAGTCAGTGCCAATTCTTGGCACGCTTAGCGCAATTGCGTTTATGCCAGTAGTTTCTGCTGCATCAACTCATGCGATAGGCTCGACCTTCATTCGACACTTTGAAAACGGTGGAACATTGATCAACCTGGATTTAGCTAGCATGAAAGGTGACATCTCTGAACTAGCGGCAAAGTATCGCGCGAAAAAAGGCAATGCAGCACAAGCAAGTAGCGCATCAGCGTAAGCTTGCAGCGAAATTAAATAAACCAGCAGAGCTTCTGCGATGTTGGTTTATTTATTCAACGACGTTAAGGAGCAAAAAATGTTAATAGCACTTTATGTGGTACTTTGTATTTTATGCGGTTATTGGGGTAGAAATACTTTTGCGGGACCTGTGGGTTTCTTTCTAATTTCGTTGGTTTTTACACCGATTATCGGCTTGATTATTTTGTTGGTGGCGGCACCGAAAAAGTCACAGTCGTTTCACGAGGAAGAATAGTTTTTATTAGTAAATAACGCGGATCACCCCCTTTGGGGACTGGGCGAAGTAACAACAGCAAATAAAAGATAATAACAATGGTATTGTATGATTTAATCCGCCGAAATATAACGATAAAGAAACGGACCTTCGTTCTATTAGGATGTACCTCAGGTCTGGCAAACGCGTTGATCTTGGCGCTGATCAATAACGTGGCAGCGAATATCTCTGATATTCACAAAGAAAACAACATCTTGTATTACTTGGTGTTGTTTACACTGACGATTACTATTTATGGACTAACGCAGCAAAGACTGATGAATAAAGCAGCAAGAATGGTAGAAAAAGCCATTGATAAGCTGCGCGTCGACTTATTTGAATGTGTTCGTAACACCGAGCTTTCGACCCTTGAAAGAATCGGCAAAGAGAGAATTTTCAACACCATTAGTAAAGAGCTACAAACCATTTCACAGTCGGCGCAATTATTTGTGATCATTGGGCAAGCGATAAGCTTGGTCTTTTTTACTTCTTTGTATATCGCATGGCATTCGTTTATCGCGTTTCTGCTTATTTCCGTGTTAATTCTCGCTGGTGCCAGTATTCACCGGCTGAGAGCAGACGAAATCCAGCGTAATATGCGCGTTTCGTTCGAAAGTGAAAATCAGCTGATCCAGCGCCTATCGGACTTGCTTGATGGCTTTAAAGAAGTGAAGTTAAGTGACCCAAGAGCGGACGATTTAGAAGGGCAATTTAAGCGTGATTCAAGCCGCGCTAAACGAGCAAAAACCACCACGCAAACGCTATTCGCTACAGATTTTGTCCTGTCACAAATAACCTTTTTTGTTGCAACAGGTGCGATGGTATTTATCGTCCCCATGCTCTCCGATGTTTACTCCGATGTGGTAATAAAAGTGACCACCGCTTCGCTGTTTTTAATCGGTCCAATTACCAGTATTGTCGGAGGGATTCCTATTTATACAACCGCAACGGAAGCGGCGCAAAACGTGTTGCAACTTGAAAAAGATTTACAGCAGATTCAAGCGCAAGAAGCGCCTGTTAGCGCGCCGGTTCAAAGTCAATTGAACAGCTTTAAAGAAGTACAACTGCAAGGCGCGTTTTATCAGCATAAATCTAAAGCTGGAGACCGCCCGTTCTCAGTTGGACCGGTCGATTTAACATTAAAACAAGGGCAAATCACCTTTATCACTGGAGGCAATGGCAGTGGTAAAACGACCTTTATTCGCATGTTGACTGGATTGTATGAGTTACAGGCCGGACAAATAGTCTTGGACGGTCAGTCGGTAACGGATAGCCGCCGTTTTACTTACCGTAGCTTGTTTACCGCAGTATTTGCAGATTTTCATTTGTTTAAACAGCTCTATGGCATTCGCAACGTGGCACAAAGTGAGGTTGATGAATGGCTAGAGTTTTTAGAAATGAATAATAAAGTCAGTGTACAAAATGGCGAATTTAGTACCGTTGATCTGTCATCAGGACAACGTAAGCGTTTGGCACTATTGAGTACGATTCTAGAAAACCGGCCTATTTATATCTTTGACGAATGGGCGGCCGATCAAGACCCGATTTTTCGCCGCAAGTTTTATGAGCAAGTGTTACCAAGGCTAAAAGCCAGAGGCAATACGGTGATTGCCATTACCCATGATGACGCTTACTTCCATTTAGCAGATGTGCATCTGAAAATGGTGGAAGGGCAGTTAATGGAACATCACGAAGTTGAACAAGATGGAGTCTCGTCATGAACATAGTCATTTCTTCTGAGTTAGCACTGATCATTATTATTGGCTCTGTTCTAGCGCTGATTTTATCAAACCTGACAATGCGCTTATTGAAGCGTTTTAAACCACGCTGGCATAGGCGTATTCGCTCTTGGCGTTTTAAAGCTGGGATCAGCTTATTGGTGTTTTTGTTCATTTTTGTGGCACTAATCAAGGTCATTTTTGTCCGCTTGGACTCTGGTCAAGTTGGGGTATTATGGAAACGGTTAGGGGGGGGGACGCATTTAGAAACCCATTTTACCGAAGGCACGGTGTTGGTTTATCCGTGGGATAAGCTAACGATTTACTCTAGTCGCTTTCAAACTGCATCGACAAAAGTGTATGCCATTACCTCTGAAGGGTTGCGGATAACGCTAGATGTAACTGTACGTTACCGTCCCTCTATCAAATATATTCCGTACCTTCATCAACTCGTTGGGCCTGACTACTTAAATGAAATGATTTTGCCTGAAGTGGGCGCTGCGGTGCGTTCACTCGTTTCCAATTTTACGGCCGAGGATGTGTACGGCAAGCAACGCTTGAAAGTTCAAAAAGAACTACTTGATGAAGTCTTGGCTGAATTGGAAATTCAAGAACAAACAATACTTGGCGACATGCACAAAGAAGTTGGTTCACACCGTTTGGTGAATCTTGATGATATGCTGATCCGCCGAGTCGATGTGCCTGATAAAGTACACAACGCGATTATTTCGAAAGTGAATCAAAAGTACCTAAATCAAGAGTATGATATGCGTCTTGAAGTCGCGGATAAAGAAGCCGAGCGGAAGCTAAGAGAAGCCAAAGGTATTGCCAACTTTCAAAAAGAAGTCAGTGGTGGCATATCTGAAACTTACTTAAGATGGCGCGGCATTGAGGCAACACTTGAGCTGGCAAAATCGAACAACAGCAAAATTGTAGTGATTGGGAGTGGTAAGGATGGGTTACCACTTATCCTTAACACAGAAAATAGCTTGGCAGAACCAATTACTAATCAGTTGAGTGAAATGGATAAGCAGCCTCATCAACAGAGAAAGCTAGAAATTGCTGATCAGGCACACCCTAAAGGTGACTTAGACAAATAACTTAAGCGGAAAAAGGATATTTGACGCAAGAGTTGGACAGATAAAAGTAAGGAAATAACAGTGCAAATAGACTTACACCATGGCATGACTTGGGTCGTAGCTAGAGCCGCAGGATTTAGCGCTGAGCAAGCGAAAACCATCGCACATGCCGCGCAATACGTGGATGATGCGACCAATTATGGCCATATTGAGTTTGATAATGGAGCGGCATACGAACGGGTTGCAACGGCACACAAAATGTTGGACTACAAAAACCTCGATAGTCTTAAAAATATGAAAGTGTGGGTGCCGTTTCACTTTTTACCGGGCAATGGTGGACTGCCCGCGGGCGAAAACCCAGATGGCAGCTTTATCCAAAAATTGGTATGTAAACCCGGCTCGTATGTGGCGCAAGATATGGTTAATGAATGTATCGCTGATAAACATCGGCCTTATGCGCTGCACCGTTTAGGGATCACGTCTCACGTATTTATTGATACTTGGGGACACCAAGGTTTTGCTGGAATTAATCACAAAATAAATGAAGTAACAGACATTGAAGATCTTAACGGTGAAGCTGAGGAAGGCTGGCTTGAACGTATTACAGAGTTCTTCAGTGGTGTCGCTCAAGATGACATACCCAGTTTAGGTCATGGCCAAGCGTTATCTCACCCAGATAAACCGCATCAACATTGGCGCTATATCAATGGACTAGGCGAAGTGGTTGAGCGCAACAACATAAATGATTTTTTGCTTGCAGCGGATGAACTTTGCAAGGTCTATCAGCAGTATCTTGGGGTGCCAACCACAGGACTGAGTCAGTATGTCAAAACCGAGATAAGTAAGTGCTTTGTTGAATTTGATATGGATGATGGCGAGCAACGTCATCAGTTATGGCTTAATGCAATCGCAGAGGATAGGTTTGACTTAGGCGCATATCAGCTTACTTACATTGCAAAAGGCGAAGGATCTTGGAAGCACCAAGCGCTCGGCACCACTCGTGCCAAAGGAGATGAAAAAGTTTATCCGTATTCCCCTGCCTTTTTGACGTCAGATTGGAAGCTGTTTCATGATGCTGCAAAGAAACACCGCCTGACTATTATTGATGATATTTTGCCGAAATATGGAATTTGCGTAAGTTAACTCCGCTTTGTTATACAGCCTATAAAATAGGCTGTATAACGCCCCCGAGCTAAGTTCTCTGTCACATAGTTTTTTTACAGGTAATTTTTGTTCTAGAGAGTCATGCAGGAATTTGTTATCAATAAAAAATAACAATGACGCGCAATCATTCATTGCTGAGGCTACCTATTCAAGGACGGAGAGCATATGCCTAAATCGAAAGTGATTACCATTGAAGAGAGCTATCAAAAACAACGTGTCTCAGTGGACGAACACTGGAAACAACCGATGAAGAGTCACAAGGCGCTTTTTCGATGTTGTCAGAATATTAAAATGGCAGCGTTTATATTAGCCACTATGACGGTTACAGTAAGTGGGAGCGTCATCCACATGGAGATGAGCTGATACAGGTGTTAAGGGTCAAACGATATTAGTTTTACTAGACAATGGTCAGGAACAGCGAAACCGGCTTTCAGTAGTTCAACTCTTAGTCATTCCTCAAGGTATGTGGCACCGCTTTCAAGCTCCTGAAGGAGTGCGCATAATCACAATCACTCCCCAGCCGACAGAGCACAGAGTAGATTTTCCAGCTGAAGCATAACTAACGAGTAAATGCTAACAGCTTGATTTTAAGTACAACATTACCATTTTTGATTAATCGCCGCCATTTATTGCCGATGATGAGCAATGGTTTATATAAATCGTTTTGTTCTCGGTGTTTACAGTGCCAATATTTTTCCGTGTGGAAATTTATCAACGGCTGCTCTTAGTGTCGGTATTGTATTTTTTGTTACATGTACATAATTTGGCTCAGAACGATCGTGTTCACTATTGTGAAAGTTTAATTTTAGCGTAGCTTGAATACTCGCAGCCTTGATGTAGACAAGGGTTAAATTTATTAGATTGTATTGGTACTCAGGGTTACAAATTTCTTTTCGAAAGATGTAGCGCACTCTATCTTCAAACGCAGAAGGTAAATCGTAGAAAAATTCAGGAGAGACTTTTTGGTTAGCTAACGCAGAGTAAAACTCTACGGCCAAGGCAAGTTGAAAATACCTTAGCGGTCCATACTTTAAACCGTGAATTTTGAGTTCAGGGTCGTACATTATTAGGTTCAGAGCTTCAATAAACTGAGGGGTGGTTTTACCTCTAAATAGAGTTTCACCTGAGTGTGTGGTTCTTCTGTATGTACGAAGCTCCTCTTTGATACGTTTTAGTAGCTTTTTGTTGCCATGAATAGCATGTAAAACGTTTTTTTTCGCACATTCAAACAGTGCTTGATTGCCCGCGATAAAAACGGATTCCAGTATTCTATCGGGGAAAGGCTTATTGTTAGATGGATGGTAGAGTAGTGACTCTTGCCCAGCGCATACACGTTTATGTTCTACGGTACAGTGTGTGTTTTTTTGCATGCCAAAATCGTCAACGTTCTCTATTTTAGCGATTAAATCATTTATTTCTTCTGCGTTAATATGGTGATGGACTGTATGTGAACCTTCGGGTCTTTCTTTGCTGGTAAGCAAAATAAAATCTTGATCACCAACACCTGCTCCATCCATCCTCCCACCACTGCCTGCACGTAATAGAGCTACGTTAGAAATTGTATTCAAATGACTGAAGCGAGATTGAGCTAAAATATTTGTATTTTCTTCAGCTGAAAATCCAAATAAATAACCAGTAGGGAACATACGTTGTAGGTGCGCGATAAGTATTTTTTCAGTCACTGGCAAGCTATTTATTTCTAACTTACGTATATCCATTTCCATTTAGCTATACCTTTTTTATTCTTTGTCTTTATAAGATTAAATCACTAGTCAGAATTTAAGTAATATTTCTTACTGCCCTCATTGGGGTATTAGCCACTAATACAAGCGATTGTGCAGCTGATCTTTATACGCTCGACCAATGCTCATCTCATTCCCGTCGAGCAGCATGACTTTTTGGCCTTTGATAAAGTCGATATGGGACAAATTGATGATGGCGGATTTGTGAATACGAACAAATTGGCTGTGTGGAAGTTGTTCTTCAAAGCTAGATAGCGTGCGAGGCGTGAGCACGCTTTTACCCTCACGCCAGACCTTAACGTAATTGCCATAGGCCTCAAAGCAGCTAACATCGCCTAAGTTAATCAGTACTTGCTTTTTATCTACAGTAATAAAAATAGTGTCTTGGGTTTGTGCCGTGACTTCTTCGACTTGATTGGCCTTTTGCCGTAACTCGTATTGGGCAGCTACCTTGTTGCAGGCTTGCAAAAAGCGCTCAAAAGAAAACGGTTTCAATAAATAATCATCAACACTCAACTCAAAACTTTCCAACGCATATTCTTGATATGCGCTGGTAATGATCACCTGCGGTTTAGTTTTTAGCACTTTTAAAAGGTCTAACCCACTCAGCATCGGCATGTTGATGTCGAGAAAGAGTAAATCGACCTGCTGGGTTTGCAAAAAGCTGAGCGCGTCAGTTGCGCAATAGCATTGCCCAACGACCTCAATAAAGGGAACGTTATCGCTGTAGGCTAGCACAATATTATGTGCTAGCGGCTCATCATCGATGATAAGAACATGGAGTTTATTCATTTGCATCCAGTTTTATTGCAAGCGAAGCGCTAAATTTGTAGTCACTTTGTTGAGTTTTCAAGGTATGTTTATCGGTATAGGCTAACGCTAATCTGCGGCGCAAGTTTTCAAGTCCAACTCCACCTTGTTGCTCATCTTTGTTGGAGATGTGTGATGTTGATTCAGGGACTGAGTTTTCGCAGATGATAGCTAACTCGTTGTCTATTAAATGCATTGAAAACCTTAGCCAGCAACTTTGATTACTTACATCAATACCGTGTTTAAATGCATTCTCAAGCAACACCACGATAAGTAGTGGGGCAATTGAAAGCTGAGATTGGCTTGCTAAGTTCGGATCTATGTCTACTTCAATCGTGGCTTTGTGACTAACTCTGAGTTGCTGAAGTGCTAGATAGTCTTTTAAATATCCAAGCTCTTCTTGGACACTCACTCTATTTTGACCGCCTTTATACACCACAAATCGCAGTAGGTTGGCAAGTTGTAATACCGCATCAGGTGCTTGCGGAGATTTCGTCAGCACCAAAGAATATAAGTTATTGAGGGTATTAAATAAAAAATGGGGGTTGATTTGTTGTTGTAACCATTTCAGCTCTGCTTGTGTACTTTTTTGAGTTAATTCAGCAAGTTCGGCAGATTGCTGTTGCCACTTAAACACTAAAATAATGGGGAGACTGAAAGCCATAATTAGAAAAGCGATGCGTAAATTCCACGTATCAAAAGGGTCTTGGTTACCACTTGGTAATAGCGTGAATTCAACGTTTTGATTGATAGGCAGCAGCAAAAGCAACTGACTCAGTACGGGGGAGCACAGCAGCAAGAATATGGCAGCACTCACCAAGTAGTAGAAAAAGCCATGACGCGCCATAACCTTGTCGATAAACACATGGTGATTGAGCCAATAAATACCATAGCCACAGCCGTAAATAATTAAAAACTGGACAAAGTAAATGAAAAACGCATCGAATCTCAGAAAATTTCTTTTTAGATCAATGAGGATATGAATGGGCTGATTTTGCATTGGGTCGTCAATAGAATTAAAAACCAAGGCCCAAAGCACACTAAAAAACACCACGATTGCAAGTAAGATACGATCAAGCGTCAAAAATTGCTTGAGCGTTGAAAATGTCACCGGCACGATAAATCGTTTTGCAAGTAAGCCCAATTCAACAGCAAATAAACTGATAAAAAACGTGGCGTTTTGTTGAAAAATCGCGGCATATTCTCGAGCGTTATACTGCAATGTGAGATGGACTAACGGCAAACCAACAAACCCAACAAGCCACCATAATAACTTAGTCGTGCTCATTTGCGTTTTAGTCATGCTTTGGAACTTACAAATGAGGATAGGACCAAGCAGAAATGTCGCGCCAGTTAATGAAGGTAGCGTGTTACGCCAAGTAAGCGCATCGAAGGTTAGCCAAGTGTAGAGTAAAACAAAGGCAACATAAGGGCTGACAAACGATAAAAGTGCAGTCAGCTTGTTGTCGGTGACACGACCCATTCGAACAACCCTGTTTTTCTAAAAAATTACGTACCAATCTGCCGTGACTTAGCAGTGAAGTCAGCACATAAATGTTAAACGACATTATTTCGATGATAAACGACACATTTTACTTATAAGTTGTTATTTGTGTTGTTCATCATCGCGTTCCTATAGTTGGTCATTCAAGCATGGAAGTCAAACCTAATATACTGAAAACTAAGATAACAGTAATTAATACGGTGGTATTCCCATGTTATCAATCGCGGATCTTAGTAAGACTTATCACAATAAAAAAGGCCCAAATAAACAGGCTTTAAACGGTGTGACGTTTACAGCTAATGCAGGCATGTTTGGTTTATTAGGACCAAACGGGGCGGGTAAATCCAGCTTGATGCGAACCATTGCGACATTGCAGAAGCCGGATTCTGGCAGCATAGAGTTTGCTGGGCACGATGTTATCCGTCATCCCGATTACATGCGTCAGCATTTGGGTTACTTGCCGCAAGAATATGGTGTTTACCCTGGTGTTTCTGCCTATGACTTGTTGGATTATATGGCTAAGTTGAAGGGTATTAGCTCAAGCTCGCAGCGAAAAACACAGATCAACACATTGCTAGAACAAGTCAATTTGGCCGAACATCAACACCGAGCCGTGAGTCAATTTTCAGGAGGAATGAAACAACGTTTTGGAATTGCACAGGCCCTGCTCGGAGAGCCAAAAATCTTAATTGTGGACGAACCGACGGCAGGACTAGACCCTGAAGAGCGTAACCGTTTTCATAATCTTTTAGTGGACATTAGCACTGAAAAGGTTGTGCTTTTATCGACACATATCGTTGAAGATATCGCAAACCTTTGCCCCAACATGGCGATTTTAGCTCATGGCCAAATCATCCAACAAGGCTCGCCAAAGCAGCTTATCGAACAGGTGAAGGGGAAAATTTGGCAAATTACAGCAAGTAAAGAGCAACTGAATTATGAGCTTGCACACTACCAAGTGATTAGCCAACGTTTATTCGCAGGACAGCTGACCATCCATGTTTATAGCGACACTTGTCCGGGAGAAGGCTTCACTCTAGTCGATCCGGATCTTGAAGATGCCTATTTCAGCGCGCTGTACTTAAACAAGCACGGTGGAGGTGAGTCATGATAGGAAAATTGTTGTTATCTGAGCTCAAAGTACAAGCAAATCACTGGAGTTGGTTTTGTGCCTTATTGCTGTCGTTCATATTTGGTGCGTTTGTGATCAACAAACAAACTCCCGATATGGATATTCAGATTTCTGGTGTTTACTTTCTGATTAAAACATTCGCAATTCAACTGCTTATATTACCCATTGTAGTGGCGGTATTTTCTGCCAATGCCACCGTGCGAGACTCTGAAAATCGCACGGTAGAGCTGGTTTATGCCGGATGTCGTAGTTTGCAGATGTTGCTATGGGCAAGGTTTATAGCACTTATTGCTGTGTGCTTTTCGGTATACATCAGCTTTGCCTTTGGTTTGGGTTTAGGGCTATTAAATCAAAATCCAGCGTCGGTGTGGCTGGCTTCAACCACAATTGCAATAAGTTTACTTGTATTGGCACTCCCCGCAGTGGTGTTGATTGCTGCCATCTTTTTCTCGGTAGGGATAACGACGAGGCGCGTTGCGTATTTATATGTAGTAGCGTGTTTGTTGTTTTTTGCTTATCAGTTTTTCTTGGTTATTAATGGCTCGCCTTTGATGGCAAGGGCAACGCCTCCATCCGCTTCATTATTGACTCTGTACTCATGGTTAGATCCGTTTGGTTTAAGTGCTTATTTTGAACAAGCTAAAGGGTGGAGTCCTGAGCAAAAAAACCTTCAATTGCCTTGGATGGAGTCAACATTACTTTTAAACCGAGTATTAACCTTGGGAGCCGCGTTGTGTTTAACGTATTTCGTTGTACGTGGTCAATCGCGTGACCCTCACCTAGACTCGCAAAATGCTCACTCTTGGTTTCAATCAAGAAAAGGGAAAGTATCTCGTCGTTCTTTAAGTCATTCCTATTTGCCCTTTTCACAAACCCTGACAATCGCCAAAATGCAATGGCAACTCAGCGTTAAAACTAAAACGTTTATGTTGATGTGTTTGATGTTAAGTGTGGCAGTCGCAACGGAAATTTATTCTGGTTATCAGTATTTGGAATCACTCGGAACTTCCGCTGTAGCGTCAACTATGATTACGGTTAATCGGTTTATTAGCGATGTGTTACCAAGGTTCGGTGGTTTATTCTTATTGATCCTTGCCGCAGAGGTATGTTGGAGAGACAGTGAAAGTAACATCAAGCCTTTGGTGGACTCAACACGCATTGCCAATAGCAAATTGTTATTTGGGCGCTTAATTGCCTTGCTTTTTGTTCCGATATTTTTTGTGACTTTGGCCGTATTTGTGGCGGTTTTAATGCAATTGCTCAACGGCGGAGAGATCAATGGTTGGGTGTATATCGCGCTTTATCCATTAATTGCACTGCCGTTAATGTGGCAGGCAGCGCTTTATCTTATATTGAATTCATTGCTGGCGAATAAGTATGTTGCGTTGGGTGCTAGCTTAGTATTGTTTATTGCCACCCAAACGAGTGTGATGGCCTCTATGGGACTTGAGCATCCATTTTGGACACTTGGCCAACTTCCTGAATTTAGTTATTCAGAGATCACAGGTTTTGGCGCTCAGTTAGATGGTTTTACAGGTTTTATGCTGTTTAAACTGAGTATCATTATGGTGCTAGGAGCTATCGCACTACACTATTTCAATCGTGGTGAGGAGCGGGTACATTCCTTTAATCGCGCTTTTCCTTGGCAGCAGAAAGAAAAGAACTTGCTGGTTTCGGGTGGAATAGTCACGCTTATCAGCGTAGTGAATATTTTTTATCAAACCAGCATTGAAGGGAATTATCAATCCAGTACAGCGAGGCATGCTTTCAAAGCAAGCTATGAGCAAAAATTTGCCTCTTATAAAGCGTTACCAACGTTAAAACCCAAACAAGTCAAAACCTGGTTTGAACTGGATTTGAATAGCAAGCGCATTGCCGTAAAAGGGGAATATGTGCTGGAAAATCGCACCAATTCACCAATTTCACAGTTACTCGTAACAACCCCTGCACCGTTTAATTACAGCCAGATCGAGGTAGCAAGCGGTGAACTTATCGAGCACGATGCGCAATTGCACACACGGTTATACAAACTATCCAAGGCGGTAATGCCAAATGAAAGCACGCGTTTTAGTTTTGCGGCTGAATATCAGCAAAACGGATACTTGCCGTTACCAGCAGACAACTACTTAAGTAAGGATTTCACTTACCTGCGCTTTTTGCGCTATCTACCTTGGTTTGGGTATATCAAACATTATGAGTTGCAACATCAAAGCGTTCGCGACGACTATGCGCTACCTGCCCTTGAGCGTCGTACTTTAGAAGAAGATCTAGAACACTATCAAGGCGATATGTCATCACTCTATGACTGGGCACAATTAGACACTACAATTGTGACAGGCAGTGACCATGTTGCCGTCGCGCCAGGCAAGTTGGTTGAGCATCATACCGTTGAGGGTACAAGTGTGTTCCATTACCAAACAGGCGGACCAGTTCGTAACCTTGGATATATTGTGTCGAGCCCGCTAGAAAAACACAGTGGCGTTCACGACGGTATAAAAATTGACATCTTTGCACCCGAGGCTAAACAGCAATATACAGCGTTACACATGCAGGCAATTAAGGACGCCCTGCAATATGGTAATCAGCATTTTGGTAAGTTGGGCTTCAACCAGCTTAACCTATTCAGCGTTGCTGATTTCTTCCCTGCAACAGGTTACGCATTACCACAGAGCATATTCATTGGCGAAGATGTTGGCTTTCATGTGGATTTGGACAATGAGCACGGATTTGATCACCTATATCGCAGAACCGTGCATGAAGTCGCACACCAGTGGTGGGGACATGGACTGAATGGAGCACCAACCGAAGGTGAAGCCGTACTCGTTGAAACCCTAGCAAAGTACACAGAAATGGTGTTATTAGCGCAGAAATATGGTGAAAAATACGTTAAACAGTTAATTGAGTTTGAACAGCAGCGGTACTTTGCTGGTCGAGCATTTGCTAACAGTAAAGAATTGCCACTCTATCGCGCAGATGACAATCATCTTGTTTATTCAAAAGGAGCTGCGGCAATGTATGCGTTGCGTCAGCAGTTAGGAGAAAGTGCAATTAATCGCGCTCTAGCTGATTTGTTTAAACACCACCGTTATCCGAATAAACCTGCGACTACACTGGATTTAATCACCTACTTAAAAGCCGCAAGCGATGACGAGCAACATCATCTGATTGATGATTGGTTTTCCAAGGTGGATGTAGCCGACGTTTCAGTAACAACGCTAGAGCGCAATCAGTCAAGTGCAGGTGAACAGCTACGGTTTTGTGTCGATGGTGCAGAGAACATGAGCGTACCCGTTGCGGTGTATAACGAACACGAAAAATTAATTGCCCAAAAAGTGATTATGCCGAGCGCAACGCACCCTTGTGCCTATTGGCAACTCACAAAGAAGCCTGATCTGCTGGTCTTAGACCCTGATCTGCTCTTACTCGATAGCAATAGAGACAATAATCGTGTTTACGTTAACTAGCGAACATATTACATGCCCTAACTGTGTATGGAGGCTAGGGCGCTTTAGCCAATCAACAAATTTGAGAGTGAGTATTAGATTTCGGCGTTTTAGGCCTGAAGCAAATTAAGATAGGAAGCAGTGTTGTTTTGAATAGTAATGGTGGCCTCTTCTGGAGTCGAAGCAGAGACCTAACGATTATGAGGCTCCATTGGCAAGTTTGTAATCGCTCGGTTTGTGCAGCTTTGAAGTTGGCTCAGACCATTAGCTTACGAGTTTCGTTACCAGCGCTTGGCTGAGAGGTCACATTTATTGGTAACAGTTTAATAAGTATTATTTTCGAGCGATAATTCTGAAAAGTTACTACTCAATCGTACCATGCTATTGCTGCATTTTTCCCTAATCCAATTGTTTAAATCACCCCTAACCCATGCAACAGATCTGCACTCCTGTTTGTAATATTACAGAAAACTCTAATTAAACATGTCTCATGTTAAGGGAAGTGGACATAACGAATGCAGTGAGAAAAAGCCAACTGTTAAAAGCCCCGCACTGCAATGGCTTGTTATGTGTAAACAATACTCAAATTTAAGAAAAATACTTTGATGCTACGCCAATACCAACAAGTAAAATAATCAAGACAACCCAATGTCTTTTTGAACCATCTAAATTTTCACCACACACGGGACAAGATGAAGACGCGATTGTAGTATTATTAACGTGTGTTGTTTTAACTATTGGAGAAATAATTCCAGATTTACACTTTTTACACTTCATAAATATCCATTTTAATTAGAACCAAACTCGATGTTCAATTTACCAACGCCGCAAATAAACGGCAAAAATTAGTTGGCTAAAATTTGTGAGGTACGAACAAAGCCAGCTGTTTTTTGTCCGCACTTTTTAATTTGCCTTGTTATGTGCACTAATCACCACCGCCTCCCCCACAGTCTCCACTACTCCCAGAGCAATCTGAATCATAGGAGTTAGTGCTGGAGTATATACCTGCACTACGTGACGTGACTCTGGACCTGTGCTTTTGGTGAGGGCCAGAAAGCGAACTAGCTAACATTACCACCCCAGCAATCACAGCAAGCCAAATCAATAATCCAGAGCTTCCCGATATGATATTAATAACTCCAATTATTAATAGAATGGCACCTACAAATCCCTTCATGTAATCCTCCTTTTTCCATCAAAGTTAAAGCAGATAAAATGTTATCAAATACACTCTCAGCACAACGAGCCTGTAGAATAACTCGTTTCAAATTTGTTTTTGTAATCCACAAACGATAACTGAGTTCCTATTTTGATTCAATCGTTTAGTTGGGTGTGAGTAATTATTTTAGGGCGTTTGGTTTAAGCTGGTTTGTTGTGGTTTAAGAGGCGTTTCGGAGCTGTTAGGTCAGGTTGTTATTGGCTTACGACACCCTTTCTCGTAACTTTTCGATATTGTGAACAAGGCAGTATAGCTGCCATTGCGCATTGACTTTTACTTGACCGCGTAATGTAAGCTTATTCATCCCTTTATTCACCGTGATGTTGCCGAACACAGGTTCGATACATCCAAGTCGCTTGCTGTATTGTCGTCGTCCCATTGGGCTGTCTATTTTCACTTTCATTTTATCGATGAAACTGATTATGTTGCGTGATTCATCATTCTTAAACTGCACTTGTCGCCCTGTTTTTATCGGTGGTTTTCGCATACATTGCTGTTGCAGGGGGCAGATTTTACAGTCTTTTAAGTAACCGCAGAATCGCGTGTATTCGTGATGATGACTTTTTACCTGAGTACCACTTCGCCACATTTCTTTACCTGCTGGGCAGCAGACTTTGCTAGACACCCAATGAGTTACATTGTAACCCCTACAGCTTGGAAAGTACCGTCACCTAACTCCTCAACACCTAATAAAACAGTTCCGCCATTTGTGTTTGCAAACGCACTGTATGTCTCCCAGAAATCTTTAGGTAAGTCCTTCTTGGACTTTTTACACTCTAGCTCATTACCTTCGCGAAGTTCTGTAATACCAATCTTCTAAATTAGTCGATCAATTTTGAGTCGAAAAAAGCTAGTTGATAACACCGCTCTCGCGTCCTGCTAACGCTTAGGTACCTATATCCGTATAGGCAAGACAAAAATTTTGCTATTTAGTTGTTCTAAATGAGAAGTTTTTAACGCAGTTAGCAGCAGGTTTTATCTCTCAAATTGATCAGATGCTTAAGCGGATTGGTATAATTAGCTCGGACTAGACTCGTTATTGACCATTTGTCATGTAGGCTCGATATTTAATGTTAGGAACATTGAACCTTGTTTCACTCAAAACTTAAAGGGGATACTAAAGTAGCACAGAGGTAGCACCGAAGAGAGTCGGTTAGTAGTTAATAACATGGAAAAGTAGAAGAAATGGTGGCCCCACCTGGACTCGAACCAGGGACCTAACGATTATGAGTCGTGCGCTCTAACCAACTGAGCTATAGGGCCATTTGTGATTTTAGTGCTCATAAATTCATCCTGAAGAGGTATCCTGTCGGCTTCCTGCCTCCACCTCATCAAGCTGCGAAGCGTTGCTTCGTTCTTGACTCGCCCAACTGAGCTATAGGGCCATTTGTGTTTCTAAGAATTTACCTAGTAGAAGTGTAAACCCCTGAAAGCGCAGGCAGTATAAAAATTTTTACCTGCAATGTCACTACTAAATCTATAAAAAACTGGCATTCATTGTCTGATTGGTTAATAAAAGTGCAATGCGGAGTGTTGGTTATTTGGGAACGGGGTGGGGGATGTTTAAATCCTAAGGTATAGATAAAAAGAAACTGGCGAGTGCCAGTTTCTTTTTGGAGAACGAATTTGTTCTTATTTGTGCATGCCTAGTTTTTTCTCTAGGTAATGAATGTTGGTACCGCCATTTTGGAAGTTTTCGTCAGACAAAATCTTCTTGTGTAATGGGGTGTTGGTTTTGATACCGTCAATCACTAGCTCGTTAAGTGCATTTTTTGCACGTGCTATAGCAACATCACGGTTTTCACCATAAGTGATCAATTTACCAATCATTGAGTCATAATGCGGAGGTACTGTGTAGTCTGCATAAATATGACTGTCCCAACGAATACCTAAGCCGCCAGCAGGGTGGAAACGCGTGATTCGACCCGGTGACGGGATAAAGCTCTCAGGATCTTCGGCATTAATACGGCATTCAATGGCATGACCACGAATAACAACGTCGTTTTGGGTGATTGAGAGCGGTTGACCAGCTGCAATCTTAAGTTGCTCTTTAATCAAGTCTACACCAGTCACCATTTCTGTTACCGGATGCTCTACCTGAATACGGGTATTCATTTCAATGAAATAGAACTCACCGTTTTCATACAAGAACTCGAATGTACCTGCGCCACGATAGCCGATTTCGATACATGCACGAGTACAACGATCACCAATGTACTTACGCATTTCTGCAGTAATACCCGGTGCAGGTGCTTCTTCCACTACTTTTTGGTGACGACGCTGCATTGAGCAGTCGCGCTCACCCAAGTGAATCGCATTACCTTGGCCGTCAGCTAGAACTTGAACTTCGATGTGACGAGGGTTTTCTAGGAATTTTTCCATGTAAACCATGCCATTACCAAAGAACTGTTTCGCTTCTTGTTGCGTTAACGCAATTGAGTCTACTAGCTCTTTTTCACTACGAACAACGCGCATACCACGACCACCACCGCCGCCTGCGGCTTTGATGATTACTGGGTAACCAATGCGTTTAGCGATTTGAACATTACGCTCGTTATCTTCTGTTAATGGTCCGTCTGAACCAGGAACACAAGGTACGCCCGCTTTTCTCATCGCTTCGATGGCTGAGACTTTGTCGCCCATTAGGCGAATCGTGTCACCTCTTGGGCCAATGAAAATAAAGCCACTTTGCTCAACTTGGTCGGCAAAGTCAGCGTTTTCTGACAAAAAGCCGTATCCAGGGTGAATTGCCACAGCGTCAGTCACTTCAGCAGCTGCAATGATACGAGGGATATCTAAATAACTTTCGCTCGCAGCCGGCTTACCGATACAAATTGTTTCGTCTGCAAGAAGAACATGTTTGAGATCACGGTCAGCGGTGGAGTGCACAGCAACCGTTTTAATCCCTAGTTCTTTGCAGGCACGCAATACGCGAAGTGCAATTTCACCTCGGTTTGCGATGACTACTTTATCTAACATAATGTTGACCTTCTGCGAAATTATTCGATGATAAATAGCGGTTGGTCGAACTCTACTGGCTCACCGTTTTCAACCAAGATTGCTTTTACTACACCGGCTTTATCTGCTTCGATTTGGTTCATCATCTTCATCGCTTCAACGATACAAAGTGTGTCACCTACGTTAACTTTTGAGCCAACTTCAACATAGTTAGACGCAGTTGGAGAAGAAGCTGCGTAGAAAGTACCAACCATAGGCGATTTTACTTGATGACCTGTAGGTGCAGCAGGGGCCGCCGCTTCTTCAGCCACTGGTGCAGCAGGAGCTGCCGCTGGCGCAACTGGTGCAGGAGCTGCAAAATGCTGTGGTTGAGCATATACCGGAGCATTACTATGGCGATTGATACGGACTGACTCTTCGCCTTCCGTGATCTCTAGCTCTGCAATACCTGATTCTTCTACTAATTCAATAAGTTTTTTAATCTTGCGAATATCCATTTTTTGACCCGCCTGTAAATTTAAATTTGAGTTATCTATTTTCGCAGTTTGGCTATTGCTGCATCAATTGCTGCTCTATAGCCCAACGCGCCTAAACCGCTAATTACCCCTTCAGCCATATCAGAAAAATAGGATTTATGGCGAAAAGGCTCTCGTGCATACACATTGCTCATATGCACTTCATAAAAAGGAACTTTGATACAAAGTAACGCATCTCGTAGGGCAATACTGGTATGAGTAAATGCCGCAGGATTGATGATAATTGCATCACAAGCATCAAATTGGTTGTGTATTGCCTCAATTAACTCAGCTTCACTATTACTTTGTAGGTGAGTTAATACAACCTGCTGACTATTTGCATAGTTGGTTAAGGACTCCACAAGCTCTGCAAGAGTCTGTGTGCCGTACTTCTCTGGCTCACGGCGACCTAACATATTTAAATTAGGTCCATTAATGACAAAAATGTGTAATTTTGCAGGCATAATACGTGAATTTCCTTTAACTCAACAATCAACTAGTTATTTTTTATACACAGGTACATAACTTAAGCTGAATTGAAGTAAATAGCAAATAATTCTGTATTTCGAGGAGTATTATAGATATTTCGAGGTAAATAGCAGCAAAATACTGGTCTAATGAGAGGGTGAGGGGTAACTCACATTACCCCAAAATGGTATTTTTAGGCTATTTTTTAACCTTTCTGAGGTGCTCGGCAAACTCGCCAGCCCCCATGAAGCCTGTGATCCGCAGCTTTTTGAGCTCTTTTCCATCAGAATTGAAGATCAACATGGTAGGTAAACCGAAAACGTCGAAGTTTTGCATAATTTCCATCGTTTTCTCGTTACTTTCCGTAAGATCGAGTTTTATCAGGTTAAAGTTTTTAAATTCATCCTGCACTTTTGGGTCTGGAAATGTATAGTTTTCGAACTCTTTGCAGGCTACACACCAGTCAGCATACAAATCGACGACAACAGGTTTATCGGTCTTTTCCAAAAAGTCATTTAACGCAGCTAAGTCCGCTAATTTAACAAATTGACCTGTTGGTGTAGAAACGCGTTGTTGAGTCGTTGCTGATTCACTTGGGAATAGGTAGTTCTTTGTTAGTGTAAATCCACCAATAAAGAACAGCATGGCAAATGCCCACATAATCGACTTAGCTTTCCCTGCATTTAACGTGGTCTGCCAAAAGTGTAAATACACCGCGGTTGCCATGCTGAGTAATCCAGCAAGCAATAAGATCACTTCGAAAGGTAAAATGCGCTCTAGCAAAATAAGTGGCACAAACAGCATCACAAAGCCAAATAGTGTTTTGACTTGTTCCATCCAACCGCCAGCTTTAGGTAGGAGTTTACCCCCCGAGGTGCCGAGCAATAGCAGCGGTAATCCCATTCCAAGGCTAAGTGCGTAGAGGGTTACTCCGCCAATCACAAAGTCACCTGTTTGCGCTACAAACAACAGTGCGCCAGACAAAGGAGCGGTAGTACACGGAGAGGCGATAAGACCCGACAACACGCCCATACTAAATACACCTAGATAATTACCACCTTGCTGCTTGTTGCTCATTTGCGTCAACTTATCCATCATGCCGCTAGGAAGCTTGATTTCGTACCAGCCAAACATAGATGCAGCTAATATCACGAACAGTAAGCTAAAGCTGATCAAAACGGTTGGATGTTGTAAGTAGCCTTGTACTTGGCCACCAAAATAGGCAACAACTAATCCGAGTAAGGCGTAGGTGACAGCCATCCCTTGTACGTAAACAAACGAAAGACTAAATGCTTTTCTGGTTGATAGGCCTTGTTGTCCGGCAATTAAGCTCGACAAAATAGGAAACATAGGAAACACACACGGCGTGAAAGCTAGACCGATTCCTAGACCAAAAAAAGTTAAAATATTGGCCAGTAAACTGCGTTGTAATAGTTGCTCGGTAAAAGATAAGTCTTCGTTATCGACTTGTTCATCGCTTTCGACGTCAATGTCGTCACTATCATCATTGTTGCTCATCGCTTTGCTGGCGATGACACTAAGTGGGATCTCGACGATTTCAGGTGGATAACATAAGCCTGCCTCAGCGCAGCCTTGATAGCGAACTTTAACATAGGCGCCCTGTTGGATATTAGACAGCTTAGAAATGATAGATAAATTGTTAAAGTACACTTCGGTCCGACCAAAGAACTCGTCTTCAATCATCTTGCCTTGTTCAAGCTCTGGCACTTCAATGTCGGCTTGTTTTGCAATAATCTGCAGATTCTTCTTATATAAGTAGTAACCCGGCGCGATGTCCCAACCCACAAATAAGGTGGAGCCTTGTTGATCAAAATCGAGTTTAAAAGCCTCGTTAACAGGTAAGAAAGTTTGCTGTTGTGCCGGAGCGAGTAAATCGTCGAGTACCGAGTTATTTGCCTGCGTGCCAAAAACAACAAACAGTGAGAAAAAAAACACCAAAAAGCGCATTAACGTAATACCTCATCCATCCATTTAAAGTAGTCGGGGTTGCCGCCGGTTATATCAAGTACCTGAACCTCTGGTACCTCATAGCTGTGCAACTCACACAGTACATCAATCGTGTTTTGTAATTTGTCGATGTGGGTTTTTATTAGCAGTTTTGTCTCGTTGCTCTGTTCTACCTGTCCTTGCCATGAGTAAAATGACTCTATATTAGGGATTAGGTTTACACATGCCGCGAGCTTTTGTTCTACTAATTCACGTGCGAGATGTCTTGCTTCTTCAATAGAATCACAAGTGGATAAAACCAGTTTGTAAGTGTTTTCCATGATGTTTCCAACAGAAGTTAGTGAATCAAATACTATCTGATAGCGAATACATTCGAAAGTACATGAGATAATCAGCTTGAATTAAGACCTGCCGACCCATACTTATCTTTCAATATTATGGAGACTCTATGTTTAAAATATTATTTATCCTGTTTGTTGCAGTACCTGTCATTGAAATAGCCTTGTTAATTCAAGTAAGTGATGTCATCGGCGGATTTGCCACCATTGCACTTGTTATTGCCACCGCGATATTAGGAGCAAAACTGGTTAAGCAACAAGGGCTAGGTGCTTACGTGAATGTGCAACAACAAATGGCGGCAGGACAAATGCCAGCGCAAGATTTGTTTACGGGTCTTTGCGTAATTATTGCCGGAGTGTTTTTGATGACGCCGGGCATCATGACGGATGCAATTGGATTTTTGTTATTAACGCCCGTGGTGCGTAAAAAACTTGCCAAAGCCCTACTTAAGCACGCCAGCGTGCGTGTACAAACACAAATGCATGGGAGTCACACGCAGTTTTATGGTAAAGCGACGCCTGATGAACAGTCAGATTTTGACAACCAGCACGTTAATAATCAAAGAAATAAAGATAGCTCGACAACAATTGAAGGCGAGTTTGAGCGGAAAGACTAAAAAAATTTATTTTTTTCTCTTGGGTTTTTAATTGTACATCCCCATAAATGAAAGCAATCAAAAATGGGCAAGTTGAGAGTAAAAACTCTAACCTGTCTAAGATTTTTCTGTCATTGTTCAGAAACAGTTAGGAGAACTAAACCAATGAACATTCGTCCTTTACATGATCGCGTAATCGTTAAGCGTCTGGAAGAAGAAACCAAGTCAGCTGGCGGTATTGTGTTAACCGGTTCTGCAGCTGAGAAGTCTTCACGTGGTGAAGTAGTTGCAGTTGGCAACGGCCGCGTGTTGGACAATGGTGAGACCAAATCGTTAGAAGTAAAAGCAGGCGATACCGTATTGTTCGGCTCTTACATCGAAAAAACTGAAAAGATCGAAGGTCAAGAATACTTGATCATGCGCGAAGACAACATTTTAGGCATCGTAGAATAAGCCTACTTTTTAGTTTAAACGACACAGAATTTAAGAGGAATTTTAAACATGGCAGCTAAAGAAGTCCGTTTTGCAAATGACGCTCGCACTAAAATGCTTAAAGGCGTAAACGTACTAGCAGATGCAGTAAAAGTAACACTAGGTCCAAAAGGCCGTAACGTAGTTTTAGAAAAATCATTTGGCGCACCTACAATCACTAAAGATGGTGTTTCTGTAGCGAAAGAGATCGAACTTGAAGACAAGTTCGAGAACATGGGCGCACAGATGGTTAAAGAAGTTGCATCAAAAGCAAATGATGCAGCGGGTGACGGTACAACAACAGCGACAGTACTGGCACAATCTATCGTAAATGAAGGTTTAAAAGCGGTTGCAGCGGGCATGAACCCAATGGACCTAAAGCGTGGTATCGACAAAGCAGTAATTGCTGCTGTTGAAGAGCTTAAGTCATTGTCTGTTCCTTGTTCAGATGCTAAAGCAATTGCGCAAGTAGGTACTATCTCAGCTAACTCTGACACTGAAATCGGTGACATCATTGCAGAAGCAATGGAAAAAGTAGGCCGTGAGTCAGGTGTAATTACGGTTGAAGAAGGTCAATCTCTACAAAACGAACTAGACGTTGTAGAAGGTATGCAATTTGACCGTGGTTACCTATCACCTTACTTCATCAACAACGCTGAAAAAGGCCAAGTTGAGCTTGATAACCCACACATCCTTTTAGTTGATAAGAAAGTATCAAACATTCGTGAGCTACTACCTACGCTAGAAGCTGTTGCTAAAACAAGCAAGCCACTATTGATCATCGCTGAAGATCTTGAAGGTGAAGCGTTGGCAACATTAGTTGTAAATAACATGCGTGGTATCGTTAAAGTCGCAGCCGTTAAAGCGCCTGGTTTTGGTGATCGTCGTAAAGCAATGCTACAAGACATCGCTATCTTAACTGGCGGTACGGTTATCTCTGAAGAAATCGGTCTAGAGCTTGAAAAAGCAACGGCTGAAGACCTAGGTACTGCGAAGCGCGTAGTTATCACTAAAGATGACACAACTATCATTGACGGTGCTGGCGATCAAGAAGCTATCGACGGTCGTGTATCGCAAATTAAAGCACAAATCGAAGAAGCGACGTCTGACTACGATAAAGAAAAACTACAAGAGCGCATGGCTAAACTAGCTGGCGGTGTTGCAGTGATCAAGGTTGGCGCAGCAACTGAAGTAGAAATGAAAGAGAAGAAAGACCGCGTAGAAGATGCATTACATGCAACTCGTGCAGCGGTTGAAGAAGGCGTAGTACCTGGTGGTGGTGTAGCACTAGTTCGTGTTGCAAACAAACTAGTTGACCTGCTAGGTGACAACGAAGACCAAAACCACGGTATTAAAGTGGCACTTCGTGCAATGGAAGCGCCGCTACGTCAAATCGTTTCTAACGCAGGTGACGAAGCTTCAGTCGTTGTTAACGCAGTGAAAGCGGGCGAAGGTAACTATGGTTACAACGCAGCAAATGGCGAATACAACGACATGATCGAAATGGGTATCCTTGACCCAACTAAAGTAACGCGTTCTGCACTTCAGTTCGCAGCATCTGTTGCTGGTCTAATGATCACCACAGAAGCAATGGTTGCTGAACTACCTAAAGACGAGCCAGCTGCTCCTGATATGAGCGGTATGGGCGGCATGGGTGGTATGGGCGGTATGATGTAATAAACATCACCTCCTAAGCACTAAACGCTTTGGAAAAACCCGGCCTTGGCCGGGTTTTTTGTGTTTGATAATAAATTCTTTAACTTGCTCGCCATAAAATTACCAAAGATTCAGGGAGGAATATCTATCTTATCGTGGAAAGGGTGAAGGCGGCTCTGATGAGCTAAGTAACCTAAGCTGCAAATAAGCGAATTTGCCCACTCTCTTCGTTGCTTTCACTTGTCATAGCCAGCTATTACAGCTTAAGAACGTCTTGATATTGAACAAAATCGCATCATTGGATTAGAAGGTTTATCCATTTTTGAATAATTACACTTTCAAAACTCTTATCCGCAGCTGAGGTTAAGTAACTTAGTAGTGCTGCATCCTAATTATCACAGGCATAAATATTTGGTTCGTAATTTGCTGGTAACTTGAACATGGCGTGGCTTTGATACTAATTATTAGCCTCATTACATATTCAGTGGCAAAAGGTTGCCTAAAGCGGCAATTAGATTGAAGGTCAGCTAAATCTACTGCGATCTGAGGGAGTTTTCATGGAAGTAAACAGTTACACAGCAACCAACTATGTAAGTAGAGCAAGCAGTAAAACAGTGGGGTCGACTGAAAAAGCGCCGAACTCGCAAGTGCATAACAGTGGCTCTGCACCTGAAATAGATAACCGAGAAAGGTACGTCAAATATATAAATTCAGCCAGCGAGGAACAGTTAGCAGGCTCTATTGATGTAATTAAAAAATATGGACCTCCAATCGCCATGTTTAAAATGAGCGATATTGTAAACGCAGCGAATCAGGACGAAATGCATGGCCGTATTGGCAGGGCGATTGATAGCTTTGATGTAGAAGCACAGCAATATCACACACAGGAACTCGCAATTATCAAAGAAGGTGAACAAGCTGGAAAGTCTTCAAAGGAAATCCTACAAGCGATTGTCGCGTTGCGCGATCAACAATCAGAATTATTCAAGATGGGAACTAATTGGGGAAGCAAAGGGCTTGCTCACCGTGACAATTATGAGAAGTTGGTTGCTGTAACTCCAAATTATGTGAATCTTTATGCGTAGCTGGAATAAGAGAGTGATTAAGCACTGACATTTAGTAACCCGTCATAACAACACGAGGGGCTACGTATAGAAGTCTTAACCCCTTTCATGTTGACCAGCTTTACGACTCAGTTGCGCAGAAATATTATCGTGTAACTTCATCCAGTTATTTTCATAACCCCATGCACTTTTAAACGCATCATCGGCCTTTGAACTGTCTAGCATATCTTTAAGATCAAAAACTTGTGAGAAGTTTTCTTCGTTAACGTCATACCTTGCCCAGCCACGAACTTCCATATCAATATACTTTAAATAGCTGGACTTGAACTCATTCGCAGCGGCAACAAATTCATTGTTGTTATTGAGCGTTTGTTCTACCAATGTTCGCTCATCTTCCGTTAAAGAACCCGTAACTTGTAGTTCGCCCGATTCTGCTATTGAAATGCCCCAGTCTTTATTGGCTAGGTGAGGTTGTTGTTCATTCAGCTCAGACATTATACGTTCGTATTGTTTGGTCATTTGCTCAATGGACTGAGAAAGATCTCCGCCAGGTGTGTACAGATGAACGGTTGCAAGTGCGATATCATCCAGCGCTTCATCCACTGTTTTTGTTACGACTGCGTCATTAGATGATATCGAAAGGGGTCGTTCATAAGTTGCTGTAGGACTGTTAACTGGGGCTTTATGATAGACGTCAGCAAGCATGTCTTGTTTATTTGGTGGTTCAGCTTTACTGCTTAGCGTCGACGCCTTGTGAGCGTGAGAAGCGGTAGGTTGTATCAAGCTACCGCCATGTGTATTAATTTTCATACTTTTTCCTTGTACATTGCTATCTTAGCTTATCGACATGTTACGTATTTTCTTGAGCATATATAGCGATAGAATAAAACAGGAAAGATCAACACGCTCTAGTTTTATTTACTAAAAAATAAGCGGTTGACGCGGATTTTGCCTTTCCTATAATTGATACGGACAACCTTCCATGGTGGAGGGGAATAATAAATAAGGATGCATATGTCTTTTTTTAAAAAAGCGTTGGGTGCTGTAGGTATTGGCGCAGCAAAAGTCGACACTATTTTAGACCACCATCAGTACGCTCCCGGTGAGGAAATTTCAGGTACAGTTCTTATCAAAGGCGGAAAAGTTGCTCAAGAGATCAACAAAATCGATCTTAAAGTGATGTGTAACTATACCATTGAAAGAGAAGATGAAGAGGGCGAGACAGAAACCATCACAAAACACCATACGCTCGCTAAATTCCATATCAATGAGCGTTTTACCATTGAACCTGGTGAAGAAAAGCACGTCCCGTTTGCGTTCGATTTAGAGTTAGAAGCTCCGATCTCTGTGGGTCACTCCGAAACTTGGATTGCCACTAACCTAGATATCGACATGGCGCTGGATAAGTCAGACAGAGATTATATCGATGTGGTTCCGACGGAGCTTCAACAAGCTGTTATTGATGCACTGGAGGAGCTAGGGTTTAAGCTTTATGAATCTGACTGTGAAGGTATCGAAGAGGTCTCTTTCTCACGTTTGCCGTTTGTTCAAGAGCTGGAATTCAAAACCATCGCCGGTGACTTTCATGGCCGTTTTGATGAGGTTGAGGTGGTGTTCTTTAACCGAGGCAGCCAGCTAGAAGTGATTTTCGAAATTGATCGTAGAGCACGAGGGTTTAAAGGGTTCTTTGCTGAAGCGCTAGATCTAGATGAGTCAAAGGCTCGATTAGTTGTTGATGAAGGCAACGTTGATGAGCTAGAAGACTTGATTTATGAAATGCTTGAGAATAACAGTTAAGCCTTGTGTGATCCTGCTCATTTTATGATAGACATCAGCTGCGAAGTGCATAGCACTGTGCAGTTGATGCTAAGTAACTTCATGGAGCTATCGACTTCGCGGAGCATTGTCATTATTACAGTGTGTAACCACATATTAATGTTGCTTGGTAATCCAAATTAAATATGTAAAATAGAAAATTCAAATTAGCATCAAGGTAGATTAGGTGACAATGAATGTCCGATTATAAAGTTTGGAAACTAATCAGTCTGCTCTGTGTGGCCTTGTTAATGTTGGGATGTGAATCGAAAGAAGAGCGTATTCAACAATCAATTACAGCTACATTAGAAGACGCCTCAAAATCAATTAATACGCTGGGTGATGCACTTGATAAAAAGCAGGTTCATAACGCCAACCTATTGACTGAATATGGCAAAGTACTGAGTCAGCAAAACCCTCAGCTGACTCAAATTGCACAGTTAATTGCACAGGACGCAACCAAAAATGGTCCTCTGTATCAAAACTTGCTGACTCGTCATCAGGAACTCAAGTCTCCTCCGCCGGAGATGAGCAGTAGCGATATTATTGAGCAAGCGGTGTTACTTAAAGAAGCTGCTTCCTTAAGCTTGTTTAACGATGCCCTTACCGATCCCATCAATGTACTAGCTGATATGTCTAACGGCACCTTAGCTCGGGTTGGTGCTGTAAGCTTAGCTGCAGAAAAAGCGGCCAATAATGGCCAAGAGGTTGTCGGCAACCAACTGGTCGGTAATGAGAATTACGGACAATGGCAGACGAATTCCAATGGAACCAATTTTTGGATGTGGTATGGCATGTATCGCATGTTGGGCGATCTGGTGGGCGATGTCGAATATGGACGCTGGAGCAGACACCGTAAGTATAGCTATTACAATGACTATGGACGTAAACGTTATACCAGCTACAAGGGCTATAAACGTCAAAACACGATAGAGCAGCGTACACGCCAGTCGTACCAGCGTCAGGGTAAGCAATTTACCAGCCCGTATGCGAAAAAGAAGTCGGCTGCGACCGGCCTGAGTCGTGCTAGTCATACCCCATCGTCAATATCGCGAAGCAGCTACTCGAAAGCTAAGTCTAGTTCGGGTTCCATTCGCAATAGTTCAAACCGGACCTCTCGCGGCGTGAGCCGAGGCAAGTAGCGCATTAGATAGCGGAGTTTACACATGTATCAATTTAACGGATTAACCGTCTGGACTTTCCAGGCACTACTTATCGATATGGCGGTGATCATCGCCTTATTTGTGAGTTTAAAATACATCAAAGGCTGGGTTTCTAACCTACATGCTAACGATGAGATCACTGAACGAGATAATTTTGCATTTGGCTTGAGCTTTGCGGGTGGTTTAACCGCCCTTGCAATCGTATTAACGGGTATTTCTAGCGGCGCTTTTGCGAGTACGTTAATGCAAGAAGCATTGCAAATGGCAGGTTATGGCGTCGTAGGGATAGTGCTAATAAAACTGGGTCACTTTTTTCAAGACAAGGTGGCATTGCGTAAAGTTGACTTACACAGTGAAATTATCAAAGGTAACATCGCTTCAGCATTAATAGACTTTGGTCATGTGGTGAGTGTTGCTATTGTGATCCGCTCAGCTTTGTTATGGGTGTTGACTGAAGGCTGGCACGGGCTACCAATTGTGGTTGTCGCTTTTGTGATTGGTAATGTATGTATGCTGCTGGTTAGTCAGTATCGTGTGCAGTTATTTAAACGCACTAATCGCAATGGTGACTGTTTGCAACAGGCGATCAAAGATAACAACATTGCAGTAGGCATTCGTTATGCTGGCTTCTTGATTGGTTCTGCACTGGCATTAACAGCAGCTTCTGGCTTAGCGCCTTATGTTGCCGATAGTATTAGCAGCAGTTTGATTTACTGGGGCGTTGCGGCATTAGGTAGTATTGTCTTGTTTATCTTATTGCACTTAGTGATGATCAAAATCATCCTTGCAGGTAAAGATATTTCCGATGAAGTTAACCGCCAACAAAACATTGGCGTAGCGACCATCTCAGCAGCACTTTCTTTTGCTGTTGGTATTACTATGGCGACTTTACTTGGTGCCTAACTCTTGAGCGCTTCAGCTTCTTCAAATCAGTCTAAGGTGACCAGCTGCATGTCGCTGCTTGGTCACGATGTCTTACTGATAGGTGTCATGGCCATACTTGCTGGCTGTGGACTGATCTACGAATATTTACTTTCGCATTATGCTGGTCGGGTGCTTGGTTCAGTTGAAAGCGCCATTTATGCCATGATCGGTACGATGATCGTGGCGATGGGGATTGGTGCGTTTCTAGCGCGCTGGTTTAAAGACCCTTTTACCGCGTTTGCTTGGTTGGAGAGCTTAATTGCGTTGTTGGGGATGAGCAGCATTTTGGTCATCGCTAGCATCATCGCATTTACTTACACTCTGCCTCATACATTATCCAGTCTTTATAATTTACCATCAGACAGTTTACTTGATGGTATGCCACTTCAGCAGTTGCAGAGTTTTGCACGCTTTTTACCTTATGTATTTGGTCTGCTGTTGGGGATATTGATTGGCATGGAAATCCCTTTAATCGCGCGTATTCGTCAACAGGTTTATGGCCGATTTTTAGAAAACAATGCGGGGACAATCTATGGGGCTGATTATATTGGCGCGGGTGTTGGCGCAGCGATCTGGGTCGTTATCATGCTCGCACTGCCGATTATGCAGGCAGCCGCTTGGACAGCGCTATTCAATATCATTGCTGGATTGATATTTTTGTGGCGCTATCACGCTTATGTGCGCTTCGCAAAACTGCTGCTCGTTTGCCATCTCATACTGTTTGGGGTGTTTGCTCTTATCCTTCACAACGGCACTGTGTGGATGAAAGACTTGAGTAATGTACTGTACAAAGACAAAGTGATTTATTCAGAATCGACCAAGTATCAACATGTGGTGATCACCGAGCGACTGAGTCGCGCTCACTCAACGCCTATCAATGATTTATTTTTAAATGGCCGCTTACAGTTTTCATCTGTTGATGAGCAAATTTATCATACCATGTTGGTTTATCCTGCGATGTTGGCGTCTAACCGACACGATAAAGTACTGATCATTGGTGGTGGTGATGGGTTGGCGCTGCGTGATGTACTTAAGTGGCCAGTGCAACAAGCGACGCTAATCGATTTGGATGGGCAATTACTATCATTGTTTGGTCTGCAGGGGCAGCAATATACACCAAGACCAGAAATCACTGATAAGCTGGTACGACTCAACCGCGACTCACTTAATGATCCTAGAGCAGAAGTGATTGTAGGAGATGCCTTTTTAGAAGTTGAAAGCATGCTCGACCGTGGTTTACAGTTCGACACCATTATTATCGACTTGCCAGACCCAAACCACCCTGATCTTAATAAACTGTACAGTGATTACTTCTATAATCATGTGCGGCAATTACTGGCTCCTGATGGCGCTTTAGCAATTCAATCAACATCGCCTTACCATGCCAAGAAGGCGTTTATTAGTATTGCTAAAACAGTCAAACAAGCGGGTTTTATGCACGTAGAGCAATATCAACAAAACATTCCTTCTTTTGGTCAGTGGGGGTGGACTATTGCAACGCGTACGGGTCAATCTGCGAGCGCTAGAATCGCTGATGTTGAGTCTTTACCAGTACCGAGTAACTGGGTAAGTAAAAAATATTTATTGTCTTCTTTTGCGTTTCCAAACCGTTTTTTTGAAAAGAATAAAGATATTGAAGTCAATAGGTTAGGTTCTGGTGTGCTATACGATTACTATCGTCAAGCATGGCAAAGAGAAGATGAGTTGTATAAAAATTAACGCAAGGGTGTTGACATAATATGTCGCACATGCAAATCTTAACTCAGACATAATATGTCAAATCGAAAAGGTAAATAAAGATGGAATTAAACGAGTTATCAATCAAATTGGCATCATTTGAAACCGAAGGTGCGAATTTCGAATCCTTCCTGATCTCTAATGAGGGTGAGCAGGATGTATTGCAAGTGATTGTAGATGGAAATGACGAATTACCGATCTTTGTGACTCAGACAGAAGAGCAGTTGGTGTGTATCAGCTACTTGTTCAATGAGAGCGAAGTGAAGCCTGAGTTACTGAACGAGTTAAATGAAGCGCTGTTAAAGCTTAACGTACCAATCCCACTGAGTGCGTTCGCTAAAATTGACGAGCAGTATGCTATTTTTGGTGCGTTGGCTGTTTCCTCCTCAATTGATGAAATCACGCACGAGCTAGTCACACTGGCAGACAATGCGATTGAAGCGCTTGATGCAGTGACTGTGTATCTGAAAGATTAAGAGTGGAGAAGTGAGATGAGCATTTTAAAGAAATTATTTACAGCAGTACGTGGCGGCGCCAGAGAAGTTGGAGAGGCGATTGTAGACGCTAATGGCATTCGCATCTTCGAACAAGAAATTGCCGATGCAAAAGATGCGCTGGCAAAAGCGAAGAAAAGCCTAACAGAAGTGATGGCAAAAGAAATGCAAACTAAGCGTAAGCTTGCTGCGATAGAAGAAAGTATCGTTGAGCACGAAGAATACGCTGGTCAAGCTCTACAACAAGGCAATGAAGCGCTAGCTGTAGAAATCGCTGAGAAGATCGGTGAATTTGAGTCTGAAAAAGCAGAGCACCAGCAAGTGCTAGATGGCTTTAGTAAGCACGTTATCTTGCTAAAGCAGCAAGTAAAAGATGCCGAAAAATCTATTAAAGAAAATCAACGTCAGCTGACTATGGTTAAAACCACTGAAAGTGTACAAAAGGCGACAATGGCTGTGAACAGCACGCTAAATACCAACGAATCCTCTATGGTTAATGCACGCCAATCGCTAGAGCGCATCAAACAGCGTCAACTAGACAGACAAGACCAACTAGCAGCGGCGAAAGAGTTAGAAGCTGCGGCAACCGGTGCGGACTTGAAAGCAAAAATGGCCGAGGCAGGCATTGGCTCGACGCAAAAGAGCAATGACATTCTAGAGCGCATTAAGGCAAAACAAGCCAAGTAATGCAGTTTGTTTGATAAAAGGAGGCTTGGCCTCCTTTTTTGTCTATTTTCTTCATAGGTGAGTTATGTTCGGTTTTTTCAAATCTAAAAAAGCCCCAGAGCGCCAACTTAACCATGCTCGCGACTTGCGAGTGGGTGACATGCTGACAGTGATTGATTCCTTTGCTTATCCAGATTGGCTAAAAGGTCAAACGCTTAAAGTTACAGCGGTGCAGACCTATCAGTATCAACACAGCGCAGAATACGAGTTTGTACTCGAATCAGACTCGGGCAAGATTGTCTTTTTACAAATAGAACAAGATGACGGCGAGGAGTTTGCCAACTTTTCCGTTAAGATCCAACGTGATGATGTAGATGCGATATTCACGTTAGATGAATTTGCTCGGATCTTTGATGAAGAGTCGTTGACTCACATAGACACTCATTCAAGGCCTGCTGCATTTGAGCGTTTTTTAGGACAAAGCTATCAGCAGAACCAAGCGCCGTATGTCGCCTACTTTTATGAGCAAGATTATCGCAATCGCACGTTACCGCGCTATCAAGATGAGAGTGGAGAAGTCTGTGAAGTAATTGAATTAATCTCGCCAGATGAAAAGCACGGTCTTAACATTGAAGTGTGGGATGGCGGCGAGACTGAGGTCTCACTGACACTTACCCGGCCATTGAGTGATATTGTGGAGCTTTTCCCTGGAGCGGGTTCGTGACAGATAAACAGGCAAAATGGCAACGTCAGGAAAAAGCACTTAGGGCCACGCAAATGGCCTTTGATCTCAGTACGGAAGTACAAAAAAGCTTAAAAAAACAAGCTATCGACGAGGAGCTTACCCCATCGGATATGATCCGTAAGATCCTCAGTCTTGAGGTTAAATCCAAGAAAACCCGACAGCGATTGTCGTTTAACCTTACCGACGAAGAAATTGCCTTGTTGGCACAACGTTTCGGTGTGGATCCTGAAGACAAGCGAGCAGTTAAACAACAGGTTGCAAGTTTGTTGATCAAGCGATACGCAAACACCAAGGGCTAGTATTGCTTTTCAGCGGTACTAGTCCTACCGCTCGTCCTAAATAACCTCAGCTGCGCATAAGCGAATTTGCCCAATAAAGCTATTTTGCACACTCTCTTCGTTGTTTTCACTCGTAATAGCCGGCTATTACGAGTGAAAACGCCCTTGATATTGAGCAAAACACCATCATTGGATGTTAAAAACTAAGCGGAATCTTAGTTTTGGATTACCAAAACCCTTATACGCAGCTGGGGTTAAATATGGTATGAACGTTCAGATCTAAACATGGTCTAAAAACTAGGACTATCAAGCATGTAATTTTTTGTTTTTGAGTGTAAAGGGCGGTAAAGTCACTAAACAACAGGCTAGAAGTTCGTTTATTATTTAACCTCAGCTAAGGTTAAATAAGCTGCTTTAAACAAAACAGGAGGTAATGATGAAATTACGTATGGGTTGGATTGGCTTAGTGCTTTTGCCAATGATGGCTAGCGCTGGTGAGGCAAGAGTAACTTGGTTGGATTTTAATGATTATCGCGATGTCAGACCTTCTAATGAGAACCGTAGTGGCTATCATGATCGAGTGGCTAAGCAGCTTGAAAAGCATATTCAAAAACTAGCGAAAGAGCTTCCTGAAGGTTACGATTTAGCACTGCAATTTGATGACGTTGACCTTGCTGGTGATGTTTTACTAAACCGTGAAGAAATTCGTGTTATTAAACCTATTTATTTTCCTCGCTTTAAGATCAGCTACAGCTTTACCGCACCAGATGGCAAGCTACTGGCAGTTGAAAAACAAAAAGAGCTGAAAGACATGGCGTTTATGGACCGTATCAGAATCGGCATGGATGAGAGTCTACATTACGAAAAGCAGCTGCTAACTGAATGGTTTGAATCAGACCTAAAAAGCTTACTTTAGGTCATGTAAAGAAGAGCGGCGTATTAATACCGCTCTTTTTAATTTTATTTGAACGTTGCTAGCAGTTGTAGCAAGTTTTGCAGTTTCACTATGGTTTGCTTGAGTTGTTGCTCGTCAAGCGATTCGGCTTTACTAAGCGCTTCGACATCGGCTGCGACATCTAATAAATAGGGTTTAAAGCGTTTTGCTTCAAAGCTAAACCCAGCGTCTTCGCTGAACAGTGCTTTAAATTTTCCATGCCCTTGTTTTTGCAACTCATCTAATTTGCTATCAGCATCAACGGCTTGTCGGTATGCCAATTTTAGATTTTCATTGAGTTTGTCTATAACGCTTTGCATGGTGCCCCCTGTAAAATTAATAGTCGGCTATTTTAAGCGTTTAAAAACCAAATGTCAGTCTGTAAACGCCCATTATATAGACTTTCTTGTTGCGCATAATGTTGTTGTCCGAGCAGCGGTAAAATGAGAGAGCTTTAGCTCTAAAGTATTAGAATCAATTTTTAAAAAATTATCCTAAAGTTTTAGATTGAGTTGCCGATACCAACCAAGATCCATCAATAAAAGTTAGGTAAATACTTATGAATATTTCCGGAAGTAACCTACCTGCCATGTCTGGAGCGGGCCAAAGCGGCGAAGTATACAGCGCCGTATTGGCAAAAAAGCAACAGAAAGCAGATGGACAAGCCGCGCTTGCACTTATTGAAGCCGCGGGGAATTCAGCAGCTGCTAAAACTCCCGCCCAATCAGTAACTGCAACGTTAGGTAACAACATCAACGTTTACGTTTAATCAAACCTGACGTTGATGGGTAGTTGGCCTAAGGATTGTCCGTTAAGTTAACTGCAAATCAATCGGCGTCTTACTTTGTTTGCCGCCGATTTCTCTTACCAACTTGGGTACCAAAAAGCCGGGGAGGTTTTCCAACATTTCCCGCGTCACATTAACAGCCTCAACCTCTTCTACGTCAAAATGACTCGCGCCTTCTACTTTGTCTAACAAATGTAAGTAATAGGGCAAGATGCCTGCTTCGAATAGTGCTTCGCTGAGCGCTGTTTGTGTGCGTGCATCAGCATTAATGCCTTTTAATAACACGGCTTGGTTTAGTAGTGTCACGTTCGCATTTTTTAACTGCTGCATGGCATTTTGGAAGTTGGTGTCAACTTCGTTGGGGTGATTAACGTGAGTCACCATGATGGTCTGCAGCTTGGTTTTGGCTAATAGATTGCACAGTTGCTCAGTGATCCGTGCAGGGATCACCACAGGTAATCGGCTGTGTATTCTAAGCCTTTTAATATGGGAGCTAGATTCGAGCTGGGTGATCAGCCAGTCAATCATGTCATCTTTGGCCATGAGTGGATCACCGCCACTGAGAATAACTTCGTTTATCTCAGGGTGTGCTGCTAAATAAGCAAACACCTCTGTTAAGCCTCGTTTGTTTAACTGATTCTCCTGATAGGGAAAGTGACGACGAAAACAGTAGCGACAATTTACCGCGCAACCCGTTTTTAGCATTAATAGCACGCGACTTTGGTATTTATGCAACAACCCCGGTACGGGGGTGTCCTGTTCATCGAGCGGATCTTTGCTAAATCCAGTTTTTGCTAAAAACTCTTGATGCTTAGGCAATACTTGCAATAACAGCGGATCGAGTGGGTCGCCTTTACGCATTTTTTCGATAAAAGGACGTGGAACTCGCATTGGAAACAAACGCTTAGCAGCGATGTCCTCTGCGCTAAAATGGCCCTCTAACGCCAGTAATTGGATAAGCTCTTGCGGATCGGTGACAACATTTGCCAATTCTTTTTGCCAGTTAGTATGCAAATTTACTTCATTTATTTGTATCATTAGCAGGTTTATTACTCGAATACGTAGAATTAGAGGATACGATGGCGAATTATAGCACCAACGAGTTCAAGGGCGGTCTAAAAATCATGATCGACGGTGAACCTTGTTCGATCTTAGAAAACGAAATGGTAAAGCCTGGTAAAGGTCAAGCATTTAACCGTGTAAAAATCCGTAAGTTGATTTCAGGTAAAGTACTGGAGAAGACATTTAAGTCAGGTGATTCAGTTGAAGGCGCTGATGTAATGGATACCGATCTTGCTTACCTTTACACTGACGGTGAGTTTTGGCACTTCATGAACAATGAAACCTTTGAGCAAATCGCAGCAGATGAAAAAGCTGTGGGTGAAAACGTGAAATGGTTAGTTGAGAACGATGTTTGTACCATCACATTATGGAATGGCAACCCGATTGCTGTGACTCCGCCTAACTTTGTAGAGCTAGAGATCACAGAAACTGATCCAGGTCTAAAAGGCGATACAGCGGGCACTGGTGGTAAGCCAGCGACGTTAAGTACGGGAGCAGTAGTTCGTGTACCGCTATTCGTACAAATCGGTGAAGTGATTCGTGTTGATACTCGTAGTGGCGAGTATGTAAGCCGGGTTAAGTAACTGAAATACTAATTTACTCGCCTACATCGTGAGTAAATCGATAGGATCCCAGCTTAGGCTGGGATTTTTTTGGAGTGAAAAATGTCTCACAGCAACTGGCAGCCGAGTGCAAGTATTGAAACATTGCGACAAAGGGCGCTTATTCTTAACAAAATCCGTGCTTTCTTCGCTGAACGAGGTGTGATGGAAGTGGAAACCCCGAGCCTATCTCAGGCATCGGTCACCGATGTGCACTTAGATACTTTTAGTACGCAATTTGTTGGTCCGGGGCATGCGCAAGGCTTACCACTTTACCTGCAAACTTCACCAGAGTATGCCATGAAGCGGCTTTTGGCTGCGGGAAGCGGCGCTATATTTCAATTGTGCAAAGCATTTCGAAACGAAGAATCTGGTCGTCATCACAACCCCGAATTTACCATGCTGGAGTGGTATCAACCCGGATATGACGAATTTGCACTCATGGCTGAAATCGATACGTTAATGCAGCATATTTTAGCCTGTCCAAAAAGTGAATCGATGACCTATCAGCAGGCATTTATTCAGCTCTTAGGTTTTGATCCACTCATTGCAACTATTGATGAGTTAAAACAGATAGCACATAGCTATGGATATGAAGAAATAGCACGAGATGAGACGAGCGTAGATGCCTTACTACAACTGCTATTTTGCATGGAAGTGGAGCCTAAAATAGGTCAAGAACGCCCTTGCTTTGTCTATCATTTCCCCGCTTCTCAAGCTGCACTTGCAAAGTTAACGGAACATGATCCTAGAGTGGCAAGTCGTTTTGAGTTGTATTATCAAAACATGGAGTTGGCGAATGGCTTTAACGAGCTAACGGATGCAGGTGAACAACGCATTCGTTTTGAGCAAGACAATAGTCTGAGAGTTTCAATGGGATTACCGCCGGTGCAAGCTGATGAACGCTTATTGGCGGCGTTAGAATCAGGGCTGCCGAGCTGTTCAGGCGTCGCCTTGGGTATCGATAGGTTGATTATGTTAGCACTGAACAAAACTCAGATCAGCGATGTGATTGCCTTCGATGTTTCACGTGCTTAAGCACGTGAAACAAAACGCTTCAGCTCTTTTTGGGTAGTTTCAGTGAGCTGCTGGGCGTGTTCGCATTTATTGACCGCACTGTCGATTTGCGACTTGGATTGTTGACCTAGTTCAACAATTTGTTGCACCGCCTGATGAGTATGATTCTGTGTATCTTCTAATTGATGCACGGCACTGACAATTTCCTCAAGTTGTGCTTGGTTTCGCTCAAAGTCATGACTCATGTCTAAAAAGCCTTTTGACGTTTTGCTAATGGCGTCTTCCGCTGAGCGAGAGTGACGGATCAACAGTTCGGACTCTTGATTAGTTTCGCCAACTAATACATTCATTTGGTTGATAAAGTCACTGATTTGACGAGTGGCGTTGTTCACTTTCACGGATAGTGAGCGCACTTCATCGGCAACTACGGCAAACCCTCGACCTGCTTCACCGGCTCTGGCAGCTTCAATGGCTGCATTGAGTGCTAATAAGTTTGTTTGATCGGAAAACTCTTCAACCATTTTTAAAATACTACGAATGTTCTCACTGTTCTCTTTTAGGCCAGTAACCGTTGAAGAAAAGTTACCCAACAAGGTGGTGATTTGTTTTACTTCATCAACCAGTGTTTGCAACGATTGTGAAGAACCACGCACGAAGTGTAAGCTTTCAGTGTTGGCTTGGTATACCTGATCGGTATTGTGCACAATACTTTGTAGACTATGTGACACCTGATCGGACGCCGCGATAATGGTGTCACCTTGTGACAACTGCTGTTTACCATAATCGGCGGTGGCCTTCATTGATTGTGTAACAGTTTGGTTGCTCGTTGTTGCGGCAGAAGCGCTTTCATAGGTTTTTGCCAGCAAATGTCCGAGATGAGAAGTAAAGTGATTGTACTGTTCACTGAGCTCTCGAAATTCGTCAAATGTAAACTGAGGAAGTTTCGCGTCTAAGTTGCCGTCTTGCTTGTTGACTCGCACCAACACGTCTCGCATTGCTTGTACTGGCCTGACTATTAGAAACCGCATGTAAAACACGGTAAAGGCAAAGGCACTGATAATCACAAGGGTGAGCAGCCAAAATAGACCTGTCCCTGAGTTCTTATCACTGAGTTCTGAGTACAGCCAAATTAAAGTAATAGTTTGAAAAGCAAACAAAAACCCGAGATTGCCGACAATTTTACGAGTAAGAGTGAAAAACAGAGATTCTTCGATTAAATTATATATGCGCATATAAAAACTCATATTGGGCTCTTCACTGTGCCACTTTATTTGTCTCAGTATAGATGAGCGAGCTTGTTTGACAATGCTAAAGCGATCAAGCTGTTAGAGAACCTAAAATTGGCAATGTAGGTTGATATTATTGGCCAACATTGCATTTAAATACATAATGCTGTTTATGGACCTACTCTACCAAGCTTACTTCAGATTGGAAGTGATTTGCTGTAAATACATTTTGCTTTGGCACGGGTAATTGGTAAAAATCCCGTCAACACCCAATTCAACCATCCGGTCGATTTCTGATAGCTTATCGACCGTATACACAAAGACTTTCAGCCCTCTACTTTTCGCGTCATCGACGAATGCCTGATTGATAAAATTAGCATCAATGTGGATGCTATAAGCATTCAGGGTTTCTGCAAATTGAGCATACTGTAACGGAATCGATGAGGTCAGTGCGGCCACTCTGACTTGTGGGAGCGCTTGTTTAATTTGTAGGACTAAATGATGGTTGAAAGAAGATATAAGAAGTTGATCTAACTCGATGATATCTTGCTTAATATGCTTTTGCAGCTCGTGGACTAGTATTTCTACCGACTGTATGGTTTTGAGCTCAAGCTGAATACAGGTTGTTTTGCCAATCGCTGTTAAAGCTTGCGAGAGAGTTGGAACTGCTTGTCCATTCCCTGCATCCAAGGTCGCAAAGAAATCTTCTGCAAACTGCTCGACTTTTCCTGCGCCATTGGTTGTTCTTTCTAGGTAACTATCGTGAATAATGACAAATCCATTTAGACAGCTGTACACATCTAACTCAATCGCATCTACACCCACCCTCAATGCGGCTTCAATTGCTGCAATGGTATTTTCTGGGTAACTGCCACTTGCTCCACGATGTGCTATGACTTGCATTATTTGCTTTTCCTTGTAATTGACCAAGTTTCAAAACAGGCGGCACTGACGACTAAAATGCCTCCTATTAAGGTGGTGAACGAAATATCTTCTTGCAGCAGAATAAAGGCAAGTAACGTTCCATACAACGGTTGTAAACAAGATATTAACCCGACGGTGGTCGCCGAAAGGTAACGTAGACTTGACGCAAAGAGTGCATGTGGCAGTGCGGTAAATACACTACCTGCTAGCAATAGCAGCCATAAATCACGCTCTGGCACTTCGGTTAATGGGGTGTCAACAAAACACACCAACATCAAACAAGCGACCAAAGTTTGGTACAGCATCGTCTGTGGTCCGCTGTACTGAGAAAAGTACTTTTTTTGTAATAGATTACGAGTAGCAAATAATGCTCCCGATCCTATACCGGTAAGAATTCCTAGCGTTACTTGATTTCCGAGGCTAGCTTCGGGAACCAGTAGGTAAATTCCAAATAACACCAGAAATGCACTGAACAAATCTCTGATTTTTAATCTAGTACGAGTAAACAAAGGTTCTAGAAAAACGGTCATCACTGGATAGGTAAAAAAGGCGATGATACCAACCGCTACTCCTGCCATCTGCATGCTGGCGAAGTAAGTTACCCAATGCAAACCGACAATACTACCTAACATAATTGCGGTTAAGTAATCCTTTTTTCGTTTCAGTAATCTTGGCTTACTTTGTAGGGTTAAAATGAACAGTAGTACCGCAAATGCAATACCTGTGCGGTAAACCGTAATATCCAATGCAGATAAAGCGATGAGTTTAGAAAACAACGCTGTGCCGCCAAATACAATAACGGACAGATGAAGCGTTAGCAAAGCTGAGTGATTTGTTTGCATGGAAATGATGAGCGCATATATTTTTTGCTCAGTCTAGCATGCGCATGATGGAGGTTGAATTAATTTTAGTAGCGGTTGAAAGCAACAATGTATCTGTAATTTGGTCGTTCAATGACAAAGTTTTTAACCTGTGCCACAAAAATTTACCGTTTGTTCCTCTAAAATATATCGTCATTAGCTAAATCTGAACAAATAATTCGATTAATTCTTCAAAATTGGTTGATGCAATAATATACTGCGCTCACAAACTAATAATTATGTATTAATTTTCTTATAGACATGGCTGATCCGATACTTTTGATCCAAATACTCGCGTTAACAACCTGCATTTGCGCTATTTTTATGGCGGTAAACTGGATCATTAACAAGGGATTGGCAGGTACACAACAATGGTCTTTGTTTGCTCTGCTTATGGCTTTAGCCTGTATTGCTCATGCCGCTGTCCATCTACCGATTACGATTTCTATTTATTTTCCTAACATAATCTTTGGGGTGGGATTATTTTTGCTAGTCAGAGGTTGTGATGCCTTTTTCGAAGTAAAGAGTATTACTTGGCCGTGGTACCTTATTGTTAGCCTAGGTGGCAGCGTTTTCACTTATTTTTTGTATGTGGATTTTAATTTTATCGCTCGGGTGATAGTGAATTACAGTATTTGGTCCTTGGCGATGCTAATGTGCTTACGTGCGCTATATCTTGGCAAAGATAGAAATACCAAACGGTTCAGTGCTGCCCATTGGGCGTTTGCGCTGTCATGTATCAGTCTATTAAGTGTGTTTACTTTCAGGCTTTTCATGCTCGGAAGCTACGCTGTAGACGATAGCCTAGTGAGTATGCATTGGGTCAACCTGTTCTTTTCTATTTCACTCATAATCATGCCATTATTGCTTTGTTTTTCACTTTGCCTACTGTGTAGTTGTAGAAAGGAGCAGGAATTACTGGGATTAAAACAGCAAGCGGAACAAAGCTCTCAGATTAAAGGACGCTATCTAACTTTATTGAGTCACGAGCTGAGAACTCCATTGAATGCCATAGTTGGGAATGCTGAGTCGTTGAAACGGATCCCTAGGGAACCTGCTAAACATGGTCAACTATGTGATGTTATCGTCAATGCTGCGATGTCTTTGGCTAACCTTGCAAATCAAGTGTTGTTACAAGCAAAAGGGGAGCATTGTGTGCAAACTCCCTCGCGAATATCAATTAGTCAACATACACAAGAACTTATCCGCTTAATGCAGCCATTGGCACAGGCCAAGGCGCTTGATTTACGTCTATCTCTGAAAGGGATTGCACCGGATGAACAGCATCTGCTTGAACAAGATACCTTGAGTTTGGTGCTAAGAAATCTGTTATCTAATGCGATAAAGTATACCGATAAGGGGGGCGTTACATTATCGGCTGAAGTGATAGCGCAGCAAGGTGATCAACAACAATTGCGATTTGCCGTGACGGATACCGGTCGAGGGTTAACTGGGGCGCAAAAAGAGGCAATTTTCCAGCCTTTTATGAGTTTCTCAGATGATGACTCTATTGCCAAAAGTGGTGGTATGGGTCTGGCACTGTGTAAACAGCTATTAGATGACGTTGGCTCTGAACTTAAGATAGACAGTGAATTGGATAAAGGGACTTGTTTTAGCTTTGTAATGTCGGCCAAAAAGTGCCAAAAAGTGGTGTTCACTTCACCTAAGCGAATGATTGAATTACCTTTGACTGTATTAGTGGTTGAGGATAACCAGATGAACCTTGAAGTGATTTCTGGTTATCTTGAAGATATGACTCTGGACCATCTTGTTGCTCAGAGTCTTTCTGAGGCCGAACAGTGCTTATCTTCACAGCACATCGATGTGATTTTGCTCGATATGAATTTACCTGATGGTAATGGCCTAACATGGTATCGCGAGAAGTTACCTAACCTGACTCTAAACCGCATACCAAGCGTGATAGCCTTGACAGGCGATGCGGATCCTCAACTTAAAGAACAGTGCATTAACGTAGGGATGTTTGCCTGCCTGACCAAGCCAATTACGGCAGAGCAGCTGTATTCTATTATTGAAAAAACGCCCATGCACCAAGCTGAAGTCATCACTGAGATGGACTTGGTCAATGAGTCTATTTATCTAGACTATCAACGGCATAATGAGCTGCAAACAATTAATACTAAGCTTATGAATTTATCGGATCATTTTGATTATGAGCTTGCTCAAATCAAAGGGTTGGTTGCGCTTTCAGTGATCCCTTTAGCGCAAGATAAACTGGAGTACTTAGTTGAAGAAGCGCATAGGATGGGAATGACAATGCTGTACACAAAGCTACAACAAACCAAAAAGCGCATTGCACAGCAACCGGAAAATGTAGAGTGGGAGCAGGTATCTGCGCTAGCAAGACGCTCAGTAGAGAAAGCACGGGAACTCAGTGATTCAAACTCGCGTCAAGCTGCAATCAAAGCGCTGGATAGTGAAACGTCTTAGAAGTTTCACTAACAGTCCCTAGGTCATCGCTCTGTTTTGGGTTAAAATAACAACATAACTTATTTGATAAGAAAGTGATGTCAAAACAGGATCCTTATCTCGATAGAGAGCAACAAAAATACGACAATCCAGTGCCTAGTCGTGAATTCATTTTACAACATATAAAAAATGCCGCGAAATCAACGTCCTTCAGTCAACTTTGCAGCGCATTAAACGTTTTTGAAGAAGAGCGACAAATCGCTTTCAAACGTCGTCTGCGCGCAATGGAACGCGATGGGCAGTTACACTTCAACAAATTCAAATGTTACGTGATCCCAACCGACGATGGCCTAGTTAAAGGTCGAGTTATCGGGCATCGTGATGGATTCGGCTTTTTGGAAGTTGAAGGCGAAGCCAAAGATTGGTTTATCGCTAAACACCAGATGGATAAAGCCCTACATGGCGATTGGGTGCTTGCAAAGGCAGCCAGCAGAGGCTCAGGTGGTAAAGTTGAAGCGCGCATTGTTAAAGTCTTGGAAAGTGAACGTCCACCAATCGTAGGCCGATTTTTTGTTGAGCATGGCATGTCTGTTGTAGTGCCTGAAGATCCTAGAATTACCCAAGACATCATTATCTTGCCGGGCCAAGAAAACGGTGCTCGTCATAACCAGATGGTGCAAATCGAGATCACACAAAGCCCATCCAAACAGATGAATGCGGTGGGAAGAGTGCTTGAAGTGCTTGGCGAGCATATGGCCCCGGGTATGGAAATCGAAGTAGCATTGCGCAACCATGAAATTCCCCATGTTTGGCCTGAAGCGGTTGAAAAGCAAGTTAGTCATCTTGGCGAAGAAGTTGAGGAGTCAGCCAAACAAGGGCGTATTGATCTTCGCGATTTGCCGTTAGTAACCATTGATGGAGAAGACGCACGAGACTTCGATGATGCGGTGTACTGTGAACGCAAAAAGTCTGGTGGCTGGCGTTTATGGGTAGCCATTGCGGATGTATCGCACTATGTCCCTAAGGGGTCAGCATTAGATAAAGAGGCGATTGAGCGCGGAAACTCGGTATATTTTCCAGAGCAAGTGATCCCCATGTTGCCAAAGGTGCTGTCAAATGGGCTCTGCTCACTGAATCCAAACGTAGATCGTTTGTGTATGGTTGCCGAAATGACGGTGTCCGACGCCGGCAATTTATCTGGCTACCGTTTTTACCAAGCGGTGATGAATTCCCATGCTCGTCTGACGTATACCAAAGTGCATGCAATGCTGCAGGGGGACGAAAAGCTGTGTAAAGAATATCAGCATTTGTTGCCACATCTAACCGATTTACAGCAAATGTATATGGCTTTGAAGTCAGCACGCAGAGAGCGTGGTGCCATTGAGTTTGAAACCACAGAAACCCGTTTTGTATTTAATGCCCATAGAAAAATAGAGTCTATCGTGCCGTTAATACGAAATGACGCCCATAAGCTGATTGAAGAATGTATGATCTTGGCAAATGTGGCAGCGGCAAGGTTGCTAGAAAAGCACGAAGCTCCGGCGTTATATCGTGTGCATGATGAACCGGACCCAGAAAAGCTCAGTCATTTTCGACAGTTTTTGCAGGATATCGGAATCGAGAGCCGATTACCTAACAATCCAACACCGGTAGAATTGACCCAAGCGCTGAATGCGTTAGGTGAGCGACCTGAGCTAGACCTGATCCAAACGATGTTGCTTAGATCAATGAAACAAGCGGTATATCAACCGGACAATATTGGCCACTATGGTCTGGCGTTAAATGCCTATGCCCACTTTACTTCGCCGATCCGCCGTTATCCTGATTTAGTGGTACACCGCGCCATAAAAGCGATTTTGGCTCGCCAAGGTCAGCAGGTAAGTGGTGAATATAGTTATGATATGGATGAAGTTGATCGTTTAGGTGAACAGTGCTCAATGACTGAGCGCCGTGCTGATGATGCCACTCGTGAAGTAGCAGATTGGCTGAAATGTGAATTTATGCAAGATCATGTTGGCGATGAGTTTAAAGGCGTTATCTCTTCGGTAACCAACTTTGGCTTGTTTGTCAGACTAGAAGACTTGCAAATAGACGGCATGATCCATATTAGTAATCTTGGCCAAGAGTATTATCATTACGACGGTGCTAAACAATGCTTGATTGGTGAGCATAGTCGCAATGTTTTCCGCCTAGGTGATGAACTAAGCGTCGCCGTTGCCTCGGTCAGTTTAGATGAGCGCCGTATCAATCTCGCGTTGGCCGGTGAAGTGACACCAGATCGCTATGCGCGTCGCAGACAAGCTGCAAAACGCGGTGAAAGCGGCAGTGTTAGAGAGCAATTAAGGGCCGGAAAAATCCCTTCAGAAAAAGACCGCGAGTCTGAAGGAAGTTCGGTTCGTAAACCTAAAAAAGATGGTAAACCTAGCGCAAAAACAGGCAGGCATGGACCTGCCAGTAAAGGTAAGAAAAAGACGGTTGCTAAAAAGGTAAAAAGCGGCAAAAAAACCAAAGCAAAACGTCCAGGTAAGAACGCAAGAAAACAGAAAAAGTCATAAAGCGGGAGCTTTACAAAGTGAGCAATGAGTTAATTTTTGGCTTTCATTCCGTGGAAGCCATATTACAAAACGCGCCAGAGCGTTTTTTAGAGATCTACGCCCTAAAAGGTCGTGATGACAAGCGTTTAACTGAAGTTGTCAACGAAGCAAGAAAGTTTGGCATCTCAGTACAATTTATGCAGCGCAAAGCCTTAGACAACAAAGCCAATGGTGAACAGCACCAAGGGATCATTGCCAATGTGAAGGCGGCTCGCGCATACAGTGAAAAAGATTTAGATGAAATTATTGCCAGAGAAACCACACCGTTTTTCTTGGTACTTGATGGCGTGACAGACCCGCACAATCTGGGTGCTTGTTTACGTAGCGCTGATGCGGCAGGTGTGCATGGTGTGATTGTACCAAAAGATAAATCCGCAAAGTTAAATGGCACAGCCAGAAAAGTAGCTTGTGGTGCGGCTGAAACCGTACCTCTTATCCAAGTTACTAACCTCGCCCGAACGTTACGTGAAATCAAAGAAGCTGGTGTTTGGGTAGTAGGCACCGCGGGTGAAACCGACACCACATTATTTGAAGCAAATCTGACTGGTCCAATGGCGGTGGTGATGGGCGCCGAAGGCGACGGTATGCGACGCTTAACCCGTGAACACTGTGATGCGTTAGTCAAAATCCCAATGGTTGGTACTGTTTCTAGCTTGAATGTCTCTGTCGCGACAGGGATCTGCTTATTTGAGGTATTGAGACAGCGCAGTACTGTGGGTTAAGTCGATAGTATTAATCAATATATAAACGTTGCTTCCTACTAGATTTAATTGTTAGGAAGTAACGACTTTCTTATATCTCGTCCACTTCTAATTTCTCGGTTGTCGCTTATTTTTAGTGTTATGTACGATGTCCTATCAAATTTTTACTATGGTCAGTTGAAAGTCTGGCTAGAAGCAAATGAAAACGTCTCAATGAGTGACTTGCAGTTAGTATTCAACTCTCTACACCACCTCTACGCTTTAGTGCTACAGTTGAGAATCAGTTAATTCACATCGTAAAGCAATCACAATAGTAACGGAGGCCCCAATATGAAGAGATATTGGGGCATCAATATAATGAAGTCATTATTATTTAAATTCAGCATCAGAAAAAATTGTAGCGATATATTATTCTTTTGTTCTTTATTGATGTTAGCAGGGGCAGGGGTTTTATTTAATGAGCAAGTTTCGGGATGGAGTAATGAAGAGAGGCTTTTGAGTGATCCTAAACTTATGCTTGCCTTTAGTGGCTTAATGCTTATCGCTTTATTATTTTTGACCATTCCTTTTTTTCCAGTATCACTACAAAGCTAATTTTAGATGTTGAAAATACCAACCTAAAAATTAAATATTTATTTACCTCAAGAATGAAGATAATTCACTTCGCCTCTTTTGATAACTTAAGAGTGTATCAAGACCCCACAGAGGAAGAATCATTTGGTATTGTCTGCCTAAAAGATGTTGATGGGGAGATTGACCCTCATGACAGCAAAGGATATCACTGGGAACTTCCTTCTGAGCAGGTTGATGAACTGATGCAAATGATTGCAAAATACAAGTTAGATCAAGGAGTACCACATTGGGAAAAATGATTGCTTGGATACAAATAGACCTTCACCGCAAAGAGAAGGTCTATTTATATCCGAGAAGCGAAATATGCGCGATCAAACAACCGAATGCTGGGGTTCACTCAAGATAATTGCTTGCAATTCGCTTAAATGTTTTATGGTATAAGTTGGCTTGATATGGGCTGGGCAGGCTTGACCCGGATGTTTGAGCCAACAGCTGTCGATACCAAAGTTATTGGCACCTAAAATATCGCTCGATGCGGTATCGCCTACCATCAACACTTTTGATTTATCTGGGTTACCAAGCAACTTAAGTGTATGGGCAAAAATCGCGGGATCCGGCTTTGCGGTTCCTAATTGCTCAGATATTACCACTTCCTGAAAGCGATCAACTAAACCAGTATATTCTAAGCGACGTTGTTGCAGCTCTGTAAAGCCGTTGGTGATGATAGCCAATGTGCAATAAGGTTGTAGTGCATCGAGCAACGCTCGGGCACCAGGAAGAGGCTGGCAAACTTCCGCCATCGCGTGTAAGAAGCCGGTATTGAGGGTTTCTGCTGAAACATTCAGGCGTTCAGCCCACAGTTTAAAGCGTGTCACTTGCAATGTTTTAGCGTCTATTTCGCCACTTTGGTAAGCAGGCCAAAGAGGCGCGTTTATTGCCTGGTACTCAGTATAATCGGCATCACTAAATGTTACGCCGTAGTGAGCAAACAGTTTTTGTAGTCCTTTTTGTGCGTCAAAACTAAACAGGGTTTCGTCAGCGTCAAATAAAATGTGGCTATAGTTCATCGTTAACCTTGTACAACTCAGGATAATTAAAAGGGGCCATTGCCAGCAACAAGGCTTGGGTGTAGCTACTTTCGCGGGTCGCGAGATGATTAGTTAATAAGCCTATGGCGCCACCTTGTTGCTTAATGTTGTTGGTGTTAAATAGCTCATCCATCACATGACCTAGCTCTTTGCCTTGTTCAAGTTGTTGATAAACTTGAACTGGCAACGGTAGGTTGCAGCTGCGGCCAACACTGGTTCTGTGAGCATTGGCGATAACAACGTAGGCAAACGTGGCGGCACCATATTCAAAGTGAGCTGCTCCGCCTTCCATTGCACAGTAATAATCAGCGTCAAACTGTTGTTGTAAGTAGGTTACACGGTTTTGTGCACCTAGACGGGTTTCAGTTTCCCCAAGCGGTTGCGCTGGTACTAAACTCGGCGCATCTACGCCTTCACATTGAATTTCTGAATCAGGAAAGTAACGCGTAAATATTTCCTTAGCAGCATTGATTTTTACAGGGTTTTTGGAGCCAACCAGAATGCGTAGCTTGTTCATACAGTATACTTCCACTGTCATCTAAAAGGTGACAGTGTAATGAGCAGCGAAACGGGTTGCAAGTGAGTACGTTGTTCAGATTAGAGTAGTGACTCTTCTAATCCTCGCTTTTTCTGTAGTAGCTCTTTGATCAGTGGAGTGAGTACTAATTCCATTGCCAGTGCCATTTTGCCACCAGGAACAACCAAAGTATTCATGCGTGACATAAAGCTGCCGTCAATCATCTGCAAATAGTATGGGAAATCGACGTCTTCAATACCGCGAAAGCGGATCACCACAAAACTTTCATCCAGCGATGGAATGTCTTTGGCACTAAATGGATTCGAAGTGTCGACGGTGGGGACGCGTTGAAAGTTAATATGGGTGCGCGAGAACTGTGGCGTTATATGATTAATATAATCATCCATAGAGCGCACAATTGAAGTCATAACGGCTTCATGAGAGTGACCGCGCTCGTTGGTGTCTCGGATCAACTTTTGGATCCACTCAAGGTTTATGATCGGCACCATGCCTATTAGCAAATCAACGTGTTGTGCGACGTTGTGCTCTGGTGTGACGACACCACCGTGTAACCCTTCATAAAAAAGCACTTCGGTGTTTTCTTCAAGCTCTTGGTAGGGAGTAAAGGTTCCGGGTAACTGGTTGTATGGCACTGCGTCATCAAAAGTATGCAAATAGCGTCTAATCTTTCCTGCACCGGTATTTCCATACTCTGAAAATAAAGACTCTAGTGCACCAAAGTCATTGGCTTCTTGACCAAAATAGCTTATGTGTTTGCCTTCTTGTAGTGCTTCACGTTTGAGCTTATCCATTTCAGGACGCGTATAGCGATGAAAACTATCACCTTCGACAAAAGCCGCCTTAGCGTTGAGGCTACGAAAAATGTGTTTGATGGCACCGGTTGTAGTAGTGGTGCCAGCACCGGAACTACCTGTAATCGCAATGATCGGATGCTTTTGTGACATATAGGTTAGCCTCAATAACTGGTTATATTTCTTCTATGAAGGTACTTCGATGTTACTTGAGGAAAATTATTTGGCAAGCGCATGGCATCATTAAGAGCTTTTTATGAGTCAAGATAACGACACAGAGATGAGGAACAAAGTCAAAAAATGGGACTTTTTTAGGCTACTCACAAGTTGCTACGCTTGGTATCATAAAAGAAAAAGGGAAAAAACATGATAGCACTTGCTCGTTCGTTGTTTTGCTTTGTATCGCTTGGAATTATTGTCAACACAGCGCAGGCTGCGATGCCAAAAAGTCAAATTTGGCTTGCAAATTGGCAGGACGAGTTCACTGCTCGTTCGTTAACACCAGATGATGCTTATTATAATCAGCCGTTGGTCACTGAAAAAGGGGTGTACTTTACTCAGGAAGTTAAACAACAGGCACAAAGTCAAACCGATATTTTCTTTTATGATTATCAGACTCAGCAGGCGATTAATTTAACTGAAAGCGACACTTCTGAGTATTCTCCGACATTGCACCCAAGTGGCAAAGGTTTGTCGTTGATTGTAGTGGAAGCCGATGGAGCACAAAAACTATGGTTTTATCCGTTTGATAAGTCTCAGCCACGACAGCGTGTATTTGATCATATTGCGCCGGTAGGTTATCACGCTTGGGGTCAAGCTAATGATATCATTATGTTTATTCTTGGCGCTAATGAGTACTCACCGCACACGCTCCAATATACAAAACTATCTGGCCATTTACCGCAAGTGATCGCTGAGGATATTGGTAGAACATTGGCATTTAATCCGAGCCTTTCTGCATACTCGTTCACTTATAAAGTCAGTGACAAAACGTGGTTTGCGACTTATGACCCTAAAAAGGACCTGATCCAGCGACATTTTGCACTACCTGAAGGGGTTCAGGACTACGTGTGGTTAGATGATTCTAAGGTGCTGTATGCATTAGACAATCGCGTGTATTACCGTGAAATTGACTCACCAAAACAAGTGCACCTGTTTCGCAATTTGAAAAGTTACTGCCAGACCAAAATCACCCGTTTGAGCGTACAAGGCGACTCCATGGCATTTGTTTGCCAAGTGAAAGACTGAGCATCTGTTCATTGCCATAAGTAATGCGTAAAATAGAGATAATTTCAGAAAGATAAAATAAGGGAACTCATGGCAGTCTTAGTGACCGGCGGCGCTGGATATATCGGGTCTCATACAGTTGTTGAATTACTTAATCAAGGGCATCAGGTGGTCGTGGTAGATAACCTCAGTAATTCACAACAAATATCCTTGCAGCGCGTCGCTGAAATTACTGGTAAACAAGTACACTTTCATCAAGGTGATATTCTTGATAAGCCATTTCTTGACTCTGTATTTCAACAGCACAACATCAGCGAAGTGATCCACTTTGCGGGTCTCAAGGCTGTCGGCGAGTCAGTAGTCAAACCGATCGAATATTATCAAAACAATGTACAAGGTACGTTAACTTTGCTTGATGCGATGCGTGATGCTGGTGTATTTAAATTGGTTTTTAGTTCATCAGCAACGGTTTACGGTGATCCAAGCAGCTTACCAATACGGGAAGATTTTCCGGTGGGGGGAACCACCAACCCTTATGGTACTTCTAAGTTGATGGTAGAGATGCTGTTGCAAGATGTGGCAAAATCTGATCCGCGCTGGGGCTTTGCGATTTTACGCTACTTCAATCCAGTCGGAGCCCATGAATCAGGGAAAATCGGCGAAGATCCCAACGGTATTCCAAATAACCTACTCCCATATATTTCTCAGGTCGCAGTCGGTAAGCTGGAAAGCTTAGGCGTGTTTGGTGACGATTACCAGACTATAGATGGAACGGGTGTGAGAGATTACATTCATGTTGTGGATTTAGCATTGGGTCACTTAAAAGCCTTGGATAAGCTGAATGCACAAAATGGTACCCATATTTATAATCTAGGGACCGGAAATGGTTATTCGGTTTTAGAAATGATCCGTGCGTTTGAAAAAGCGTCGTCCGTTACTATTCCATACCAAATCAAGCCGCGACGCAGCGGCGATATTGCAGCCTGCTATGCTGCACCAGAAAAAGCCATGAAGGAGTTAGGTTGGCAAGCCCAACGTGGCATTGATGAAATGATGGTAGATACATGGCGTTGGCAAAGGAATAACCCCAACGGCTACCGGTAAGCTTCAGAAAAATATTTAAAAAAGCCTCAATACGAGGCTTTTTTGCTTTTTAGGGCAGATGCTTGAATACTTGGTTATATCATCAGTTAAGTGTGTGGCATAAGGACAGTCAGTGATTTATACATTTTTGGCTTTTACAGGGTTATCCATTTTTATCTACTCCATCAGTGCCAGACAACTTGACCGCGCTGAGTTAACTGCGCCTATGTGGTTTGTGGTCACTGGGGCTATCATTGGTTTGCTGTTTCCAAAAATGGCTAATGGTGATGGTGCTATGTTGACCTTGAGTAACTTACAAAATTTACTGCCCGTCATTGAATTAGTGTTAGCTATTTACCTTTTTTCCGATGCAGCCAAAACGCGCCTAAGAGTGTTGGCACATAGTTTTTCTTTGCCGGTTGTGCTGTTGTTGGGACTACCGTTTACTTTGCTACTAGCTGCAGTGAGTGCTCACTTTATGTTTGAGCTAAGTTGGTTATCGTGCTTTTTAATTGCTGCTGTGATCACGCCGACGGATGCGACTTTATGTAAGACTTTTATTCGTGATAAACAAGTACCTTCTCGATTGCGTGAAGCCATCAATGTTGAAAGTGGATTAAACGATGGATTGTGTGTTCCCGTGTTTTTATTTTTCTTAGGCGCCGTAAGTCACCGCTTGGATGCAACCACAGGCTCTCTTATAAAAGTGTTTATTACCGAGATAGGTGTGGCATTGCTACTCTCGGTGGTGCTGACATTTACGGTAATTGGTGTGCTTAAAAAAGCCTATGAGCATCACTTATTTGCACTAAAAAGTAGCCCGTATTTATTTGTTGGAATTGCAATATTGGTATTTTCTGTGACACAGGTATTACATGGTAGTGGTTTTGTAGCTGCGTTTATTAGTGGTCTTATTTTTGACAAGTATTACCAAGATCCATTTAAAGATCAGCTTATTGAAGAAGGGGAGCATTTAGCTGAATTTTCTGCCTATTTGATTTGGGTGGTGTTTGGTGTCGCGACAATTACGGTGTTTTCTTCAGGCACATCTTGGAGTGTATGGTTGTATGCGCTGTTGGCTACTACTTGCTTTCGACTCATCCCCGTTTTTATTTTACTCTTTGATAAAAAATTGACGGTAAAAGAAAGGTTTACACTCTCTTGGTTTGGCCCTAAAGGGCTAGCTTCTGTGGTGCTTATTTTACTTTTATTGAGTGAAGTAATGGCCGAAGGGCGGTTAATGACACAAATAGCAGTGGCTACCGTGCTGTTAAGTATTTTTGTTTTTGGTTTCTCTAGTCGACCAATTTCTCGACTTTTCTCTCATGTTAAAGACAGTTAGCGACATGATGTTGAATTAAATCTGTCATGTTCCTGAAATGAATTATTCATCTTTAGCTCCTATTATGGGGCCCGATTTTGAATATATATTACAATTTAGGAACAATCTCATGAATAAGAAATTGCTATCTATTGCTGTTTCAGCAATTTTACTGTCAGCGTGTAATGACAACGACAAGACTGTTGAAGTGATAAAAGAAGTTGAAGTTATCAAAGAAGTCCCAGTTGAAGTCGAACAGATCACAAAAGTGAAAAATGTAATTCTTATGATTGGGGATGGCATGGGTCCACAGCAAGTCGGTTTACTCGAAGAGTATGCGCAGCGTGCACCAAATTCGACCTACAAATCAAAAGGTTCTCAAACAGCACTGTCTAAGCTAGCAAATCAAGGTCACCTTGGTCTTTCTCTAAACGCGCCTCATGGTGCATCAGGCAGTTTGGTGGTTGATTCCGCTTGTTCTGCTACTCAGCTTGCAACGGGTATCGCAGCTGGTTCTGAAATGATTGGTCTAGACGTAGATGGTAATAAAATTGAAACTATCCTTGAGAAAGCAAAAGCTGCTGGTAAAGCGACAGGTCTAGTTTCTGATACGCGTATTACCCACGCAACACCAGCGGCGTTTGCTGCGCACCTTCCGCATCGTTCATACGAAGCTGAAATCGCAGAAGAGCTGATCAGTAGTGGTAATGTTGATGTGATGCTTTCTGGTGGTGCACGTGTATTTGTTCCTAAGGATATCGCTGATGATACAGCAGCTAGAGAGAAGCTAGCAGCACTAGGTATGCCTGAAAGTTCATTCGGCAGCTCAAAACGTGGCGACAACAAAAACCTAATCGTTGAAGCGAAAGAAACGCATGGCTATGCCTTAGCGTTTGATAACACGCAACTAAGTGCGCTTGAAGGTGACAAGGTGCTTGGTCTATTCGCAAGTTCAGGTATGAATGATGCAATCGCTCAGAAGAACTGTGAGAAAGCAGGTACTTGTACTCAGCCCACATTAAAAGAAATGACTGTGAAAGCGTTAGATATTTTGTCTAAAGACGAAGATGGCTTCTTCTTGATGATTGAAGGTGGCCAAATTGACTGGGCAGGTCACGCTAATGACGCTGGTTGGATGCTAAATGAATTGCTTAAGTTTGATGAAGCAGTAGAAGCAGTGCACGAGTGGGTAAAAGATCGTAACGACACACTAGTTGTGGTAACCGCTGACCATGAAACAGGTAGTTTTGGCTTTAGTTATTCAAAGCACGAGCGTCCTTCACAAGGAGAAGCGTTATCTGGTGATGGTATGTACGTCAATAATGAAGCGGTATTGTACAAGCCTAAGTTCAACTTTGGTTCTCTTAATCACTTAGACAAGCTTTATAACCAAACGGGTACTTTCTTCGATGTAATGTCTACAGCGTCTAAAAATGTTGAGAAAAAACACTACCATGCTGTTGACGGAGCGGATTGGAAGAAAGCAATTGATGAGTTGACCTCTTACACAGTAACAGAAGCACAAGCGGGTAAAATTAGTCAGAGTATTTATGACGATAGTGCTGCAACTGAAATTCCAGCATTTGAAGATTTTTCTGATTTCTATGTATATGGCAAAGATGATTACACAGGTAAAATTGCTCGCGCTCTAGCTTCACAACAAAATGTGGTTTGGGGAACTGGTACTCATACAGCTGCACCTGTACCGGTATATGCATTTGGCCCAGAAGGGGTTACTAAGCAATTCTCAACAATGCAGCATCATGTTGATATTGCGACTAAGATGATCACGGCACTTGATTTAGACAATTAAGCTGGGTTTATTTTTCAATAAAAGCCACGCTAGGTCGTGGCTTTTTTACGTTCAATATCCACAATCCTTAAAATAAGAATAATAGCGTCACTCACCGTTTTACCACCAAAATATTTGAACGCTTTTTAAACACTTTTGAGCTATTAATATAGCGAAAATGTATGGATTTTTAAGCGTAAACATAAACCTTATTAGTAGGTTGGGAGAACGCAAATGATTAAAATTTTTCATCCCTGTCGTGCGAAATAAACGTCATATTTCTTCCGTAATTTTAATCAATTTTATCTTTCCCACTTTTTTCCACCAAATTCAGGATCTTCCGTAAATCCCGCGTTTTTTCTGGCTTTCAAAGGCGTGAATGCGTTCGACTATGCTTGACAAAAGTGCTTGTCAAGCCCTAGACTGTACTACTGTGGTAAAAAGTGGGTTTTAGTGGATCTAACTGGATCAGTAACCCAATAATGGGGTTGGTAGATAGGATCGCAGATGTTTAGAGGTGCAAGTTCGCTAGCTTTGGACGACAAAGGGCGTTTTGCGGTACCCACTAAGTACCGCCAACCGCTGCTGTCTGAAGAACAGGGAACAGTGATTTGTACTATTGCTATTAACGAGCCTTGTCTGTGGCTTTATCCACTCTCCGAATGGCGAGATATTGAGTCTCGTTTAAGTCGGCTCTCCAATACCAATCCCAGAGTACGACGTTGGCAACGTATGTTGCTGGGTCATGCTACAGAATATCAACTAGACAAAAATGGCCGAATTTTACTCGCACCTGCTCTCAGAGCACACGCAAATTTGGATAAAAAAGTGATGTTGATTGGTCTTTTGAACAAATTTGAAATTTGGGATGAAGCGCGCTGGTATCAGCAAATGCAACAAGATACCGAAATTGAACATACAGGCAATTTTGAGGAAAGTCCTGAATTAGAGAATTTCTCTTTGTAACGGGGCAAATAAGATAATGAGCGAAGAGTTTAAGCATATTTCGGTTTTAATGACCGAGACACTTGATGCCTTAGCAATCAAACCAGATGGTATCTATATCGATGGCACATTTGGTCGTGGGGGCCATTCAGGTGAAATCCTCAAAAGACTAACGTCTGGGAAATTGCAGGCCATTGATCAGGACCCGCAGGCGATAGCTGCCGCACAGCGCTTTGCCGATGACCCGCGCTTTGCCATTGCTCATAGCCGTTTCTCCAACTTGAAAGAAGTTGCTGAGCAAGCGGAAATATTAGGCCAAGTAGATGGCATTCTATTGGATATTGGCGTTTCCTCACCACAGTTGGATGACGCGGACCGTGGTTTTAGTTTTATGAAAGACGGTCCCTTAGATATGCGCATGAATCCAGAGGCTGGACGGAGTGCAGCGCAATGGCTGGCTGAGGCTGAACTCGAAGACATGATCTTTGTGATCAAGAAATACGGCGAAGAAAAGTTTGCAACGCGTATTGCACGTAAAATTGTTGAAGTTCGGGAACACACCCCAATTTTAACGACTGCACAGCTTGCGACGTTAGTTGATGAAGCGGTACCCGTAAAAGACAAACACAAGCATCCCGCGACACGTACTTTCCAAGCGATCCGAATTTATATTAACAGTGAATTAGAAGAGATCCAAACGGCCTTACAAGCTTCCATTGACGTGCTAAAACCTGGTGGACGCTTGGTGGTTATTTCTTTCCATTCTTTAGAAGATAGAATTGTTAAACAGTTTATTAAAAAGCAGAGTAAGGGAGAAGCTTTACCCAGAGGTCTGCCTTTAACGGATGAACAACTTAAACAAAATCTCACCCTAAAGGCAGTGGGTAAAGCTATTAAACCAAGTGAGCAAGAAATCGCACTTAACCCGAGGTCGCGAAGCTCAGTGTTGCGAGTGGCGGAGAAGCTGTAATGAATGCCAAAGTGCAACGCCAGCCCAATTTATTTTTCGAAATTGTTCGAGTGCTACTGAACAACAAACTGACGGCGTTGTTACTGTTGATCATCCTTTTTTCTTCATTATCGGTGGTGCAAGTGACTCATTCCACTCGGCAACAGCTCATTTTACAAGACGAGTTGCTACAACAGCGTGATGAATTAGATCTGCAATGGCGATATCTAGTGGTCGAGGAGGAGTTTTATTCTCAACACGCACGTATTGAAGAAATTGCCAAAATGCAGCTGAAAATGAAACGTCCCACCAGTAAAGATGAGCAGGTCATTGTACTCCCATGACTAACGGCAAGCCAAAAACACAAACCATGATCACTTGGCGTTTTGCTTTAGTCTGCGTCGTGATGGTATTGGTTTTTATGACACTGGTTGCGCGAGCCGCCTTTTTACAAGTTATTGAACCAGACAAAGCGATTCAAGAAAACAACAAGCGAACCGTGCGAGTTGAAACGCTTAACGTTCAGCGCGGCATGATTTTTGACCGTAATGGCAAAGAACTCGCGGTCAGTGTTCCTGTTGTCAGCGTATATGCCGATCCACTGGCCGTAGATAAAGCCCTTAGAAGTAAAGTGCTTAAACAAGCTAAAAAGCAGGGTGAAGATCACCTGGCATTAGCCAATAACAGTGCCGAATTAGACAAGCGAAAACAAATACTCTACGAGCAAGAGCCGAGGTGGCGAGAACTCGCAGATGTGTTGCAGATTGAGACCAGAAAAATCAATGGACGGCTAAGGGATGACCCAAGCCGTCGATTTGTCTATTTAAAGCGTCAAGTTACGTCAGTTGTTGCCAAATATATCAAGCAGATGAGACTTCCTGGAGTACATTTGCTGGATGAATCGAAACGCTTCTATCCCAGTGGTGAAGTGACAGCGCACCTAATCGGTGTCACCAATATCGATGGACAAGGTATTGAAGGCATTGAAGCGATGTACGATAAGGCGCTGACGGGAACCGCTGGTAAGCGCACTATTCGTAAAGATGCCCAAGGACGTGAAGTACAGGTGCTGTCGGAAGAACAGCGGGTAGAACCTGAAGATGTTCATCTAAGTATTGATCTGAGAATTCAAGCCATTGCTTATCGTGCCTTAAAGTCAGCGGTGCTGAGTTATAAGGCAACGTCTGGCTCCGCTATGGTCGTCGATGTGCACTCTGGAGAGATCCTTGCACTGGTTAATAGTCCCAGCTTCAATCCCAATGACTTAAGTACGGCTGCGCCTTACAAACGCAGAAATCGTGCCATGACGGATTTATTTGAACCTGGTTCAACCGTAAAACCACTGGCTATTTTGGCAGGTCTTGATTACGGCGCAATCCAAACATCAGACACGATCAATACCTATCCAGGGTGGATGCGGTTAAGTGGTGGCTTAGTAAAAGATCCCAGAAATAACGGTGAAATGTCCCTTCGAGAAGTCATTAAACGTTCAAGTAACATGGGTGTGTCAAAAATTTCTCAGATGCTGCCAAAAGAATATTTTGTTGGTCTTTATCAAAAAGTCGGTTTTGGTGATACCACAGGTTCAATGATGATCGGTGAGAGTCCAGGGTTATTCTATCCAAATCGTCGCTGGTCTGACTTTGAGATTGCCACATTAGCTTATGGTTATGCGGTATCAGTAAGTACAGCCCAAGTTGCGCGAATGTACGCGATGCTTGGAGCTGGAGGAATACTTCGTCCGCTAACCATTATGAAACAACAAGAACCACAAGAAGGCGAACGAGTTTTTCAAGAACACGACGTCAAGGCGGTTGTTGAAATGATGGAATCGGTTTTTGAACGCGGTGGTACGGCACACAGCATAACGGTGGATGGTTACCGAGCCGCAGGAAAAACGGGTACCTCTAAAAAAGCCGTTGCAGGTGGCTATGGTGATGAATATGTTGGCTATTTTGCGGGCATTGCACCGGTTAGCAATCCTCGTCTTGCGGTGGTCGTGATGGTAAATGAACCGGGTGGTGACGTTTATTACGGAGGGGAGACTTCAGGCCCAGCTTTTGCTGAAATTATGTCTAATGCGCTGCGTATATTAAATGTTGCACCTGATAAAGAGCGTGTCGCTTATCTTTCAAGTGGTGATGATGATGCGTGATTTAAGCCTCGTTCTCAATCAATATGGAGTCTTAGCGACCCCATTACTCGTCAATGACCTTAGAATTGATAGTCGAGAAGTTGTCGAGGGGGATTGCTTTATCGCAATTAAAGGGCATCAGCTGGATGGAACCCAATTTGCCGAAAAAGCGATTGCAGCTGGTGCCAGCTATGTACTGGCTGAGACTGGCAGTACGCTGAATATAGCTCCAGAGAAAGCAATTTTTATCGATGGGTTAACGAATAAAATTGCGCACATAGCCAGTCAGTTTTATCAACAGCCCAGTGAGCGTTTGAAACTTATTGGTGTCACAGGAACCAATGGTAAGTCTACCACTACTGCGATGATTGCAGATTTGGTCACGCTTTGCGGCCAGAACGGGGCAGTAATTGGTACATTGGGATATGGTAAACCTCAGGCGTTAACGCCACTTGTCAATACAACACCATCTAATGTCGATTTGCAACGCATCTTAGATCATCTCAGCGATGACTTTAACTATGTTGCAATGGAAGTGTCTTCTCATGGTTTGGTACAAGGTCGAGTTGCGCATTGTCATTTTGATGTCGCCGTGTTCACTAACTTAACGCGAGATCATTTAGATTATCACGGTGATATGAGCGCTTATGCAGAAGCTAAGAAGATGCTTTTTAGTCACTGCCAGCCCAACTATCGAGTAATCAATGTGGACGATCCAATCGGTGCTCAATGGGCTGCGGAATTTAATAACGCCTCTTTGGTGGTATACGGAAAACAGCCAGCATCACATAACTTCGAAAAGTTTGTTTTTATCTCTTCTGTTGAGCCTTATCCGCTGGGTACACGAGCCGTGTTTAACACCAGCTGGGGAAAGGTAAAGATTGATGTGCCTTTATACGGTGTGTTTAATCTCTATAACCTTGCTGGTGCGTTCGCCTCACTCCTAATAGAAGACTTTGAGCTACAGCTCCTTGCCAAAAGTGCATCTCAATTAAAACCAGTGCCGGGTCGAATGCAGGCGTTTTCAGAACCACAAAAACCGACCTGTATTGTAGATTATGCTCATACACCAGATGCCTTAGCGCTTGCGCTGCAGGCGCTTCGAGCACATGTACCTGGAAAGCTTGTATGTGTCTTTGGTTGCGGTGGTGATCGAGATGTTGGAAAGCGTCCAGAAATGGCGCAGGCTGCAGAACAATATGCAGATAAAATCATCATTACTAGCGACAATCCAAGAACAGAAGATCCGTTAAAAATCATTGCCGATGTTAAGGCTGGACTCATCCATCCTGAGTATGCTGTGTGCCAGCCAGACCGAGGGAGCGCAATTCGGCAGGCAATTGAAGAGGCTGATCCTCAAAGTGTTATCTTAATTGCCGGCAAGGGACACGAAGATTATCAAATTATTGGAAATGAGCGCATCGCCTTTTGTGATAGACAATGCGTTGAACAGGTTTTAAGGGGAGAAAGAGCATGATCAAGATAGACTTTTCTTGGCTTGCGTCAGTACTAAAGACCCCTTTTAGTGGGGATAATTTGGCTGTAAACAATATCAATACGGATACTAGAACAATCCAGCCAAATGAGGTTTTCCTTGCGTTGCGAGGACCAAATTTTAATGGTCACGAGTTTTTGCAAGCAGCCAAAGATAAAGGCGCGATAGCGGCGATTGTGGATACTCAATGTGATGTTGATATTCCCCAGTTTGTTGTTGAAGACACTCGCCTGGCCTTAGGGCTGATAGGTAAAACTATCATGGAGCAAGTCTCACCGAAGACCATCGCGATTACGGGTAGTGTTGGAAAAACCACTGTCAAAGAGATGTGTGCTGCGATTTTAAAGCAAAAAGGCAACGTGTTAGCGACCAATGGCAATTTTAATAATGACATAGGTGTGCCTTTAACATTACTCCGCCTTAGTGAAACTGATGAGTATGCCGTTATCGAGCTTGGGGCTAATCATATAGGTGAAATTGCCTATACCACGAGTTTAGTTTGTCCTGACGTTGCAACGGTTTGCAATGTTGCCCCTGCGCATATTGAAGGTTTTGGCTCAATCGATGGCGTTGGGCAGGCTAAAGGCGAAATTTATTCTGGTCTTAAAAAGAATGGCACTGCGTTGATAAACCGTGATTGTGATTACGCTAACATGTGGCTTGAATCGTTAGATGTTGCCAATACGAAACAGTATTCTATGACACAAAAGCTGGATATCTGGATCGAAGATGTACGGCTTGATGAGTTAGCTCGTCCCAGCTTTAAGCTGATCACCACTAATGATGCAGTTTGTGTCAGCTTGCCGTTAAGCGGTGAACACAATGTAATGAATGCGCTTATTGCTGCTGCATTAACAACGCAAGTTGGTGCGACCTTACAAGAGGTTGCAAATGGCCTTGAGGCAATGACAGAAGTCAAAGGTCGCGTCAATATGATTGAAGTGACAGAGCAACTACGGATCGTTGATGACACCTACAATGCCAATGTGAAATCGGTGAAGGCTGGCATTGATCTACTTGCAAACATGGCTGGATATAAGATCCTTGCGCTCGGAGATATGGGAGAGCTTGGCGAAGAGGCGAGAGCCTATCACCAAGAAGTAGGTGAGTACGCAAAATACAAAGGTATTGATGAATTGTTTTCATTGGGCGTGCTCAGCAGCAGTGCCAGTGATGTGTACGACAAACCAAAGCGACACTTTTCAACCCGAGAAAGCTTACTCTCGGAATTACAAGCTGTATTAGCAAAACAAACAGGCCAATGCACAGTATTGGTTAAAGGATCGCGCAGTGCTCGAATGGAACTATTAGTTGAAGAATTAGTAAACGCTGGCCGTTCGGATAGCGCGATAGGAGAACAGTCATGTTAGTTTGGCTAGCTGAATATTTAACCCAGTACTACAGCGGATTTCATGTTTTTTCATATCTGACTTTACGTGCCATTTTGGGCATATTAACGGCTTTGATGATCTCATTATACTTCGGCCCAAAACTTATCTCTGGCCTGCAGAGAATGCAAATTGGCCAGACGGTTCGTGATGATGGTCCAGAATCGCACCTTGCAAAGTCGGGTACACCTACGATGGGAGGCATTCTCATTCTTGGTGCTATTTTTATCAGCAGCTTACTTTGGGGAGATCTCAGCAACAAATATGTGTGGGTCACCTTGTTTGTGATTGGAAGTTTGGGGATTGTTGGTTTTGTCGATGATTACCGTAAGGTGATCCGCAAGGACTCCAAAGGTCTGATTGCGAAATGGAAGTACTTTTGGCAATCCGTAATAGCAATAGCTACCGCTGCATTTTTATATTTCACGTCAACGAATGCGGCAGAAACGACCTTGATTGTGCCTTTTTTCAAAGATGTACTACCACAATTAGGGATGTTCTATTTGGTAATGAGCTACTTTGTTTTAGTTGGAACATCCAATGCGGTTAATTTAACAGATGGTTTGGATGGACTCGCAATTGTGCCAACGATTTTGGTGGCTTCTGCGCTTGCTATTATTGCCTACGTAACTGGCAATGCAAACTTTTCTAGCTATTTGCACCTTCCACATTTGCCACTAACCAGTGAGTTGGTGGTGGTTTGTACTGCAATCGTAGGCGCTGGGCTCGGTTTCTTATGGTTTAACACGTATCCCGCACAAGTATTTATGGGTGATGTAGGTTCGCTGGCATTAGGCGGGGCACTTGGCATTATTGCGATCTTAGTTCGTCAAGAATTAGTGTTGGTGATCATGGGAGGTGTATTTGTAATGGAAGCCCTTTCCGTAATTTTACAAGTTGGCTCCTACAAACTTCGGGGCCAACGTATTTTCCGTATGGCACCAATTCATCACCATTACGAGCTTAAAGGGTGGCCAGAACCTCGAGTGATTGTGCGTTTTTGGATCATCTCAATTATTTTGGTGCTGGCCGGCTTAGCAACGCTGAAGATTAGATAATGAAGTACTTAGAAACACTCAGAGGCAAACATATCACGGTATTGGGTCTTGGCATTACAGGCCAAGGTATTGTGCGGTTTTTACTTTCTCATGGAATCACGCCAAAGATTGTAGATAGTCGCCCTGTACCACCTGGTGCTGATTGGCTAAATCACAATGCTCCAGATTGTGAAGCGGTGTTTGGTAGTCTTGCTGATGCTGCTCTTGCGCATACCGATATGATCATTATCAGTCCTGGGATCCCATTGTTTGATGCCTCGGTTGCTCAGGCAATTTCTCAAGGTGTTGAGGTGATTGGAGATATTGAGTTGTTTGCTCGCCTCAATGATAAACCCGTGGTTGCAGTGACTGGTTCTAATGGTAAATCGACGGTCGTGACACTAACAGCAGAGGTGCTGCAAGCTGCTGGAATGCGGGTAGGCCTTGGAGGGAACATAGGTACTTCGGTGTTGAGCTTACTTGAGTCAGAATACGATGTGTATGTTCTAGAGCTTTCAAGTTTTCAACTTGAGACAACGTCAAGCCTACAGTGTACGTCTGCAATGATCTTGAATATCACTGAAGATCACATGGATCGTTATCCAGACTTTGCGGCTTATTGTGAAGCAAAGCACCGGATATACTGCAACGTGCAAAATATTGTGTTTAATGGTGAAGATGTGAAAACATTCGCCAAAGCGAAATCCGGTGTGAGTGTGGCTTTAACTGGCGGGGATTATCACGTTTGTGAGAAAGACGGTGACATGTTTTTTGCGCATCACAATCAAGCACTACTGCCTGTAAAAGACCTGATTTTACCAGGTAAGCACAATCAATTTAATGCACTAGCGGTATTGGCGCTGCTTGCACCATTCAAGTTACCTATCGCAGCATTTACGAAAGCGTTCGGGGCCTTTGCAGGATTACCACATCGTTGTCAGTTAGTGGCTGATGTAAATGGTGTACGTTATTTCAATGATTCAAAAGCGACCAATGTCGGAGCGACTGTCGCGGCTATCGAATCTTTGTGTGCAGTAGAGCAGCGTAACATCATTCTACTGGTAGGTGGTGATGCTAAAGGAGCTGATATTTCCTCGTTAAAGCAGCCTATTCAACAACACTGTAAGGCATTGTTCTGTTTTGGTAAAGACGGTGAAAAGTTTTTGCCTTTGCACCGTAATAGTCATGTAGTAAGTGACTTATCAGCTGCTGTAAAAGCGGCAACAAGTATTTCTACCGTTGGAGATATTGTGCTGTTAGCACCGGCCTGTGCAAGTTTGGATATGTATCCAAACTACATGGCGCGAGGTGACGAATTTATCCGTTTAGTTGAGGATTTATTGTGATAGCCCTTGCTCAGCTAAAAGAAACACTGACGCCAAAAGCTTCGAATAGTTTGTTCGATGTACCCTTGATGTATGCCATGCTAATGCTGATCGGTGTAGGTTTTGTGATGGTAACCAGTGCTTCTATGCCCGTAGCTGAGCGACTGTTTGATAACCCGTATCATTTTACTATTCGACATACGATTTTTTTGGTTGGTTCTTTTATTCTATTCTGGTTTGCCACAAGTGTTCCTATGAGCTGGTGGAAACGAAGCAATCCATATTTACTACTTTTTGGGCTGGTATTATTGGTTGTCGTGTTATTCATTGGACGTGAAGTCAATGGTGCTAAACGCTGGATCCCATTAGGTCCATTTGGTTTGCAAGTTGCGGAAGCTTCGAAGCTTTACTTTTTTAGCTACATTGCGGGTTATTTAGTGCGTAAGCGTGATGAAGTTCAAGAAAACATCAAAGGCTTCGCGAAACCGATAATGGTCTTTGCAGTGTATGCATTTTTAATATTGATGCAACCAGATTTAGGCACCGTGGTGGTGATGTTTGTAACAACAGTCGGTTTGTTGTTTTTAGCTGGCGCTAAACTGTGGCAGTTTTTTGCGTTAATGCTGACAGGCGTTTCATTGGTTGTGCTGCTTATTATTGTAGAGCCTTACCGAATGGCTAGGGTTGTTGGTTTTCTTGAACCTTGGGAAGACCCATTTGGTAAAGGGTATCAATTAGTACAGTCTTTAATGGCCTACGGACAAGGTGGTTGGTTTGGACAAGGCTTGGGTAATAGTATTCAAAAATTACAGTATTTGCCCGAAGCACATAACGACTTTATTTTTGCGGTAATTGCAGAGGAACTCGGCTTTGTTGGCGTATTCAGCATAATTTTATTGCTCGGTTGTTTAGTTTCTCGTGCTCTATTGATAGGTCAGCGTGCATTAAAAGCGAGCAAAGAATATGAAGGTTATTTTGCATTAGGTATTGGTATCTGGTTTGCTTTCCAGGCGGTTGTTAACATTGGGGCCAGTGCCGGCATTTTACCAACCAAAGGTCTCACTTTACCGTTTGTGTCTTATGGTGGATCAAGTTTATGGGTTATGACTATTGCCGCAGGTATATTACAGCGAATTGATTTTGAAACAAAAATGTCAACTAGGCAGGCAACTTCCCGTGGAGGTAGACGATGAGTAAGCGTTTGCTTGTAGTTGCAGGTGGTACTGGTGGACACATTTTTCCAGGCATTGCGGTTGCGCAGTTTTTACAGGCCCAAGCGTGGCAGGTCAGTTGGGTTGGAACCGCAGATAGAATGGAAGCCGAGGTCGTGCCTCGCCATGGCATTGAAATAGATTTTATTAATGTCAAAGGAGTACGAGGCAACGGAATAACAAGGTTGTTAAAAGCACCATTTATGGTGTTGTCAGCGATTGTAAGTGCCATTAAAGTGCTTAAAAATAGACGTCCTGATGTGGTGTTAGCGATGGGCGGGTATGTTACGGGTCCTGTTGGAATTGCAGCAAGAATATTAGGGATCCCTTTGGTGATCCACGAACAAAATGCGGTGGCTGGATTAAGTAACAAATTACTTGCCAAAGTAGCAAACCGAGTGCTTGCGGGCTTTCCGGGGGCATTTCCAGAGCAGCGTGCGGAAATTGTTGGCAACCCAGTAAGAGAAAGTGTTTCTGTGATACAGAGTAAAGCCGTTTCTGTGCCACTGAATGTGCTTGTGGTTGGTGGTTCGCTGGGAGCCAAAGCGCTTAATGAGATTGTACCGGCAGCAGTTCGGTTACTACAGCAGGAAAATCAGTCAAACAGCATATCTGTAAAGCATCAATCAGGAAAAAACAATCGTCAGCAAGTTGCTTTAGATTATCAACAGGCAGGGGTCGATGCTGAAATCATAGAGTTTATCCATGATATGGATACAGCGTACGCTTGGGCAGACATTGTAATCTGTCGGGCTGGTGCTTTGACGGTAAGTGAACTGGCGGCAGCGGGGAAAGCGGCAATTTTTGTACCTTTTCCTCATGCAGTGGATGATCACCAAACGGCCAATGCCAAGGTATTGGTCGATGCTAACGCAGCGCTATTGATCCAACAGCAAGACCTGACAGCACAGAAATTGGCGCAACTGTTGTCACCACTGATTGCAGTGCCAAAAACAGTGATGGAAATGGCCGAAAACGCAAAGCGTTGTGGCAAGCTAAACGCAACTAAAGCAGTTGCAGATATTTGTACAGAATTAACCAAGTAGGACAGCAGATGGAAACTTCAACCAGAAGAGCAATGCGCCGTATCAACACCATCCATTTTATTGGTATAGGTGGGGCTGGTATGGGTGGAATTGCTGAAGTACTGGCGTATGAAGGGTATCGTATTACCGGTTCAGATATTGCTAAAAGTGCAATGACTCAACGACTAGAGTCAGCTGGAGCAACGGTATTTATCGGTCACGCTGAAGCTAATGTTGCTACTGCTGATGTGGTGGTGGTTTCCAGTGCTATTGATGAAAGCAACCCAGAAATTATCGCGGCAAAAGCAAACCGGATCCCCGTCGTTCGACGTGCAGAGATGTTGGCTGAGTTAATGCGATTCAGGCACGGTATCGCGATAGCGGGGACTCATGGCAAAACCACCACTACCAGTTTAATCGCGAGTATTTTTGCGCAAGCACAATTAGATCCAACATTTATTATTGGTGGCTTGCTCAATAGTGCAGGTAGTAATGCCAAAGTGGGGAGTAGTGAATATCTAATCGCTGAAGCTGACGAAAGTGATGCATCATTTTTACACTTGCAGCCGATGGTGTCTGTGATCACCAATATTGAAGCCGATCACATGGATACCTATGATGGCGACTTAGAAAAAATGAAAGACACCTATGTTGAATTTATACACAATTTACCCTTTTATGGCTTAGCTGTGGTATGCATAGATTCGCCTGTTGTGAGCGCTTTACTACCGAGGTTTGCTCGTCCAATTATCACCTATGGTGAAAGTGTGGATGCTGACTACCAATTGCTGGATTTTAAGCAAACCAAAAGTACATCAAGCTTTAAGGTCAAAACTAAATCTGGTGAACTACTCAACGTAAATCTCAATATGCCGGGTAAACATAACGCCTTGAATGCAACCGCTGCGATTGCTGTGGCAAAAGACCATGACATTGACAATCAAGCCATTTATCAAGCGTTGACACAATTTGAAGGGGTTGGTCGTCGTTTCCAACATTACGGTACCTTTAACAATGAGGTTGGGGAAGTGATGCTAGTGGACGATTATGGACATCACCCATCCGAAGTGGCTGTGACAATTCAAGCTGCTAAAACAGGGTGGCCCGATAAACGCCTAGTGATGATTTACCAGCCTCACCGTTACTCTCGAACCCGAGATCTATATGAAGATTTCGTTAAAGTACTCTGCGATGTGGATAAACTGCTGCTGTTGGATGTATACAGTGCCGGAGAATCGCCCATTGTTGGTGCAGACAGCAAAAGTTTGTGTCGAAGTTTACGCCAAAGAGGCATTGAACCGATCCATGTTAGTGATACCAGTGAGTTGGCAAAAGTACTGGCTGAAACTATGCAAGATGGAGACTTAATACTGACTCAAGGTGCAGGAAACATTGGTAAAATTGTCGCTAAACTCGCAGAAACACAGTTATCGATTGAACAATTACAGCAGAGTGAATTATGAGTAAGCAATTCTCAAAAGTAGCAGTATTACTGGGTGGTAGCTCTGCAGAGCGAGAAGTATCGTTGAAATCTGGTGCTGCAGTGTTAAAAGCTTTACTACAGCAAGGTATTGATGCCATCGCTTTCGATCCCGCAGAGCGTAATCTGATGGAATTGAAAACCTTAGGTGTTAAACGCGTGTTTATCGCCCTGCATGGTCGCGGTGGTGAAGACGGCACGATCCAAGGGGCATTGGAGTACATGGGGATCCCGTACACAGGAAGTGGTGTACTCGGTAGTGCCTTGGCGATGGATAAAGCGCGGTGCAAACATTTGTTTGAGTCAGCTAAATTGAGCACAGCTAAATATGCTGTGGTTGATAAGCACACTGGTTTTGACGCCGAAGCGTTGATCGCTGAGTTTGGTAAAGTCATGGTAAAGCCGAGCCACGAAGGGTCGAGTATTGGCATGGCGCAGGCTCATGATGTGACTAGTTTAAATCAGGCTTTGCAAGAAGCGTTTAAGTTTGACGATCAAGTATTGGTTGAACAGTGGATCACGGGGCGAGAGTTTACAGTCGCTATGTTAGGTGGTGAACCTTTGCCTGTCATCGAAATGAAAACGCCTCGTGGGTTTTACGATTATGAAGCCAAGTACAAGGTAAACAGCACAGAATATTATTGTCCGGCAGATATTAGCGCGGCACACACACAACAACTGCAAGTGATGGCCAAACATGCTTTTGAGCTAGTGGGAGCTTCAGGCTGGGGTCGTGTTGATGCGATGCAAGACGAGCAAGGTCACTTTTACTTGCTTGAAGTAAACACAGTCCCAGGTATGACGGAAAAGTCTCTTGTTCCTATGGCTGCAAAAGCGCAAGGCATAACATTTGAACAATTAGTTGTTCGCATTTTGGAGCAAACGCTTTAATATGCGAGCTTTTTGGAGCAAATTAAAGCAGTTCAATGCGGCGCTGAATTGGTCGTTAATCTCTGGACTTGGCTTTTTTTTGTTGGTGGTAGTAAGTCTGGTGAAGGGCACTTATTGGGTAAGTGATTGGCTGACAGAGCATCACGATGCGCAAATAAAGACGCTTAAAGTACTGGGCAAACCTTACTACACCAATGAGCAACAAATTGTCGATGCCATTAAAAAGGCAGATTTAACCAGCTTCTTTGAATTAGAAGTAGATGAAGTACATAAAGCGGTAAAGGAGTTACCGTGGATCGCATCGGTTTCTGTTCGTAAACAGTGGCCTGATACCTTACAGGTCTATGTAGTAGAGCACCAACCTGTTGCACATTGGAACAGTGACTTGTTACTCAATGCACAAGGGGAAGTATTCCAGGCGAGAAGTAATAAAGTCCCAGCAGGGCTGCCGGAGCTTTACGGCCCTGAAGGGAGCGAACAAGAAGCTTGGCAGGTATTTTTGCAGTTTCATGATTTGCTGGAGGTTAACCAGTTTAAATTAGTGAGTTTAGCGCTGTCAGAAAGATTTGCTTGGCAACTATGGCTAGATAATGACATACAGCTTAATCTAGGCCGAGAAGACAAAGCTAAGCGGGTACAGCGGTTTATTGATGTGTATCCGCGCATGGAAAGACCTGAAGGCAAGGTCATTGATGTAATTGATTTACGCTACGACACGGGACTTGCTGTGAGCTGGAAAGCGGCAGCAAGCGAACAGCAACAGAATAATAAGAGTGAAGCATGACAAAGTCGGCAGAAAGAAACTTAGTGATAGGATTGGATGTAGGCACATCGAAAGTGGTGGCTACGGTTGGTGAGATCACCGCTGACAATCAGCTGAGTATTGTCGGCGTGGGACGCCAAGACTCACACGGGATGGACAAAGGTGGTGTCAACGACCTCGATCTGGTTTCTGAGTCAATAAAACGCGCTGTTGATGAGGCTGAACTGATGGCAGATTGTCGGATCAGCTCAGTGTATTTAGGGATTTCAGGAAAACATATCCAGTGTCAAAACGAAACCGGTGTAGTGGCTATTAATAATGCTGAAGTAACCGATGATGATATTGCAAATGTTATTCATATTGCGCGCTCAGTGCCGATGTCGGCAGAGCGTAAAATGTTACATTCATTGCCTCAAGAATACAGCATTGATATGCAAGAAGGGATTAAAAACCCACTGGGTATGAGTGGGGTAAGAATGGAAGCGAAAGCACATATCATTACCTGCTCTAATGATATGGCTAAAAACATTGAAAAGTGCGTAGAGCGCTGTGGATTACAAGTTGACCAGCTAACGTTTAATGCCTTGGCATCTTGTTATTCAGTGTTGACAGAGGATGAAAAAGAGCTAGGTGTTGCCGTGATAGATATTGGTGGTGGTACCATGGATATCGCCATATACGTCAATGGGGCATTGCGTCACACTGCGGTGATCCCTGTTGCTGGAAATCAAGTCACAGGTGATATTGCGAAAATTTTTCGAACACCTATCTCACATGCCGAGTCACTTAAAGTACAATATGCATTCGCAGCGAGTCAGATGGCGTCATCTGAAGAAACTATTGAAGTGCCGAGTGTTGGCGGAAGGCCTGCTCGTGTGATGTCTCGCCATACACTTTCAGAAGTGGTTGAACCAAGGTTTAGAGAACTGTTCGAACTGGCACAAGACGAAATACGTCGCTCAGGCTTTGAAGACCAGATAGCAGCAGGGTTAGTTCTAACAGGCGGTAGTGCGAAAATGAAAGGCGCACAAGAGGTTGCTGAAGAAATATTCCAGATGCCAGTAAGAGTAGGAAAGCCCATTGGCATTAAAGGGTTAACAGATTATGTTGATGACCCAGCATATGCGACAGCGGTCGGTTTATTACAGTATGGCCGAACGTTGCAATCGATGAATGCACAGAAATCGAAAGCAGATGCTGAGGGAAATTGGTGGAACCGAGTCACTAAATGGTTCCAAGGTGAGTTTTAACGCTCAAGTCGGAGAGTGAAAGATGTTTGATATTATGGAACAACACAGCGAAGAAGCTGTAATTAAAGTCATCGGTGTGGGTGGTGGCGGTGGTAATGCCGTTGAACACATGGTGAGTCAAGAAATTGAAGGCGTACGTTTTATTGTTGCCAACACAGATGCTCAAGCATTACGTCGTTCGTCAGCAGATGTTACGGTACAATTGGGTACGCAGATCACTTCAGGTCTGGGCGCTGGGGCTAACCCAGAGGTGGGCCGCAATGCTGCTGAAGAAGATATTGAAGCTATCAAAAGCAGTTTACAAGGCGCTGATATGGTGTTTATCGCCGCAGGTATGGGCGGTGGCACAGGTACTGGTGCTGCACCTGTTGTTGCAAGAGTCGCCAAAGAGTTGGGGATTTTAACCGTAGCAGTTGTTACGCGCCCATTTGACCTTGAAGGCAAAAAGCGTATGGCGGCTGCAGAGCAAGGCATTTCAGAGCTATCGGAAATTGTAGATTCACTTATTACAATTCCTAACAACAAATTGCTTAAGGTTTTAGGTAAAGGTACTACACTGCTAGATGCATTCGCTAAGGCTAATGATGTTTTATATGGTGCAGTACAAGGTATCGCTGAACTAATTACTCGCTCTGGTTTAATCAATGTTGACTTTGCAGACGTAAGAACTGTTATGTCAGCAATGGGTACAGCTATGATGGGAACCGCAGCGGCAACCGGCCCTGACAGAGCGCAAGAGGCTGCTGAAGCAGCGATTTCAAGTCCTTTGTTGGAAGATGTTGATTTAACTGGTGCGAAAGGTATTCTAGTTAATATTACGGCGGGCATGGATATTACCATCGAAGAATTTGAAATTGTTGGGAACCATGTGAAAGCTTTGGCGTCTGAGAATGCAACGGTTGTTGTTGGTGCTGTTATCGATCCAGAGATGAGCGAAGAATTGCGTGTCACAGTGGTAGCAACAGGTCTAGGTAGTGATCGTCGCCCTCAGTTTGGTATCGTTAATAATGGCTTGAAGCAAGCGTCTGGTTCAGATGCTGGTACTAGTGCACAGACAAGTGCGCAAACAGATATGTATGTACCAAGCTTTACACAGCCACATGAAACAATCGATCCGGAACCGATGGTGCATGCGCAAGTGACGAAAAGAAGAGAGCCTGCTGCGCAGGAATCATCACAAACCGCACCAGCTACTGGGAAAACAGATAACAAGGAAAAAGGCGACTTTTTCGATATCCCAGCGTTTTTACGTAAGCAGTCTGATTAAGACTACGACTAAAGTTGGTTTAAAAAATAAACAAAGATTGGCATTTCCGAGTGTTTGTGATACACTCCGCCGCCATTCTGAAATTTAAGTAGGCGATTATATGATTAGACAACGTACGATTGCACAGGTCGTTAAAGCCACGGGTGTAGGATTACACAAAGGGGAAAAGGTCACGATCACTCTCCGACCTGCCGGTGTGAACACAGGTGTTGTGTTTCGCCGCGTAGATCTTGACCCAGTTGTTGATTTTGAAACAACACCTGAAGCCGTTGGTGATACGCAACTTTGTACATGTCTAACTAATAAAGATGGTGTTCGTTTATCTACCACAGAACACTTGATCGCTGCTGTTGCCGCGCTTGGCATCGACAATCTAATTGTTGAGCTTGATAGTGCAGAAGTACCAATTATGGATGGCAGTGCATTGCCATTCATTTACCTAATCCAAAAAGGTGGTATTGAAGAGCAAAATGCAGCGAAACGCTTTATTCGTCTAAAAGAAAAAGTACGTGTAGAAGACGGTGATAAGTGGGCTGAAATCGAGCCATACGACGGCTTCCATATCGACTTTGAAATTGACTTTAATCATCCAGCGATCAACGAAAGCCGTCAACGCATTGGTTTAGACATCACAGCAAAAAGTTTTACTGAGGAAATCAGTCGAGCTCGCACGTTTGGTTTTATGCGTGATATTGAATATATGCATGCGAATAACTTGGCGTTGGGTGGCAGCATGGATAACGCTGTAGTACTGGATGAATTTAAAGTACTCAATCCTGATGGCCTACGCTACAGCGATGAGTTTGTGAAACACAAAATTCTTGATTGTGTTGGCGATATGTTTATGGCTGGTCACAACATTCTTGGCAAGATAACCTGTTATAAATCAGGGCATGGATTAAACAACAAGTTGCTTAGAGAAATAATAGCGACTGAGTCAGCTTGGGAATGGGCGACGTTTGAGACTCCAGTTACGATGCCTGCACCGGGGTTAGAAGCCAGTGGCAAAACTGTCACTGCATGAGCTGATAAGTCAAAGAGATAAAAAAGTGACGCTGTAGCGTCATTTTTTTTGTTTGTTTTTCGCATGTTCAGCCAGCTTTTCTAACTTGGCTTTCAATCCCGGCGGCGCATTTTCAGCAAGCTCCATTAATTGATTTGCAGTCTGCTCACTCATTGTTCTACTCGTTTTGTAGTTCTGTTTAGGCTGCTCAATGCGGTTGGCAAGGCGCTGCTGTGCCTCAGGATTTGTGGTGATCTTTATTTGAATACAGTCGTGCAGCCCAGCTTTTCGAAACGTGCTTAACATATCCATTTTTAAGAAATTTAAGCGGGTTGCTAATGTCGCAGAGGCTGCTTCAATAACTAAAATTCCATCACGATAATGGCCAACACGACATTTTTTACTAAGAACCGGGCCAAGGCTTTGTTCTAGGCAGGTTTGTAACTCTGCAACTTGCTCCGACTTCTCGCCATACTGAGACAATTTATCGGACCAACGGCCCATTAGCTCGTTGAGCGGTTTTGGGTTATAGCGATTCTTTACCATGGTTCAATACCTCAGCGCTTGAAAAAAACAAAATGATCACCATATCAAACCTAGTTCTAAGTATCTTCGACAAGTATAACAGACCGATGTGCGAAAACGCCTACCTTTTAGATTAAATGGTATGATGACATCAATCAGCAAAGAGTTTTTGCACTCAGGACCTGCTTTGTAATAGAGTAGAACGAGAATGACCCCGGATTAGGGAAAGAATTCTTGCAATTGGCGCTGTTATAATTTGCGCAAAAGGTTTGCATGAACTGACAGTCTGGTATGATAGGGCATTATTTTAATTTCGGCAGTCACACAAAAGCAAACTCCTAAATTAGCAAACCATTGAACCGTAATTTAGGAACGCCTTTGTCGCCATTTTGGACAAGTGCGACCCAGTATAATTGAACTGGCTTTGCAGTTTGGGTCAGCCAACACAAGAGTGAAACGGTTTAAACATGTTAGCTAATATTTTTACCAAGATTTTTGGTAGTCGTAATGACCGAACCATTAAAAACTTAAGAAAAACGGTCGCTTTAATCAATGCGTTGGAAGAGCAATATAGCAATCTAAGTGATGACGAGCTAAAAGCAAAAACAGCAGAGTTCAGACAAAGAATTGAGCAAGGTAGTTCGGTCGATGACCTACTTCCAGAAGCGTTTGCTACGGTCCGTGAAGCGTCAAAGCGCGTGTTTGGTATGCGTCACTTCGATGTACAAATGATTGGTGGTATGGTGTTGCACCAAGGCCGTATTTCAGAAATGAGAACGGGTGAAGGTAAAACGTTAACAGCAACATTGCCTGCATATTTAAATGCGATATCAGGTCAGGGTGTACACGTGATTACCGTGAATGATTACTTAGCGCAACGTGATGCGGAAAACAACCGTCCTTTATTTGAGTTCTTAGGTTTAACCGTCGGCTGTAATATTCCGGGTATGATGCCACAGCAGAAGAAACAAGCTTATGCTGCCGATATTACTTACGGTACCAACAACGAGTTTGGTTTTGACTACCTTCGTGACAATATGGCATTCAGTATAGAAGAACGTGTACAACGCCCGCTTCACTATGCCATTGTGGATGAAGTTGATTCGATCTTAATCGATGAGGCGCGTACACCGCTGATCATCTCAGGACCAGCTGAAGATAGTTCACAGCTTTATGCTGAGATTAATAAAATTGTTCCTGAGTTAGTGCAACAAGAAAAAGAAGACGAAGAAGGTGTTGAAGGCGATGGTGACTACACTATCGACGAAAAAGCCAAGCAAGTGCATCTAACCGAGCGCGGTCAAATTAAAGTTGAGGAACTTCTCATTGAGCGCGGCTTGATTGAAGAAGGTGACTCACTGTATTCAGCTAATAACATCACTCTACTAAGTCATGTATATGCTGCACTTAGAGCAAACAAGTTATACCAAAAAGATGTTGATTATGTCGTCAAAGATAATGAAGTTATCATCGTTGATGAACATACCGGGCGTACAATGGAAGGCCGTCGCTGGTCAGAAGGATTGCACCAGGCTGTTGAAGCAAAAGAAGGGGTTCGTATTCAAAATGAAAACCAGACTTTGGCATCAATCACGTTCCAAAACTACTTCCGTCTATACGACAAGCTCGCGGGTATGACTGGTACAGCAGATACCGAAGCGTTTGAATTTCAGTCAATCTACGGTCTCGATACTGTTGTTATCCCAACTAACAAGCCGATGATCCGTGACGACAGAGCCGATTTAGTTTACCTAACTCAAGAAGAAAAATTTGAAGCTATTCTTGAAGATATTCGTGATTGTCAGAAACGTGGACAGCCAGTTCTAGTCGGTACCATTTCGATTGAAAGTTCAGAATACCTTTCACACTTCTTACGCAAAGAAAAAATTGATCACAACGTTCTAAACGCGAAATTCCACGCTCAAGAAGCCGATATTATCGCGGATGCGGGTCTTCCGGGTAAGGTGACGATTGCAACTAACATGGCTGGTCGTGGTACGGATATTGTACTAGGTGGTAACTGGCAATCAGAAGTTGAAAAGCTCGACAATCCATCTGAACAACAAATCGCAGATATCAAAACTGAGTGGCAAAAGCGTCATGATGCTGTTTTAGAGTCAGGTGGTTTACACATTATTGGTACTGAACGCCATGAGTCTCGTCGTATCGATAATCAGCTGCGTGGTCGTGCTGGTCGTCAAGGTGATGCAGGTTCAAGCCGTTTTTACCTGTCTATGGATGATGCACTGATGCGCATTTTTGCTGGCGAGCGTATGACCAACATGATGCGTAAGCTTGGTATGCAACGCGGTGAAGCAATCGAACATCCTTGGGTCAACCGAGCTATCGAAAATGCACAGCGTAAAGTTGAAGCACGTAACTTCGACATTCGTAAACAGCTGCTAGAGTATGACGATGTTGCTAATGACCAGCGTAAAGTTGTTTATGAGCAACGTAACGAATTGCTTGAAGAAGGCGATATTTCAGAAACAATCACCGCGATCCGCGAAGATGTATTAAATGGCACAATCGATCAATATATTCCGCCACAAAGCTTAGCCGAAATGTGGGACATCTCAGGTCTAGAAGAACGCCTGAAAAATGATTTCCATGTTGAGCTTCCAATAGCTGCTTGGCTTGCTGAAGACAACAAACTATACGAAGAAATGCTACGTGACCGTATCGTTGAAGAAGTCGCAAAGTCATATAAGCACAAAGAAGAAATGGTGGGTGCCGATGTACTTCGCCATTTCGAAAAAGCGGTTATGCTACAAAGTTTGGACCAACATTGGAAAGATCACTTGGCGGCAATGGATCACTTACGTCAGGGTATTCACCTGCGTGGTTATGCACAAAAGAATCCAAAGCAAGAATATAAGCGTGAATCGTTCGAGTTGTTCTCGCAAATGCTTGAAAACCTAAAAGCAGACGTGGTGAGTATTTTAAGTAAAGTACAAGTGCGCGCTGAAGAAGATGTAGAGAAAGTTGAAGAGCAACACCGTAAGAGCGAACAAGCTCCGCGTCAATATCAGCATGAAGAAACTCAGCAAATAGGAGGTGAAACACCTGAAGACGCTATGGTCGTTTCTCGCGTTGAACCTAAAGTCGGTCGTAATGAGCCTTGTCCTTGTCAATCGGGTAAAAAGTTTAAGCAATGCTGTGGTAAGCTTAAATAGCTGCTTAAAGTAATTAAAAAAAGCGACCGAGTGTCGCTTTTTTTAATTCTGTCTCTGTCAACTATCCAAGTAATGTCCGGGGGGGAAATGAACAAAAAAGTTGTGGAAGTGGTCGTTGGTGTGATCAAGCGAAATGATGAAGTATTTGTGTGCAAGCGTGCAGACAATCAACACCAAGGTGGGCTTTGGGAATTTCCGGGAGGAAAGGTTGAAAGCGGTGAAAGCGTTTTTGCAGCACTTTATCGAGAACTCGAAGAAGAAATCGCAATTCAGATTGCAGACTCACAAGAGCTAATGCAAATTGAACATGACTATGGTGATAAATGCGTACGCCTGTTGATCCATGTGGTGGAAACATTCAAGGGGGAACCTCATGGCGCGGAAGGGCAGCCTTCGCAGTGGGTAAAAATCCAAAAACTCGATGAGCTTGCTTTCCCTGCTGCAAACAAAATGATTATTGAGAGATTACAACAGTTCGGCGAATGACAAACTTTGTTACTAATTTTTAGGTCGGATACATAGGCATGCCTATGTTGAATTAGTACACTGATTAAGCAAAAATTCAGGGGAATTACATGAAGAAAATAACACTAACAGCGGCGAGTGTGGCTCTAGCACTTGGTTTGATCGGTTGTAGTGAGCAACCAAATACTGCTCAATCGGCTTCAAGTACTGCAAGCGACACCACAGAACACAGTCAAATCAGCCAGCCAAGCTCTGGTATTGAACTAGATAACATGGACAAATCTGTCCGTGCTCAAGATGATTTTTACTATCACGTGAATGGCAAATGGCTTGCCGAAACAAAAATTCCAGGTGATAAATCTAACTATGGTTCTTTTACTCAGCTATATGAACAATCGCAAAAAGCACTAAAAGAAGTATTAGAAAGTGCAGCACAGAATAGCGATGTAAAACCTGGAACAGAAGAACAAAAATTAGGTGCATTTTACCGCAGTTACATGAATGAATCTGCCCGTAATGAATCGGGTGTGACGCCACTTTTACCGTATCTAAAAGCAATCTCTGAAGTGAATAGCAAAGCGCAGTTGCCTGCATTATTTGCTCAGGTAAGACTGCAGGGTGGGGCTTCTCCATTTGGCTGGTATGTGAACAACGATGCCAAAAACTCAAGTGAAAATGCGTTGTATATATATCAATCCGGGTTGGGTCTTCCTGATAGAGATTTTTACCTACAGGACACTGAAAAGTTCAACACCATTCGCGGTAAATACCAAACGTATATCGAGCAGTTGTTGGTTAAACTGGGTCATGAGAATCCAGCACAAGCATCTGCCAATATTCTATCAATCGAGACACAAATTGCTGAAGCACAATGGACGCGTGTTGAGAGTCGAGATGCAACGAAGACCTATAACAAGCTCACAGTATCTCAATTCAATGAGCTAATCCCTAGTTTTGACACTGACGCTTACCTTAAAGCACTTGGTATTAACATCTCTGACTTAGTCGTTAGTCAGCCAAGTTTCTTCGAAAAGTTATCGAAAGTCATTGCAGAACACGATGTGCAAGCTTGGAAGGACTACCTAACTTTCCACTTCGCGAGTAACTATGCCGAGTTGCTAAATAAAGATTTGGTTGATTTACATTTTGATTTCTACAGCAAAACATTGCGTGGTGTAGAAGAACAAGCGCCAACTTGGAAAAAGGCAGTTGATGCCACCAATGGTGTGTTAGGTGAAATGCTCGGCAAAATCTACGTAAAAGAGTATTTCCCACCAGAAGCTAAAGCTCGCATGAAAGAGTTAGTAGACAACTTAATTAAAGGCTTTGAACTTTCTATTGACGACCTTGAGTGGATGAGCGCTGAAACCAAGGTGGCTGCAAAAGAGAAGTTAAGTAAGTTCACGCCTAAAATTGGCTATCCAGACAAATGGAAAGACTACTCAGCGTTAACGATTGACTCGGATGATCTCGTTGGAAATTATGTGCGTTACTCACGTTGGGCAAACCAAGATATGATTAATAAGCTGGGTAAGCCTGTCGATCGTTCTGAATGGTTCATGACGCCGCAGACCGTCAATGCTTACTATAATCCGGTAAATAACGAAATTGTTTTCCCAGCTGCAATTTTACAGCCGCCATTTTTTAATCTAGAAGCAGATGATGCCGTGAATTATGGTGCTATCGGCGCTGTGATTGGGCATGAATTGGGACATGGCTTTGATGATCAAGGTGCTAAATATGATGGTGATGGTAACCTACGAAACTGGTGGAGTGAGTCAGATTTACAGCAATTTGAAACGCGCGGTCAGAAGTTAGTTGAGCAATTCAATCAATTCAAGCCGTTTGAAGATGCCGCGGTTAATGGTGAGCTAACACTGGGTGAGAACATCGGTGATTTAGGTGGTCTAACCGTGGCATTCAGAGCCTATCAACTATCATTGCAAGGTGAGAAAGCACCAGTGCTTGATGGTTATACTGGTGAGCAACGCTTCTTTATGGGCTGGTCTCAAATCTGGCGCCGCAAATACCGCGATGAAGAATTACGTAATCGACTAATGACGGATTCGCATTCACCAAGTCACTATCGAGTTATTGGCGTGCTACCTAATATGCCAGAGTTTTATAAAGCCTTTGACGTGAAAGAAGGTGACAAAATGTATCTTAAGCCAGAAGACAGAGTGAAAATCTGGTAATTTTCTTCCCTCTAGAGCCTGTATTAATGTCATATGACTTAGTACAGGCTTTTTATTTTTCTGCCTCTACCCTTACCTTATTATATAGCCACTAACTACCGACACACACCAAGCTCGCCCTTTATAGCAATTGACAGGTTTACGCTGGCGCTAACCGTGTTAAAGCTTCTCATTGAGAAAATTAACTATAGGCCTAGCAGAGTTAGGTTACAGAAAAGCGGATTGGTCCCACTTTAGTGATATGCTGCGTAAATTCTAGCTGGAAATGAAACAAATTTTAACGTAGAGTTAAATGTCAGCGCTGTCATTTTGTGCTGTACTAAAACAACAATCCTAAATAATTTCGTACTTGATTGATTATTTAATGCAAAGTTCAGTTCAGGTACCCTAAGCAACAAGAAGAGTTTTATGGAAGCTACAGTGGATAAAGACCAACTCGCAAAACAAAGTGTTTGGCTCCCCATGTCACTTGCAGGCTCAATGTTTTTTATATTGGGCTGTATTACTTGGCTGAACGGAGCAATTACGCCATTTCTACAACAAATGCTGGAGCTGTCTCCGCTACAGGCATCGTTTATCATTTCTTCATTTTATATAGCGGTTACAATCGCGGGCATTCCCTCAGCAATGTTGATTAAAAGAGTCGGCTATAAGAATGGAATGGCGATTGGCTGTCTGATTATGGCGGTTTCTGCGCTGCTTTACATTCCCGCTGCGAATATGCAAATGATTGAGATATTTCTATTTGCACAATTAATGATTGGTGTTGGACAAACTGTGCTACAAACTGCGGTAAATCCTTACGTTGTAAAAATGGGATCGGAAGAGTCAGCAGCCGTTCGCGTATGTATCATGGGTTTGCTAAATAAGTCTGCTGGCGTGATTGTTCCAGTCGTATTTGCAGCGGTGGTCGTAAGTGGCGTTGTTAATGATGGCGAAGCGTTATCACAAGCACAAAAAGATGCCATGGCTGGCAGCTTGATCACACCTTACATGACAATTGCAGGCCTTATTTTCGTTTTTGCCTTGTTTGCCAAGTTCTCGCCTTTACCTGATCTCGTATTCGAAGAAGAAGCATCAACGAGTAAAGGGGAAGTTAAAGAAGCATTACGTCACCCCCATCTCGCGCTTGGCGTTATCGGTATAGCGCTTTACGTTGCTGTTGAAGTGATAGCAGCAGACACCATCGGCTCTTACGCATTGCAGTTAGGCATTGCTGATTACTCAGTAATGACCTCTTATACGATGGCTTGTATGCTTATTGGTTATGCCATTGGTATTGCACTTATCCCACGCTTTATGTCTCAACAAAATGCTTTAGTAATGTCAGCAATCGCAGGTATCATTACTGTTATGGCCGTTATCTCAGGTAGCAATGATTCGTATATCTTGTCCAACCTGTTATTAACACCTTTTGGTGGACCTGAGCTTCCAGATCCGCTATTGTGTATCGCGCTGCTGGGCTTTGCTAATGCAATGGTATGGCCTGCAATTTGGCCTTTGGCACTAGACGGACTTGGTCGTTTGACTGGTACCGCTTCAGGGTTACTTATTATGGGTATCGCAGGTGGAGCGCTAGGTCCACTGTTGATAGGTCTGGGTAATGTAGCCGGACTAGGTGCTCAAGGCGCTTACAGTTTAATGCTACCTAGCTATCTGTTTATTCTATTTTATGCATTGAAAGGGCATAAAATGAGAAGCTGGTAGTAATATAGAATTTCTATGTATGTAGAAATAATCCCGTGTGTGATGCCACCTGAATAAGGTGGCATTTTTTTTACTTTATACCAATCCGCTTAAATGTCTGATCAATTTGAGAGATAAAATCTGCTGCTAACTGAGTTAAAAGTTTCTTATATAGAACAACTAAATAGCAAAATTTTTGCTTTGCCTACACGGATGGAGGTACCTAAGCGATAGCGGTGTTATCAGCTAGCTTTTCTCGATTCGAAGTTGAACAACTAATTAGAGAATTGGTATTAAAGTTCAGTCAACGCGAATATTTTCAAGCGTTTTGCTTGGTGATGATTTTGATTTTTAATCGAGAATGATGTTTGAAACGAATAGGGGAAAAGTGGGGCGACTGATGGGACTTGAACCCACGACAACCGGAATCACAATCCAGGGCTCTACCAACTGAGCTACAGCCGCCACAATATGAGTTGCACACCTCGTTCGGTGTGGCGCGCATAATACAAAAGTTTTCGTAAAATGCAAAGCGAAAAATGAATAAATTGCCAAAAAACAAAATATTCATATAAAATTCCAGCATAAAGCGCAGGTTCATATATCCTATGTACGATCCGCTTGGCAAAATGCGCTGATATTAATGAGTTTTTGGTGGTAGCGAAGAAGTATCCGGCGCAAATTTTTCGTTGCGGTGGTGTAAAGTGTGGCCGAACTGGTTTGAATTTAGACAAATAAAATTAGAAAGTAGGGGATGAGTATGGAAGCGGTAATGAATTGGTTGTCAGATAACTCAGATTTGATAATGCATTATGGTTTACAAGGCCTTATTGCACTTGTGATTTTTTTCGTGGGCATCAAAGTCTCACGCCTATGTTCGAAATTGACAGAAAAGGCATTCGCCAAAAGACAAGTGGATAAAGCGGTTGGCGCTTTTGTTGCGAATATCATTTACGCCATTGTATTTGCCGCGACTTTACTCATGGCGCTTTCTCAAGTTGGAATTGAAACCACCTCATTTATCGCCATTTTGGGTGCTGCCGGTTTGGCAGTAGGTCTTGCGCTACAGGGCTCGCTGTCTAATTTTGCTTCGGGTGTTTTAATCATCATACTGCGTCCATTTAAGTCTGGTGACTATATCGAGGCAGGTGGACGAGCAGGCAGTGTTCAAAAAATCGAGATCTTCTCTACCGAATTAAAGACTCCAGATAACAAAGTAATTATCATGCCTAATTCTGCGATTATGTCTGGCGCGATAGTTAACTATTCTCGTGAGAAAACACGCCGTATTGACTTAGTGATTGGTGTATCATACGAGGCAGACCTCCGAGAAGCCAAAGAAGTGTTAAAGTCGGTGCTGGATAATGAATCTAGAATTTTAAAAGATCCAAGCTACACAGTGGCGGTTCTTGAACTAGCAGACTCTAGTGTCAACTTTGTGGTTCGCCCTTGGGTCAATACATCAGAATACTGGCCGACTTACTTTGCCTTAGTTGAAAACATCAAGATTGCTCTAGATGATGCTGGTATTGGTATTCCATTCCCGCAAATGGATGTTCATCTTCACAAAGATTAAAACTCAGTTTATTAAAATATAGGTTCAAATGTAATGAAACTTAAGCTTTTAGCCATCAGTGTGTTAGCCACTTTGAGTACGGTTGCGATTGCTGATGAAGCACAGTCATCAAAGGTAAAAAAAACTTGGGATGTAACCAGTGAGTTAGGTGCGATTATCACCAGTGGTAATACAGAAACTACGACTTTAAAAGGTGGTATCAAAGCCAAACATAACCTGACCAGCTGGCATAATGAATATAAGCTAGACGGTATCTTCAAAGAAGATGAAATTGAAAATGATGCAGGTCAGCGTATAAAAGAGCGTACCAACGAGAAATACTCAGCATCGGTGCAAGGCAATTACAAAATTAATGAGGATCATAGCCACCTATTTGTGTTCGGCTCTTATGTTTCTGATTATTTTGGTGCGTACCGCAGTGAAACGGTACTTTCAGTTGGTTATGGGCGTCGTTTGCTTGAACGTGAAAATATGTACTTGAATGCGCAAATCGGTCCTGGTGTGAAACGTTTTGAGCATCAAAATGATAGTACAGCTGTCGACGACAATGGTAACCCGCTTGCAGGCGAATCAGAAAACGAAGTGATCGGTGTTGGTAAACTGGATTTTGAGTGGCAAATATCAGACAACGCTCGTTTTACACAACTTGTTGCGGTTGAATATGGTGATACAAACACTAAAACCACTTCTGAGTCAGCTCTGCTCACCAAGATAAACGGTTCCTTACAGATGAAAGTAGCTTATAACATAATCCATAACTCTGAAGTAGCTGATGGCAAGGAAAACACAGATACAGAAACAGCACTGACCCTAGTTTACAGTTTCTAACATCTTTCCTCTTAAGGGCGTGTTTACGCCCTTTTATTTCATACAAACTCAGGTAGAATGCTTGCTGGTTTATAAAATCTATAACGGAAGAGATTTACGTGAAGTTCTTTAGATTACTGCTCCTTTCAATACTCATATTAACATCCCATCAGTCGTATTCGGTTACGCCTAGCAAACAGCAGATGGAACAATTTAAAAAGCTTCCTAAAGCGCAACAAGAGGCGCTTGCCAAACGTTACGGTATTGATTTGAAGTCTTTGGAAGGTAATTCAGAAGACCTTGACGATGAAGGCCTGATGGAACAAACCATTTTTCCTCGAGATAAGAAAAACAAAGAAGATGGAGAGGAAGAAACACTCGAAGATAAATTCAAGCCAAAGTTAGAAGAACTTGAGCCTTTCGGGTACGAATTATTTGCAGGTGAACCCACCACTTTCAATCCGACAGAGTTGGCTGCTATTCCAGACACTTATTTGCTAGGTATAGGCGATAAAGTAAAAATAAACCTATACGGTAAAACCAACGAAGAACATGAAGTACAAATCGACCGTCAAGGTCGTCTTGCCATCCCAAACCTTTCACCAATCCATGTGATCGGCCTGTCATTCAAAGAGTTAAAAGCGCTTGTTAGCGCAAAAATTTCGGAAGAAATGATAGGTGTTCAAGCCTTTGTTTCTATGGGGGAGTTGAACCCAATTAGAATTATGGTTGTGGGTGAGGCTTATAAACCAGGTAGTTACACTGTTTCACCACTAGCGACGGTTACACATGCGCTGTTTGCATCGGGTGGCGTCAGTGATAACGGCTCGTTAAGACGTATCCAAGTTAAGCGTGCGGGTGAGTTAGTAACCACATTTGATTTATATGATTTACTGCTATTTGGTGATAGCTCTAATGACGTGGTATTAAAGCCTGGGGATGTCGTATTTATTCCCCCTGCTGAGAAAAAAATAACGGTTGCTGGTGAGGTCAATCGTAAAGCTATCTTTGAGTTAAAAGATTCTGACTCTCTAGAAAGCGTTTTGGCAATGAGCGGTGGTTTTAAGGCAAACGCGAATAAAAATAAAGTAGTCGTGTCTCGTTATAATGGGGATGGAAGACGTATTACGCTTAACTTTAATTTTGCTGGAAATAGTAAATATCAACCTCAAAACGGTGATGAGATCACAGTTAACGCGGCATCGACACGTTTACAAAATACGGTGACGGTGATTGGGGCGGTTACCAACCCAGGTCACTACGAGTGGCAGCAAGGTAAAAAACTAACTGATGTGTTCAGTGCACCAAGAGAAGATTTATTATCCATTGCCGACTTTGGCTATTCCCTTATCATTCGCGAAGTAAATTTTGAGGGCGATATAGAAATTCACCAGTTTTCTCTTGAAGATATTTTTAATAAGAAATCAGCAGATATAGAGCTGCAATCAAATGATACTATTGTAGTTTTCAGTCGTTACCAGCTACATAAAGAAGAAACCCAACTACTTGAAGACATGGCTTATAGCGAAGAACAACTGAAGCTGCGTGAGAATGTGAAGCTGTGGGAAAATTTTGAGCGTGATGAGTTTCTGAAATTTATCGGGTTAAAGGAATACGATTTTTTTGAAGTTGAAGAAGAGGAAGAAGTCGAGCTTATTACCAGTATCGATGCCCTTTTTGAAGCGCAAGAAGAAGCGGAAGAAGATGACTATGCCGTCTTTAGCCGCCATAAATTGTTGGCTCCAATATTGGCAAAGCTGAAAAGGCAAGCAACCCCTACCAACCCAGCAAAGCTTTTTGCCGTAAACGGGCAGATTAAATTCCCTGGTGTTTATCCATTACCAGAAAATTCAAACTTTAAAGATGCTGTTAAGGCGGGCGGTGGCTTTCTAGAAGCAGCTTTCATCGAACAAGTTGAACTGACCCGTGTGGTTTATGATGGTGGGAAGCAAGTTGAGCATATTCAGTTCAATGGTTTGAATGAATTGCAAACACCCACTATCGAGTTAACTAGTAAAGACACGGTGAACATTTTCCCTAAACCAAATTGGCAAGAGCGTTTGCAAGTGAAAGTGGTTGGTGAAGTTAAGTTTCCTGGTACTTACATCATAAGACGTGGTGAAACGCTTGAAAGTTTGCTTGAAAGGGTTGGAGGATTAAATACGTTTGCTCATAAAGATGCTGCGATTTTTACGCGTGAATCCATTAGACGTAAAGAAACTTCTCAAATTCAGCGCCTTACTCAGGATTTAAGAAGAGAAATTATCACCAACAGCTTCCAAAAAAGTGAGACTTCTAACACTAGCTTACCATATGAAGATATGGATAAAATCTTAAAAGACTTATCTCGTGTTGAAGCCCTTGGTCGTTTGGTTATTGACTTAGATAAGCGCTCGACTTTGACAATGCAGCTCGAAGATGGAGATGCGTTGTACATCCCAGCATTGCAAGATTCGGTCAGTGTTATCGGTGAAGTTAACCTTGCAGCTACGCATTTGTATGATCCTGCAAAGTCAGTAGATGATTACATCAAAGCGAGCGGTGGGCTTAAACAAAAAGCCGATGATGAGCGGATTTATGTTATTAAGGCAAATGGTTCGGTTGAACTGCCAACTTCAGGTTCTTGGTTTGCTGTGCAGCAGTCAACGCAGCTTGAGCCCGGTGACACCGTTGTAGTACCGCTGGACTCTCAGCATATTGATACATTGACCTTGTGGAGCACCGCAACTCAAATCATGTATCAGCTCGGTTTAACAGCCGCTTCTATTGCTAAAGTTATTGAGTAAGGGTGACACAATGCAGTTAAGTGAAACCGACATCATCAAAAAAAATGAAATAGAACTGACCGAAGTGCTTTCAGCACTTTGGAAAGGTAAATGGATAATAGTCTTGCTCTCTGCCATATTTGCAGTTGCGAGTGTCTTTATTGCTTTATCAATACCGAATACCTACAAAGCATCGGTAATGCTCTCACCCGTAGAGGATACTGATGGCGGGATGTTGTCTAATCTTAAATCAGAATTTGGTGGTTTGGCTGCGATGGCGGGTGTAAACCTCGGTGGAGCCAAAAGCAACAAGTCAGCGCTGGCGCTTCAGGTGATGCAGAGTAGAGCTTTCTTAAATGGCTTTATTGAAAAATATAACTTGAAGCCGCAAATAATGGCTACTGAGGGCTGGGATTTAGCAACTAATACGCTAATCTATAAACCGAATGTCTATGATACTCAACAGAAAAAGTGGATTCGTGATGTTGACGTACCGTTTAAACCAGAGCCAGACGTACAAGAAGTGTACGAGTTTTTCACCTCAAATAATCTAACCGTTGTTGAGGAAAAAGAGAAAGGCTTGGTAACGGTACTGATCACTCACTACTCGCCACATCTTGCGAAACAAATGGCAGATAATATTGTTAGCGAAATCAATGACTATATGAAATCGGAAGCAATTACAGAAGCTGAGGTAAAAATTGAATATTTAAAGCAAGCCTTGGCGGAGACGTCGGTCGCGGATATGCAGAAGATATTTTATCAGCTGATTGAGCAGCAAGAGCAAAACAAAATGCTAGCACAAACTCAATCTCAGTATGTTTTTAAAATTATCGACCCAGCAATTCTGCCAATTAAGAAGGCTGGACCGAAAAGAGCTTTGATATGTTTGGGGATCACCTTTTTAGGAGCCCTACTGGCAATGGGATTCGTGTTGTTCCGCTACTTTGTTCTTAACAGGCGCTAAGTTTTATAGCAAAGAAGTTGTTAAATAGTGTTATTGCTAATTTAGTTTCAGTAAGAATTTAAGTACAATGGCGCGTTGATTTAGGTAATAGATGGAATCATGTGGATCTTTATGGTCATTTTCTTTGCATTTTTAGCATCGTATTGTTCGATTTTTATGATTAAGCCCGTTGCTGAGCACTTTGGTTTAGTCGATGTACCATGTAGTCGAAAAAAGCATGTAGGGTCTATTCCACTGATTGGCGGTGTTTCAATTTTCGTTGCCGTCTTAGTCTCAATAATTATATTTATTCCGCTAGAAAAGCGTTTGGTCGTGTACTTAATTTGTGCAGCCGCCATAGTGTTACTTGGTGTTATAGATGACTATAAGCAATTGGGTGTAAAAATACGCTTATGTGTTCAAACCGTAGTTGCACTCATTATGATGTGGGGATCAGACGCGTATATCCATAATTTGGGTAATTTATTTGGGCTCGGTGAAATTGAGCTAGGATTGTTCGGTATTCCTTTTACTATTATTGCTGTGATAGCTGCGATTAACGCTTTCAATATGATCGATGGTATTGACGGATTAGCAGGGGCTATGAGTATTACCACATTTGCTGCCATTTTGTCGCTAATGGCAATCAATGGTGGTCAACTAACGGTTCTTCCTCTAATCATTATCGCAACAATAGTACCTTATTTGGCATTTAATCTAGGTGTGTTAGGGCACAAGAATAAGAAGATTTTTATGGGAGATGCTGGCTCAATGTTTATCGGATTGAGCGTGATCTGGTTATTGATGATTTCAACTCAATCAGATTTAAACAACGCGTTTAGTCCAGTAACTGCGCTGTGGATCATAGCAATTCCGTTGATGGATATGATGGCAATCATCATTCGCCGAATCAAAAAAGGCCAGTCGCCATTTACAGCAGACAGAGACCATCTACATCATGTATTTATGCGTATCGGATTTAGCTCAAGAAAAGCGCTTATCAGCATAACTATTTTTTCAATCATTCTCGCCGCAATAGGTGTATCAGGAGAGTTGCTCGGTATCCCTGAGTGGTTTATGCTAGTTTCATTTATAGGTATTTTTATTGTCTATTCCATGTGTATTCAACATGCTTGGAAAGTGGCCAGATTTTTAAGAAGATACGTGTTTAACAAAAAAAGAATTCAAGAGAAAACTAATTATGAGTTGTAATATCAATAGGAAAACCGTAAGACATAACCAACAAGGCTTTACCATGATGGAGCTGTTGATAGTTATTGTTATTTTGGGGTTACTTATGTCCCTGGTTGCACCTGACTTTTTTAAAAAGTTAAGTTCTTCAGAAAGAAAAATTGCCGCTGGACAGATGTCGTCGTTTGAAACTGCTATTGATATGTATCGACTTGATGTGGGTAATTATCCTAAAACTCTCCAAGAGCTTAGAGTCAGTGATATTGCTCGCTGGGATGGCCCGTATTTACCAAAAGATTTACCGATGGATCCATGGGGAAATGCCTATGTTTATAAAGTACCAGGGGAAAATGGCGCTCCATATCTTTTAAAGTCTCTAGGAGCGGACGGCAAAGAAGGCGGTGAAGAAGCTAACGCAGACATAGTGCATAAGTAGTTTATGGAAATGAATCAATTATTGCTTGAGCGCTTTGATGTTAGCTCAGCAGACTTAGATAAGGCTTTATCTTATCAATCTAGATTCGGTGGTCGAATAGAGCAAGTTTTGGTTAATATGGGGAGTTTACCAGAAGACCAGCTTATCGATTTATATGCTGAGTATTTGGATTTACCTCTATTGACCAGCGAAATGCTCGATGAGTTTGATTTAGAGTCTGTTGTTAGCTTTCCGAGTTTAGATGAATGTGTAGAACATAGCTGGATACCATTGCGTAGAGCTAATGATTGCTGGATTTTTGCTGTTGCAGATCCATTACATCCCTCGATGAACGATTTTCTATGCTCAAACAATATTAAGTCACGGATAGTCTTAGCTTCGCCCGCTGATATTGCTTTACTTGCCTCAAAGCTCGGTAGTTCGCAAGAATTTGAGGAAAGCCACTTTGATGATGAAGAAGAAAAACTGAAGGAACTGGCGACAGAAGCACCCACTGTAAACCTTTTAAACTCATTAATCAGTAGAGCCTTGCGAGCTGGTGCTTCGGACATGCACTTAGAACCATACGAAGGGCGATATAGGGCTAGGTTTAGGGTAGATGGTGTATTACATGACGTTGAATCTATACCTGCGAATAAACAGCTCCCAATTGTTACTAGATTAAAAATTCTTTCAGGTATGGATATAGCTGAGAGAAGACGACCTCAAGATGGCAAAATTGAAATGAAAATTGCTAATCAAGAGGTCGATATTCGAGTCTCAGCCCTTCCATTAAATGATGGCGAATCTATCGTAATGCGCTTTCTCAGAAAGGAAAGTGTTCGATACGAAATGTCGGTACTTGGCTTATCGGAAGATATAGAAAGTTGTATACGGCAAGATATTAAGAAAACCGCTGGAGTCGTTTTACTTACTGGTCCAACAGGTTCGGGTAAAACAACCACACTTTATACTTTTTTAAACGCGTTGAATAATGATGATGTCAAAATTATAACGCTAGAAGATCCTGTTGAGTACCAATTAGAGGGGATCAACCAAGTTCAAGTGAACAGTGAGATTGGTTTCGATTTTGCTGCGGGTTTAAGATCTGTAGTACGTCAAGATCCTGATGTGATTATGTTGGGTGAAATACGTGATAAAGAAACCGCGCAAATAGCACTACAGTCAGCGTTGACTGGGCATCTCGTTTTTTCGACAGTGCATACCAACGATGCAGCAAGCGCGTACACTCGATTACTGGATTTAGGTGTTGAAGAGTTTTTATTGAATGCGGCTTTAGTTTCGGTTGTAGCTCAACGATTGGCCAGAAAAGTATGTAGCAAATGCTCGCAGCCCCACCCAAATAGTGATGAACTCATTAGGCAGTATGATCTCCAAAATATTGCTAAGAAATTTGCTGTTAAAAATATTAACCTACAGCAGGGCCACGGATGTGAAGCGTGTACACATTCTGGTTTTAAAGGCAGGTTAGCTATCACAGAATATTTGGCATGTGATGATGCAATAAAAGCGATACCTAAAGATGCTGAGTTCATTCAAAAGGCTAAAGCGCATAATACAGACATTAACCGTCGTACATTGCTCGAAGACGGCCTATACAAAGCAATCCTCGGCCAGACAACAATTGATGAAGTTATGAGGGTAGCGGGTTAATATGCCAACCTTTAACTATAAAGCTTATGACTCTGCTGGAGGAAAATGCGATGGACAGATTGATGCAGAGGATGTGAGTGCCGCACATAGCATGCTAGAAAAGCAAGGTTTGCTGCCTATCCAGTTGCTTGAAATAAAGACCAGTAAAAACCGAGTGAGTTTGTTTTCTGACCAAATCAGTTTGGCTGACCTTGAATTCGTAACATCAGAGTTAAGCTTATTGCTAGCCACAGGGATTCGAATTGACAAAGGGTTAGACATAATTCGCAAGTCTAAAGCCAAACCTGCTTTAGCCAAATTGCTCGGTGATTTGAGTCAAAGCTTAAAAAAAGGTAGCAGTTTGTCTCAAGCTTGCAGACAACATCCAAAAGTATTTGATGATTTGTACTGTAATCTTATTGAATTAGGCGAAGCTTCAGGCGATCTTGCCGGTACCTTTTCAGGTTTATCTGAAGATTTAAAATTTAAGCGGGACTTGATTAAAAGAGTGGTAAGTGCAGTCACTTACCCTCTTGTTATCTTCTTTGTTTGTCTGCTTAGTATCATTTTTATTTTTAACGTCATTATTCCAAAAATGGCGGACATGTTTGCAAATATAGAACAACTGCCTTGGTATACACAAGCTATGCTAGGGGTCAGCAGCTGGTTTAATGATAACCAGAATATATTACTGTTGGCACTAGTATCTAGCTTGGTAATAGGTGTAGTTGCAAGTAGGAATGACTCAGTCAGATCTTGGTGGCACCGTGTTGTGCTGCGACTTCCTGTAATGGGAACGGCAGTTAGGACAGTAGAGCGTATCAGGTTCAACACCGGATTGAGCTTAATGCTCAAAGCCGGGGTTCCAATTGACCGAGCTTTAGAGCTTGCGGCAGGAAATGTCCGTAACCAGCAGCTTTTTTCTGAACTAGAGATCGCTCGAAAAAAAGTAAAACGTGGTAGCCAATTGACTCCGGCATTAAAGCAATCTTCCATATATCCCTCTTTTTATATTTCCTTACTTGAGGTGGGCGAAGAATCTGGAAAATTAGAAATAGTATTTAATGAAGTGGCTAGTCGCTCTAGGCAAGATTTTGAAACTTGGACCACCCGCATTACTTCATTACTTGAACCTCTTATGATACTTTTTATGGGGGTTTTTGTAGGGGGAGTCGTGGTTGTTATGATGCTGAGTATGATTTCCCTCAATGATGTGGGCTTTTAATGGTTAAACAGGTTAAAGCCTTTACTATGATTGAATTGTTAATTGTATTGACGATTATGGGCCTGATCATGTCATTAGTTGCCCCTTTGTCTCTAAAAGCAATTAATCGTTCGGACGCTAAAATGGAATTGGTTGAAGCAAAAAACTGGGTTAGAAATCAGGCTAACCGTGCATTCACCCAACAACGCGACTACTTGGTAGTATTTGACAAAAATAAAGGAAGTATCTTCCATAATCAGGCTGAAGTTGCAACGATGCACTTTGACTATTTAACATTTCCACACCAGCAGCTAATAATAAACAGATTTGGTGTTTCATCGCAAAATACAATTTCAGCCAACTACCAACAGCAATCGTTAAACATTGAGTTACAAAGCGATGACGCGCTCTAAAAAAGGCTTTACACTGGTTGAGTTACTGGTTTCAGTAGTCATATTGTTAACGGTAATAACAACTGTTTCAATGATCTATAGAGGTGCTTTCATCAGTTCAGAAAAAGCCTCTACGTATATTCAATTTTCTTCATCGATGACAGGAATACTTGATTTAGTTAGGTATGATATCCGTAACTCTCCATTTGAACGCTCGGCCTTGCAGGGCAGCGGCACTAATGGCAAAGTTTCATACTCATGGAGCGCATCTCAAATCAAAGAGAAAAGCTATCCGGCTCCTGTTGTACCTGGTGAATTTGGCTTTGCGCAAGGTGCACTTAATAGGTACAAGTTATGGCTTGTCACGCTCAACGTTGAAGCGCAAGGTATTACACGTCAATATCAGTTTAGAGAGGTAAATTGGCGTGATAGGTAAACAGCAGGGTTTTACACTAGTTGAATTATTAATTGCTTTAACACTTTTGAGTTTGGTAATGACGACTGGCACTTATGCTTACTTCCAGTTTGCCAGCCGCTGGGATAAGGAGTTGGGAGATTTCCAACAGCAAGCCAAACTAGCTAAAGCGACCGCTCAGCTCGATCAAGTTCTTAAAGGTATCGTGCCTTATGTCGTTCGAAACGCACAAGGAGAACCTAGTTTTATGTTTACAGGATCAGAATCCAGATTGTTAGGTGTGACAAAAAATGGTCTCAACCACGGTGGCCCAGAAGTATTTCGACTGGTCATCCAGGTTCAAGGAGAGCGCTCAAGATTAGTCTATCAATCTGCTGCATTGTCTACATTGATGCTCACCTCTACTGAACAAAATATAGATTTCGGTACTAGCAAAGTCATCTTGAACGATATAAAAGAAGCATCTTTTAGTTATTTAGGCTGGCGAGACTTAACGTTAAAATCTAGCCGCATACCGGGTTCTAAACCACAATGGTTTGCGCAATATAATGCACTTGAAAGGAAACTGACACCAGAACACATTAAACTGCAAATTGACAACTCATCTTTGCTGGCGACGTTGGATAAAGAACCAGAGCGTTGGAGAAGTCACTTTATTGAGGGTGGGAGCCTTTGATGCAAAAGGGGATTGCGTTATTGCAGGTGTTGTTGATTACCGCGGTGTTAAGCTTATTGGCCTTGTTCATTACAAAAACAGCAAGGCAGCAAGTGGCGATTGCGAGTGCGTTTGACGATAGAGCACTTGCATTAGTGAAAAGCTATGATGCAGAAGCATCGGTACTATTCGCGTTGCTGACAGAGTTTAAATTACCAACAACTTCAATTACAGAAGCATCATCTGATCTGGTTAGCAATTGGAACTTTTATGGTAAGCCAATTTCACTCTCTGAAGACACCCAGATCACACTACAAGATCTAAGAGGGCTGTTGAATTTAAAGTACCCAAATGAGACACTGTGGCATGATGTATTGACGCGGCAAGGTCTTAGCGACTATGATTCCCGGCTGTTATTAAGTCAATTGCAAGATTGGCAAGACACGGACCATATATCGAGGCACTCGATGACAGAGCCTGAATACAAAAATGGAGTGATTCAAGTGTGGTCTGAGCTAGAACATTTAAACTTGGATGAGCCAATCAGGCGTTTTATAGAAATGAATAGCACCATGTTCAGGCTGAGTATTTTTAACCCTATGACATCACCGGATACGCTTATTAGAGCGATGTATGAGCCAAGTATTGCAGAAGAAATAATTAGAATGCGTGACACAAATACATTAACCCCCAAACTTTTTTCGGCTTATACAGGTGTGAAAGAAAGTACCAGTCTTTTTTTGTTTCCGTCTAACAATTTTAAAATGACACTTGAAACACAGGTCGGCGAAGCTCGGATACATCGAACACTACATTATCTGCTCAAGCCCAGAAACTCACAACCTGTCAACTTAGTAGCTTCTGAAGGTTAATAATAAAATGAGTGACAAAAACGTGCCAAAATGGCAACGAACGCTACTGTGTAAACTGGTTAGCTATTACAAAAACAATCAAAACTACAGTTTTGTTTTTCGTGACAATAAATGGTGCCTGCAACCTAGCGACAAAGCTAAGCTAATTCAAGTGGTAGCAAAAACAGCGTATAAAGAACAAGTCGAAAAGTTACCTATCACCGATCAAAAAGCGTTGCAAAGTTTATTGAAACTTCGTAAGCAGAAGAATCCTCTGGCCCGTTTTATTTCACTGTCTCGTTATAAGGATGACAGCTCAGTAATGCTAAATAACTGGGAATTTGATGCTGAGGTGCCTGATGCACCCATTCTAATTCCCGAAACAGCCTTACTTGCAAACGCCGCTAGTGATCAAGAGTTAATATTGGTTAACGATGAATACTTCCTCGCGAAGCGCAATAATATTATCTATTCGACGGCAAAGTATGGGCTAGTAAATAGCCCAGAGCGATTTGCAAACACAGTTGGGGTTGGTTTTAATTCAACGACATCTTTGCAATCTGAGCATGATCTACTTAGCCGCATAGCCCATGCACTGATCTCCACGCTACTAACCACAAGCATTGCATTTTATCAGCCCAAGGCATGGCGAGCCTATGGGGATAAAATCAAAAAGGCTGCCTTGTTTACTTCGCTTTCTTGTGCTGCTTATCTGGCGCTTAGTAGTGCTTATCTGGTTATTAAAAAAGAATTTCTACAGACTCAGTTGGCAGAAAATCAGACACAGATAAATGAAGCTTTGCTCGCCTTTTCTGGCTTCGAAACGGGAAAACAACGTGTCGAAAACTGGCAAAGCATATTTAATAACACGCCAAAATTGTCTCCCAGTTTATTGGTGCTGGAAAAGTTACGCTATCAAGCGACCATTGAACGGATTAATTACAAAGGCGATCGTTTTGTTATTCGTGGAAAAAGTAAAAACTCTATTCAGGTGCTTGAGTCTCTGAATCAATTTGACTGGATTGTTGACCCAAAATTCGATTTCCCAGTTCGAACTTATCAGGGGCTTGAAGAGTTCGTTATTAGCTACGACACACAAAAAGATGCGTACAAAGAGACCATTAACTTAGCTAGCGTAGAGCCAAACATGAGAGAAGAGAGTAATGATTGAGCAACTAAAACAGCATAAACTGTTGTTAGCTATTGTGTTGATCTTAGTTTCCTTAAAGTTTGTCATTGTTCCATTATTTACATGGCAAAACAAACAACTGGATGAAATAGCAAAAGTACAACTGCGTTTGACTAAAGCTGAGCGCATCATGATGCAGCAGCAAGAAATAGACAGTGCCAAGCAATTAGTAGAGACGCAGCAGGAACAATATCAAACTCTTTTTTCAGATTGGCAGGCCCCATCGACATTTAAAATTGACGCTCAAAAAAGTATAAATCAGTGGCTAGATAATTTTAATCTCAATACCAATAGTGTTGGTTGGCAGCCCGCACTGAAGTTTTCAGGTGCTCAGCTGCATCGAGAGCAAATGCGTCTAAACATTTCAGGAGAACTCTCTAATCTTGGTCAATTTTTGGTGGCACTTGAAAAAAACAAACCATTAATTGCTGTAGAGTATCTCGATCTGAGTGTACGGGGCCTATCACCCGAAGAAGGCGGAAATGGTGAAGCAAGTTTATTGTTATCGTTTTACATGAATGAGGGAGTGAAGAGTGAGTAAGGGATATTGGTACTTATTATTAGCTCTTTTTATGATATTTGTATTTGACGCTTTAGGGCGACTTACAACGAATGTGGATAACAATGAACAGCCATTTGATGTATCAGATGCTCAGACGCTCGTATTACCTTCGTTGGCACCAGCGAGTGAAGAGTCAATTACAGCTGCTTTGTCTCAGCTGTCATTAAAAGCAACGCAGGCACCAGAACCAGAAACTAATGGGATGAGCCCAGAACAACAGGCTTTGCAAAGTGGCGAGTTGGAGTCTGTTTACGCGAAGGATAAAATTCTCACCTTAAAAGCCGTGGTTCAGTCAGATCAAGTCACTTATGCGTTAATTCAAGTAACGCCTGTCAATGGTGGAATGAGTAAACTACAACGTTTTAACCAAGACTCGCGCATAGAGGGGTTTACCATCAAAATTAACTCAAACACCAAAGTTGAGTTAGTGCAAGGTGAGCAAAAGATCACACTGATTATGTATCAAACTACTAAAAATTAAAGACGACGGAAAATCTATGAAACAAGCACAGAAAATCTTACTTGGTTTTATTGTCACAGCGGGTCTGTCGGCATGTAGTTCGGTATCGAATTCAGTGTCAGTGGATAACTCGTATCTACAAAAAAATAAAGCCACTTCAGAGTCTAAAAATACAGTTGACGTGGCTGAAGAAAAGGCAGCAACACCGACAAAGCCATCAGGTTTGAAATACATACCAGCTTTGCTCTCGGATGAAGTAATGCAATCTCAGCAGGCTGATTTGGCTCTACAGTTCAGTGATTCTGAGCAAGTAAAACTTACCGCAGATAGCTTAAAAGTGAAAGACTATCTTCATTACGTGTTTGGTGAGGTGTTGGGCTTAAACTATATCATTAGCGATGAATTAGCTAATAGCGATGATGCGATCACCATCAATTTAAAAGAACAGCTAAGCAAACGCAAGCTATACAATATTAGCCAAGAACTTCTAACAGAGCGTGGTATTGTTATTCGTGAGAAAGATGGTGTTTTTTACATTCACCTGTCAGAGAATGGCTCGAGTGGCAACGTGGTTTATGGCTATGGCAGAGATATAGAAGATGTGCCGCAAGGGACAGGAAGTGTTATACAGCTGGTACCTTTCAAAAGTGGCATGCAGAATATGCTTGCTAACACTATCTCGCAAATGACTGGTGTGACAGCCAAACCGTTGTTTGAACAACATGCAATTTTGTTTAGAGGTAGTAGAGCTGAAGTCGTTAAAGCACTTGAGTTTATGAAAGTGATGGACAAGCCCGCTTTTAGAGATCGACACATAGGCCTATATAAGTCGACCTTTATACCAGCAAATGAATTATCGATGAAACTGGTAGAGATTTTAAAGCAAGAGGGAATTTCAAGTAGCCATAGTGGAAGTACAGACCAAGCACTAACAATAGTAAAAATAGAAAGAACCAATACGCTAATATTTTTCAGTAATAATGATGATTACCTGAAAAGGGTAGAGTTTTGGTCACAACGCCTTGACCAGCCAGCTGATGGTGATGAAAAGCAATATTTTGTTTTTGAACCGGAATTTGCACGCGCAGTTGATTTAGGGCAAAGCCTACAAAATCTATTGGGGAGTGGCTCAAGTAATGCGCTTCGGCAGAGCACATCGGCAAGCGCAGAAGCTCAGCAACAATCTAGCAAAAAGAGTAGTCTCAACATTGGAGTCACTAGTGATAATCTTCGAATGGTAGTGGATGAACGCTCTAATGCCATTATTTTTCATACATCGGGTTCTGAATATCGTAATTTATTGCCTTTGGTCAAGAGGCTTGATGTCATGCCTAAACAAGTTGTGCTAGAAGTTTTGATTGCAGAAGTGTCGCTAACCGACGAGTTTAGTCAAGGCGTAAAATTTGCGCTTTCCAATAACAGAACGGCACGCACCGGGTATTACAGTTTAGGAGGTGACGCTGCAACGGGCCTTAATTATGTTCTTGAGGGCTTAACGGGTAAATTGGATGTACAGTTATTCGAAAAAAACCAAAATGTTAATGTATTATCAAGACCAACCATTGCGGTAAGAGACGGTGTCGAAGCGAATATTGCAGTAGGGGATGAAATACCCACAACCGGGGAGATTGTCACGGACCCGGTAAATGGCGCAAGAGCTTCAGTGGTTTACCGTAAAGTGGGTATCGATTTAAATGTGACCCCAACGGTAAACGCTCAAGGAGTAATCCTGATGGAAATCGAACAAGAAATCAGTAATGATGCTTCTGGGGATGATGCGGTAGAAGGAAAGCCTACTATTTTTAAACGCAAGTTTAAAACAGAAGTAATCGCAGCTGATGGTCAGACTATTATGTTGGGTGGCTTGATCAGCCAGAATAACAGTTTAACCAATACTGGTGTGCCGTTTTTCTCTGATTTGCCGATTCTAGGACGTCTTTTTGATGGCAAAAAAGACACTAACACCAAAACCGAACTAGTGGTGATGGTGACACCGCGTGTTATTCAGGCTGCAGAACAGTGGCAGGGCGTGATGGACGCATTTCAAAAGAACCTAAATAACCTAGATTTTAGTGATAAAAATACTAACTAGATTGGTAAAAGTGAGCTAGGATAGTCATAAAAGTGACAAAATTTTCACTTATCTTAAAATGTAAATGTGAGTGAAAACACCTAGAAGTACTTTTTCACATTATTTAAAAGTGGGTGTTTAATAAACGATTTTAACTGTGGTGTAAGTTATCTCTCTGATTATTATAGTTTTTTTAATTTGATTGGATATTTTGCACTTTAGTATTAACGCTTAGTTTTTGCATAGTTAACTGCTTGACAATACAGAGACAATGGTTAGACTAAGCATGGATTTGATCGGATGTCACTTGGGTGACGGCCTAAATGAATGATCAAATAAAAAGAAAAATAGGAACACACTATTGTTCTTGTTTCATGAAACTTTGGAGAATGGAAAACATGTTCAAAAAATCTCTACTAGCGCTAGCTCTAGCTGGTCTAGCTACATCTGCAGTAGCTACTGAAGTAGTTGTAACTAACGTAGACATTAACGTAGAAGGCGTATCTCTTGCGTCTAACGGTCTGACTGTAGCAGGCGGTGCGAGCCAAATTTAATTAGGTTCTGGTTACACAATCAACGATACTATTACTATCACAGTTGCAGGTGCTACAATTGACAACACTGCAGACTACCGTTTAACTGTTGACGACGGCACTGGCTTTAGAGTAGTGACATTCGACCCGATCGATAACACCGCTAACTCTTTAACATTCCGTGTAATTAGTGTTGCTGATGGTACTGATCCAATTAAAGGTGCTGTTTATAACCTTGAGCAAACTGTTAACGGTACTGATTGGACAAACTTGTCTTATAAAGTGACTTCAATTACAGATAAAGGCGTTGTTACTTTAACCGCTAAGTCTGAGCTATCAACTGGTAAACCTTTTGACTCTCAGGGTACAAAAGACAAAGGTATAGCAATCACTGCAGCTACACAGTTTACAGGTACAGTGACAGGTGTTGATGCGGTTGTTGATGTTGAAAAACTGCGTAAAGGTTTCTCTGGAACAGCTCCTTCAGTTAAGATGACTTTTGCTGAAAATGAATTAGTTGGTAATGTTACAGAAACTGGCTATGTTGCAACTCTTGCTGGTGACTTCACTGGTATTGATGCAATTTATGAGCTTGGTGCTGACAAAGCAATCGGCGGTGGTGACGATACTAAACTGACAATTGCAGACGGCAAAGCAACATTAGATAAAACTGTTACTGAAATTCCTGCAGAATTGAACTTCGGTTTTGTTCTTCCTGCAGCAGACAAAGCAGTTGCACTTACGGCTCCACAAAGCATCTCTGGAACGCTAGTAGCTAAAGTAAGTACAAACAACTTAACAGTAGCAACTAAAGCTGATGCTTCAAAGTGGACACTAAATGGTGACTCTGAGTTCGTTGAGTTTGTACCTTTCCAAGATGTTTATGCTCGTGCTATCACAGTAACAAACAACGGTACTGTTGAAGGTGAAATCCTAGTTGAACTATTTGCTGATGGCAAAATGGTTGCTGCTAAGAAAGTTGGTACAGTAGCTAAGTACGGCGTTACAGATATCTCTGCAGCTGTTGATGCACTAGCTGCTGAAAACGAAGTTACTGGTTTCGCTGGTATTCGTGTAACAACTAACGCACCAGCAACTCAAATCGAAGTTTCTGCTGTTTACTACCACAAAGATGACAAAGATCGCGTAAAAGTTAACTAATACGGTTCTTAAGAATGATCTTAAAGCGAGCTCTATAGCTCGCTTTTTATTTAGCATACATATTTCAATCAATACCTATCTCGTTTAATCTACCACTTCTAATAAGCTTCTGTGTTCGGTAAACTAGCCTACAGTAGCAATCTAGAGAGTCTGTAGTGATTTACCCTATCGCAAAGCCATTCCTACCTGAGTTGGATTTATATCAACAGAAAATAGCAGATATCTTTGCTAGAAACAGGTTAACAAACAGCGGCCCTTATGAAAAAGCTCTCACAGAGGCTCTGCAAAAATATTTGGGTGTTGAGTACTTGCTTTTAGTGGCTAATGGTACTGTAGCATTACAGGTTGCATACCAAGTTTTTGGGGTTAAGAAAGCGATAACTACACCCTTCACTTTTGCTGCAACACCGGGTTCGTTGAGTTCACAGAACATTGAAACCAGATTTGCTGATATATGCCCAAAGACATTTAATTTAGATCCACAAACAATTAGTAATAAAGAGCTTCAGTGGGCTGATGCATTGGTTCCTGTACATGTTTTTGGCAACCCTTGCAAGGTTGATCAGATTGATGCGTTGGCAAAAAAACACCAACTTAAGGTGATATATGATGCTGCCCATTGTTTTGCAAGTAAGTATAGAAATAAATCGCTACTTAACTTTGGCGACTGTGCAACGCTTAGCTTACATGCTACTAAGCTGTTTCATACTGTGGAAGGCGGAGCTATCATATTTAAGCGTAAATCTGATTATGAAAATGCAAAGAAGATCATTAACTTTGGATTAAACATAGAACAAATCCCAGAATTTATTGGTACCAACGCTAAAATGAGTGAGATGCATGCTGCTATGGGCTTATGTGTATTTGAACATATCGACTATATTACAGCCCATCGCTCAGGGCTTTTCAATCGATACCAGAGCCTACTGTATAAGGACGTCGGGTTTCAGCATTGGCCGGAACATACCGTAAGTAATGGTGCTTATATGCCCATTTTATTAAAGAATGAGTTAGAGTTGCTTTATTTGAGTAAGTGGTTAGAGAAATTTGATATCCAGACTCGTCGTTACTTTTATCCGAGCTTGGACAGTCTAGGTTTATATTCATCTAAAGTTGAGAGTTCAGTTTCGCAATCAGTTTCAAATAGAGTGCTTTGTTTACCTATGTATTCCGATTTGAGTTATGATGATGTGGATTATATCTGTGGCAGAGTGTTGGATGGGCTAAATGATTATCGGCAAAACACATGATACAAGATCAGCACTATAGTAAAACAGAGTTAATCGCTATGGGGTTCAAGGGTGTAGGTAATGACTGTCTTATATCACGCAAAGCCTCGTTTTATGGCATTAAACGAATCTCGCTCGGAGATAATGTACGAATAGATGACTTTGCAGTATTGTCTGCTGGAACTGAAGGGATTTCGATAGGTAATTATATTCATATAGCTGTGTACACCTCATTGATTGGAGCTTCGCATATCAAGCTCGATGATTTTGTAAATCTGTCCTCCAGAGTTAGTATTTACTCAAGCAGCGATGATTATAGTGGTGAGTGGTTGACTAACCCGACCATTGATCCCAAGTTCACTAATGTTATCAGCAAACCGGTGCATTTAGCGGAACACTGCATTGTTGGCTCTGGTAGTGTCATATTACCAGGCGTTCAACTGGGAGTGGGCGTTGCTGTTGGCGCGTTAAGCTTGGTTACTCGCTCAGTAGAACCATTTAAAATTGTGGCAGGTTCACCCGCTCGATTCGTAAAGAAAAGAAGTACAGCACTACTTGATAAAGCTGAAGAGTTCAAAAGCACGCTGTAATGATAGTTCACATTTTTCCTGATACTCCACATCATTATGTTGCTATGCAAGGCTTTTTTGAGTGTTTGCCATTACACCTAGAGCAGCGGTATTGGATATTAGGAAAAGAAATCGCTACCAGACAAGAGTTTCGATTTTTTAGCTCAGAACAAGTTTTGCTCGCCGGACTTCGCGAGCTTCCCTCGTCAGTTAGCTTGGTTTTTCATGGTTTGTTTTCACCTGTTTTAATTCGAAATTTGGCATTTAGCGGTTATTTAAAGCGCTCAGCCTGTATTTTATGGGGGGCTGAAATTTATCGCTACCAAAATACCTGCGACATAAAGGGGTGGCTCAATAAACTGGCGCATGGTGTTTTACTGGGCCGAGTTAAGCATGTTTTTGCGCTAAACGAAGGTGATGCGAAGCTGACTAAAGCTACTATGCGACTTTGGCGGGACGTTCAGGTACTGCCCTATCCATTGATTGATTTTCGGTTAAGTCAAAACCGTCTAACTGATGACAAGTTAAGAGTCTTGTTAGGCAACTCAGCCGATCCGAGTAATCGGCATTTATATTTGCTGGATTTGATAAACAAAGCTCAATTAGACGATGTTGAAATCTATGTGCCACTTAACTATGGTGGTTCAAGTCCCTATGTCGATGAAGTGATTGCATACGGAAAATCAACTTTAGGAGAGCGATTCAAGCCCATCACAGAGATGTTGAGTAAACAGCAATATGATGAGTTGCTTTGTTCGGTTGATCTCAGCTTGTTTGGACAGCAACGACAACAAGGTCTGTATGTGGTGTATGCCATGCTCTTGCAAGGTAAACCCATGTTTTTAAATAAACATACTTCGACCTATCAGAACTTAACTGCTCAAGGCTTCCATTTATTTGATACTGGCGACTTTACTGAATGGTCGAACAATTCGAAATGCGATACACATTCCAAGCTTATGCAAGAAAATAGGGAGCTCATGCAAAACAAATTCACTGAGTCAGCTTTAGCTCCTAACTGGTTGTCAATGTTGAAAATGTTGAATGCTTAATGGTCAATTTTAAAGCAGTAGCTAAAGGGGTGTCATGGTCGGCAATGGCGACTGTGGTCAAAGCGATAGCTCAGTTGGCGATATTTATTATTCTTGCTCGTTACCTATCGTTAACGGAATTAGGATTGATTGCCTTTATTACCTTGCTCGTTAGTATCTCACAGTTATTGAGTGATGCTGGCATATCAAACGCGCTGATATTTTATGAAAACCTAAGCCTACATCTTAAAAAGCAATTATATATTGTCGGACTAGCGTTAATTGCGATAGTGACGCTAATTGTTGTTAGTGTATTACCGCTTTTGGGTGATTTTTTTAATCTGCATGCACTTGAAGAGCACCAAACTCTAATCGCTGTGATTTTGCTATTGCGAGGGATGAGCGCCCAACCGTTAGCCCTACTACAAAAGCAACTAATGTTCAAAAAAATAGCATTAATCGAAGTCGTCGCCTCAGTAATATCTCTTTTGGTGCTGCTTTATGTAATGTGGTTGGAGCTTGGTGTACAAGGTGCGCTACTTGTACATTTTACAAATGCTTTGCTCATCGCTATTTATTGTACTTACTCGTGTAGAAGCGAGCTTGGATTTGCTTTACCTCGCTACAGAGAGTTATCAGAACCACTTCATTATGGGTTATATCAAAGCGCAGAGGCGGTTATTAGCTTTTTTAGTCGACAGCTAGATCAACTGGTCATCACAAAAGTAATGGGAGCAGAAGTGTTGGGTGCTTATGCTTATCTCAAAGAGTTGATTGCAAAGCCTGCGCTTCAGTTTATTAACCCCGTTGTTAACAGGGTTGCGTTTCCGTCATTGGTTAAACTCGATAAAGCGTCAAGGGCAGTCCTTTACTTAAAGATCATGTTTGCTGTTAGCTTAATTCACGTACCGCTTTATACTGGTTTGTTCTGGTATATTGAACCAACAATTTACGTGGTATTTGGAAGTGACTGGTTAAAATACAGCGAGGTAGCAGCGATTATAGCCATCACAATGTTGATGACTGCTTTAATAAATCCTTGCGGACCTTTATTACAAGCTGCTGGTGCTGTGAAGCGCTCATTTGTTTGGAATACAGCCATAACCTTGGCACGTGTTGCTGTTGTTGTAATAACCGCATCAGAAGGCTTGTACACGTTAGTATTAGGCTTGGCATTGTTACAGAGCGTTGTCTTTGCTCTGCATTGGTTTATTCTTGTCGAGCCGTACATTGACAAAAAAGTGACCTCATTTTTCATTTCCTTACTTCCAGCCTTATTTGTAACACTAGTGTCTTTGACGCTATTGTCTGCACTAGGCGAGTACTTAAAACTTTCTTCGGCACTTTCGCTGTTTAGTTACGTATTAGTAGTCACTATATGTATAGCTATTTTATTGTTTTTGTTAAAATCAAAAAAAATCAATGTGTTTAACGAGACGTAGCCCACATACATGAGAAATAAAGAATTCTGGTCGCCAAGCAAATTTGTTCACCGTAACGGTAAACTGAGAGTTAATAATGACTTGAAAGAAGTGAGTTTATCGTCGCGATTAGCTGCAGACTTGGTTGCTGCTCACTACCAGCAACATTTAAGTTCATTTGCAACCGGCAAGCTACTTGACCTCGGATGTGGAAAGGTTCCTTTTTATGGTGCATATTCGAACTTTGTAAGCGAAGTGACTTGCGTAGACTGGGGGCAGTCTTTACATGACAACCAATATGTTGATCATCTTTGTGATTTAAATCAGCCTTTACCTTTTCAGGATCAAGAGTTTAACACTGTTCTATGTTCGGATGTACTAGAACATTTGACCAATCCAGAGAGCACACTTAAAGAGGTTGCCCGTCTTTTAAAGCCAAATGGAGCACTTATTATTAATACGCCTTTTATGTATTGGCTCCATGAACAGCCGTACGATTACTTCCGTTACACTAGGTATGCACTACAAAGAATGGCCAAACAAGCCAACTTAGAAGTCGCTGTGTTAGAAGATGTGGGTGGAGCATTAGAAATAATGGCAGATGTGTTCAGTAAATTTGCAATCAAAATCCCAGTGGTTGGTAAGATACTTGCTTGGACGGTTCAAACATGCGCTCTGTTTCTTTCTCGAACAAGTGTTGGTAAAAAGCTAATGAAAAAGACCAGTAGTACAATGCCTATGGGATATTTCTGTGTGTTTGTTAAGAGGTCATCGTGAGTAGCTCGTGCGGTAGTCAGTTCCCAAAAGTAATCATTGGGATCCCGACCTATAAACGCCCAAAGGGCCTAGCAAGATTGTTAAACTCCATCGCTAAGCTCAGTATAGCGGAAATGAACGTCTCTGTATTGGTTGCTGATAATGATCAAGCTGAGCAAGCAGGTATCCACCTAGTCGAGCAGTTGAGAGCTGAATATCCACTACGTATAGATACTGTGGTTGTTGAGAACCGAGGTATCTCGTTTGTAAGAAACGCAATGCTAGAAATTGCATTTGGTAAGAATGCAGCTGACTATTTCGCGATGGTTGACGACGATGAGTGGGTAGAGCCAAACTGGTTGTATGAACTTATAGCAATGCACAAAGCAAGTGGCTGTGAAGTCGTTGGTGGTGTTGCACTCGCAGAATTTGAATCTGACAAGGTACCAGAATGGACAAAAGAGCTGTCAATATACTTTCCGGAACAGGTTTTTGAGTCTAGAGAAATTGATTTATTAGAAAGCTCAGCCAATGCACTGTTACATAAATCGGTTTATTTTGGTTTTAATCAACAGCGCTTTAATCCCTTCTACTCAGTCTATGGTGGTGGAGATAAAGAATATTTTACTAGGTTAAAAGCACAGGGAGTCAGGTTTGCAGTTGCACACAAAGCTGTTTCCCATGAAGTGTATGGTCGTTCTAGAACTTGCAAAAGTTGGGCTGCTGAACGAGCGTTCAGAATAGGAGCTGCGGACATGAGGATCATTATGCTTCATCATTGCTCTTGGACTAAGGTATCAAAAGAGTTGGTCAAGCTGGTTATGGCATTATTTTTTGGGATGTTCAGCTATTTATTCTCATTCACTTCACAAAGTAAAAGAATGAAAGGAAAGCTACTTATACTGCGCCAGATAGGTAAAATTAACGGGCTGTTAAACAAACATAAACCCGTCTACAAAAAAGTCCATGGGGAATGAATATGCTTCCAAAGTACCGTGAATTAAACTGCGCAAGAATATTTGTTACAGGTGGAGCTGGATTTATTGGTAGCGCAGTCATCCGCAGACTGTTAAAAACAACCGAAGCAACCATTCTTAACTTTGATAAGTTGACCTATGCTTCGAATGAGCTTGCGTTGAACAAGTTTACTCAGTTCAAGCAGTATCAATTTATTAAGGGCGATATATGTGATTCCCAAATGCTTGAAAATGCAATTTTCAGGTTTAAGCCAACGTATATTTTGCACTTAGCCGCTGAGAGTCACGTTGATCGCTCTATTACTGGCCCTGCCGAGTTTATTACAACTAATATTGTCGGCACCTATGAATTATTAGAGGTTGTTCGAAAGTATTACGCACAACTTTCACTTGAAGAACAAGCGAAATTTAAGCTTCACCACATATCAACCGATGAGGTATATGGTGATCTTGATGCGACTGAACCTCCGTTTACCGAGGAAAACACTTATAAACCTAGTTCACCCTATGCTGCTTCCAAAGCGAGTAGTGATCACCTGATTAGAGCTTGGGGAAGAACCTATGCTCTGCCAATAATTATTACCAATTGCTCTAATAACTATGGACCCTATCAGTATCCTGAAAAGCTGATACCTCTGATGATAAAAAATGCAATTGAAGGACAACCAATGCCAGTTTATGGTGATGGCTCTCAGGTTAGAGATTGGTTACATGTTGACGACCACGCGAGTGCCTTATGCACAGTATTGAACTCTGCTAATGTAGGCAGTACTTATAATATCGGTGGTAAAAATGAAATTAGAAATATCGATTTGGTGAATATGATATGCACATATTTAGAAGAGTTATTGCCTAATCACCCTTTGTCATTGGCTTCAAATGGTCCCGGTTTTCAATCTTTAATACAATTTGTAAATGACAGAGCAGGGCATGACAAAAGATACGCTATAGATAACAGCAAGATCCAATCAGAATTGAGCTGGTATCCGAGTTATCAGTTCGAAGAAGGTCTCTTCCAAACAGTAAAGTGGTACGTTGCTTTCTATACCGAGAAAAGTGCTGAGGCAAACTTATGAAAGGAATCGTTTTAGCGGGGGGCAGTGGAACACGCTTGTATCCTGTGACGCAAGGCGTCTCGAAGCAATTATTACCAATTTACAATAAACCCATGATTTATTATCCCTTATCCGTTTTAATGTTATCTGGGATCCGCGATATCTTAATAATCACCAGCGAGCACGAGCAAGACGCTTTTAAGCGCTTATTAGGTGATGGAAGTCAGTTCGGAATAAGTTTGCAATACGCGGTTCAGAAGTCACCCGATGGCCTAGCGCAGGCTTTCTTAATCGCGGAATCATTTATTGGCACTGATCCTGTTTGCTTGGTGTTGGGCGACAATGTTTTTTATGGGCAGGCTTTTTCTCCATACCTTTATGAGGCTTCAAAACTAAATGCTGGAGCAATGGTATTTGGTTATCCAGTTGCAGATCCTGAACGGTTCGGTGTAGTTGAATTTGATAGTAATAATAAAGCGGTTTCAATAGAAGAAAAACCCAAAGCACCTAAGTCAAACTTTGCCGTGACTGGCTTGTATTTTTACGATAACAACGTGATAAATATTGCTAAGTCAGTAAAACCCTCAATGAGGGGAGAATTAGAAATCACCTGCATTAATAAAGAGTACCTTCGTCGAGGGGAACTTAAAGTTAGCGTGTTAGGACGAGGGTTTGCATGGCTGGATACGGGAACTCATGATAGTTTGTTAGAAGCGAGTCATTTCGTACAAACGATTGAGCGACGTCAAGGGCTAATGGTTGCTTGTTTAGAAGAAATAGCTTGGAATAAAGGTTGGATAACAATGGAACGCTTAGCATCACAAGCGAGTACTCTGGCTAAAACAACTTATGGCGAATATTTAATGGGTCTTGTTAATAAAGTACAAAGCTAGGCGATGTATCTGAAAATTAGGACGTAAGATTAATGAGATGATGGTTTGAGCATGATAAGATCACCCCTTTAAACTTAGTCTTAGTAGTTTTGATACTGGTGATTACTCACAATACGCCTCTTTGTAACTAACCCTTAATCAAAAATTTTAAAAGAAACGAGTTTGGCAAAAAGTACCTTTTTCAACAATATACTGACGCTGGTGTCTGGTACCGCGTCCGCACAGCTTGTTTTACTGCTGATTTCGCCTATTTTGACTCGTCTATATAGTGCTGAGCAGTTTGGCAACTTTGGTGTATTTGTAAGTATTGTGACTATCTTATTGGTTTTGGCTAGTTTGAAGTACGAGCTTGCATTGCCTTTGATAAAGCAGGCATCTATTGCCAAGCCTCTGTTTCACCTTTGCTTCTTACTGATAATTGTAGTGTGTAGTGTGGTTGGTATTATTGTTTATTGCTTTGATCGGGTTTTAATCGAGCAATTAAACTTATCGTTAAATGATACCGAGCTGTACTTAATACCATTGGCATTGTTTGTGTGTGGTAGTTATCAGTTACTACATTTTTATGCCATCAAAACAGGCGCTTTTAAAGCGCTTAGTATTTCGAAAGTGGTTCAAGCAATCGTTATTGCTGTTACCCAAATTACACTATCTTTCTATAGTGTGTTTGGCTTATTACTTGGTCACATTGCTGGCTTTTTAGCCTCTAGCTTTATATTTTTAGTGCAGCAACGTAGCGTACTTAAATCTGTACCATACAGGGCTTGTCGCTTGCTTGCTGTAGCTAAGCGCTATCAAAATTTTCCTAAGTTTACACTTTGGGCTTCTCTTGCAAACACCTCTAGTACCATGATGCCAGTGGTGTTGTTTTCAGGTTTTTACTCCCCAGCATTGGTTGGACTTTATATTTTGGCGCATAGAATGTTATTTGCGCCTGTCACCTTAGTGGGAAATGCGGTGGGCAATGTGTTTATGTCGAATGCTAAACACTATTTGTTAGAAGGCAATTTAGCGCTGAAAACACAAGACATCCATACCCGTTTGATTTTATTAGCCATGCCAATAATGGCTGTTACTTGGCCATTTTTACCAGAGATATTTTTGTTAGTATTTGGTGATGGCTGGTATGCGGCAGGAGAAATAGCACAGTACATTGCGATATGGATTTATTTTGTGTTTACCGCTTCTCCTATTAGCACTGTGTTAGTGGCGATGGAAAAACAAAAGCTAGCAGCAGGCTTCGATTTTATTGCATGTATTATTCGCGTTGGTAGTGTTTTCGCGCTTTCATTTTTACCTTTTGAACATGCGATTATGTTCTTTTCGCTGATCAACGCAGTGGTGGTTTGTGCTTTTATTACCTTGGTTTTTTCACAACTACAAATCTCTTTTATAAACACTTTTAAGTACCATATCAAAGCATTCGTTCTATTGGGCATACCCAGTTTTATCATTAATAGTTTATTGGTAACAGATAACCTGCTTGTAGGTTTCTTAGTAACTGTCTTAGTGATTTTTCCGGTTGCGTTGTTACTATTTAGGAAAAAGATTTGAAGATTCTAGTTTTACCTTCTTGGTATCCCCCTCACAAGGGGGAATTTGTGCAACAGCAGGCTGACGCGCTAGTAGACTTAGGCCATGATGTTACTGTACTGAGTATTGAACGCGTTTCACCTAGAAATGCTATTCAATGGGTTTGGGCTTGGCTGTCACTATGTTTAAGCGCTTTTTCTGTGACACAAGAAGGCAAGCTCAGAGTTTGCCGAGCTTCTGTTCCTGGTATGCCTAAATTTTATTCTTTGTATGCTGAACTGTTTGCGTTTAAGACCAAACGGGTTTTTGCTAAATTACGCCGTAGTTTGAATTATCACCCTGATGTGATCCATGCACATAGCCTGATTTGGGCGGGATATGCAGCAAGCAAGCTATCAACGCAGTACAAAATCGCTTATCTCATTACTGAACATCGAGGGCGATTTATCAACAATGAGTTTGTGAATCGCGCTGAAAAAAAGGAAATGATGCTTCCTCAAGTGAGAGCGGGGTTATTAGGTGCGAGCAAAGTACTATGCGTATCCTCAAAACTAGTCCCTTATCTGGCATCTCTCAGTTCTGAAACACCAATAGATGTATTAGCCAATATGGTTGATGTTGACCGTTTTACCCTCAAAAACAAGCATGGAAATGATGCGCATTGTCGGTTTATTTGTGTTGCACATGTAACGCCACTAAAAGGTCATGAAACATTAATACAAGCATTTGCAAAATTACAGGCAGCGGGAGAGAGCGCATCGTTAACCATAGTTGGTGATGGTTGGTATTTGCAAACCATCAAAGCACTGGTGTCAGATCTGGAAGTCGAAAAACAGGTTGTATTTAAAGGGCACCTAACTCAAGCACAGGTGCAGACCGAACTACAACAAGCGGATGTTTTTGTGCTTCCGAGCCAGTATGAAGCCTTTGGACTTGTGTATATAGAAGCAATGAGCGTAGGCTTACCCGTTATCGCAACGAATACCGGTGGAGCGATTGATTTTGTCAATCAAAAAAACGGCATGCTGATCGAACCAAATAACGCTGATGTTTTGTATCAGGCTATGCAAACGATGTGCAATAAACGAGAAGAATTTGATAGTGAGAGTATTGCAAGCTCCATTAAAACGCGATTTTCTACCCAAGCTATAGTCACGCAACTAGACGCTCAGTTAGCACAAATATCAGGAAAAATTGATGTATCAAGTCGTTAAAAAGCAACAGGCTAATTTTATTCAATTCGGTTATGCGTACTTTGAGCAACAGCTTGCCAAAGCTGAAGCTATTATCGCCAAGGTTGTCTCAGGCTTCTCACTTTCCGATTTTGCTGGATTTTTTGCTTTTTTATACGAAAACGAAAGTGCAGTTTACTTAGTTGCTGATAGAGCGAGATCAATCCCATTATTTTATGCGGTTGTTGATGAGTGTATTTATTACTCTGAGGAGTATAACTGGTTAAATGCTCAGCTAGTATCTCGAGAGTATAGTAATTTAAGTGAAAGTGAGTTTTTACTAACTGGGTATGTTTGTGGCTCAAATACGCTTCATCCTCAAATTCACCAAGTAGAAGCGGGGCAGCGAGTCGTAATATGCAAAACTACAGGTAAAGTAACTAAACAGGATTGCTTTGTTTTTCATCATCATGAACCAGCTGACTTTGATGAAGCTCTGCTCAGGCAGAAGTTAGATTTAGCCGTTGAAACGGTGTTTAAGCGCTTAACAACAGTCGCGAACGGACGCCAAATTGTATTACCACTTTCCGGTGGGTTTGATTCAAGACTGATCGCCTCAACGATTAAGCGGTTAGGTTACGATAATGTGGTTTGCTTTTCGTATGGTTTGGCAGGCAATCATGAAGCATCATTGAGTAAACAAATTGCAGATGGGCTCGGCTTTCCTTGGCATTTTATCGAATATACCAAAGAAAAATGGAAAAAAGCATGGTTTTCTAAAAAATCTACTGAGTTTCAGGCAATGGCATCCCAGGGGAGTTCACTTCCTCATATTCAAGACTGGCTTGCGGTAAAGGAGCTGAAGGAAAACAACCTTATTGAAAGTGACGCTATCTTTGTGCCGGGGCATAGCGGTGATTTTGTCGCGGGTTCTCATATTCCAAGTAAGGTTTTTGAGCGAAAGCAATTTTCTGGCGCCGACTTAGTAACACAAATTTTGCAGGACCATTACGATAAACAGCCACTAGAAGAGCTATCGCAACAGCATTATCAATCGGTAAAAGCAAGCCTAGATGCCCAGCTATCACCTTCACCTTCAATGAGCGATGTTGAATTTGCCAATGCTTACGAGTTGTGGGACTGGCGAGAGCGGCAAAGCAAATACATTATTAATTCGGTCCGCGTATATGAGTTTTTTGGTCTACAGTGGTGGTTGCCTTTATGGGATAAGGAATTTGTCGAATTTTGGTGTGAGGTACCGCTAAAACTGCGAGAGCAAAGGCTTTGGTACAATGCCTATGTTGCCCAAAAGTTCACCGATGTTGTTGGCAAGCACAGTAACATTGCAGATAAAAACGCGGCTGATTTCAGCCTTGCAAGGAAGCTAGCGCATACCGTGTATGCTTATCTGCCTAAGAGCATAAAGCGGATCATCTATCGCCGAAAATTACGTAGTGATTTTGACAATCACTTCCTCGCTTTTGGCGCCCTTTTATCTGAACAGCAAAAAGCAGAATACAATAAGTTTGGCTACACCATCATCGGAATATATTGCCAGCTATTCTTAAAGTCACAGTGGGGAAAAATTTCGTAAAAGTAGCGTGATTGCAATATTTAACAGTTTTATATATTCATCGTGGTATATTCGCCCAACTTTGCGCAAAGAGTGTCATCTTAACAGGGAATTAAAGGACTATCGGTTGTGTCTAGGTATGGTAATAAGGTAAAATTCGTCGGTTCACGGATTGTGTTTATTCACACATTTATTTTTAAAGTAGTAATTTGCGCTACTAGGTATATTCTCAACTAAATTGGCTACATATTTATGAAAGTTGTAACAGTAATTGGGGCGAGGCCACAATTTGTCAAAGCCGCTACATTCAGTCGCGCTGTCAGAGAACACAATAAACACAATGAGAATACCGTAAAAGAGATCATTATTCATACTGGGCAGCACTATGATGCCAATATGAGCGATGTGTTTTTTCAAGAAATGCAAATTCCTAAACCCGATTACAGCCTAGGTATTGGTGGGGGTACTCATGGTCAAATGACGGGCCGCCAGCTTGAACAGATTGAAAAAGTTCTGTTAGATGAGAAGCCTGACTGGGTATTGGTTTATGGTGATACTAACTCAACACTTGCAGGCGCATTAGCTGCAGCAAAATTACATATTCCAGTCGCGCACGTGGAAGCCGGATTGCGTAGTTTTAATATGCGAATGCCAGAAGAAGTTAACCGCATTCTTACCGACCAAATTAGTGAAATTCTTTTTTGCCCTACCCAGGCCGCAGTAAACAACCTTCATAATGAAGGCTTTGCTAGCAAAAGTTGTCAGGTACTGAATGTGGGTGATGTGATGCTTGATGCCGCTAGCTTTTATGCCAAGGATGCAAAGCGTCCAAATATTTCCGACTACAAAGAGTTTCATCTTTGTACTATTCATCGTGCAGAAAACACCGACGATGCAAGCCGTTTAAAAAGCATAATTACAGCATTAAATGCGTTGTCCAAAACGACCCCTATAATTTGTCCAATCCACCCAAGAACAAAAAAGCTCATCGAAGGATTGGGTCTAGAAGTTAATTTTGATGTGATACCGCCTGTTAGCTACTTTGAAATGGTTTGGCTGCTGGAAAATTGCGAGCTGGTACTTACGGATAGCGGTGGTTTACAAAAAGAAGCGTATTTTTTCAACAAACCATGTATTACAATGCGTGACCAAACAGAGTGGGTTGAGCTGGTCGAAGCTGGCATGAATCAGCTTGTTGGTGCGGATACGAATGCGATTCTTGACGCGGTTGTTAATGCGAAAACTACAAACTTAGACAACGCAGTAAGTTTATATGGCTCAGGTCAGGCCGCAAACGATATATTGGATGCATTATTGAAAGCAGAAAAGGCGTAATGAAGCAGCAATTTGAATATATTGCTTTCGTCGACACTGAAAAAACTCCAGGTGTCGCAAAGAAGATTGAAAGCACCGTTGCTTCGGCCAAAAAACTGGGACTAAGTGCCAAGTCAACGCTATTTTCGCCAAATTTATCTGGTGCTTGGGGTTTTATCAAGGCATTGTTCAACACAAAGACCGAAGTCGTATTTGTGCGTTTTTCTAGTTTGTTGTTTCCATTTTTATTTTTTCCTCTTTTAGTCGCTAGATTAAAAGGAGCAAAAATAGTCGTAGACGTGCCGACACCAAGAAAGTCTGTACTTGTTGAGCTTAAAACCGCAGAGCCTCGGCTTGTTGTGCGCATTTTTAAACAGCTGATATCATTGTTGTCGGCCAGTTGGGTGTTATTGCCGGCTAATTTGATCGTGCAATATGCGCAAGAATCAGCGTGGTATTTATTCGGCGTTAAGCATAAGACACTTAAAATTGGCAATGGTATTAATATTCCAAACAATTTGCCTATTGCAAACGCAGCATGGTGTTCTGGCGATACATTGAATTTAATTGCCGTTGCACAGCTTGCTCAATGGCATGGCTATGACCGACTGTTGAAAGCGATAGCTAAGCTTGAGCAGCAGCCAAGTGCACCGCAGTTACAATTGACCATTGTAGGTGAAGGAGAAGCACTAGAGCCGCTTAAATCACTGGCGAAAGCGCTTAATATTGACAATAAGGTCGTATTTACGGGGTTTCTCTCTGGCGCTAAATTAGATGCGCAGTTTAGCCATGCGCACATTGGTGTGGCCAGCCTTGGACTTTATCGTATCGGCTTAGAAGAAGCATCGGTACTTAAAACGCGTGAATATGTTGCTCGTGGTCTAAGTGTGATTGGTGCAGCTCACGATCCTGATTTTCCAGAAAACTCAGAGATCCGCTTAATGGTGAGTAATAGTGATTCAGTAGATGACATCGCAGAATTGCTTGCCACGTTGCCTGAGCGTAAACTAATGTCGCCTGTTAAGCTCAGAGCGTACGCAGAGCAAAACTTAAGCATGGAAAGTAAGCTTAAAAGCATTTTAGATAAGTTAAATTAATAAACACGGTGTATAGATAGTTTGATTCATTCAAGAGTGTTAGACACAAAGTTGTCTTCTAAAACAGCCTTCGACAATTTACTAGGTGAGAGTATAAATGGACTCACTCGCAGTATTGCAGTGACGTTTGTGAACCCTTTCTCTTATTCGTTGTTGAGTAAAAATGCGCGATTATTATCTGGGCTTGATGTTGTTTTCTCGGACGGTTCGCTGCATACCAAGCTGCATAACACTTTTAACCACAATAAAATCCAGCGTCTAAGTTTTGACTTCTCATCTATTGCCGTCGATGTACTGAAGTTTGCCAACGAAACCGGCAAGTCTATTGCATTTATTGGTGCAAAGCCGGGGTTGGTCGATACTGCAGTAAAAAATTATCAATCAATGTTCCCAAATCTCAACGTTGTTTATCAACATCATGGCTATTTAAACAGCAGTGAATTAAAACAACAAGTCGTGGCTGAGTTAAACATCAAGCAGCCTGAAATCATTGTTTGCGGAATGGGTACGCCAAGGCAAGATGAGTTCATTGTCGAATTAAAATCTGAATTGAAAACACCGGCCTTGTTGTTTACCTGTGGCGGTTTTATCGAACAGTCGGCGATAAAAGCGGACTATTATCACCCATTAATCAAAAAGCTTGGATTACGTTGGTTACAAAGAGCGGTGCTACATAAACACGTTCGCAGACGCTTGGTAAAAGAATATCCTAAGTTTGTTTTCAGTTATCTACGAGTACAGATGAAAAACAAACGCATTCAATCCGTTCAACAAGCTAACCCTCGCGAGAAATAGGAAAGGTATGTTTTCTCCTTCACCATCAAAAAAAATAGGCATTATTGGCCTTGGATATGTTGGCCTACCACTGGCAGCTGAGTTTGGTAAGCATTTTGACGTTTTGGGCTTTGATATAAATGAGCGCCGAGTTGAACAATTGCAAAATGGGTTCGATGCCACATTAGAAGTAAACGAAGCGCAGTTAGCGGAAGCGACAAAATTATCTTACTCGTTCAACGAAAACGACTTGGCTGATTGCAATATTTATATTGTCACGGTGCCGACGCCTATTGACGATACCCATGCGCCAGATTTAACACCATTAAAAAAAGCGTCGGAATTGGTAGGCAGACACATCAACAATAATGATATTGTTGTTTTTGAAAGTACGGTTTATCCCGGTGCAACGGAAGAAGTCTGTATTCCAATTATCGAGAAGGTATCCGGACTTACGTTTAATCAAGATTTTTATGCAGGTTATTCACCGGAGCGGATTAATCCGGGAGATAAAGTTAATACCCTGACCAAGATCACTAAAATCACCTCGGGCTCAACCGCAGAAGTGGCTGATTATATCGATGAGATGTATAGAACCATTATCACGGTTGGTACTCATAAAGCTTCGTCAATTAAAGTGGCTGAAGCCGCTAAGGTCATCGAAAATACTCAGCGAGATCTTAATATTGCGGTGATTAATGAATTTGCAAAAATCTTTAACCGATTAAATATCGATACCGAAGAAGTGCTTAATGCGGCAGGTACCAAGTGGAACTTCTTGAAGTTCAAACCCGGATTAGTGGGCGGTCATTGTATTAGTGTCGATCCTTACTATTTAACTTATAAAGCTGAAGAAGTCGGGTATCGTCCTGAGGTTATTCTTGCGGGTCGTCGTATTAACGATGGTATGGGCGAATACGTTGCTACGCAATTGGTTAAAAAGCTGTCGAGCAGAAAAATTCATATCGATGAAGCCAAAGTCTTGGTTTTAGGCTTTACGTTTAAAGGTGATTGCCCAGATGTCAGAAATACCAAAATCATCGATGTGGTGAGAGAACTTAACGACTTTAATATGTCAGTCGATGTTTATGACGGCTGGGCAAGTAGTGATGAGGTTGAAAAGGAATATGGTATTTCACTCATTGAGCAAATTCAGCTAGGCCAATATGACGGTATTGTATTGGCTGTCGACCACTCTGAATTTAAAGAGTGGGGAGTTGAGAAGATTAGAGCCTATGGTAAAGCTGAACACGTTTTATATGACGTGAAACATGTTTTAAATCCTCAAGATGCAGATATAAGGTTGTAACTGAGTAATGGATAAAGTAAAAAACTTCGCGTTAATTGGTGCGGCAGGCTACATTGCACCACGTCATATGAAAGCGATTAAAGAGACGGGTAATTTTTTGTCCGTGGCGTATGACATCAACGACTCAGTAGGAATAATCGACAGTATTTCACCTCAAAGTGAATTCTTTACTGAATTTGAGTGCTTTTACGATCATGCTTATAAGTTAAAACGAGACGATACAACTCGTCTTGATTATGTTTCAGTGTGCTCTCCCAACTACTTGCATCATGCTCACATTACCGCAGGACTACGTTTAGGCTGCGACGTAATTTGTGAAAAGCCCTTGGTACCGACGTTGGCGGAATTGGATGATCTTATTCAAGTTGAACAAGAGACAGGCCAAAAAGTTTATAACATTCTGCAATTGAGACATCACCAAGCTATTCTTGACTTAAAAGACAAAGTTGCAAATTCCACAGCTGAGCAAAAGCATGAGGTTGAGCTGACTTACATTACTTCACGTGGTAAGTGGTATATGCAAAGCTGGAAAGGCGACCCTCGCAAGTCGTTTGGTGTTGCAACTAACATTGGCGTACATTTTTTCGATATGTTGCACTTCATTTTCGGAAACTTGCAGCGTAATGATTTGCACTTTATGAATAACGATAAAGCGGCAGGGTATTTAGAGTATGAAAATGCCAGAGTTAAATGGTTTTTATCAATAGATGCCAATGACTTACCAGAGTCTGTCAAAGGTAAGCAACCTACCTATCGCTCCATCACCTGTGATGGTGACGAGTTAGAGTTTTCTGGTGGCTTCACAAATTTACACACCGTTTCATATCAAGAGATCCTTACTGGTAGAGGATATGGCTTAGATGACGCTCGTCACTGCATAGAGACTGTCAACGCAATTCGACAGGGCACAGTACATATCGAGTCACAAACTGAGCTACATCCATTTATACAAGGCAAGATATAATGGCCTACCAAAAGCATGATAGCGCTATTATTGATGAAGGCGCTCAAATCGGAGAAGGCTCTCGAGTTTGGCACTTTGCCCATGTGTGTGGCGGTGCCAAGATTGGTGCTGACTGCTCTCTTGGCCAGAATGTGTTCGTCGGTAACAAAGTGACTATTGGTAATAACGTTAAAATCCAAAATAACGTGTCGGTTTACGACAATGTTTATTTGGAAGACGACGTTTTTTGTGGTCCCAGTATGGTGTTTACCAATGTGTATAACCCAAGATCTTTTATCGAGCGTAAAACTGAATACAGAGACACGTTAGTAAAAAAAGGTGCAACGCTTGGGGCTAACTGCACAATTGTGTGTGGTGTCACGATTGGTGAGTATGCGCTCATCGGTGCGGGCGCGGTGATTAACAAAGACGTAAAGCCATTTGCACTGATGGTGGGTGTACCAGCAAAGCAAATTGGTTGGATCAGCAAATATGGTGAGCAATTAGATTTGCCACTCACTGGTGAAGGTGAAGCAACTTGTCCGCACACTGGGGATAAGTATGTCCTTAAGGGCAACTTAGTTGAGCTAGTAAAGTAACGGAATTTTTATGCAGTTTATTGATTTAGCAGCGCAGTACCAAGAACTAAAAAGTAAAATTGATGCGCGCATTCAAAATGTTTTAGATCACGGTCAATACATCATGGGCCCTGAAGTTAAAGAACTAGAGCAAAAGCTAGCCAGCTATGTGGGTGTTAAACATGCAATTACCTGTGCTAATGGCACAGATGCGCTGTCGTTAGCGCTGATGGCATTGGATGTAAGACCCGGAGACGCGGTTTTTTGCCCAACATTTACCTTCTTCGCTTCGGCGGAAACCATCGCATTTGCAGGAGCAACCCCGGTTTTCGTCGAATCAAATGAAGATACCTTTAATATTTGCCCGCTCGATTTAGAAAAGCGCATAAAAGCAGTGATAGCTGAAGGTAAGCTCAATCCAAAAGTGATTATGGCGGTGGACTTATTTGGCTTACCGGCAGATTACCCGGCATTAACGACATTAGCTAAAAAGTACGATTTAAAAATCATCGAAGATGCGGCCCAAGGCTTTGGTGGAGAAATCAATGGTAAGCGAGCAGGTTCTTTTGCGGATATTGCGACCACGAGCTTTTTCCCCGCTAAACCATTAGGTTGCTACGGTGACGGTGGCGCATTATTTACTGATAATGATGAATACGCAGCCTTGATAGAATCACTGAGAGTGCACGGCAAAGGAAAAGATAAATACGACAACGTACGCATTGGGATGAACAGTCGTCTAGATACCATTCAAGCCGCGATATTACTTGAAAAGCTTGCTGCTTTTCCCCAAGAGCTGATAAATCGTAATAAAGCCGCTGAAAAATACAATCTTGAGTTAGCCAGTAAACACAAAATACCAATGGTGCCAAATGGATATCTGAGCTCTTGGGCGCAATACACGATTCAGGTTGAAGACCGAGACAGTGTAATGCAAGAATATAAGGCTAAAGACATTCCGACCATGATTTATTATGGCACTTGCATGCATTTACAGACCGCCTTTAAGGATTTGGGTTATCAACGTGGGGATTTTCCCATAGCTGAAAAACTGGCAAACAGTGTGTTGAGTCTACCTATGCACGGATATTTATGCCGGGATTAACCTTGATTTCTTTTTATCTGAGCGCTTATTAGCATGGATATATCTGTTGTTATTCCGCTTTATAACAAAGCCGAATTTATAGAAAGAGCTATCCGCTCGGTGTTAAGCCAGTCGCATTCTGCTGCAGAAATCATTGTTGTTGATGATGGCTCAACGGATGACGGCGCAAAATTGGTATCGATGTTTTCTGACCAAGGTGTTCGCTTGATCTCGCAAGCTAATCAAGGGGTCTCTGCGGCACGAAACCGTGGAGTCGATGCCGCGAAATCGGAGTTTATCGCCTTTTTAGATGCTGATGATTACTGGCACCAAGATTTTCTATCTGTTATTGCCTCGCTAAATAGCCAATACCCAGAAGCCAAGCTACTTTGTACTGGCTATGAGTTTAAAACAGATACAGGACTTAGGGTGGCTAAAAACCACCATTTAAACCAACAAAATGGGGTTATGGAAGACTACTTTTTGGCTTGTTGTAACGCAGATTTACCGATCACGTCTTCTTCTGTTTGTGTATCAAAAGCTAGTTTGCAGCAAGTTGGTGGATTTAATCAACAGCTTAAACTGGGGGAAGATCAGGCTGTTTGGGCAAGAATTGCTTGTCAACGGCCTATCGCCTATAGCAAATCAGTCTCAGTCGTTTACGACTTAACCGCATCAACCGTTGGTCATTCGCCAGTGGATTTTGAACAACCCTCCCCGCATATTTTTGAGTTTCAAAAGTTGTTGGATGAGAAAATAGTTCCTAAACATCTGGTATCAAGTGTTAAGTACCTTCAACATCTTACGGTAATGAGTAGTATCAAGAGTAATCTATTGATGGGTAAGCGTACACAAGCTTTTAAGCTGCTTATCTCCCATCCATTATTAAAATGGGATAGATATCGTGCTGCAGCATTTTTATTATTGCTGTTACCGAAGTCTTGGGTTGCTCGTAGTTATATGGCATTGAAAGAGCGGAGATAGTTTCATGGTTAGAAAGCAGTTTCTCTTTTTCTTTCTAACACTGGCGTTTATCAGTTTGGCGGTAGTTGGTCAGTATCATATCCTGCCTACTAATGCGTTGTTTGAGTTACTTGTGTTATGCACATTTTTGTTTGTCGCGAAACGTATGTGCCCAAGTGCTTGGCTAATTTTTTGCTGTTGTATTGTTTATCTGATCGTTACGCTAGCTCTAGCTAAGGTGCGTGGCGTTCACCCAGTTGATTATTTTATTGCATATAAAGCCTTTTTTTATATAGCGATCCTGTGCTTTTTTTCTTCTAAGGTGTTATTTCAAGAAACACTGTTACGTCGTTTTTGGTATGTACTGCTGGCCCTATTTTTTATCAAGTATGTAATCTGGATTGCATTGAGGCAAGAAGGGCGCCCAGGGATTTTTACCGAGAATAATTACGAAATCATGTTTTTATTATTGCTCGGCTGTGCCATTTGGAGCTTTACGCGCTCATTAAAAATGACTGACTGGATGGCGCTAGCAACGGTTACCTTTTTGTCCGGCTCTCGTTCCGGTGTTATTTGTTTTCTAGCTATGTTTACCGTTTTCTATATTAAAGACTTTGGCTGGAAAACAGTGTTAAAGCTGTTAGTTGTCGCAATTATTGCTGCTGGTGTAGTGGCAACCTTTATTTCCCGGTTGTCTGGTGGTGATTTAGAAGCCATCGACAGAGTGGTTTTCTTCCAAGGCTTTTTGCAAGCTATCTCAGACTGGGGATGGCAAGAATACTTAATTGGCTCACAAACACTTACACCTATGCCCGAAAGTGTCTGTAATCGACTACAATATTATCAATCGCTGTTTAGTGCGGGTAAACCGGGAGTCTGTTATTCCCTGGTATTACACACCTATTTAACTCGGGTTGTTTTCGACCATGGCTTTCTTGGATTGATTTTTATTTTTGTGAGTATCAATCAGCTGCTAAAACTCAGTGACATAGCACCAAGAGCTAGGTTGGCCGCATTTAGTATTGTATTTTTAAATGGTGCATCGGTAAGTTCGATAAATAGTGTTTATGCGGTTGTTGGATTGATCATTTTAATGACAGGCTTGTACCCTGAACGGTTGGTAGCTAGTAGACTCACTAGTAATAGTGAAGAAAAAATTAAATAGGAATTTGTAATGAAAATAGTGGTTGTTGGAACCGGCTATGTAGGGCTTTCTAACTCTGTACTTTTAGCTCAACACAATGAAGTTGTTGCGTTAGATATCGACCAGCAGAAAGTTGAGTTAATCAATGATAAGCAGTCCCCAATTGTTGACAAAGAAATCAGTGAGTTTTTAACAACCAAAAAGCTTAATTTAACTGCAACCACAGATCGAAAGCTGGCTTATCAAAACGCTGAGTTTGTTATTATTGCAACACCTACAGACTACGATCCTGAAACCAATTACTTCAACACAAAGTCGGTAGAGTCAGTGATTGAAGATGTGCAACATTATAATAAGAATGCAGTTATCGTGATCAAATCTACAGTGCCGGTAGGGTTTACCAGAAAGGTAAAAGCATTATTTGATAACGACAATATTATCTTTTCTCCAGAGTTCTTGAGAGAAGGTAAAGCACTCTACGACAACTTATATCCATCAAGAATTATTGTTGGTGAACAATCTGATAGAGCTGAGCTGTTTGCTGGGTTATTGCAACAAGGTGCGACAAAGCAAGATGTGGATGTTTTGTTCACTAACTCGACTGAAGCTGAAGCGATCAAACTATTCTCTAATACTTATTTAGCAATGCGCGTCGCTTATTTTAATGAATTGGACAGCTATGCAGAATCACATGGTTTAGATTCAAAGCAAATTATTGAGGGAGTGTGTTTAGACCCCCGCATTGGTAATCATTACAATAACCCTTCGTTTGGTTATGGTGGTTACTGTTTACCAAAAGACACTAAGCAACTACTCGCCAATTACCAAGATGTGCCGAATAATATAATCAAAGCAATCGTGGATGCTAACACCACCAGAAAAGACTTTATTGCGGAATCTATTTTAAAGCGCAAACCTAAAGTGGTTGGTATATATAGACTGATTATGAAGTCGGGTTCCGATAACTTTAGAGCATCTGCAATTCAAGGTGTAATGAAGCGGATTAAGGCGAAAGGGGTTGAGGTTGTTGTTTATGAACCGGTATTAACTGATGATACCTTTTATAACTCCAAAGTGATCCGTGATTTAAGAGAGTTCAAATCAGTGAGTGATGTAATTGTTTCAAATCGTATGGTTGAAGCATTGTCAGATGTAGAAGACAAGGTTTATACAAGAGATCTATTTGGCAGCGACTAGGGTTGGCAGCCCAATGAGATCACTGTTCAGTAACCTTAGACACCTTTATAAGAGTGGAGCCAAAGGTTAAGGCTTTGCGGGTGCTATTGTTTTTAATTATTCAATAAAGTTGTTCGTACATCTTGGTTTTTGCTATAATGGGAACAGTTAAAAGTGTTGCGGTACTCTTGGATACGCTAGAGTATAAGAGTACAATAGCAACTTATCCTTATTGTATATATCGATTATTGCATGGAACGCTGGTACTTAGTCTATTGTAAGCCAAAACAAGAACAACGAGCTCAACAAAACCTTCAACAGCAAGGGATCACAGCTTGTTTCCCTACTATGTTTGCTCGAAAAACAGCGAGCTCTCCTGTAAAGCCAGTTCCACTGTTCCCTCGTTATCTATTTGTTCGCTTAGATCCACATTCTGGACACTTTTCTGCGGTAAAAAATACTCGCGGTATAAGTGACTTTATTCGCTACGGAACTCAGCTGCAGCTTGTTCCAGAAGAGATCGTACATCACTTTATGCAACAAGAGTCAGCAACAGAACAAACAGAGTTTAACCAAGGTGATGTCGTCGTTTTGAACGATGCGTGCTACAGGGATATTGATGCAATCTATCAGCAGCCCGATGGTGAGTTCAGGAGTATTCTGCTGATCAATATGCTGAATAAATCAGTCAGTATTGTTGTAGATAATCAATCGATTAAAAGGAAAGAGTAAATTTTAATACTTTACGACTACATGTTGTAAAATTTAAGTCGTATTCTATTTAGTTGTTTCCATTGCTCAATTAGATGAATTATCACTAGAAGCCGTTTTAAAAATCAGTATCTAGGAGCTGTAACCTAGTGGCGGAAGCGTGCCTTAAGCCAAGTTGAAAAGAACCGACATAAAACTTCCGAGTAGCAATGTCACTAGAACAAAAAGAGGTTGTCGCTAACATCGCCATAGCGATATCTTGAATCCCGAGTCTCTAAAAGCTAAGCGAGATGCAGGATTTAAGACTTTTATGCAACCTACTCAACTTGCGATTAACAACCACGCGTGCTTTAATTAGCGCTCAGGAATGTATTGCCCAATTGCTGTTTCGTAACGAGCAATAAAAGCAATAAAAAGAAAAGATTACAATAATATTGGGAAACTACAATGGTATTTCGTTGTAAAACTTTCATTGCATCAGCTGTTCTTCTTGCAATGGGTGGCTGTACTATCATCCCCGGTGGCCATTTTGAAGGAATAAGCTCTGGCGAGCAAACCGCCAATCTAGAGAGAGACCTAGAAAAAGTAAACATTCACATCATCGACTCGCAACTTGTTCAAGAGCACAAAATCAAAAAAGCCAAAGAAATAGACCGTTCGGCGCTCTCTGGCATTGATGTGTCAAATTACGAGTATAGACTTGGCGTGGGAGATGTGATCACCATTGGTGTGTGGGATCATCCTGAATTAACTATTCCAGCAGCTGTACAAAGAACTGCGGAATTTGACGGCTTCCGCGTGCAAGCGGATGGCACTGTTAATTTTGCTTACGCCCCAAAAGTGCCTGCAGCAGGTAGAACCGTCACAGAACTGCGTGAAGACTTAACTAAACGCTTAAGCCGTGTAATTGAAGAGCCACAGATAGATGTAAAAGTGGTTGGTTTTAGAAGCCAAAAGGCCTACGTAACCGGTGAAGTAACTAAACCGGGTGTTTATCCAATCACAGAAACGCCCGTAACCTTGATCGATGCTATCAACCAAGCGGGTGGTTTAACAGAAAGTGCGGATTGGGAAACGGTATCCTTTACTCGCGGCGATAAAACAGAAGTCATCCAATTAGACGATTTTTACGCCCAAGGCGATATTTCACAAAATCGATTATTACAACATGGTGATATCATCCACATCAGCCGTAATGACAAACGTAATGTATACGTACTAGGTGACGTAATTAAAGCTGGTAAGGTTGATGTAAATCGCTATGGACTCAGCCTTGCGGAAGCGTTGACTGATGTAGGTGGTTTCAACGAACGTACCGCAGATGCTAACGGCGTGTTTGTACTACGCAAACGCGACCTACAAAAAGACGGCGTATTAGCTGATGTATACCAGCTACACGCAAAAAATGTAGCGTCGTTGGTACTAGCAGAACAATTTGAGCTCCAACCACAAGATATTGTGTATGTTACTAGTGCGCCTCTAGCCCGTTGGAACAAGGTTATCAGCTTGTTATTGCCGTCACTTTCAACAGTTGATGCAATACAAGATATAGAAAATCAATAACTGTGAGTACTCATGTTTGATAGTGTTTTAATGGTATGTGCGGGAAATATTTGCCGCAGTCCAACTGCTGAATATGTATTAAAAAGCAAATTAGTTGGGAAAAATGTACAAATTTCTTCAGCGGGATTAACCGCTTTAGAAGGCAAAGCTGCAGATTCCACAGCTCTAGAGCTTGCCAGTGAGCAAGGTATCGACATGAGTGAGCACCAAGGACGCCAGTTAACAGGCACCTTGGTGGCACAAAATAGCCTGATTTTGGTAATGGAGCAAAGGCACCTAACCGATCTTTGCAGCCGCTACCCACAAGCTCGTGGCAAAACCTTTTTGTTGGGCAAATGGATTGGTGATAAAGAAGTATCAGACCCTTATCGTCAATCGCGCGAAGCCTTTCAACATGTTTATGAAATTATCGATAGCGCCTGCAGCGCTTGGCAAAAGTATTTATAAGGAACTGCGAGTATATGAATGCTCAGCCAAATCTAATTACCCCACAAAAATCACAAAAAGAAGATAGTCAAGAAATTGACTTGATGGCGCTTTTTGGCGCGTTACTGGATGCAAAATGGTTTATTGTTGGTGTCACGGCTCTATTTATGCTGTTGGGCGTTGCCTATGCCATATTCAGCACGCCTATTTACCAAGCAACAGCGATGGTGCAAGTTGAAGAAAAAGGTGGTTCGGTTCCTGGCTTTGATGATATGTCGGGCATGTTCGAAAGCACCTCTGCAGCGGTGACTGAAATTGAACTGCTCAAATCAAGGAGTGTCATAGGCGAAGCGGTAGACACACTAAATTTAGATACCGTAGTTGAACCAAAATTATTCCCGCTTATTGGAGGCCGTAGCTTCCGTAAGTTTGTACCACAAAGCGAAGGTGAGGTGGCAGAACCAAGCTTTGGAGCAAGTTCTTATGCATGGGGTGGTGAAAAGGTAGAGATCCACCGCTTTAGGGTCCCTAAAAGTGCAGAAGGGCTAGAGTTTACTTTGTTAGCACAAGCTAATGATAGTTTTTCTTTGCATGGTGAAGACGGTAATGAGGTGCTGTCTGGCAAGGTGGGGCAAGAGATTAAATCTGGGAAGTTTGAATTAACCATCAAAACACTTATTGCACGACCCAATACTGAATTCTTAATCGTAAAACGTAATAGACTGCAAACCATCCTAGATTTACAAAGTGCAATTTCCGCCTTTGAAAAAGGTAAAGATTCTGGGATTATTAACTTAGCTTTACAAGACAAAAACCCAGCTTATGCTGAAAAAGTCCTAGATAAAGTAGCAAGTATATATGTGCGCCGAAATGTAGAGCGCAACAGCGCTGAAGCACAACAATCGTTAGAATTTTTAGAAGTCCAACTTCCTGAAGTAAAGCGTAACTTAGAACGTGCGGAGAAAGCCTTTAATGACTATCAAATTCGTCAAGAATCAATCGATATTAGCTTAGAAACACAGGGCGTTTTGGAGCAGATTGTAGCATTAGAAACTAAGCTGCAAGAACTAGAATTAAAGCGCCTAGAGCGAGGTCGTAAATTTAAACGTGAGCACCCATCATACCGTGGGGTAGTGGAACAAATTGATACGGTTAAACGTCAAAGAAATGAACTGGCAGGTGAAGTACAAGGCCTTCCTGAAACTCAACGTGAGCTATTGCGCTTAAAGCGCGATGTAGAGGTCAATAACGAGATTTATACGCTGCTCTTAGGTAAAACTCAGGAATTAGACATAGTGCGTGCGGGTACCGTAGGCAATGTTCGCATTGTCGATTATGCAGAGGTAAATACAACCCAGCCAGTAAAACCTAAAAAGGCACTAGTTGTTGCGATGGCAACTTTGTTGGGTAGCATGTTAGCTGTGGCGATTGTACTTATTCAAAAAGCGTTGCATAAAGGGATAGAAGACCCAGCAGATATTGAAGCATTAGGTTTACCTGTTTATGCTAGTGTTCCATTCTCTGACTATCAGGTAAAACTGACTGGCTTTGCCACGGCACGTAAAGGTAAAACCGCCAAAGCTAAGTCTATTTTGGCGATTGATAATCCAGCAGACCTATCAGTTGAAGCACTTAGAAGCCTGCGTACTAGCTTGCATTTTGCAATGCTAGAGGCAAAAAACAATGTAATTGCGATTTCAGGGCCAAGCCCAGGGGTGGGTAAATCATTTATTACCGTCAACTTAGCTACTGTATTAGCACAAAGCGGCAAAAAAGTGTTGGTCATTGATGGCGATATGCGTAAAGGCTATTTACAAACCCAGTTTGGCATGAAATGGGATAACGGTTTAAGTGACTACTTATCTGGCCAGTTAGATTTGGCTCAAACAATAAAGAATACACAGGTCGAAAGGCTTGATGTAATGACGCGAGGCCAAATACCGCCAAACCCCTCTGAACTATTGATGCATGAAAACTTTAGTAAATTAATTAGTGAAGTGAGTAAAATGTACGACCTAGTAATAGTGGATACACCACCAATTCTAGCAGTAACGGATCCTGCAATTGTTGGGGCGCATGCTGGAACAACCCTGCTCGTAACCCGCTTCGGTCAAAACCATATCAAAGAGCTAGAAATTACTCGAAACCGCTTTGAGCAAAATGGGATAGACATAAAAGGGGTGGTATTTAATGGTGTCGTCCGTAAGTCAGCCAGCGCCTATGGCTATTACGGGTACTACAACTACGAGTATAAATCTGAGGGGAGTAAGTGAACAATTTACTTTCAGTCATAATGCTTGGATTTTTTTTATTTTCAATGTTTTCTTTTACTATGAGGTAGTGGATGAAAGGAATTATTTTAGCTGGTGGTAGTGGAACGCGTTTGTACCCATTAACTAAAGTGGTCAGTAAGCAACTAATGTCAGTTTATGATAAGCCGATGATTTACTACCCGATTGCTACTTTAATGAATTCGGGAATTAAAGATATTCTAATTATTACAGCACCACACGAGCAATCAAGGTTTCAAGCGTTATTAGGTAACGGAAGTGATTGGGGGGTTACCATACAGTATGTAATTCAGCCTTCTCCTGATGGCTTAGCTCAAGCGTTTTTGCTTGGCGAAAAATTTATTGGAACTTCAAATGTTGCATTGATTTTAGGTGATAATCTTTTTTATGGTCATAATTTAGTTAAATCTTTAAAAGCAGCGGCTAACCGACCTGACGGTAGTACTATATTTGGTTATCATGTTGCAAACCCAAAAGCCTACGGTGTCGTTGAGTTTGATGATTCTGGCAGAGCTATTTCGATTGAAGAAAAGCCAGAGACGCCTAAATCAAACTATGCAGTGCCAGGTTTATACTTTTTTGATAATAAAGTTGTTGAGTACGCTAAAAACGTAGCGCCATCAGCGCGTGGTGAATTGGAAATTACTGATGTAATTGGGCAATATCTAGAAGCTGGCACGCTGAATGTAGAAATTATGGGGCGTGGTACTGCGTGGTTAGATACGGGCACTCATGACAGTTTATTACAAGCTGCTCAATTCATTGAAACAATAGAGAAACGCCAAGGTCTAAAAGTTAATTGCCCAGAAGAGGTTGCTTACCGAATGGGTTATATTACAGAGCAAGAGCTCCGGGATTTAGCTGAGCCTTTGAGAAAAAGCGGTTATGGTGAATATCTGTTGGGTTTACTGACGCAGAAGGTGTTTTCATGAAAGTAGTTGAAACAGCTATCCCAGATGTAAAAATTCTTGAGCCAAAAGTATTTGGTGATGAGAGAGGTTTCTTCATGGAAACTTTCAGAGAAGAATGGTTCAAAAAAGATGTTGCTGACGTCACATTTGTACAAGACAACCACAGTAAATCTTCACAAGGTATTTTACGTGGCCTGCATTATCAAACCGAACAGACTCAAGGTAAGTTAGTTCGAGTCATACAGGGCGAAGTCTACGATGTTGCTGTTGATTTGCGAAAAAATAGCCCAACTTTTGGTAGACATGTAGGTATTTTATTAAGTGATGAAAACAAGCTTCAACTATGGGTGCCGGAAGGTTTTGCTCATGGTTTTTACGTTACAACCGAATTAGCAGAATTTGTATACAAGTGCACAGACTATTACGCTCCTCAGTTTGAACAAAGAGTATTGTGGAATGACCCCGCATTAGATATTCAATGGCCCTTAGTTAATGGCCAAGCACCGATCTTATCTGAAAAAGATAAAGCGGGTATTTTGCTAATTGATGCTCCTGTATTTTAGGGGAAGCGAAGTAATAATGAGTAAAACAATTTTTGTAACAGGTGGTGCAGGTTTCATTGGCTCCGCATTGGTACGTTTCTTAATTAACGAAACAAAGCACATAGTAATTAACTTCGATAAATTAACTTACGCAGGTAACTTAGAATCGTTATACTCAATTGAAAAAAATGAGCGATATAACTTTATTAAAGGTGATATCTGTGACAGAACAAAACTATTAGCTGCCTTTGAACAATATCAACCTGACTTTATTATGCACTTAGCTGCAGAGAGTCATGTTGACCGTTCGATTGATAGTCCTGGTGAGTTTATTCAAACGAATGTTGTCGGTACTTATGAGTTGCTTGAGGCAACTCGTAGTTACTACAGTGAATTAGTAGGTGACAAGAAAGTTAATTTCCGTTTTCACCACATTTCAACAGATGAAGTGTATGGTGATTTAGGTGAAACGGGTCTATTTACCGAAGAAACGCCCTATGAGCCAAGTTCACCTTATTCAGCATCAAAGGCGGCGGCTGACCACTTAGTAAGAGCATGGCATCGCACGTATGGTTTACCTGTTGTTTTAACGAACTGTTCAAATAATTATGGTCCATGTCATTTTCCTGAAAAACTAATTCCATTAGTTATTCTTAAAGCAATAGCGGGGGAGCAATTACCGGTCTATGGTGACGGTAAGCAGGTAAGGGATTGGCTATTTGTAGAAGACCATGTGCGAGCACTTTATAAAGTAGTAACAGATGGTAAATTAGGTGAAACCTATAATATTGGAGGCTTTAATGAAAAGCAAAACATTGAAGTTGTCACCACGATTTGTAACCACTTAAATAACTTAATTGAAGTTAAACCAGCGAATTTTTCCGACTTCAAAGACCTAATCACTTTTGTTGCTGATAGACCTGGCCATGATATGCGTTACGCCATTGATGCGACAAAGATAAATAAAGAGTTAGGCTGGCAACCAAAAGAGACATTTGAAACAGGTATCCTAAAAACAATTCAGTGGTATTTAAATAATCAAGAATGGTGTAAAAACGTTCAAAGCGGCTCTTATCAAAGAGAGCGCTTAGGTACAAACTAAATGAATGCTTTAATCGTAGGTAAAAATGGTCAGGTTGCATGGGAGCTCGTGCAAACCTGCCCAGAAAATATTAAAGCCGTAGCGCTCGGTCGTGACGATATTGATATTACGTCACAAGAGAGTATAGAGAATGCAATATCTGCTCACATGCCAAACATTATCATTAATGCATCGGCCTATACCGCTGTTGATAAAGCAGAGTCTGATCAAGAAAACGCTTATTTAATTAATGCAACAGCAACAGAGTTACTGGCTAAATCTGCCTGTAAACACAACATTCGTTTGCTACATATCTCGACAGATTTTGTGTTTAATGGTAACAAAAGCATGCCTTATCGGGTCAATGATTCTGCAAGTCCTATCAATGTTTATGGTGCTTCAAAGTTAGCTGGTGAAGAAGCCATAAAGCGGAATTATCCAGAAAACTCGTCGATAGTGAGAACCTCTTGGGTTTATTCAAGTCATGGTAATAACTTTGTAAAGACCATGCTACGTTTAATGTCAGAGAAAGCAGAACTAAATGTAGTGAGCGACCAAATAGGTTGTCCGACAAATGCAAAAGGGCTTGCAAAGTATCTTTGGCAATTGGCTGAACAAGAAAGTTTAGAGCAGGTTTATCACTATAGTGATTTAGGTGTTGCTAGTTGGTACGACTTTGCTGTTGCTATTCAAGACATCGCGTTTGGTGAGGGGTTATTAGATAAGAAAATTCCAATAAAGCCGATACCAGCAAGTGCATATTCAACTCCTGCTAGAAGACCGCAATTCAGTCTTCTTTTTTTGGGTTTTAATGGTGCAAAAAGTGTGCATTGGGTCCATCATTTAAATGATATGCTAACGAGTTTAAAATAGTAAATCACTAACCTAACTAGATTTAAACTGAAGTTTTAGGTAGCTAACATTAAATGAATTTAATTTGAAATCCAAAATTTTAATTTTTGGGGTTTTGTTCTTAACTGATTTAATTAATCTTTTTTCAAAAGATTGTAGTGGCTTTTTTCGGAAATAGTAACAAACTTGGATTGATCAAAGCCGGTAAGCTGGTTCAGTAAAGCTGATAAATGCAAAAATAGGAATAAATTATATTTTTAATTGCAGGCCCTAGTGTTATTGAGTCTGAGCTGCTTGTTTTAGACACTTTTGGAACATTAAAGGAGATTACGGATAAATTTGGTATTGACTATATTGCTAAGTCATAAGTTACGAAAGCTAATCGTTCTTCAGTCTCACCTTTTAAAGGGTCTGGAGTAGAGCATGGTTAAAGGTACTTCAAAAAGCAAAGGCAGAGCTGGGGGGAGAAGGTAATTACAGATGTGCATGAGGATACTCCGTGGTGGAGGTATTACATAAACCAGCTTTCTTAGTCAACCAAACGAACTTTATTCAACGCGTAGCTTCAATTGGTAAGCCTGTTAATATAAAAAAGGTCAGTGGTGCATCCATGTGACATGCAGCCAGTTATTGAAAAGTGCAAATGGGTCGGTAACGGAGATATTTGTCCCTGCGAACGAGGCACAAGTTTCGGTTTCGGGCAATTAATAAACTATATGACTGGTTTGGCGATTATGAAAGAAACAGGGAGAAAAGTCGTAATGGATGCGACTCATAGCTTACAAATGCCTGGAACTATCAATGGCTCTTGGCGGAAATCGTTATCATGTACCTTCGAGTACAAGGGCTGCTGTAGCGGTACGTATCGACGGGTTGTTCATGGAAACCCATCCTGAGCCAGATAAAGCTCTATGTGATGGCCCTAATATGTTAGAACTCAAACACATGGAAGAGTTGCTCGAGACACTCCTTGAGCTCGATGACGTTGTTCATCGCCGACTATTTATTGAAGCTAGTTTTAGATAACTTGTAAAAAGGGATAGATTTATTTTTATTAAATATCTTTCTTCAGGCCCAAATTCAGATAATAAGTGCACCACTCATGGTTAAACGGTGAGAAGAGATCAACTGCCTGTTGGTGGTACTCTATCGTCGCCAAACAAACAGAAGCATTTACCATGAGTTACAAGCAGTTGATCGAAGGACAAAGATACCAGATAGAAGCCTACTTACGCGAGGGTTTTAGTTATCGTGAGATAGGCAAACGCCTGAAAGTTAGTCATACCACTATTAGCCGAGAAGTCAGACGAAATAGGATCCGGGAAAATCACTATCTACCCGAAGTCGCTCAGGCAAAGACACTCAAAAGGCGTGTTGAAGCCGCAAAGTCGTGTCTATCTAAGCTGACCATCACCTTTGTTGAGTTCGGATTAGAACAAAAGTGGAGTCCCGAGCAAATTGCAGGCGTGGGCCGGATTATTGGGCTTTCAGTGAGTCACGCGTGGATTTACGGCTATGTGCAACGGGATAAATTGAGCGGCGGCAAGTTGTTTAGGCACTTGCGACAAGGCCATCGACGATATCGCAAAGGTCGTCGTGCGAAGCGTGTCATTATCCCGAACCGGGTGGGCATTGAGCACCGCCCAGCGATTGTTGACAAGAAAAGGCGGTTCGGTGACTGGGAAGCTGATACCGTACTGGGTAAGCATGGAACGGGTGCAATAGTCAGCCTAGTTGAACGCCAAAGCAAGCTTTATTTAATACGTAAAGTGCCAGCAAAGAGCGCGGCAGAAGTCAGCAGAGCCATGATAGGCATGCTGTGGCGATATCGCCGTCATGTGCATACGATAACCGCTGATAATGGCAGCGAGTTCTGTGACCACGAGCTAGTTGCAGATAAGCTCAACACTGATATTTATTTTGCGAATCCGTATTCCTCATGGGAGCGCGGGTTGAATGAAAACTTCAACGGTTTATTGCGCCAGTACATACGTAAAGGCACGGATTTAAGAACGGTAACGGATAAGCAGGTGTCCGATGTTGAACGTGCGCTAAACGCCAGACCTAGAAAGTGCCTAGGTTACAAACAGCCTGTCGTTGTGTTTAATGAATTACGCAATGCGGCCTAATTTAGCGAGTGGTGCACTTCGGGGTTGAATTCGCGGCTTTTAAAAAATAAAATTTTCTTTTAATTAAATTTTATTTTTTAAATATAAATGTAAAGGAAGGTTATGATAAAGCAATATAAAGTTAGGAAAAGTTCCTAGTTTACGATTTTTTGTATCCCATCATTAAATAGGATGTTGTTGTAAGATGAATTATATTTTGGAAGCAAAATCGGTAATAAGAAATGAGATTGAAGGTATACTTGAAGTGGAGTCTAAACTTGATCATACATTTGAGAAGCTTATTTCATGTATTTCTAAATCAGCAGGCCGAGTAGTGATGTGTGGAATGGGAAAGTCTGGACATATAGCAAAAAAAATCTTTGCAACTCTTGTCAGTACAGGAACTCCGTCAATGTATATGCACCCAGCTGAGGCATATCATGGTGATTTAGGGATGATCAAAGAAGAAGATATCTTCTTTGCTATATCAAACTCAGGTGAAACATCAGAGGTTACTCAGTTACTACCGTTTATTAAGAATAATGGTAATACACTCATATCAATGACAGGTAACCCAGCATCAACTCTAGCTTCAGTATCAGACTTTCATTTAGATATAGGAGTTAAAAAAGAAGCATGTCCGCTGAATCTTGCACCAACAACCTCTACAACAGTGTCCCTTGTTCTGGGTGATGCGATAGCTATTTCACTTATGAAAGCTAGATCCTTTAAAGAAGAGAACTTTGCCAAATACCACCCAGGTGGAAGTTTAGGTCGAAAACTTTTAATGACGGTTCAAGACTGTATGTTAACAGGAACATTCGTTAAAAGTAATGACTCATTTATTGATGTAATCAGCACAATGAGCACGAGCAAAACAGGAGTAGTTTTAGTTGGTGATACCAATAATTTGCAAGGAGTTATAACTGATGGTGATATAAGGAAATATTTAACCAGATATGACATCAGTAGTTATAAAACAGCTGAGGCTAGTGATTTAATGACAACTTCACCTAAAACTATATCACCTAATACTAAGTGTTCAGATGCTGATAATAAAATGCGTGATGAAGGGGTCAATTCACTTATTGTGAAACAAGGTAATCAAGTTCTTGGAATATACGATAATTTAAATAGGAAGTAGTAATGAAAGTAGTAGCATTTTTGCCAGCTAAAGGTTCGAGCTCTAGAATTGAAAGTAAAAATATGAAGCTATTAGATGGTAAGCCTCTCTTTCTCCATACACTTGAAAAACTAGCAAGCTCAGGTTTATTTGATGAGGTTTACCTTGATACAGAATCTGAAGATGTTATTAATGCAGCATCGGAAGTAAACTGTAAAATTATGAGGCGAGATCCTGAGCTCGCAAGTAATAAAGTAGATGGCAATCGAATGTTTTATAATGAGGTTTTGCATACGGATGCGGATATATATGTTCAAATACTTTGTACAAGCCCATTTATTGAAATGGAAACTGTGAAGTTAGGAATTGATAAGTTAAAGTCCTCAAGTGAGTACGATTCTGTAGTTCTTGTGAGAAAAGAAAGACTATATACGTGGGACGATAATGGACCTGAATATGACATTAATTCAATACCTAATAGTGTTGATTTGGGTGATACAATAATTGAAACCATGGGGTTGTATATTGTAAAAAGGGAGGCTGCGATTAGTTTAAAAAGGCGAATAGGTAATGCACCTTTCTTGCTAGAATCTTCACCACTTGAAGCCATAGATGTAAATTGGCCTGAGGACTTTCAACTAGCAGAACTAATTGCAGCTGGCAGAAGGGAGAAAAGTAGAAAATTGTTAGGGAATATAAAAAATCATCTTACAAGTTGTATACTTTCTGATTTACTTGATGACTTAGGTTACCCAGATCAAGTGCTAAAGGGTTTGACTCCGAATATAAGTGGAGTCAAACTTTTAGGCAGAGCTAAAACATTAAAGCTAAGAAAGCTAAATGATGGTGAGTGCTTTAAAGGGATATATGATGCACTGTACAGCTACGATACTATTATTCCAGATGATATTATTCTTGTGGAGAATGAAAGTCCTGAGTATGCCTATTTTGGTGAGTTAAATGCAAATTTAGCCATTCGTTCTGGAGCTTCAGGGGTGATTGTGAATGGTATGACAAGAGATAATGAAGAAGTTATAGGTACTGGCTTACCTGTTTTTTCAAAAGGCTATACTTGCCAAGATGTAAGAAAGAGAGCTACAACAGAATCATTTAATAAAACAATTTGCTTGAACGGTATTAAAGTTGAGCCAGAATGCTTGGTTTTTGCCGATAGTGAAGGTGTTATAATTATTCCAAAACATATCGAGCAGGTAGTAATTAATGAAGTTTACAAAAGAGCTGCTAATGAAAAGAAAATTCTTGCGGAAATTTCGGAAGGTGTTGATGTTGATACTTTAACTAAAAAGTATGGTTTTTTCTAGTTGTCAGCTCAGAATAATAAAATGTTAACGGGGTTTTATTTAAATGGTTTGGTGGCCTTCTTGCTGCCAAATTTAGGAGCTGTCGATGAAAAAAATTAATGTCAATATTTTTTTTAATATCGTATCCACAATGTTCACAACTCTTTCTCCCTTGATAGTGATACCCATTATTACAAATGCCATCGGGCTTGATTTATACGGAGAATTTGTTGCTATATTATCATTATGCGCAGTCTGTGTGGTTTTGTGTGATTTAGGTTTTGGTATGTTCATACCAAAATATATGAATGAGAGAAAGCTGGTTTCATACGTAAGCTCAGATTTGTTAGTTATTTTTATTGTAGTGAAAGTAGTAATCTCTCTACTGGCATTAATGATTCTTTATTTTCTTTTTAGCTACAGTAACGGTGTTTTCTTAACAATTTCTTTGTTTGTTTTTGTGTCAAATTTAAATCCAACACCATTGGTTGCTGGGATTGAAAACTATAAGTTGCTGGCAATTGCAAGTTTAATTTCTAAATCTACCTTGGTTTTGGTGGCATTTCTAATTGATTATGAAGAATATCCAGTAGAAGCAGCAATGCTGGTCCAGGTATCGATGGTTTTTATCACCAATTTTATACTTTACTTGTTCCTTTTTAGGGTTGTTAAAAGTGAGCGCCTAAGTTTCGGGATGAGGGATGTGCTGATTTTTATAAAGGATGCGCTGGGTTTTTATTTCGCTAGATTGGCTGTGAATATTCTTAATCAAGGTAGTACATATTTAGTTTCTAAATTTGTTTCTAATGAACAAACTGCTATATATTCATTTCTTAATCAGTTATATAAAGTAGGGCAAGCATTGCTGGGGGCTGTTTCTAGAGTTTTATATACCCATACACTAAAAACCAAGTGTTTTAATGCATTGCATCGCTCTACAGTCTATGCTGTATGTGTTATATTTTTACTTGCACCGATAGTCTACGGCTTTTCTGATAATGTTGGTAAGTTAGTTCTTTCCAGCTCAAATGTTGAACTAAGTGAATATACACTACTGGTGCTTTTTTCTCTTGTATTTGTGGCCTTTAGTAGCAGCTATGGCTATCCGGCATTGGTCTCGATTGGGAAAGAAAGTTATGCTCATGTAGGGATATTCATATCTTCATTGTCTTATTATTTTGCGTTCGTCTTGGTGGTTTATACGACAGAGATGACCTTGTTTCTGGCGTTGCTTTGCGTTCTTTTTTCGGACTTTTTATCTATGTCTATAAGGTTCTTCTTTGCTGTTAAATTCGGTATTATCAATTGCTTTAAACGTTTTTAAAATTTAGAACCTAACTTTTTATAATGAAGTGTTGTGTGTTATTTCTAATTTGTTGCAATATGGTGGTTTTGTTGTGGGTGAATATGTTAGGTATAAAAAATTAAAATCTTACCTTAGCGGTTGCGAATATAGGGGGTACCCTTTAGAACTTGTTTTGGGGAGTTATTTAGGGATGATGACCTGGAAGCCATCAGGTTTTGTTTATATTAATTATCTATTCCTGAATGTTAATTTCTTTAATTTTCCTAGTTCGCAAAGCGTAATAAATACTTGTTCAACATCGAGGGAGGGTTATATTTCATTGATTAAAGGTTATTTCCCTGATGCGGATTTGCAATGTGTTAGGCTTGTTAACTCTAAATGGGAGTTTTTTTTGGGGGTTCCCCACTCAATATACTACTTTCTAAAAGCGGTTCTTTTTTCTGTCAATATTAGGTGTTCGATAGGTGAGCGGGTAAAGCTAGTTGTGGCTTTATCATTGGGGTTTAAGGTGATAGATAAATTGGAGCAGCAAGTAATAGAGTGTGATAAATACATAGCCTTTAATAGTTCCTACTTGTTAGAGTCTTTTCTTTCATACTACTTTAGGCTTCGGAATGTGGATACGTACAGTTTGCAGCATGGTATGTATTTTAGTTACTGTAACGAAATACCATATGATGTGATTAATTATGAAAATGTTTGTGCTGAAAAGCTTCTAGTATGGGGGCGGTACTCTATTAATGAAATTCAAGATAAAATCCCGCTATCTTCTCGGTGTTTATTGTTTGGTTATCCAGAAAGTTATTATCCTAAAGATTTAACGCAGAAAAAATCTGAAAAAATACTTGTTTTATTGCCAAGGGATATTTACTTAAGTGATATTAGAGTGTTGCTAGAGTATCTAGGGGAGTGTCAATTCAATTTTTTAATTCGACCACATCCTTCCGTTGCTGAAGAGGTGGAGGTATTAATTTCAACTAAAGATAATTTTCGATTAGATAAGTCACCTCTGTTGCATTCAACGCTTAAAAGCGAATTGTTTAAGGGGGTGATTGCATTTAACTCGACCGCAGTTTTTGAAGCTAAGTTATATAATCAAAAAGTACTAATGTTTAAGTCAAGCTCTACGGAGTTTATAAATCCGGGGTTTGTTGAGTTTTGTATTGGTGAGGATTTGGCGGATGTTTTAGTTAAGGAAAGTAGTTTGGTCAAAGATGATTTTTTTGTTCCGCAAGTGTTTTCTATTCAATAGAATGGCTTTAATGTAATTGAGGTGGGTGTGTTTGATAGTGCAATATTAGTCTTGTTATATAATAAAGAGTTAATGGAAAGTAGCACGGTTACTTCTTTAATTTCATCGGATTTGCAATTCAGTAATGCTAGGTTGGTCCTTTGGAATAATGGGCCAGAGAGTTTAGGTGATACTGATTTCTTGGTTTTTCAACAGCTGGGTTATGATGTGCAGGTAATGGAAACATTGTATAATGAATCACTTGCTGTTATTTATAATTCATTCATAAGAAATAACAAAGCAAAAAAGTATATCTTTTTAGATGATGATTCTAATTTGAATTCGGAATATATAAAATTTGCGGATATTAGCTCTCAAAATAAAGTTGCGATGCCTATAATTACTACAAGTGGGAGGGTTGAAAATCCTAAAGTAAATTCTGTTGCTTATAGTTTTGGTCAAAAAATTGACTCTAATGATAGAGTAACCACGATTGGAAGTGGTCTTGTAGTTGGTGATGGGGTTATAATAAGTTTGCTAAAGGAATTTGGGGCAGTCTTTGATGAGCGTTTTTATTTTTATGGAGTAGATACAAGTTTTTGTTTTAGGCTTAACCTCAATAACTTAAATGATGCGATAGAGTTTATACATGGCTTTGAACATTCTCTTTCGCGGCTTAAGGTTGAGGACCCAAGTTTTACAGGTTTTAGAGTTTTAGAGCATAGTTACAGTTTGGGGTTGATGGTCCGATATTATCATTCTTTCCCAAAAAACGTATTAATTGTAGTAAAGGTGTTTTTAAATGCTTTTTTTCAAGTTGTGTTTAAGAAAAAAGGCTTGTATAAAATAACGCCTTTTATTAAGGCTGTCATTGCAGGGAAACACTATCGAGCTTTTGATTAACGACAGCTTTATCATTGAGGAAATTATATATGACTCTTTTGCTCAATATCACTATGCTGGCTATTCTATTTCCATGGGTTTCTTTTGGGTTATTAGATGTGGATACTCAGCCTTGGTTTATTTTGTTTTCAAGTGTTTTTTTTGTTTTTAACTTGAACAAGAAGCTGCACTTTGTAATTCTATTTCCATTGTTATTGTTTTTCTTTTCTGTTTTGGTTGGTCTTTATTATGGTTTTATAGATTTCCTCTTCGTTAGAGCGGTTTTAGGTAGCTACTCTTTTTTCGTGGTTTTTGCTTTTTTTTATTTGGTGAAGCGCTTCTATGTCTTACCAATAAAGGTTGTTTTGTTTTCAAATGCATTGTGGCTTTTAGCAGGCGCAATTCAATCAATTTGGGGGAAAGGTGTTTTATCTTTTTTAGTCACAGTAAGAACAACTGAGGACCGTGGTGTTACAGGCTTAGCTCCTGAACCAACATATTTTGCGATATTTTTATTTTTCTTGTCATGGGTTTTGTTTCTTGAAAAAAACAATATAAATGATAAAGTTTATAAAGCACTAATGGTTTTAAATTTTTTATTTATTGTTTTTGTTGCAAAGTCAACAATGGTGATACTGTTTTTTGCTGTTCTGTTTATGCTGTACTTTTCTTTTTATATATTAAATTTAAGGGTGCTACTTGGCTTGTTTGTTTGCTTAACCTTTACTGTTGTTGCTCTTCCTTATGTTGCTATTTTACTGGATGGTACCCGTGTTCAAGGTTTGTTAAATTTTGCTTTAACAGAACCTGAATCCCTTATTAGGTTAGATGCAAGTATAAACGAGCGGTTATCGCATCTTTATTTTTCATTTAAGGGTTTTTTCAATGACTATGGATTTCCCCACGGCTTTCACCAGTTTGGTAGTGAGTTACTTGAAGGTCGGTCATTATCTAATGGGGTCTTTTGGTGGGGCAATAATGATAATAAAATTATGTCTGGTACTGGTGCGCTTTTATACGAACTTGGTTGGCTGTCTCTTCCTTTCTTTATAACCGTTGGCTATATGTCTGTCAGTAGGGATTGCTTCAAAGAAAGTATGTTATTTTTATTGCTTTTTTTAATCCTTTTTTCTTCTGCGATACCGCTTTCTTTTTCTTTGTTGCCTATGGTATTGGTCCTGTTGTTTTTTTACTTTAATGGGGAGTTAAGTAATGAATTTGCTAGCCATAATTGAAAATATTTCTGATGAGTACGGTGGACCAGCCAACTCATTGCCTAATTTGCTTTACTTTTTGTTTAAGAATGAAAGCATCAAGTCTCAAATTGTAACCGTGTGCGCAACTAATAAAGAAAGTAATGTTTTAATTGATAAATACTCATTATCATGGCGTAAATGTGAAAGAGTGGGCTTAAAAAAGGTGCAGTATGCTAAAGAATTGAAAATTGAGTTAAGTAAAATCATCAGCAAAGATACTGTATTATTTTCAAATAATTTATGGAATTATCCAGCCTATATCTCTTACCGGTTATCGAAGAAAAAAAATATTCCCCATGTTATTTCCGTCAGAGGTTCGCTATATCCGTGGTCATTGAAGCAAAGTAAAGTATTAAAAAAAGTAGCTTGGGTGCTTTTTCAAAGGAAAGCACTAACAGATGCTAGTCTCATACATGTTACTTGCAAGGATGAATTAGAAGCTGTTCGTGATTTAGGCATTAATACCCCAGTTGCTTTATGCCCACATGGAATAGATTACGCAGCATATCAAACCTTGCCAAGTAGAGTTGAATCTCTTGAAAAAATGGGGTTAGATCCTAACAAAAAATATATACTTTTTATGTCTAGGCTCCACAAAAAGAAAGGTCTTGACTTTCTTTTAAATGTTTGGCCTGCACTTTCAAAAAAATATTCAGATTGGTGTCTTTTGATTGTTGGTCCGGATTATGATGGTTACAAACAAAAAATTGAAGACTTAAGACGTGAAAGTAGCCTTCATAAAAACCTAATGCAATTAGGTATGCTTAAAGGTGAGGCGAAAGAGCAAGTCCTTGCCCTAAGTAGCTTTTTTATCTTACCAAGTTACAGTGAAAACTTTGGCGTTGTAATAGGTGAAGCACTAGCAGCAGGCCTTCCAGTTGTCACAACGAAAGGCGTGCCATGGTCTGAAATTGAAAGCTTTTCGTGTGGTAAGCAGATTGAATTGACAGAAGAAAATTTGATGTTTTCAATGGAAGAAATGATGCTTTTGAGCGACAGAGAACTTAAAGAAATGGGCAGACGTGGTAAGAAGTTGATCTTAAATAATTACTCATGGGAAGCCCAAGCTTCTAAGTTTGCAAAGGCTTTAGATTTTATAAGCAACGGGAAGCCAGTTCCTGATATTATATTTCAATAAAATTAAGTGTTTGTTATGGAAAAGAAGATGAAAAGAGCTTTAATTACCGGCGTAACTGGACAGGATGGCTCTTACTTAGCTGAGTTTCTACTTGAAAAAGGCTATGAAGTTCATGGCATCAAGCGGCGAGCATCAAGTTTTAATACCGAGCGTGTAGACCATATTTATCAAGATAGGCATGAGGAAAACCCTAAGTTTTTTTTACACTACGGTGATCTAACGGATACGTCTAATTTAACTCGTATTCTTAAAGAAGTACAACCTGATGAGGTTTACAATTTAGGTGCCCAAAGCCACGTAGCTGTATCGTTTGAAGCACCAGAATATACTGCTGATGTAGATGCAATTGGTACTTTGCGTTTATTAGAAGCAATTCGTTTTCTTGGGTTAGAGAAAAAGACTAAGTTCTATCAAGCGTCAACCTCTGAGCTTTATGGTGAGGTACAAGAGATTCCTCAGAAGGAAACAACGCCTTTCCACCCTCGCTCACCTTACGCTGTCGCGAAAATGTATGCGTACTGGATTGCGGTAAATTACCGAGAGTCTTATGGTATGTATGCATGTAATGGTATTTTATTCAACCACGAATCTCCACGTCGTGGTGAAACGTTTGTAACGCGTAAAATTACACGCGGTCTTGCGAATATCTCGCAAGGTTTAGAGAAGTGTTTATATTTAGGTAATATGGATGCGTTACGAGACTGGGGGCATGCAAAAGATTATGTTCGTATGCAGTGGATGATGCTTCAGCAAGATACACCGGAAGATTTTGTAATCGCGACAGGTAAACAAATCTCAGTAAGAGAGTTTGTGTCGTTATCAGCAAAAGAGCTGGGTGTTACGCTTGAGTTCAGTGGTGAAGGTGTTTATGAAATAGCGACAGTGGTTGCGATAGAAGGTGATAACGCACAGGCACTAGCAGTAGGTGATGTAATCGTGCGAGTTGACCCGCGTTATTTCCGTCCAGCAGAAGTTGAAACATTACTGGGTGACCCAACTAAAGCGAAAGAGAAGTTAGGTTGGGAGCCAGAGATTACTGTAGAAGAAATGTGTGTAGAAATGGTGCAACATGATTTAGCTAAAGCGAAGCAGCATGCACTATTGAAATCCCATGGCTATGATGTGAGTGTTTCAGTAGAATAGTCTCTGCGCAGAGAGTAAGAAATATAAAGATAACCCAGCTTATGCTGGGTTTTATAATGGATAAATAAATGAGTTCTAAAACAGTTTTTGTCGCAGGCCATAATGGTATGGTCGGCAGTGCGATAGTCAGAAAGTTAAAGCAATCAGAAGATGTTCAGGTTGTTACAAAAAGCAGAACTGAATTAAACCTATTGGAGCAACCGGCTGTTCGCACGTTTTTTGAAGAGAATCAAATAGACCAAGTGTATCTTGCGGCGGCAAAAGTAGGTGGGATTGTTGCGAACAATACTTACCCTGCAGAATTCATTTATGAGAATTTAATGATTCAAAATAATATTATCCATAGTGCGCATTTATCAGGCGTTAATGATTTACTATTTTTAGGGTCAAGTTGTATTTATCCAAAGTTTGCAGAGCAACCAATGACAGAGACTGCGTTGTTAACCGGGGTGTTAGAGCCAACCAATGAACCTTATGCGATTGCTAAAATTGCAGGTATCAAGCTGTGTGAATCTTACAATCGGCAATATGGTCGTAACTATCGCTCTGTCATGCCAACTAACTTGTATGGTGAAAATGACAATTTTCACCCAGAAAACTCCCATGTTATCCCAGCTTTAATACGCCGCTTTCATGAAGCCAAATCAGCAGGCGATGACAAAGTAGTCGCTTGGGGTACAGGCAAGCCGATGCGTGAGTTTTTACATGTAGATGACATGGCTGCAGCCTCAATTCATGTTATGAATTTAGATGCAGAAACATATAATGTAAATACACAAGAGATGTTAAGCCACATAAATGTAGGTACAGGTGTCGATTGTACAATTAGAGAACTTGTTGAAACGGTTGCAAAAGTAGTTGGTTTTGAAGGTCAAATTGAATTTGATGCAACAAAGCCTGATGGTACGCCACGTAAACTTATGGATGTTTCACGTCTTAAGTCGTTGGGATGGGAGTACAGCATTTCTCTAGAGGCAGGTCTAAAAAATACATATGAGTGGTTTTTAGCTAATCAAGATAGTTTCAGAAAATAGAGAACATAGGATGTTTCTTGATAAAAGCACGTTTTCGACGGTGATTGAAAGCAGTCCGCTCGTTTCAATAGATTTAGTAATATTGAATCAAAACAATCAAGCTCTATTAGGTGAGCGATTAAATAAGCCTGCACAAGGGAGTTGGTTTGTTCCTGGTGGGCGAGTTTTAAAAAATGAGTCGCTTGCAGAGGCATTCAAAAGGCTAACCAAAGAAGAGCTTGGAGAAGCGTTTTCAATATCAGAAGCGAACCTCTTAGGTCCTTATGACCACTTTTATGACGACAATGTTTTTGGAGATAGCTTTGGCACGCATTACGTTGCAATCGCTTATGTTTTAAAATTGAGCAAACCACTTAATGATTTACCTCATAATATTCAGCATGGTAAATATCAATGGTTTGATCCAAGTAGTCTACTAAGAGATAACAAAGTCCATAAACATACAAAATGGTACTTTGAAGCACTACAGAATACACAGGGATAACAATTATGATACTTCCTATCATTATGGCAGGCGGCTCAGGCACGCGTTTATGGCCATTATCACGCAGTAACTACCCAAAACAATTTTTAAAATTACATGGTGAAAACACCATGTTACAAGAAACAATTTTAAGATTAAATGGTCTTGAGCACACACCTGCGATGTTAATTTGTAACGAAGAACATCGCTTTATTGCGGCTGAGCAAGTTCGTCAAATAGGCGTAGCGCACAGTGGTATTTTTTTAGAGCCTGTAGGCCGCAATACAGCTCCTGCTATTGCATTGGCTGCATTTAAAGCGGTTGAAAACAATCAAGATCCATTACTGCTTGTGTTGGCAGCGGATCATGTCATTGAAAATCATGCAGCTTTTCAGGAAAGTGTTAATCGAGCAAAGCTGCTAGCAGAGCAGGGTAAACTGGTCACCTTCGGTATAGTTGGTAATACACCAGAGACAGGTTATGGTTACATTAAGCGAGGTGCAGAAGTCGAACATGGCTTTGTTGTTGAGAGCTTTGTCGAGAAGCCAAACTTAGAAACAGCTCAAGAATACATCGCAAGCGGTGACTACTACTGGAATAGTGGTATGTTCTTATACAAAGCAAGTCGCTACCTTGAAGAGCTAAAGGTATTTCGTCCAGATATTTACGAAGCGTGTGAAAAAGCAATTCAAGTACAAAACAATGACATGGACTTTATACGTGTGGATAAAGAAGCGTTTGAAGGATGCCCAGATGAATCCGTTGACTATGCTGTGATGGAGCACACGAAAGATGCAGCCGTGGTACCAATGGATGCAAACTGGAGTGATGTAGGAGGCTTCGCAGCGCTATGGGAAGTGTCTAAGCAAGATGAGAACGGTAATGCCTTCATCGGTGATGTTAAATCAGTAGATACAAAAAACACGTTAGTGTTTGGTGAAGACAAATTGGTTACTACTGTGGGTGTTGAAGACTTGGTAATCGTCAATACAAAAGATGCTGTGTTAGTTGCGCATAAAGACGAGTCTCAAAAAGTAAAACAAATTGTTAGCCAGCTCAAAGCTGATGAGCGCTCAGAAGTAACATTCCATCGAGAAGTCTATCGTCCTTGGGGCAAATACGACTCAGTAGATAATGGCGAGCGTTTCCAAGTAAAAAGAATCACAGTTAAGCCTGGTGCCAAACTGTCGGTTCAAATGCACCACCACAGAGCTGAGCACTGGATTGTGGTTTCAGGCACTGCTAAGGTGCAAATCGATAACACCGAGCAATTTGTTACAGAAAATGAGTCGGTCTACATTCCAATTACAGCTGTTCATGCATTAGAAAACCCAGGTAAAGTGGATTTAGAGCTTATTGAAGTGCAGTCTGGTTCGTATTTAGGTGAAGATGATATTGTGCGCTTTGAAGACCGCTATGGTCGAGTGAATAAGGTAATTCACAAAGAGGTTTAAAGGCGCAAGCTGCACTTATGAGGGAAAAGGTACTCGGCCTTTAGGTAAGTCACTATGGATTGGGTGTATTTACAGTTCGTCACCTTAAGCTTGCAACTCGTAGTTGTTACTTCCTCCTTGTACGACTTTTTAAAAGGTTTTATATGGAAAATAAATTAATTTGTGCCGAAGTTATCACAGAAAGTGGTATTGCTTTTGGTACTAGTGGCGCACGTGGGCTTGTTGAAGACTTCACTCCAGATGTGAGTGCAGCCTTTGCTATAGCCTTTATTACAGCGATAGAAAATGCATTTACCTTTGATACAGTGGCAATTGCGATAGATAACCGTCCTAGTAGTTATACTATAGCTCAGGCGTGTGCAACTGTATTAAAACAACGTGATTTACGGGTTGTATATTATGGCGTTATTCCAACGCCAGCTCTTGCTTATAAAGCCATACAAGATGGTATGCCCTGTATTATGGTAACAGGTAGTCATATTCCATTTGATCGAAATGGGCTTAAATTTTATCGCCCAGATGGTGAAATTACAAAAGCAGATGAGCAAGCTATTTTAGCTAGTAATGCTTCATTCGAAGCTCTGCCACAATATTTATCAGAATTACACGATAATCCAGATGCAAAAACGGCATATAGCCAGCGCTATTTATCACTCTTTAAAACAGATGCTCTAAAAGGTAAAAAAATAGGTATTTATGAGCACTCAAGCGCAGGGCGAGATATTTATAAAGCTTTATTTGAATTGCTTGGTGCGAATGTTTTCAGTTTAGGCCGAAGCGATGAGTTTATTCCGATAGATACAGAAGCGGTATCAGATGAAGACAAACAACGCGCATTAAACTGGTCAAAAGAGTATAACTTTGATGCTATTTTATCAACAGATGGTGATGGAGATCGCCCACTAATTGCAGATGAACACGGCAATTGGCTAAGAGGTGATATATTAGGTTTATTGTGTAGCCAGTTACTCAACATTGAAGCGCTCGCAATACCTGTAAGTTGTAACACTGCAATCGAACTGTCTAAAAGCTTTAAACAAGTTAAGCGCACAAAGATTGGTTCACCTTATGTTATTGCTGAGTTTGAACAGTTAGGCGAACAATACTCTTCGATTGCGGGTTTTGAAGCGAATGGCGGTTATATTTTAGGGTCTTCTATAGATGTTAACGGTAAAAAACTAGCTGCTCTTCCTACCCGGGATGCTTTATTACCAGCAATTTTATTATTAGCTGAACAAGAACCCATATCAAAACAGTTAACTAAGTTACCAAACCGCTTTACGGCAAGCGATAGATTACAAAATTTTGCCAAAGAAAAAAGCCTTGATTTGATTGCTGAGTTAGAAAAAGACGCGAGCTCTTTTTTAGTTAAATTAGGGTACGAGTTAGAATATACAGTTGATTTAACCGATGGCTTACGCATAACAATTGAGAATGGAGATATTGTGCATTTAAGGCCTTCGGGCAATGCGCCTGAATTACGTTGTTACGCTGAATCGAGCTCTGAAGAGGTTGCTAAAAGCTTAGTCATGGCCACTTTTAGTATAATTAAAGCTTAGGAAACAAATGAAAGTTTCAATAATTACAGTTTGTTACAATAGTGCAAAAACAATTGAAGATACGGTAAAGTCAGTGTTGTCTCAGGATTATCAAGAGATAGAATATATAGTCATCGATGGTGGCTCAAGTGATGGGACGTTAGGTATAATTGATAAATATCGAGAGCGAATAGCTACTATTGTTAGTGAACCTGACAAAGGCATCTATGATGCCATGAATAAAGGGGTTAAAAAATCTACTGGTGATATTGTGGGTATTTTAAATTCTGATGACTTTTATGAATCCGAAGACGTAATTTCTAAAACTGTATGCCACTTTGATTCAGAAACGGATGTTGTGTTTGGAGATCTTATATTTGTTAAATCAGACAATTTAGAAAAGGTAACTCGTTTTTATTCATTGCCTAATTTTAAACCATGGAAGTTGAGGTTTGGTTGGATGCCGCCGCATCCCGCTACATTTATTAAAAAGTCTGTTTACGATAGATGTGGCTTATATAAAATTAACTATAAAATATCAGCAGACTATGAAGTTTTTGTTAGGTTTTTACTCATTCACAAAGTTAGTTATAAGCACATAAGTAAAATTCTGGTGCGCATGCGTGATGGGGGAGTAAGTACTTCAGGACTAAAAAGTTCAATTACTTTGAATAAAGAAATTGTGAATGCATGTGGAGAAAATGGCGTTTACACCAATTTATTCTTTTTAACTTTGAAGTTACCCTTTAAGTTACTAGAGCTTTTAAAGAGACCCAAAGTTAATGACTAATGTATTAGTTACTGGTGCTACAGGTTTTATTGGTAAGCATTTGACAGAAATAATTAAAGATAGCTATTCTTTAAAATTACTGAGTCGCTCAGGTTTGCAGTGTGAGAATCACTATAATGCAGATATAGCTAAGGATACTGATTACTTAAATTTATTGAATAACGTTGAAGTTGTTATACATTGTGCTGCTAGAGCCCATGTTATGGATGATTTGGCAAGGGATCCGTTAAGTGAATTTAGAGCAGTTAATACTGCCGGTACACTTAATTTAGCAAAACAATCAGCTCAAGTTGGCGTGAAGCGTTTTATTTTTATTAGTTCAATAAAAGTGAATGGTGAAAGTACAACTTCTACAAGACCTTTCACAGCTGATAAAATACCGGCCCCTGAAGACCCTTATGGTATTTCTAAAGCTGAAGCTGAAGAGCAGTTACTAGAATTGGGTAAGCAAACTGGTATGGAGGTTGTTATCATTAGGCCCCCACTTGTTTATGGTGAAGGTGTTAAGGCTAACTTTGCATCACTAATGAAGCTTGTTGGTAAAGGTTTACCACTGCCTTTTAGAGCAATTAAAAATAACAAACGTAGCTTAGTATCGGTTTATAATTTAGTTGATTTGATTAAAGTATGCATTGAGCACCCGAAAGCTGCAAATCAAATATTTTTAGTAAGTGATGGTCATGATTTATCTATCGCAGAAATAGTTGCATTGATGGCTAAGGTGCAAAATAAAAAAAACCTAGCTTTACCAGTCCCGGTATGGTGCTTTAATTTAGCTGGGATGTTGTTAAATAAGCAAACTATCATTGATAGGCTTACAGGTTCACTTCAGTTAGATATAACTCATACTAAAAATACACTTAACTGGTCGCCCCCTTATTCTATTGAGCATGGCTTCAAGCTTGCAACAAAGAAATAACATATGGGTTGTAATATGATACGTTTACTCGACTTTTTGTTTGCCTTGTTTGGCCTTTTATTCGCATTTCCGTTCTTGGTTATTTTATACGTTATTGGTTTATTCGATACCGGCTCACCAATCTTTACTCAGGAGCGAGTGGGTCGATATAAAAAGCCCTTTACACTAGTTAAGTTCAGAACAATGAAATTAGACACGGCATCTGTTGCGAGCCATCTTGCTAGCTCTTCTTCTATAACACCATTTGGTCACTTTCTTCGTAAAACAAAGCTGGACGAGCTTCCCCAGCTATGGAATGTATTAAAAGGTGAAATGAGCCTAGTAGGTCCACGCCCAGGTCTTTACAACCAAGAAGAACTAACTAAAGCACGAGAATCTAAAGAAATATACACTGTGAGACCAGGTATTACTGGCCTTGCACAGGTAAACGAAATTGATATGTCTACTCCTGAGTTACTCGCAAAAACAGATAAACAAATGATTGATACATTATCAGTGGTTAATTATTTCAAGTATATCGTTATGACTGTAACTGGTAGTGGTTCTGGAGATAGAGTAGGCAGGCACTGATTTAAAAGGTTCTTTCATCAAGAGCCTTTTTACTTTTCCACATATATTTTGACTATTTTTGTATATACTACAGCTTGTACTACGCTTTTATTCTGTCTGCGTTTTTTAATTCTCGATAGGAACAATAAGGGAACACAATGGATAGTTGGTTTGTGGCTTTACTAGGTGCTTCTCGCAGTCAAAAGCGCCTTATTACGTTGGCTTTAGATTCCATTTTTATTTTCTCAGCTTTTTGGCTTGCACTTATTGTGCGCTTAGATAGCCTAGCCCCGTTAAGTAACTATAAAAACTGGCTTGTATTGGGGTTGTTGTTACCGGCAAGTTTGTTTGTGTTTGTGCGCTTAGGGTTGTATCGAGCGGTGCTTAGGTATGTGGGCGCAAATGCAGTGGGTGCTGTGGTGCTCGGTACCGTGATAAGTACTGTGATATTGGTTATGGCGTCATTTTTTACCCAAACAGCCATACCTCGTACCATGCCGTTTATTTATGCTTGGTTGATGATTCTCTCTCTCGGTGGTTCACGTATTTTAGTGCGTGCACTTATATGGCGCTTAACTTCCTTTACCAAAACACCAGTGGTTATCTACGGTGCTGGAGATGCTGGTCGGCAATTAGCTACTGCACTTGCGACGGGGCCTGATTATTATGTAACAGCTTATATTGATGATGATCAAAATAAGCATAATGCGATAATACAAGGGATCCCAGTTGTCGCCTTTGAAGAAATTTACAACTTAATAGATAAAAAACGGGTTAAAAAAGTACTGTTGGCACTACCAAGCGCCTCTCGCTCTCGTCGTAAAGAAATTCTCACTAAGCTTGAAAAGTTACCGCTTGAGGTTATGACTGTGCCGGGCATGGCCGATGTTATCGATGGCAAAGCGCTGCTTAGTGAAGTAAAAGAAGTTGAAGTAGAAGACTTGTTAGGTCGTGATCCAGTAGCACCTCGACCCGAACTCTTGGCAGCAAATATTAAAAATAAAGTGGTTATGGTCACGGGAGCCGGTGGCTCTATTGGTTCTGAGCTATGCCGGCAAATTGTTTTAAATGAGCCTGCCAAGTTAGTGTTATTTGAAGTGTCCGAATATGCTTTATACAGTATAGAAAAAGAGCTCAATCAGTTAGCGCTATCTAAAAATAGCTTAACTGAAATTGTGCCAGTTATGGGGTCTGTACAGCGCATTAATCGTATTGAAACCTGTATGAAGGCCTTTGGTGTGCAAACGGTTTATCATGCCGCAGCCTATAAACATGTACCTTTAGTTGAGCAAAATGTTGTAGAAGGTGTACGCAATAATGTGTTTGGTACTTACTATACTGCTAAGGCTGCTATTAATGCTGGGGTGGAGACCTTTGTTCTAATTTCAACTGACAAAGCGGTTCGCCCAACCAATGTAATGGGGGCGACAAAGCGAATGGCTGAATTGGTTTTGCAGGCGTTTGCAAGTAGTAAAACAGTTGCTAAAAATACCCGTTTTTGTATGGTACGTTTTGGTAACGTGCTGGGCTCAAGTGGCTCTGTTGTCCCATTATTTCGTAAACAAATAAAAGAAGGTGGCCCTATCACGCTCACACATAAAGATATCACACGCTTTTTTATGACAATTCCAGAAGCTGCTCAGTTAGTGATACAAGCTGGTGCAATGGGGAAAGGCGGTGATGTGTTTGTACTCGATATGGGCGACTCTGTGAAAATTAAGGATTTAGCAACCAAGATGGTGCATTTGTCTGGTCTAGAGGTTAAGTCAGAGTCTAATCCGCACGGAGATATAGAAATACAATGTACTGGTTTGCGCCCAGGGGAAAAGCTTTTTGAAGAGTTACTTATTGGTGACAACGTTGAGCAAACTTCACATCCTCGTATTATGACCGCGAATGAAGCAAAACTTCCTATAACTGAACTAGAAGCGTTCATAAAAGCAATGGATAATGCATGTCATAACTTTGATCATGAAGAAATTCGAAACCTGTTATTGGAAGCGCCTACGGGCTTTAATCCAACCGATGGAATTTGCGATCTTGTATGGAATGAAAAACAAAGCACTATTGAACTTGAGCAAGAACCAAGAAATGTTGTTCATCTCAGAAGCCAGTAAGCGATGTCTTTGCTATTGGTAATTGAGTTGGGTTAATCTGGGCGTGGTACTCTGTTTTTGCATTACTTATTTATATGATTTTATAAATTAGAGAGAATAGCCGCATTTGCTTGATGAAAAGCATTTTACTATAAAATAAACAACAAATATTGGTCTGCGTTGATGTCAAAAATAAATAATGTTTTAGCTGGTGGTATTGTACTTTTAAGTACCCCAGTATTCTCCAATACAGTAGTTAACAATTACACTTCTTTTTCAGGTTACACAGGTCTGTTAAACACTCCTAATGCTGAAACCTTAGAAAAAGGCACTGTTGATTTCGCTTACAATAATCAGCTCGATTTACGCGGTCAGCAATACATTGATGGACATAACTTTGTATTCTCTGCAGGTGTGTTTGATGGGCTAGAAATCAACGGCATGATTGCCTCTAGTACGATGCACGACAACCTTATTTTGGAGCCTGATGCAGAGCAAACTCGCGATTTATCTCTCAATGCCAAGTACCAAATACCTTTGATACCCAAAGATTGGTTTAACTTGGCTATCGGCGCAAAAGATATTGGTGGTGCAGCTAATAATTATGAAACCTATTATATTGTCGGTTCTAAAGAGTGGAATGACTTTAGGTTTTCCGCGGGGGTTGCTGTGAGTGACCGACTAACAGGTCAGATGGATGGTGCTTTTGCTGGTATCGAGTGGCAGCCTTTGGACTGGTTAGCGTTGCAGGTTGAACATGATGCCGAGGCGGCGAATGCTGGTATACGTGTGACTGTACCAAAAGAATGGATTTATGATGTGGGTACATTAACATTTAGTGGCAAGCTGTACAGTAATACCGATTATGCTGAAAAAGACACCTTCTGGGGTGTGAACTTTTCTATGCCGTTGTTTGAGCAAGCAAAGCTCAACGACCCGGCTGAAGCAGCACCTACTCCTATTTTAAATAATCATAAAAAACGCGAAGCTGCTTTTAAAGCGCACTATCAAAAGCAGCGTGAATTAGCACAAAAGCCTTTGGAACAAGCTAAACAAGAAGTTTCAGAGCGAGATGCTTTCAGCAAGTCGCTTACACTCCAAACTAGAGAATTAAAAAACGCCCTAGTTGATGATGGCTTTGAAGCAGTCAGCGTTGGGTTTAATCGTGACCCACATATTGTGGTCAGCTTTGAAAACTATATATTTAATCGTAACGATATTGATGCTATCGGTGTGGTGCTTGGTCGTATCGCTGAACATGTGGATGAACCTAATGCAAAATATAGCGTTCAGCTATTAAATCGCGGCATTCCCATGTTGTCGGTACGCGGTAGTGTAGATAACTATCGTGAGTTTATTAATAACAGTGTAACGCCGGATATGGATATACGCCATGGTGAAATGGACCCAATCGGTAGCGTGTCATGGGTAGGTATGCCAAAAGCCAATAGTCCTTACTTTAAGCCCAGATTATCAGTTGGACCAGCTCTTGAAAAGCGAGTAGCTACTGAATTAGGTGTGCTGGACTACTCTCTTGCTGCAAAAGTCGACTTAGACTTACCTATGTGGTACGGCGCCGGGTTAAGTGTTAGTGCGCAGTCAGAGATCACCAAAACGAGTGATTTTGAAAAAGGCCGTCCATTTGCGCGTTCTGCGAAGAAGGACGGTTTAACGCGTGCTACTTTATATCAAACGTTTGCGCTGCCATACGGAGTTTATAACCAAACACATATTGGCTTTTTTAGAGAGTACGATCTAGATTACACGGGCTTTAAAAACGAAACGACTTGGTTGAGTGAAAATGGTCGTCACCAGTTAGGCGCTGAAATTAGCTATCTTGAGTATGAAGATTACGATACGGATAGAGATTATCAAACCCTGTCTTACCGCTATAACTGGGTAGAAAAAGACGTGTCTTTTCATGCGACAGCGGGTAAGTTTTTTTACGATGATAAAGGTGTACAGCTAGAAAGCCGATTCTGGTTTGGTGACAGTTATATCTCGGTGTTTGTACAAGATACAACCGATGCGCAAAAAGCGGGAATAGCCTTTAGTATTCCGCTGACACCGCGTAAGGATTTACCAGCAATCAAATACGGGCAAATAAAAGGCAACCATGCTTGGCGTCAATCGGTGAGTACTTTAATTGGCGAGTCACACAACAACATTACGTTGGGTAAGGCTCAGCTACTAGATACTGATATTAGCCTTAACAGAACTTACTTAAACCAAGGTCGGCTATCGAGCAGCTATATTTATGCTAACCTTGCTAGGCTCAGAGAGGCCTATATTAATTATAAGTAGTGGTAATGCCAATTCACATTAATATCTGATCAACTAATTAAGAGAATTGGTATAAGAAGTCAGTATTGTATGTGTGATTAAGGGCTTAACTTTAATTGCTCACAGCTTTTCAGATATTGGCTCGAGCACAGTGTTGGAAATTAGGGACTTGTGATTGTGACTTTCTGTAATCTTTTATTGCATATCCTAAGTACCTTTTATCGCACACTTTTTTATTGCCACTAAGTAAGAAAAACTTTGGAGAATAGGTGGAAATTTCTACATTTTTCTCTATTATTTACACTCTGACTAATCTAACGCGCGTATGTACCTGAAAAGGTATATCAAAATGGAACAAGGACTAATTATGCTTGCTAATAAAAAATCACTTTTAGCGCTTTCAATTGCCTCGGTATTGACGTTATCAGGCTGCTTCAGCGATGACGACAATAATGTAGTTGTAGAGCCACCAACAAAGACAGAACCTGAGGTGGAAATTGTTGCTCCTGAAGTTGACACTGAGCAGCCATCAAAAGTATTTTCAGTGAACGTCATCGATATTACCAATGATGAAGTAAGAGGTAATGTTTTAGAGGGTGCCACAGTTAGCTTCTTGGTTAACGGAGAGCCAGCAACTACACTAACAAATGTAAACGAAGAAGATCTAGCTTCGGTAACGGTTGATGATTCAGGATCTTTTACATTTCTGACTAAAGCTGGTGCGTCAGGTGAAGTGACAGCTTTGGTAACGCAAGATGGCTATGTGTCGAAAAGCTTTTTAGTTGATCTTGATGCAGTTCCGGAAGGAGACGCAAAAGATATTCCTCTAACCTTTGGTCTTGTGTCACTTACTGAGACTCAAGGTGTCGTAGCAAAAACAACACCAGCTACTGTAGCGAGCAGCACAACAGAAGTTATCTCAGCGGGTGCTACTGAAGGCAGTGCCGGGGCTGACCTTTCAGTGCCTGTGGGTACTTCACTACAAGACGCGGATGGAAATGTTATTGAAGGTGAAGTTGCAATTAGTGTCTTAGCGGCAGATTCGACCAATACAAATACTGGCTTAATTATTCCTGAAGGTCTAAATTCAGCTGACTCTGACACGGTAGCCGATGTACAGGGTGTTACGAGTATTACGATGACGGCTGGTGATACTAAGGTTAAACAATTCACAACACCTATCGATGTATCTATCGCGTTACCTGCTGATAGCGGTCTTAACGCTGGTGAAACACTGAATGTTTCTTCTTACAATGAAGATACGGGCGTTTGGAGTAGCGAATCACAACCGGCGACTGTTGTGATGAATGATGACGGCTCTCACAAAGCAACTTTTAAAACAGATCACCTGACCTTCTTTACAGTGAGCAAATCTGCGGATAAATGTACTGACGGTATAGCGGTAAGCATTAATAGTGGAACGGTTCCCGCTGGTGGCTTAAGCATCACATTAAGCTCAGCCGATGGCTCTGCAGGTAGTTACATCCGCGGTGGCCAAACTAGCAAAACAGTTATTCCAGCGTCAGTCACAAGTCGCTATGGCATTAGCGAAGATGCAACAGCTAACGTAAGATTATTCGACCGCTCGGGACGTGATTGGTTCACAGCGACAGATGTTCCTATTTGTGGAACCATTCCTGTGACTTTAGGTAGCCCAGTAACATTGATCGAGAAAACACTAGTTCTAGATGGGACATGTGCGCAAAAGCAAGACGTTTCTGTAGACCTTTCTGGCTCAATCGTTACATATGCTAAAGAAGGCAAAGCAGCGTCAATTGCTCAGGCTCTTGGAGAGTCTAAGTTCAGACTTGATGGTCTAGAAGATGGCGCTAGTTATAGAATTCGCACAACAATCCGTGGCGCGAAAACTGCTCAGGGCGGTCAATCTTCAGCATTTAATACAACAGTTACTAATGATGATGCTGATATAACTCAACCGGTTTCGTTAACTTGTCGTGAAGTTCCGGTAACTGGTACTGACTAATTATTTTTAATAATTAAGCAGTATTTGAACACCACCCACTTGGGTGGTGTTCTTTTTTCTGGAGCAGATAAACTGAGTATGAACTCGCATCTGTTATAGATAAAGTGGTATGTACAAACGCCAAACAATAACAAGTGAATTGAGGTCACGTTACATTGAAATCTCATTTGGGCCGTAGAGCCTTTTCAGCTATGGAACTTCACAGTCTCTATAATGGCTATATCTACTCAGATGAAAAGCAAAAGCGAGAGCAACCTAAACACTGGCATTTTTGGGTTCCACTTATCTGTTATTTTACAGGTGCCTATAGTGATGAAGTGGGCTCCCTACTGCTAAATGATATTGTCACACATCAGCATATTCGCTGTTTTCAATTTTCGACCCACGGCAAGCTTCAGCCAAGGTTTGTGCCCATTCATCCCGCACTTTGGCACGCAGGATTAGAAGATTTCATTAATTTCGTCAGCTCACAAAAACAAACACGTTTGTTGTTTGACCTACCTTCAAAAACAGGGCGATATAGTGAAAAAGTCAGGATCTGGTTTTCTGGGGAAGGAGAGCGCCTGGGGTATTTGCAAAAGTGTGGTTTGCCAAATGTAGATAACCAAGGCGTTAAAACGGCTATTAGTAGTTTGCGACTAAACTTTGAGCAACAGTTGCATATCGCTGCGATACAAGCACAGTACCGAGTCGCGTTGCCCTATTTACTTGGGTTAAAGATAGAAGGGGAGAAAGCGACTTCTCCCGATTTTATAAAACTTAAGCAGCTTGTTTCACAGGTACGAGTGATAAATCCAAACGCAAGTTGGCAACGTTTTATTGAACGGCATAATTAACCTTAGTGCAAAGGTTAATACCGATAAGCGTAGGGTAGAACCCGTATAGCGCGGTGCACTTACGGGATAACATGGAAATCTACTTCAGATCCAAATTTAGCTGCTGATAGTCCCGTAAAAATGCGCTGAATGCCTCGCCTAGCACTTTGTCTCTGGCTGCATATTCAACAATCGCTTTAAGATAACCAAGTTTATCGCCACAATCGTGAGAACGTCCGCTCATATGAAATGCTTCAACGGTTTCTTCTTCCATGAGCATATCGATGGCATCGGTCAATTGAATTTCGCCGCCAGCACCGAGTGGAGTGCGCTTTAGCAGGGGCCAAATTTGCTTTGATAAAACATACCTACCCACCACTGCAAGGTTGGATGGTGCATCTTCTATATCTGGTTTTTCTACCATGTGCTTGATTGGCGCACTTTCACCTGGATTTAACTTTGAGCCGTTGATATCAGCAATGCCGTACTTGTTTACATCTTGTTGCGGCACGGGTTCAAGCATAATTTGACTCGCCTTGCTTTCTTTAAAGCGCTTGATCATTGCAGCTAAGTTTTCAGAGGCTTGATCTGCGGTGTATTCATCCAAGATAACATCCGGCAGTACGACTACAAAGTCGTTGTCGCCCACAATAGGTTTGGCACACAGTACAGCGTGGCCTAAGCCCTTAGCTTCGCCTTGGCGAACATGCATAATGGTCACATCATCAGGGCAAATCGAGCGAACTTCGTCCAGTAGTTTACGCTTAACCCGTTTCTCAAGGGTTGCTTCTAACTCAAAGCTCGTATCAAAATGGTTTTCTATTGCGTTTTTCGACGAGTGGGTGACTAATACAATTTCTTTAATACCCGCCGCAACACATTCTTTTACTATGTATTGGATTAACGGTTTATCAACCAAAGGCAGCATTTCTTTAGGAATAGCTTTGGTCATAGGAAGCATGCGCGTGCCAAGGCCCGCTACAGGAATAACTGCTTTCATAAAAAGTCCATATTTTGACTAGGTCCGAATAACTGTGAACATTGTAACTGTTGAAGGCGAAGATGAAAATGTTGAATTACTAGATTATACCTTGGCTAAATTAACTCTCATTGATGAGAAAATCATAGTACTTAGGTGGTTTTAAATTCAATTTTAATCTGGTTCTCTTGCAAGTTTGCATGGCAAGGCGGATAGCTACGGGTTGTTTTATATTTTCTATCGAAAATATGAATTTCTACTCCAGAATGCAGCGCTTTGTTGGCTGAGAGCTTAGCGGTTTCTAATAGCTCATGCAGTGTTTGTTCTAGCTCCGCTAAGCGCTTTTCGAATTGTTCGGCCTGTTGGCAATGGTGTTGCTGTGTCGCGCCGATTTTTGCGACCAGTAGCTTCTTCTTTTCTTGATCTTTTACCAAATCCGCTTTTTCAATTGCTTGTTGAAGCTGGTCGAGTTGTTTGTAAACACCGGCGAGATCTTCTACAACTTTGTCATTTTCCGCTGTTATTTCAGCGCCTGATTTGGCCAAATATACGTGCATCTTTGCACCAGATTCACTGCCAACTTCACCTGCCACGACCATGACAGCGTCTAATACAGTGCCACCTATAAGTTTGCCGTTCGGATGTTCACCGGTGCCAACCTGAATAAGGTTTTTGGCTTTTAAGTCACAGTGGTTGCTTTGCTTGGAAATAAAAATATTGGTGGCTTCAACATAGGTGTATTGACCATGTGCAATTTCCACATCACCTTCTGCGATGATCTTGCAGGTCAGGCCATGATCGTTGTTACTGTGGTCAAGATGGCCGATAACTCCGCCTTTTACTTCAATATTCCCACCAGCAATGACTTCGCCAGACTCAACGGTTCCCATGACCGTTATGTCGCCTTTTGCTTTGACACGCATACCAGGTTCCACATTGTGCGTGACAACAACACTGCCATTAAAATCAATATGTCCGCTTTTAACTGAAACGTCGGCAATCGTAAATACATCATCCACGCGCATACCGTGCGTTACCTCGGAAGGACAACCAGACATAGTCGCAATCAGTTCCAATGGGTTGTTGGGATTGATTTCCGTGCCTTCACCTGCAACTAGAGAAAAGCTGTCACCTGCTTTGGCAGCAATTACTTCACCCGTGACGGTGTAGCCCTCTTTACCGGGTGTGGCAGGTTTTTGAGTGACCAGCAAATCACCAGGAGCTACGCTTGCAAGTTTACCAAAATCCCGCATATCAACCGTACCATCTTCGCGAAGCCTTGGCTGTTTTAAGCGTTCTTTCAGCGTTTGTACATGATGGTGCAATGAGGATGGTTTGCCATCTATCGGGTTACGACCAACCGCCACTATACCTGAAGTTTCACTACCCGGAGTCAGTTCAAACTGCTTGCGTAAGATCTCTTCTAGATAAGTCTGTTTGTAACCACGACTGACACCAGCTTTGACGAGAGCTTTTTTAGCGTCTTCGAGTGATATTTTTTTACCACCTTTGGCGGTGATTAAGTGTCCGGTAGCTTGCATTTTGTCGTCACTGAGCGTTACGGTAAATTCAGCATCCACCTTTTTGGCGACTACAATTTGCATTTCAGGGAAGTCACTATCAAAATACGCAGCAATAGAATCGTGATCGATTTCACAGTCGGCATAAGGGGATTGTTCTAGCGCTTCCACAATAAATGCGGCGCTTGGCGGCTGATGTGTTTTCACATCCATTAAAATATTGCCATTGTGCGCGAGTTTGAACACTCAGTTATACCCTTAAGAAACCTAATGCTGTTAGTATCAGCTTGCAAAATAAACACCAATTGGTCAAGTGCTTAGCGTCATATTTATTATTCTAAAACAACTTATAGTTTGTTTTCTCGAGCCAATGCTTGTTCAAATAGTGTAGTGATTGCAGCAGGAAATGTCTTCTTATGTGTGGATATCGCGTAAAAGAATTCATCTATTCCCTCTAAGTCTTGGTACTTACACAAAACCCCTTGTGTGATTTCATCTTTAACTACGACGCTAGGTAATACCGCCAATGCACCGCTATCTCGGGCTAACAGTCGCATCATCGCCATATCGTCCACCTCTGCCATGATGTTAGGAAAGTATTGATAGCGAGCACAAAGGGCATTAAATGCAGTACGTTGATCAGAATGGGTTGGTGGTAGGATCCAGCGCACCTGTTCATAGCCGCTCGGAAAATCGGTGGTAGGTTTGAGTTCTGGTGGACCTACAATGGCGAGAGGTTGCTTGGCAACTAACTGACACTGCCAATACCTGTCAGACGAATCAAAGTTAACGGTGCGATTGGTTAATACTAAATCTAATTCGTGGTTAGTCAGTCCGTTGAGTAACTCGCCAATGCTGGCGGACTTCAACTTAAACTGTACATCGTCGTTTGTCATTAAAGGGGCAATAAATGCTTCAACAAAGTTACGTGACAAGGTGGTGAGTACGCCAATTGATAAACGTGTAGTTGATGTAACCCCTTTGCTGAGCAGGGCTTCTAGCTCTTGGCCTTTGGAGAAAATATCTTCTGCGTAGTTTAATACTTGCTTGCCTTGCTCTGTAAGCACCAGCTTTCTGCCCACTCGTTCAAAAAGTACGGTGTCTATGTTGTGTTCAAGCTGTTTGATCTGTGCAGACAATGCGGATTGAGAGATATGCAGAGCCTGTGCGGTTTGGGTCAAATTGCCTGTTTTAGCCACTCGCCAAAAATAGTAGAGATGATGATAATTCAAACGGCCCATATTCATATGTAAAATAGAACGAATGCATTGATTATATCTATTTTAATTCACTTTTAAAGGTTGCGATAATCAGTTCAGCATTTGAACCAGGAGAAAGTCATGTTAAACAGTGTTGTGCTTGCGTTACTTTTACAGTTTCTCTTTGCCGCGTTTGTATTTTCGCGGCCGTCATTAAAGCCCACGCAGTATCGCTCCAGAAGTAGTGTTTTTACGCTGACTGTGGTTGTAACGCTCATCGGTGCATGGGGGCTTTGGAGTGTCTATGGTGATCTATCCGGTGGTATCTTTACCGTTAACTTTTTTAGATTATCCATCGTCTCGTTAGTTGCCTTTATGGCAATCGTATTAGCCCGCTTTTCTATCGCTTATCTTGCAGGTGAGAGACGTCAAGGAGTTTACTTCCAATCGCTTTTTCTTACCTTATCCTGTGTACTTTTAGTATTACTGAGTAACCACTTAGCCATATTCTGGATTGGTTGGGTCGCGATTAGTTTGAGCTTTCATCGACTGCTGGTGTTTTATCCTGACAGACCAAGAGCAGTACTTGCAGCACATAAAAAGTTTATTTTGGCACGAGTTGCTGAGATAGCATTGTTAGTCGCGTTCATCTGTTTGTACTCAACTCACAATACGTTCAACGTTCAGCAGATTGTGGCGCACTACAGTGCAGGGGCTAATACAGTTGTCGGGGTAGAGCAATTAGCTGCTGTGTTACTGGCTGTTGCAGCTTTAATTAAATGTGCTCAACTTCCCGTACATGGTTGGTTGATTCAAGTTGTCGAATCACCAACGCCAGTAAGTGCGTTACTTCATGCCGGCATAATAAACTTAGGGGGCTTTTTAATCATGCTATTTGGCCCTCTTGTACTACAGGTCGCTGTAGCCAAAGCCTTGTTGTTAATTGTTGCGGGTTTAACGGCCGTATTAGCGGCGCTTATCATGACCACCCGAATTAGTTTAAAAGTGCGCTTGGCTTGGTCAACCAGTGCGCAAATGGGGTTAATGCTGGTGGAATGTGCACTAGGGTTGTTTGAACTGGCCTTGTTACATCTACTCGCGCACTCTGCATACAAAGCGCATGCGTTTTTGACATCTAGTCAGTGGATCTATGAGGATTTGTCACGTCGTCTTGCAATGCAAACAACACCATCTTTACTTAGTTGGATTGTGGCATTGGGTTTGTCTGCAATATTAGTTTCCAGTGCAGTGTTTGTCAGCGACTATCAAGGACCAATGAGTATTTGGGTTTTACTCGCAGGTGCTGTATTGCTCTGGTCTGTTTTTAAGTTCTCTGGCTGTTCAGTTATTGTGGGGGTAGCCAATACTGTTTTTGCTGCTGCTATTGTTGGTGTTTACTTACTGCAAAAAACACTACTTTCAAATTTTGTTACGTTACCTGAGTTTTTCATCGCACCTACTTGGGGGCTGGCGGATAGCTGGGTATTGGTGTTAATCCTCGGTCTAATGGTGCTGAGTTATTTCCTCTATTATCGCCCCGACTTCGCATGGACACAGAAGCTATCAAGACTGCTTTATGCGGGTTTCTACCTTGATGAATGGTTTACTCGCGCAACCTTGATTATTTGGCCGGTGCAGTTACCTGTTCAGCAAAAAATCAAAACCTTTAAGCGCCAACTTATAACTCAGAAGAAGGAGTGCTAATAATGCATGCAAAACAACATCATGTTGAATCATCTCTTACTAGCACACAAGATGGTCAGCTCCTGCAAGCAGAATCTAACATCGCGCCGACGTGGCCTTTAGATCAACTCATCGCTGTTAATCCATTTTGGGGAATGCGACATCAAGCTTTTGGACTAGTGTCCGCCAAATTGTCGGCCTTGGCGAAGGTAAATATGCTGATGTCGAGCCATTGGTATCTGGACTTATGGCAGCTGGGGGAAATTTCTGAGTCAGGCTTGCTAGCTGCATTAGCCTTACATAAGCAGGAGGAATCGCCTGAGTCATTTTTGAATGAGCTTAGGCGCTCAAGTCAATTGGAAAAGTCGCACTGGCATACCTTAGCTGAGTTAAATGACCGGTACCGCTCACGTCACAAAATGTTGTGGCAAGATGAAATAACACATCAAATCAGCCAGTTTTGTGCCGCACATTATCAGCGAGTTCAACCTGTGTTACAGCAAACTCAGCAAGATAATAATTTAGGTTTGTATCAACATTGGTTACAAACCGTGTCAGCGGATAGAGGCATAGCCATAGTGATGGGGGAAGCAGATCTGCGTCGATATTTTAATGCCCTTCCACAAAACCCAGAGCAGCTATTGGCTGTGGCTATTAATGAGTTACAGATCAATGAAGATATCCTGACCGACTATGTACACTTATTATTGCTCGATATTAACGGCTGGGCTTCTTGGGTTGCCTATGAAAAGTGGCAAGCGGATTTAGAAGGTAAGTCGCACAATGAGATGCGCGAACTGCTGACTATTCGTATGGCTTGGGAACTGGTTGTTTGGCGCTACACACAAGATAAAGACGCAAATCTATTTGCGCAGATTAAACATGTCTGGAACCTACAACAGCAACAGCTCGTTTCTTTGTATCAAGATCACGCAAAAAAACTCGAACCAAGACTGATAATGCAAACGGCGCTAGAGCTGAGTTATCAACAATCGCTAGCAAAAGCGCTTGCTAGCACTACTGACAGCGCATCCGAAGTGCCAGAGCTGCAAGCTGTCTTTTGTATTGATGTGCGTTCGGAGCCAATTCGTAGAGCACTGGAGGCACAACACAAGGATATTGAAACGCTAGGTTATGCTGGATTTTTTGGGCTGCCTATTCAATATCAACCCAAAGACAGTAGTTATTGTCGTCCGCATTTGCCGGGCCTGCTAAAAGCGCCATTCACCGTCACCGAGTCTGACTCATCAACAACGTTATCAGCAAAGCGAGCACAAAAAGCGAAGTGGCATCATTGGTCGCATTCAGCTGCCGCGTCTTTTTCTATGGTTGAATCGTTTGGTGTGAGTTACTTCTATAAATTATTAGCAAGGACATTTTCACTGTCTCAACCTGTGCATCCAGTAGATAGCAACTTAGCGAACGGACAATGGCAACTTTATGATGCAGAGCGACCATTAACCACGGTTGAAAAGGCAGAATTAGTAGCGGGAATTCTGAGCAGTTTAGGGCTAAAGCAGTTTGCGAAAACCGTATTATTAGTCGGTCATGGTGCGCAAACCACCAATAACCTTCATGAAGCTGGGCTACATTGTGGTGCGTGTGGAGGGCAGTCAGGCGAGCTGAATGCCAAGGTGTTGGCACAACTATTAAATGACGTAGAAGTACGCAACGCGCTGAAAGAAAAAAATATTGAGATTCCAAAGCAGACTCAGTTTATTGCAGCGCTGCACAATACCACAACCGAAGAAATTAAGGTTTTTACCGAGCTAGATCCAACTAGCATGGCGTGGATAAGTGCTGCCAGTGCACAAGTAAGGCGAGAACGTGTAAAGGCACACAATCCTCAGCTTGCAAATGATACAGACAAAACACTTGCTGCACACTTTAACGCACAGGCTAGCGATTGGTCTCAAGTACGTCCTGAATGGGGATTAGCCAACAATGCTGCTTTTATTGTGGCTCCACGCTCAACCACTAAGCGGTTCACGCTTGAGGGCAGGGCATTTCTACATAATTACGACGCTGCACAAGACACCACCTTTACACTGCTTGAAGCTATTCTTACAGCACCAATGATCGTCACCAATTGGATCAACATGCAGTACAATGCCTCGGTTACTGAGCCCCTTAAATACGGCAGTGGTAATAAGGTGCTGCATAACGTTGTTGGCGGTCATATCGGGGTTTTTGAAGGTAATGGTGGGGACTTAAGAATAGGTTTGCCGAAACAGTCACTGCATGACGGTGAAAAATGGATGCATACACCGCAGCGATTGTCAGTTTTCATCCAAGCACCCACACAGGCGATAGAGCACATCATTAAAAAGCACGAATCTGTAAGCAGTTTAGTGAATAATCAGTGGTTGTATATGCTGGCAATTGATGCTGAGACAAAACTGATCTCTCGATATCAACATGGCCAATGGGTTGAAGTGAGTTAACTCCAAAAACGGTGACCAAGAGAGTTTCTCCGTCACCGCGTTCGATGACGTTACTTAACGATATGCAGCAAAGAGCTAAAGTTATCGCTCCAAAGCACTTCTTCTGCTTCGGCAATTAGCGATGGTTGATTATGTTTTTGAAGTGTTGGGTTTTGCAGCACAGATGGATCACGGGTAAGCAACACCCAATCCGCAGTGGTACCGTCATCAGCACTGGTGCCTTGACTAAAGTACATCATTTCCAGTTTGTGGGCATTGGCTGCCGCTTTTACTACCGGTAGTAAATCTAGATAGTTATTGGAGATATGCAGCGCTAATACGCCATCGTTTTGCAAATGTGCTAAGTACAGCTGAAATGACTCTATAGTGAGTAAATGCTTGGGAATAGCGTCACTTGAAAAGGCATCAATCACTAACACATTGTAGGCGGGTTGAGAGGTATCTCTGGCCGCAAGTGATAGTCTCCCGTCTCCCAAGATGATATTGGTGCTTGCTTTACCGTCACTAAGATAGCTGAAGTATTCTTTCGCCACCCGAGCAACATTGGGGTTAAGTTCGTAGTAGTCGATGCGATCTTTAACATCACCATACACCGACAGTGTACCCGCGCCGAGTCCTATAATTCCCATATTGAGGGCTTGTTTTGCTTTTAACTCGGTTAGCAGTAATCCGATCCCACTTTGATAACTGTAATAGGCAAGTGGAATATGCTTTTTGGTTGTATCTAGGCTTTGAGCGCCGTGCGAGGTCATGCCATCGATTAGGCGCCGTTCATGGATAGCTGCAGCATCGATATCTTTTACACTTAAGGTGCCATAAAAGTTTCGGCTGGTATGAATATCAAACTGAGAAAAAGTACTATTTAAATAGATAAATAAGCTAGTAAAAATACCTAAACCAGCCAAAATCCCGAGTTGCTTTATTCGTGCAAAGGACAACCAAGTCACGTTCTGAGTCGTCATGTGAGAGCCGATTAACGCCAACAACATGGTGGCAGCAATACCGAGTGGAAATTCAAAGTATTCGTTAAATACAGTCGGGGCGATGACCGAAACAAACAACCCCCCAAAAAAACCGCCCAGGGAAATATGTAAATAAAACTGCGTAAGGTGAGCTTCTTTCGGTGTTGATTTAGCCAATTCGCCATGACAAATCATGCAGCCACTTGCCAAGGTTATGGAGTAAATAACTAACTGACTATAAACGTCAAATAACGCATTGCTATGATATAAAAACGCAGTACATATCGCACTCAAGATAAAAAAGCTGGTGGTGATCCCGCGATGATAAAACGTTTTAAGGCTGAAACTTAAAATGTAGGTCAGGAGGTAAATCACTAAGGGCAGAATCCACAAAAAAGGCACGGGTGGAATGTTCTGTGTGATTGCATTGGTAATTGAAAGTAACAGCACGACACCGGTTGCCGACAGTGCAAGCCAGTAAAACTTTTGAGTCCATGCAGTGGGAGGTGTTGAATGACTGACTGTTTGCTCGGTAAGAGCCGCAGCCTTACTGTGTTTAAATACTAAAAACGTAATGCTCAATAGCAACACACTGTAAGCTAGAAATGAAACACTCCAGAGCAGCTTTTGGCTACTTATTGCTAGATTTGGCTCAAAGATAAATGGGTATGATAGAAGCCCAACTAGTGCGCCTACGTTGGAAACCGCATAAAAATAGTAACTTTCTCCGCTGTTTGCCGATTTCAATTGGCTATACCACTTTTGTAACATGGGTACGGAGGTGGCGAGCAATAAATAGGGCATACCAATGGCAAAAAACAGTGTGACTAAAATGCTTATAATTGGTGAGTCGGTATTATCGTTTAGCTGAAATACCTCTACCGAGACAGGTAAAAAAAGCAAACAAACGAACGTCAGTAAGGCATGAATAGTCAGCTGCTTTTTAATCGCCAATTTACTTAAGCTGTGTGAATACAAATATCCAACTAACAGAAAAGTCTGGAAAAAGAACATGCAGCTAGTCCAAACTGCGGCTGAGCCACCAAAAAAAGGCGTGGTAATTTTACCAACCAAAGGCTGGATCTGAAAAAGTAAAAATGCGCCGAGCAGGATCGTAAGCAAAAACAGCTGTTTCATAACAAATACAATAGTCCAAACAAAAACGCGCACAGCTTACCTGCTTTGTAAGCATCGAAGCAACTTGATAATAAGAAAGGCTTGTTTGGCGATTTGAGCTGCCCTCGGTGTATTGTCACAAAGCATGGGTGCAATTGCTATAAAACGGCAGTGGACAATTAGAGCAGATCAGGACTTCTGTTAACGAATAAATGCGGCAAGAAATTATATGAATCAACTTTTCAACCCAAAGTACTTTCTGAGAGAAGAATTCATTGTCTCGATTAAACTCCTGACGCTTGCTGCGGTTTTTTCGTCATCGATTTTTATAGGTTGCATAGAAAGTTTTATCTGTTCTTTATCCAGAAACAGGTAAGTTAAGGTCATGTCTATAAAAATTATAGAGAAGTAAAGCATGGCTCCAGAGGAGAAAGCAGTTGCGATAGAGAGTATGGCAAAACTTAGCTTTGATATGACAAAGTTCTTATTTGTTTTTGATGGTATGTAATATGTGACGTCTTTTGATAAACCACTAGAGCTCATTTTTTCAATAAAGTAAAACTTCTCATTATCACTAATTTCTGTAGCTTCTAGAATTTTTGCCATTCTAGATGAGCTTTCAGCAAAGTAACTACTAGCGGTTGCAGATAAAATTGTAAGAATAAAAGTTACTAAAAATAGTACGAAAGGGATCCAAATAACTTTTCTTCGCATTTTTAAGCTCGGATTATCAGGGAAATCCTTGATGAGGAGGTGATGTTTCTTCCATGTTTCAACTGCCCGAACAGGGTCGGAAAACTTGCCTAGCTTTTTGAAAAAATCTTTATTTCCTTGATATTCGGTTAAGATTCTTAGATTAGAAGATTCGATATATGATTTGGAAACATTATCCATATCACCTGGTAGAGATATTAATATTTCAGCAGCTTTTTGCTTAGCATCGTCCTTTTTATGTTTTCTCGAAAACCATAAAGGTAGAATTATCGCAAGAATAGCGGTCGAAATAGTTAGGGTTTGTACTAGTTCATTAAACGTCATTGATTGTAAATTCCATCTTTAAAGGCAATTTAATCATCTCTTAAGGACTTAATACAGCCGACTATTAGCCTCAAGACTTTGTGTATATATTAAATAGTTTTAATTGCTTGTTAAATAATAGGGGGAAATGACTTGATTAATTTTTTCCTCACATCAAAAATATGCTTGTTATAAATTTCATCTAATATACTCATTTTATGACTCAAGTAACGCTTCAAATGATCATCTTGAAACTTAAGCTCTAACTAGCCTACTTTTAGTAAGTATGTTGACTTGTTTAACTGTTAAATTTGGCATTTTCCACCTCTTGTACTTACCAGTATTTGGAGACTAGCAGTGAAAAATACTCACCACAATACTCACCAGTTGGATGAAACAGAATGAAAAAATACGGAACCATAAAAACAAAACCCCGCTATAAAGCGAGGTTTTTCAATGGGTTGTGAATATTTTTGAGCGCTAGTGAACATTACTCAATATTCTGGATCTGCTCTCTCATTTGCTCAATCAACACTTTTAACTCGACCGCTGCATTGGTGATGTCGGTGTTGATAGACTTTGAGGCTAGGGTGTTTGACTCGCGGTTAAACTCTTGCATCATAAAGTCTAGGCGTCGGCCACAGGCACCGCCTTTTTTGAGGATTTTATGGGTTTCTTTAACGTGTGACTTTAAGCGGTCTAGTTCTTCAGCGACATCTTGCTTTTGAGCAAGGTAAATGAGCTCTTGTTCTAAGCGGCTTTCATCAATGTCGGTTTTTAACTCTTCTAGTTTTTGTGAAAGCTTTTCACGTTGCCACTTGTTCACTTCTGGCATGTAACCTTCAACAATTGCGACTTGCTCGACTATTGAATCTAGACGCGTGGTGATCATGTCTTCTAGGTTTGCGCCTTCGCTAGCGCGGGCCGCTTTGAAGTCTTCTACTAATTCATCAAAACCGGTAAGTAGGGAGCTATTTACAGTGTCTAAATCTACTTCTTCTGCTTCCATCACGCCTGGCCAACGCAGAATATCAACAGGGTTAATATCACCACCGCTTTGGCTTTGCACCCACTTTGCGCTTTCGATGAGTTGCTTGGCTAGTGTGTCGTTCACATTGAGCTGACCAACGTGCGCGGGGTTCGCGGTAAACTTTAGGTAAACTTCCACCTTGCCGCGTTGTAGATGTTTGCGCAGGCGTTCACGTATTACTGGCTCTAGGCCTCTAAATTGTTCCGGTGCGCGGATGAAGGTTTCAAGATAACGCTGGTTAACTGAGCGGATCTCCCAAACCCCTGTGCCCCAATCACCTTTAACTTCTTTTCGGGCGTAGGCGGTCATACTGTGGATCATATAAAGTCCCTAAATTGGCTTGTTGTAACTGGGCCATTATAGCTGATAAAAAATTCAGCTCTAGGGGAATTTTATTTTTGCCGTAATCGCGTGGCATAGTGACAGCGATCCCTTTATAATATTGAAAATTTTTTTGATGGAGAAGGTGGATGCGTCCAAGCGAGAGAACTGCAAATCAGATCAGGCCTGTTACATTTACACGTAACTACACAATGCATGCTGAAGGGTCAGTGTTGGTAGAATTTGGAAATACCAAAGTATTGTGTACCGCTTCAGTTGAGGCTGGAGTACCGCGCTTTATGAAAGGTCAAGGTAAGGGCTGGATCACAGCAGAATATGGCATGCTTCCGCGTTCTACACATACGCGCAATAACCGCGAAGCTGCAAAGGGTAAACAAGGCGGCCGTACGATGGAAATTCAGCGCCTTATCGCACGTGCATTAAGAGCAGCCGTTGACCTAAAAGCACTTGGTGAAAATACCATTACGATTGATTGCGACGTAATTCAAGCCGATGGTGGTACGCGTACCGCTTCTATCAGTGGTGCTTGTGTGGCATTGGTTGACGCACTAACCCATATGCGCGCTAAGGGTATGATCAACTCCAATCCACTTAAATTTATGATTGCTGCCATTTCGGTGGGTGTTTATAAAGGTCAGCCAATTACCGATCTTGAATATCTAGAAGACTCTGAAGCCGAAACTGACATGAATGTGATCATGACAGAAACTGGCAAGTTGATTGAAGTGCAAGGTACAGCCGAAGGCGAACCGTTCTCTTTTGAAGAATTAGACGAGCTACTTGAGCTGGCAAAACACTCAATCCGCGAGATCATTGATCAGCAAAAACAAGCATTAGCCTAATTAACTCTGACAGGTAGAACATGAAACAGTATCAAAAAGATTTTATTGAATTTGCTCTAGAGAAGCAGGTACTCAAATTTGGTGAGTTTACGCTGAAATCAGGCAGAACCAGTCCGTACTTTTTCAATGCTGGCTTGTTTAACACTGGTCGTGATTTAGCGCGTCTAGGTCGCTTTTATGCGTCTGCATTAGAAGATGCGGGCATTGAATTTGATGTGTTGTTTGGTCCAGCTTACAAGGGGATTCCTATTGCCACAACAACCGCAGTGGCGCTTGCAGATCATCACGACAAAGATGTACCTTATTGCTTTAATCGTAAAGAGAAAAAGCAACACGGTGAGGGTGGCAACTTAGTGGGCTCTGCGCTTGAAGGCCGTATTATGCTGGTGGACGATGTGATCACCGCAGGTACTGCAATTCGTGAATCAATGGAGATCATTGCAGCAAATGGTGCTGATCTTGCTGGTGTATTGATTGCACTTGACCGCCAAGAAAAAGGCAAGGCTGAACTGTCTGCAATTCAAGAAGTTGAGCGTGACTTTAACACCAAAGTGGTGTCGATTGTTAAACTATCAGATCTTATCACTTACCTTGAGCAGCAAGGTGGTATGGATGAGCATTTGGAAGCGGTAAAAGCTTATCGAGATGCTTACGGTATAATGTAACGCTTATCGTTTTTGAAAAATACCAGTCATGTGACTGGTATTTTTTTGCCTACAAATTCAGTGTGATGATAAATAAAGACTCTATTCTTAATACGGTTATATGTTAATCCGCAACAGTATAAGGTAGCGCAGCAGAGCGGCTTGAATTATTACCTTTTAATAGCATATCAATTGAACAACAAAGTCAGCCGATTATCAGCTGAGTGTGTTAACCTAATTGCAAGATTATAAAGTAGAACAAGACTTATGCATGTACATATTTTAGGGATTTGTGGCACCTTTATGGGTGGTATCGCGGCGATAGCAAAATCACTCGGTCACAAAGTAACAGGCTCTGATCAAAACGTGTATCCACCAATGAGTACGCAGCTTGAATCTTTGGGGATCGAACTGACTCAAGGGTATGATCCTGAGCAGTTAGCATCAAATCCCGATGTGGTGATCATCGGTAACGCCATGAGTCGTGGCAACCCGTGCGTTGAATATGTGCTTGATAAAGGATTGCCTTATACTTCGGGCCCTGAGTGGTTGAAAAAACATGTATTACAAACTGCGTGGGTGCTCGCTGTTGCGGGTACACATGGTAAAACCACCACTGCAAGTATGCTCGCGTGGTTATTGGAGTACGCAGGGCTAAACCCGGGTTTTTTGATCGGTGGAATAGTGCAAAACTTTGGTATATCAGCGCGCACTTCAGATACCCCTTTTTTTGTGATTGAAGCAGACGAATACGACACGGCATTTTTTGATAAGCGCAGTAAGTTTGTTCATTACTTGCCACGCACTTTGATCCTCAATAATTTAGAATATGATCATGCTGATATCTTCCCGGATCTTAATGCCATTCAGACGCAGTTCCATCATTTAATCAGAACCTTACCCTCACAAGGTAAAGCGATTTATCCTGCACAAGATGAAGCACTTAATGATGTGATTGAACGTGGCTTTTGGAGTCAAAAAGAAACTCTAGGCGGTGATTGGAATTATCAGCTGTTAGCAGCCGATGGGTCGCATTTCACTGTACTGTTAAACGGTGAAACTCAAGGCGAAGTCCGTTGGCAAGCCATTGGCGAACATAATGTGAAAAACGCCATTATGGCGATTGCTGCGGCTCGTCACGTTGGTATTCCTGTATCGGTTAGTATCGAAGCGTTAGCGCAGTTTAAATCTCCAAAACGTCGGATGGAGTTAAAAGGTGTGGTAAATGGTGTCACCGTATATGATGACTTTGCCCATCACCCCACAGCGATAGAAACCACCCTTGCAGGGTTGCGTGCCAAAGTCGGAAACGAGCGTATCGTTGCGATTTTAGAGCCGCGTTCTAATACCATGAAACTAGGTGTTCACCAACAAACACTCATGGCTTCACTGGCGGTGGCTGACGAGGTGTTAGTATACGAACCTGAAGGATTAGCTTGGTCACTGAGCAGTGCCGCAGAACAGGCCGGCAGGCTGTGTTTTAACTCAATTGAAGAAATCATCTCGCAGGTGGTGACCAATCGCACCGATAAACAGCACGTATTAATAATGAGTAATGGTGGATTCGGTGGAATTCACGACAAATTATTAGCGGCATTGGAAAACTAATCGATGAACCAGCAAACCTTTAACGGAAAAATCACCCTCGCGTTTAGTGGGGCATCAGGTGCACCATACGGGCTGAGACTATTAGAAGTCTTAGTGTCGTTAAACTATCAAGTTTATGTGCTAATTTCGAGCGCGGCGCGCGTGGTGTTAGATACAGAATCAAACGTCAAGCTTTCGGGTAACGAAGAAAAAGCTTCTCAGCAGTTATCTGAGATGTTTTCTGCCAAGCCTGAACAAATTCAAGTGTTTGGCAAAGAGAATTGGTTTAGCCCGGTAGCGTCTGGTTCAGCGGCACCTAAACAAATGGTCGTTTGCCCGTGTAGCGCGGGTAGTGTTTCAGCCATTGCGATGGGCGCATCGGATAATCTACTTGAGCGTGCAGCAGACGTGGTGATCAAAGAACGCGGACAATTGATTTTAGTCCCAAGAGAAACGCCGTTCAGTTCAATTCATTTAGAGAACATGTTAAAGCTCAGCCAGCTTGGTGTGACGATTATGCCAGCGGCTCCTGGGTTTTATCATCAGCCACAAAGCATTGCAGACTTGGTCGATTTTATGGTGGCAAGAATATTAGATCATCTCAACATAGCGCACACTTTAGCGAAGCGTTGGGGATATGGAGAATAATAAAACGATGACAGTTGCATTAAATATCAAAGGGTTAACTAAGGTCTATAAAAACGGTGTGGAAGCCGTAAAGGGAATTGACCTTGAAGTTCAAGAGGGAGACTTTTTTGCATTGCTTGGACCGAATGGGGCGGGCAAATCAACGACCATAGGGGTGATCGCTTCGTTGGTAAACAAAACACAAGGCCAAGTTGAAGTGTTTGGACATAGCATCGACACGGATCTAGAAGCTGCCAAGTCACACTTGGGGTTAGTACCACAAGAGTTTAACTTTGGTCAGTTTGAGACGCTAAATCAGATCCTCGTGAACCAAGCAGGTTACTACGGTGTGCCGAGAAATATCGCCCATGAGCGTGCTGAAAAGTACCTAAAACAACTGGGACTATTTGATAAAAAAGACAAACAAGCACGCACCTTGTCAGGTGGTATGAAGCGCCGTTTGATGATAGCTCGTGCGCTTATGCACGAACCAAAACTGCTTATTTTGGATGAGCCAACCGCTGGCGTGGATATTGAATTGCGTCGCTCTATGTGGGACTTCCTGCGTGAAATAAATCAACAAGGCGTAACGATTATTCTTACTACGCACTACTTAGAGGAAGCCGAGCTGCTGTGCCGTAATATTGCCATTATCGACAAAGGTCAAATTGTAGAGCACACCACCATCAAAGCGTTGTTGGCTAAACTCGACAAAGAAACGTTCGTTCTGGATATGAAAGCGCCAATGCAACCGGCTACGCTCGACGGATATACCTTCAAGGTAATTGATGATCACACCATTGAAGTTGAAGTGGCAAAATCACAAGGTCTAAATGGTGTGTTTAATCAGCTGTCTGAACAAGGCAATCAAGTATTGAGTATGCGTAATAAGGCGAACCGATTGGAAGAGTTGTTTGTAGGGTTATTAGAGCAAGGGCGAGGTGCATAACGTGTTTAAATATGGCGTAGCGTTAAAAAGTATTTGGATTAAAGAGTGTATTCGTTTCTTACGTATTTGGGTACAAACTCTGGTGCCACCTGCGATCACCATGACCTTATATTTTGTGATCTTTGGTAGTTTGATAGGTTCTCGCATTGGTGAAATGGGGGGCTTTGGTTACATGGAGTTTATTGTGCCTGGTCTTATCATGATGTCGGTGATCACCAACTCTTACTCCAATGTGGCGTCTAGCTTTTATTCCACTAAATTTCAAAAAAGCATCGAGGAGCTGTTAGTCGCACCTGTCCCCAACTATATCATTGTGCTTGGCTATATGGGCGGTGGTATGGCGCGAGGCATGTTAGTTGGCTTAATCGTTACTTTGGTCAGCTTGTTCTTTGTTGATATTCAAATTCATAACCTTGCTGTGATTATTTTGACCGTGGTGCTGACCTCTGCAGTGTTTGCATTGGGTGGTTTGATCAACGCCGTGTATGCCAATAGTTTTGACGATATCAGCATTATTCCAACTTTTGTGTTAACCCCACTGACTTACTTAGGTGGCGTTTTCTATTCAATCAGCTTGTTACCTGAGTTTTGGCAAGGAGTTTCTCAAATCAATCCAATCATTTATATGGTTAACGCCTTTAGGTTTGGCTTTTTAGGTGTGTCCGACGTTGATATCTTCGTATCGTTTGGCGTGTTGTTAGTCTTTATCAGTGTGTTGTTCATGACAGCGCTCACGCTGATTAAGCGTGGTATTGGTTTAAGACACTGATCTCTTTCTTGCCATTGGTGAACAGGCAGGTTCACTAATGGCAAACTTCCCTCAGCAGTGTACTCTTGAAAGATAGCGGTTATAATACGCGCTTTTCAGTGGACAACAGGCAGCTACAGATTTTTAGTGGTGCTGCATTTGTCAGATTTAAGTGATTTCGAGAACGGTTATGACATCAGCAACTCGCGGTAATTTGTTTATTCTTTCAGCACCTTCAGGTGCAGGAAAGTCTAGTTTAATCAAAGCGCTTTTAGACAAACATCAAGATATTAAGGTGTCAGTGTCGCACACTACGCGCAATCCTCGTCCGGGTGAAGAAAATGGCGTTCATTATCACTTTGTATCGGTTGAGGAATTTAAACAACTAATTGATAAGGGTGATTTCTTCGAGTGGGCGCAGGTTTTTGAGAATTACTACGGCACTTCCAAGCAAGCAATTGAAACCCAGCTAAATGCTGGCATAGATGTATTTCTAGATATCGATTGGCAAGGTGCTCGTCAGGTTCGTGAATTAATGCCAGAAGTGAAAACTATCTTTATTTTGCCGCCTTCAACCGCTGAATTAGAAAAGCGTTTAAATGGTCGTGGTCAAGATTCTCAAGAAGTCATTGCTGGTCGTATGGCTGAGGCGAAATCAGAAAGCTCGCACTACAACGAGTTTGACTACTTATTAGTCAATGACGATTTTGACACCGCGTTAGCAGAGCTTGAGCATATTGTGATTGCGGCGCGATTAGAATTAAAGGCGCAACAGCAACGTCAACAAGGCCTGATTGAAGATTTGCTGAAGTAACTATCTTCTAATTTTTAACCATCCCTACTTGGCGAAAGGCGACACATGCAGTAAACTAGCCTCTTGCTTAATGAACTGAATTTTGGAGTGCTTCGATGGCTCGCGTAACTGTAGAAGATGCAGTAGATAAAATTGGTAACCGCTTTGATTTGATCTTAGTTGCAGCGCGTCGCGCTCGTCAGATCTCTGTAGGCGGTAAAGATCCTATGGTTGATGCTGAAAATGATAAGCCAACCGTAATTGCACTACGTGAAATTGAAAAAGGACTAGTGACGACTGATTCACTAGACACAATTGACCGTGAAGAGCAACAAAGCCAAGAAGCAGCAGAGCTTGCGGCTGTTGCAGCGATTGTAGGTGGTAACCGCTAAACATCGCGTTTAAGTTTGATGATAATGCCAGCGTAATGCTGGCATTATTGTTTTTGGCGTTTAGTAATATCAATCCTCAACATAGATCACGGTATTAAGACAATTGGTATTTAATTGAATTTGTCCCAAATTGAGACAAATTGTGGATTGGCTTACTTCGTGATTCATCGTATATTTTAATTAACAAGTTGTTATGGCGAGTAAGGCTTATAGAATCGCGAGTAACACGTGTTATCGACTGCGCTAATGAGGTATTGATGCAGTATTATGGTGCGCAGATCTGAGGTTCTAAATCGTCTGTTTTTGCATTGATGCAAAATAATGAATTAGGCACTTGCCGCATGTTAATTCTATGCTGATGTGGGTATCACATTGGTATATTGTCACTAAAACATTGGAGTGTGAATGTATCTGTTTGAAGGGCTGAAAAAGAAGATTTCCGAGTACTTGTCACCGGAGGATGTGGAGCTAGTGCAAAAAGCCTATGTGGTTGCACGCGAAGCACATGAAGGACAGACTCGTTCAAGTGGTGAGCCTTACATTACCCACCCAGTTGAAGTGACACAGATCTTAGCGGGCATGAAACTAGACCATGAAACCTTAATGGCCGCGTTGATGCACGATGTGATTGAAGACACCGATTTTAGCCAAGACGACCTTGCCGAAATCTTTGGTAATACAGTGGCAGAGTTGGTTGAAGGTGTTTCCAAACTAGATAAGTTGAGCTTCAAGGACAAAAAAGAATTTCAAGCAGAAAACTACCGTAAAATGATCATGGCAATGACGCAGGATATTCGCGTCATTCTTATCAAGCTGGCGGATAGAACACATAACATGCGTACGTTGGGCGCGTTACGTCCGGATAAACGTCGCCGAATCGCTAGAGAAACGCTTGAGATTTATGCGCCAATCGCTAACCGCCTAGGTATTCATGATATTAAAAACGAACTTGAAGATTTAGGTTTTCAAGCACTTTATCCCATGCGCTATCGAGCATTGAAATCGGAAGTCGCGAAGGCGCGTGGCAACCGTAAAGAAGTGATCAGTAATATCCAAACAGAGATAGAATCACGGTTAGAAGAGGCGGGGATACAGGGATCAGTTAAAGGTCGAGAAAAACACTTGTATAGCATTTACAAAAAGATGCTTAGCAAAGAATTGATGTTTAACGAAGTTATGGATATTTACGCCTTTAGGATCAATGTTGATAGCTTAGATACCTGCTATCGCGTCCTAGGCGTTGCACACAACCTTTACAAGCCTATCGAAACACGATTCAAAGACTATATTGCAGTGCCAAAAACCAACGGTTATCAGTCGTTACATACCTCACTCGTAGGACCTCATGGTATACCCGTAGAAATACAGATCCGTACGCATGATATGGATCATATGGCGGATAAAGGCGTTGCAGCACATTGGATGTACAAAAAAGCGGGTGATTCTGCGGGACATACCGCTCAGCAGCGCGCACGTCAATGGATGCAAAGTTTGCTTGAACTGCAGCAAAGTGCAGGTTCGTCGTTTGAATTTGTAGAGAACGTTAAAACAGAGCTGTTCCCAGAAGAAATTTACGTGTTTACGCCTGATGGTCGTATTGTTGAATTGCCAATGGGGGCAACAGCTGTAGATTTTGCCTATGCAGTGCACACCGACGTTGGTAATACCTGCGTTGGTGCAAGAGTTAATCGCAAACCTTACCCACTAAGTAAAGCACTCGATACTGGCCAAACTATCGAGGTAATCACCAGCTCTGGCGCGCATCCTAATGCGACTTGGCTTAACTTTGTGGTGACAGGTAAAGCGCGTCTTGGGATCCGTAATTACCTTAAAAGTCAGCAGGAAGAAGAGGCCATGCAGTTGGGTCGCAGATTATTGGACTCAGCACTTGGTGAACACAAACTGGATGATGTGCCACAGGCACAAATCGACAAGGTTCTAGAAGAAAATAACCTAAACACATTATTAGAGCTGTTAGTCGAAATCGGTTGCGGCAATATTATGAGTTTATTGGTCGCGAAGCGCTTATTGCAAGACGATAAAGCAATTGAAGATATTGCTAAGCGAGCCAAAGCTGCAATAATCGGTACGGAAGGTATGCTGGTTACTTATGCTAAATGTTGTCGTCCAGTACCAGGTGACGCGATTACTGCCTATGTAAGTCAGGGCAAGGGTCTGATGGTTCACCGCCAAGAGTGTAAAAATATACGAGGTTGGCAAAACGAACGGGCTAAGTATTTCGTAGTAAAGTGGGAAGACAATCCTGAAAAAGAATATATCGCAGCGATGCGGGTGGAAATCATTAACCATCAAGGCGCGTTGGCGAAATTAACCAATGTGGTGGCGAGTACTCAGGCGAATATTGTCGAAATTGCCACCGATGAGAAAGAAAGTAATTTGTACGTGATTGATCTGGGGATCACAGTGAAAAACCGTGTCCATGTTGCAGATATTATGCGCCGGATCCGAGTTATGCCAGATGTTCAACGCGTATATAGAAAGAAATAAAAAGGAATCACAATGAACAAAGCAATTATTTCAACAGACAAAGCGCCAGCGGCCATTGGCACTTATAACCAAGCGGTTAAAGTAGGCACTGCGGTGTATCTATCGGGTCAAATTCCATTGGTACCAGAAACCATGGAAGTGATCTCGCAAGATTTTGAAGAGCAAACTCATCAGGTGTTTAAAAATCTGATCGCGGTATGTGAAGCGGCAGGCGGTGAGCTACAAGATATGGTTAAAGTTAATATTTTCCTAACTGACCTAAGCCATTTCGCAAAAGTAAACGAGATCATGGCACAGTATTTTAGAACACCTTATCCTGCTCGTGCAGCGATTGGCGTTAAAGAGCTACCAAAAGCGGTGCAAATTGAGATTGATGGGATCATGGAATTGCCATCAACAAATTGATTATTTCTGCCTTGGGGCGAAAATTAAGCTAAATAATCTCAGCTTGAGGTTAAATAGGGAGCTTCGGCTCCTTTTTAAGTTCTAACCATTTATATAATAAAACATTAGACCACACGCTTTGTCTTAAGGCGTTAACCTTTCCTTGTTTATGTCCTCTGTTAGTTAATCCGTAATCTTAATTTGAGAGTGATACCAACCTGTTTACCATATGACGTATCTTGATACGAGAAAATATTGCTACTTTATCGATTAAAGTTTGCACTATTTGTTTCTGTAATGTAGCTTTTTGAATTGGTTGTATGTGAATAAAAGGAAATTTAAAATGAAATTAAAGGTTAGGAAGTTGAAAAGCCTAACTAACACTGCGGCATTGCAGCAGCATCAAACACCACAAATTGCTGGTGGAAAACATGTCGATATTTCTAACCGTGATCAATGTCGTTACAGCAAGCAAATTTTAGGCTGCACTGGTAGTGCGTGCCAAGAGTAATGTTTTTCTCGCTGAAAGTTTATTTGCACGCAGAGCTTTTCTGAGCGGAATTTTTAGTGAGTAAATCTAATTCGGATACGATGACATCGATATTTGTTGATATATAAGCATTACAAAAAACAACATGTTAAGGAAATTCAAAATGAAAGTAAGAGTTAAAAAACTGAAAAACTTAAATAGCGCAGCGGCTCTAAAACCTATGCAGACTCCACAAGTTGCAGGTGGTAAATATATAAAAATTAGTAATTACCAACAGTGTGTTGTAAGCAAAGATGTTTGGGGTTGCACTGGTGGTGCTTGCCAAGATACTTGAACAGTCAAAATTATTTAAAAGGAAATTCAAAATGAAAGTAAAAGTTAAAAAGCTAAAAAACCTAAATAGCGCCACGGCTCTAAAGCCTATGCAGACACCACAAATTGCAGGCGGAAAGCATATCGAAATTACTAACTATAGACAGTGTGTTATAAGCATGAATGTCTGGGGCTGTACAGGCGGAGCATGTGAAGACTAATTAAGTCTTTGACATTAAAACCCTCTGCTTAGAATTTACAATAAGCTGAGGGTTTTTAAATACAAAAACTAAAACATTGGATATAAGCTTAGATTTATCACAATTATCAGCAATGTGTTTTTAGTAAGGATGGTTGGTTGCTCGCCAAGATACCTGACAAGTCAAAATTATTTAAAAGGAAATTCAAAATGAAAGTAAAAGTTAAAAAGCTAAAAAACCTAAATAGCGCCACGGCTCTAAAGCCTATGCAGACACCACAAATTGCAGGCGGAAAGCATATCGAAATTACTAACTATAGACAGTGTGTTATAAGCATGAATGTCTGGGGCTGTACAGGCGGAGCATGTGAAGACTAATTAAGTCTTTGACATTAAAACCCTCCGCTTAGAATTTACAATAAGCTGAGGGTTTTTAAATACAAAAACTAAAACATTGGATATAAGCTTAGATTTATCACAATTATCAGCAATGTGTTTTTAGTAAGGATGGTTGGTGTTGCTCGCCAAGATACCTGACAAGTCAAAATTATCTAAAAGGAAATTCAAAATGAAAGTAAAAGTTAAAAAGCTAAAAAACCTAAATAGCGCCACGGCTCTAAAGCCTATGCAGACACCACAAGTTGCAGGCGGGATGCCCATAGAAATCACTAATTTCAGACAATGTATTTTAAGTCAGAACGTTTGGGGTTGTACAGCCTCAGCCTGCAAAGATTTTCCTGTATAGTGGTACATTGCTCTAGTTTAATGAAATAAACCCTCCGCTTAGAACTTACAATAAACTGAGGGTTTAAGTAATAACCTACGACATTAAAAATAAGTTCGTTTTATCACAGTAAGTCTTCTACTGAGCTTGTTACTTCTTCAGGCCAAACCCCAACCTGTACTTGACCAATATGCTGCTTTTGTAACAACAACATAGTCAATCGAGACTGACCGATACCACCGCCAATAGTTTGTGGTAGTTCGCCAGCAACCAATTGCTGGTGCCAATCTAAGCTTAACCTGTCTTCGTCATCAGTCAGTTTTAGCTGTTTAGCAAGTGAGTCTGGGCAGACTCGGATCCCCATTGATGAGATCTCAAAACCGTCTTCTAATACCGGGTTCCACACTAAAATATCACCGTTTAGTCCTTGATACTTATCGCAAGTAGGTGTGGACCAGTCGTCGTAATCTGGTGCTCTTACATCATGAATTTTACCATCGCCAAGCTCACCGCCAATACCGATTAAAAACACTGCTCCATACTCTTGAGCGATGGCTTTTTCGCGCTGTTTTGCAGTAAAGTCTGGGTACATGGTTCTAAGTTCTTCACTGTGTACAAAAGTAATTTTTTCAGGCAAAAATGGTGTAATTCCAAACTCATCTGCAACGACTTGCTCTGTGGTTTTGATCGCTTGATATAAGGTTTCGACGGTTTCTTTAAGCTTGCTTAGTGAACGCTCACTTTTTTCGCAGATCACTTTTTCCCAATCCCATTGATCAACATAGACAGAATGAATCGGTGAGAGTTTATCTTCGTCGGGTCTTAACGCTTTCATGTGCGTGTATAAGCCTTCACCAATTGCAAAACCATATTGTCCTAAAGTTTTACGCTTCCATTTTGCCAAAGAGTGAACCACTTCAAATTGCGCATCTGGCAAAGTTTTTACTTTCACCTGTACCGCTTTTTCATGACCACTTAAGTTGTCCTGAATGCCGTCACCCACTTTGGCTAAAATCGGTGCTTGTACTTCAACCAATCCTAAACGCTCACTCAGCTGTTGTGAAAAAACCTGTTTAACACGTGCGATTTGTTTTTGTGTCTCTTGATACTTGCTCAACATAATTAGGTCCTCATTCCCAATACCGTTTGTTTGATGTGGTTATATTTAAAGAAATGGAGTTTTATTGCAATAACCCACAACAAAAACACCTTTACTTTGTTTTTTTATTTAAAAAAAGTCGTTAATATTTAAGGAATCAATAATTGTTAATGGTTTTTTGAATGAATAATTATCAGATCGACAATTTGGACCGCTCTATCCTTAACGCATTGATGGAAAATGCTCGAGTTCCCTATGCTGAACTTGCTAAACGCTTTACGGTGAGTGCGGGTACTATCCATGTGCGCATAGAGAAAATGAAGCATGCTGGCATTATCGAAGGCACTCAATTGAGCATCAATGCTAAGCAACTTGGCTACGATGTATGCTGTTTTATCGGTATTAACTTAAAACAAGCAGGGGATTATCCTGCCGCACTTGCTAAGTTAAAAACTTTTGAGGAAGTCGTTGAAGCCCATTACACCACCGGCAATTACAGTATTTTTATCAAGGTGATGACACGTTCTATTGATCACCTTCAAGATGTATTGATCAATAAGGTACAAAGCATTGATGCGGTACAATCTACTGAGACCCTGATTTCGCTACAGAACCCAATTCAGCGCACAGTTATGCCCTAGTCGGATTTTTGCTATAATCGCGGCAATTTTGTGAATTGAGTAGTAAATAGATGGCTGAAAATCGATACCATCGTGTAAAAAGCGTTTTAGATCGTCGCCAAACTGATTTAACAGTTTGCTTGGATGAGGTGCATAAGCATCATAATTTATCCGCCATTGTGCGTACTGCTGACGCCGTGGGTTGTCACTATGTACATGCAGTATGGCCACAACAACAAAGGCGTTTGACCAATAACACCTCGGGTGGCAGTAAAAACTGGGTCGAGACGCAAATGCATGAAGATATCGATATTGCTGTTGCAGCCATCCGAGAACAAAACCCAGGGATTCAGCTATTAGCTACCAACCTAAGTGATAAAGCGGTTGATTTTAGAGAAATAGACTACACCAAGCCTACCGCGGTTATCGTCGGTCAAGAGCGTACAGGGATCTCAGATAAAGCATTACAACATGCTGATAAACATATCGTTATTCCCATGGAAGGCATGGTACAGTCATTAAATGTATCCGTGGCGGCAGCACTGATTTTATATGAGGCGCAAAGACAAAGAACAGCCGCTGGTATGTACGAACGCAGCGATATGTTGGACTCACAAGTTAAGCATCGTTTATTGTTTGAAGGCTGTCATCCTATTATTGCTGAGCGTTGCAAGGTGAAAGGTCTGCCCTATCCTGAGCTGGATGAGCAAGGTGAAATTATTGCCGATGATACGTTTTGGGACATACTCAAGTACAGCAAAAAATAACGGCCAAAAAATAAAGGAATAACATGTCGACTCCAAATCTTGCCAGTTACCCAGTTACCGAGCTAAAAGGCGTTGGTCCAAAGGCGGCTGAGCGACTTGCGAAGTTAGGTATTCACTCCGTCCAAGACATGTTATTTCATCTACCGCTACGCTATGAAGACCGAGCGAAAACCTATCAAATCTGCGAACTTCAAGCACACCTTCACGTCAGCATAGAAGCTGAAATCGAGCGGGCGGATATTACTTTTGGTAAGCGTCGCATGCTGGTGTGTTATGTTAATGATGGTACCGGCCGTTTAGCGCTGCGCTTTTTTAACTTCAGTGCAGCGCAAAAAAACGCGATGCAAAGTGGCAAGGTGATCCGCTGTTTTGGTGAAGTTCGCCGTGGTCGTCATGGGTTTGAAATGGCACATCCAGAATACAGCATTAAAGATTGTTATTCTCAGCCGAGCGACCCAACGCTAGCAACCTTGACTCCAGTTTACCCAACTACCGAAGGCTTAAAACAACTCAGTATTCGTGCTATTGCAGAACAAGCCGTAACCCTATTAAAAAAATACGATGTGCCAGATTATTTACCTGTGCAATATCGGCCCTCAAAGCAAAGCTTGAAAGAGGCGCTGTTGATTTTGCATCAGCCACCGCATGATGTTGATGTTGCAGAATTTGAGTTGGGGACACACCCAGCATTGCAGCGTTTGGTATTTGAAGAACTGCTGGCGCAAAACCTCAGCTTGTTGGCATTAAGGCAAAAAGGACAATCGGTAAGAGCCGCATCGCTTTCACCTACCAATACACTTGAGCAAAAATTTCTTGAGACGTTACCCTTCGCTCCAACCAATGCGCAAAGCCGAGTGGTTGCAGAAATTAAGGGAGACTTACAGCAACCTTTTCCGATGATGCGATTGGTGCAAGGGGACGTGGGATCAGGTAAAACTCTGGTTGCAGCGCTGAGTGCGCTTTGTGCCATTGCTCAAGGCTATCAAGTAGCCTTGATGGCACCAACAGAAATTCTCTCCGAACAACACGCAATGAATTTTTTAAACTGGTTTCAGCCATTAGGTATTGAATCCGTGTGGTTGGGTGGTAAAACCAAAGAGCGAACGTCAGCATTGGAGCGGATCGCCAGCGGTGAAGCACAAATGGTCGTCGGTACACATGCGCTATTTCAAGAGCAAGTGCAGTTTGCCAATTTAGCTTTGATTATCATTGATGAGCAACATCGTTTTGGCGTACACCAGCGCCTTGCGCTCAGAGAAAAAGGTAAGTTTGACGATTGCTATCCCCATCAATTGGTGATGACCGCTACACCCATACCTCGAACTTTGGCGATGACCGCGTATGCGGATCTAGAAACTTCTATTATTGATGAGCTTCCACCAGGGCGCACACCGATTACCACTGTGGCAGTGCCAGATACTCGACGTCAGGAAGTGATCAATAAAGTTAAAACGGCTTGTGTTGATGATAAACGTCAAGTGTATTGGGTATGTACCTTAATTGATGAATCTGAAGTACTGCAATGCCAAGCCGCTGAAGATGCTGCTAAGGAGCTTGCTCTAGCGCTTCCTGAACTGACAATTGGGCTGGTGCATGGGCGAATGAAAGCACAAGAAAAACAAACCATTATGGATGAGTTTAAGCAAGGCAAAATCGACGTTTTGGTGGCAACGACGGTCATTGAGGTTGGTGTCGACGTGCCCAACGCCAGTCTCATTATCATTGAAAATCCAGAGCGTTTGGGGCTTGCGCAGTTACACCAACTACGAGGGCGAGTAGGTCGGGGCAGTATTGCATCACATTGTTTGTTGTTATATCACGCGCCGTTGTCTGTAACAGCGCAAAAGCGTTTGGGGGTACTCAGAGAAAGTAACGATGGTTTTGTGATAGCAGAACGCGACCTTGAGATCCGTGGTCCAGGTGAAGTACTTGGTACCAAACAAACCGGTCTTGCTGAACTTAAAGTTGCAGATTTAAGCCGAGATAAGTCTTTATTGCCTCAGGTTCGTAGTTTGGCTTTTACATTGTTGCGACAACATCCAGAAGTCATCACGCCGATAATTATGCGTTGGATGGGTGACAGATCCGAACTGGCAATGGCGTAAAAGGCGAGATTGCTGGTTGCACTGACACCTACCCTCAAATTCAGGTAGAATACCGACATCTAGCAATGATTGTATTTGACCATGACAGAAGCGAACTCACGTAGTATCACCACCAATCAGCAAGGGCTAAATGAAAAGCTTGATGAGATAGTGACTAAGCACCTTAATGCTGAATTTAAAAAACCCATAGCGGCACACACTCAACAAGCATTTGATCAAGTAAATGAGAAAGTCATTGCATTTAATGGTCCGATTATTCTTGATTCATGTTGTGGCGTCGGGGAGAGCACTGCCAACCTTGCTAAAATGCATCCTGAAGCGTTAGTGATAGGGATTGATAAGTCTGCGCATCGATTAGATAAGCATGATGTTGAATACAAGCAAACCGAACAAGGCCAATATATTCTGGCGCAAGCCGATCTTAATGACTTTTGGCGTTTAGCGTATCAAGCAAATTGGCAGCCAACGCATCATTATTTGTTATATCCAAACCCTTGGCCAAAGGCAAAGCATATTCAAAGACGTTGGCATGGCAGCGCAGTTTTTCCATTTATCGTGAAACTAGGTGGGATATTAGAAGTGCGTAGCAATTGGTCTATTTATGTTGAAGAATTTGCGCGTGCCTTGGAACTAGCTGGCGTCAAGGCGAGCGCTGAACCTTACAGCAGTGAACAAGCTATCACACCGTTTGAACGTAAGTATTGGGCCAGTGGCCAATCAAGTACCCGACTTATTGTCGAGCTAAGTCGCAGCTAAGATATTGTAGGCTGTTGTCCAGCCCCGGTTTTAGCTAAAACTGGGGCCGCTTAAGCAAATAATCACAAGTGGCCTTTTGCTTTGCCAATCCAAGGTCCAGAAAGTCGAGTAGCACCAGCACGAGTCATTAAGTCAGCCTGAGCTTTGCTGCTGATGCAATTTACCACTAACGATAAGTTATTGTGCCGACATTGAATCGCTAAGTATTCGATAGAACGCACTAAATCACCATCGTCTTCCAGTAAACTACAAATGTTGCTTTCTAAACAAATGGCATCGATCGGTAGTTTTAAAATACGGTGTACGGTTAAAAAGCCACTATTTACTCCCGCGACTGCAATTTGAGCGCCTTTTGCCTTAAGCGAATTGATCAGCTGATGCATTTCACCGAAGTGTTTTAGTACGTCACTTTCCGAAAACTCTAGTGTGATTTGTTGTGGTTGTGGATAGCGACGCAGAATTTGCACCAAGTCTTCAAAAAATTCAGCATCGTTCAAATCACTGTAATCAAGGCGCATTACCCAGCTATGTGCAGTTTTTCTAAATTGAGCCGCACACAAATTTAGCAACCTCATACGCAGCAGTGTGCGTAGTCTAGGTTGTTTAATTACTGTGGGGAGCTCATCGGTTTGAATAATCGCACCTTGCTCATCTACTATGCTTGCACTACAAAAATACTGTATGTCGCTGTCATCTATTGTGGAACGTCTAGGCGTAAAATAGGGCAATACTCTGTCTGACTCACAGGCTTGTTGCAGTAGCCTAGTTAGCTGGAGATTTTCAGTCTGTTGCTGTGGATTGTGGTGTAACTTAATGTCAAAGTGACATAATAATTCGCTGTGTTCTTGTGCCTGACGTAGTGCTAAAAATGCGTTTTCTAACAACAACGCAGGATTGCCTTTCGCGACACCACTACATAAATTTACGTACAAATACGGAATGTCATAAATCGGTTTAGTGATTGGAAATCCTTGTACTAAATTAGCTAAATAATGCGAGCCATTTTCTGTATCGGTAATGATTGCGACCTTAGAGGTCGTCAGTCGAAATACCCGATGATGGCCCAAAAAGCCTGCAAAATACCGCATCACCTTTGACATTACCTTGTCTCCAACGGATGTGCCGTAAAAGCTAATAATGTCCTCGACCTCTTTGACACTCACTATCGCTAAGCTTAAACGCTGAGTGGATGTATTTTTTAGTTCTTGCTCCAGAGCTATTCGGTTAGCAAAACCCGTTCTAGGATCGGTGGTTAAGCTCTTACGATAATAAATGACATAGCAACTGATGATCAGCAAAAACGTAAGTAAGAAGAAGCTAGCATTGGTCGCCGCTTCAATTGCACTTTTATTAAGGCGTTGATTGAGGTCTCGAACGGTGATGTCGGCACCTGCAATATAAGTTGAACCATCAGGCAAAACATACGGGATAAATACACTGATAAAATGCCCCCATTTATCGTGGGCGACTTCAAATACCGGTTCAGTGGAATGAAATGCACTTTTAAGGATCAGAGATGCTTCTGGATAGATATCATGCAGGTGCGTGATCCGCTGCAACTGAATATCGGTTTTGGTGTAACTTGAAGCAGTAAAGCGCACATGTGGTGGATCCAGTACCATAGTGTAAACATATTCAATATCCAATGCTTGTGCGAGTTCAGTCAGTTGGCGGCTCTTTTGTTGAAATTCCTTGGTTGAAATCGAATGAATGTTTTGCTGATAGTTTTCCCCAACGATGACATTGGTGCTTTTTGCGGCATTGATCAGTTGGTTATTGATACGTGCCATGATTTCATCACGGGTTTCGTAATAACTTACAATCACATAACCTGAAAGGGTTGCTAAAAATATCAACGAGGCGAGGACCAGCCAAGTGATAGGCAGATGCGTTGAAAACCTCGGTTTTGAAATTGTGTGAGCAAATGCCGATTGGCTGTTGGTACTTGCTGACTTTTGTTCTGAGATGACCCTTGAGCTCATGATATTCCTTATCGACAAAGCTACGATGCTTCCTAAATATCAATAGTTTAGTGTAGTAGGCTAGGGTTTGTCACTCATATTTAACCACCAGTGTTAAAATTTGTTAATAGCGAAAGTTTTTTTGCATTCTAATTTGCATTATTGCGATTTGTTTTTTTGTCAGTTTTTGGAAATAATGTAACGAAAAGTCACTGAATTTTATTTCCAGCTTCATCAAAATGTCACCTTTTATGGAAAATTACGGCAACAAGTGAAGACAATTCCGCTGCTATGCAGTAAAGTTAGCCATTTCTAATATTCAATCTCAGGCACAATGATGATGTGCCAGTTGCAAACTAGGTAGTATTAATGGGCCCAAAGCGTTGTGCAGTCGCTTCTGAAGAAAGTTTGATGCGTATATTTACCGTCCCAGAGGCACCGGATTCAACTTTAAGCAGAATCGAGCAGGAAATCTCGAGCAATCTCGCTGGTTTTCTTAATGAAAATATTGCGGCTGTGGAAAAGCCTTTGCATGAGATTGAAAAAGACTTTCAATCTGCAGTGATCCCAGAAGCTCCTATGTTTGTGTCAGACTATGCGCAAGACATTATGGAGCAATTGGTTGCACATTCTGTACACACCGCCTCCCCCAGTTTTATTGGTCATATGACTTCAGCTCTGCCACATTTTGTGTTGCCGTTATCTAAGCTAATGGTGGGCTTAAATCAAAACTTAGTAAAGATTGAAACTTCGAAGGCATTTACCCCTCTCGAGCGTCAGGTTTTGGGCATGATCCACCACCTTGCTTATGGAGAGAATGAAGCTTTTTACGATAAGTGGATGCACAGCGCACAAACTTCTTTGGGGGCATTTTGTTCTGGTGGAACGGTGGCTAATATCACCGCCCTTTGGATTGCTAGAAACCGCTTATTAAAACCAGATGGGGATTTTAAAGGCATTGGTACACAAGGTTTAGTTGCTGCAATGCTGCATTATGGTTATCGAGGCTTGGCAGTATTGGTTTCTGAACGAGGTCACTATTCGCTTGGTAAAGCAGCTGATGTGTTGGGGATTGGCCGAGAGAATTTTATTTCAATAAAAACCTGTGCCAACAATAAAGTTGATATCGATGCAATGAGAGAAAAGGCGCTAGAGCTAGAGTCTAAAGGTATCAAAGTTCTGGCCTTGGTAGGTGTCGCTGGCACCACGGAGACAGGCAATATCGATCCGTTAGACAAAATGGCTGATCTTGCCGAAGAACTTGGCTGCCATTTCCACGTGGATGCGGCTTGGGGAGGAGCGACCTTATTATCAAGTACGTATCGCAAACTGCTAAACGGTGTTGAGCGTGCAGATTCCATTACCATCGATGCACACAAACAAATGTATGTGCCGATGGGCGCAGGCATGGTGTTATTTAAAGATCCAGCGGCATCTGACGCCATTGAACATCATGCGGAATATATTTTACGTAAAGGTTCCAAAGATCTAGGTAGTCACACTTTAGAAGGCAGCCGTCCGGGAATGGCGATGCTGGTCCACGCTTGTTTACGAGTTATTGGCCGGCAAGGCTATGAAATGCTGATTGACAAGGGGATTGAAAAGGCACGTTATTTTGCGTCTTTAATCGAAGCTCAACCAGACTTTGAGTTGGTCTCTAAACCGGAATTATGTATTCTCACGTACCGTTTTGTGCCAGAACAGTTAAAAGCGGTTATCGCCAACGCGAATGATGAAGAGAAAATTGAGATTTATGCTGCCTTGAATCGCTTAACCGCGAGTGTGCAAAAACGGCAGCGGGAAACTGGACGCTCTTTTGTATCGCGCACGCGTCTAACGCCTGAGCAATACCAATATCAGCCAACCGTTGTATTTCGTGTGGTGTTGGCAAACCCACTAACTTCAGAAAACATGCTTAATGAAATTTTAGCTGAGCAGCGTGAGTTAGCGTTACAGGACTCTGTTTTCAAAAAGTATTTTAAGAAATACTTATAATAGTCTCCATATAAAAGAGGCAAATGAATATTGCCTCTTTTATATAAAACCGCTTAACTCCCACCGCAGAGCCGTTAGCTTGTCCAACGCTGTTATTGCAGCGTAAATTATTAATAACTTGTTGTTTTTCAATATACTCATTCTATAAATTATATTTCTGACTCCATATTTACTGCACTTTCTTTGGTTTAACTGAATCAAATCGCCGTCAATTCAGATTACTGAATACGCTTAGGTCCTACGCTGAATGAGATCGCAGCTAAAGCCGTTGCTTGAAACTGCAAAATATTTTCCTAACTTGATGAGGTTAAGTAGAGAAATCATTAACGTGATTTGTTTATTTTTTGCTACTATGCTTAAAAAGAAACCAAATATAACCAAATGTAATTTAGCGGCTGTTGTTATGTTGAAAGATTTTAGCCACCTGACTCAGCGTCTCAGAAGGCTGAGCTCGCAAGAGGTCGACGTGTCAGGTTCGTTTCAAAGCTTTCTTCTTGATATTTTAGAAGAGGGTAGAACCACTTTGGCAATCAGTCGTGTCTCAGTTTGGTTATTCGACGATATTGAAAACCCCACTCAATTACTTAACGTTGCCAATACCGACTGGCCATTAGAATCCACTGCTACATCGCTTCCTAAACTTAATTATGAGCAATTTCCAAGTTACTTTAATGCTATTAACAGTGGTGAAACCATTGCTGCCCATAATGCGATGTCTGATCCAAGAACCGTAGAGTTTCGAGACGCCTATCTTGTTCCAGAGGGCATTGTTACCATGCTTGACGCGGTGATTTTTAAAAACGGCATACCTCACGGTGTGTTATGTTGTGAAGGCAATGCAAGTATTCGTTCTTGGCATAAAGATGAAGTGGCGTACGCAGAAATGATAGCTGACTGCTGTAGCCGCCGTTTGCTGGTACATGAGTTATGGCTAGCTCAGACTACGCTGGCAGAAATGGCATATAAAGATCCATTAACAGGTCTCAAGAACCGCCGTTACCTTATGGAAAATGCACAAAAAGAAATGAGCCGTCATAATAGACTATCGCAGCAACTTTCGATGATTATGGTTGATCTCGATCACTTCAAGCTGATCAATGATAAACACGGTCATGATGTGGGTGATATTGTGTTGCAGTCTTTCTCCGAGTTGTGTGTCAGCGCATTGCGCTTAGAAGATTGTATGTGTCGACTTGGAGGTGAGGAATTTATTGTATTACTGCCAAATACTCAGTTAGGGGATGCGATGTTGATCGCAGAACGATTACGGGCTCGCATCGAAAAAAATACTATTTGTTTTAATGAGTTAAAGATAAACCTCACGGCCAGTTTTGGGGTTGTTGAAGTGAATCAGAATTTACCTTTTGGCAGCTCGTTAAAAACAGCGGATCACGCCGTTTATACAGCAAAGGCTTCTGGCCGAAACTGTGTTGTTACGCTTTAGCGGTTACCCATTATAAAGCTGAACAGCAATGCTATTTAATAGTTCTTGCTGCTCAATCGGCTTAGAGACATAACCATCAAATCCCGTGCGTCGATAAAGCGCTTTGTCATCTTCGAACGCATTCGCAGTTAGTGCGATAATGCGAATGTCGGTATTGATTTTTTTTAGCTGTTTACATGCTTCAATACCATCCATGTTAGGCATTTGAATATCCATTAAAATCAAATCAGGGCAATGTAACTGAGCCAGCTCAATCGCCTCTACACCATCGTTGGCTATCAACAGAGTAGCCCCAGTGTTGGCTAGCATCGTTTTAACAATAATTTGGTTTATATGGTTATCCTCAGCAATGAGGAAAGTGCGATCTGAAAAGTCGTAATTGTGCTCATTTTCGTGGGGAGTAACTGATTCTTTTTCGCCTACAACCAGAGGGAGAAAGATGGTAAATACGCTGCCTTGGCCGGGCTTACTTTCTACCTCAATAGTGCCGCTCATGAGTTCTACCAAAGAGTGTGTGATAGATAGCCCAAGTCCGGTGCCACCAAATTTTCTGGTAGTTGATTTATCTGCCTGTTCAAAGCGAGCGAATAAGCGTTTTATTACTTCTTTAGGCATGCCGATACCTGTATCTGAAACTTGCAGTTCAATTCCTGCTGGTTGTAACGACTCAGTGATTTCGACACTTACTTCTCCCGCCTCCGTGAACTTGATGGCATTGGATAATAAGTTAAGCAAAACTTGCCTGATCCTTAATTCATCGCCAAACCGGTATTCGTTAGCCAAAGATAATGTAAAAGTCAGCGTCAGGTTTTTCTCCTTCGCCATGACGGTAAACTCAGAGCGTAAATTTTCAATCAGCCTTTTAATATTAAAATTGCGTTTTTCTAGTGATAAACGGCCAGCTTCAATTTTCGAAAAGTCTAAAATATCGTTAATAATGGTGTTAAGTGCCTTAACTGAGTATATGGCCTTAGAAACTAGGTCAGCGCCTTGTGGGGAAACTTTTTCGGACTTTAATAACTGTAAAGCGCCGTACAGCCCATTCATCGGCGTTCTGATTTCATGGCTCATATTGGCCAAAAACGCTGATTTAGCGCGACTGGCTTGTTCTGCCGCATCTTTGGCTTCGGAAAGCACTCTTTCGTGCTCTATTTGTACCGTTAGGTCGTCAGCCATCCCTAAAAAGCCTTTGATATTTCCTTTGTCATCGCTCCACGCGGTGACACTTAACTTTACTTGGATTTGTTCACCCGACTTGGTGAGGTAAGTCCATTGATTAGAGTCACTCAGTCCCATACGGGCCTTGGTTACAAATACCTCAAAACCGGGATCAATGTCGAGACCAAGCTCTTCCGAAAGTGCCTCTGCACGCGCTACGACCTCGCTTTCTACATGAAAAATTTGTGGCGTTTGTTTTCCTACTACTTCTTCAGCGGAGTAACCGAGTAATTTTTCGGCGGCAGGGTTAAATGAGGTAATTAACCCTTGTTCATTGGTTGAAATAATTGCCAGTGCCGATGCGTCAATGATGCTCTTTTGAAATAAGTTCGCTTTGGTGATCTCTTGAGTTCGTTTGGCGACTTCATATTCCAACAATGCATTGGTTTCAATCAGGGTGCGGGCTTTTTCAGCCGCAAGTTGTAGTTTTTGATTTTTAATCTCAGACTGGCGTGCAATGATCATATGTATAGACAGTATGAGCATAGCAAGCGCCCCAGAAAGCAATGTGTAAAGTCCCATCATAGCGGCAGGAGGGGAAAGCTTCAGTTCCTCGACAAATCTTTCACTGGCAATCAAAGATAGTTGCCACTCACGACCCAGTAAGGTAATTGTTTTATCTAAATAATAATGACTAGCTGGATATTCAGAAGTGAAATTAAAAAAGTGGATTGCCTGCTTATCACGTCCATCGGTTACATCAATAATGTCTAGCGACACATCGTTTTTTAGGCCACTAATTGACGATAAAACTTCATCAATGACTAATGGTGAATAGCTCCATCCCCGAAGTTGTTTTAATCTTGCTTCTTTGATAGTTGGTGTTTTACCTTCATACACCGACCAGAGGATTAAAAAGCCTCGTTTGGCTTTTTTATTTGCCTGCACCAAGGTGATAGGACCTGTCAGTCGTGGTTCATTATATACCGCGGAACCGTGTGCAGCCGCTCGGCGCATCTTTTCAGAGCCTATATCCAAACCGACGGCTTCACGGTTGCTTTTTTCTGGCTCTATAAACTGAATAATGAAACGGCTTTTATCATGGACTTCTAGTTTTTTGACGGTAAATTGCCCATCAGGCCGTTGAAGTTGCATACTTTCAATAAAGCTAGCTTCCTCATTGGGGGAAACGAGCTTAATAAAACCAATCCCTCGCGACCCGGGAAACTCTTGATTGAAGTTATGTGAAGCCATGTATCTCTGCATGGCAAAATAATCAAAGCGTTCAACGCCGTGGGCTGCCACGGCTCCTTTCAGACCTAAAATACCGTTCTGATAAAGTCGCATACGCTCTTGTACACCTTCAGAGATATGTTCTAGGCGTTTATTTAAAGCGTTAATAATAAACTCATGCTGCTGGGACTGTTCTTGTTTTACTAAGTAAAAACCGTAAGTCACACCACCTAAAAATACCATTATTGGTAACAAAACAAGTGTTTTAAAATGACTTTTTAAGTAATGAACCGCAGTGCCTTTGGCATTCATAATGTGGCAATTCGCTTTTTAGTTATCAGTTAAGTATATATTTAACAGCGTAATTGCTTTTGTATGGCAACTTGTTGCTGTTAACTGGACTCTATAAGTAACAGTTCTGTTAGTATTTTTGTCAAGAAAGTCGCTGTCTTTTCTGGAGTTTCTGGTAAAGCTTTGATTGTAACTGCATAGCCTTCTAAGAAAGGAATAAGAAAAGTAATGACGCAGTTTACGCCTTGTTCGCTGTTAGCTACCGGGCGAAGCTTTTCTGACAACACTTCTGCTACCTGTAAATAATACTGTTTCAGATAGTCTGCTATGACTTCGCTGCGCGTCGCAATTGCCCAATATTCTCTAAACATACTGCAGATCTCAGATACGGCCTGACGGTGACTTAAAAACTCTGTCAACATGGCGTGTAGCTCTGTTTCGATGGTTTGCTGCGATTGCAAAGGGGGCATTGCGCGGAGATCATGCAAACAATGTTGAAAATATCGTTCAGCCATTGCTTTAAGTAGTTGATCTTTAGTCTTAAAATAATATTGCACATTACTCAATGACATATCACTGTTCGCAGCGACTTGTCGCATGCTTAGGCCTTGATCTCCGACGCTTTTTAATAACGCCAAAGCGGTATCGATGATTTTCTCTACCTTTTTGTTTTTATTCACTTTTTATTCCACCTGCAACTTTTTTCAGTCTGTTTCGAAATATTACTGTTGACATCCTAGGTCGGGTGACCTAATTTGTAAATAGGTCAGATGACCTAATTTGAAATCCATTTATTAAGGACAGCAGTAATGAAAGTCATGAACTTAGTTTTTCACCCCAATTTAGCAAGCTCTAACGCTAACCGTATTTGGAAGCAGCAACTAGAGGCGTCAGGTAAGTTATCGACTAGCCGTGATATGTATGCCGAGTATCCTGATTTTGTGTTTGATGTTGAAAAAGAACAACAGCTATTACTTGAGCATGACCGCATTATTTTTCAATTTCCACTTTATTGGTACTCCGTACCACCGCTATTAAAAAAGTGGCTAGACGACATCTTGGCTTATGGATTTGCCTTTGGTGAGCAAGGTGACAAACTGAAAGACAAAGATCTACAGGTTTTGGTTTCGGTAGGAGGGCGTGCGCAGTTTTATTCAGGCTTTGATTTGTTTGCCAGTATTCCTGAGCTGATGAAAATGTTCCAAATGACCGCGAACCTAACGCAAATGAACTACTTACATCCAGTCTGGATGTGCGGTGCGACAGAAGCCAGCGAACAGCAACTATCTTCGTTTATAGACCAGTTTATTCCCACCATGGACGACCCGAGACGTTCAGATCCAAAACAGTTTTTGTATGAAGAAGTGGGATTGAGTTTGGGGTAGCTGTATCTGATTCTATGCCCACGTCTGTATATAGGCTCGCAATTGCGAGTCATCTTTTTATCTTTTTATTTGCGTTGTGTTAACAGTAATGTGTCAATACGTCATTCGCTTGGTGCAAAATATACGTCAAGAAACGGGATAGCGTAATGAGCAAAAAGTAACAATAACAAAATGCCCAATGCTGGGTAAATGCAATAAATTAAGGAAAAGAGTGTGGCAGCAACGATATTAGATTTAATCCATCAGCAAGCATCTCAACCAAGTAAACTAGCTCTAGTTGATGCAAAACAGCACATAGACTTTTGCACTTTGCTGAAAACTTCGCAGTCTATCGCTGCAGAATTAATAGCTCAGAATATACCCCCAAACAGTCTTATTGCGGTTTGCATGGATCGCAGTTGGCAATTGATTGCGACATTGCTTGGGGTGATGCGTGCAGGCTGTGCTTACGTGCCTATCGATCCTGCTTACCCTTCCGATAGGGTGGACTATATGATAAAGCATTCAGGCGCCAACGTAGCGATTGTCGATCAGAATAATGTTGCGCTATTAGATGGCAAAGTAAGTAAGCTTATCCACTATCATCATGCATGCGAAACTCAAGGACAGGTTTTGTACGAAGTTAAGCCAGATTCACTTGCCTATGTCATTTATACCTCAGGTTCTACAGGTCAACCAAAAGGCGTCGCAGTGCAGCACAGCAGTGTTTATGCTATGTCACAAGCGATGCATACATTGCTCGCAGAACATGAGCTACAAGGTGTGTTGGCCGCAACCTCAGTCTGTTTTGATCCATCAGTGATGGAAATATTCGGAACCTTGGCTTTGGGTGGGGTAGTGGTTATTGCAAAAAATATTCTGGAGTATCCGACTCTGCCTTGTATTGAAAAAGTACGAACTTGTATTGCGGTGCCCTCTGCTATTCAAACCTTAAGTAATGTTCATCAGCTTCCTGATACTCTTAAATGTGTGGTATTTGGCGGGGAAGTGTTAAAGCCCGCGTTGTTGAAGCAGTTAAGAGCTAAACATAAAAATTTGCGTATGATTAATGTGTATGGCCCGACTGAAGATACGGTGTTTTCTACGGCAATCGATGTGACTAATCACACGGATGCTATTTCTATAGGCAAACCAGTACAACATACCCGAGCGTATGTTTTAGATGACGAGTTGCGCCCAGTAACCAAAGGACAAGCTGCACAGTTATATCTTGCCGGAAGCAAGCTTGCACAAGGATATTTACACGACGCAGTGCTAACACAATCACGGTTTGTTGAGCTATCTCCAAATGAAAATGTACCAGAGGAGCGTCTATACAAAACGGGAGATCTTTGTCGATGGAATGATGCTGGCGAACTTGAATTTCTTGGCCGTGTGGACCAACAAGTTAAAGTACGAGGTTATCGAATTGAACTAGAGGAAGTTGAGTCAGCATTAGAAATGTTACCAGACGTCGATTTCGCTGCAGTGGCAGTAAAGGAGGTTGGTGTTGGGCACAACTTATTGGTTGCTTACTTAGTTGCTCCGGATAACCCAAATGAAGAGTCGATCCGTGATGCTTTAAACGTACGTTTGCCTGCATATATGGTTCCTAGTGTTTTCGTCTTTCTGTCAGAACTGCCTCGGCTTCCAAATGGTAAACTAGCACGCGATTTGTTACCAGAATCCCATCACAACACGGATGCTAAAACTACAATAGACAGTGAGAATTTGCCTGTCACCATTGCAAGTTATACTGAGGTGATCCAGATGGAACTGGCTAGCTTATTAAATTTGCCACTACCTCTGTCTAAAGCGATAGATACGCCATTTATTAATTTAGGGTTGGATTCATTGACGTCACTTGAATTGGCAAGCCGACTCAGCGAGAAGCTTGGATTGAGCGTGTCAGTAAGTACGGTACTTAAATACACAACGACCAACAAGTTAGCTGCGTATTTGCTTGAGCAGAGGGATGGTCATGTGCAAGATAAAAGGAATACGGAAAATGTAGCTCAGCATAACAACGCGTTGTCAGACTTCCAAAAAGATATTCAGTCGAGCCATCCACCTTTTCAGGCCGCAAAAATCTCTGCGTGGTCAGCGGAAGATAAAAGTCAGTTAGTAAAAGCCATGATGGACATGGTCAATGATAATCGCTGTAACCCATACAGTAAGGTACTTCGCACTGGCAGCGCGAGTAAAGGTATTGTGACAGATGCTCACAATCAGGACTGTCGAGAGGCAATTATTTGGACGACAAATCTATATTTGGGCCTTAATCGTGATGAGCGTGTGATAGCTGCGGCTTCTGAGGCGTTGAACGCGTTAGGAACCGGAATGGGGACGTCGGCGGCAGCCTCTGGGTTGACCGATTTACACCTCACCTTTGAACAAGAGTTTGCACAATTAGTAGGAAAACAACAGGCCTGTTTATTTCCAACCGGATATACCGCAAATGTTGGTGCTGTCGCGGGCCTGCTTAGTCGCAATGATGTCGTTATTGTTGATCAGTTGTGTCATGCCTCAATCGTTGATGGAGCCAAAGTCTCAGATGCGAAAATACGCTCATTCAAACATAACGATATCGTTGACTTAGAGCTGTTGCTAGCCTCAGAAGCATCTCCCTATAGAACCATATTAGTGGTGATAGAAGGGGTTTATAGTATGGGAGAGGGAGCAGCCCCGGTCGCCGATATTGTACGTGTAGCGAAGAAATATAATGCGTTGATTTTAGTCGATGAGGCTCACTCCTTTGGCTTTTATGGCGAAAATGGTGCGGGAATTTGTGCACAACAGGGCGTAACTGAGCAGGTAGATTTTATTATGACTACATTGAGTAAATCATTGGGAAGTTTAGGTGGGGTGGTCGCCGCTAAGCAAGAGTATATTGATTTACTTAAGTCGTCAGCTCGAGCCTATATTTTCCAAGCTTCAGTTAGTCCAGCTGATATTGCCGCTGCGTTAGCGTCACTGAGAACTTTACGCTCAGATGAGTCTATAAGGGCGCGTTTATGGGATACAGCTAGGTACATGCGGCAGCAGTTTGAAGCCGCTGGTTACGATCTCGGTACGGGAGATGGCCCTATTGTAACGCCACATTTTAGTGATAAAGATACCTTGTATGCAATCGTTCAAAAGCTTTATGAGCGGGGAGTTCAAGCTTCAGCAGTGACCTATCCAATCGTTGAGCATGGGCGAGGAAGATTGAGGTTTATATGCTCCGCAGCTCACAATCGAGAAGATGTTGATAATACACTACTAGCATTGAAAGCTGCTGAACAAGACGTTTTGTGTGAAAACGAATGTCTGCCGACGGCTCATGAAGAGCACATCACCTCTGTTGATATAAGTACTTGGTTTGAGCGCTTTTATGAGCGTTTACAAACGACTGTATCAGGACAATCAGCACCTTCCCCAGAATTAACATGTGAGATAGCGGTTGCCGGCAGTACAGCGCGTTTTACTGTCACCTACCAAAGCGGTAAATTAGCTAAAATTGCTCCACAAGGTGGAGCACTACCGAGCTGTTTGCTTGTTCTGTACAGTAGCAAAGCGGAATCGGCACTGTGTCGACAAGATTTAGCAGCGCTAATGCACTGTATTTGTTTAGGAGAGTGCGAGCTTTCAGGCGATAGCGAGGTGTTCGTATGGTTGACAGCTCGGTTAGCTGAATGCCTTTAATCCAAAACCAAGATGGGCTCTAACTGAGTCCATCTTGGTCACTTTGAGCTAAGCTTAAATAGGTTATTCTCTTATGCTATATATCTTTAGCGGATTCCCCGCAACTGGAAAGACAACTCTCGCCAAACAGCTGGCTGTGACGCTAAAAGCCACTTATCTTCGGATTGATAGTATTGAACAAACACTGCGAGATAATGGCCTCACTGATTTGTACGATGAGGGCTATAAGGTGGCTTTCTCGTTGGCGCTAGACAATTTAAACAATGGGATGGATGTGGTGGCTGATTCGACCAATCCAGTGGAAGCATCCAGAACTGCTTGGATAAACGTTGCTAAACAAGCGAAGGTCGATTTTGTTAATGTTGAGGTCATTTGTTCTGACAAAAAAGAGCACAAAACCCGTGTAGAAACACGACAGACAGATATTGCAAACTTGCGCTTACCGATTTGGCAAAGCGTGATCACCAGAGAATATCAGCCGTGGCGTTCTTCGCGTATTGTGATAGATACCGCAGGAAAAACACCAGAACAAAGCATACTTGAGTTGTTACAACGACTGGAAAACCACGTTCTCACTATTTAATGCTCAAGGAAATAGTGAGCCGATATCTTGTTGGCTCAGTTCATCTAAGGCGTTATTTTTTTACACCAGCCGCAGGGTTTCCAACATCATTCAAGTCAACCAGGTCCCAAGATAACCCTTGATTTCTATACAGGCGTTTATTTAAAGCCGGGTAATCCGCGACGTCATGCTCAAGGCGTTGACCAACAACAAGACATTTCAATGTGGTGTTACTATTATTCGTCAGCTTATGTGCTTTACCACCCGCACGATAGCCAATAAAGTCTCCTGCTCTAACTGGAAAAGTCTCGGTTCCAATGGTTGCTAGCGCTTGGCCTTCAAGAATAAACACACATTCATCTTCGTGATAATGCTTGTGCAGTTCGGTTGACTCGAAGCCGGGTTCAATTTCAATCAGGTGAACACCAAACCCGGTGATACCAGTCAAATCACCCAGAGACTTGTTTGTTCGACGTGCGTTGGTATTAAGATAGTGGGTTTTATTAATGCCTTTATAGGCTTCTATTTCTTCTTTTGTGACAAGGTACTTGTCCATATATCTTCCTTAATTTGGCTCAGCTAAACATCGTGTAATCATATCGGTTTATCGAGTGCACAAGCATAACACGCTCTTACATGTCTAAGTAACGTTTAGGAGAGGTGCCAGTAAAGTGTTTAAAGTCATGAATAAAATGAGATTGATCGGTATAGCCAAGCCAGAGTGCAAGTTCGGCGGTATCAGTATTCCCAGATTCCAACAGCGCGAGTACCTGATGCATTCTATATTTTCTAATTAGCCATTTAGGGGGGAATCCGACATGATGTTTCAAATACCGTTGAATGGCTCGACTTGAAAGACCTGACCTTTCAGCCAGTTGGTCAACTCGTGTAAGTTGCTGGTTGCTTTTAATCATCTCAACAAGTTGTTGTGCTAACTGTTGACCTTGCGATAGTGGCCTGCACATTGGCTTTAGCATCTGTCTTAAATATTCAATAATGTCGTTGTCTGTCTGTGCATGAACCAGCTGATTTTGTAATTGCTCCGCAAATGGAAAAAACACCGATGCCTCAAAACTGTTATCTACCAACTCATTGAGTTGGATATTTGTAGTTGAAAACTTGCTTGCTAGCAAAAACTTTACGCCAATAACTCGGCCAGTTCCGCGCATTACATAGCGGTAGGCTTTACTGACTGGGCCGAGAACAGTGAACTTATTGTTATCTAATACCAGATGAACATTGGGATCTGGCAAATTGTATTGTTCATGGATTTGCCCTTCGGGTAACTCCCACTCAACAATCCAGAACTGTTCGACCAAGTGAACTAGTTCGTCTGTAGGAATATAGCGGCGGAGTTGATAAAACTGTTGGCTGTGAGTGTGATGCAGCACACCTTGAATTGAAGTTTGATTGGCTTGATAGGGCTTTTCCATGATAAGTCGCAGTGGCGCATTTTTACAATACTGTATGTGAGCGTCATGATAATGTTAAGACCTATTTGCAACAATCAATGATAAGAGACGCTATGAAACTTACAGGCACACTGCAAATTCAGAATTGGCAAGAGTCAGCAATACCAGAGCTGACGGAGCAAGCCAGTATTAAAACCGCATTGGTTAAACAAAGTTACAGTGGAGATATCAAAGGCACAAGCACAATCAAATATCAGCTGTGTTATGACAATGGTGGTAATGCGCGATTTAATGGCTTTGAAGTCATTGACGCGATGATAAATGACACAACTTTTCAGCTTACATTGATGCATGATGGAAAGTTTAAACAAGGTACTGCAAGCAGCCAGTTTACGGTAATTTCTAGCACGCCTTCAGGGCCATGGTTAAATGCAAAAGGAGAGTTTCACTCAACCGAAGGTGGGCAAGCAAATTACCTCATCCATGGTGCTGAATAAGTTGAACGTTATCTGACTCAGGTAATAAGCACTAAAATAGGCTTTGAGCCAATTGACTTTTGACTGACATAACTCAATTGGTTGCCTTCTCATCATGAGCCAAGTAATCCAGCAACTTTCTAACCAAACCCTGTTCAGGTATGTTATTAGGCCACACGGCATAAAGAGGGATAGGTTCAACGTGCCAATCAGGGCAGAGGTGTACTAAATTTCCTGTTGCGATGTCATCTGCGACAAGGTAGTCAGGTGGGGTGGCAACGCCTATCCCTAGTGCGCAGAACTCGACCATAGCAGCAATGCTATTCACGCTAAAATTGCTTGGATACTCCAGCTGATGGCGTTGACCTTGGTCGTTATATAAATCTCGACGATTAGGCATCATTGCCATACTGATCCAGTTCCACCGAGCAATATCGCAGGGATCACGGGGTGTTGGCTGCGATAAATAATAACGACTAGCGCATACCATTAGCCGTTTTATTTCACCGATCCGTTTGGATTTCAAGGTACTGTCTGGCATGACTCTCGCTCTAATGGCGAAATCGACACCTTCACTGATCAAATCGCTGCGCTCGTCTTTATATTGTAAATTCAAATGTAACGCTGGGTGTAACAAACTAAATTCGGCGAGTTGTTTACTCAATGGGGCTTTAATTAGCGCTGTGGACAAGGTGATGGTGAGCTCACCGCTTAGCTGTGTTTTATTATCGGTGATTTTATCGAGCCCTGATTGCGCAGCTTCGAGCATAGTGAGCGCATGCTGATAAAGCGCTGTGCCTTCACTTGTTAAAGACAGATTTCTGGTCGAGCGATACAGTAAGGCTACTCCTAGTTTTTTTTCTAAGCCGCTAACTTGGTAGCTCACCACCGATGGAGACAGCATTAGTGAATGGGCTGCTTTTCTAAACGACCCCTGTTTTACCGTCTCGGCAAAAATGGCTAACGCCCGCAATTCATCAATCATAAATTGATAGTTAAAGTTATTAGAATAGTGATTTCTAATTGTGCTATCTAGTTTTGTTTATGTCTAGTTGTACATAATCAGACTTCAACACGATTGGAGTAAATATATGTCGGTTATTATTGCAATGAGCTTATTTGCGTTATCTATGTCTATTTCGCCGGGACCTGTCAACTTAATCACGTTAACGACTGGGTTGAACTTTGGCACTAGGCGGGCAATGCCTTTTGTATCAGGTGCAACGATTGGATTTACTCTGTTGCTGTATTTATTGGGGTTGAGTTATTACCTGTTAGTAGAGCAGTTTAGTACTTTGATTGTGATATTAGGCGCACTGGGTAATGGCTTTATCTTTTATATGGGAGTTAAGTTTATACGCAGCAAGCCGCAATTAACTATAGAAGAACGTGAATTACCCAGTTTTATACAAGGTGTTTTATTACAATGGCTTAATCCCAAAGCTTGGATTGCGTGTGTTGCGGGAATTACCGCATTTAGTTTGTCTCAATCTCATCAGCAGCTCTTATTGTTTGTGATGATTTATTTTGTCATTTGTTACTCATCTATCACTGCATGGGCGCTGTTTGGAGACAAAGCCAGTGTACTGGTGAAATCTCCACAACATGTAAAAGTGTTCAACCAAGTGATGGGGTTTAGCCTGATGGTGATAGCGATATATTTAGCGACAGAGCTGTTTTTACTGTCGTTTGGATAAGCCAAGCGTCATACGAGAAGGTCGAGTTTAAAGTGACAACTGCGCTCTGAAATACCAATTTAACATCGCTTTAGCGCCTCCGTCAGAGCAGACCAGTCAATTTTCAAATATATGTTTGAATGAATGAGACTCTCACTTAGCCTTAGGGGATCGTTATGTTGTTCATATCTGTGCTGTTGGCGTTAACTTCTCTACTCTTGGTCATAAATAAGCCTTTCAAAGAGACTATCAATCAATATGGTGAAACGTATTTAATTCAGGTTTATATTCCGTTAGACAGTGTACCTGCGGGAAAACTTGCACTTTACTGCGCATTATTCGCAGTTACTTGTGCCGTATGTATCACCTATATACTCGATGTGACTACCGCAGAAACCGAAGATATGATGGTGTATTGGGTCATCATTAGTGTTACAGGTGTATTATTTGCTTTGATCAGCAATGCGTTTTTTGCTGTCTATTTGGCCAAAAAGCTGATCGAGCATTTGGATAAGGCTGCACTAAAGTACGAAGGTATTTGCAAACCTTTCTCAGCCAGAGTAGGAGTAATGGTTGGCATTGCATCATTTTATTTGTTTTTGTATGACATGATGATGCGTATACCTGCTTTAAAAAATGGAATCGACAATTACTTTTTGTTTTTAGGAGACGCATTACACTACGTTGCTATCTGGTAATGTAGTGGGGCAGTCAGCGTCCTTTTGTTGGGCCGGGGTCGCGTTATTAAATAGTGCCGTCACGACTGCCACATATAGAATGAGGAAGATTTCTGTTTAGCCATTGGTTGTAGGAGATCTTCCTACTCAGAATGCCTAATTTCAGCCTTTAGTTGATGTTCTCATTCAGTATTAAGTAATCAACAGTTTGCATTGCATTGTCTCGATGTTTATTTGCGCTGTTAAGATTGCACAGAGCAATGATTGAAGCGAGATTTTGTATGAGTTAAGGGGAAGGAGTGGGCGCTGATAGAGCTTGTACCTAAGGGCAAAGTGCAAGAGCTGACTCCAATTGCTTTTTGTAGATTTATTGAAGGTGCAACTGACTAAGTAAAATAGCCCAGGCAAAACACAAAAAAATGGCACTACACCAAAGGAGTTTTTCTTGAGCTCTGTGATTTGTAATCCACTTTGACTTTGAAATGACGTACTGAATAAGCATCATAAGTGGGATAGTAAAGCAGATAAGTCCGTAAAAGAGATAACTTAGTGTTGCCGTCCACCAGAAGTGTGAGCTCGTTACGTCCGTTTCATTCACCATACCAACCATGGGTACAGGGAACTGATATACATAAATAAATACAAGTGTTAGAAGCCAACAGAACAAGGGGATACAAAACAACTTTAACATATACACAGCATCCTAAACCTCGGCTTCTAAATGTTGTAACGGTTTATACTACTATTTTAGACTTCTAGTTTTACTAACATTCCATTTATGGCGCCTGCCTGAAAGAATATACGCACTCTTTAGCCATGTAATAATAACCACCTTCCCCGTTAGGGAATTCCCAAACTTCACATGAATATACATAATATCCATAATCAAGCCAACGGTCTACCACTCCGGTTTGCCCGCCCCACCCATCTTCACTCCCTGAGACTTGGCGTCTCAATGCAGGATCAGTAACCTTCTCTCCTCCTGTCACTTCATCTGGGTCAGTGGAGTAACCTGAATCATCAAAGTTAGGATCACAAATCGAAAACTCTACAGGCGTTGCAGCGCAGAAAGCTTCTAAAGCCTTTTTTGAACGTAAAACAGCTTGATAGTAGACAGTTGCAAGAATTCCATAACTTCCTGGTTCAAACTTTTGATCCGGTCCTAAGTTGTAATAGGCTTCTGCTTCTGACATCATACTGTGATAAAACGCATCGTCACACACTCCCTTAGGGGAGCCACTGTCGTAACACATATCGTGTTCGCGGCAAGAATACGGAAATACTTCTGGACTACTAGAGCACCAATCTTGACCATGTGGCCTCGTGGATGTTTCAACTTTTATAGTGCCTTGGTTGTTTTTAGAATGAGTGCCTATTTCAATGCTTACCTGCTCAAACATATATTGAAAAAATACGTCAAAAAAATCTTTCTCTGATGCAGAGAGCTTCCTAAAGTCATAGTGTCCAGCATTAACCCTCTTTATGGCAAAAGCTTTTTTTGATTTCGGCATCACCACATATTTTTTTGAAAGTCCACTTTCAAAACAATCTTGGCTAGGTTTTTCTCCTAAAACACAAAAGTTTATATCTTGAATGCTTAAATTATTATTAATCTCAATTACATCATTTAAAAGTGTCGATTTAGCCTTTGAAACTAAAAAATGATGAGGAATAAGCTCATAGCCTAATGCAGATGAGCTAAGCAGAAACGTAAAAACTAATATACATAATCTATACATAAAACCTCCTTATTGTGAAGGTTGTAATGTAAACAGAAAGTATTTTTGTTGTAAAGTGATTTGGCATTTCTGTTGTAACGAACCAATGGGGTCAAGTCTTGTTGCTTGCCTTTTTAAGCTTCCAATCATTAGATATTAATACCACTAAAGTGCTAATCAAACATCGAAAGACACTGCGCTAATGCCGACCTACAGATGGTGAGTTTGAGGTAAAAAACGCGAGGGGGGAATCCACTCGCGTTTAGCATTTGATTTTTATTGGTTTTAAAATCAAACACTTACTTCATAGTAACAAATTCCTCTGATCCAGTCGGGTGTATTGCCACAACTGAATCAAAGTCGGCTTTGGTGGCGCCCATTTTCATTGCAACGCCAAAACCTTGGATCATTTCATCGACGGCGAATCCAATGCCGTGTAAGCCAACTACTTTTTCTTCAGGGCCTGCGCATACGAGTTTCATTTTGCACGGTTGGCGATGTTGAGTGACGGCGGTGTACATGGCGGCAAAGGTTGAGGTGTATACCTTGATATTGTCTTCGCCATATTCTTTGATTGCTTGTGGTTCGGTTAAGCCAATAGTACCTATGGGTGGGTGACTGAATACCACGGTTGGCACTAGGTTGTAGTCCATTTTGGCGTTTGGCATGTCAGGGTTGAATAACCGTTCGGCGAGCATTCGGCCTGCTTTTACCGCAACGGGTGTTAATTCAATGCCGCCGTCCATAATATCGCCCAGAGCATAAATGCCCGGAACATTGGTGTTTTGGTATTCGTCTACTTTGATATGACCAGATGGCGTAACGTCAACGTCAGTGGCTGCAAGGTTAATTAAGTCAGTGACTGGCTCTCGGCCGATTGCCCAAATCAGTTTATCTACGGTATAAGACTCGCCGTTTTCAAGGTGTAAGGTGACCGAGCCGTCGGCCTCTTTGGTGACGGATTTTGGCGTGGCATTGGTGTGTAGCGTTGGGCCTTCTTTTGCCATTACTTCGGTGAGTGTTTCCACCACCATGGGGTCGAAGCTTCTTAGTGGTGCGTGTTTACGCACAAACAAATGGGTTTCTGTTCCAAGGCTTTGTAATACACCCGCAAGTTCTACGGCGATGTAACCTGCACCAACCACTGCGACACGACGAGGTTGTTCGTTCAGCTCAAAAAAGCCGTTTGAGTCAATGCCGTACTCTGCGCCGGGAATGTTTGGAATGGTTGGGCGACCACCAACGGTGATATTAATATGGTCTGCGGTGTACTGTTCACCGTTGACTTCAATGGTGTTGTTGTCGACGAACTTCGCAAAACCGTTGATAACGGTAACGCCATTGCTGGCTAGGTAATTGTTATAGCCTTGATGAATGCGGCCAATATAGGCTTCGCGGCTTTCGATTAATTTGGCCCAATCAAAGTTTTTAAGCTCAACGTCAAAACCATAGTCAGGTGCGTAGAGTTTAATAGCTTCAGCGACTTGTGCGCCATGCCACATTACTTTTTTAGGTACGCAGCCTACGTTAACACAAGTACCGCCTAAATGTTTTGCTTCTACTAACGCTACTTTAGCGCCGCGCATTGCCGCTCTGTTTGCTGAAGCAATACCGCCGCTGCCACCACCAATGGCAATGTAGTCAAAATGTTGAGCCATAAAATTTCCTCGCCGATTTTTTTATACTTTACTTATCTAAACTGAATTCAGATTACAATGCTAATCACAATAGATAAAAAGTGAGCTAGATACTTGTAAATGAGGTCAATCACCCTTATTTCAACCTAAATAGAATAAGCAGACAAAGAGAGCGCCCATGAGTAACCCATTAATCGGGCTGGAAGGATTGCCCCCATTTTCACACATTAAACCTGAGCACATTGTTGAAGCATTAAAAGCCGCCATCCAGCATTGCCGCGATACCGTCGATCAAGTGTTAGCGCAATCGCAGTTTACTTGGGAAAATTTTGTACTTCCGCTAGAAGAAGCTGACGATAAATTGTCTCGCATGTGGTCACCTGTTTCTCACATGCATTCGGTAGTGAATAATGAAGCGCTGCGCAAAGCATACGATGAGTGTTTACCGCTTATTTCTGAATACTCTACCTATATGGGCCAGCATCAAGGCCTGTTTCAAGCTTATCAATCATTGAAAGATTCTGAAGATTTTGAGCAGTTACGCCAAGAGCAAAAAACGTCAATTAATAATGCACTAAGAGATTTTCAGTTGTCAGGTATTGCCCTAGATGCAGACAAACAAAAGCGTTATGGTGAGATCTCCGCGCGTTTATCAGAATTAGCTGCAAAGTACGGCAATAATGTGATGGATGCCACGCAAGCTTGGACGAAACAAGTCACTGACGAATCGCAGCTAGCAGGCTTACCTGAGTCAGCATTGGCACTTGCCAAACATACCGCCGAAGCTAAAGGGCTTGAAGGTTGGGTATTTACGTTAGATATTCCTTCTTACCTGCCAGTAATGACTTATGCCGATAGCCAAGCGCTGCGTGAAGAAGCGTATCGCGCATTCGTTACGCGTGCTTCCGATCAAGGTCCAAATGCTGGTGAGTTTGATAACAGTGCATTGATGCAAGAGTCGCTCAAGCTTAGGCACGAGCTAGCACAATTACTGGGCTTTGCTAATTATGCTGAAAAGTCATTGGCAACTAAAATGGCGCAAACGCCAGAACAGGTATTTGAATTTTTAAATGACTTGGCGGCGAAATCAAAACCGCAAGCAGAGCAAGAAGTAGAGGAGCTGCGTGCATTTGCTGAAAAAGAATTCGGCGTAGCAGAGCTACAACCTTGGGATTATGCCTATTACAGTGAAAAGCTCAAACAAGCTAAGTATGCCATTTCCGATGAACTGCTTCGTCCATATTTTCCTGAGTACAAAGTGTTAGCGGGGTTGTTTGAAACCGTTAATCGCTTATTTGGCATTACCGTGACTGAAGAGCAAGAATTTGATACCTATCATCCAGATGTGCGCTTTTTCTCAATTCACGATGAGCAAGGCAAGTTACGTGGTCAGTTTTACTTAGATCTATATGCTCGTGAGCACAAACGTGGCGGTGCATGGATGGATGACTGCATGGGCCGTAAAGTGCGTGCCAATGGCGAGTTACAAACGCCTGTGGCTTATCTGGTTTGTAACTTTAATAAGGCGGTGGGTGATAAACCTGCGCTCTTTACCCACAATGAAGTAACCACCTTGTTCCATGAGTTTGGTCATGGTATTCACCATATGCTGACGCAAATTGAAGCCGCGCCTGTAGCGGGTATTAATGGCGTTGCATGGGATGCGGTGGAACTGCCAAGTCAGTTTTTAGAAAACTGGTGCTATGAAGAAGAAGCGCTGAACTTTATCTCAGGTCACTACGAAACCGGTGAGCCGTTACCTAAAGACATGCTCGACAAGTTATTGGCAGCGAAGAACTTCCAATCAGCGATGCAAATGATGCGTCAGTTAGAGTTTTCACTGTTTGATTTCCATATTCATGCTGACTACGACCCAAGTAAGCCATGTGAAATTCAAGCCATACTCAATGCCGTTAGAGCCAAAACAGCGGTTATTAAGGCGCCTGAGTTCAATCGCTTCCAGCATAGCTTTAGTCACATTTTTGCTGGTGGTTATAGTGCGGGCTATTACTCGTATAAGTGGGCAGAAGTGCTATCGGCAGATGCGTATTCACGCTTTGAAGAAGAGGGGATCTTTAACCCTCAAACCGGTCGAGACTTTATGCACAACATTCTTGAAAAAGGCGGTTCGGAAGAACCCATGGTGTTGTTCACACGCTTTAGAGGACGTGAACCTCAAGTTGACGCATTACTGCGCCACAGTGGTATTGCTGCCTAATTCTATCTCCAAGTAATGAAGCATACTAGCCTCAACATCTGTTGAGGCTTTTTATGCTATCCGTAGTTGAGGTTATTCTAGCTCAAGGTTTTAAATGCCTGAGTGAGGCCTTCAATCGTGAGCGGAAACATTCGTTTTTGCATCAACTCATCAATGAGTTCAATAGAATGGTAATAGCGCCAATGGCTTTGCGGCTGCGGGTTAAGCCAAGCCACTTTTTCAAAGTGATTCGTCAGCCGGTTTAACCAGGTGGCGCCTGACTCTTGATTCCAATGCTCGACACTGCCACCGGGGTAGGTGATTTCATACGGTCCCATGGTTGCGTCGCCGACAAAGATCAAACGATAATCCGAGCCATAACGATGGATCAATTGGTAGGTATCGATGAGTTCTGAGTCTCTACGGGCGTTGTCTGGCCAAACATGTTCATACACGCAATTGTGAAAGTAAAAGAACTCTAAGTGCTTGAACTCACTATGTGCAGCGCTAAATAGCTGTTCGCAGATCTGAATATGATCATCCATTGAACCGCCAATATCAAACAGCATCAGCACCTTGACCGAGTTGTGGCGCTCCGGTGCCATTTTGACATCTAACAAACCGCCCTGCTTGGCGGTTGCTCGGATCGTTTCGTTGAGATCGAGCTGATCGCTGGCACCACTTTTTGCAAATTTACGCAAATGTTTTAGCGCTAGTTTGATATTTCGGCTGCTGATCTCGGTATTGGCATCTAGATTACGATACTGGCGTTTATCCCATACTTTTACAGCCTTACGATGGCGACTACCATCTTGACCAATACGAACGCCTTCAGGGTTGTATCCATAGGCACCAAATGGTGAGGTGCCACCTGTGCCGACCCATTTGTTGCCACCGGCATGACGCTTTTGTTGTTCGGCTAGCCGTTGTTTAAGGGTTTCAATAAGTTTATCGAGTCCACCAAGTGCTTTTAGTTTGGCTTTTTCTTCTTCGCTGAGCAGTTTTTCAAACTCTTTGCGCAACCAGTCTGCGGGTAATTGTTGTTGCTGAAGTTGTGAAAACAGATCGATAGACTCAACCCCATCAAAATAATGCGCAAAGGCCCGGTCAAATTTATCGAATTGGGTTTCGTCTTTAACGAAAATAGTTTTCGCTAAAAAGTAAAACTGTTCAATGTCGGCAAAGCACACTGCTTTATCTAATGCGTTCAAGCAATCCAGTAGCTCGCGCAAGCTGGCTTTGATACCGTAGCGTCGCAGCGTCAGTAAAAATTCAACTAGCATCGCTATCTACGGCTTAAAAACGCCAACTTTTCAACCAAAGTGACGTCTTGTTCATTTTTAAGTAGTGCGCCAAACAATGGCATCAAGCCACCCGTATTAGACTTGTCATGCAATGCATCAGGAGAAATATCTTCCGCCATCAGCAACTTAAGCCAGTCTAATAATTCGCTAGTACTCGGCTTTTTCTTGAGATTGGGCGTTTCACGCAGGTCAAAAAAGCTTTCCAGCGCGTTTTTAACTAGGTTAGCTTTGATGTTCGGATAATGTACATCGATGATTTGCGACATTTCCTCTTTTGAGGGGAAATCAATGTAGTGAAAGAAGCAGCGACGCAAAAAAGCATCGGGCAGCTCTTTTTCATTATTTGAAGTAATGATCACAATCGGGCGAACTTTGGCCTTAACTTGTTCACCGGTTTCGTATACATGAAACTCCATTTTATCTAGCTCCAATAGCAGGTCGTTTGGAAACTCGATATCGGCTTTATCAATTTCATCAATCAGCAGCACGGGTCTTTTTTCGTCAATGAAGGCTTCCCAAAGCTTGCCTTTAACAATGTAGTTGCTGACGTCATGCACTTTAGGATCGCCTAGCTGACTATCACGCAGTCGTGATACTGCGTCATACTCGTACAAACCTTGCTGAGCCTTGGTGGTGGATTTAATGTGCCATTGGATCAAGCGGGTATCCAAACTACGCGCCAACTCCTCAGCAAGCATGGTTTTCCCCGTGCCGGGCTCGCCTTTAATAAGTAGTGGCTTTTCTAAAATGATAGCGGCATTAACGGCTTGTTGTAGTGCCGCAGAAGCAATGTATTGATCGGTACCTTTAAACATCTGATAACGTCTCTGTGGTCTGATGAGATAAAGGCATGATGCCATATTCCGGTTTTACCGAGCAACAGGTTAGTAAGTATTAGTCTTTACAAGACTTTAAACGAGTGATGGGATTTCAGTATAAATATCAAAAGCCAGTGCTTTAAAGCTACTGGCATAAATCGTATTTTAGATGGATTTTTGGTTAGAGCGCGCTATGAACTCGTTTTGCTCTCAAGCTTTCTGAGTTGTTTGATTGCAAATCCATCAACTGTCATTATGAACAAAATCACCATCATCAAATACGTTAATCCTGAAACCAGTGTGGGGTAAATGTCATATAGCCACCTGATAGAGAAGGCTAAGTCCGAAGATAACCCAACTAAATCAGGATGTCTTACAAGGTGTTCTGCTATCATACCTAGGCAAAGTATACCTACTAAACCATATATAAAGGCTATTGCAGTTTGCTCTTTAGCTGAATTGTTATTATTAAACACCTCTAATCTAAGTGAAGTGATGCGTCTTAGCCAGTTTATAACGGAAACTCTGTAATTAATTAGAATCACTGTTGCGAAACAAAGTCCAAAGTAAGTACTTTGAGATACGATCAAGTCCCAAGGCAAAAAAGGTTTAATAGAAAGCTCAATCAGCTTTTCTGCTAATAATACAGCCGCTAGATATACACGGTGGCCATCTGTTCGATTAGCCAAAACGAGCAAAACCAGAATTATCAAATAAAGCAATTCGGTGTGTGTAAGTCTTGGGCCATTTAAAAAGTTCAGTAAACTATCCATGATACTTCCTTGATTCAGAGTGAGGCATTTGTAAATTTTTAGTTGTTATGGTGATTAATCTTCAAAAAACTCATAACGCTTCACTGTCATGTGGTACAAAATTCGTAGCTGTGCTGCCAGTTAATATTACAGCAGATTGAATACTGATAGATTGCGGGTCCCCACCTCTATCCCCACCGCCAGCTACCCCGCCGCCGCCGCTTATAAAGGAACATTGTAAAGTGGTTATTTCTTTCTCGCGTAACATGTTTTTTTTGTTATGCATCATGGCTTAGTTATCTCCATCATCTAGCTGCTCTAAAAAGTGCTGTCGTTCCTCTTTGGAAATGGAACTTAACAATGATTTTAAGTATCGCATGGTAATAGGATTGAATAACAGCACTCGGGCTGGGTTTTTTCTAACCTTGTTTCTCTTGGCTAAATATCTCAGTACACACTCTTCATAAGCACCATGTGATGGTTTACAGCATTCGTTTTCCCAATTGTAAATGGTTTGATGAGAAACTCCCATGTTCAAGAATTTAGCAAATCCACGCAGGCTCAAACCAAGTGATAGGCGCATATAAAGAACATTGTCTCCACTATACTTGGAACCAATTAAGTTGAGATCCTCGATCATTTTAGTTTTGCCGTTATCCTGCTCTGCCATAAGTCCTTGCCATTTGCTTTAAACATGCACAAATTCGAATGTTAAATTACTGTTATTTTGGTGTCAAGTGTATGTTTTTTTTATTTGATTTCATTTTAGTGCTACTAAACTACTTCCATTGTGTAGTGAGGTAAGTGTAACAGAAGTTGTCAGTGTTTTATTTATTGCCTTTGATTTTTAAGACTTTTTTATGTAGCTGTGTAAGATGTATTTACAGCTGTTTTCATTTGTACCTTGATTAAGTCCGTTTGTTGAGAATAATGAACGGCAGATGACTAATAGAGTTATACACAGGGCAGATTATGAAAAAGACAGTTTTAGTACTAGCCGTATCAGCGGCATTGAGTGTGTTGGGCGGTTGTTCTCAGCAAGTGAAACATGAATCGACAGCGACCACTGTTGTAGCGCAAAACTTACATTCAGGTATCGACAAAGAAAACTTTGATATGAGTGTACGTCCACAAGACGACTTTTATCGTCACGTAAATGGTACTTGGTTGGCAAATACAGAACTACCAGATGACAAGACTTTCATGGGTGGTTTTTTCACTCTAGCGGATGAGTCGGATGATGCGGTGAAAGAAATCATTCTACAAGCTCAAAAACAGTCGGCTAAGTCTGGCACGAGTGCACAAAAAGTAGGTGACCTTTATGCGAGTTTCTTAAACGTTGAAAAAGTAAATGCGTTAGGGTTTACACCAATTAAACCACTTCTAGATAAAATCGCTAAAGCGAACACTCACGACGAAATCGCTGCTGTAATGGGTCAATTAGCCGTGTACGGTGTCACCACACCTATCGGTTTAGCGATAGAAGCTGATGCTAAAAATGCCGATGTAAACGTACTTTATATGGGTCAAGCTGGATTAGGCTTACCGGATAGAGATTACTATTTAAATGATGATGAGCAGTCTGCGCAACTACGTGCGGCTTATCAACACATGTTGACGACTCAGTTACAACTAATTGGTGAGTCAGCTCCTGAAAAGATGGCTAACTCTATAATCGAAGTAGAAACTAAGTTAGCAAAAATTATGTGGGACCGCACAAAAGCTCGCGAAACGAGCTTAACGTATAACCCAGTTACACCAGAAGAATTGAAGCAGAAATTAGCTTCATTTAGTTGGTCTGAGTATACCAAGGTAGTCGATTTACCTGAGATGGATAAAGTGGTTATTGCTGAGCTTAGCTACGTTGAAGACTTTGGCGCTTTATTTGCTGATATTTCGGTAGCGCAATGGCAAGCGTACTTGAAGTTTCATACTGTAAATGGCTTTGCATCTTACTTAAGTGAAGACTTTGGTGAAGCGGCTTTTGCTTTCTTTGGAAAAGTATTAAGTGGCTCTCCTCAGCAGCGTCCTAGATGGAAAAGAGGCGTAAGCTTAACAAATGGTACGTTAGGTGAAGAAATTGGTAAGTTGTACGTAGAAAAACACTTTACACCTGAAGCCAAGGCGAAGATGGAAACGCTGGTTAAGAACTTAATCGAAGCATACCGCATTAGTATTGATGAACTGGAATGGATGTCTGATGAAACCAAAGCTGCGGCAAAAGTAAAACTTTCTCAATTCCGTTATAAAATTGGTTACCCGAACAAATGGCGCAGTTACGACTTTGAGATCAAACCTGATGATCTAGTTGGTAACATTATGCGCTCTGCAGAATTTGGTGTGAAAAAAGCAATTGCTAAAATCGGCAAGCCAGTAGATAAAGAAGAGTGGGGTATGACACCACAGACGGTTAACGCATACTACCATCCGCTAAGAAATGAAATAGTCTTCCCAGCTGCTATTTTACAACCGCCATTTTTTGATATGAATGCTGATGATGCCGTGAACTACGGTGGTATTGGAGCGGTAATAGGTCATGAACTTGGTCATGGCTTTGATGACCAAGGTGCGCAATATGACGGTCACGGTAACATTCATAACTGGTGGCAAGAGAAAGATCTTGAGCAATTCAAATCTCGTGGTGACGCGTTAGTAGAGCAGTTTGGTAGTTACAAGTTGTTTGACGATGCATCGGTAAATGGCCGTTTAACGTTGGGTGAAAACATTGGTGACTTAGGTGGCTTGACGGTAGCGTACAAAGCTTATCAGTTGTCACTTGAAGGAAAACCACGCCAAAACCTAGACGGTTACACACCAGAGCAGCGTTTCTTTATTGGCTTCTCGCAAATTTGGCGTGCGAAAATTCGTGAACAAATGCAGCGTCAATTGCTTCAAGTAGATACGCACTCACCGGGTGAATTCAGAGCAAATGGTTCATTGACAAACTTTACACCGTTCTATGAAGCGTTCGATGTAAAAGAAGGTGATAAGCTTTATAAACCAGAAAACGAGCGTATCAAGATCTGGTAATTATTAATCCCTTAAGATGATTAAAAAGCCGTTATCAATCAGTAACGGCTTTTTTATTGGTCTAGACCATCAATCATGAAGTTCCCGAGAGGTAATGGTATTCAGAGTAACCATCACGGTTTGCTGATTCGCTTTTCCCAAGTTCTGGTTGCTTAGAGCTGGTTAGTCTGGCTTGCCATCTGCTTCAACCAGCTCAAATCTTGGAATAGGCTCTCCTTCAACCAGTACGTTTTCCACAAACATTGCAAGCGGCCTCACCCAAAAACTATGATCTCCATACAGAGTTTGGTAGACCACGACCTTTTCTTGCGTTTCACTGTGTGTTGCAACGTGATGCACGCGATATAAATTGCCTTTGTAATGACGATAGATGCCTGCAACAGGGAGGTTATTGCTTGCTGTCTTCATATAATTTTCTTCTTCAATTAATGAAATAAAAGCCATACTACACGGTTTGTAAATGATATACTGGCGAGTATGAAAACGTGTGATTTTAGATTATGAATTATATTGAGCTTGAAAACTTTAGAAAAGCATGGGTATTTAAACATCAAGACCTAAAAGTCAGTGAAGATGACCTCGCGCTTATCAAGCCAATGACTGCAAATCGTGCTGCGATTCTATGGAGCACCATGATATGCAAAGAAAAAGACCATCCTGACTTTTTTACTTCAAGTGATTGGGTTGGTAAATCTGAGACTTGGCAAGAAGAGTTAAACTGGGAAAAAGCGTGGGAAGAAGGCGAAGACTTCCCTGAAGCTATTCAACAGTTCTTAGATTGGCAAGCGAATACCACAGTGTATTTTTGTTTATCTCGTGATGAAGTACTCGAAACACGATTTGATGTATTTGTAAGAAATTGGCAGAACTTTATGTTTTTAGCGGATGGCAGCTTTTTAGTTGGTAAAAAGCGCGATGCCGTGGTGCAATTTATGGCTGAAGGCAACGCTAAGTTAGGTAAGCGTCCTAACAACTAGTAAAGCGTTTTGTTTGTGCTGGAGGCCATGATATAACACCTATAAACAGGAGGTATTTTTGGCTCAGCAACAGCAAGACACAATTTGGTATGATGCAAAAGCGCGATTGGCATTTGCTGAACTTGTTAATGCGTTTTATGCCAGAGAACTTCCTGAGTTGGCGAAGTTGGCTGATCATGCACGTCTTCAGCGGCTATTAACCAGTTTGCCTTATTATGTTGAGCGAGCGGCTACTCATATTGTTAGGGGCGACGTGCCATTGGAGCTAGACAGCAACAACGGTTGTTGGTTAGCAAAGCAGCGAGCGGAACCTAACGTAGATAAGGCTGCTAATCAGGCTTTCTTTAGTACCCACTCTGACGTGGGGTTAGTTGTGCCGGTGATGGTTTCAGATCAACGTGGTTGTGGATTGCAACTGGATTCGATTGACCAAATCCGAGCTGACCAAGGCGTACACTGCAATCAGTTTGGATGGTTTAACTTTAGCGGTGATTCTATTACTGTAAATGCCCAAACGGATGCTGATGGACTACAGCTACTCAAACCATCCAAAGTATTCATGGTTGCAGCCTGTTGTGGTCATCGCTGGCAGTTTGGTAAAGCCATGCCGCCAAGACGATTAACGCTCAGAGAAATGTTATTAGCAAGCGGAATTAATTGGCGTCAGGTGCAAAAGCGCAAGAAACAAAATAAATAACCTCAGCTGCGGATAAGAGTTTTGATTTAGTAAACGGGTTTTGGCTTAACGATGCGATTTTTTCAAATTGCGCTGGTAGTATTGGCGCTGTTTCTCCAATATAAACTGTGGTTTGGACACAACGGTGTTCAGGACTACACGCGCATAAAATCTGCAGTAAAAGCCCATCAAGAAATAAACGCCAACCTCACAAAACGTAACAAATTACTCAAAGCGGACATTGAAGATCTCAAACTGGGTCTTGAAGGTGTCGAAGAGCGTGCTCGTCACGAGCTCGGCATGATTAAACCGAATGAAACTTTTATCCGCGTCTTACCTAAAGTACCCCATGAAAACTAAAATAGCGATTGTCGTGCCAGCTGCAGGAGTTGGTAGTCGAATGCAAGCTGGAATACCAAAGCAATATATCGAACTATGCGGTAAACCAGTCTTGCGCCATACCTTAGACAAACTTGCACAATTGTTAGTTGTCGACAAATTTATTGTGGCAGTGAGTGCCAGCGACGAATATTTTCAAGAAAGCTATTTGCCAGACGCGCGCTTTGTGCGTTGTGATGGCGGAAAAGAACGTGCTGACTCGGTGTTAAACGCGCTTCAGGTGCTACAAGATTTTTCCCCTGAATGGGTGTTAGTACACGATGCTGCACGTCCGTTGGTGGCATTGACGGATATCGAAAAACTGATCCGCGAGTGTATAGAGAATGGCGAAGGCGGGATCTTAGCTTCTCAGGTAAAAGATACGATTAAACGTGGTGATACATATGCAGAAGAAACGGTGCCACGCTCCGCACTCTGGCAAGCATATACGCCACAAATGTTTCGCTACCAAGAATTGAAAAGTGCGTTACAAACGGCATTACAAAATGGTGTAACGATTACGGATGAGGCATCAGCAATGGAGCTACAAGGTCACCCTGTACGTTTGGTCGCAGCACGCAGTGATAATATTAAAATAACCACACCAGAAGATTTACCTTTAGCAGAGTTTATTATTCAACAACAAGAGAAATCGCATGTTTAGAATCGGTCATGGCTTTGATGTGCACCGCTTTGGTGGTGACGGTCCGCTTACCATTTGCGGTGAAAAAATCCCTTACGAGCAAGGCTTTATTGCTCACTCTGACGGTGATGTAGCAATTCATGCGCTATGCGATGCGTTATTAGGCGCAATGGCTTTAGGCGACATAGGCAAACATTTCCCCGACACTGCCAGTGAATTTGAAAATATCGATAGCCGAATTTTACTTCGTCGAGTGATGCAGCAAGTGGATGATAAAGGGTATAAAGTCGGTAACTTAGATGTGACGATTGTGGCGCAAGCACCAAAAATGCGCCCTCATATTGATGCGATGAGAGCCAACCTCGCAGAAGATTGTTTGGTGGCGTTAGACCAAGTGAATGTTAAAGCGACTACCACTGAAAAACTGGGCTTTGAAGGGCGTAAAGAGGGGATCTCTAGCCACGCTGTTGTACTGTTGGTTGCAAAATGAAAGCATTAAATTATTTGTACGGTCAGCCTGAGTCACAAGCTGATTTTAAAGCGAGTGCCGAAGATTTCCAAGTTGAGGAAATCATTGATATTCCGTTTACCGGTGAAGGTGAGCACGTTTGTCTGCAAGTGGTCAAAAAAGGTGAAAACACAGCTTATGTTGCCAAGCTAATTGCTGCGCACGCTAAGGTGCAGGTAAGAGATGTCAGTTATGCTGGAATTAAAGACCGACATGGTGTTTGTACGCAGTGGTTCAGTGTACCGGTGCCAATTAAAAAGCAAATAGACTTTTCAGAGCTAAACAGTGAATCGGTTTTTGTTGTGAAGCAACTGAGACACAATCGAAAACTAAAAACCGGATGTCATCGTGGCAATCGATTTATTATTAAGTTACGTAACCTTTCCAAACCACTGGATGTGTTGTCGCGGATCAATGCGGTCCGCCAAGGCGTGCCAAACTATTTTGCAGAACAACGTTTTGGCCATGATGGTAATAATTTAGAACTTGCTAATAAGCTGTTTGCAGGTGACACCATCCGTGATAAAAAACTAAGGGGGATCGTTCTTTCCGCCGCTCGTTCACACTTATTCAATCATGTAGTGAGTAACCGAGTTGCAGAAGGGGGATTAGCGAAAACCTGGCATCGAGAGATTTTTTTACTCAGTGGTAGCAATGCGTTTTTTGAGGCTGATCTCGATGCTGAGTTAGTTGAACGCCTGCTCAGCGGTGATATCTTAATGTCAGCACCATTAGTCGGTAAAGGTGATAAAGGTTTACTTGATAAAGAACGACAATGGCTGCAGCCTTTTGCGGATTGGCATCAAGGTCTGGCAAGCTTTGGGATGAAAAACGAACGCCGTGCTGCGAGACTGATCCCTCAGGATATGACGGTGAAAATGCTTGACGGTACCTGTATGGAGTTAAGCTTTTCGCTACCAAAAGGCGCCTATGCAACGGCGGTATTAAGGGAGCTAGTAATGCATAAAGATGTGAGCATCAAAATCAATCGCAACGAGGTAAATAACAATGAGAATACTGCTGAGTAATGACGATGGCGTGCATGCCAAGGGCATTTTGGTGCTATATCATGCATTATCTACAGTGGCTGATGTGACCGTTATTGCGCCGGATAGGAATTGTAGTGGCGCAAGTAATTCACTCACTTTACTCAACCCTTTACGGGCAACTGAACTAGAAAATGGCTTTATTTCTGTTAACGGTACTCCTACAGATTGCGTTCATCTAGGAGTGAATCAATTAATGGATAAAGCACCTGATCTGGTGATTGCTGGAATTAATAACGGTGCAAACCTAGGCGATGATACGCTGTATTCAGGTACCGTTGCAGCTGCGACCGAAGGACGTCATTTAGGACTGCCTGCCATTGCTGTGTCGTTATGCTCTAAAAAAGAAGCCTACTATGAAACCGCTGCCGAGGTAGTTGTGGAACTCGTCAGAAAGCTTGCGAGTCACCCACTACCTAAAGATCAAATCATTAATATCAACGTGCCTGACATTCCAAAACATGAATTAAAAGGGATCAAGGTAACGCGCCTTGGCGCGCGTCATAAAGCGGAAACCATGACCAAACAAATCGACCCTTGGGGCCGTGATGTGTACTGGTATGGTAATCTTGGAAGTGAAAGCGATGCTGGGGAAGGTACTGATTTTCATGCGATTAATCATGGGTATGCTTCTGTTACTCCATTAAAGATTGATATGACCGCCCATGAGAGTCTAGATGCCATGTCTAGCTGGTTGGCGTAGCCGTAGGAGAGCTTAACCGTGCTGAGTAACTTCCAAGGTAGCGCGAAGTCATTAGTAGAATTGCTTAAGAAGCAAGGGGTTGAAGACGCCTCCGTTCTCAAAACCATCGAAAATACACCACGGCATTTATTTGTTGATGATGTGCTGAAACATAAGTCCTATGAAAATACCGCTTTGCCGATTGGGCAGGGACAAACAATCTCACAGCCTTTTATCGTCGCTAAGATGACTGAAGTACTTAAACAGGTGGGCGTTTCTGGAAAAGTATTAGAAGTTGGTACGGGTTCTGGCTATCAAACTGCAATATTGGCACAGCAGTTTGATGAGGTATATAGCATCGAGCGTATTAAATCATTGCAATGGCAAGCGCGTAGAAGATTACATCAATTAGATCTTTATAACGTCAACATGAAGCATGGCGATGGTTGGCAAGGCTGGTCAGCGAGAGCGCCGTTTGCAGGAATTATTGTCACGGCTGCCGCGAAAAGCGTGCCACAAGCGTTGTTGTCACAGTTGCAAGATGGGGGCGCCATGGTGATCCCGATCGGTACAGATGATCAGGTCTTAACACTGTTTGTCAGACAGGGCGATGACTTCATTCATCATAAATTGGCACCTGTCAGATTTGTGCCACTCATTGAGGGAGAGGTGAGCTAATCTTGCTCTGTGGAAGTGGTCAAAATGGTAAGATGTTTATTTGCCGATTTCGCATGTGGACCTAATTCGTCGAGAAAAATCGAAAAACAACTGATATATTAGTGCTCTAGTCGTTAAAAAGGTACAGTGAATGGGGATCGTAAAATCCATTACCATTGGTTTTTTAGGAAGCATGTTGATTGCGTGTTCTTCTAACCATTCACCTGCACCGGTTACAACTTTAAAGACTGGTCAGAGCAGTAAATTGAATAAACTATCTATTTCTGGTGATAATTACCGAGTCCAGAAAGGTGATACACTCTTCTCTATTGCGTTTAGCGCTAACAAAGACTTCAGAACCGTCGCGAAACTCAATGATATTAGCCCTCCTTACACAATTTACCCAGGCCAATTGATTCAACTTGAGTATTCCAAAAAAAGAACTAAATGGACTAAAAAACAAACAAGAAAGCCCGTCAAGTCCCTCAAAAATCAACAAAAAAATAACATAACTGCGAAAAAAGAGCTTGATAAGCCAAAACAACGAGAGTATGTTCAAAGACAAGCCAGTAAAAAATCCGATGCTACCAAGGCTCAGTATAATAATAAGGTACGTTGGAAATGGCCTGCTGAAGGAAAGGTTACGCGCCGTTTTTCCGTAAAGGTAAACGGCTATAAGGGGCTTGAAATCTCTAACCGACCTGGAACCTCAGTTAGGGCTGCTGCCGATGGTGTCGTTGTTTATGCAGGAAATGCATTACGAGGTTACGGTAACTTGATTATTTTGAAGCATACCGATGACTATTTGAGTGCTTATGCACATAACGCAACGTTACTAGTTAAAGAGCAGCAAAAAATTAAAGTTGGAGAGAAAATTGCCGAAATGGGTAGTACAGACGCATCTAAAACGGCATTGAGGTTTGAAATCCGTTATCAAGGGCAATCTGTCGACCCGGCAAAACACTTGCCATAAAGCGGTGTGCTGTATATTGCAGTTCACTGTCTTTTATTCGCTTGGGCAGAATACTTATGGCTCAAACTGCAAAAACACCTACTAAACCCACTCCTGGAATAGACAACAAGTTTGATGATACGGATATTGACGAACCACAAGATGAGCTTCTTGAAGATATTGAAGAAGATGAGGAGCTTTTTGCCAAAGACGAAACGGTTAAAAATCTCGACGCAACTCAGCTGTACTTGGGTGAAATTGGTTTCTCTCCGCTACTTAGTGCTGAAGAAGAAGTTTATTTCGCAAGAAAGGCACTAAAAGGCTGTGAAGCTTCACGTAAGAGAATGATTGAAAGTAACTTGCGATTAGTGGTTAAGATTGCTCGTCGCTATAATAACCGAGGTCTAGCATTACTGGACCTGATCGAAGAAGGTAACTTAGGCTTGATCCGAGCAGTTGAAAAGTTTGACCCAGAAAGAGGGTTTCGTTTTTCAACATACGCAACATGGTGGATAAGACAAACCATCGAACGTGCAATCATGAACCAAACTCGCACCATTAGGCTGCCAATTCACGTTGTTAAAGAATTAAATGTTTATCTCAGAACCGCACGTGAGCTAACCCAGAAACTTGATCATGAGCCAACAGCTGAGGAGATAGCCGAAAAGCTTGACCGTCCAGTGGAAGATGTCAGTAAAATGCTGCGCTTAAATGAACGGATCACTTCAGTGGATACGCCAATTGGTGGAGACAATGATAAGGCGTTGTTAGATATCATTGCGGACGAAAAGGGCGGTGGTCCAGAAATTGAAGTTCAAAGCAACGATATCAATAAACACATTGTTGATTGGTTAGGGGAGTTAAATCCAAAACAACGTGAAGTACTAGCGAGACGCTTTGGTTTATTGGGCTATGAACCTTCAACCCTTGAAGATGTAGGTCGTGAAATAGGCCTGACGCGAGAGCGGGTAAGACAAATTCAGGTAGAAGCGCTGAGAAGGCTCAAAGATATTTTACAGCACGAAGGGCTAAGTACCGACAGCTTATTCGAGCAGCAATAGTTTTATTCCAACTCACAGCAATAAAAAACCTGCACTAGGCAGGTTTTTTTGTTTGTTGATATCACATCATGGTGATATTAAACCCGAATTCAGGTTATTTAAAGACTTTCAATTTTTGCTTTTTGCTCTAAAAGCTTAGTTTTTGCGTCTGAGTACTCAGCTAATTTTTCCTTCTCTTTAGCAAGTACAGCCTCAGGCGCGTTGTTTACGAATTTTTCATTCGCTAACTTTTTCTCCACCTGAGCTAAGCCTTTTTCCGCCTTCTCTAATTGCTTAGCGATACGAGCAAGCTCCGCTTCAACGTCAATGAGACCAGCCATTGGGATCATAATTTCTAGGTCGCCTATAAATGCCGTTGCACAAGCTGGAGCGTCGGCTTTATTGTCCAATTGACTAATGCTTTCAAGTTTTGCCAGTGAGCTTAAGAAGGCTTGGTTTTCTTCAAGGCGGCGTTTATCTTCATTGCTGGCACCAGCAAGTAACACATTAAGCGGTTTACTTGGACTGATGTCCATTTCACCACGAATGTTACGAATAGCTAAAATGAATTGCTTAACCCACTCTAGATCTGCCATTGCGCCCGCATCAACTTTGCTTTCGTCAAATACTGGGAATGCTTCTAGCATAATAGTATTTGCTTCAATACCAGCGATTGGTGCTACACGCTTCCAGATGGTTTCAGTGATGTAAGGCATCAGCGGGTGCATCAAACGCAGTAGGCCTTCAAGTACGGTGATCAAAGTATGACGAGTGCCACGCTGTTGGGCATCGTTACCTTTGAATAAAATCGGCTTGGTTAGCTCTAAATACCAGTCACAGAATTGATTCCATGTGAACTCATAAATGGTATTGGCTGCGAGGTCAAAACGGTAGTTATCTAGATGCTCTGAGAAGATCTTCACCGTATTTTGGAATTGTCCCAAAATCCAGCGATCTGCCAGAGAATATACTTTTTCGTTGTCATTGAAGCCACAGTCTTGTTCTTCTGTGTTCATCAATACGTAACGGCTAGCATTCCAAAGTTTGTTACAGAAGTTGCGATAGCCTTCAAGGCGGTTCATATCCCAGTTGATATCACGGCCTGTAGACGCCATAGCAGCAAGAGTGAAACGCAGTGCGTCAGTGCCATGTGCTTCAATACCATCGACAAAGGTTTTACGGGTATTCTTTTCGATTTTTGCTGCCAACTGTGGCTGCATCATGTTACCCGTACGTTTGGTTACTAGACTTTCTAAATCGATCCCATCGATCATGTCTAGCGGATCAAGCACATTGCCCTTTGATTTAGACATCTTATCGCCGTTTTCGTCTCGGATAAGCCCGGTTACATAAACCGTTTTAAATGGTACCTGCGGCTTCCCGTCTTCATCTTTGATAAAGTGCATGGTCATCATGATCATGCGCGCTACCCAGAAGAAAATAATATCAAAACCGGTAACCAAGGTGTCAGATGGGTGGAACACTTTTAAATCTTCCGTGTTTTCAGGCCATCCCAATGTTGAAAATGTCCAAAGCGCAGATGAAAACCAAGTATCTAGTACGTCTTCATCTTGCTGAAGTACAACACTTGCATCTAGGTTGTGGTTGTTGCGGACTTCTTGTTCATCGCGACCAACGTACACATTACCTTCGTTATCATACCAAGCAGGGATGCGGTGACCCCACCAAAGTTGACGAGAAATACACCAATCTTGCACGTCACGCATCCAAGAGAAATACATGTTTTCGTATTGCTTAGGTACAAATTGAATATCACCATTTTCAACAGCTTGAACAGCAGGCTCTGCTAAAGGTGCAACGCGGACATACCACTGATCGGTAAGTAATGGTTCGATAACCACTCCTGAACGGTCGCCGTAAGGTACCGTAAGGCTGTGATCTTCGATTTTCTCTAGTAGACCAAGTTGTTCGAATTCATCGACAACCAGTTTACGAGCGTCAAAACGGTCTAGGTTATGGAAACGCTCAGGAATAGGTGCGTCTAATGCTTCAAGCGGCTTACCATCAAAGGTGAAACATTCACCCGTGTTAAGAACTGCAGCGTCTTTATTGAAGATATTGATCATTGGCAGCTCGTGGCGCTTACCAACTTCGTTATCGTTGAAATCGTGTGCAGGTGTGATTTTTACGCAGCCAGTGCCTTTTTCCATGTCAGCGTGTTCGTCAGCAACAATTGGAATACGGCGATTAACGATAGGTAGTAAAATCTCTTTACCAATCAAGTCTTGATAACGCTCGTCATCTGGGTTTACAGCAACACCTGTGTCACCGAGCATGGTTTCTGGACGTGTGGTTGCAACGACAATGTAGTCTTTACCATCCTGTGTTTTAACGCCATCCGCAAGTGGATAACGCAAGTGCCACATGTGACCTTGCTTGTCTTTATTTTCAACTTCTAGATCAGAGATGGCTGTGTGTAGTTTAGGATCCCAGTTTACCAGGCGTTTACCGCGATAAATCAGGTCATCTTGGTATAAACGTACGAAGACTTCTTTTACCGCTTCAGATAAACCGTCATCCATCGTGAAACGTTCACGGTCCCAATCAACAGAAGCACCTAAACGACGAAGCTGTTTGGTGATTGTGCCACCAGATTGTTCTTTCCATTCCCAGATTTTATTAATGAACTCATCACGACCAAGATCGTGACGTGATTTGCCTTCTTCGGCAGCAAGTTTACGCTCTACTACCATTTGAGTCGCGATACCAGCGTGATCCGTACCAACTTGCCAAAGGGTGTTTTTACCCTTCATACGTTGGTAGCGGATTAACGTATCCATGATGGTATCTTGGAACGCGTGGCCCATGTGCAGGCTACCCGTGACATTCGGTGGTGGGATCATAATTGAATATGCGTCACCTTGGCCGGATGGCTTAAAGTAGCCGTTTGACTCCCAGTCTTGATATAAAGACTGTTCAATATCTTGTGGATTATAGGTTTTATCCATTACACAGAACCTTAAAAAATGCTAATTCTCAAAATCTTCGGTGGAAATCGTGGCGCCAATGTTGCGGAGCTGTTTAAAACGCTCTCGCGCAGCTTGTTTGGCGCTAGCTTCAACAGGTACAAAGTCGTAAACCTGTTCGAAGCGACGAATAAAGTCGGGTATGACCTTAGCTAAATTAATCAATATCGGGCGACGAGCGACCGGTGGCATCTCACCAATTTCAACAGGTGCACCACCTTTGGGGCCTTCGCCTTGCAGATTATGCGGCACAAATCGTTCAGCATCGAAACACCATAAATGTTCGTCGATGAGCTGCGCATCTTGAATATTATCAACATAAATAAAGATGCGATGGCCTTCACGATATAAAGATGCCGCGGTTTGTGCAGCCAGATCAAAATGAGCCGGTATATTGGCCGCCGGCTCATCATTATGTTTTAACACGTAAAAGCGCGCTTTGATTGTCATGACAGAAATACCAATTTGCAACAAACGAGATACTTGTTTTTATCTTCAAGCGACGTCTATTTGAACGCAGTTTAGCATCTTACTCAATCTGCTTGTGAGCGCTATTTACTAATGTTCAAAATAAAGCCGCATTCTGACACAGAATGCGGCCTCCATCAATGCAGGACAGTGTATATCGAGTATTAACTCGACATAAAATTAGTCTTGCTGAGCGTCGGTAAGATTGGCTCGGTTTAGCAGGTATTGCATAAGCATGGGAACCGGACGGCCGGTTGCACCTTTGTTCTTACCACTTTTCCAAGCTGTTCCCGCAATATCAAGGTGGGCCCAGTTGTATTTCTTCGTAAATTTCGACAAGAAGCATGCTGCCGTAATAGTTCCCGCAGCGCGACCACCAAGGTTAGTGAAATCGGCAAATGGGCTTTCTAGCAGCTCTTGGTAATCATCCCACATGGGTAGCTGCCAAGCACGGTCACCGCTTTGCTCTGAGGCTTTTAGCAGATCATGGGCTAGTGGGTTGTGATTAGACAGCAAGGCACTTGCATGGTGGCCTAATGCGACGATACAAGCTCCGGTTAAAGTGGCAACATCAATCACGGAGTCCGGTTCAAAAGCTTCAACGTAAGTGAGCGCATCACACAATACTAAGCGACCTTCGGCATCGGTATTGAGTACTTCAACAGTCTGCCCTGACATGGTAGTCAAAATATCACCTGGGCGGTAAGCGTCACCACCTGGCATATTTTCACAGCCAGCCAGTACACCAATAATGTTTAATGGTAACTGCATCTGCACGACCGCACGCATCAAGCCTAGTACACCAGCTGCGCCACCCATATCATATTTCATTTCATCCATGGCTTCGCCTGGTTTGATAGAAATACCGCCAGAGTCAAAGGTTAAGCCTTTGCCAACAAATACGATTGGGGCCTGACCCTCATCACCGCCATTGTAATGAATTACGGACATTACCGATTCATTGCGGCTTCCACGGCCTACAGCTAAATACGAATGCATACCTAGCTCTTCCATTTCTTGCTCACCCACAAGATTTACCGTGACGTTGTTGAACTCTTCAGCTAATTTTTGTGCTTGTTCACCTAAATAACGCGGATTACAAATATTAGGTGGCATGTTGGCTACGTCTTTGCAGAGTTTGCTACCAGCTGCAATGGCTAAACCATGCTCAATGGCGTTTTCACCAATGGTAAGTTCACGACGAGTTGGAACGTTAAAAACGATTTTACGTAATGGCCTACGCGCTTCACTTTTTTTGCTTTTTAATTGATTGAAGGTGTAAAGACAATCTTGGGTGGTTTCAACTGCTTGTCTAACTTTCCAGTAGGTGTCTCGGCCTTTTACGTGTTGCTCGGTCAAAAAGCACACCGCTTCCATTGAACCAGTTTCATTTAACGTATTGATAGTTTTTGAAATGATTTGTTTGTACTGTTTGTCGTCAAGCTCTCTTTCTTTACCACAGCCGACTAATAATACGCGTTCACTGAGTACATTTGGTACATGGTGTAATAACAGTACTTGACCTGGTTTGCCTTCAAGGTCACCACGTCTTAATAAATTGGAAATATAGCCTTCGCTTATTTTATCCAGCTGTTCTCCTATCGGTGAAAGGCGGCGTGGTTCATATACTCCAACAACAATACAGGCACTGCGTTGTTTCTCGGGACTACCACTTTTAACGCTGAATTCCATTGCGACTCCTAAATCTTAGTTATGTCATTTTGAACTTTTCATGCCAAGGACTATTCCTACAGTGAAAGCCTAGTTCTGCTTAAACCTTTGGTAGGATAATCGAATCTGTTGGCATATAATAAAGTGACTAAAATAATCAGTTTACTCAAAATTTCCCACTATGCCAGTGAAACAAGACGTTTTATAGGGACGAACATTGTTAATTTTCCGCTATTTAACGGGTGAAGTACTAAAATCGCAGGTTGCGGTTTTCCTGACCCTAATGACAATATTTCTGTCACAAAAGTTTGTGTCAATCTTGAGCTCAGCCTCTGAGGGAGGGATCCCAGGTAAACTAGTGCTGTCCTTATTGGCGCTCAAACTCCCACAACTTGCAGGGTATATTTTACCGCTCAGTTTATTTTTGGGGATTATCCTCGCTTATAGCCGAATTTACGCTGATAGCGAAATGACCGTACTGCGGGCATGTGGCGTTAGCGAATGGTATGTAGTTAGAGTGACGTTAGTCTCCAGTGCTGTATTCGCCCTATTAGCTGCTTGTGTCAGCTTGTATGTTGCGCCTTGGGCAAGTGAACAAGAGTATCAACTGAAAGAACAAGCGGATGCAGAATCAGGGCTATCAACGCTTAGAGCCGGGCGCTTTCAACAAACTGGTAATGAAAAAGCGGTGGTATTTGTGCACTCTATCGTTGAGCAAGGGCGCGAGCTAGACAAAGTATTTGTTGCGCAGCTTCCAGACAAAAACTCTAATCAGGCTGCCCGCCTAGTGTATGCGCAAAAAGGTGAAATCATAGAACAAGAGTCAGGTGCACAACAGCTGTTACTCCACGAAGGTAAGCGTTATGACACGGATGGATTCAGCCAAGCCTTGAACAAAACGGAATTTGCGACTTATCAAGTGCAAATTAGAGAGCAAGAAATAGAACATCAACGACGTAAATTAGAAGCAATCCCAAGCCTTCAACTGCTTGATATGGATACACCAGAAGCGGCCGCGCAGTTGCAACTGCGTTTATCTGTACCAATTTCTATTATCTTACTTACTTTACTTGCAGTACCTCTTAGCGTGGTTAATCCAAGACAGGGCAAGTTCGCGAAGTTAGTGCCAGCCATTGCCTTGTACCTAGGATACTTTATTCTTTTGAATGCTGGTAAGTTCTTACTGGCGGAAGAAAAAATACCACGCTCAGTCGGCCTTTGGTGGATACATCTGTGTATTTTGTTTATCGGCGCATACTTGATTGCCAAAGGGCGTCCGTTTGGCGTTTGGCTCCGTTCAATGCTGCTCAATAGGAAAGCCACATCATGATGAAAACGTTAGATTGGTATTTGGGCCGCAGCATTTTGCAAACTACAAGCTTTGCTCTGCTTGTCTTTGTTGGGATCAATACCCTTATTAAGTTTATTGAGCAACTACGCTCTGTGGGCCGTGGTAGTTACGATTTAATCGATGCATTTTTGTACACCATTTACAGTATGCCAAGTGATATTGTGGTGTTTTTTCCCATGGCTGCGCTTATCGGTGGCTTGATAGGACTAGGTGCATTGGCCTCAAGTAGTGAGCTGATTGTGATGCAAGCGTCTGGTTGGTCTCGATTGCAGATCATCGGCTCGGTGATGAAAACCGCTGTAATTCTCGCGCTGATGATGATGGCTCTGGGTGAGTGGGGCGCGCCAAGAGCAGAGCAAACAGCGAAACAAATTAAAAACGATGCGATTTATGGCGGTGAGGTATACAACGCTAAAAAAGGCATTTGGGCCAAAGATGGCAATAACTTCTTGAATATTGCGAGTGTCGATAAAAGCGGATTATTGCAAGACGTGGCCATTTACATTTTCGACGACACCTTGACTTTGCAAAAGATCATTCGTGCTCAGCAAGCGAAAAGTATCGCGACGGGCTGGCAATTGCTGGATGTAGAGGAAGTGACGATAGCAGCCCAACAGATTCAAACTCACTACAGCAAATCTGTCGTTTATGAGTCTGAATTAAGTGAAGACCGTTTGGGGGTTGTGTCAGTTGAGCCTGATTCATTATCTTTTACAGGCCTTTGGTCATTTTTGTCTTATCTGGAGCAAAATCAGCAAGATGCTAGTAGTTATGAACTGGCACTATGGCGTAAAGTGATGCAACCACTGACAATTGCGGTAATGTTACTTGTCGCATTGTCATTCATTTTTGGGCCACTGCGTAGCGTGAGTATGGGCGCGAGAATTATCATGGGCGTAGTGACTGGATTGGCATTTCATTTAAGTAATGAAATATTTGGCCCCATCGTTATGGTGTACCAAGTGCCACCAGTGATTGGTGCGCTGATGCCGAGTGTGCTGTTTGTGTTGCTGGCAATACACTTGTTGAAAAAGCAGGTTTAGTGCAAGAGTGGTAATGATTGGCGGTGATAAGCCGCCAATATTCAGCAACCGCTGAGGTTGATTAATCTAAGCTGTTGTATACGCGTTTATTTTCTTCTTTACTGAGTACTACCATTTCGGTACCACACAGTATATCTTGTAGCGCTCTTTTCTTTTTGAAGTCTACGAGTGCAACTAAGTTGCCAAGTCCAAGTAATGCACAAAGGCTACGGGCGATAGCGACTTGCCAAGTTAATAACTTGCCGTCTGGCATTTGTACTTTTAAACGCCAAGCACGCATGCCTATAGTCTGGCCGCTCTTAGTCCAAAAATAACTGAAAAATATCACCGCTACACTGATCAGTAGTACCGCTCTTAGTCCATATAGCCAAGGCGTTGATTGAATTAATGCTGACACATCTTCATGACCTTCAAGGCTTAAATAACCAAGTGAAATAATCCCCTGAATTATCAATAAAAAAACGACCGTAGTAAGCATGGAAAATGCCACGACAACTAAGCTATCGTATATCAATGAAGCAATTCGACGGATAAAACCTGCAGGTGGAAAATCAGACATATCTAAGCCCGTAAAATAAAAATTAGAGTTGCATTTTACACGTAAATTATAGAAAAACTTAGTTTTGTCGGTGTTTTGCTCAAATACCAAGCAGTTGAGCCAAGATTGCAAAAAAATTACTTGCTGTATTAAAGCCGCTTTGTATAATGCAAAGCATAGAGACGAAGGCAAACAAAAAAAGCCTGAGCTCAAAGTGGTTTTTCTTTATTTTCTCTTGTTTTAGAAGATGAAAGAAAAATTATGCCAGTGTGATGGAATTGGTAGACATGACGGATTCAAAATCCGTTGCCTTCGGGCGTGGCGGTTCAAGTCCGCCCACTGGTACCACTTTTTATAACCCTAGCCGAATGGCTAGGGTTTTTTTATGCCTGAGTTTTAATGAATTGCCATTAGGGTAAAGTTGGACTTGTGCGCCACGCCTTCGTGGCACTGTTGCGACGATACGAGTCCGCCCACTGGTACCACTTTTTATAACCCTAGCCGAATGGCTAGGGTTTTTTTATGCCTGAGTTTTAATGAATTGCCATTAGGGTAAAGTTGGACTTGTGCGCCACGCCTTCGTGGCACTGTTGCGACGATACGAGTCCGCCCATTGGTACCACTTTTTATAACCCTAGCCGAATGGCTAGGGTTTTTTATGCCTGAGTTTTAATGAATTGCCATTAGGGTAAAGTTGGACTTGTGCGCCACGCTCTTGTGGCACTGTTGCGACGATACGAGTCCGCCCATTGGTACCACTTTTTATAACCCTAGCCGAATGGCTAGGGTTTTTTTATACCTGAGTTTTAATGAATTGCCATTAGGGTAAAGTTCGGCTCATGCCCACCTCTTTTTGGAAAAGCAATTATTGTTCTTTGTTTCGATTGATTTCAATCGTAATTGAGCCGTCTTCTTTTACTGAGCCAAGATAGAATGGGTGCTCTTTCCATTCTTTCTCTTGCAGGGCTTTTCCTATTGCTTGAGCTGTTTCGATTGGCTCATTGTCATAGATAAATAAATCTATATCACATTTGGTGCTGTCACAGTTTATATTTTGAATATGAAAATTTACTAGTTCGGGATGTGTGGAAAAATAGTTATACACCTTATCTGAAAACTCAAATGCCCACTGTTCATCATTAAGTTTGTTATCGATACTGGCTTGATTCTTGACAGCCTCATTTATGTAACTTTCGTCGTTATATCTGGAGTTTTCATTTGGTTTATTAAAAGCATTAGTCGACATGTTAGTACTGAGTATTTTACTAACACCTTGGGTTGGAACGTTGCATTCGATGCTTTTTTCTAGTTTTGTTTCTAAAATTGGGCCCGAATTAAGTTCTAATTTTTTCCTTAGAGATTCCAGTTGATTAAAAAGGTTACTATTTTCATTTTTTATCTCACTTATTCTCAAAAATAAATAAATTGAAGTTAGAGATGATAATATGGATATTAATAAAAGTGTTTTTTTCATGTTGTTTTTTCATTTTAATAGCTGTTTTTAGGCAGCTCTTTTTGGAAATTTATTATCTTTCAGGTGGGCAGATTATTTTTACACATTTAATATCGTCACATTTTATGCAATAAAACTCTGCCGCATAGGCTATAGAAAAACCAAGCGCCATTGACGAAAAAAGAATGGCTTTAGATATTTTTTGTATTTTTTCTTTCACTTGTTAATCTCCTTTTTTTGGTACTGTTGGTACTGCTGGGCAGCGAATGATAACGCATTCATTATCTGAGTTGCATTTATAACAACGTATACCAGATGCTGTTATAACTTCTTTCAAGATACTAAAGTACCCTTCATCTTTATAATTTGTGTTTGCATTAGCAAAACCGATAGACATTGACATTCCAAAGCCTAGCATTAGCGCTATCGTCTTTCTCATTTTTTCTCCTTAGTGAGTTAGTTGGCCGAATGACCGAGTTGCTCTAATTCCTTTACGATTAGAGATTTATTAAAGCCACTAATTGCTTTATTCCCAATGATAATCTGAGGAACTCCTTCAACATCCAAGGACTCATAAAGCATTTTAACTTTTTTATTACTTGTTTCGATATCATATTCAGTAAAGGTGATGTTATTTAATGTCAAAAACACTTTTGCCTCTTTGCAGTAAGGACACCAAGAAGTAGTGTAAATAACAGCAACGCTATCTGTGTCTTTAAAATGAGGAGCAGGGTCCACTTCTACATACGGTGCAGGTGAGTTAAAATGCGCAAAGGCCTTTATAATTGAAACGCCCAGTGTGAAGCCAATAATTCCAAACAACAAATAAGAAATTGCATTTTTAAACTGCTGATTCATTATTATCTCAAATCCTTTTGTGTTATTTATGTTTATTTTTGGTATATTAATTGTTTTTTTTGGTTTTCAATAGGGCTGGGTGTTTTTTATTCTACTAACTAAGTTTTTAAAATTAACGACCACTTTTCAGTATCTGGCTAGTAGTCCATATGCAAATAAAATAGCAGTGGTCTTTCATTTCTCACTAAAAAAGATATCCATTGTGTTCTTTTGTGGCATCTAACAGCTGCTCAAATAGCGCTTTTTTTCCAAGAAGATCGAGTTTTGTATCATCCCACACCGGTAACTGATAACCGCACTGTTCCATCCATTGTTGTTTTGCTTCGGCGCTTAGAGTGGAAAATTGTACGCCTTCTAATCGTAACGCGGCTCTACACATATTTACCACTGTGTGGCGAGACTTTAGGTGGTCAGCAAAAGTGTGCTCGGCTGCATCAAACAACGCATGTTGTAGTTTGAGGGGGAGGGAGTCTAAAAACTTTTGGCTAATGATTGCAGCCCAGCCATCTTGAACAGATTCTACTTCACAAACCACACCAAGGTGTTTTTTTAAGTCAGAAGGGCCATTAAATAACCCGACAATTGACGGGTCTAACGCTTCAATTTTACCGAGCTTTGCAAGTTTTGCGACGTCTTTCCAATGTACATCAATCGGTGTTGTGTCACATAGCTGATATAGTTTTTTCAATACTTGGCTTGCAGGCACTCGGAAGATGATATTTTTGAGTGATTGGGGTGTACATAACGCGCGGTTAAATCTCTTTGTTGTGGTGATGGTCCTGGGGCCGGGAATGATGTGATATAGGACTTGCAGTTTACCTTGTGCTTTTATTGGTTGTAGCACTTTTTCGCGCCATACCTTTGATGTCACTAAATTAAGATAGGCTTGTGGTTGGGCTGACCAAAATGGAATATTAAGAATGTCCAGCATTGGAACCGCTGGAGTCAGATTTGAGATGGACAATAATGCGCCTTGAATTGTGCCTCGAGATACTTGAGCTGCCAGCTCCCTGCCCACACCTTTGCTGCCAAGTTGATGGATCTGAACATAAATTTGTCCTTGCGAATAATGCTCTATCCAATGTTTTAATTCATTATGCATGTGAGGAGATAGGTGCGCCTGTTCAGTATCGTAAGGGGAGCCGAAATGTAGCTGAAAGCTGGCTTGGCGACGTTTTTCTGTGTCTTGTTCTTTATCGGATAAGGCATGTAGCTGTGGTGGTACAAGCAACCCACAGGCGGAAGCTAACGTGAGTTTAAGCAAGCTTCGGCGGCTAAGGGGTTGAGATAGAGTCATGTTACCACCTGTCATATCGATTAGTATTTACTGACGAGCTTAACTACGTCAGTCTTCAAAAAACTATCTAGCACAACTCCTTTTATCTGTTGAATAGTACAAATTTTAGCAGGAAATACTTGATATGCAGGCTTTGCTCTAGGTGGAGAAACAAGCCCGCATTCATCAAATCTGGATTTGCTGTTGAAAAGCTAGGTGGTGACACAGGAATTAGACTAGGCTTATGAGTATTATCATGCGCTTGGGGGTTACCTGTGCAACTCCGAAAATCGGTCTTATTTTATAAGTTAGCGGCTTTGACATCGGTTGTTGTGATCATCATAACCAGCTGGTTTTTATATTTTGAGTTAGCGAGATCTCATCAGTTGTCCGCCTATTTCACTCAGCTTCAATCAAAGCTTCAAAAAGTAACTGACTTCGAAGAACTTTTATTACTGGAGCCCAGCGTTACACATAAAAATACCTTTGCTCAGCTTAAATTTGATTATCAAAACACTTTCAACGAGTTGCTTGCGTTTCACCAGAGCGGCGGCGCAGATGCAACAAGCTTGGCAAGCCTAGATGAAAAGGCGCAAGCTTACTTCACCACGATGAAAAAACTTATCCATATTCAAAGTGTGATGGGGTTTGACGAAACATCAGGAATTTACGGAAATTTTCGACGTAATGCTCACTTATTGCAACAGCGTGTCGAAAACTCAGCACTCGCTGAACTTGAAGTTGCCATACTTGAGCTCCGGAGAAGAGAAAAAGACTACTTTCTTCGTGGCGAAATACGTTACTTAACCATGCATGATGAATTAAATAACGAAGCCAGAAAAGTTATCAAAGCACTTAAATTAGAAAATGACTATCTCAATTTACTCGGGTCATATAAACAAGGGTTTGATAGTTATGTGGAGTTACTGCAAGTATTAGGAATGGCTCAGGGCTCTGGCGTGAAAGCACAATTATTTTTTGAAAAGCGCCAACTACGCTCTGAGTTTGACTCTGTATCGTTGCAACTACAAAGCGCATCACAAGGCCGAAAAGAACTGATTATTCTGAGTGGATTGATCATTATTGTTTTGGTCAGTGGCATTGTTTTAATGCTACTGAGTTATCAAAACGGCAAAGTTAGTGAGCATGTACTCGCAATTAACCGAGTACTGATTAAAGTTGCCAAGATGGAGGACTTTAGTCTGCGTGTTAACCTGCGCGGTAGTGATGAAATTGCCCAAATAGGTCATCACCTTGATAATTTATTGGCGTTTATAGAGACCTTGCTGCAACGTTTGTCAGCGGCTCAGCAAAAGCTCATTGATGAAGCCAAAATGGCGAGTTTGGGAAATATGGTGAGCGGCTTTGCACAAGAGCTAAATATGCCCATTGATGAAGCGATGGTCGGCCAAACTAAACTGAAAAAACAAGTGATGACATTGAAAGAGCAGCTGGGGATGGGAAGAATGCAAAAACAAGCATTAGCTACGCTGATCTCGGATGCAGAATCCGCTTTGTATTTACTAGAGAGCAACTTACAGCGAACCGCTTCACTAGTGGATGATTTTCAACTGGTTGCTGGTAACCAAGAGTTTGAAGCGCGAACATGGTTTAATCTTAAACACTTAGTTGAAACCACATTTGGTTGTTACCACACAGAGCTTCCCAGCGATGCTTTTCAGGTTGAGTTGGAAATACCAGAGCACTTGCGATTGAATAGCTATCCATCGGCATTTAACCAGATCCTTAGTTATTGTATTCATAATTGTATTAAGCATGCGAGAGTGAAAGGAAAGGTGCTAAATATTGTTGTTTCAGCCATGGTTATCAATGATTACGTGCATTTGTACTTTAAGGATGATGGTGCAGGTATTGATAAATCGCTGTTGCCTTCGATATTTGAGCCATTTGTTACTTCAAAGCGGTTTGCTGGAGGCACGGGGCTTGGTCTAAGCATTGTGTACAATTTGGTAAAACAAAGGTTGGCAGGTGAGGTTAAAATGCAAAGCCCAGCCCATGGCGGAGCTTGTCTTCATATTATCTTAAGTGATACACCTTATGACGTATCCGAGGCCAATACAAAGCTCCAGATGGATCGCGAGTAATAGCGAGCTTTGGATAACCAATATCTCTCTGCTAGTTAGCTCTAAAACTATTTTGCTAGAGTAGATGCTGCAGTTCAGGGTTGTCTCTATTAACACAATCTGTTACTTAGTCGTTATCCCAGCTTTAGGTTACATAAACTTATGCCAATTCACTTAATAAAGTAATTATTAACGAGGATTGGTATCAGCTGCAGATAAGCGTTTTGAAAGTGGAAAGATTAAAAAGGCCGCATGTGCGGCCTTTATCGATCAAGCTGTACGGTTAAGCTTTTTTACTCGCGACCCACTCATTCACGAATTGCTCTAGTACATTCAATGGTACAGGACCATTTTTCAGCACAACGTCGTGGAACTGGCGAATATCAAACTTGTCGCCAAGTTCTTTTCTGGCTTGTTCACGAAGTTCTACGATTTTCAGCATACCAATTTTGTATGCCGTTGCTTGTGAAGGCATTACAATGTGACGTTCAACCATTTTCACAGCATCAGACTTGGCATTCGGGGTGTTGTTTACGTAGTAATCAATCCCTTCTTGACGAGTCCATTTCATAGCATGAATACCAGTATCAACCACCAGACGACATGCACGCCAAAGTTCCATTGCTAAACGGCCAAAGTCTGAGTACGGATCTTCGTAAAGCCCCATTTCTTTTGGCACTAATTCTGAGTACAAGCCCCAACCTTCAACATACGCAGTGTAACCACCAAATTTACGGAACTTAGGAACGCCTTCTAGCTCTTGCGCAATAGCGATTTGCATATGGTGTCCAGGAATACCCTCGTGGTAAGCAAGTGCTTCCATTTGATAAGTTGGCATGGCTTCCATGTCATATAAGTTGGCATAGTAGATACCAGGACGAGAGCCATCAGGTGCAGGCTGTTGATAGAAAGCCTTACCTGCTGCTTTTTCACGGAATGCTTCTACACGCTTAACGATCATGTCCGCTTTTGGCTTCACGATAAACAATTCGTCTAGTCTAGACTTCATGTTATCAATCATGTCCTTAGCGTCTTTTAGGTATTTTGCTTTACCTTCTTCAGTGTTTGGCAAGTAGAATTGTTTGTCTGTTTTCATGAATTCCATAAAGGCTTTTAAGTCGCCCTTGAAACCCACTTTGTCTTTTATGGCACGCATCTCATCGTGGATACGCGCTACCTCAGAAAGGCCAATTTGGTGAATGTCTTTTGCTGTTAGGTCAGTAGTGGTAGTACGTGCTAGCGCATTGTTATAGAACGCATCGCCTTTTTCAAACTTCCATACACCGTCTCTGTCATCTGCGCGTTTTTCTAATTTCTGAAGGTAACTGATCAATTCGTTGTATGCAGGTTTTACCGCGCTGTTAAGCGCGTCAGACGCCTTGTCGATAAGCGCTGACTTTTCGTCTTCAGTAATTTCTAATGCAGTGACTTTACGTTTAAAGTCAGCAAGCAAAGTAGAGTCAGCTCCACTTTCAAAAGGCGCACCCTTAATAATGTTTTCACTTGAGCTAATCACGTGAGGAAATACAAACTTAGGTGCAATGATGCCTTTGTTAGCACGAGTTTCCAGTCCTTTGATAAGCTGGCTGAACACCTTAGGCACACCATTTAGGCGAGAAATATAGGCTTCTGCATCTTCAACGCTGCTGATTTGGTGCTGGTTTATCAAAAATGCCGGTACCATTGAGTGTGTACCATACATTTGGTTGACTGGATAACTGTAATGACGCCATTTGAAATCGGCAATGGTGTTTTCAAGATTTTGCTTGAATAAGTCGTAACTAACCTGGGTATTCGCATCAAGCTTGTTGCGGTCGATAGCGTTTAGCGACGCGAGATCTTTTTTGGTTAAAGCTAGATCTTCTAATGCACGCTCTTCGCTTTCGTCATCCCACTTGTCGTAGTCTTGCTTGATACCCATGTACGTTTGGTAAACAGGGCTTCGCATCACGCCGCGATTGAAGACTTCTTCAAATAGTGCATTGGCTTTTTCAACTTCACTTTGTACAACTTGTTGCTTCACGACAGTTGCCGCGTTCTGAGTTTCTGCAGTTTGCTGACAGCCTGCAAGTAAGGCAACGCTTACAGCTGCAGCTAAAATGGAAAGTTTACGCATTGTTAAACCCTTTTTTTATTGTTGCCAAAATGGCAGGTTAGTATTAAACGAATAACTCTAACAGATCATTTAAGTATCTGTGTCCTTTATTTGTTACTATCCATGAATCAGTGAATTCTTCAAGTAAGCCGAGATTTACAGCATGTATAATCTGCGGCTCTATCGTCTGCAAAGATAACCCTGTGTAATTCACAAAGTCGGCTTTTACAGTAGGCTCTTTGAGTCGAAAAGTATTCATAAAAAACTCAAAAGGCCGGTCTTGTTTTTCGACTTGCCAGCTGTCGAATAGATATGGCTTAGTGAGATCCATATATCCTCTGGGGTGCTTCACTTTGACCGTGCGGAGAATGTGCTTTTGCTCGGTAAGAGTGATTTTTCCGTGTGCACCACACCCAATTCCTAGGTAGTCACCAAAACGCCAATAGTTGAGGTTATGCTGGCATTGAAATCCTGCTTTTGCGTAACCGGATATTTCATATTGGGTGTAACCATGTTGAGCAAGTAAAGCTTGGCCTTGTTGTTGAATATCCCACAGTGTCTCATCTTCTGGCAAAGTGGGAGGCTTAGAAGCAAATTGCGTATTTGGTTCGATGGTTAACTGATACCAAGAAAGATGCGGCGGAGCCATCTGTATAGCCTGCTTCAAATCGGACAAAGCATCGTCGACCGATTGGTTTGGCAAACCATGCATTAAATCAAGGTTGAAACTACGCAGCCCCGCTTCATGAGCTTCTTTAGCTGCATTTAGTGCTTCTTGTTCGTTGTGAATACGTCCCAAACTAATCAGTTTGTCTTTTTGCAAACTCTGCACGCCAATGGAGATCCGGTTAATCCCAGCATTGACATAATGTTTGAATTTGTCGGTTTCAACAGTGCCTGGATTCGCCTCTAAGGTGATTTCGATGTTTTCTTCAAACCCAATCAGCGATTCAATTTCAGTGAGTAGGTACTCATAAGCAGAGCCGCTCAGTAAGCTTGGGGTCCCGCCACCAATAAAAATACTATGTAACTTACGACCTTGTACATAGGGTAAATCAGCTTTTAGATCTGCCAATAAATGCTGAATGTATTCGGCTTCAGGGATCTCCCCTTTTTGACCATGACTATTAAAATCACAATAAGGGCATTTTTGCACGCACCAAGGTACGTGCACATATAGACTAAGGGGAGGTAGTTTCACGAAAGCCCTTGAAAATAAGCGAGTAACTGTTGTAATGCTTGACCACGATGGCTAATCGCGTTTTTTTGCTGTTTGCTGAGTTCTGCTGAAGTGCAGCCTAACTCGTTCACATAAAATATCGGATCGTAACCAAAGCCTTCCTGTCCAGCTTGAGAACGTGTTATTTCGCCTTCCCAGCTAGCCTGGCAGATCACTGGCGTCGGGTCATGTTCATGACGCATGAACACTAGCACACACCAAAAACGCGCACGTCTATTGGGCGTATCACCGAGCTGTGCCAATAGGTGATCGATGTTATCTTGATCAGAGGTATTTGCACCGGCATATCTAGCTGAATAAACACCAGGTTCACCGTTTAGTGCGTCTACCTCTAGACCCGAATCATCAGCAATTGCTGGCAACCCTGAAATTTTCGCGGCGTGTCTTGCTTTAATAATGGCATTTTCCACAAAAGTGGTGCCAGTTTCTGCCACTTCAGGAACTTCAAATTCACTTTGTGGTAGCACTTCAATATGGCAGTCAGCGAGCATTGAACTGAGCTCTTTTACTTTGCCTTGATTGCTTGTGGCGAGTACAACTTTGCTTATTGTCATGACTTAATCTTCATAAAACTTTTGTTGGAAAACCAGCTTACGAGTCTGTTGTTTCTCAGTGATATCTATTTCGAACCTGAAAATATCTTCGTTATCAAAGTCTAGCTGTGCAAGGTAATAAACAGCGTCCCCTTCAACGACTTCTTTAAACTCTAATTCGACGGTTTTGCCCAGTAAATTACGGGCTGTACCAGTGACTTGTGCCTTGAGTGCTGGTTTTGCTGGCGTGTCAGCCAACACAGAAATATTAACGATGGCTTTGCTACCACTGCGTGTTAAGCCATAGGCTTTTGCTATGGTTGGCTGAATAAAGGTTGATGGGAAAGCAATGTAATGCACCTCCCACGGTCCTAGGTCTTTAAATTGGCCACCTTGTGTTTCGCTGGTTAGGCCTGATGTTGAAAATAGAAGGCACAATAATAAAAGCAGTTTTTTCATTTTGATTACCTCAGCATGTCCATCAATAAGATTTGGAAGAATTGAATGCCTATAATCAGAACTAAAATAGATAAGTCTAAACCGCCAAGTGATGGAATGACTCGGCGAATCGGTTTTAGCATAGGTTCAGTTAATTGCTCAAATACTGCTGCAATAGGATTATAGCCTTGAGCAACCCAACTCAGTATCGCGCGAATAATTAAAATCCAAAAAACTAGGCTAAAAGCCTCTTTGAGGACAGTTAATGCACCGTTCATGGCGGCACCAACAAAGTCGAAGTAACCCCCGAGCATCAACATTAAGACGGAAATTTTTGCGAAACCAACAATGAATGCCAGTACCAAAGAGGCAAAATCTAATCCACCTACGCCAGGAATGATTTTTCGCAGCGGATTAACCGCAAATGAAGTTGCTTTGACAATAGCTTGACTAAATGGGTTATAAAAGTCTGCGCGCACCAGTTGCAACCAAAAACGCAACAGCACAACCATTAAAAATAGGTCAAATACGATCCCGACTAAAAATTGTATGGCATTCATTGATTACCCTTATATTTCTTTTTCCATTTCTAGCGCACGTGCGATACAAGCATCCATCGCGTCTGCAACTGTTTTATGTAAGTGTTGTGATTTTAAGTGTTCAACAGCTGCGTGCGTTGTACCACCTTTAGAGGTGACGTTGGCGCGCAGTTGAGAAATTGAGATATCGGCTTGGTCGCAAGTCATCTCCGCGGCACCAAGTGCGGTTTGCTGTACTAACTGTCGTGCTTGCGCTGGTGTAAAACCTAATGAGATAGCTTTTTCTTCAATGGCTTCCATAAATAAAAAGAAGTAAGCAGGAGATGAGCCGGTGACCGCGATAACATCGTTAATCTTTTCTTCTGCATCTAGCCACAAGGCAATACCGGTTGAAGAGAAAACTTGTTCGACATAATGTTTTTCTTCCTCGGTGATACCATCACCATATAAACCAGATACACCACGGCCAAGCAGCGATGGGGTATTGGGCATACAGCGCACCATCTTAACGTTTTGGCCGAGCATTTCACGTAGACGCGCAATCGTGATGCCGGCGGCAACTGAAATAAATAACTTATCGCTTAGGTCTACACCGCTTTGTTGAAAGCTTTGACATAAACCTTCCATCATTTGTGGCTTGACTGACAACACGATAACGTCTGCTTCTGCAACGGCTTTTAGGTTGTCTTGAGTTGTGTTTACGGCAAGTTGCTCGGCAACTTTGGCAAGCTTTTCTGCATTTCGGTTAGTGGCAATAATGGATTTTGGGTCAAACCCACTTTTGATCATACCGCCAATAATGGCGTAGCTCATATTTCCCGTACCGATAAATGCGATAGTCTTGTCTGTCATGCTAGTATTCACCTCATTGTCTTTTGCCAAATAGATCTGTACCAATGCGAACCATAGTAGAGCCTGCGGCAATTGCTTGCTCAAGATCACCACTCATTCCCATTGATAAGGTATCTAGCTGTGGATATTGGTCCCTTAGTCTATCAAAGCAAGCGCGCATTTGCTTAAAATAATGTAGCTGCTTTTGCGCATCATCAGTTTGTTCTGTGATTGTCATCAGTCCTCGTAGCGTTAACTGTCTTGCTGAGTCTATATACTCAACCAGTTCGTCAAGCTCGCTTAACTGGCAACCGGATTTATTCACATCGCCGCTAATATTCACTTGGATCAAGATATTCAGCGGTTTAAGGTTAGTGGGACGCTGTTCGTTTAAACGACGCGCTATCTTCAACCGATCAACACTTTGCACCCAACTAAAGTGCTCGGCGATATGTCGAGATTTATTAGATTGGATCGGGCCAATGAAATGCCATTCTAATTGCTTGTTAGCGCTAAAATGTTGTACTTTTTCGATCGCTTCTTGAACATAAGACTCGCCAAACTTAGTGTGACCAGCGTTAATTGCAGCTTCGATATCGGCAATAGGTTTGGTTTTTGATACCGCGAGCAAATCTACCGGCTCTAAGCGGTTAAATTGTTGTTTGGCTTTTTCTATCCTAGCGTAGGCGTTATCTAAGCGTTCTGCTATTGTAACCATATATATACTAGTGCTCGTTGTGGAGTTAAAAATGGATATTACAGAATTATTGGCATTTAGTGTGCAATACAAGGCCTCTGACTTACATTTATCATCGGGTGTACCACCGATGATCCGTGTTGATGGAGATGTACGCCGCGTTAATATTCCCGCCTTGGAAGCTAAAGATGTCAATAATCTTATTTATGACATTATGAATGATAATCAACGCAAGAACTACGAGCAAAATTTAGAAATCGATTTTTCTTTCGAAGTACCAAACCTTGCACGTTTTAGGGTGAATGCGTTTTTCTGTAGTCGGGGTCCCGCTGCGGTATTTAGAACCATACCGAATACAGTAATGACATTAGAGCAACTCGGCGCACCAGAAGTATTCTCTAAAATTGCCGAGCATGAGCGAGGCTTGGTATTGGTAACAGGTCCTACCGGCTCGGGTAAGTCAACCACACTCGCTGCTATGGTTGATTACATTAATGCGACGCGACACCAACATATTTTGACCATAGAAGATCCGATTGAGTTTGTGCACCAAAATAAATTGAGCTTGGTAAATCAGCGTGAGGTGCATCGAGACACGAGAAGTTTTAATGCTGCACTTCGCAGCGCCTTGCGTGAAGATCCTGATGTCATTTTGGTAGGGGAATTACGTGATCTGGAAACCATACGTTTGGCGATGACCGCTGCAGAAACAGGCCATCTGGTATTCGCTACTTTGCACACCACCTCGGCTCCTAAAACCATTGACCGTATTGTTGATGTATTCCCTGGGGAAGAAAAGGATATGGTGCGCTCGATGTTGTCTGAGTCGTTGCAAGCGGTAATATCTCAGTCTTTGGTGCGTAAGGTCGGAGGAGGACGGATTGCTGCGCATGAGATTATGCTAGGCACACCTGCGATCCGCAACCTAATTCGCGAAGACAAAATTGCGCAGATGTATTCATCAATTCAGACTGGCGCGATACACGGCATGCAAACGATTGACCAATGCTTAACTAATTTGGTCAATCGCGGCCTTATCACGCAACAAGATGCTAGGGCAAAAGCGCACGATAAAAACCAGTTTAACGGCGGGTACTAAGGGGGCACGATGGCAATTGAAGCATATTTAAAAGCGATGGTCGACAAGCAAGCATCGGACTTGTTCGTATCTGCAGGGTTACCGGTGAGTGCCAAAATTGACGGTGAGTTAACGCCCTTAGGCTCTGAAAAACTCACGGCCGAGGCTGCTTTATTGTTAGTTGAGTCAATAATGAATGATGCGCAAAAAGCGCTTTTTCATGACACCAAAGAATGTAACTTTGCTCTGGCAAACGATATTGGTCGGTTTCGTGTCTCGGCATTTTGGCAACGTGATTGCGCTGGGATGGTGATCCGCCGTATCGTCACAACCATACCGGATGTAAAAGATTTAGGTCTACCCTCGGTGCTGACGGATGTCATTATGGCAAAACGTGGCTTAGTGCTCTTTGTGGGTGGTACAGGCACCGGCAAATCAACTTCTTTAGCAGCCTTACTTGGTTATCGAAATCGTAATCAGCGCGGACATATTTTAACCATTGAAGATCCCATAGAGTTCGTTCACGAGCATCAAAAAAGCATTGTCACTCAGCGCGAAGTGGGGATTGATACCGAAAGCTTTGAAGCGGCGTTAAAAAGCTCGCTCAGACAGGCTCCAGATGTCATCTTGATTGGTGAAATTCGTTCTCAAGACACTATGGAATATGCGCTGAGTTTTGCCGAAACTGGGCATTTGTGTGTTGCTACGTTACACGCCAACAATGCAAACCAAGCAATCGATAGGATAATGCATTTAGTTCCTAAAGAAAGCCACGATAAATTGCGCTATGACTTAGCATTAAATTTGCGCGCGATTGTTGCACAGCAGCTTGTGCCTTCTGCTAAAGGAGAAGGACGAGAAGCTGCGATAGAAATTTTATTGAACTCGCCACTAGTGTCCGAGTTGATCCGAAAAGGCGATGTGGGATCGCTTAAAGAGGTAATGGCGAAATCTAAAGAAATGGGGATGCAAACTTTTGATCAGGCATTATTCGAACTTTATAAAGCACAAAAGATTAATTACGCCGATGCACTGCACCATGCGGACTCTCAAAACGATCTGCGCTTAATGATCAAACTCCAAAACAACGAGCAGTCAGGCGCTGGCTTTTTGCAGGGGGTAACGGTTGATGGTTTGGGCTCTGATAAAGAATAGTCTCGTTGCTGGGTTACTCGGAGCTGTTGTATTTTCTGCGCGGGGTAACGAGCTAGATATTTATATTCGGGATGATGTCTTAACTGAATACCAGCGCTTTTTACAAGGGCGCTCGGTATTAGAGGTGAATGATTTCGGGGGGGCGTATACGCGTCGAGATGTTATTGATATGGTGCTTGCTATGCAAGCGTTGCGGCTCGGCGGTTTTACTACGGCTATTCATTTTCGTCCAGGTAACGTTAGTTTTCGGGAGTCTAGTATAATTGCCAGCGGTAAACAGTTATTGAGCTTTGATAGCTATTGGCTAAGCGAATTACAGGGACAACTACACTTTTTTATCAGTGATCCAGTAGTTGAAAAAGGCGACTATATTGCCGGTATTTACTACTCACCACAAAACACCAAAGTAGCGAATATCCGATCGCTTGAAGACTTCAGTTCCTTAACAGCGGTGTCTAATCGCAAATGGCGCGCTGATTGGACTGTATTGACTAAGTTGTCTTTACAGCAGCTCCATGATGAGTACAGCTGGACAGCGCAGGCAAGGATGGTGAGTCAAGGTTGGGTTGATTTTATGCTCGCTCCGTTAATGCCAAGTCAAAACAATCAGTTTAAATTAGAGGATATCAACTTAGTTGCGCATAACCGTTTAGCGGTGCTGATAAATGATAGTCGTCATTTTGCTATTTCACGGTTGCATATAGACGGTGAGCGTGCCTTTGCTGCAATGCAAAAGGGGTTATCCATCATGCGGCTACAAGGTAAATTAAAATTGGCCTATCAGCAGGCTGGTTTTATACCTAGTGAACAAGCGTACAAAATTATTAATCCTGCCACTGAGATTCAAAGAAACTCTCCAAAATAATACATGCAGACATGCCGTCTACATTGCCTTTGGCAAGGTTACGATAACCACCTTCATCAAATAATCTCGCTTTGGCATCTGCGGTGGTTAAGCGTTCGTCTTGTGTTTCAACAGGAAGTCGAAAATGGTTATGCAGACGGTTGGCGAACTTTTTTGCTTTGAAAGTTACGTCTTGATTAGTACCATCCATATTTAAGGGTAATCCCACGACGAGTAGATCGGGTTGCCACTGGGTCACAAAGTTTTCTAACTCCTGCCAGTTTGGAATCCCATCTTTTGCTTTAACAGCACCTAAACTATTGGCCGTGCCTGTGATTTCTTGTCCTATGGCAATACCAATGCTTTTGGTGCCAAAGTCAAAGCCCATTACACTGCGTTGACCGGCGGGCGTTTTTTCTTTTTTACTCATTGACTGCTAATTTTTATTAATTAATTTATCTGTAAGCCACTTTACGCGTGGCCAATTTCATTGCTCAGTTGAGCAACATCAATCCCCAGCATTTGCACTGCTTTTTCCCAGCGTTTTTCGGGAGGGGTGTTAAAGATGATTTCTGGATCGGCTTCAACCACCAGCCAAGAGTTTTCTTTCAGCTCTTTTTCTAGCTGACCACTCACCCAACCAGCATAGCCAAGGGTGATAATAAAGCCGTCAGGGCAGTGATTAGAAGTCAGTGATGCCAGCACGTCCTTAGACGTAGTCATCATGATATCTGAGCTCAATTCTTGAGACGACGCATAACCATGTTTTGGCGTATGCAGTACAAAGCCTCGATCAGTGTGTACAGGACCGCCAGCAAAGACACTGGCCTTAGCTGCGATACTTTGTTTGTCATTGTTGATGTCAATTTGATCGAGTAACTCACCCACAGTAACGTTAATGGGATGGTTGACTACCAGCCCCATTGCACCGTCTTCACTGTGCTCACAAATATACGTCACCGTGTGGTTGAAAAAAGGGTCGTCCATGGCAGGCATCGCAATCAAAAAGTGGTTGGCGAGAGATTTCATAATCGGACCCCCAATAAAGTTATCTCATAGTATGGTCGAGCTTGTGCTCAATCGCATCAAAAAACTTGTCCATAATAGAAATATCGAATGCAGCTTCGATTTCTTTAACACAAGTTGGTGCGGTGACATTAATTTCGGTTAATTTGTCGCCGATAATATCTAGGCCGACAAACATTAGTCCTTTGGCTTTAAGGATTGGCGCCACTGCGTTGGCAATGTTACGCTCAACATCCGTAATAGGGCGAGCTTCACCACGCCCGCCTGCCGCAAGGTTTCCACGTGTTTCTCCACCTTGAGGAATACGCGCTAGGCAATAAGGAATGACTTCTCCGTCAACCAATAGTACGCGCTTATCTCCGTCTTTAATCGCTGGAATATACGCCTGCGCCATGGCAAAACGTGTACCATGCTCTGTTAACGTCTCGCAGATCACGCCAATGTTGGCATCATCTTGTTTTATTCGAAAAATAGAAGCACCGCCCATACCATCTAAAGGCTTAAGGATAATGTCTCCGTGTTTTGCCAAAAATGACCGGATCTGCTGTTGATTACGTGTCACGAGTGTATCTGGCGTATGCTCGGTAAACCATGCCGTGAATAGCTTTTCATTGGCATCGCGTAAGCTTTGCGGTTTATTTACCACTAGACATCCAGCATGTTCAGCCTGTTCTAAAATGTAGGTAGCGTAAATATACTCGGTATCGAATGGTGGATCTTTACGCATCAAGATAACGTCTAACTCACCCAGCGCTACAGTCTGTTTGTCATCAAGCTCGTACCAATGTTGAGTATCATCAAAAACTTTAGCCTTTGCGGCGGTCGCCATTGCAATACCTTGTTCTAGGTAGAGATCACCCATTTCCATGTAATACAGTTCATAACCACGTTGTTGCGCTGCCATCATCATGGCAAACCCAGTGTCTTTTTTGATATTAAAGCCACTGATGGGGTCTGAGATAATACCGAGTTTAATCGTCATAATTTCTACCTAAACTAAAAGCTATCAATGATATGGGGACGCTTGGCGATTATTAAAGAGTTAAATCGCCAAACTGTAGTTGCAGTGCGCTCAATACGGTTAATGCTGCGGTCTCGGTACGCAGTACGCGAGGGCCTAAGCGTACATCGGTGAAGCCACTGTCACTCGTTGCGGTCATTTCTTCGTCAGTGAAGCCGCCTTCAGGACCGACTAAAAATCGCACGCCTTGAGTCGGCGCCGGAAGCGTTTTAATACTGTGATTTGCTCTTGGGTGTAATGTGAGTTTTAGCGCTTGTGTTGTTTGCTGTAGCCACTGTGTCAATTCAATGGGAGGATGAATTATCGTGATGCTGTTACGTCCTGATTGTTCAGCGGCAGCAATCGCAATTTTTTGCCATTGTTGGTGTTTCTTTGCGAGCCGCTCAGCGTTTAACTTTACACCGCATCGAGTGGTGAACAGTGGGGTAATTTCGTTAACCCCGAGCTCTACTGATTTTTGAATGGTAAAATCCATTTTATCACCGCGCGAGATCCCTTGGCCTAAATGGATGTGAAGTGGAGACTCTACTGATTTATCATCGAACTGCTCAGGTAACGCGACGACTTTTTTCTTACCAATTTCTACCAAAGAACATAGGTATTCTCCGCCTTTGCCATTAAAAAGACTGACCTTGTCTTGAGTCGTCATTCGTAATACGCGGCCAATATGACCGGCAGCGTCATCTGATAACGTGACTGGGACACCGACTTCAAGTGTTGAATCTTGGAAGATATGAGGAATTCGCATAGTTTAATTATTTAGGAGATTTTCAGGCAATGTTAAGACCTGTCTGTGCATTCGTCTAGTGGCTGAGCTCAATCTTTGTATGAAATCGAGATGATAGATATTGCTGAGCGTTTTTATCTTCACTGGTTAGTTTACCGCTGTGACAGGTTAAGTGATTATGAATTGGGTGCGTACTCACCAACTTGATGGTATACCCTTGCGGAGTTTGGTCTACCAAAAAGCGGTTTGGATGCAGAGAATTAAATATAAACTTTTGTTCGCGAGAAGCTAATTGATAATCCAGTGCATGTAAAAGCACACCATTGATAACGTGGTAATCTAGCAGATAGCTGGCTAACTCCGTGACACTAATCTCGTTACTAAAGTCGCAATAGTAATAGTCTTTTACCTGTTGTTTGAACATCATTTTTAGCATTTGCCGGGTATAGTCACCTGCAATGATCATGTCACTGGGTGCTTGCGGCGCTTGGCTTTGCAGATAGTCGAGTAGTTCTTGGCTGAATTCCCCATTACTATCTACAAGTAAAAAATTACTACTTTTTGTTGCCATAACGCCTCAATAGACGCTCTGTATTATGAGCTAGACTGAAAACAAGTTAATAAGTAGATAGCCCATAGAGCAGAAAACGGCAAATTCGATACAAGCAATACCAACATTATCTTGATGGTCTACTTCCAAACCTATGTCTATTTTAGGTAATGAAATATGCAGCAACACAAAGCTACAGACATACAGTGCACACCACATAATTCCGCAATGTAAAACGACTGAAAATAAATTTTCAACGACTTTTGCACCATGGTACGGAGCACTGTGAAGTCCCGCATAAATCGCCAGTGCCAGACCTATGGTTTTACCGGCGTAACGAATACCGATAGAGGTGTTTCTGAGGCTAAAGTTTTGTTGCAGGGAAGCGCCTTGGTTAGATTTAGCGAAGCGACTTTCCCTTAGCTTACTGTCAATGGCGAATAATATTTGCAGTATGCAGAAGCCCAAGCCGACAACCAATAAGTCACTCCAACCTTTGGGATGCACCCAATGATATAAGCCTAATACCAAAATCGTGTTGGCAATCAGCATGCCTGAGTCAACGATCGCTGCACAGATGTTCTGTTTGAGTATTTCTCGCTCTTCATTGAACTGATATAAGATCCAGTTGCGATGAATACGTTGTCCAAGATAAATAAAGCAGATAACTAAAGCGATACAAAGCAGCGTGTGCAGTGGCTGTGCATAGGCTTTATCGACACCTAAATCATTGAATAAGTAAGCGATTGATACACAAATTAGAGTAACCTGACTGGCATAGTTGATACCCAAGGCAAAGTTATCACGTTGCGCTAACTCTTCTTGCAAAAGTTTCTTAGCATTATGTTGTACCACGAAGCGCAACATCATCATAAAAGCACAGATAATGATGAAGCATGCTAGGATGGCTAAAAAGTTGATATTGGCTAAAGACAAATAACTCATACTCGGTGTAAGGTTGTGTTTTAGATAGAGTTACTATAACACTGCTCTTCTCAAGAGCTAGGTTTATTGGAGTTTTTATGGATGGTTTGTTTGCTCAACCTGAACTGAATGAGTTGGCAGCTGAGCGTTATGCTCGGATCTATCCTAGCTTGCCTTTTGATGCAGAGCTTGCCCGTTTACTCGCATTGAGTGATTTTGCTTTTCGGATTATAGAACGCTTTCCCGACTGGGGAGTGTGGCTTACAGATGAACAAGTAGTCAAATCAAGAGACTGTCCAGATATTTTCGACTTTTCAAATCCGTTAGTTGAGGAGAAACAAGCGTGGCAGAGTTTGCGCCATTATCGATTAAGATATTGGCTTAAAGTAATGTGGTTAGATCTGATTAAACACAACCCAATTGAAGATAGTATTACGTACATCTCTAAGCTATCTGAACAATTGATCAGCCAAGCTTATCAATGGGCTTATGCGAGTTGCGAGCAACAGGCTGGCTCTCCAAAAGATGAACTTGGTAATGCGCTACCGATGATTATTCTGGGAATGGGGAAGCTGGGAGGCGGAGAGTTAAACTTTTCATCTGATATAGACCTCATTTTTGCCTACCCACGTAATGTTGCGACCACAGGTGGACGCCGAGAATTAGAAGCGCAAATGTTCTACACCCGAGTTGCACAAAAGTTAATTGCTGCTCTGAATCAAACTACCATAGATGGTCAGGTGTTTAGGGTCGATATGCGACTAAGACCCTTTGGCGACAGTGGTCCGCTGGTAATGAGCTTTACTGCGATGGAAGATTACTACCAAGATCAAGGTCGTGAGTGGGAACGTTACGCCATGCTAAAAGCGCGTCCATTGGGGGCAAAATCACCTTATTGGCAAGAATTTACCGACTCGCTCAAGCCTTTTATTTATCGGCGTTACATAGACTTTTCCGTGATCGATTCACTACGCAAGATGAAAAACCTAATTGCGCAAGAGGTGCGACGCAAAGGCTTGGTTAATAATATCAAGCTCGGCGCGGGTGGCATTAGAGAAGTAGAGTTTATTGTCCAAGCACTGCAATTAATTCGCGGTGGTCGAGAGTCTCAGCTACAAACGCCATCCTTATTAAATGCGTTAGCACAGCTTCAGCAATTATCGATCGTACCAGACTCTGTCGTGCAGAAATTGCGTATTGGCTATCTGTATTTAAGGAGAATTGAGCAGTATTTACAGGCTTTTGATGATAAGCAGACGCAGACTTTGCCAGAGGATAGATTAAATCAGTCTCGACTTACCGCTTTACTTGGGACTGAAAGCTATCAGCAAGTGCAAACCGAAATAGCGGACATGATGCGAGAGATCCGCAATGAGTTTTCTCAGGTGATAGGCGCGCCCCCAGAGCAAGAACAAAATGAAGATGAAGGAGCGAGTTATGCTTGGCTAAGTGGTGATTTGTCTCAATTACACAGTGGCGGTGTAGAGCTTGATGGTTGGGAAGCACAACTTGGTGAGTTCAAAGCGCTGTTAAGCCGTAAGCAGATGGGAACACGTGGTCGTGATATTCTCGATAAACTGATGCCATTGGTATTAGCGTCGTTGCTTAAACAGCCAAGTGAGGCCGGATTACAGCGCGTGCTGGCGGTGATTGCAAAAGTTGCCTCTAGAACCGCTTATTTGGAATTGTTGTATGAAAATCGTGGTGCGTTGACGCAGCTTATCAAGTTATGTAATCACAGTGCCTGGATTGCAGAACATATCGCTAAATACCCAATTTTGTTGGATGAGCTGATTGACCCGCAGACGCTTTATAAGCCGTTGCCGTTAAACGCATATCACCGTGAAATACAGCAAACATTTTTGCGTATAGACGAGCAAGATATCGAAACACAAATGGAAGCGCTGCGTCAGTTTAAACAAACCCACCAACTAAAAATAGCAGCAGCAGATGCAACGGGTGTTTTGAGTATAATGAAAGTTAGCGATCACTTAACCGCGCTAGCAGAAGCCATTATTGCCAAATCTGTCGATATTGCTTGGCTCCACATGGTTGCACGGTACGGCGCGCCTGATAATACTTGCGCAGATAACAAGGGATTTGCTGTTATTGCTTATGGTAAAGCGGGTGGTTATGAACTGGGTTACAACTCGGATTTAGACTTGGTATTTGTGCACAATAGTGATGGAAGTGGCGAGACTAACGGGGAAAAGTCGATTTCTTCGCGACAATTCTATTTAAAATTGGCGCAACGATTAATGCACCTGTTCAATACCAATACTCTCTCTGGCATTTTGTATGAGCTTGATACAAGACTTAGGCCTGAAGGCAATTCTGGTCTTCTTGCAATTAACATAGAAAGTTATTATCAGTACCAGCTAGAGCAAGCTTGGACTTGGGAGCATCAGGCGCTTGTCAGGGCGCGTATGGTTGTTGGTAACGATGAGTTAAAGCAACGCTTTAGTGCGATCCGCAACGATATATTGCAGCTGGAACGTGACTCTGAAAAACTTCGAACGGATATTGTGTCTATGCGAGAAAAAATGCGTAATCACCTCGATAGTAGCAGCGACACACAATTTGACCTTAAACAAGGTGCCGGCGGGATAACTGACATTGAGTTTTTAAGTCAATATTTAGTTCTTCGCTATGCACACCAATATCCTCAGTTAACAGAATATCCAGATAATATTCGTATTTTGGAATGTGCGGCGAACTTATCGGTATTGTCAGCAACAGAATTGCAAAGCCTTGTTACTACGTATTGTGGATTACGAGAAGTATACCATTTGCAAAGTTTAAATGGCCTAGGACGTACACTGCCTCGTGAACAACTTGCGGAAGATATTCAGCAAGTTGAGAAAATTTGGCACAAGGCATTGAGCTGATATGGACGAAAAGATAAAGGCAAGTCTTATGCTTGCCTTTATCTCAAATTCTCTAATTTCTTGCAGTTTTCTCTGACATAAATCGAGGGGTTTTCTGTTATCACAGCAGCTCTTGCTTTGTGACAGAAGAAAGTGAACACTTCAAACTCGAAGTCATCATCGATAGCGGTGCCAACTTGATACAATGCGGAGACAAAGTCGGTATCAAGTCGGAAATTGTATTTGACCACGTAATCACGTTCAAGATACCAGTACAACTCGACGCCTTCAGCTTTGGCCTGCTCGGTTAAAACTTCTTTTAACGTATCGCCCGCTTCAAACCGACGGGGCAAAATTGCGCCAGTCCAGCGAGGATTCGATGGTTTTACGGCAAGTTCGCGCCGAGCGATGGCATCTTCTAGCGGATAGGTTGGTTTACCTATGGTTATTACGAACTTTTCACGCTCAGTATCTCTGTCACTTACTCTGTTTCTGAAGCTTTCATAAAACTGCGACAGACCGCGAGCCGCTACGTTAGTGGTTTCTTTAAAGTTCATATGTTTGGCTGCACCAAAAAGAAAGTAATAGGCAGCCCACACAAGTAAAAACCCCAGTGATAGATGCTTGATCCAAAACCAGGTGTTTGATATTGCGTTGTTATTATTACTTTTTCTTCTTTTCCTTTTTGCCATAACTACCACGTAAGGTTATTAGTAAAGTGATGGAGCGTTTTTATCTGGCCGAGTTTTGAATCTTCTATGTAGCCACATATACTGCTCGGGCGCGCACATAATCGCTTGCTCCATACGTTTATTTACTCTACTAACATCTGCAAGATCGTTGCCACTTGGAAAGTTTTCCATCATTGGCTGTATTTCAAGATGATACAACCCTTTGTCGTCTCTCGTACAGTGTAAGCTCACCGTCTCGGCATTTTTACTACTCGCAAAGAGCAAAGTGCCTGTTGTGGTAGCGGCATCTGGCACGGCAAAGAAAGGGGCAAACTCGCAGCGTTTTCGTCCATAGTCCTGATCAGGAAGGTAGTAGCATAATCTTTTGTTGGCAAGTGTCTTTAGTAAGCCTTTCACATCTCGTTTCGAGACGAGATATTCATTTGAGCGCAAACGTCCACGTGTCATAAAAAACTCCATAAGTGGGTTATTGTGTGGACGATAAAAACCGACACCTTGCATTTCTGTACCGAGCACTCGACCAGCCATTTCTAGGTGCAGCATATGAGGTACAAGCAGAATAGCCCCTTTACCTTGATTCTGGATAGCCTTGACGTGTTCTAGCCCTTTAATAGAACCCACAACTCGTTTAATTCGCCATTCTGGCCACCACCATGCCATACCGGTTTCTAGTGTGGCGATACCGGTGTTTTCCATATTTTTACGTAGAATAGTTTCGCGTTCTTGCTCGCTGAGCTCAGGAAAACAAAGAGCAAGGTTTACGCGTGCGACATGACGTCTCTTCTTCATGTATTTATAAACTAGGTGACCAAGCCCTCGACCAAGCGATAGCTGCCATTGCTGAGGCAGCCAAGACACTAGATATAAAAACAATACGCCTAACCATGTCGGCCAAAATTTGGGGGTTAAGAAGGACCACTTGAAGGGACTATGATTTACCAAAATCGTCTACCTAAAACAACACAGAGCGAGTATTTTAGCGATAAGTACTTAAAAACACAAAAGCCAGCAATCGCTGGCTTTTTGAATTGTATCGGTTGTGTCGTATTAACCCTCAACAAGTCCTTTATTGATAGACTCAAGATCAGCACGAGACAATGTTCCAGTAGCTTGTTTTAGCTTTAAGCTAGAAAGCACATACTGATAACGCAGATCTGCTAAGTTACGTTTTGCGTTGTATAGGTTTTGTGTACTGACTAGTACATCGACGATAGTACGAGTACCTACCTCAAAACCAGCTTCTGTCGCTTGTAACGCACTTTCAGCAGATACCACTGCTTGTTCTAGCGCTTTATAAGTTGCTACGTCTGACATCACTTGATTATACGAAGTGATAACCGAGCGTGTCACATTACGCATCGCCGCTTCTAAGTCTTCTGACGTGGCAACATAATTGGCGCGAGCTTGAGAAGTCGCTGCAGTAGTTTGACCACCTGAGTAGATAGGCACATTCAACGTTAATCCAACCGAGGTACCATCACCACGCGGTTTTAGTTGCGTCCCAGGTCCATCTTCTAAGCTATCTGAGTATGATGCGCTTAGCTCTAGAGTTGGATAGTGACCAGCCTGAGCTAACTCGATTTGATCTTTAGCAATATCAACAGCCGATTTGGCGACTTGTAAATCTAAGTTACTTTCTTTAGCCACTGTGATGAAATCAGCTGATTGCTTATTTGGCGTTACGGTTGAGAAAGTATCTGTATCCAACTTATCTAATTTATCGTGGTATTTACCCGTAATCGTTCTTAACGTTTCACGTGCGGTTTCAACGTTGTTTTTCGCACCAATCTCGTTAGCAACGGCGCGGTCGAACTGGGCACGTGCTTCATGCACATCGGTGATTGCCGTTAACCCAACTTCGTAGCGCTGTTTAGTTTGTTCAAGCTGACGCTCGATAGCGCGTTTTTCTGCTTGGACAAATTCTAAGTTATCCAATGCACTCAATACGTTGAAATAACCTTCAGCAATACGAACTATAAGCGATTGCTGCTCTTTTTGGTATTGAGTATCGGCTTGCAAAGCGCGTTTTTCTTCAATCGAAAGGCTTTGCCACGAGCGCATATTGAAAATAGTTTGGCTTAGGCTAATAGAACGAGAAAAGGTATCCGTATCGGCTTTACCCATAGTATAGCCTTTAAGGTCGTTCCCTGTTGCACCCTCTCCACTGTTATCCGAATAACTCATCTTAAAACCGAGTTGTGGAAGCAAGGTACCTAGCGCTTGTTCTTTAGCATAGCGCTGCGCATCAGCTTGTGCTTTGGCTTTCAACACTGTTGGATCGTTAGCGGTCGCGATATCGTAGACTTGTAATAGATCTTCCGCATGAGATAGGCCGCTGGTTAACGCGCACGACAGCCCGACAAACAAAGATAGTAGACTTTTTTTCATTGGTTGCTCAGTCCTTAGACAATTTTTGTACTAACAGCATGTTACCCTGTTTTCGCAATCTGGTTAAAGTCGTAATACGTAAATCGTCGCCAACAAGTGTAACAGAATATAAAAATACTCGGTGTTTATGATATACAAGCATACGTTAGTTAGGTAAACGCGCTCGTATACTATGTTAAGTAACCCTACTATAAGGGCGATAGCTTTGCTTTTAAACCGTTATCGATGAAAATTACAGGATTTTTTTATGAAGCCTTTGAGTCAATTTTCGAAACAAGACGTGATTGTTTCTTCAACAGAAACAATCTTTGATCGTTTCTTCAAGATCCATCTCTATGAATTTGAACACGCGCTGTTCGCTGGTGGCAGGTCAGGACCTATCAAAAGAGAAATCCTCGAACGAGGTCATGCTGTGGCTGTTTTGCCTTATGACCCTAAAACCGACGAGGTGTTACTTATTGAACAAATTCGAATAGGCGCGTTAGCTTCAAAATCGTCACCTTGGTTACTTGAATGCATCGCAGGGATGGCTGAAGGGAGTGAACAGTTTGAAGATGTCGCCCGTAAAGAAGCAAAAGAAGAAGCGGGTCTGGATTTAGACAAATTGATTTACATGCGCTCTTATCTTTCTAGTCCGGGAGGAACAACTGAGCGCTTGTATTTATATCTTGCGTTGGCTGACTTGTCTGAAGCATCTGGCATTTATGGTCTTGCTGAAGAAGGAGAAGACATCAAGGTGCATGTGCTTCCTTTCCAAGAAGCCATGGCTAGACTTGAGTCAGAGGAAATTGATAACGCTGCTACAGTAATTAGTCTACAATGGTTGGCGTTAAATAAGTCTCGTATTTCAACGCTGGGTTGAGGAGTTTACTTTTGACACAACTCTTAAGTTCGAAACAATACATACAGTCGTTACCTCGGTTTATCACCTTGTGTGAACGTAACTACTTGCGCGCAATTAAATTGCTTCCTAATGAACAGGTAGGTGAATGTCGAACGATTGATTTGGCATCAGCGCGCTATGAACTGCGCATTGATGATGTAAAAAAGTACACGACAGACATACGTATCAAGCAGCAACATGCAATTACCCCTTACTTACCACATTTCGAATTGGCAGTGAGGCTCTATCACGACGCAAAAGTTGCCGAAGTGATCCAGCATGATTATCACAGTAAAATTAAACCTTCTTATGGTTACCCAAATCCAGATATGCATCAAAAAGATGAAAAATATCAAATCAATGCATTTTTAGCTGATTGGTTGATGATCTGCTTGGAAAAGGGGCGGGTGCATTTAAACTGGGACGTGAATAATGGCTTGGTTTGAACAAAGTTATCATTTTGCAACACCAAGATTAACCTTAGCGCATTTTACCGATAGTCATTTATTTGCGACTAGAGATGGTAAATATTTCGCTGAGAATACCGCGCTAAATCTAATGGCGACACTAGCACAGCTTAGTTTTGAAAATGTAGACTGTGTGATTTTTGGTGGCGATCTTACCCAAGATCACAGCTTTGAGTCCTATCGATTATTCGCTGAGCTGGTTGAACAAAGCCCGCTTAATTGCCCGGTGTTTTGGGTGCCGGGTAACCATGATGATATTGCATGGTTAGAGGAAATCAGCCAAGGACAAATTCGCAATGAAAAACGCTTAAACGGGCCTTTTGGACAGGTTTTATTGGTAAATAGTAAGGGAGAAACACCTGCAGGTTGGTGTCAGTGGTCGCATCTGAGAGAATTGGCCCAGTATCTTGATGAGCCTAGCTTAGTGTTCTGCCATCATCATCCAAAAGCAATAGATGGGTATCTAGACAAACATATGTTGGAAAATGGCCCACAGTTACTAAATACGTTAGTAAATAGCAATCAAGTGCAAGCATTAATACACGGTCATGTACATCATGAGTACGAGCTCATATTTCGTAATTTACCCATATACGCAACGCCAGCAACTTCAGTGCAATTTGCGAAGCATACCGAAGATTGGCAACAGCAACGAGCAGGTCCTGCGTTTCGGCTAGTCACATTAACCAAAGATTCTTTTTCAACAACAGTAAAATGGCTCAAAAAGTAGTATATATTCACGGTTTTAATAGCTCTGAGAAGTCACATAAAGCGGTAATTTTTGGTCAACATTTAAAGAGTAAAAAAACGCACTATGTTGTACCTAGGCTGCATTACGATCCGCGGATAGCGATTTCCCAGCTGCATAGCTGCATTGATTCTGATACTGTATTACTCGGAAGCTCCTTAGGAGGATATTATGCGACCTACTTTGCAGAGCTTTTTGGTTGTAAGGCCGTGGTCATTAATCCGGCGGTGAAACCATTTTCACTTTTAAATGACTTTCTGGGACCACAATACAATCCCTATCAGGATTGTCACTATCAGTTGCGGCCAGAGCATGTTGAAGCGCTAAAACAACTGTACGTGCAAAACTTAACGAAGCCGAGTAACTTGTTATTATTGCAACAAACTGGTGATGAGGTGCTGCCTTTTGTCGAGGCGGTACGCTACTATAAGACATGTCACCAATACATTGAATTTGGTGGTGATCATAGCTTTGTGGATTTTTCCCGATATTTTGAAACCATCACCACCTTTTTAGAGATTACCTAAGCGCGAATACGAATCTGCATATCACAAGATGTGCTGTTAAAATTGAGCGGATAAAGATAACTAGAATTAGCCTATGAGTCAGCAAAACTATAATGCCGAAGCCATTGAGGTGTTGAATGGCCTAGAGCCAGTAAAACGCCGTCCTGGCATGTATACCGATACCACTCGCCCCAACCACTTAGGACAAGAGGTTATCGATAATAGTGTCGATGAAGCATTGGCCGGCCATGCGAGCAAAATTGATGTTATTTTGCATGAAGATAACTCATTAGAGGTTATCGATGATGGTCGCGGTATGCCAGTGGATATCCACCCAGAAGAAGGCATACCTGGGGTTGAACTTATTCTTACCAAATTGCATGCCGGTGGTAAATTTTCCAATAAAAACTATCAGTTTTCTGGTGGTTTGCACGGCGTGGGGATTTCTGTTGTTAACGCACTTTCTACGCGTGTGGAGATCACCGTAAAACGAGATGCTCAAATCTATGAGATGGCGTTTGAAAACGGTGACAAGGTGGAAGACCTTACGGTAACGGGTACTGTTGGTAAACGTAATACCGGAACTTCTGTCCACTTTTGGCCAGATCCAAGCTATTTCGATTCAGCCAATTTCTCTTTAAGTAAGCTTAACCACCTATTAAAAGCCAAAGCCGTCCTTTGTCCGGGACTGCGTATTCGCTTTGTAAACAAGCAAACGAAAGAAACCCAAGAGTGGTATTACGAAGCGGGCTTAGAAGATTACCTCAAAGATGCGGCCGCAGGATATGAAGTACTGCCTAAAGCGCCTTTCACAGGAAGCTTTAGTGGTTCGACCGAAGGGGTTGACTGGGCATTGCATTGGTTACCTGAGGGTGGGGAATCTATCGCAGAAAGCTATGTCAACTTAATCCCGACGGCGCAAGGCGGAACCCATGTTAATGGCTTACGTCACGGTTTACTTGAAGCAATGCGAGAGTTTTGTGAATTCCGAAATTTACTGCCGCGAGGCGTAAAGCTTACGCCTGATGATGTATGGGATAAATGTAGCTATGTCCTTTCGGTTAAAATGCAAGATCCTCAGTTTGCGGGTCAAACGAAAGAAAAGCTTTCTTCCCGTTCTTGTGCGACATTCGTTTCAGGAATTGTGAAAGATGCCTTTAGTTTATGGCTAAATGAGCATACAGAAACCGCCGAACTACTCGCAGAATTGTGTATCAGTAACGCACAAAAACGCATGCGCGCGGCAAAGAAGGTTGTTCGTAAAAAGGTCACCTCAGGACCTGCTTTACCCGGAAAACTAACCGACTGTTCAGGTAGTGAAACAGAACGTTCAGAGCTGTTTTTAGTGGAAGGGGATTCAGCTGGTGGTTCTGCTAAACAAGCGCGCGATCGCGAGTTCCAAGCCATCATGCCGCTGCGCGGTAAAATCTTAAATACTTGGGAAGTAGAATCAGGACAAATTTTGGCTTCGCAAGAAGTGCACGATATTTCAGTTGCACTGGGTATGGATCCGGACTCTGAAGATCTATCAGGACTGCGTTATGGCAAGATCTGTATTCTTGCTGATGCGGATTCTGATGGATTACACATTGCCACATTACTTTGTGCTTTATTTGTTAAACATTTCCCTGAGTTGGTTCGAAAAGGACATGTGTATGTGGCAATGCCACCACTGTTTCGAATTGATGTGGGTAAGGACGTCTATTACGCGCTAGATGAAGATGAGAAAAAGGGCATCTTAGATCGTATTGAAGCGGAGAAAAAACGCGGCAAAGTAAATGTTCAGCGCTTTAAAGGTCTAGGTGAAATGAACCCAATGCAGTTGCGTGAAACCACCATGGACCCAAATACTCGTCGATTAGTCCAACTGACATTAGATGAACCAGCAGAAACGCTTGAGATGATGGATATGTTACTGGCCAAGAAGCGCTCGGGTGACCGTAAAATATGGCTAGAACAACACGGTGACAAGGCAGAGGTATAACAATGACAAGAGCAACTAAGTTACTCGCATTTAGCGTGTCCATAACTAGTTTATTTTTAACTGCGCAAGCAATCGCTGAGGATATTTTGCCAAGACTTAGTGTCCCTGCGGGCTATAAAATTAGTTATTTTGCCAAAGACGTCGATAACGCTAGACAAATGGCAGTTGGCAAAGATGGCACCGTTTACGTCGGCTCTCGTAAAGCTGGAAAGGTTCACGCACTTATCGATCACAACCGCGATGGCGTTGCGGACAAAAAAATTCTCATCGCAGAAGGATTAAATTTACCATCAGGGATCGCGTTAAAAAATGGTGATTTATATGTCGCGGAAGTTGAGCGTATTATTAAGTTCAGCCAAATAGCGAAGAACTTAAAAGCACCAAAAAGTGAAGTGGTATTTGATGATCTTCCTGACAAGCGTCATCACGGCTGGAAGTATCTGACTTTTTCTCCAGAAGGTGAGTTAATCATTCCAGTTGGCGTGCCTTGTAATGTCTGTGCGGAAGATCCTAAGTTCGGTCGTATTTTTTCGTTGAATTTGGAAACCAAAAAATTATCCACCATTGCATTAGGTGTGCGCAATTCTGTTGGGTTCGATTACCATCCTAAAACCGGCAAGTTATGGTTTAGCGATAATGGTCGAGACATGATGGGAGATGATATTCCACCTTGTGAGCTTAACCGTGTCGATGAAGTGGGGCAACACTTTGGCTTTCCCTATGTACACGGTGGCAGTGTCTTAGATCCTGAGTTCGGTGAAGGGAAAAAAGTCACTGACTATGTTATGCCTGCCTTGGCATTACAAGCCCATGTGGCTCCGTTGGGCATTCATTTTTATCGTGGTAAACAATTCCCGCAAGCAATGCAACATCAACTCTTTGTTGCTGAACATGGTTCTTGGAACCGTAGTAAAAAAGTGGGCTATCGAGTGATGGTTGCCAAAGTAGAAAATGGCCAGATAAGAGGGTACGAACCTTTTATAACAGGCTTTATGGAAAATGAAACAACTTACGGTCGTCCAGCCGCCATTGCTGAACTTGCCGACGGTAGTTTGCTGGTTTCCGATGATTACGCCAACGCGATTTATCGCGTCAGCTACAACAATAAGTAAGGTGTAATATGACAGATCCACAAGCCCTGTCATTACAGGGTATAGAACAACTTCCTATGGGGCGTTTTACTGAAGACGCCTATCTGAATTACTCCATGTATGTGATCATGGACCGTGCCTTACCACACATTGGTGATGGCCTTAAGCCTGTGCAACGGCGTATCGTGTATGCCATGAGCGAGTTGGGCTTATCGGCACAAGCGAAATATAAAAAGTCAGCGCGTACAGTCGGTGATGTGCTTGGTAAATATCATCCTCATGGTGATAGCGCATGTTATGAAGCCATGGTGTTGATGGCACAGCCGTTTTCTTACCGTTATCCACTAGTTGACGGACAAGGTAACTGGGGGGCAGCAGATGACCCTAAATCCTTTGCAGCGATGCGTTATACTGAAGCGCGTTTGTCTAAGTTTTCAGAGATCCTGTTAAAAGAGTTAGGCCAAGGTACAGTAGATTGGACCGCCAACTTTGATGGTACATTGGATGAACCCTTAGTACTGCCTGCTCGATTGCCACATATTTTGCTCAATGGCGTGACAGGTATTGCGGTTGGTATGGCAACAGACATTCCACCTCATAACGTACGTGAGCTTGCTGAAGCGTGTTGTTTGCTATTGGATAAACCTAAGACTGAGTTGGAAGAAATTTTAGACTTAGTTAAGGCGCCAGACTATCCGACAGACGCCGAGATTATTACCCCGGCAGAGGAAATCAAAAAGCTCTACACCACAGGCCGTGGTTCCATAAAAATGCGTGCCGTATATACCGAAGAGCAAGGTGAGATAGTGATTACTGCGCTACCACATCAATGCTCTGGGGCTAAAGTGCTTGAGCAAATCGCAGCCCAGATGACAGCGAAAAAGCTGCCAATGGTTGCAGATTTACGTGATGAATCAGATCATGAAAACCCAACTCGAATCGTTGTGGTGCCACGTTCAAACCGTGTAAAAGTAGAGCCACTAATGGCCCACCTATTTGCAACCACAGACTTAGAAAAGAACTATCGCGTTAACCTGAATATGATAGGTCTAGATGGTCGTCCGCAAGTTAAAGATCTGCGTCAGATCTTATCTGAGTGGTTGGTCTTCAGAAGAGAAACTGTTCGTAAGCGATTGCAATACCGTTTAGATAAAGTCTTAGCTCGATTACATATTCTTGAAGGTTTGATGGTTGCCTTTTTGAACATCGATGAAGTCATTGAAATTATCCGAAATGAAGATAAACCGAAAGATGAGCTAATGGCTCGATTTAGTTTATCTGACAAACAAGCGGAAGCGATTTTAGACTTAAAACTGCGCCATCTTGCCAAGCTTGAAGAGGTGAGAATTCGTGGCGAGCAAGATGAATTAGAAAAAGAGCGTGAAGGATTAGAAAAGACTTTAGGTTCTGAGCGTCGCATGTCGACATTGATGAAAAAAGAAATTCAGGAAGCAGCAGAAATTTACGGTGATGATCGACGCTCGCCCGTGGTTGAGCGGGTAGAAGCCAAAGCACTGAGTGAAAAAGATCTGATCCCATCAGAATCAGTTACTGTCGTACTGTCTGAGAAAGGCTGGGCTCGTGTTGCGAAAGGTCACGATATTGATGCGGAAGGACTGAATTATCGTGCAGGTGACAGTTACAAAGCTAGTGCCAAAGGTAAGAGTAATCAGCCTGCGGTATTTTTAGACACTTCAGGGCGAGCCTTCGCTACTGATGCGCATAGCTTACCATCTGCACGTAGCCAGGGTGAGCCGATGACAGGTCGTTTCAATTTAGGTACAGGTTGTAACTTCGAGCATGTTGTCATGGGAGATGAAAAGTCGACCTACTTAGTGGCGACAGATGGTGGTTATGGCTTTATCGGCGAATTCTCCGATATGGTCAGTAAAAACAAAAACGGCAAAGCTTTTGTCAGCGTGCCAAAAGGCGCACACCTTATTGCCCCGATCCCTGTTTATGATGTCGCTACCGATCGATGTATGGCGATTTCTAGCGAAGGTCGGATGTTAATCTTCCCACTGCGAGATCTACCAAAACTCGGCAAAGGAAAAGGGAATAAAATTATTTCCATCCCTAGTGCAAAAGTCCAAGCTCGGGAAGAGTATGTCAAAGTGCTCGCGGTAGTACCTGATGGTACGTCAGTTACCTTACATGCTGGTAAGCGCAAACTGACCTTGAAGCCTAGTGATCTAGAGCATTACTATGGTGAACGTGGGCGACGAGGTAATAAATTACCTCGCGGGCTGCAACGTGTTGATGAATATGAAATTGAAAGCAACTTCATAGATCAGAATGCAGAAGACGTTGCGGAAACACCAATAGATGATACTAGTGAATAACCTCATTTATTAACTAACCTTAGCCGCCAATAAGAGTTTTAAGAGCCTAATCACCGGATGATTAGGCTTTTTTATGCCTAAAATTCACGCTGTCATCAAATTCCAATTTTATCCCTATTCTTTCTATTAGTTGATCAACTACGAGTCGAGAAAAGCGCGTTGATAACACCGCTCTCGCGTCCTGCTATCGCCAAGGTACCAACATCCGTGTAGGCACCGCTCTCGCGTCCTGCTACCGCCAAGGTACCTACATCCGTGTAGGCAAGGCGAAAATTTGCTATTTAGTTGTTCTACATAAGAAATTTTTAACGCGGTTAGCGACTGCCTTTATCTCTTAAATGGATAAGATATTAATGTGAATTGGAATTATTTCTACAACTTCAACTTTTTTTAAAGTGCTACGTCTTATAGGTATCGCAACGGTTACTACTTAAGGAAACATAACCGATGAAAACTATTTTGATGTTGTTGAGCTATGCGCTTTTTTCTCAGATGGCTTTTGCTGAACCGATTTTACTCATTAATGGAACCTTACTAGATCCTAGTGACCGAAGTGTTACTCAACATCACTTGATGTTGGATGAACAGCAAATTATTGGCCGATTTCATGAGATCCCCGACAACTATTCTGGAAAGATAATTGATATTACCGGAAAATTTGTTATTCCCGGCATGATAGATATGCACACACATGCTTTTGGTAATCGAGCACCAAATACACAGACGGAAGTTATGGGACCGAGTACCACCGCACAAGTCGTTTTACACGCAGGGGTAACGGGATACGTTGATTTGTTTGGTAATGAAAACCAATTGATTGCGCATCGTGAATTACAACGCCGTGGTGTAATAGAAGGCGCAGATATCTACGCCAGTTTAACCTGTTTAACGGCCCCCGGAGGGCATTGCTCACAATTTGGAAAAACGCGTACCATTGCCAATGAAGCTGAGGCAAAAAAGCATATTCTTGAGCTCGCAAAACACCAAGCAGACGTCATCAAGCTCGTTAGTACAATCAATGGTCACCTTCCTTCATTATCACCAGAGTTACTTAAGTTCTCTGTTACTTTTGCAAAACAACAGGGGTTAAAGTCGATAGTGCATATTCATACGCTAGCCGACATTGAAAATGCGATTTCAGCAGGTGCGGATGCGATAACACACTTACCTGATGATGCAGCTATTCCTGATGACTTGGCGAAAACAATTGCTGCTAACAACATTGCCATGATCCCGACATTGGCATGTGACACAGATGAGTATGAGTTTATGTTTTCGGCCGCACTGGAGAGCCCTTTGGTACAGAAATTGACTGCTCCAAGGGTAGTACAAGGCTATGCGAGCGCAGCGGCTAAAATGACAGAGTCACAAAAACAACAAGCTAAGCAACGCACTCAAAAGTATTATCAATCTATTAGCAGCCTGATTAAAGCTAATGTTACCCTACTTGCAGGCTCTGATGCTGGAAATTATGGAACCCTTCAAGGTTTTACTGTGCATCGAGAAATTGAAAAGTTTGCAGCCGCTGGACTTTCAAACTGGCAAGCGTTAGCCAGTGCGACAAGTCATGCTCGCGCCTTTTTAGGTGAGCCTGTGGGCCTAAAAGAAGGAGCGCAACCCAGTGTTGTGATCCTCAATCAATCGCCAATTGAAAGTGTGCGTCATACGCAAAGTATATGGGCTGTGATACACCGAGGTCAGCTCGTCAATTAAGTACTCCATATATGAGGTTTATTCGCGCGCAGGGTGTGCTTTATGTGTTGTTGGGGGCAGTCTCATCATGGGCTGGGCTAATTTCGGCACAGCCGTTGTTTGCCAGTTTACCTTGTGTAAATAGTATGCTTTAGTTGTGTTTAGTTACAGCTAGAGGTGGAATACATGAGTTTTTTGAAAACAGTTATTTATGTGGATAGCGTCGAAGAAGTTTTAGATTTCTATTTTCAGGCGTTTGGTATAAGTGCACATGATATGACTGATGAGGGGGATTATGGAGAACTCGACACTGGAGAAGTTAAATTGGCATTTGCCAGCCATCCCTTGGCGCAGTCGCAATTCAAACAAAACTATATTCGCTGCCACCCAAAGCAGCCATTGCTTGGTTTTGAAATCAATTTATCTTGCGACAATGTAGTACAGAGCTATGACAAAGCAATTGAAGCAGGTGCCGAGCCTTTAATGCCGCCGCATTCCAAAGGGGGGAAAACTCAGGCCTATGTGCGTGCAATAGAAGGAACGTTGATTTCGCTCACTCACGATTGAATTGGGGTTACTTTATACCTGAAGAAGTAACCCAGTTATATTTATATATCGAAGTCAGCTAACACCTTAGCAAGTCCAATTGGCTCGATCTCTACACACACGTTGTCGTCGTTCCAATTTAATCCAACTAATGCTTCGTCTTCTTTTAGATCTAATACCCACTCATCCAAGAAATCAGCAAGATCAATACTAATAGGTGTGAAGTCCGCCCATTCATCGCGGCATTGAGCTTGAGCTTTTTCCTCGCTGTCCCAAAGCAATAAAACATCTGTTTCATCAAACTGGTTTGAGTCAACCACAACCATGCCACCATCTTCGGCACCGAGCGCCCAAACTATGGCATCTTGTTTCACTCTATCAGCAAAGGTGCTCACTTCTGAGCTAATTTCTTCATCTATCATTTGTGTTATCTCAATTACGTGGATTGGTGTTCTTGGCAATTTCCAAATTGTTCCATTGGTTATGGAGTGCAATCAAATTTGAAAAAGCGGATATTTCGGTGAGTTCTCTAAAGAGAATCCAATCAAGCAGGCAGTATAAACTGATTTGTAAATAATCACATTGTAAAAATGGCGACGTCACACAGAGTTCATTCAGCGCTTGCAAAGTTCCATGTACACGTTCTCTTTGCAAATTAAAGAACAGTTTATCTTCATTGGTATTAAAGCCAGACCTTTGACATAGTAGTAGTTCAACAAGAGAGTCATTACAGGCATTTATAGTGACCAAGAAGTTTTCTTGTTGCCAACTGGGCGTGACTAACTGGTATTTATCCTGCAGATACCTAGCAATGAGGTTGGAATCACAGATGATGTCATCGTCGATTAAAAAAGGAATCTTTCGAGCTGGGTTGGCTGCAATGAGTTGTGCTTTTCCAGTATCTGAAAAAATATCAATATGCTGATATTCGACGGGGAGCTGCTGTTGCAGGATCCACATTCTGAGTCTGCGAGCATAAGGGCTGGTATTAGAACCGACAAGTTTCATGGCCATCATTCCTTTTGATAAGTAATTGAACAGAATGATGGCTGACGATTAAGCACGACGCAAGTGTTAATCGATATCGATTAAAAATCTAACAAGTTAGTCTGAACGACTTGTTACTTCTAGTAAATGAAATCCAAACTGCGTTTGTACAGGACCCTGAACCTGATTAAGCGGTGCAGAGAATACTACCTTGTCGAATTCAGGCACCATCATACCTGGCCCGAACTCCCCGAGAGCTCCACCGTCTTGGCCCGATGGGCAGTTAGAGAATTGCTTTGCCATTTCCGCAAAGTCTTCACCAGCTGCAATGCGCTCCTTCAATTCGATGCATTGGGCTTCACTGTCTACAAGAATGTGCCTTGCACTTGCAATCGTCATAATGTCTCCATTAATTATGTTTATTACTACTTTATTCTAATGCATGGAGAGTGAAACACCAGTCTATTGTGACAACAGTTTTTCTATCGCTGTGGTCAGCTCTTCAGACATCGGTTCCACTCTGCTGTTGAAACGTTGGATTGATTGACGATCTGCTGACACTAAGTATTTGTAAAAATTCCAATTTGGTGAACTGGTTTTTTCGTTTAAATGCTTAAATACTGGATTTGCATCACTGCCTCGGACTGGGCTAGTCGACATCATATTGAAGGTTACGCCATAGTTAATGAAGCAGACTTCGGCGGTCGCTTTTTCGTCATCTTCTTCTTGAAAAAAGTCATCTGAAGGAAAGCCTAAGACTACCAGGCCTTTGTCTTTGTATTTTTGATGCAGTTTTTCGAGTCCTTCAAACTGACCGGTAAACCCACAATTACTCGCAGTATTTACTATCAATAAAGGCTTATCTTTGAATTCACACAGATTAATAGAATCAGATGATCTTAACTTGCGTAATTCAACATTGGTGAAGTCATCACACTGCTGTGCTGAAGTATAACTGCTGAAACAAACAACTAAACCGGCTACCAGGATTTTTCTGAACATGATATTTTCCTTTATTCTAATTGCCCTTATGATACGCCTAACAGACGTAAGTTGATCAAATTTATTTATGCAGATAAGACTCGCTACACAACAGGACCTAGGTCAAATCGTTGCTATCTATAATGAAACAATCCCAAGCCGACTGGTGACTGCCGATACTGAGCCAACTTCGATTTCTCAAAAACAAGCCTGGTTTGATTCGCACACCGATAATCGTCCCATTTATGTAGCGGAAAAGTCCGGTCAGGTAGTCGCTTGGTTAAGCTATAGCGACTTTTATGGCCGCCCCGCGTATGCAGGCACCGCTGAAATTAGTATTTACCTTACCGAATCTCAACGCGGAAAAGGACTCGGAAATACACTACTAAAGTTTGCTGAGCAAAAAGCCCCGGCGCTTGCCATTAACACATTACTTGGTTTTATATTTAGCCATAATCTACCAAGTATCAATTTATTTAAAAAGCATGGTTATGAATCGTGGGGAGCCTTACCCGATGTTGCGGTGATGGATGGCAACTCATACAGCTTAACGATTTTAGGAAAGCGCGTCAGTAATTAAGGGTCGAACAATAACTTGGTTTTTAGCGACTTATTTTTCTTCTACTACACTGAGATTTGAAGCGAAGGAAATGGGTTTTTAAAGCATGAATCAAGTTTTAATTATCGACAGCAGTAGCGTACAAGCAATGAGAGTAAAAGTGTTGTTTGAGCTACTTGGTGGGCAAGTTGAACATATTCACTATCGCTCTGTTGATGATGAACTCGATGTTACCAAATATGATGTAGTGGTTGTGGCTCATGGCGTTCCGGCTCGAGAAGTAACTCGACTACATGAGCTGCGAAGACATGAGAAACTCGTTTTATTGGCACCTAAGCCTGATAATGCCGAGCACTTAAAATCCTTCAGTGAAATTAACAAAGCTTTACCCAATGGCATTGTTATTTATCCGTTTTTTGCAAATAAAGATATCACTTCGTTGCTTGAACGATTGCTTGAGATTGGCGCGACCAACTCACTCGTCTTACCTAAGGTATTGTTAGTTGATCATTATACGCCTCGACTGGACGCGCTCGCCAATGGCCTTCGGGGTGCACAATTGGCCGTTACCACCGCCACCAACATTGAAGAAGCGCTTCAAGTTGCAGAGCATCAACACGTCGATTTATTAATTTGTGACTTTAAACTCGACAAAGACACCGGACTGGAGGTGTTCAATAAAGTGCGTCAGGTCCACCATAATTGCCGCTGTTTACTTATGACATCACGTGTTAATCAAGTTGACATGTTAGAAGCAGTTAGAAAAGGTGTTGAAGACGTATTAATTAAACCATTTGATGAAAGTGAGCTATTACAAACCCTTCATAAACTATGGCAGAACGAACTATTAAGAAGACACAATAGTGAGCTTGTAGAGCGCCTTCAGGACACGGTTGATGCCCTTATTGAACGAGACAGTCTGCTGAGAGTTATTTACAAGCACACACCGGATCCTATCATGCTATTTGATCGCCAAGGCAGGGTGTTAGAAGCCAATGATGCCTGCTGTGAATTGTTTGAAATTGAAGAAGCAATGCTGCCTACGCTATCTATCTTTGAGCTGTTTGAAGAGTCATCACTAACGCAGCTTAGAGAAATGATCAAACATTCAGCTTCTTTGCATCATTTTAATTGCGAACTCACATTACCACGTATCGAAGGTGCAAATATTCGTTTAATGGGGACTTTTAATGAAATTGACCACCACGGAGATATTGCTCTCGCGGTGATCTTTAAAAATGTTTCTGAGCTCAGAGAAAAGCAAGATTTGTTAGAAGAAACCAAAGAGCTATTAGAGGAAGAAGTTCAAGCTCGAACAGCTGAATTGTTAAAAGCCAAAGAGTTAGCCGAAGCCGCTAACATATCCAAGTCAGAGTTCTTGGCTAATATGTCACACGAGTTGCGCACTCCAATGCATTCGATTCTGAGCTTTGCAAGATTTGGTATAGAAAAAACCAGCAGTGAAGATATCCCGATTGATAAGCTTAAAAAGTATCTCTCAAGAATAGAAACCAGTGGAGAACGGTTGCTGATGTTACTTAATAATCTACTGGATTTATCCAAGCTGGATGCGGGTAGGTTTCCTTTTAACCCGAGCAATCACAACCTAGTTTCGCTCATTAAAAGTGGCATTGAAGACGTGCTAGGAACTGCGCTGGATAAAAATATTCAAATCAAATTTAAAAAGCCTATCTCTGAAGTAATGGCGTATTGTGATGCTGAACAAATTAATCAAGTTATTAGAAATTTACTTGCTAACGCGTTGAAGTTTAGTCCTAATAATTCTAGCGTGGTTATCTCGCTAGAGTGCATTGGCGAGCAAGCGCATATAAGGGTTATTGATAAAGGCATCGGTATTCCTGAAGATGAACTCGAGCAGATTTTTGCCAAGTTTGTTCAAAGTAGCAAAACTAACAATGGAGCTGGTGGAACGGGGCTGGGGCTGGCGATTTGTAAAGAGTTTATATTGCTACATGGTGGACAGATTTATGCCAGTAACAACGAAGATGTTGGTGCTTGTATTCGTCTTGTATTACCACTTTGTCCAGAGCCTGGACTACGTAATGACGCGTAATCAAAACGGTTGGCAGAACTTTCAAGCTCAGGCTATAACTAAATCAGGCCCTATCAGATCGTGAACAATAAGGATGACGAAAGATGGCACTGAAGCGAATTTTGGCAGTTGATGATGAACCTTTTAATCTGGAAATAATTGAAGAAATTCTTGAGGACTTAGACTTTGAGCTACAAACCGCTGGCAGTGGTAAAGAGTGTTTAGCTGTAGTGGAGGAGTTTGACCCTCAGGTTATCCTACTTGATGTCAGTATGCCGAAAATGAGCGGCTATGAAGTATGTAAAGCAATAAAGTCCAATCCTTCAACCAGTCATATAGTGGTGATGTTCGTCTCAGCCAGAGGTTCGGTTGAAGAGCGAATGGAAGGTTATTCTGTCGGTGCTGAAGACTATATCGTTAAACCTTTTGGGCAAGGAGAATTAAAAGCCAAACTGCTGAATCTGAGTCAGCTTTTATTGGAAAAGGATATTCTAGCTCAGCAGGTTGAAGACGCCACTACCACGGCATTTAGTGCAATGGCGACGAGCAGTGAAATGGGGCAGATCGTCAACTTTGTTGAGCACATTGGAGAAATAACCGATCCCCAGCAGCTCGCAGCTGAACTTATAAATTGTTTAAATGGACTCGGCTTGAGTTGTAACGTTGAGTTTCGTTTAAATGGTGAATATCTGCATTTTGCCTCCAGCGGTGTATGTTCGCCAATTGTGGTTGAACTGTTTGAAATTCTTCATACCAAGGGCCGCTTGCATGAGTTTACCAATCGCATTTTAGTAAATTACCCCGCGCTGAGTATTCTAATTTTAAACATGCCGGATGAAGACGTTGAAAAACATGGCCGTCTCAGAGATCATATATGCTTTATCGCCAGCGTGACTGAGCAACAACTGATGTCGATAGATACACGCTGTAAACTGATCCAGCAGCGTCAAGACCTTGAACAGTTGATCGAAAAAGTAGAAGGTAAATTTGACCGGCTAGTTAGCCTACTGGATCAAAACCGCCGAGAAAACGAGGAAGTATTCAGAGGGTTGCAAGAGCTATTTGAAGATCGTATTCCCACAATGGGATTAGACGAAGATCAAGAACAATTTATTTACCAAAATGTAGATATGGCGATACTAAAGTCGGTGGCTAGAAAGGAAGCGTTAAACGAAGTAAAAGCTGCATTTCAAGCGATAGAAACAGAGTTTGAAGTTTTATCGGAGAAAAATAAATAGCGGAGCCATTATCAAGGATGCTAACTAAGCATCCCGTGGCAACCCTTTTTCTATGATCCTTATCAATCGCTGCTGTTTGCGTTCAGCGTGTGTTTGTTGCAGCCGTTGTTTTTCCAATGCCCATTCGATATGTTCAAGCACCATAGTGGAGGCATGTGGTTTTCTATCTTCCAATGCGCTAATAATGTTAGGGTCATACTCTGCGTTACCCAGTCCGACCGCTAAATTGCGCTGCCAACGATCATAACCAATTCGACGAATGGGACTGCCTTCTGTTTGCTTGAGAAAAGTCGCTTCGTCCCATGCAAACAAACTCAGCAACTCCTGATCTTTCAACCCTTTCCTAGGTAAAAAATCAGCTTCTTCGGTTAGTTGGCTAAATCGGTTCCAAGGACAGACTAATTGGCAATCGTCACAGCCATAAATACGATTGCCTATCTTGTCTCTAAATTGTTCTGGGATCGGGCCTTGTAATTCGATGGTTAAATAAGAAATACACCGCCTAGCGTCAACCACATAAGGTTCAACGATTGCGCCCGTCGGACATAAGGTCATGCAAGCATTACAATTGCCACAGTGATTCTGCTGTTCTGGCTCATCAATCGGCAAGGGGAGATCAACAAAAAGCTCTCCAAGAAAAAACCATGAACCAGCTTCTCTATGGATCAATAAACTATTTTTACCACGCCAGCCAAGTCCTGCCTTTTCGGCCAATTGTCTTTCTAATACAGGCGCGGAGTCGACGAATGGTCGGTATCCAAGAGTAGCGACTTCTAGCTCTATTTTTTGCCCAAGTTGTTTGAGTTTGTTGCGCATGACCTTGTGGTAATCTCGACCTAGCGCATAGCGGCTGATGTACGCAGTACTTTTGTTGGCGAGCGCTTTAGCAAAACTCGCATCAGGTGGTAAATAGTTCATTTTCACTGAAATGACGCGTTGAGTCCCTGGAACTAATTCTGCGGGGCGGGTACGTTTTAATCCATGTGCAGCCATATAATGCATATCACCGTGAAAACCTGCAGCAAGCCAGCGTTCAAATTGCGCTTCGTGGGCACTTAAATCGATATCGGTGATCCCAACTTCGGCAAAGCCAAGTTCTTGACCCCATTGCTTAATTTTATCTGCGAGTTCACTATAATTGATATTGTTGGTCGTCACTGGAAGAAAATAATGGCTATTGAATACACGGATAATTTACCACAACTTACCTACACAGCCCAGCAAGTGCAGCAAAATGAAGCTGAAGCTGCACGCTTAAGTGGTACAACGCTCAGTGACTTGATGCAGCGAGCGGGTCACGCGGTGTTTAGATATATCGTGGATCATTACAATAGTGCTGAACGAATTGTAGTTCTTGCGGGCAAGGGGAATAACGCAGGTGATGGATATGTGATTGCTCAAAAGTGCGTTGAGGCAGGTTACGATGTTTGTGTGTATCCAGTATTTCCGCCCTCGCTTTTGAGTGGCGATGCAAAAAGTGCATTTCAGGCATATCGAGGGAATATCAGCGATAATTTAGGTGCTGTGTTGCAATCTCAGCCGACCGTAGTCGTTGACGCCGTATTTGGTAGCGGATTTGCAGGTCAACTACCTGAACATATCCAGGATGTTTTTAGTATTATCAATGGATTAAGAGATGTTGCTAAAATAGCTGTTGATCTTCCTAGCGGGTTAAATGCAACCACATCACAAACGACACAACATTGCTTTTGCGCAGACGTGACCATTACCTTTATTGGCCTGAAATGCGGCTTGCTGACCGGAAGCGCCAAAAGAGTAGTTGGTAAGTTGTATGTGGCCGATTTAAAAATTAAACATGCTTTTGAGCAACTAGTTAATAGCACTATCTCGTTTCTTGCGCACGATACGTTGCTCGCGCTTTGCCCTAAAAGAGAAATAGACAGCTATAAGAATAACCATGGTCATGTTTTGTTAATTGGTGGAAACCTTGGTATGGCCGGAGCTATTCGACTAGCCGCTGAAGCATCCCTACGCTCAGGGGCTGGCCTTGTTTCAGTGGCCACTCATCCAGAAAATTGCCAAACTGTATTACAAGGTCGCTATGAGTTGATGGTGCATGGTGTTAGTGGTGCATCGCAGTTACAGCCACTATTAACACGGGCACAAGTAATAGTAATTGGTCCAGGTCTTGGCACTGATAACTGGGCTAATGAGTTACTCGATAGTGCCATTGCTTGTGGTAAACCGCTCGTGGTAGACGCTGATGGATTGAACTTGCTAGCTAAACGCAGGCTACCAATTGCTAATGCGGTAATAACACCGCACGTCGGTGAGGCAAAGCGTTTGCTTAGTTTATTTGATCCGCAAGTAGAAATAGATAATCGGTTTTTGGCAGTATCGTTATTACATCAGTATTATCAATCAATTTGTGTGCTCAAAGGCCCTGGTACCATTATCAGCGATGGTAAGCGAATGAATATTAACCGCTCGGGTTGTTCAGGCATGGCGAGTGCTGGGATGGGAGATGTTTTATCTGGTATCATAGGCAGTTTTATGGCGCAAGGGTTGGAACGATTTGATGCTGCAACGCTAGCTGTGTATATTCATGGTTTAGCGGCAGAGCAAGCCGCACATCAAGGTTCAAAGGGAATGCTAGCCAGTGATTTATTCGAGCATATTCGGAGTATTGTAAAGTGACACACAGTCATTTGATTTTAGATTTAGCTGATGAAGCAGCAACGGTAGAGATGGGCAATCGTATCGCTTCAGTGATCCGTGATGGCGCAGTACTATTTTTACATGGAGATTTAGGTGCAGGTAAAACCACCTTAAGTCGCGGTATTGTTCAAGCTCTGGGACATTCAGGAAAAGTTAAAAGTCCAACTTATACCTTAGTTGAACCTTACGAGTTGGAAGATGTCTCAATATATCATTTTGATTTATATAGATTAGGTTCACCCGAAGAACTTGAGTTTATGGGGATCCGCGATTATTTTGCAGAACAAACAATTTGTATTGTTGAATGGCCCGAGCGTGGTAGTGGTTTTATCCCTGAACCTGATCTTGCCATCACAATGCGTTATAAAGATGAAGCTCGACAAATAGAGCTTAATGCGAAGTCTGAGCGTGGTAATAAGTTAGTAGAACAACTCAAAAATTATGCGTAGCAATTGGCAGTTAACTTATCCTTTTATCGTAATCGGCATGCTCTTGGTGAGTATGTCTGCTTATGCAAAAAATAAAATAGAAAACGTCAGAGTATGGCCCTCACCAGAAAGCACACGAGTGGTACTCGATCTGACGGAAAAGCCTGATTTTAGCTACTTCGTTCTAAAAAATCCGTTAAGATTGGTAGTAGACATACACAATACGCAGCCAAGAACCTCATTTCCTGACATCCCAGCCGAGCATAAAGTTGTCAATAAAATTCGCTATAGTAAACCTGCTAAAGCGGGTACTGCACGTATTGTTTTAGAGCTTTCCCGCAGTGCAAAACCAGTATTAATGTCACTTGCACCGACAGGACCTTATAAAGACCGCCTGGTTATTGACTTGTATCCAAAACAACAAAATGCCTACAGTAGCGTTCCAAGCAAGAAAAAAGAAATCGTCAAAGACCGCGATATCGTTATTGCTATTGATGCCGGCCATGGTGGTGAAGATCCCGGCTCAATAGGCCCTTCTGGGACTTATGAGAAAAACATCACCATGCAAATTGCCAAACGAGTGGCACGTTTGATTGATCAACAGCCAGGAATGAGTGCAAGACTCACTCGGACTGGGGATTATTATTTAAAATTAAATACGCGAACAGCGAAAGCAAGACAAAAGCAAGCCGACTTTTTTGTTTCTATACATGCTGATGCATTTTCAAGCCCTGGCCCGAATGGCGCATCGGTTTGGTTACTGTCGTTACGTAGGGCAAATTCAGAAATAGGTAAATGGCTGGAAGATAAAGAAAAGCACTCACAATTATTGGGGGGAGCTGCAGATGTTATCAAAGATACGGCCAGTGAAAAATACCTAGCCAAGGCGCTACTGGATATGTCGATGGATCATTCGATGAATACCGGTTATCGGGTGGCTGAGGAAGTGATTAAAGAACTAAAGAAAGTGGCCAAACTGCATAAAAAGACACCTCAGGCTGCGAATTTTGGGGTGTTAAAATCTCCAGATATTCCTTCGATATTGGTTGAAACAGGGTTTATTTCAAATCCCAAAGAAGAAAAGCTGCTGAAGTCACCGTTTCATCAAGAGCGCTTGGCCAAAGCCATATTTACCTCAATCAAGCGATACTATGAGAATAACCCTCCTGACAATAGCTTGTTTGCCCGTTTGCGATCTGATAAGCCAGTGATACACAAAGTGAAAAGTGGCGAGTCGCTTAGCGTATTGGCAAGTCGTTATGGTACTAGTGTTGCAGCATTAAAAAGTATCAACAACTTAAAATCTAATACCTTGTTTATCGGACAAGTGTTAACAATTCCTAAAGCATAATAATGACCATAGAAATTTTACCTGCTCGATTGGCTAACCAAATAGCGGCAGGAGAAGTAGTTGAGCGACCAGCGTCAGTAGTCAAGGAGCTGGTAGAAAATAGCATCGATGCAGGCGCGACACGAATACAAATAGACATTGAACGTGGTGGTCACAAACTAATTCGTATTCGTGATAATGGCAGTGGTATTGGCAAAGATGAGCTGCAGTTGGCATTATCACGCCATGCAACGAGTAAGCTAAAAACACTTGATGACTTAGAGTGTATAGCTTCATTAGGATTTAGAGGTGAAGCATTAGCGTCAATCAGTTCAGTATCTCGACTCACTTTAAGCTCAAAACCAGCTGAACAAGAAACCGCTTGGCAAGCCTTTGCCGAAGGTCGTGATATGGCTGTTCAAGTGCAGCCCACAGCTCATCCTGATGGAACAACCATCGAAGTCAAAGACTTGTTTTTTAACACGCCAGCAAGACGGAAATTTCTTCGTACAGAAAAAACCGAATTTAGCCATATAGATGAGCTAGTTAAACGTATCGCATTAAGTCGCTTTGATATTGCTATCACCTTAACGCATAACCAAAAGGTGGTGCGTCAATATCGACCAAAGACAATGGAAAAAGGAGTTGAGCGCGTAGCCCAAGTCGGCGGTAAAGTATTTTTGCAGCAGGCAAGCTTTATTGAATCTGGACATGAAGGTTTAAAACTGTATGGCTGGGTACTGCCTGCAGGTTTAGGAAATAGCACTCAGTATACTTACGTCAATGACAGGATGATGCGCGATAAACTAATTTTGCACGCTATCCGTCAAGCGTTTGAAGAATCAAGTGGGAGTGAAGAACTTCCTGGTTTCGTGATTTACTTGCAACTAGATCCCCGCCAAGTCGATGTGAACGTGCACCCTGCAAAACACGAAGTTAGATTTCATCAGGCACGATTAGTACATGATTTTATTGTGCAAGCTATTAAGCAAGTTGCGACTCCCCAGCAAGACTTAACTGAGCCTGAATCGTTCGTAGAACAAGTAACGAATCCAGTAACCAATCAGCAAGCTAGTGAACAAGCTTACCACCAAAGCTATCGCTCAGAATTACAGCCTTTGTCACCATCGCATTTTGATTCGTCTACACAGAGCGATATCAGTAATGTACATGCTGGCGGTGTTCGCCCAGAACGCAATCGTGCGTCTAGTTCAGAGGCAAGTGGACGTAAAGTCAACGTCAACCAGCTTTATCAAGGGTTATCACATCAACATGTGCAGCAGTTTGATGTCGTTACAGAACCTAGACTCATATCCACAGGCACAGAGTCAACAAAGCAAGTCACATGGCTAGCGCTGGATGATGGCGATGTGCTGTTTATGGATGAACAACAGTTATTTTTGGGACACTGTAAAGATGGTTTGCGGTCATATTGGCAGCAACAACTTGAAAGCGATGGTACTTTGCAGGGGAAAGCCTTATTGCTACCCGTCAGAATTAAGCTGGATAAACAAAGCATTAGTCAACTCAATATCAGAGAGTCTTGGTTGACTTTGCTTGGCTTTGGTTTTGAGATCTTTGATACACATATCATGATGAAAAAGTTGCCAGTTTCTCTTTATAGCTTGGACGTTGCTATTGTTTGTGAACGACTGATAGCATCAGAATTAGGTGAAGAGTTGTCATTTTGGCTTGCGTGGTTAGAACGGCAAACACCCATTAGTTATTTTTCAAGTCAACACTTTATGCAAGTAAGGACAAGGTTGTTTGAAAACCCCAGCTGTTTTGCGAAGATAAAAAGTACGGCTGTTAAAATCGATACAAAACGTCTATCAGAAATCGTAATTTCACCTTAATTCACGCTTGTTTTGATTATTATTCACAGTATTGATGCGTTATAATAGTCTTTCTGAGTTGTACAAGAATAAGGTTTGATGTGAATAGCTTACCTGTTATTACCCTGATGGGGCCAACTGCTGCAGGAAAAACGGCACTAGCCATAGAACTTTGTCAGCAGCTAAACACGGAAATTATTAGTGTAGACTCGGCACTCGTGTATAAAGGGATGGATATCGGCACGGCAAAACCGTCATTGCAGGAACTGAAAACAGCACCACATCACCTTATCGATATTATTGATCCAAAAGAAAGTTACTCAGTGGCTGAGTTTCGAGCGGATGCCATCAAGCTGATTGATCAATTACATCAACAGGGAAAAGTGCCCGTATTGGTTGGCGGCACCATGATGTATTTTAAAGGATTGATCGAGGGTTTATCGCCATTGCCCGAAGCTGACTCAAAAATCAGAGCGGAACTTGAACGCGAAGCGCAAGCAAAAGGGTGGCCGGCGCTACATACAGAACTTTCGGCTGTTGACCCGCAAGCCGCTGGTAAAATTAGTGAAAATGATTCCCAGCGTATTAATCGGGCGCTTGAAGTTTATCGGCTTACCGGTAAAACAATGACTGAGCTGCAGCAAACCAAACAGGCTGAATTACCGTATCAGTTCCATCAGTTCGCAATTGCACCAAGTGAGCGCAGTGTGTTGCATGAGCGAATAGAGAAAAGATTTAAAATAATGCTTGAACAGGGCTTTAAAAAAGAAGTTTTGGCCCTATATCAACGAGATGATTTACACCCTGATTTGCCGTCGATTCGCTGTGTTGGTTATCGGCAAATGTGGGAGTATTTGGATGGTGAATGCGATTATGATGAAATGGTTTTCAAAGGTATCGCGGCAACCAGACAGTTAGCGAAGCGTCAACTTACATGGTTAAGAGGCTGGGAAAATGTCACTTGGCTTGAGACTGATGAGCAAGAAAACTTGCAACGTGTTTTAACTTCGCTAAGCTAATAAGTAGTCGGGAAATCAGTAGCTTCTGATTTCACCGTCCACCTGACATAATAACACCTAAAACGAAGGATAAGAAAATGGCAAAAGGCCAATCTTTACAAGATCCATTTTTGAATGTCTTGCGCCGTGAGCGCATTCCTGTTTCAATTTTTTTGGTCAATGGTATTAAGCTACAGGGTAAAATCCAGTCTTTTGACCAGTTTGTAATTTTATTAGAAAACACAGTAAACCAAATGGTTTATAAACACGCGATTTCAACCGTAGTTCCAGCTAGAGCTGTTAATTTCCAAGGCAGCCAAGGTACAGATGCGCCGGAACAAGGTGATGAAGGTAATTATTAATTAAAGAAGTAGGAGCTTAATGCTTGTTTGACCGTTATGAAGCCGGCGAACAGGCAGTCTTGGTTCACATAGAATTTCCTCACGAGGGAGATCGAGAAGATCTTCGTGAACTTGAAATGCTTGTGTCTTCTGCTGGTGTTAGTAGTGTGGCGGTTGTGCAAGGCAGCCGCCAAGCACCACACGCAAAACTGTTTGTTGGCACAGGTAAAGCCGAAGAAATAGCCGAGATTGTCAAAACCCACAACGCAGATGTCATTATATTTAATCACCAACTTAGTCCCTCACAAGAGCGAAACTTAGAGCGCATTTGTCAGTGTCGGGTGTTAGATAGAACAACATTGATCCTGGATATATTTGCCCAACGAGCACGTACCCACGAGGGGAAGCTGCAAGTTGAGCTTGCACAATTACGCCATATTTCCACCCGCCTCATTCGTGGCTGGACGCACTTAGAGCGTCAAAAAGGTGGTATAGGTTTACGAGGACCGGGTGAAACTCAGCTTGAGACCGATAGACGTTTACTTCGAGAGCGCATAAAGAGTATTCGCAAGCGACTTGATAAAGTGGCTGTGGTGCGGGAACAAGGGCGTCGTGCGAGAAGTCGCAATGAAATCCCAACAGTTTCGCTTGTTGGTTATACCAATGCGGGCAAGTCTACTTTGTTTAATAAGATCACGGATGCTGATGTATACGCTGCCGATCAGCTTTTTGCGACTCTTGATCCGACACTCAGAAAGTTAGAGGTAGACGACGTAGGCAGTGTGATCCTTGCAGACACAGTAGGATTTATCAGACACCTGCCACATGACTTGGTTGCGGCTTTTAAAGCAACGTTGACAGAAACTCGAGAGGCAGATCTTCAGCTACATGTTATTGATGTTGCGGATCCTAGAAGAAAAGAAAATATAGAACAGGTACAATTGGTACTTGAAGAGATTGAAGCCAATGAAATTCCACAATTATTGGTTTATAACAAAATTGATCTAATGGACGATGTTGCGCCTAGAATAGATAGAGATGATCAGGGCAAACCGATCCGAGTTTGGCTGAGTGCGCAAGCTGGAGTTGGCATTGAGTTGCTTTTTGAAGCGATAAAAGAGTTGCTAGCCAAAAAGATTTTTGTTGCTCAGTTAAGTGTTCCTCCGAGTAAAGGTCGTATAAGAGGAGCGCTATTTAATCTTAATGCCGTTGAAAAAGAAGGCTATGATGAGCAAGGTAATTGGCAAGTAGCGGTTAGAATGCCACAAGTTGAGTGGGAAAAACTTAAAAAAGAGCTAGAAGAAAACCTCGACAGTTTGGTCGTGGGTAATTGAAAAATCTCTATTTTCGAGCGTTTTTAGTATGAGACTCGTTCGATTTTTGTTAGATTTAGACTAATTCATTTTAATAACAATGGAGTATAGCTATGGCCTGGAACGAGCCGGGTAATAATGGCAATGATAATGACCCGTGGAAAAACCGCGGTGGAAAAGATCAAGGCCCGCCTGATCTAGACGAAGTATTCCGTAAGTTTGGTAACAAGTTTGGTGGCATTTTTGGTGGTAAACCAGGAAAAGGTGGCAATGGTGGTGTTGGTGGAGCAGGTCTCACTTTCATCATATTAATTGCCCTCGTGGTTTGGGCACTAAGTGGTATTTACACCGTAAAAGAAGCTGAACGAGGTATAGTCCTACAGTTCGGTAAATTTGCGCGTATTTCAGAGCCTGGTCTACGCTGGAAAGCGACCTTTATTGAACGTGTTATTCCAATAGATATTGAGGCTGTGCGTTCACTCTCTGCTTCTGGCTTTATGCTAACTGAAGATGAAAACGTGGTTAGTGTTGAGTTTGAAGTGCAATACCGTGTTGTCGATCCAAGATTGTACCGCTTTAGCGTTACTGATGCGGACCACAGCTTGCAGCAATCACTAGACAGTGCGCTTCGTTATGTTGTTGGTCATTCACGCATGGATGAGGTACTAACCACAGGTCGTGAAGTGGTGCGTCAGCGTACATGGGATGAGTTAAATGAAATCATTGAACCATACAACCTTGGTCTGATTGTCACCGATGTGAACTTTAAAGATTCAAGACCGCCTGCAGAAGTAAAAGACGCGTTTGATGATGCGATTGCTGCGCAAGAAGATGAAGAACGCTTTATTCGTGAAGCTGAAGCTTACGCAAAAGAGATTGAACCTAGAGCTCGTGGTCAAGTGACTCGTATGACCCAAGAAGCAGAAGCGTATAAAGAGCGTGTAACGCTGGAAGCTCGAGGTGAAGTTGAACGTTTTGAGAAATTGCTACCTGAATATCAAGCTGCGAAAGAAGTAACCCGCCAACGTTTATACATTGACGCTATGGAACAAGTGCTTAGCAGTAGTTCTAAGGTACTCGTTGATGTTGAAGGTGGAAATAACATGATGTATTTACCACTTGATAAGATCATGCAATCTCAAGGTGGTAACTCAGCACCGGTTAGACTACCAAACAAAAATGACCTAGAGCAACTTCGTAGAACGCTTGAGCAAAGCCAGAGTAAAAATAGCTCAGTGAACTCAGGTGGTGATCGTTATGATCGCGATAGATTTGGTAACGGGAGGTAATTGACATGAAAAATACGTTAGTTGTTGCATTACTGATCGTCGCCGTGATGGCGGTATCTTCAGTGTTTGTTGTTACTGAAGGGCAAAAAGCGATTGTACTTACATTTAGTAAGGTAGAAAAAGACAGTGAAGGTAATGCCGTCGTTTATGAACCAGGCCTACACCTAAAAATACCTTTTTTCAGTCAGGTACGTCGTTTAGATGCGCGTATTCAAACTTTAGATGGTCAACCAGATCGCTTTGTCACCAGTGAGAAAAAAGACCTTATTGTTGATTCTTTTGTGAAATGGCGGATCAGTGATTTCAGTGCTTATTATCTGCGTGCTCGTGGAGATAAACAGTATGCTGAAACGCTGCTTAAACAGAAAGTAAATAACGGCTTGAGAACAAACTTTGGTTCTCGGACTATCAAAGAAATTGTTTCTGGTGAGCGTAGTGAATTGATGGAAGAAGCACTTGTTCAGGCTTCTGAAAGTGCGACTGAGTTGGGTATTGAAGTGCTGGATGTGCGTGTTAAGCAAATCAACTTACCTAATGAAGTTAGTAACTCTATCTATCAACGTATGCGTGCTGAGCGTCAAGCAGTGGCAAAAGAGCACCGCTCTGAAGGTCAAGAACAAGCAGAAAAACTCAGAGCTGATATCGATAGACGTGTCACTGTTATGTTAGCCGATGCTGAACGTAATGCTCGAGCAGTTCGTGGTCAAGGTGATGCAACGGCAGCTAAGGTTTATGCAGATGCTTACAACAAAGATCCAGAGTTTTTCTCTTTTGTACGTTCACTTGAGGCATACAAGCGTACGTTTAAAGATAAAGGTGATGTGATGATACTTTCACCTGATAGTAAGTTCTTCGACTATATGAAGAGCTCTTCAGGTAAGTAATCTTTCAATCACACTCGTGAGTCATATAAAACCCCGAAACGCTTGTTTTGGGGTTTTTTATTATTAGCGCGTCTGGGTTTTATACCAATCCTTTTAATAAGTTGATCAATTTTGAGTCGAGAAAAGCGAGTTGATAACTCCGCTCTCGCGTCCTGCTACCGCTAAGGTACCTACGTCCGTGTAGGCACCGCTCTCGCGTCCTGCTATCGCCAAGGTACCTACGTCCGTGTAGGCAAGGCGAAAATTTGCTATTTAGTTGTTCTAAATGAGAAATTTTTAACGCAGTTAGCAGTAGGTTTCGTCTCTGAAATTGATCAGAGATTTAAGCGGATTGATATTAGATGTGTCTAAGGAGCTTCTTTCTCTCTAAATCAGTCGTCGGCACTGTTGCGCATCTCTTCGAGTGTACTATGTGTGTAACTTTAGTTGCGGATAAGCGAATTTGCTGAGCAATACCGGTTTCCCGATCCCCTGCGTGCGCTCTACTTGAATAGCGAGCGACCACTTCATGAAGAAGCCTGGATATTAATAAATGAGGAGCATTGAATGTCAGCGCCGCTTGATATGAGATATTTACACTCTACAAAGTATTTTAAGTTAGTAATGCATTGACAATAAAACATATTTTATTTTTCAGAGTAAAGTCAGTGTAAAATCAGAGAAAGCTCCAGTTTTTTATTTTGCCCACCTTAAGCTTAGCCTCAGTAACCTCACAACAGCGCCTTTTTCGCGAAAGCATGATAATCCTCAGTATACCTTTTGCGTTCAATGGGCAGCTTTTACTTAATAGGATTTGGTATGGCGATAAAATTAATATGTAAAACAATGTGCACAGTGGTATTCCTAAGCAGTATTAATCTGTATGCGGCAGGAAGTAAAGTTGCTAGAGCATCAGCACCTGAAGCAAACCAAGCGCAGATTAATGGCGCTTATAGGGATATTCAGCCTCTAGAGCAGGCTTATATCAGCATCGCACCTGAGGATCGGAAAGACGGACTGATGGTGGGGGAATTAGGCATTGATGGTGGTAAGAGCGCATTAATGGTTAAATTGGCTGAGGAGATTGGCGAGGGTAAACATAGTGATTTTGACAGTCTACTGATCGTACATCAAGGCAAGCTATTATTTGAGTCTTATTATTCTAGAGGTCGAATCAACCTTCCTCACTACCAAGCATCCGCCACCAAAGCTTATACCGGTTTAGCGCTGGGCAGAGCGATCCAACTTGGTTATCTAACTATGGCTGACTTGGATAAGCCATTGATTAGTTTTCTAAAAGATCTGGACACTAAAAAGTTAGTGAAGGGTGCAGAAAAAGTGACGTTGCATAAAGCGCTTACCATGCACTCAGGTATCCGCCTCAGTCGTGAACAAAAAGAAATTATAGAAAAAGATCCAACAAAAATAACAGGGCAAGCGCATGTGCAAGCTTATCTAGAGCACAGTACGCCCATTACGAGTGAGTCACAAACGTTCAGGTATCAAGCCGATCCTATGTTAGTTATGCAGGTAATCGAAGCGGTGGTTCCGGGTTCTGCTGAAGATTTTATCAAAAAGGAGTTACTCGATAAGCTGGGGATCACAAATTATCTTTGGAGAACCGATATTAATGGTCTTCCGGTGTCAGGTTCTCGTACGACTATGACCTCGCGCGATATGGTGAAATGGGGGCTCTTGACTAAGAATAAAGGCAAATGGAATGGTGAGCAGCTCATTCCCGAGGCCTACATTAACAGAGCAGCTAACCGGATCCTACTCACTGGTGATGATGATATTTTTGGTGGTGGAAAAGACGTTTTTAATCAAGGGTATGGTTATTATTGGTGGAGTGCAGATATGAAATATGGTGGCAAAAAGTATTTCACTCGCTCAGCTCAAGGTGGTGGCGGTCAGTATATTATCTTGATAGATGAGCTTGATTTGATGGTAGTAGTAACTGCTAACAATCGTAACGATACGACTTTACAGTTAACAGCAGAAAGAATTTTGCCTGCTTTTGTAAAATGACATTTTCGAGTCTGAAGACGAAGGAGTTGCTTGTAACCAAGCTCTCCTTCTCTCAAGGCCGCTAATAAAGCACTAAAAAGCGTATTTTACGGAGAATTGTATTCTGTCTAAGTCACCTTTTAAGCCACTTTCGGTCTCTCGTTGCGCCACTTTATACTCAGCACCAAAGGTGAGCTTTTTAACTGGTGAGTAGAGAATATTAGCACTAAAGCTGGTACTGGATTCAGTAGGATCGCCCATCACCCCCAACAGATCTTGATCATTGTCAGCACTAAAGAATGAATACAAAAACGTTGAACGGAATTGTGTATTCCAATGGTGTTGATACGCAACAAAACCAGAGGTTGAATCAATAGCATGTAGAGAATTACCGTCGAAGACGGCGCCATTCACTAAGTTTAATCCAACATATCGGCCTAATCCTTGACCCTGAGTCAGCATAAATTTAAGACTGTCTTTGCCAAAGTTAATTTGACCGGATGCACTTAGTCCAAAAGAACTTTCGGTTTCATCTGCACCGTCCATTTTATAGGTAAGTTGACGTGCTATACCGGCAATAACAAAGTGACCCCAGTCGGCTTTGTGAGTATATCTTGCGGTAAAGTCTGGCATCCCAGCGTCATCGGTGACAACTCGACCTGAATCGGCTGTTGTCACTGTGCTTTCAGGGTTTTCGATGGAGAATGACCAATTACCCGTTGTATATTTTGCCATCGCTTGTCGCACGAACACAGTACCATCTGCAGGGCCAACAAAGTCTAATGTTTCTGGCAGGGCACTGACATTTTGGAAATTTGACCATGTTTGTCCAAATAGCCAGCCCTTGTAGGTCACAAATGCTTGTCTGATCCTTGGTGAATAGGAATTTGTTACTCGTTCGTTGCCGCCCGTTGAAGCAATAAAGTCCAGTTCCACTTTGGTTTTAATATTGTCACCGTCGTCTAGCTTAGTGTCGGTTGAAAAGCTAAATCGTGACTGCCTGGCGTGCATATCAAAAACAGCGTCACTGTCACTATTAGCGCCAACAGGCGTGGTACCTGGCACATAAAAATCGCGACCTATATGTTGTGCGCCTAACGTTCCATCTGAAAAATCACTCCAAATAGCATCTAACTTTACGTAGCCGCCGTAGTTTAGTTGTGTATCCCCAATTTGTGCAGCCATTGCAGGTGCTGCAATGATGCTGCTGATCGCCAGAGCCAGTGAGCGCTTATTAATTTTGATTGTTGTCATAATCCGGTTCCTTAATTACTTGGTTGTTGCTGTTATTTTGACAACCAAGCATGATGTAGAAAGTTCACCTTTCAATGTTGTTTAAGGTCGTAATTTGCTCAATTATCTATTGGTCTATAAGACTAAGGTGTAATGAATTCATATACCTATTGAAGGGACTTTTGGATAGTGTTAAAACTGGTAACCCTCAGCTGCGGATAAGAGATTTGAAAGTGTCAATACCTAAGAACCTATGTGTCTAATTCCAATGATGAGATTTTGTTCACTATCAAGGCGTCTTTACGCAGTAATAGCTGGCTATTACGAGTAAAACCTACGAAGAGAGTGGACTAAATAGCGTTATTGGACAAATTCGCTTATAAGCACTTGAGATTAGTTAACATAAAGCTTCAAAGTGTGAACGACTAAAAACACGTTCGAGTTAACTATCTACAACTAAGGTCTAATACTTTAGCGAGTAGTACTGAGTGATCCTAGTTGGCAGCGAGTCTGCCGTGGAATGTGATTATGAAACATTCACGGGACAAATCATGTTAATGGAGATGAGTATGTCGCAAAGCATTTATCCTGTTATTGAGCAAATCAAAGAAACCGCGTTGGTTAACGACGAGCAATATCAACAACTATATAAGCAGTCGATAGACAACCCGGAAAGTTTCTGGGCTGAACAGGGCAAGCGTCTAGATTGGTTCACCCCTTACAATAAAGTTAAAAATACCTCTTTCGATAAAGGCCACATTAGCATCAAGTGGTATGAAGATGGCGTGCTAAATGCGTCGTATAACTGTATCGACCGTCACCTTGCTGACAAAGCAAATAAAGTAGCGTTAATTTGGGAAGGGGATAACCCTGAACACAGTGAAAATATTACTTATCAGCAGCTTCATGATGAAGTTGCAAAGTTAGCAAATGGTCTGAAAAGCTTAGGCGTTCAAAAAGGTGATAGAGTTGCCATTTATATGCCAATGACCCCGCAAGCTATTTATGCGATGCAAGCGTGTGCGCGTATTGGTGCTATTCATTCGGTGGTGTTTGGTGGTTTCTCACCGTCTGCAATTGCTGATCGGATTAAAGACTCTGGCGCCAAGGTGGTGATCACCTCTGACGAAGGTCGCCGTGGTGGGAACTCGGTACCATTAAAAGCAAACGTTGATGAAGCGGTTGCACAACCTTCTGTCACTAGTGTTGAGCACGTGATTGTGCATCAGCTTACTGGCGGGGATGTTGAGTGGAATAGCCATGATGTGTGGTGGCATGAACTAACAGCACAGCAAGCAGCGCTATGTGAGCCAGAGCCAATGAGTGCTGAAGATCCGCTATTTATCCTGTACACCTCAGGATCAACAGGTCAACCAAAAGGGGTTGTGCACACCACTGGCGGTTATCTCGTTTACTCGTCTATGACGCATGAATATGTATTCGATCTAAAAGAAGAGGATATCTATTGGTGTAGTGCCGATGTGGGTTGGATCACTGGTCATAGCTATATTGCTTATGGACCGCTAGTGAATGGCTGTACTCAGGTAATTTTTGAGGGCATACCCACGTACCCCACTTCTGGCCGTATGGGAGAAGTTGTCGATAAACACGGCGTAACCATTCTATACACTGCCCCAACAGCGATTCGCGCTTTGATGGCTAAAGGGGATGAGCCTACGGCGAGCTCCAAGCGGGATAGCTTAAGAATTTTAGGGTCGGTGGGTGAGCCAATTAACCCTGAAGCGTGGACTTGGTATCACGAGCAGATCGGGAATAGCCAGTGTCCAATCGTGGATACTTGGTGGCAAACTGAAACCGGTGGCATTATGATCACGCCATTACCCGGGGCAACCGCATTGAAACCGGGCTCAGCAACTCGTCCATTCTTTGGTATTGCGCCTGCTTTGTTTGATGCTGAGGGCAATACATTGGAAGGCGCGGTGGATGGTAACTTGGTTATTCTCGATAGTTGGCCTTCTCAAGCAAGAACGGTTTATGGCGACCATGAACGTTTCGAGCAAACCTACTTCTCAGCCTATCCGGGTGTATATTTCACTGGTGATGGTTGTCGTCGAGATGAAGATGGATACTACTGGATCACTGGTCGAGTAGATGATGTATTAAACGTATCTGGGCACCGTCTGGGCACCGCAGAAATTGAAAGCGCGTTGGTCGCGCACGAAGCGGTCGCTGAAGCTGCTGTGGTTGGCTATCCACATGACATCAAAGGGCAGGGAATTTACGTCTATGTCACACCGAATGAAGGCGTGGTGGTGAGTGAAGCGTTAACTAAAGAAGTACGTGCTTGGGTCAGAAAAGAGCTTAGCCCGATTGCTTCGCCGGATATGATCCAGTGGTCGCCAGGTCTGCCTAAAACGCGTTCGGGCAAAATTATGCGCCGTATTTTGCGTAAAATCGCAGCCAACGAATATCAGCAATTGGGGGATACTTCGACACTTGCCGATCCAAGTGTGGTTGATGAACTAATTGAGAACCGTCTCAACCGTTAACCTAAAAGCTTGAATTGCGGCCTAATATAACCATACTATTACGGCTGTTATCTTGCAGATAACAGCCGATTTTTTAGGAGCATAGCATGTATCAGTTTTTAATTGCGGACGATCACCCATTGTTTAGGGAAGCACTTAAAGGCGCTCTTAAGTCGCACTTTGAAGCGCTGGAAGTATTTGAGTCCGAGAATTTTGACACCACGCTTGCGGTCCTTGAACAACAAGAAGAATTGGACTTACTCCTCCTTGATCTGCACATGCCCGGAAATGGTGACTTGTACGGATTAATCAGAATTAGAGAAGACTACCCAAGCTTGCCTGTTGTTGTTGTATCTGGAAGTGAAGACGTAACTATTATCTCTAAAGTGATGGGATACGGTGCCATGGGCTTTATTCCCAAGGCTGCATCAGCTACACAGATAGCGGAAGCCATCAATAGGGTGTTAGAAGGGGATACTTGGTTACCCGATGAAGTACAGGACAAAGTAGCTGAAATCGAGTCAGAAGATAAAGTTTTAGCTCAGCAGGTCGCGTCGTTAACGCCACAACAATACAAAGTCTTACAGTACTTACATGAAGGCTTATTAAACAAACAAATCGCCTACGAGCTCAATATTTCAGAAGCCACTGTGAAGGCACATATTACGGCAATTTTTAGGAAGCTTGGGGTGTATAATCGCACGCAAGCGGTGTTAATTGCTTCAAAATTGCAACTAGAACCAATAGAAGCGACTGAGTAATAACACATAAAAAACCAACCCAGTTATTCATGTCAGAGCAATCGGGTTGGTATTCATTTATAACCGTGTTACTAATATTAAGAAAACACCACCGTCTTATTGCCGTTAATAAACACTTTGTGTTCGCAGGCGAGTTGCAACGCATTACAAAACACCGTTTTCTCAATATCCTTACCGATTTTCGCCATTTCTTCAGCGTGATTGGCATGGGTAATTTGCGTGACATTTTGCGCAATGATTGGGCCTTCATCGAGTTCATCATTGACAAAATGTGCCGTTGCCCCAATGATTTTAACCCCACGTTCAAACGCTTGGTGATAGGGTTTTGCGCCAATAAAAGCGGGTAAAAATGAGTGGTGGATATTGATAATTTTGCCATCAAAACGACCCACAAATTCAGGGCTTAGAATGCGCATATATTTGGCCAAGCCAATAATGTCTGGTTGGTAGCGCTCAATAACTTCAGCCATTGCTTTATCATGCTCAACCCGACTCAGCCCTTCATGAGATACACAATGAAAAGGAATACCAAAGCCACTCGCTAATTTTTCTAGGTCAGGGTAGTTTGCGATCACCGCTTGGATTTCAATATTGAACGCTTGTTCATAGTGTTTAAGCAGCACACCACCCAAGCAATGGGCTTCTTTGGTTGCAAGTAACACCACTTTGGTTTTTTCTTGACCGTGCAGCGCCACTTTGGCACCACTGGGAAGTTGTTGGCGTAATTGCGCCAGAAAACCTTCGCTGGGCGTGCCCGTCAGCTCGGTACGCATAAAAAAACGCTTGGCAGATTTATCAACAAACTCGTTATTACGGACAATATTAAGCTTATGTTCGTGACATAAGTTAGTGACCTTAGCGATAAGCCCGATATCATCGGCACACTCGGTCGTTAGTATGTATTTCATTTCCTCATTCCTGTTCGTTTTCACGAACTTTCAGCATACTGCGAAATTCACCAAGATGGAAAGTCTTATCTTGCATGATTCAGTAGTGCCTTCAGCTTGGCTGGTTTCACTGGCTTAGACAAGTAATGAATGTCTTGTGCTTTGGCTTGTGCTTTGAGTTCGTTGTCACGTACCGCGGTAATTAAAATTGCTGTCACCGGTGATTGCCAAATTTCTCTCAGCGTCTTAATCAGTGAAATACCGTCGTATTGCTCATCATTAAGTTGGTAGTCCATTAAAATCACATCAGGAGCGTCATGTTGTCGTGCGTATGCAATGACTGCATCGGCTTTTGAAAAAGAACTGTACTGGGTATTCCACTTTTCTAGCAAACTGGCCATGGCTTCGAGGTTTTTCGGGTCGTCGTCGACGGCAATTAGGTTGAGCGTTTTTTCGCTAATGGTTTTTTGACTCAGTTCATTTTTTTGAGTGATCAACTCGACATTACCGTAAGGAATTTCGATGCTAAAACAGCTGCCTTTATCTTTAGTTGAGCGCACCATAATGGGAATCGAGAGAAGATCGCACAAGCGTTTTACCACACCCAGTCCTAGTCCAATGCCTTTATTATCGCGGGATTGTATCCGGTAAAAGTCATTAAAGATCTTTTGTTGCTCTTGTTCGCTAATTCCAGGCCCAGTATCCCAAACTTCTAACCTCAAACTATGATTTCGCGCTCGGCAGGCGATGAGTACTTTTCCGTGTTCTGTATATTTCACCGCATTTGACACCAAATTTTGGATAATTCTGCGCAGATAAGTGATATCGCTGTGCACGGTAGCGCTACAACTTCTTACTTTTAGTTGTAGCCCTTTTTCTTTGGATAAAATGGCGTACTCACTGGCAAGGGGACTAAGAATATCGTCAATCGCAAAGTGTCGAGGCGAGGGCTTCATTGCGCCTTGTTCTAATTTTGCGATGTCTAATAAAGCGCTCATTAGGTGGACAGTCGAATCTAAACTGTCACTGAGCTTTTCAAAGTTACTTTGGTCTTTACTTGCTAGCTGGTTCTCATCAATGGCGCCAAGGTACAGTCTTGCTGCATTCAACGGTTGCAGAATATCGTGACTGGCTAAGGCCAAAAAGCGTGTTTTGCTGTCGTTAGCGCGTTCGGCTTCTTTTTTGGCTGCAACCAGTGCTTGCTCTGTGGTTTCTCGGTTTGCTATTTCAGCCTTCAAATCTTGGTTGATAGCTCGGATCTCTTGAGTACGAGCTTCGATCCGGTTTTCCAGATCCATGTTGATTTCTTCCAGCGCATTTTGTGTGGCGATGTGAGCTGTAATGTCGGAAAAGCTAGTAACAAATCCGCCTTCTGGCAGCGGGTTACCTGTCATTTCAAACACCTGTCCATCACGGCGATGGCGAATAAAGTGATGTGATGTGCCATTTTTAAGGTGTTGCACCCGTTTATTCACGTGCTTTTCAATTTCACCAGGGCCACATTCACCACGCTCTGCATTGAAGCGGATCACTTCTTCAATTGGCTGCCCAACTTGTAAAAAACCATCGGGATAGTCGAACATTTCATTGTAACGCTTGTTCCAAGCGACGAGGTTTAAGTTCTTGTCCACCACAGAAATACCATGACTAAGGTTTTCTAGCGACGTAAAAAGGATGTTTTGATTAAATTGCAGTGCTTGGGTGGTTTCATCAAAAAAGTTAACCACTTCCTCAAATGCAAGTTGCTTACCCGATGACACACTGCGAATTAAGGCGCGCGCAGAAGACGCACCCAATACGCCAGTGAGCGCCCGTTCACAAAAAGCGATAAAGTCTGGCTCGGGGTAAGTGTCGTTATCTCCAAGTTCATGGTTCAGCACATAATGACTAAGAAGTTGCTGGCTACGTTGTACGCCCAAAAAGGTTTGGAGCAGAATTTTAAAGTCATAAATAGTGGCTCTGACTTCTTTATTAAGTCGTCTAGCAAGTGCTGCTTGCTCTTTGGGATTAACAAATGCAGCGGCTTGAATACGGTCAACTAAGCGCTCCTGCGCACCCAGTGAAAAACTGATATAACAACTGATATTGGCAAGCAAGGCCAGCAACGTGCCTTGGGTGATGATACTTTGACGTGCTTCGTATTCAATTAAACTGGGCGCCTCAAGGATCGGCAGCATTAAAAAGAGCACCCAACAGATAAAGCCCGCTATCAGGCCTGCGTAAACGCCGTAAGCATGGCCTTTTCGCCAGTACAAACCACCAACAATGGCTGGCAATAACTGAGTAACTAAAGAAAACGCCACCAATCCCATATTGGCTAAGGCTTCGCCGTGACCAAACCATTGTTGATACATATAAGAAAGCACAAGAATAGCGGCAATAATAAAGCGCCTAACCAGTAAAATTGGTGTTTTATAGTTGCTATTCAGCGCATTCTTTTTAAATTTTCTTTTTAATATCAATGGCAAAACGACATCGTTAGATAACATGGTACTAAGCGTTAACGTTGCGACCACAATCATCGCTGTTGCTGCCGACAGCCCTCCGATAAACACAAAGGTTGCCAGAATCGGATGTTCCATCATCAATGGAAGCGCCAGAACAAAACTATCCGCGCCGGTACCTTGGCCAATATCAGGATGGATTGCGGCAGTGGCGATGGGGATGATCATGGCTGCAATTAGCAACAGATAGAGCGAAAAGCCCCAACGTGCGGTTTTTAGGTGATTAGTATTATGGTTATCAACCACAATGACATGAAACTGTCTTGGTAAACAAACAATGGCAGCTGCTGCCATCAGCGACTGGCCAATAAAGTTGAAGTTGAAAAATTCAAAGCCTTGCCAGTGAACTTTCATTTCGCTGAAAGTTGTATCAGTATCGCTCAAGGCTAACCATGCCAGTACCGCTACTACGGCTAAAGCTAATAGCTTGATAATGGACTCAAAGGCGATAGCGAGCATTAATCCGGAGCGGTATTCGGTCACATCCACTTTACGAGTACCAAAAAAGATAGCAAACAATGCCATCGCAAATGTACCGAGTAACGCTAACGCCGTGCCGGAGATCTGCTCGCCTTCTTGTAGCAGTGAAAAGCTGCTGCTTAGGGCTTTAAGTTGCAGCGCGATATAGGGGATGGTCGCCAGCAGTGCGATCATAGTTACCATAATGGCGGTGGATTGGCGCTTACCATAGCGAGCAGAAATAAAGTCAGCGATGGTGGTGATATTTTGTTTTTTACTAACCAATATCAGTTTTCTTAAAAATCGCTGACCGAAAAGAAACAACAAGGTTGGGCCAAGCAATATTGGCAGATAATGCCAAGAACTGGTGGCAGCGGTGCCCACCGAGCCATAATAAGTCCACGAGGTACAGTAAATCCCCAAAGAAAACGCATACACGAACGGATGGTGGCTTATTTTTAATGCAGTTGGTGTGGTTTTGTCTCCCCAGTTCGCCAACCAAAAAAGTATCCCGATGTAAGCGACTGAAACCAATATGAGCGCAATAGTCATAGTGTGCGTGTTGTTATTATCCTGTTATTTCTGAGCCCTACTGTATCAGAACATCTACGGATTGTTGTGGATTAATTACCACACAACAGCTCCCGTAATGTGATTAGGACCAATATAAAGATCAAGACGTTAAGCGTCTTTAACCTGAATATCATGATACTTCATTGTTGAAATTAGACTAATGTCTTATGACATCACCTTTCCTTCAGTCCGGTAGCTAAATCGGCACATGAAAAAAGTTAACGTTATGAAAATAAATAGCTTTTTACTCAATGAGCCTTTGTCGGTATGCAGTTTACGTAAACGTAACCTGTTCGTTACGACTAAGGTCTCAATTTAAACTTGCCCCGCCATTGCTACTCTCACAGAGGACAACTAACACTAATTCTTGTTTATCGTTAGCAAGTAATAGGGGATTTAAAATGGCTTTTAAAAGTGAAGAACAAGCAAAAGCATACTGGTCAGAAAATCTCGCCTTAATGTTTAAGCTACTAACCATTTGGTTTGTCGTTTCCTTTGGGTTCGGCATCTTATTGGTAGATGTACTCAATGAAATCAGATTCTTCGGTTTTAAACTGGGTTTTTGGTTTTCGCAGCAAGGTGCAATTTATACCTTCGTGGCACTGATTTTTGTTTACGCGATAAAAATGAATGCCTTAGATAAAAAATACGGCGTAGATGAATAAGGAGTCGGGTGATGGATGTGCAAATTCTAACCTTTATTATAGTTGGCCTTAGCTTCGCACTTTACATCGGTATTGCGATTTGGGCGCGTGCGGGCTCAACTAATGAATTTTACGTAGCGGGAGGCGGTGTTCCACCGGTTGCAAACGGGATGGCGACGGCCGCAGACTGGATGAGTGCAGCCTCGTTTATTTCAATGGCTGGGATCATCTCTTTCGCAGGTTATGACGGTGGTGTGTATTTGATGGGATGGACCGGTGGATACGTGTTACTCGCGCTCTGTCTTGCGCCATATCTTCGCAAGTTTGGTAAGTTTACCGTGCCAGACTTTATCGGTGACCGCTACTATTCACAAGTAGCACGTGTTGTCGCTATTCTGTGTGCGATCTTTATCTGTTTCACCTACATTGCGGGCCAGATGCGCGGCGTTGGCGTAGTATTCTCGCGTTTCTTGGAAGTCGACATTGAAACTGGTGTTTACATCGGTATGGTAATCGTTTTCTTCTACGCGGTGCTTGGTGGCATGAAAGGGATCACGTATACCCAAGTTGCACAGTACTGTGTATTGGTGTTTGCGTATCTCGTTCCAGCCATCTTTATCTCATTGATGATGACAGGCCACTTACTGCCGCAAACGGGCTTTGGTGCGACGTTATCTGACGGTTCAGGTACTTATTTGCTTGATAAACTCGATGGGCTAAGTACCGAATTAGGCTTTGCCCAATACACCGAGGGTTCTAAGAGTATGGTTGACGTGTTCGCAATCACAGCTGCGCTAATGGTCGGTACTGCAGGTTTGCCACACGTTATTGTACGCTTTTTTACCGTACCAAAAGTAAAAGATACTCGTATTTCAGCAGCTTGGACTTTGGTTTTTATTGCTATTGTGTATACCACAGCGCCGGCGGTTGCTTCTTTTGCTCGTGTAAACATGATCGACACCATTAATGGTAAAGATGGCAGTGGCACAGTTTACGAAGAAGCGCCGCAATGGGTGAAAAACTGGGAAAGAACAGGTCTTATCGTGTTTAACGACAAAAACGGCGATGGCAAAATGTCTTACTCAGCAGGCAAGTTAGAAGACCCAGCTAGCGCGAATGAGGTAAAAATTGACCGCGATATCATGGTATTAGCCAATCCAGAAATTGCTGATTTACCAGCATGGGTAATCGCATTGGTCGCAGCCGGCGGTATTGCCGCAGCGCTATCAACCACTGCAGGCTTACTGTTGGTGATCTCAACCTCGGTATCTCATGATCTGTTAAAACGAACAATTAATCCAAATATCAATGATAAACAAGAGCTGTTGGCGGCTCGACTATCGGCGATGGTTGCCATAGCCATCTCTGCTTATTTTGGTATTAATCCGCCTGGGTTTGTGGCATCGGTGGTGGCATTTGCTTTTGGCCTTGCGGCGGCTAGCTTCTTCCCTGCCATTATCATGGGCATTTTCTCTAAGCGAATGAACAAAGAAGGTGCCATCGCGGGTATGGTGACTGGCATCGGCTTCACTGCGGCTTATATCATTTACTTCAAGTTTGTCAGTCCCGAGTTGAACGCGCCTGCAAACTGGTTGTTTGGTATTTCACCGGAAGGGATCGGTATTATTGGTATGTTGATCAACTTTGGTGTGGCAGCTGTAGTGATGAAATTAACTGCTGATACCCCTGAAGAAGTAAAACAAATGGTTGAAGGGATCCGTAACCCCAAAGGAACGAGTGCTGCACACGCGCACTAATAAGGTGTTGTAATAGAAGTGCCCGGCTGTAATGTCGGGCACGTTTGTTTTGACCCACAGTAAACAGGGATTGAAATGACACCCGAAATTCAAGATATCTACCAGTTTGTGCTTAAGCAGGCACCGTTTAGTGAGCTGCCGGAGTCAGCAGCCAGCTACTTTGCAAAGCATCTCGAAATTGTCTACCTGACGGCTGCAAACCAGCATCATTGGCTGAAAAGTGGCGAGCCGAATCTGTATTTGATCCGCTCAGGGTTAGTCGACTTAATCTCACCAAAAGATGAATTAATTGGGCGAATGAGCCAAGGTGACTACTTTGGCTATCCGTCACTACTCACCGGCGATGCCATTCAAAATCGGATTGAAGTGCAACAAGAAGGGTTGTTGTATGTGTTGGCCCAGCCTGAGTTTGACTTTTTGCGCCGTGAATACAAAGCTTTTGAGCAATACTTTGTGCGTGCTCATGCCAATCGGTTGCTGTCATCCAAATATAAGCAACAAAATGAAACGTGGTCGGAACGAAAGATCGCTGAATTGATGAACAAAGCTGCGGTGTCTATCTCGCCCACTTCTAGCATTAGAGAAGCGGCAAAAAAAATGAGTGAGTTCGGCGTTTCATCCATAATGGTCACTGAGCAGGCTAAGTTGGTGGGATTGGTGACAGACAGAGATCTGCGTAACCGAGTATTGGCTAAAGATGTGTCGCCAGAGCTTGCTCTCGCTGAAATTATGACGAGATCACCCAAGCATATTTTTGAAAACAATCGGGTTTTTACTGCCCTGCACTTAATGCTAAAACACAATATTCATCATTTACCCGTGTTAGACGAAAACTTTAGACCATTAGGAATGTTGACCAGTACGGATCTACTACGGCAGCAAAAGAGCGATCCGGTGCAATTGATTGGGCGGATCTACAAGGCGCAAAACCTTCATACCTTAAAAACCTGCGCACAAGAGATCCCAGAGTTGCTTCGCAAGTTTTCGTATCATATTGAAGATATTTCATTAATCGGCAAGCTGCTCAGTGGTCTCACTGATGCGATGACCTCTCGATTGATCTTTTTATATCAGGATAAACACGGCCAAGCGCCTTGTCGCTTTGCGTGGATCTGTTTTGGATCGCAAGCAAGGGAGGAGCAAACACTTCACTCAGATCAAGACAACGGGCTATTGCTACCTGATGATGTTGAGCCTCATCACCGTGAATATTTCGCAGCGATGGGAACGTTTGTTTGTGAGCAGCTTAATGAATGTGGCATTGTCTCTTGTCCAGGCAATATTATGGCAAGTAATCCAGAATGCCAGGCGACAGTCACACAATGGACCGAAAAGTTTTCAGCCTGGATAACATCTCCCACGCCAAAGGCGATGCTAAATTGCAAAATTTACTTTGATATGCGCTTTATTGATGGGGCGGGAGATTTGTATGCCGCACTGAGTCACGCGTTGGCAGGGATCAGTAAAAATGAGCTTTTTTACGCGGCGATGGCAAGTGATATTAATACTAATTCTGTGCCAATTGGGTTATTCCAGCAATTTAAACTGGAAGGGGAAGATAGTAAACATAAGTATCTGAACCTTAAAAAGCGGGGCGTTGCCATTATCAATGATGTGGTACGGCTTTATGCACTGCGAGCGGGTGTAGAGAAAGCCAACACTTTAGAGCGCCTCGATACTTTAGCTGGTGGTCAATTGTTGGTGAAAGAAGATCTCGATAACTTAACAGACTGCTGGCGGTATCTTACTCAGTTAAGATTAAAAACTCAGATCAATCATGAAGGGTTACCGGCCAATTGTATTAACCCTGAGCATTTATCCTCACTGGAACGCCATCAACTTAAAGAGGCCTTTTATCTGGTCAAGCAAGCACAGCAAGCATGTGCATTTAAATTTGCCAGAGGCAGTTTATGAGTTGGTTTTCGCGAATTGTACAGCAATGGAAAAACAGTCATTTAGAATTTTCAGAGGCAAGCTGTGTTGTCGTCGACTTAGAGCTGACAGGACTTGATCCCAAAAACGGTGAAATTGTCTCGCTGGCTTGGCTGCCAGTGGAAAGCGGTCGGATAATCGTAAAGCGCAGCCAACTACTACTAAACAAAGAGGTCGCAACATTATCACAAAGCCCAATTTATCATGGTGTGGATAACCATACGTTAAAAGCTCAAGGCAAGAGTTTGAAGACTTTAGTTACTCAGTTTTGCAAAGAAATTGATGGCAAAGTGTTGGTGGCACACAACCTTCCGTTGGATTGGTCTTTTCTGAAAGTAGCAATAAATCACTACCAGCTTTCACAAAAACCAGCTTTGATGCTAGATACAATGCAGATCGAAAAAAACAAAATCTTGCAAAGTGGTTATCCGCTTGCGCAAGATGCGCTAACTTTAAGTCAATGCCGTGCAAGATACGGCTTGCCATCTCATCAAGTGCACGATGCGTTAAGCGATGCGCTAGCTACAGCCGAGCTGTTACTTGCCCAAGTTAGTAGTACTAAAAATCCCCACTGTCGTATTCGAGATTTAAAATAACTCCTACACGACTATGCTGCTTAATAGAATAAAAAGGTGACTGTAGGCAAATAGAGAGTTTCAATGAAATATTTTCGTGATGTTTACGCTACTCAAAAGTGTGCTATGTTTGGCCTTGAATAATGCCTGTGGTACAGGTGTCAACGTTGGAGTGAATATGCCGATTAGGCGAGATTTTGTAGTCTCCTCAGTATAATTTCTAATTTAATTTCGATTCCCAAAAAGAGACTAAAAAATGGATAAACAGGCGACTATTGCAGGGCAAGCAGTCTATACAAAGAATGTACTTTCAATCTATGATTTTTGGGTATTAGGCGTATCTAACCGTTATTTTTGGAAATGTCCAACGCCACGGATTGCTGAAAAGTTTGTTGAGCAGGTCTCGGATAACCATTTAGATGTTGGAGTTGGTTCTGGCTATTATCTTAAGCACTTTTTACCCCAGACAACACAGCGAATCGCGCTGTTAGACTTAAATCAAAACAGTTTGGATAAAGCATCTGAAGTGATCAGTCACTTTCAGCCTGAAATTTACCGAGCTGATATCCTACAGCCACTTAAGCTGAACGCGGAAAAGTTTGATTCAATCAGCGTTAACTTTCTACTTCATTGTTTGCCGGGAAGTATTTCCACAAAAGGAATTATATTTGAGCACTTGAAAGAATATATGACGACGGGTGGAGTATTGTTTGGAAGTACTATTTTAGGAAAGGGAACCGAGCAGAACTTTGTTGCGCGCAAGCTAATGGGTATTTATAACGAAAAAGGGATCTTTAGTAATCTTGATGACGATCTGGATTCATTGACCGAAGTGTTAAATGAGCAATTTATTGATGTTAGCGTCGAGTTGGTCGGGTGCGTCGCTTTGTTTTCAGGTAAAAAGGCCTGAACTTAATGAAAGACCAACAGGCTCTAATTATCCCGATTTAAGACGTCCAGTTATACCTGCTCTTTGTATTAGTCACGTCATAATGAGGCTAGAAGGCAAAGTTGGACAAGCAGCTATAAAAATTTATGCCTAAGTCTTACACATTTGTCTAAGGTCTATTACAATAGCCGCATCTTAACGGGGGGAGACTTTCGTACTTGCGATTTAGTAGGTTTTTATTTTAATGGCAATTAAGCTCGCAATTAATGGTTTTGGGCGAATAGGGCGCAACATTGTTCGCGCACTGTATGAATCTCAGCGCAATAATGAAATTGAAATCGTTGCTATCAACGAGTTAGCAGACCCACAAGGCATTGCGCATCTATTAAAGTATGACACATCACATGGCCGTTTTGGCTATCCTGTTTCTCTAACCGCCTCCTTTTTACAAGTTGCTGACGACCAAATTCAGCTTTTTTCTGAGCCTGATCCTAGTCATTTACCCTGGCGTGCGCTCGATGTGGATGTGGTATTGGATTGTACCGGGGTTTATCATTCGAGACAGCATGCCCTGCAACACATTCAAGCTGGGGCAAAGAAGGTATTGTTTTCGCACCCAGCAGATGCGGATGTTGATGCGACCGTTATTTACGGTATCAACGACGAGGTATTGCTGCCCGAACACACCATCGTATCAAATGGGTCTTGTACTACTAACTGTATTGTTCCTGTCATAAAAGTACTAGATGATCACTTTGGAATAGAATCAGGGGCTATCACAACGATTCATGCTTCGATGCATGATCAACAAGTGATCGATGCGTATCACAGTGATTTACGCCGTACTCGTGCTGCGAGTCAATCGATTATTCCTGTCGATACCAAGCTGGCACGCGGTATAGAAAGAATCTTACCTAAGTTTCAAGGTCGTTTTGAAGCTATTGCGGTACGTGTACCAACTATAAACGTGACGGCGATGGATCTCAGTGTGACGGTGAATCAAGACGTAACACTTGAAGCGGTAAATCAAGCATTACAAAACGCCAGTGGTGGTCGACTGGAAGGAATTTTGAGTTATACCGAAGAACCATTAGTCTCGGTTGATTTTAATCATGATGCGCATTCTTGTATCATAGATGGTACACAAACCCGGGTAAGCCACAAGCGCCTAGTGAAATTATTGGTCTGGTGTGACAACGAGTGGGGATTTGCCAATCGTATGCTAGACACGGCAGCATCTATGATGCGCTAAATTTTAGGCAATGGTGATAGGCCATACCTTTGTCATTGCCAATAAAACAAAAGTATCAGTAGTCAAAAAATCATGTATCGTTCTTGAAGGAGAGTTCCCATGTCAGTCATTAAGATGGCAGATTTAGATTTAAACGGTAAACGAGTACTCATTCGTGAAGACCTAAATGTGCCTGTTAAGGATGGCAAAGTCGCTTCAGATGCGCGCATTCGTGCCGCGTTGCCAACCATTAAGCTTGCTTTAGAAAAAGGCGCAAAGGTAATGGTAATGTCGCACCTGGGTAGACCGACAGAGGGAGAGTACGATCCTCAGTTTTCTATGCAGCCAGTCGTTGACTATCTAGCACAAGCATTACCACAGCAAGTTCGCTTAGCAAAAGATTACCTAGATGGTGTTGAGGTTGCAGACAACGAGGTTGTGGTGTTTGAAAACGTGCGCTTTAACATTGGTGAAAAGAAAGACGACGAAGCGCTTGCGAAGAAGCTCGCTGCACTGTGCGATGTGTATGTAATGGATGCGTTTGGTACTGCTCACCGTGCTCAAGCATCAACGCATGGCGTTGGTTTATTTGCAGAAGTTGCTTGTGCAGGACCATTGCTTGCCGCTGAGCTTGATGCTTTAGGCAAAGCGCTAGACAATCCAGCAAGACCGTTAGTGGCAATTGTTGGTGGGTCAAAAGTGTCGACGAAACTAACCGTATTAGATTCATTGTCTACTGTGGTTGACCAGTTAGTTACTGGTGGTGGCATAGCAAACACCTTTATCGCAGCTGCGGGTCATCCAGTAGGTAAGTCTTTGTATGAAGCGGATTTAATTCCTGAAGCAAACAAGCTGTCTAATGCTGCTAAAGCCAATGATGGCGAAATTCCAGTACCGACCGATGTCGTGGTAGGCAACGAATTTTCTGAATCTGCAGTAGCAGTAATTAAAGATGTTACAGAAGTATCTGATGATGACATGATCTTTGACATCGGTCCTGATACAGCGACTCATCTTGCAAATATCATTGCTAAAGCAGGCACTGTAGTTTGGAATGGTCCGGTTGGGGTATTCGAATTTGATCAGTTCGGCAACGGCACAGAAGCGATTGCGAATGCCATCGCTAAGTCATCGGCATTTTCGATTGCCGGTGGTGGTGACACATTAGCTGCAATTGATAAGTATGGTGTAGAAAAAGACATTTCTTACATCTCAACAGGTGGTGGTGCTTTCTTAGAGTTTTTAGAAGGCAAAAAATTACCAGCAGTTGCTATGCTTGAAAAAAGAGCAAATAGTTAAGTAATAGACTCAGAAATAAAGCTCTCTCACTTTCACTTTATTTCTGAGTAGGCGCATTGCGCCAATGCTGGACGGGTCATGGATTCGTTCAGCTTTTCTAATCCCGTTCAAACCGATAGCGATGGCTATCAACAATTGGAGAAAAGCGATATGGCTTTAATCAGTATGCGTCAACTTTTGGACCATGCAGCTGAACATGGCTACGGTGTTCCAGCGTTCAACGTAAACAACCAAGAGCAAATGCGTGCCATCATGGAAGCAGCGGACAAGACCAACAGTCCGGTTATTGTGCAAGGTTCAGCTGGTGCACGTAAGTATGCAGGCGCGCCTTTCATTCGTCACATGATTTTAGCAGCGATTGAAGAATGGCCGCATATCCCAGTTGTTATGCATCAAGACCACGGTACTTCTCCAGCTGTGTGTCAGCGTTCTATCCAGTTAGGTTTTTCATCAGTGATGATGGATGGTTCACTGCTTGAAGATGGCAAAACACCTTCGAGCTATGAGTACAATGTGGATGTAACACGTCGTACCGTTGAAATGGCGCATGCGTGCGGTGTTTCTGTTGAGGGGGAACTAGGTGTACTAGGTTCATTAGAAACTGGTGAAGCTGGGGAAGAAGATGGTATTGGTGCGGTTGGTAAACTAACTCACGACCAACTACTTACCGATCCTGAAGAGGCGGCTGACTTTGTAAGAAAAACCGGTGTTGACGCGCTAGCAATTGCGTGTGGTACATCGCATGGTGCTTACAAGTTTACTCGTCCACCAACAGGCGACATTCTTGCGATCAATCGCATCAAAGAAATCCACGCACGTATTCCAAACACACACTTAGTCATGCATGGCTCATCTTCAGTACCGCAAGAGTGGCTGGCGGTGATTAATGAGTTTGGTGGTGAAATCCCAGAGACTTATGGCGTGCCAGTTGAGCAGATCGTGGAAGGGATCAAACATGGTGTGCGTAAAGTAAATATCGATACGGATCTGCGTTTGGCATCTACCGGTGCGGTTCGTCGTCACCTTGCACAGAACCCTTCAAATTTTGATCCTCGTAAATTCCTTGCTGAAGCAACTAAAGCGATGACTGAAATTTGTATTGCACGCTACGAAGCTTTTGGCACAGCGGGTCAAGCCAATAAGATCAAGCCGATTTCTTTGGATGAGATGCACCTTAAATACTTAAGTGGTGAATTAAACGCACAAGTTAAGTAATCACTTAGCTTATAGTATCCAGCAATTAAGCATAAGCCCTCTGATGATCAGGGGGCTTTTTTTTACCAACTAAATGAACATTTGTCTGTTATACCAATTGTATTAATTCTCTAACCAATTTGAAGGGAGAAATACCCTATTAGCTTCGTTAAAAATTTCTCATTTAGAATAACTAACTAGCTCATTTATTTAATGCAATTGGTATTGCAGGGATCAGATTTTTATCAAGCACAGCATGTAGAGATCAACTTCTTACTAACAAGGATCAGGATCTTACTAAGCAGGATCATCGTTTTACCAAGTTGTTTGATCTCATTATGAAAAGATCAATGACTTACCACGTAATCAATATAGGTGCAGCTATGAATAAGAGGCTTTGTGCTTATAAATTGCACTACCAGTTGGTATAAAAATGATCTTTAACACTTCGTCTTAGTAAAAAAATGATCCTCAAAGCGTTAGTTAATAAAATCGTGATCCGTGGATCTTTGCTTATCATTTACCGATCAATGTAGGAGTCATTATCACTGCGTATGGTCTGAGCCTAATTATAGTGGAAGTAGCTACCCGCAAAAATTAGCTAGGTTTTTCATTGTTTAAGTCGCTATGTATCCAAAATAGAAATTTTTTTTAGCGAGATTGTACTTTAGCAGTTAGACTTTCATAAAATTGTCATAGTTAGTCATAATAATGACATCAACACATCAGTAATGAGAGAACATTTGGGATGTCACGTAAAGTACTTGTAGTTGATGATGAAGCACCTATCAGAGAGATGCTGGTGTTTGTACTAGAGCAAAATGGTTTCCAAGCGATTGAAGCCGAAGATTACGATTCTGCGATTGCAGCAATGGTAGAACCTTATCCAGACATGGTGTTATTGGATTGGATGTTACCAGGTGGTAGCGGCATTCAAATTGCGAAGAAATTCAAGCAAAGCGAATATACACGTCAAATCCCTATTATCATGCTTACCGCTCGTGGTGAAGAAGAAGATAAAGTCAAAGGATTAGAAGTCGGTGCCGACGACTACGTGACAAAGCCGTTTTCTCCTAAAGAACTTATGGCTCGAATTAAAGCGGTGATGCGTCGAGTTTCTCCTACCTCGTTGGAAGAAGCAATCGAAGTGCATGGTTTGCGATTAGATCCAATTTCTCACCGCGTGACTTCGGCAGGCACAGAGCTAGATATGGGGCCAACTGAGTTCCGATTACTACACTTCTTTATGACACATCCTGAGCGTGTATATAGCCGTGAACAGCTACTTGATCATGTTTGGGGTACTAATGTATATGTTGAAGATCGTACCGTTGACGTGCATATTAGACGTTTACGCAAAGCGATTGCGCCTTTAGGTCATGACCGTTTAGTACAAACTGTACGTGGCGCGGGTTATCGTTTTTCTAGTAAACTGTAGTCGTATACTATGTTGGAGTACGTAGTAAGTACTCCATAACGGACTTGATTCATGTATAAAGTGATTGATAAACAGGCGCTGTTCAGACGCCTGTTTTTGTATTTTTTACCGCTAGGCGTTATCGGGTATTTCCTCGACATTCCCTTTATTCTGTTATCTGTTGGTGCACTCGCGCTGTTGGTGTGGCATTACCAGCAGTTATATCGACTCAGTGACTGGTTGTTGAATCAACGCAGCTTTAATCCACCTGAAGGGAAAGGGGCGTGGGAACAAGTATTTGAAGGAATTTACCAACTTCAACAACGCAATAGAAAAAAGCGTAACGAGTTGGCGGAGCTAATTCGTCGTTTTAGAGAAGGTGCTGAAGCAATTCCTGATGCTGTTGTCGTTTTGCAAAAAGATTTGAGTATTGTGTGGTGTAATCAATTAGCACTTAAAGTACTAGGATTACAGTGGCCAACTGACCATGGTCAACGCTTAGACAACTTGATCCGAGATCCAAAATTCGTTCGCTACATGCTGCGTCAACGCTTTGATGAGCCGCTCGAGTTAGAGACCGGGCTTGCGCATGAGAAAGTATTGGAAATTCGAGTGATGCCTTATGCAGAGCAGCTGATGCTAGTTGCCAGGGATATCAGTCGCTTAAAGCAACTAGAACAAATGCGTAAGGATTTCGTGGCAAATGTTTCTCATGAATTGCGAACGCCTTTAACCGTCATGGCGGGTTATCTTGAAATGATGGACAGTGATAATATGCCACCGCCAGCGATATGGGAAAAAGCACATGGTACGATGATGGAGCAATGCAAACGGATGGATAGTTTGGTGAACCAGTTATTGTCACTTTCTCGGATCGAAGGCGCAAGAAAACAAGACAACGACAAAGCGGTAAATGTGCCGGCGATGCTCGATCTTATTCATACCGAAGCCAACTCACTTAACCAAGATAAAGGACATGAACTGGTATTTAACATTGATAGAAATATCGATGTTAAAGGTGCGCCAGATGAGTTGAGAAGTGCTTTTTCTAATCTGGTTTTTAATGCCATTCATTACACTAAGCCTGGCGGTAAAATTGAAGTCAATTGGCAGCTGGTAAATGACCTGCCTCAATTTAGTGTTATCGATAATGGAGATGGTATTGCGGCTGAACACATCCACCGTTTGACTGAACGATTTTATCGAGTTGATAAGGCTCGTAGTCGCAAGACCGGTGGATCGGGCTTGGGCTTAGCTATTACCAAGCATGTACTTTCTAGACATGACTCTACATTAAAGATTGAAAGTAAAGTTGGTGAAGGCTCGAAATTTTGGTTTGCTTTTCCAAAAACAAAAGGCATTTTTATGACAATGGATTGAAGTCACAAAATTGTAATCTGACAGTAATTTTATTGTCATTTATGAGCTGCAAAATGAGCAACATAAACTAATGGGACCAACAACTGGAGTGACCCGAATGAAATTTAAAAGCTTAGTTGCCGCAATGGGTGTGGCTGTTACTACTTTAGTATCATCACAAGTTTCTGCTCTTGATGAGAAACTACCTGCATATGAGAAAACCAGCGGTATCTCAGGAAACTTTTCATCTGTGGGCTCAGATACCCTAGCAAACATGATGACATTTTGGGCTGAAGAATATAAGCGCATTTACCCAAATGTAAACATCCAAATTCAAGCCGCAGGTTCATCTACTGCGCCACCAGCGTTAACAGAAGCAACAGCTAACTTCGGTCCAATGAGCCGAAAAATGAAATCAAAAGAAATCGAAGCTTTTGAGAAGCGTTATGGCTACAAGCCAACCGAAGTTCGAGTTGCAATCGATGCCTTGGCTGTTTTTGTTCATAAAGATAATCCAATTGAAGGTTTGACGATTCAACAAGTGGATTCGATTTTCTCTTCTACACGTAAATGTGGTGCCGCTGCAGAAGCAAATCGTTGGAGCGACTTAGGGTTATCTGGTGATTGGGGTACGAAAGACATCCAGTTATACGGTCGTAACTCTGTATCAGGTACTTACGGTTACTTTAAGAAGAAAGCGTTGTGTAAGGGTGATTTCAAAAACAATGTAAACGAGCAGCCAGGTTCAGCATCTGTTGTACAGTCTATTTCTTCATCGGTGAATGCAATAGGGTACTCAGGAATTGGTTACAAAACTTCAGGTGTTCGTACTGTACCACTTGCGAAAAAAGGTACCAATTTTGTTGATGCAACATTAGAAAATGTCGCAACAGGTAAGTATCCGCTTTCACGCTTCTTATATGTATATGTGAATAAGCACCCAAATAAACCGCTTTCTCCAATTGAAGCCGAATTTTTGAAAATGGTGCTTTCTAAAGAAGGTCAGAAAATTGTAGAAAAAGACGGATATGTGCCACTTACGAGTGAAATGGCGACTAGAGAGCTAAACAAGTTAGGCTTGCTATAACCGTTCTTTTTTAGAAATCCAAATGCCGCGTAAGAACGCGGCATTTTGCTATCCAACGCTGAAAAAACACTTTGGCCTACAAAAAACTGACCAATCATCACCCTCAATCTTCATATTTCTTCATAGAAAAGCGTCAGCAAGGCGTATTTAAATCGTATAACGAATAAAATCTCACCTTTGCTATAAATTTTGATTTGAGTTCACTTAATTGCAAAAAGTTGTATCTAGAATAAAGATTTTGAACAAAATTATTGGAAATACTCTATAGTTAACTAAGATAAAAACAAATCTATAATCCGTCTTTCTTTAGAAGGTGTAAATATGAGCCTAGGTGCCGCTTTTGCAGATCTGAGTATCACCAAAAAGATACACGCAATAACCTTGGTTGCAGTCGTAGCGTTCGTAGCTATCGTGATGGTTAACTACAATGCAATTAGCTCCAACCAGAAAGCCCTCAATGAACTTAAATTATCCACCTACAAACTATTAAATATCACGGCAGAAAACGCCAATAACCTTCAAAACTTGGATCAACTCTACACACAAGCAGTCACGTTTGGTGATACTGAGCTTATTGGCAAAGCCGCACAAACAGTAAAACAAATCACTGAAAATTTGGACAAGTTGGACTCAGTACAACGTGGATTTATGCCAAGTAATAGTGCTGATGAACTGAAAAAATACAGTGAGGTGGCGCGTTTAATTGCTTCAGGCATGATAGATGGAACTGCGGATTTTAGTAAAATTCAAGAAGATGCAAGAAGAAAAACCGAAGTATACGAAAGCCTAGTTAAAAGCTTTAACAATGCTAAAGAAAGAGCAAATGATCGATTCATTGAGCTTTTGGAAAACACCGAAGCTCGCTCCGATAACGCCCTAAAAATTATGCTTATTGTAGCAGTTTGTTCTTTGATCATTCTAATCATGCTAGCGATAGCAATTGCGCACCGTATTGGAAGCTCAGCTCGAGATGCAGCAGAAAATTTGAAGCTTTTAGCGCAAGGTGAAGGCTCTTTATCGACTACTTTGAATGTCCGCTCTCGTGATGAGATAGGCCAAGTATCTATCAATTTCAATGAATTTGTCGCGCTACTTAAGGGGACAGTAGTAGATGTGATGAGTGTTGTTGAACCTCTGGCTAAAGATTCTGGACGCCTGATTGAAGGGATGGGCAAAGCAGAGTCTGCAACAAATCAACAAACACACGATGCCGAAGTGGTGCGCCAATCAATGGAAGAAATGCGTTTGAGTGTTGGTGATATTTCTCAGTCAGCTTCCCAAGCCTCTGATGCAGCACAGGTTGCAGAGCAAGAAGTTGAGCAAAGTAAACGTCAAATTCAAGTCTCGGTAAATGAATCACAGGCTTTGAGTGAAGAAATCAACCGTGCAGCAGACACAATCAATAAACTTGCTGACGACACTCAGAATGTGACGCAGATTCTAAACGTTATTACCTCAATTGCAGAGCAAACAAACCTCTTAGCTTTGAATGCTGCGATAGAAGCTGCGAGAGCGGGTGAGCAAGGACGTGGTTTTGCCGTGGTTGCTGACGAAGTAAGAGAGTTAGCATCTCGTACCGCGCAATCGACTAACGAAATTAGAGAGCTATTAAACGTTTTGACTGAAGCTGCGAATCAAGCTGTAAATGCAATGACCAGTGCCAGTGATATGGCTTCTAATAACGCGGAGGCTGCAGCCCAAACCGGTCAGTCAATAGAACAAATAGCTGAGCAGATATTATCAATTAATAGTATGAATGGCCAAATTGCAGCCGCAACAGAGGAGCAAACGTCTGTTGCTGCTATGGTGGTGGATAATGTCACTTCTATGCATAACTCTTTCCAAGATACCATGCATGCGTTACACGATGTAAGAGATGTTGCTGAAAACTTGAACACGTTATCTGAAAACCTGAAAGATGCGACCTCTAAGTTCAGGGTTTAAGGTTGATGGTAGGCTAAGATGGACAGCCACATACTATAAATAAAAAACACGGTCTCGACCGTGTTTTTTATTATGTATTAATGCGACAGCGCGGACGTATTGATGAATTAGTTGTTTTGACTCGCTTTTTTAAGCAGTTCGGCCTGTTCTTTACACTGATTAAAAGCTTCTACACATTTGTCTGTACAAACACTGTGAGACAGCGTACCAGCCGTTGTTTGTAGCTCACAATTACTTTCGCATTGATAGTTTTGTTGTGCACATTGATTCAACTCTGGCGAGTTAGTGTTAGCACAACCAAATATGACGAAGCAAAGTGAGATAACAGTGAGCGAGTTTTTCATTATTTTTCCTTAAATAGAAACCTGAATATTGTCTATTAATCTTACTTTACCTAAAAAGGCAGCAGCTAATATGACAAAATCACTATCTTTCAGTGTAGCAGGCTTTAAGGTATCCCTTTGGGCAATATTAAAATAATCAGCAACTAATCCAGCTTCCGTTAGATCGGTAATGGCTTTATTGCGAATGGCATCGAAATTCAGCTCACCTTCTAGTATGCTATCAGCGGCGTGTTTCAACGTCTGGTATAACACTTTTGCTTGGTCTTTTTCCGCCTCAGTGAGATAGCCATTTCTTGAACTCATCGCAAGTCCTGATACTTCACGTTGAGTTGGTACTCCTATCACTTCGACAGGGATAGATAGGTCCTTAACCATGGCTTTTATGACTTGCAGCTGTTGAAAATCTTTTTCACCGAAGCAGGCAAAGTCAGGCTGAACCAAATTGAACAGTTTGCACACTACCGTAGCGACACCTCTGAAGTGTCCCGGCCTCGCGCCGCCACAATGGCGTTCAGAGACTCCTGGTACGTCGACAAAAGTTTGTTCTGCATGACCATTCGGATAGATGGTTTCGACAGTGGGCGTAAATACAATATCGGTATCTAAGTCTGCGAGACCTTGTTTATCTTGATCTAGAGTACGCGGGTAGGTCGATAAATCTTCATTAGCGCCAAATTGCATAGGGTTAACAAAAATACTGACAACGACCTTATCTGCTAGCGTCTTGGCTTTTTCAACTAAAGAAAAGTGTCCTTGGTGTAGATTGCCCATTGTCGGTACGAAGGCAATGCTTAAGCCTTGTTGACGCCACGCTTTTATTTGACTGCGTAGTGATTTAATTTCAGTGATCGACTGCATTTTTAGTCTCTTTTTCTGAGTGAACCATTGATAAGCTTAAAGTGCACTCATGACGATTTTAATTAAATTCATGCTCGTTAGTTGGAAACAGTCCTGCTTTTACATCATCGCAGTACTTTTTGACAGCATCATGCATGTTTCCTGTTTCCAGTAAAAAGTTTTTAGAAAACTTTGGTATATAACCTGCCGAAATCCCAACAAGGTCATGCATCACCAATATCTGACCATCAGTATCTTTTCCAGCACCAATCCCTATTACCGGAATTGAAACGGCTTCAGTAATGCGTTTGGCCAATGCCGACGGAATACATTCGATGACCAGTAGTTGGGCTCCTGCAGCTTCTAGGGCCTTTGCATCCTCTACCATCTTATTCGCTTTATCGTCGTCTCGACCTTGAATCTTGAAGCCACCGAATACGTGCACTGATTGCGGCGTTAGCCCTAAATGACCACACACAGGAATACCTTGTTGTGTTAACGCTTTAATACTGTCATAAAGCCAATCACCGCCTTCTAGTTTGACCATATTCGCGCCAGCCCGCATTAGCTTAGCCGCGTTTTCGCAGCTAGTTTGTACGTTGGAATAGCTCATGAAAGGCATATCAGCAATGACAAAAACGTCTTTGCTTCCAGCTCTGACACATTTTGTGTGATAGGCAACTTCGTCCGTGGTAACGGCTAACGTGTCATCGTTACCTTGCAAGACCATTCCCAGCGAGTCGCCGACGAGTAAAACGTCGACACCACAATCGTGAAATAGCTTTGCAAAACTTGCATCATAAGCGGTCAAAGAGGTGATTTTATTATTCTCACGCTTCATTTTAGCAAGCGTAGATACAGTAATTTTTGCCATAGTCATTCCTTCTCGTTGTTATTATGATTGTAGCTTGGTGAGGCCATTTAACGGAACATCAGAGGCTAGCGTTTTTAGTTGCCTACCATCCGGTAATTCGAGCTCATAGTCGAGCTCAAGCAGAGGATAAACGACAAATTCACGCACAGTTAGGCCGTAGTGTGGGACCGTAAGCCGAGAGGTCGTTATTATTTCATTGTTAAATAACAAAATATCTAAGTCTAAAGTTCTTGGTCCCCAGCGGTTATCTTTTCTTACTCGTCCGTGGTTTAGCTCAATCTCTTGTAATATGTCGAGTAACTCGATCGGCTCAAGCGAAGTTGATAATTCAGCAACGGCGTTGACATAATCCGGTTGGTCTTGTGGTCCCATTGGTTTTGAGCCATAAAAGCTCGATTGCTTGTTCAATGTCAACTGTGGGTGCGCAGCCAGTACGTTAAGGGCACTAGTAAGCTGCGCTATTGGCTCAGAGAGATTTGCACCGAGCCCGATATAGACGGTATTCATTTATTCAGCTTTCTGTTGTTTTCTTGGCTTTCTTTTGTATCTACGTTTTGGTTTACCTTGGCCACTGCCTAAGGCTTTTACCATGTCTTTTTGACCTGTGACATCTTTATTCAAATACTCAGTCCACCAGTCAGCAAGCTCTTTTTGCTGCGTTTCTCCACTGTCTACTCTCAGCAACAGAAAATCGTAAGCAGCTTTAAAACGCGGTAACAAACTGAGGCGGTATGCGCGCTGGCCTGAGCGTTTATCAATACGTTGTTGAATATGCCAGATATCACGTGCACCTAAAGTGAAACGTTTGGGAACCGCAACACATCGAGCGTTATCAGCGAGCACCTGATTAATAGCTTGCATAAAGGCATCGTGAGAGTTAAGGCCATCAGCTTCAAGCTCGGCTACCTTTTCAAGAATTGGGAACCAAAGCAAGGCAGCATAGATAAAGGCTGGTGTCACTTTTTTGTTGCTATTAATCCGCTCGTCGGTGTTAGCAAACATTTTTTGGATGAAGTTTCGCTCAAAGTCACTTTCTGGTTTGCTAAGAATCGCTTCTAAAGCAGGATATAATTGCCCAAATAGTCCTAGCTCTCTTAGCATCAAGAAGTTTTCTTCGGCTTTACCACCTAAAAATAGTTTTAAAGATTCTTCGAACAGGCGGGCTGCTGGAATATTACTTAACAGAGGTGCCAAAGGCTTAATTGGAGTTTTGGTGGCCTTGGCTATTTCCATATCTAGTTTTGTGGCAAACCTGACGGCGCGAAGCATGCGCACCGGATCTTCGCGATAGCGAGTTTCTGGATCACCAATCAGTTCTATTTTACGTGCTTTGATATCTGCAACGCCGCCAGCAAAATCTTTGATAGAAAAATCATTGATAGAGTAATAAAGGGCGTTAATAGTGAAATCACGACGCTCGGCATCTTCTTCGATACTACCGTAGACATTGTCACGCAATAATTGCCCGTGCTCACTGGCTTGACTGATTTTATTTGCTTCGTCTTCACCTTGGTGGTGACCGCGCATGGTTGCAACTTCTATAATTTCTCGGCCAAATACAATGTGAGCTAAGCGAAATCGTCTACCAATTAGGCGGCAGTTTCTGAATAGCTTTTTCACCTGCTCTGGGGTGGCGTTGGTGACGACATCAAAATCTTTAGGTTCAAGTCCCAATAGGATGTCTCGAATACAACCGCCAACGAGGTAAGCGTCGTAACCACCATCTTTTAAACGATAAAGTACCTTGATGGCATTTGGACTGAACTGTTTACGCGAAATACCATGCTCACTGCGAGGGATGACCACAGGAGTTTTGTTTATTGTTTTTACCTCTGTGTTGCCAGATCCTGAAACCAGCTGGCGGCAAAAGTTTACAAGTGTGGTAATAATAACCTGTCTCCTGAGCAATGTTTGTTTATTTCGCTAAATGATTTGTTGTATTTAACAGAATGAAGCTGAATGTCTTATGTCTGCATAACTTAACACAAACTACATCGTCGACTCTCACCTAAAAGCTGACATCGATTCAACTCTCTGTTTGGATACTTTAGTTGCAACCGTACGCAAGGTGTTTCGCATTTCGGTGCAATCGCTTAAACGAGATGAATACTTAAGTCACTTTTGGTCGTTTAAGCGCTAAGTTAGTTTGCAGTTGATGCGATATTATGGGTTTCACTTTATATTACTGCCCATCACATTAGTGCAATCAATCAACAAATTAACAAGGCTCGCTATAATATACTCAATTGAGCAGAAATTGAAGCGTTAGCGGTGAACAGGAATAAACTCAAAACTATCTTCGGCTGTAGGTCGTACTTGAATTTCAGGGACTTTAGGCAAGCGGTTAAAGTCGTAATTTTGGACAGCATGCTGTAATAACGCTTTACTTGAGTCATAATTTTCAAGTGAATCAACAGGCTGTCCCAAGAACCTTAGTGCTGCGTGTAAAGTTGGCATTGGGTTAGTCTTATTAATCGCTGGCGCATGATTTTGCTTTGAAAGCTTGAAACCAGGTTTTGCAACCGCCAATGGGACATGTGAATAAAACGGGACGCTTTGCTTTAATTGATTGAACAAACTGATCTGTCGGGCTGTCGGTTCTAATAGATCCGCGCCTCTAACGATGTGCGTGATCCCTTGTTCAATATCGTCCACCACTACCACTAACTGATATGCGAATAAACCATCTCGCCTGCGGATAATATAATCTTCATGTGCCAAACTTGGGGGAATGTCTACTCGGCCTTGAATGGCGTCATTAAAACCTGTTATCGGAAAATGTTGCTCGATTCGAATAGCATTTTGTGATTGTGGCAATGACTTGTTTCTACAGCGGTTATCATACAAGCCACCCATCGCTTTAATTTCTTTTCGGGTACATTGGCACGGATAGACAAGTCCCAATTTATTGAGAGTGTTAAGCGTGTCTTGATAAAGTGCATGTCGCTGAGATTGATAGACAACGGTTCCGTCCCAGTGTAATCCATAGGCATCCAGCGTAGCTAAAATGTCGCTGTCGGCACCATCAATCATACGCGGAGTGTCAATATCTTCGATACGAACCAGCCATTGGCCGTGGTGAGCTTTTGCATCTAAGTAGCTTGCTAATGCTGCTACTAATGAACCGAAGTGAAGTGGCCCAGAAGGGGAGGGAGCAAATCGGCCACGATAGCTCCCAAAATATTCAGCGTTTGGGGACATAACAGGTTGAGATTATCCTCGGCCCTGTTGTTTTTCTTTGATTTCAGCTAGCGATTTACAGTCCACACATAAATCGGCAGTTGGACGAGCTTCTAAACGGCGAATTCCAATTTCGATACCACATGACTCACAGAAACCAAAATCATCGTCGTCGATAAGTTGTAGTGTCTTTTCGATCTTTTTGATCAATTTACGTTCACGGTCACGAGTACGCAGCTCTAATGAGAACTCTTCCTCTTGTGCCGCTCTGTCAACAGGATCTGGGAAATTTGCCGCTTCATCTTGCATGTGCGTTTTCGTACGGTCAACTTCGTTACGTAAGTCTGCACGCCATGCTTCCAATATTTTTCTGAAATGAGAACGTTGTGCCTCATTCATGTATTCTTCGCCTGGCTTTTCTTGATAAGGTTCTAACCCGGCTTGAGCCAATAACCCTAATTTTTTCTGGTCTGGCATACCATTCTCCTAAATCCTTAATACATAACCCCAGCTAACGCCGGCGGCTATAAATAGCAAAATCTTCACCCCATAGCAAACACTTTTTTATTAAAAGAGTATGCCGAATTTTAAAAGCTAACCCTTTTTTCTGGTGCGAGCGATTGCCACGTTATGTGGGCAAATTTATTATTATCAATAGGCAGTAAAGCGTATTTGTTCAGTAATAGCTATTTTTGAGGCAGAAATAGCCGCTTTATAGGCATAAATTTCAACACCTTGTTGCTGTGCTTCGATTATCAGTCTGGCGTATTGAGGGTCAATGTGGGCCGCTGGTTGCACGGATTCTATGCCTGTATGTAATACCACGAACAACAGTACTGCACGATTTCCTTGTTGTTTAATGTGAATAAGTTCTCGAAGGTGTTTTTGCCCCCTAAGGCTTGGTGCATCAGGGAAGTAACCTTGGTGTTGTTCAAGTAGAGTCACGGACTTGACCTCAACATAACAATACTTTGCACTATCATCATTTGGCTCGCTTAACAGTATATCGATTCTGCTGTTTTCGTTTCCATATTTCACTTCGGTTGCCAGAGATTGATAGCCGTTTAACTGCGAGATGCGTTTTTCTTCAATGGCCTCTACAGCAACTTTGTTGGCAACCGTTGTGTTGACACAAATAAGTTCGCCTTTGTCGTTTTGGGTAAGTTCTAGAGAATGTGGGTACTTACGCTTCACATTGTCGCTAGTTGAGAAATAGCCAGTGAAACCAGGCTCGGCACAGCCTGTCATTCTGCCAGTATTGGCGCAGTGGGCTGTAAAGGTTTCACCATCACCTGTTTCTAAATCGGCAAGGAAGCGTTTATAACGTTTCAATAATTTTGCTTTTTTTAGTTTTGGTTCAAACTTCATTAATCGCTTTCGGTTGGGTGTATTTGCAGCCTAGTGTACACTTGTGAGATCAAATGAACACAAGAGTGAATATAAGAATGTCAGATAAATTTGTTGTCAAACTCACGGAAGATGCCGCACCAAGTTATTTGGGCGCGAACGCGGTAGTATCTTTTGAAAAAGATACTGCTGTGATCCACCTGCAAGAAAACGAAACCCTAAAAAATGTTCAAAAAGCCGCGCGTAGCATAGCTCAGCAAGGGGTTGCTCAAGTGGAACTCTGTGGGGCACTTTGGTGTACTGAATCACAATGGGCTTTTTACCAAGGTTTTGTGAGTGCAAAATCACTAGACCCTGTGACATTTTGTGAAAATGCGCAATCTGATCTCAATGAGCTTGCGGCACTTAAACGTGCTGCAACTTGGATGCGCCAGATGATCAACGGCACAGCCGAAGACATCTATCCTGAAAGTCTCGCGGGTAAAGCGGCAGAATTTATCCAGTCACTTGCTCCTGAGCATGTGAGTTATCAAATCATCAAAGGTGATGCGTTACTTGAGCAACAATGGATTGGGATCCACTCTGTAGGACGCGGTAGTGATCGTCCTCCTGTTTTGCTTGAGCTTGATTACAATCCAACTGGGGATGATGAAGCGCCAGTCAGCGCTGCTTTAGTTGGTAAAGGTATTACATTTGATTCGGGTGGCTACTCAATTAAGCCAAGCGAAGGAATGTTAACGATGAAGTGCGATATGGGTGGTGCTGCGACGGTGACTGCGGGTCTCGCGTTGGCAATTCAGCGTGGTTTTGATCGCCGAGTTAAGCTCTTCTTATGTTGTGCTGAAAACCTAATATCAGGCAATGCCTATAAGTTGGGGGATATTCTAACGTACAAAAATGGCACCACCGTTGAGATTGTTAATACCGATGCAGAAGGTCGCTTAGTGTTAGCTGATGGCCTGATGGCAGCGGGAGAAACTGGCGCTGAGCTAATTATTGATGCTGCCACGTTAACGGGGGCTGCGCTGGTTGCGGTTGGTCAAGAATATAATGCCTTGTTTGGCTTAGATAAAGACCTTGTCAGAGACGTACAGACTTTGGCTAGTGAAGAATTTGAAGCCGCTTGGCCTTTGCCTCTTGAAAAGTGGCACCAAAATAGCTGCCCTTCGCCCTATGCAGATACTGCGAATAGTAGAGCACAAAAAGGCGGTGGATTTGGTGGCGCATCAAATGCCGCTGGGTTTTTGTCTCGTTTTGTTCCAAATGAAGGCAAAGGTTGGGTGCATATTGATTTGGCTGCATCATTTCAAAATAGCGCAGATAGCCTTTGGAGCGCAGGAGCAACAACAGTCGGTATGAGAACGGTCGCCAGAACGTTACAAGATAAAGCTTAATTTTAGCGAGTGGGGAGGACTATTGTTAGTACTTCCCCACATGTTTATGCCAGTAATACCGCGGCCAGTCTAACAAAATCAGAAGAAGTCAAAATACCGACCAGCTTATTTTCATCATCGACCACTGGCATGCAGCCATGTCTGTTTTCCACAAAAAATTTCACCACGTCTTGTAGGCTTTGTGCTGGTGTGACACTGGCGAAATCCGTCGCCATGATATCGTTAACTTTGGTTTGTTTTTCTTTTCTTTCCATTGCGTTGGCGCCATATGTCGCCATAATCCCCATTACTTTTGCAATCATTATTTTTTGAGTTAGCATGCCCACGAGTATGCCTTCTTCATTGATAACGGGAATATGCCGGACATTTTTTTCTTTCATTATATTGTGTGCATCATGAAGAGTATTGTCAGCGGTAACCGCAAAAGGATCTGCGGTCATTAGGTCTGCAACGGTGTGATTCATAATAATTCCTTGAAAAGTACCAATCTTAAATAAGTCTAGATGTTAGCCAAAGACTGTCCAATTGATGCTAACCGAGATCAAGGTTTTTGAACTTTTTCTACTTTAAAGTTGTCGACTGACGACCAATAAAGATAAAAGGAAGAAATAATGAAAAAAGTGATTTTGGCGAGTGCGTTCGTTAGTTTATTTAGCGCATCGGTGTTCGCAGAAAGCCGCAGTATTGAATATGGTGAAATAAACGAAATTCTCGATTTGATCCACAACCAAGCTAAATCTGACTATATTCTTTCTAAATTTCATTTAGATATCAAAGATGATGCCCTAGCGTTGCAAGATATTAAGCTTTGGCTTGAGCAAGATGGCAAGGTTATCGGGCAAGGGAGTGTTGATACAGAAGGTAACATTGACTTGCCAATTCTACCTCAGAAACAAGCTGAGAATGTTAAATTAGTGATAAATCAGCCTAAAGGTGCGGTTGCCATCAATGTTGCCACCGATATAGCACCATTGACTCGTCAGCAAGTCTCGTATCAAGAGTTATTTGTGTTACTTGATGATGTAAATGAGTTCACGAGTTTAATGGCCGGTGGCCTTTCATGGTTTGTTCCATCGATGGACAAACTGGAATTCACCTTCGCGGCCCCAGCGGAAATTACTTTCACGGATGAGAAAGGCCGAAATAAAGTGTTCAAAACAGACTCAGAGCACAAAATCGAAGTCCCGATGAAAAGTAAATGGATGAAATTAAACCCGACGTTGCAATTTAGCGCATTACCTGAAAAGTTTGCGCCAATGGATTAATCTTCCAATGTGGTCGGCTGAGCTGGGCTAAGGGAATCAATCTTGGCTTTTGCTAGCCGAATATATTTTTGCTCGACCAGTGTCGATACAGATACCAGTTCAATTCCCAGCAAAGGTAATTGCACTAGTTTTTGTTTAAGAAATTGGTAAGTTTCGGGATAAGGGTGGGCAATCATGATAATCGGCTCTCCCTGATAAGCTCTGCTGACTAACTCATCCCATTGTTTGTTCATTGCGTTGCTCGATACTTCATTATCTAAAAAGATATGTCTAGCTACGTTTTTTACGCCAAACAAGTTTGCGGCATGTTGAGCTTGGCTCTCGGTAGTTGTGCGACTGTCCAAGAAATACAGGTTTCTGCGCTTTAGCACTTCCATAGTCCACTTCATTGGCTCAAGATTCTGAGTTAACGCTGATCCCATGTGGTTATTTACCCCTTTTACTTGAGGTAAGGTAGACAGCGCATTACCCAAAGTGGTCTGCAGTTGCCACTTTTCCATGTCAACAGTTAAGGCTCCAGGGCCAAGCGCTTTTTCGCTATTAAGTGCTTGCATGGGCACGTGTAACAATAACTCTTTATTTTGTTGTGTCGCTGCAAAGGCAAACTGTTGAGAAAAAGGAGTATGAGGCAATATCGAGTAACTGATATGACCTGGCAGGTTAAGTAATTGTAGATCGCGCTGGTGATTACCTATGTCATCAATAACGATAGCCAGTTGTGATGCTGGCACGACGGCAGAAGTAAGCGCGAATAAAATCCCTAAAATTATTTTTAGCACTGTATTTATTATTATCTTGTTGCGCTACCAAGGTAGCAATCCTGTTACACCTGTCGGTATTATTATTATTTGGCCTCATTATCAAAGCTGAGGTTATTTAGGTCGAACCAATGCTACTGCCTTAGGCCAATGTGTAGCAAGTTGCTCGATACCAACTTGTTTGGGTGATTCTTCACCAGTCATTATAGCGCTTTTATTCATAAGAGAAAGCGCTTGTTCTGAGATAGAGACATCCGGTTCAACCCCTGTGCCTTCGATTGAGAGTCCATCGGGGGTGAAATATCTAGCCGTTGTGAGCTTCAAAGCGGTTGTACCATTGCCAATGGGAATTAATGATTGAACCGAGCCCTTACCAAAAGAGCGTATGCCAACAACGAGTGCTCGCTTGTTATCTTTCAAGGCCGCGGCAAGGATCTCTGCAGCAGACGCTGAGTTTTTATTTATTAGCACTAAAATTGGCGCACCATTAAGAATGTCTCCGCGTTTTGCAAAATAGGCTTGGTTTGCATCAAAAAAGCGGCCTTTGGTTGTCACTATGGTGCCTTGATCTAAAAATAAATCAGAAATCGCAACCGCACTGCTAAGTGTCCCGCCAGGGTTGTCACGTAAATCAATAATCAAGCGGCTAAGTGGCGTGCCGTTTTCATGTTCTAGCTTGCTAATATGCCTTGCAACATCATGATATGAATGGTGATTGAAGCTATTTAAGCTTAAGTAACCAACACTGCCATTGAGAAGCTTACTTTCAACACTTTGAATGGTGATTTCTTCACGTTTTACATTTAGTGTGACAAGCTTTTGACCACGAAGCACATCGACTTTAATGAGCTCTTTTTGCGCTGACTTTAGTAAGCTCGAAACATGTTCAATGGAGGTGCGCTTGACATTTTTGCCGTTGATCGCGATAAGCTTATCACCGCTTTCAATGCCTGCGAGTTCTGCGGGTGAATTGGGTAACGTATCTAGGATGACCACATAATCTTGCTGTTCTTCAACTTCGATTCCAAGCCCCGTGTAGCGACCGTTAGCAGCACTAAAAACGGCTTCAAGTTCGTCTGCGTCGAGATATTTAGAATAGGGGTCAAGATGATCAAACAGCACATTAAAATTTTGCGTGTTAAATTGGCTTAACGGGATATCTTCAACATAGTAGGTGTGGATGTGATAGAGAATTTCATCGACTTCTTGAGAATTAAATTTTTGTGCGAATGCAAGACTAGATGTAAAAAAGAGCGCTAACAAAAACACACACAGTACGACAACGCTCTTCACTATTCGAGAGGTAGTGTGAAAAAAAGATGTTGAATTCATGTGCTGCTCCTCGCTGAGGTGCAGCAGTGTTACTCATTTAACTAGAACTGCACCATTTAACAGGGTCCACAGCGCTTCCCTTATGCCGTAACTCAAAGTATAGACCAGGATTTCGCTGCCCGCCGCTTTGCCCCACAAGTGCAATCGTTTCGCCGCTTTGCACTTGATCTCCGACATCGCGTAGCAGAGTCTGAGCGTGACCATATAAGCTCATATATCCATCCCCATGATCCAGTACAATGACCCAGCCAAAACCATTTAGCCAATCGGCAAATACCACTTGACCGGGAGCGATGCTGTTTATGCCATCGCCATCGGAGGCATCAATCAATACGCCTTTCCAGTTCATGCCTGCGTGTTTGCGTTGACCAAAACGATGCTTAATACGACCTTGTACTGGCCACGGCATTTTACCTTTCAGGTTACGCAGGCCCGCTAATATGATTTCATCAACGGATTGGACCTTGCTAAGTTCTTCTAGCGTTGCGATTAGGGTTTGTTCGTTTTCTTTCAAATAGGCAATAGCGGATTGAGTCGACTTCAGCTTTTCGTTCAACGCAGCGAGGTGGGCCTGTCGCTCTTGCCGGGCAATTTGTAGTTGCTGATGACGCTCTGTTTGTTGCGTTTTAAGTGCTTCCAATCTACGTTGAGCCAGCAGTAAGGATTGTTGGGTGCTATTAAGTTGTTCAGAGACCAACTTTAATTCATTGAGTTGCCTAATTCGCGCTTTATTGAAATAGTTGTAATAACTAATTGTACGTTCAAGCTTTGCGGCTTTTTCTTGATTAAGCAGCATCCGCGAATAATCATGGGCGCCAGTCATATACGCGCTTTTTAGTTGAGCTGCGAGCAGCTTTTCTAAAGTTTGCTTTTTAGATGCAAGTTGATGGGATTGTCGACGAAGTTCACTTTGCTCTTGTTGGTTATCTGCAATGCCTTTGGCAGTTAAAGACAATGCCTTCGCACTTTTAGCAATATCCAGTTCAAAGCTACGAAGTTTGGACTCCATCGCTTTTATTTCAGCACGTTGTTGGTTATAAGCTTGAGTGCTCTTTTTTATTTCCTGTTGAACTGCGCTTAAATCCTCTTTGGTACGAGATTCATTGGCAACGACAGATGTCGTTGCCAATACGAGCAAAATACTGGCTATCTTTAGCGCGTTTATCATCATTGCAGGTAATAATTATTTAAGTAGCATTATTGGAGAGCCTGTCATTTCTATTGGTTGCTCCATACCAAGTAGATGCAACATGGTTGGTGCTACGTCGCTGAGTGACTTACCTGCTTGTGCTTGAGCGTCACGACCCACGTAAATAAACGGCACGGGCTCGCTTGTGTGTGCTGTGTGAGCTTGACCTGAGTTTGGATTGACCATCTGTTCTGCATTACCATGATCGGCGGTGATCAATGCTTCGCCACCGACTTCTTGCAGGGCATTCAGTACACGTCCTATGCATTTATCAACCGCTTCACATGCTTTCACCGCAGCTTCAAATACGCCGGAGTGACCTACCATATCACCGTTCGGATAGTTGCAGATGATCACATCAAATTCGCCACCATGAATTGCTTCGACCAATTTGTCGGTGAGCATTTCAGAGTTCATCTCAGGCTGGAGATCGTAAGTAGCAACTTGTGGAGAAGGAATTAACTCGCGTTTTTCACCCGGGAATAATTCTTCTCTGCCGCCACTGAAGAAGAACGTAACGTGGGCGTATTTTTCAGTCTCTGAAATACGCAACTGTGTTTTGTTGTGTTTAGCCAACCATTCACCCAAGACATTATTTAGTGCTTCAGGTGCAAAAGCGACGGGAGCCTCTATATCTGCCGCGTATTCGGTCATCATCACAAAGGCACTCAGTGCTGGTGTCTTTTTCTTCTCAAAGCCAGAGAAGTTTGCATCAACAAAGGCGCGAGTCATTTGACGTGCTCGGTCGGCTCTGAAGTTTAGGAATATCACCGTATCGCCATCTTCAATAGTGGCCGGGTTTTGTTGTGCAGTTTTTATTACTGTCGCGTCAACAAATTCATCGTTCTCACCTCTAGCGTATGCTGCTTCAAGCGCAGCGACACCGTTTTCATAACTATGTGGCGCTTGACCTAATACCATAAGATCGTAAGCTTTTTCGACACGATCCCAACGGTTATCTCGGTCCATAGCATAATAACGGCCAACGATAGTTGCTAATCTGCCACAGTTAAGGTCAGTGAACACCTGTTCCACGCGCTCAATTGAGGCTTTTGCACTGCGTGGTGGTGTATCGCGTCCATCTAAAAATGCATGTAAATACACTTGGACGCCTCGGCTAGCTGCCAGTTTTATCGCTGCAACGATATGATCTTCATGACTATGTACACCGCCAGGGCTTAATAGTCCCATCAAGTGAACCGCTTTGCCTTTAGCTGCCGCCTTTTCAATGTTTTCAACAAGTATAGGGTTGTGTTCAAATTCTCCATCTGTGATGGCTTTGGTGATGCGAGTAAAATCTTGGTAAACCACACGACCCGCACCCAAATTGACATGTCCGACTTCAGAATTGCCCATTTGCCCTTCTGGTAGACCCACATCTAAACCAGAACCAGAAATAAGAGTGTGAGGCACTGATTGCCATAGTTCGTCCATAACTGGAGTGTTTGCTGCTAATATCGCGTTACTTTCACTTTCTTCACGATATCCCCATCCGTCCAAAATCATTAAAACCAAAGGTTTTTTCTTAGCTGTCATTTGCACTCCTGAACATAGAAATTAGGCACGATATGTGACTCAACCCAGCCTATTTGGAGACCAGATAGATATAAAAATTGAGTCTTTAATCACGGTTACGCTGGCTTTTTCGTAGAATACCTTTTTTTGTATGAATATTCAGCCCCTAATACGCTCTATTCGGTCAGTTTACAGTTGATTTATCCTCAATTTGAACAAGTTTGTTTTGTGTCAACTAAAGAGGGTATACTTGCTGCCACTGAATACTTTGACGTTAGATTTTTGATTGGTAAGTTCATGGAACAATACATTACGTTTTTAGGAAACAATCCGGTACTAAGTATTATTTGGTTAGTGCTGGCTGCAATGTTAGTAGCAAGCTGGTTTAAGAGTAAGTTTTCTGCGATCCGACAGATCAATACGCAACAGCTTACATTACTAGTGAATCGCCAAGATGCTCAAGTACTAGATATGCGTACGCAAAAAGAGTTTAACCAAGGACATATTGCAGGCTCTGAGCTCATTAAAGCTGAGAAAGTAAAACAAAAAGATTTTACGGGCCTTGAAAAGTATAAATCTAAGCCCATTATACTTGTGTGTAACGCTGGTATGACGGCCTCTGCAGTTGCTGATAACATGCATAAAGCGGGTTACGAGCAAGTATTTGTACTGTCAGGTGGTATGGGTGCGTGGCAAAACGCTGGATTACCGTTATCAACAGGAAAGTAATTAGGATTTTTTATGAGTCAAGTTGTCTTATATACCAAAGATTACTGCCCTTTCTGTCATCGTGCGAAAGCGCTGCTGGATGCAAAAGGTGTCACATATACCGAATATGATATCGGTGCTAAGCCAGAACTTCGCGAAGAAATGATAGCTAAAGCCAATGGCGGACACACTGTTCCGCAGATATTTATCGATGATCACCATGTTGGTGGTTGTGATGATATGATGGCTTTGGAAGCGCAGGGCAAATTAGATCAATTATTAGAGGCTTAAAACCAATTAATACTGGTACATGCCATTAATCAATTTTATTTTTATTTAGGCTATAAGTTGTAGTCATCACCGCAAAAGAATTTTAGGAACCATCATGTCAGAGCAAAATCAAAACGAAGCAGCACAACAAGAAGGCGCACAATTCAACATTCAACGTATCTACACCAAAGATGTATCGTTTGAAACGCCTAACTCTCCAGCTATTTTTCAAAAAGAGTGGACGCCAGAAGTTAAGCTGGATATGGACACGCGTTCAGCAAAGCTTGACAACAATGTATTTGAAGTTGTGTTAGCACTAACTGTAACTGCGACGATCGGTGAAGAAACGGCTTTCTTATGTGAAATTCAGCAAGCAGGTATCTTCGCTATCGGCGATTTAGAAGAAGTACAAATGGCACATATGCTTGGTGCTTTCTGTCCAAACATTCTATTCCCATATGCGCGTGAAGCAGTAGCAAGCTTAGTTAATCGTGGTACATTCCCACAGCTTAACTTGGCTCCAGTTAACTTTGATGCACTTTTTGCTCAATACATGCAGCAGCGTGCAGCTCAGTCGCAAGAGCAAGCTGAGCAAACAGCTGACGCATAAGCGATGAGTACAGCAAAATCAGCTGTAACAGTATTGGGGGCGGGGTCGTATGGCACCGCCCTTGCTATTTGTTTTGCCCGCAATGGCCACAAAGTCACTTTGTGGGGGCGCGATAGCAAACACGTTGAGGCGTTAGCAGCTGAACGTCAAAATCAACGTTACTTATCTGATATTACCTTTCCCGAATCACTAGAGCTAGAGGCAGATCTGCAGCAAGCTGTGCAGTCAAGCCAGTTGGTGCTAGTGGTAGTACCGAGTCATGCATTTGCGGACACGTTAAAACGTATTAAGCCGATGTTGCTTAATGATTCTCAAGTTGCGTGGGCAACTAAAGGGTTAGAACCAAACACTGGGCGCTTGCTGCAAGAAGTGGCGTTAGATGTACTTGGTGATGGTGTGCCTTTGGCTGTGTTAAGTGGTCCTACTTTTGCGAAGGAAATGGCGGCGGGCTTGCCTACGGCGATTTCAGTATCATCAACCTGTGCTAATTTTCGAGAGAAACTTGCTGAACTGTTACACTGCGGTCGTTCGTTCAGAGTGTATAGCAATGACGATTTTATTGGTATCCAATTGGGTGGTGCGGTTAAAAACGTGATTGCTATTGGCGCTGGTATGTCTGATGGCTTCGGATTTGGGGCTAATGCCAGAACCGCATTGATCACACGCGGATTGGCTGAGTTATGCCGATTAGGCTGTGCGTTGGGTGCTAAGTCCGAAACGTTTATGGGTATGGCTGGATTAGGTGACTTAATCCTGACTTGTACTGACAATCAATCTCGCAACCGTCGTTTTGGATTGGCGCTCGGTCAAGGCAAAACGGTTGATGAAGCGATGCAGAGCATTGGTCAGGTCGTTGAAGGTTACCGTAATACCAAAGAAGTATATTTACTGGCGAAACGCACCGGCATTGAAATGCCCATTACCGAGCAAATCTATCAGGTCTTGTACGAGAATAAAGACGTGAAAGAAGCGGCAATGGCATTACTAGGTCGCGAGAAAAAAGCGGAATAACTTCTGTTCAATAAAAAAGCGGGGATGCCCGCTTTTTTATTTTGCACCAGCAAAGTCCAGTTGTCGCCACGACTCATAAACGAATACTGACACCGCGTTGGATAGGTTCATACTACGACTATCTGGACGCATGGGAATACGGACTCGTTGCGGCTCAGGGAGTGAATAGATAATGTCTTCTGGCAAGCCACGGGTCTCAGGACCAAATAACAAACAATCACCAGCTTGGTAGTCTACTTCATGGTGATATTTAGTTCCTTTGGTGGTGCAAGCAAATACTCTGGTTGGATTACGTTGAGCTAAATAGTCTTCAAAACAGGCATAGCGTTTTACTTCACTAAACTCATGGTAATCAAGGCCAGCACGTCGTACTCGTTTGTCATCCCAATCAAACCCTAATGGCTCAATTAAGTGTAATGAGTAACCTGTATTTGCACATAAACGAATAATGTTCCCTGTGTTTGGTGGAATTTCAGGTTGGTAAAGTACGATATCTAACATGATACACCTCAAAGCTAATTTGCCGGGCAGTATAACGGAAGCGTAGTTTTCTACAAGTGATACCAAGTCTACGCTAGGCATAACAAATTTGAGGCGCTAAATCTGTCGCTAATTGAATTTTTCTCCTCCGAATTTAGATTCACTCAACCGTAAAGACGCGCATACCGTAATCAGTTTTTCATTTCTGTACGGTAAGTTGTATGATTTAGCGATAGTGGAAGAAGTGTGAGGTTTTCGTGGATCGCAGTTATGAATTTTGGGTGAGACTTTCCAGTATTTTTACCATTACCATGGTGAGTTTGATGATCATTGCTAAATGTTGGGCATGGTTATCTTCTGGCAGTGCTGCGATGCTCGGATCTCTAACTGACTCTTTGCTGGATGTTAGTGCTTCGGTAATGAATTTTTTGGTATTAAGTTATGCACTGCGTCCGGCGGATGATGACCATCGGTTTGGTCATGGTAAGGCTGAATCTCTTGCTGGTATGGGGCAAGCGGCCTTTATTGCTGGATCAGCTAGCTTATTGGCGTTTCATAGTGTTGAACGACTTTATAATCCTACCGTTATGCCGCAATCTTTGTTTGGCGTGTGGGTCAGCCTTTTTGCCATTGTTTGTACTTTGCTAATCGTGTTGGTGCAAACCCAAGTAGTAAAACGGACTAAGTCGGTCGCTGTTAAAGCGGATGCATTGCATTACAAGGGCGATATTTTATTGAACTTGGCCGTACTAGCGGCGATAGTTCTTAACTACATTGACATCGGCTACGCAGACCCAATTTTCGCTATCGGAGTGGCAATCTATTTGCTTTACAACAGCTGGGAAATAGCAGGGGAAAGTGCAGCGCACTTGATGGATAAAGAATTGCCAGATGAGGAAAAAGCGGAAATAGTGCTTATCGCATCAAGCCACGAAGAGGTTTATGGTGTCCATGACTTAAGAACTCGGCAAAGCGGCAAGATTAAATTTGTACAACTGCATTTGGAACTGGATGACCATATGCCACTAGTCCGAGCTCATCAAGTCGCTGATGAAGTAGTCGCTAATATCAAAGCTGAGTTTGACGGAGAAATTGATGTGTTGGTGCATCAAGATCCGGTTTCATTAGCGGTAAGTGATGAGCAAAAGGCATAAAAGTCAGAGATTACCGCACTTCGAATAGGATCAGCTTCACACAAAAGTTCATGCTTGCCATCAAACAGCATACAACTAGCATCAGGATGGTGTTGTATAAACCGCTGTTGGGCGAGGTTATCGACAATGGTATCGTGTTTGGCCGATGCAAGCCTGATTGGAATCGCGAGCTTCGCCTTGGCTAACCGTTGACATGCACTAAGCGCTTCGTAAAGCCACGAAAAGCTAACCCCACCCAATTGTAGTTCTGGATAGCTATCGTATAACCCTCTAAAAAGGGCATATCGAATGGAGCAGCCCGTTAATTCGTTATTGGCAAAAGGTTTATTGATATAGGGCTGTTGCCCGATGGCGTAGTGCTTGCCCAAGCCAAGCAAGCAAGCGCAACCGGCAATAAACTTTGCTACCCCTGCTGGATAAGGAGCGGTATTTATCCCGAGCATTGGAGCACTTAGATAAAGCCCGTGAATGGTGTTTGTTTGATAGCGAGTCAGATAATCACACGCAATTGCTCCGCCCATGGAATGTGCCAATATCACCTGCGGTACGTTACTATTTGGACTGACAATATTTGCAATAAAGTTGTGTAGCGTGTCGCCGTAGTCAGAAAAACACTGAATATGACCAATTTGGTGATTTTTCAGCGGGCGAGGGGAATAACCTTGACCTGGGTGGTCATAACTAAATACCGCGATTTGATTTTTCGCAAACTCCCAAAACAATTCTCGATATTTGTGGGCTGATTCGATTCTGCCATTGACCAATATCACAGTGTAACGAGGCTGAGATGGCACGTAATAGGCGTAAAACAGTTTACCGGAAGGGCTCTGAAAATACCCCTTTTGGCATTGCTGCCAATGCTTATCAATGTTGGGAAGGTGCTGCTCTAGCTGCTTACTCTCACTAATGTACATATTTTTCAGAATTGGCAGGTAAGGTAATACCTATCCCAAAGCCTTGAGCGTCTTGAAGTTCGATATTTGCATCATGCACTGTTAAGCCATGCAGTGCAACCGCAAGTCCAAGACTAAATCTATTATCCATTTGGATAAGAGTCTTTTTGCCGCTAACTTTGAACTTGGGGCGGTGAGGCCCGCGAAAAAGAAGGAGAAGAATCCCCTTCTCAAGTTATACCAATTCTCTTAATTAGTTGAGCAACTTTGAGTCGAGAAAAGCGAGTTGATAACTCCGCTCTCGCGTCCTGCTACCGCTAAGGTACCTACGTCCGTGTAGGCACCGCTCTCGCGTCCTGCTATCGCCAAGGTACCTACGTCCGTGTAGGCACCGCTCTCGCGTCCTGCTATCGCCAAGGTACCTACGTCCGTGTAGGCACCGCTCTCGCGTCCTGCTATCGCCAAGGTACCTACGTCCGTGTAGGCAAGGCGAAAATTTGCTATTTAGTTGTTCTAAATGAGAAATTTTTAACGCAGTTAGCAGCAGATTTTATCTCTCAAATTGGTCATATATTAATGTGAATTGGTATTATATGCCTATCTATTGCATTCTTTAGGCATCGTTGGGCAATAGACTCCAAACTGCGAGAAGCATTCCATATAAGTGCCTAAATATCCACCCGCGACTTGTGGGGTGAGCTTATTCGCTAATGGTGCAGGTTCTTGTGATAGTTTCTTAATGCTTTTCTTTTGCAAATTGAGTTTCATTTTAATTTCCTTATGACTAATTGTGATTGCTAGCAATCGACTGTGTACAACAATGTACCCAAAAAATATGACATCAGGGTACGACTAGGTCAACTGCGTAATATTCATCTTGAGGGAACTTTATCACTTGAATAAAACTTAATTGAAAAAAGTTTTATTTTATTATATATCATATGGTTAGTTTGTTTTATCGTGGGTGGGGGAAATTACTGAAGCAGCGGCATGAGCTAATTTAAATCGTTAAATTAGACTCACACCAGCATAGTGTTACCTACTCTTTAAAAAAGCTATCTTCATTGTTGGCAAGCATGGCTTCTATATCTTCGATCATGGCTTGCGCATCTTGTTCGGACATATCTGCATTTTGCATTGGCGTAGAAATTTTATGTGATTCTTCAGACCACTCACCTAAATCTATCAATTGGCAGCGTTTGCTACAAAATGGACGGAATGGACTTTGTGCCGTCCACTCCACTTGGTTTTCACAAGTTGGACAGTTTACTTTAGTCACCATAAAAGCACCTCTTTGTTTAACGGCCGCAGTGTATCGCTAAATGGATATATGATCCAATCTGTGGCGGTTACTAGAGCCTGTTGTTCTTTGCTGTTTGATGTTTGTTCTCTTTAGTGGGTTTTGAGGGCGGCGCTCGACTTGCCACCCAGTAATCTAAGCAAAAGTTGCGTAACAATGCACAAAGCGCACAGGGGTGAACCCGAACAGCTGCGCTTGATTGGCGTTTCAACTATGTAATCGCCTGACTCATCTAGCATAACGATGCTACGCAGGCTCTGTCTTGTATGAATGCCAATCAAACAGCGGCAAAAGCAAACTTGAAAGATCAACTGGCCCTAATAGCTTGTGACACGATTAATTTCAGTGAGGGATGTGAGCCCTTCAGCCGCCTTTTTAAGCCCTGATTTGCGAAGGTTTGAGAAGCCCTGTAGCTCAGCTTGCTCTGCAATTTGTAGTGAGTTTCCTCCTTCCATAATTAGATGGGAAATTTCACTGGTGACTTTCAGTACTTCATAGATCCCGACGCGGCCTTTATAGCCGTCGGTACAGTGTTCGCACCCTTTTGGCGAGAATAACGTTAAGCTTTTAATCTGCTCAGCAGTAAAGCCTTGTGCAGCTAATACGTCATCAGGCAAAGTTTCTGGTTGTTTGCATTTAGGGCAGAGCCTTCTTGCCAAGCGCTGTGCAATAATCAAGTTAATAGAACTGGCTACGTTATAGGCAGGTACGCCCATATTCAATAATCGGGTAAGGGTCTCAGCTGCTGAGTTAGTGTGTAGAGTACTCATCACTAAGTGACCGGTTTGTGCCGCTTTTATCGCAATCTCGGCCGTTTCTAAATCTCGGATCTCACCCACCATGACCACATCGGGATCTTGTCGTAAAAACGCCCGTAATGCATTGGCAAATGTCATCCCCGCTTTGGGATTGATTTGAACTTGATTAATCCCTTCTAAGTTAATTTCTACCGGATCTTCTGCTGTGCTGATGTTTCGCTGCGGCTGGTTGAGGATGTTTAAGCCAGTATACAAGGACACGGTTTTACCAGAACCCGTAGGGCCGGTTACTAAAATCATGCCTTGAGGCTGGCTTAGCGCTGTTAAATACATTTGCTTTTGTTCTGGCTCATAGCCGAGTACATCAATACCTAACATGGCGCTAGATGAGTCTAAGATCCGCATTACGATTTTTTCACCCCACATGGTTGGCAGGGTACTGACACGAAAATCGATGCTCTTACGCTCGGAGATTTTTAGCTTGATACGTCCATCTTGTGGCTTGCGTTTTTCTGCGATATCCAAGTGCGCCATCACTTTGATACGGGCGGCAAGTCGATTTGACAAGGTATTAGGGGGACTGGCCATTTCATGTAGTAAGCCGTCAATTCTGAAGCGCACGCGGTAGCGTTTTTCATACGGTTCAAAATGCAAATCGGATGCACCTTTTTTGATGGCGTCCATCAAAATTTTATTGATATAGACAATGATTGGGGCATCGTCTTTATCTTCAGAGCGGTTTTCCTGCTGTGGTACATCCTCGACTTCTAAATCGGCAAACTCTTGGAACTCAGAATCTGAGAGCGATAATCCACCCGTTGCATCGAATAACTGATCAATTTTTCGTTCTAGCAGCTTGTAATCAGCGACCACGACTTCACATTGTAAACCCGTGCTGAACTCAAAGTTTTCAAAAGCATCAAAATCCGTTGGATCTGAGGCGGCAATGTATAGCTTACGGCCTTTCTTGCGCAGTGGCAGAATAAGATGCTCACGGATCAGTTTTTCTTTAACAAGATCCTCTGGGATTTCTCGTATATCAAAGAAATTCAAATCAAAGCAGGGGACTTTAAAATGTTCAAGACATTGCTCGGCTAATTCTTTTGGAGAAAGCCCTGAACTCAAGCAGATTAACTCAGCAGTGGAATTAGCTTGCGCTTGATGAGATTTTATCTGTTCTGCGGTTACCACGCCAAGGGTCATAAATTTACGTAGTAGAGGGGAGTGATGTTCCATAAAGCCTCTTAAATGTCAGTTATTTATGGCGACTCAATTAAAAGCTTACTCTATACCGCGGTGTTTTTACAGCGGTTTTGCTTGTTTAATAAAGTCCATATGCAGCTTTGCCAATTCAGCCAGCGTTCCGTCAAGCGGGCGATTGTTATTGATAATAATATCAGCATGTTGCTGTTTTTCTTCACGAGACATTTGTGCATCAATAATTCTGTGTACTTGCGTTTCATCAACATTGTCCCGCGCACAAGTTCTAGCTACTTGGATTTCTATGGGAACATCAACGAGTAGCGTTTTATCGCAATATTGTTGTAAGTTGTTTTCAAAGAGCAAAGGGGCCGATAACACGACGTAAGGGCTAGTTGCGCTTTCAAGCTGTTCAATCATAGCGTTACGGATCAATGGATGCATCAGGTTATTCAACCAAGTTTTTTCTTCGTCTTTGGTGAAAATAATCTCTCTGAGTTTCGCGCGATTGAGTGTGCCGTCAGCATGTAAAATTTGCTCACCGAAGTGCGCCACAATTTGCTTAAGCCCTTCGGTATTTGGCGCGACAACGTCACGGGCAACGACATCGGCGTCTACGACAATAATGCCTTGCTGCTCAAGATAATGAGTTAACGCCGATTTTCCAGCGCCAATGCCTCCGGTAATGCCAACTATCCAGTTTTTTAACTTCATAATAGGTTTACTTCTTTCATCATGGCTCTGTGGGTAAACACCTTAAGACAGTAACAAATTTACGTACCAGTGCTGTAATTGTTCACCGTAGAGCAAAGTAATCCATCCTGCTATTGCGAGATACGGACCAAAAGGAATGGGTGTCGCTTTGTTTTTGCCTTGTACCGAAAGCTGCACACTTCCGATAATAGCACCAACAACACTGGATAGTAGCACGATAGTTAGAATGGCTTGCCAACCCATTAACGCGCCAAAAATAGCCAGTAATTTAAAGTCGCCATAGCCCATGCCTTCTTTGCCGGTAACCAGTTTGAATACCCAATAGACACTCCACAAACTGAGATAACCCACAGCCGCTCCAATTAATGCCTCGGTCGGAGAAATGCCTAAACCAAAGGCACTAGCGAGTAACACTAGCCACAACGTAGGCTGAGTGAGCTGGTCGGGTAGCAGCATCTCGTCAATATCAATAACGGTGAGAGCGATCAACACCCAAGTGATAACGATGTAAAGTACGGCTTCGGCTGTTGCGCCAAAGTGCCACGCAACCCAAAGGGATAATAATAGGGTGGCTAATTCAACCAAGGGATAACGAATTGAGATAGAAGCTTGGCACGATGCACATTTTCCTCTGAGCCATAGCCAACTGAGTAAGGGGATATTTTGCCAAGGTTTAATTGGTGTTTTACAGCTAGGGCAATGAGAATGAGGAAAAACTAAATTAAAACGTTGCTCTTTGGTATCTTCGGCGTGCTCAAGTTCTAACAATACACGGCATTCAGTTTGCCAGTTCGTTTTCATCATTTTGGGTAAACGTAAAATCACCACGTTTAAAAAACTGCCAATACAAACACTAACAAGAGCGACAGTAAGCAGCCAAAACCAGCTTTGAGTTTGTAGTAAAATAAGTACTTCTTGCATAGTGGAGTGTTGTCCTAGCCTTGTTGTTATTGGTTGCAATCAGAGTATCGTTTGATAATCAGTATGGTGAGCACTAGTCGTAAGGTTAGATAACTGAGCCAAGCTGGAAAATAGGTAAGTACATCGCAACAATCAGGCCACCGACGACCACGCCCAATACCACCATAATAATCGGCTCAAGCAGGGTAGATAAACCATCTACCGCATCATCGACTTCTTGCTCATAAATGCTGGCTGCTTTGCCTAGCATACTGTCTAGCGAACCTGATTCTTCGCCGATGGCGACCATCTGTACCACCATATCAGGAAACACGTTGGTATTACGCATCGCCCAATTCATTTGATTACCAGCGTTAACCTCAGCTTTGATCTCTTTGATAGCGCTTTTATAAACGCTATTTGCAGAGGCACCCGCTGCAGAGTCAAGCGCATCACCCAATGGCACGCCAGCAGCAAAGGTTGTTGATAGGGTACGAGCGTACCGTGCCACGGCGGCTTTTCTTAAAATACCACCAACAATAGGTAAGCGCAGTAGCAGTCTGTCATTGAGGCTGCGAAATGCTTTACTTCTAAATAGCAGCTCTTTATAGGCATAAATCCCAGAGATCAACGCGATAACAATGATCCACCAATAAGCCTGAGCAAATTTGGAAATGCTGATGACCATTAGGGTAAATGCCGGAAGCTCGGCGCCAAAACTACCAAAAATATCTTGGAATTGCGGCACTACAAAGATCAATAAGATGGAAGTTACAATAAGTGCGACCACCATCACCGCAATAGGATAAAACAACGCTTTTTTTATTTTTGATTTTAGCGCTTCGGTTTTTTCTTTATACACCGCGATGCGGTCAAAAATTCGATCCAGCGCTCCGGATTGCTCTCCTGAGTGCACTAAGTCACAATACAAATCATCAAAGTATCTAGGGTAGGCGCGTAATGAGCCCGCCAGTGACTGCCCGGCTTTAACTTCATCAGCAACATGGTTGATTAATTTGGTGAGGCTTTTATTTTTTACGCTGGTGGCCACCATTTCCAGTGTTTGTACTAAAGAAACCCCTGCCGATAACATGGTCGCGATTTGCCTCGTCACGGTTGCGATATCTTGAGAAGCGATTTTATCAGTACCACCCAGGCCAAATAACGGCTTAGGCTTGCGTTTAACCTTAGATGGGGTAATACCTTGTTTTCTTAACTGGGCTTTAACCAGCGCAACGCTTTCGCCAGTCATTTCACCGCTGAGTTTTTTACCACGGTTACTGACGCCAGCCCAAATAAAAATATCAAGGTTATTTTGTTTCATGGATGCCTTTAAAAGAAAAAGAAGAGGAAGCAATTCCTCTTCTTTACTTTACTCAGTGTTGGTTAGTTGTTACGTGGTTGGTGTCGCTGCAGCAGCTACAGTACAGCTGCTAGGTAACCATGCTGTAGAAGCATTTCCTGTTGCAGCACCAGTACAAACCCATTGAGAAATATTGAAGCCAGCAGTGAAGTTTGCAGCAGTTGCGTTTGTAGCCGCGTTACCTACACCAGTCTGTGGTGTTAATGTGATGGTTAATCCAGTAAGGTCATCATCGCCAGTTACTACAATTACACCTGCAGCAGACACATCAAGTGCACCAGCAAACTGAGTTGCAGAGAAGCCTGCATCACAATCATCCGGATCTTGACCTATCTGTGCTTTTTCACTAACACAGGTTTTTGCTGTACTGGCAGCAAGTAATACTTCAGATGCTCTAGCGCGGTTGGTGTAATCTTGATACTGCGGCAAGGCCACCATGGCTAAAATGCCGATGATTGCTACCACAATCATTAATTCGATAAGGGTAAAACCACCCTGTTGTTTGTGTGTCATGATGTGTCTCCTAAGAAGAAAAATTACAAAACCGTTCTGGGCCGAGTTAGTTCATTGCTAGCAAACGGTAATAAACCTTGGATGCTATTTGGGAATAACTCTTATTTAGTTTTGTTATAATAAATAATATTATAATTCTATTTATTATAACAATTAAACTTTAATTACTCGCGGCAAAATTCTATTGGTTAAACACATTGTAGCAGTATTTAAAAATAGCTGGTGTGTTACTTAAAACACGATTCATGCATTTTACTAAATACCGGATAAGTATGCTTAAGTGTGCCGTCCATAGCGCGCGTGTTCAAAGTAAAAAAGAATGTGCCTAAAGCTGTTCAAAATGAGTTCATTCTTTTTTCGTATTTAACTTTTTTTCAAAATATTTGTCAATGACATAAGTCAATCAGAGGTGAGAAAAAGCGGGAAGTAAATAATCGTTCTGTGACGTGTTTTTCTAGTTATTATTTAGTAGTAAAACACGTCACAGAGAGTAGAGTGCATGTCTATTCAAAACGCATGGATAAATCAATGCTGTGTAAATGTTTAGTCAGTGCACCGCTAGAAATAAAATCAACCCCAGCTTGTGCGTAGGTCGTTAAGGTTTCAATGGTCATATTACCCGACACTTCTAAGCGCGCTTGCTTATTGGTTATGGTAACGGCGCGGCGGATATCTTCCACGCTAAAGTTGTCGAGCATAATAATATCGCTGCCTGCATCTAACGCTTGTTGTAGCTCATCTAGGCTTTCGACTTCCACTTCAACGGGCTTGTCTGGGTGGTTTTGTCTGGCAGCAGCGACCGCTTTAGCAATGCCACCACACGCGGCAATATGGTTTTCTTTGATCAAATAAGCATCAAAAAGGCCAATTCTATGGTTTTCTCCACCACCACATTTCACTGCATACTTTTGCAGGGCTCTTAAACCCGGAATGGTTTTGCGGGTATCTAATAGTTTGGTGTCGGTGCCTGCCAGTACCTTAACATAGCGAGCTGTGGTGGTTGCGGTACCGGACAAGGTTTGCACAAAGTTCAAGGCGGTTCTTTCTGCGGTCAGTATGGCTCTTGCAGAGCCCTTAGCGGTAAACAATCGAGTGTTCGCTTTAACATGCTCACCATCATTTACTAATACATTAACCTGTACACTCGGGTCGACCTGTTTAAAAACCTCTAGGATTAGGGCTTTGCCAACAAACACGCAATCTTCACGGGTGATAACGTAGGCGCTGGCTATTTCTGCTGCTGGAATGAGTGCAGCGGTAATATCGCCTTGATTCGGTGATTGGTGGTTGAGATCTTCGGCTAATGCTTGCTGGACGAGATGTTCTACGAGTGCTTGATCGATCATATTGGCAACGTGCTTATTGTAAAAAATTGCCGGAAATTTTACGCGTGTTTGTGACAATGTACAATTATCTTATATTTACCCGCGATTTTTTGACTTAGATCTTATGCTTGGGTAGTTTATCAACAAAAACGAGGAGCCGCATGATGTCGACTTTGCTACCGTTTGCAAAGCATCAACAAAGCCCATTTTGTGATGCACGTCCTGAGGAACACGAAATTGACTTATTGGTGATCCACAATATTTCTTTACCTGCAGGGAAATTTGGCACTGATTATGTGGACGACCTATTTATGGGGACCATTGACTGTGATGCGCATCCTAGCTTTTCAGATCTAAATGGTCTGACTGTGTCGGCGCATTGCTTTATTCGTCGAGATGGTTCTGTCACGCAATACGTGCCTTTTAATCAGCGCGCGTGGCACGCTGGCGTGTCACAATTTGACGGGAGAATACGATGCAATGATTTTTCCATTGGCATTGAACTTGAGGGGACGGATCTTCATCCGTATACCGATGAACAATATGAAACCTTGGTGAAAGTGACACAATTCGTGCAAGCTCTCTATCCAAAAATTACAAAAAACCGTATTGTAGGGCACTGTGACATTGCGCCGGGAAGAAAAACGGACCCTGGCGCGTCATTTGATTGGGCCCATTATTTTACACTTCTTGATAACGCAGAGGATCAGGTATGATCTTGATATCTATTATATTGGCTTTAATTATTGAGCGCCTAGGGGCGAAGGAAAGGTATTGGCAAAGTGAATATTATTTGTGCCAATACTATCAAAAAACCAAAAAGCATATTGCCCATGATGGTTTGTTGGGGTCAACCTTTGGCACCATGCTATGGGTACTTGTTCCCACTTGTATTATTGCTGTAATTTTTAACTTAAGTGAGGTCATTGTCTGGCAATTTATTGTCAATGTAGTGATTTTACTAGTGTGTTTTGGCTGTGCTAATTACCGCGACTTATATAAAAAGTATTTAAATGCTCTGACCCGAGGTGATAACGAAGCCGCCACCTTGTATGCATTACAAATGGGGCAAGATAAATTAGAACACGAACCGGGTGGCGAGACATTTGGACAAACGTTGGCATGGATTAACTTTCAGCATTATTGTGCGGTGATGTTCTGGTTTGTGGCGCTAGGTGCGCCGGGCGCAGTGTTTTATGCTTCTGTAAGACAACTGGTACATTGTCGTGATAACTTAGTTGACACACCGCTTGAAAGATTAATGCCACAGTTTAGTCGACTTTACTTTGGACTGAACTGGTTGCCTGCACGAATTGCCAGCTTTGGCTTTTTAATCATCGGTAACTTTTCGAAGGGGACTTCAACCTGGATTGGTTATTTACTGGATTTTAAAACATCAAATCGCAAAGTCGTTACTAACATTGCGCTTGCTGCAGAGCAAATCGAGCAGCAGTTTTTGGGGTGCACCTTTGAGGCGACCTGTATGATGCGGTTGGTTAAACGCAATATATTGTTTTATCTAGTTATTATTGCGGTCTTAAGTTTATTGGGTGTAGTCGATTAACGAGCAAAAAGGTAGCGCACCGCGGTATCGAGCTGTGCGCTATTGTTAGTTACTTACTATCTTTTTTTGCCACTCTTTTTTACGTTCTTGCATCATGGCCACCAATTGCTGGTCGATTGGTAGATTTTCAAGTACGAACTCAGAAATATCGATCAGATCGCATACCCCGGTGACAGACCAGAGCGCTTCTTCTAAGTCCTTCGCTTTGTGAATAGCATAATGACTGATATACCTGAGTTCGTTGGCAAGGTAATCCATATCAGGGCGACCTGTTTTTGAAATATACACGTCATAAACGAAAAGCAGCTCTTTGCGAAGTGCGTTTTTCAAAAATAGGTGTAATTCCTTAAAGCTATTTCCTGCCGGAATACATTCTGCCTTCATCGCTTCGTGTTGTTTGTGTTTGCTGGTGTTAAAACGAATGAACAGGGTGTACCGTAAAGGTTTATCTTGGCGCGAAATACTCTTTAAAGTTTCGGTCAAAGTTTCTTCAATAAATCTATCTGGGAAAACGGCTTTTGCATCAATGTGATCTTGTCCATCTTCTCTGAAAGAGTGCAATATTTTATGCAGTGAAGTTGGATAGAGGCCTTGACCAATTGCGCCTACTGCATTGTGAGAGGTCTCTTTTTGCAAGTAGAGCGGAAATTGGCAAACTGACTTCGTTACCATGTTTCTCAGTGCTAAAGATAACCCTGGGATCTTCGGAGCTTCATCACAGGCGACGAGTTTATTTTTATTGTTTTCAATTAACACTCTGAAAAAGTGGACCGCTGAGTGATCCAAATCGCCAATTTTTGCCACTTTTAAATTAATAATGGTCTTGGCTTTATTGACCGCCATCACCTCATACCTTAATTTGGTGAGGTCGTAGCTTTTGGTAATCCTTTGTAGGTCGAGCAAATCAACATGAATGTAATCTCCTTTTGCGATAGGTAAAGGTTGAGGACATTCAACTTGCATCCCCATTACCGAAAAGTCTCGAGTTACGCCCTGCACACTCCCTTTACCATCAATGTGGATGGCTACGTGCGTTTTGTACAAATATCGTTTATGTGCTCGTAAGTTAACATATTCTAAAGAAACGACTTCTAGCGGCGGCGGCGTTGCCGATTTACCATGACCAAAGAGTTTCAGTTTGTTCACCAGTGCTTGGTCAAATTGTAGTGTTTGGAAATGTTCCGTTATATCCGGTTGGCTTACCTCGGTAACCAACAGCAGATGCTTTACATCTTGAATAAACCCTTGCACTCTCGGGGTGGGTTTTTTATTGAGCTTTTCGACATTTTTCCCAGCGCTAGTGGGTAATGAAAGTGGAATGTAGGCGTCTTCATGATGACTTGGCATCATTTGTATTTTAAATACGCGCCAGCTGTCTTTTTTGCTGCCAAATCCAAGAAACAAGTCTCGAAGTTGCGCGTGCTCTTTTAATTCATGATCAAACGCTGAGTAGAAGTAAATTTTGCCCTTACTTGAATGCGTAAATACATAGCAATATGCCTCTTTTACGGCGCTTTTCTGGGTTTGTAAGTAACGTAGTCTTTTTGAGCTAAAAATCTGGTAAAGCGAAGAGCTCTTTTGTTCATCTTCGAAGTAATAGTTTACATACGCATTGTTTTCGTTAGTCAGTACCATGCTTGGGTAAAGGTGGTTTTTGCGTTCACTAACAAACATAAACAATGAACTGACACGTGGTAAGTAATACTGCTCATAGCCCTTACAAACCACAGCATCCAAGGTGTTATCTAGATTTATCTTATAGCGTCTTTTGTTACCATGAATAAAGCTATTTAAGAACTCATCAAACCCCGGCTTATGCTCAATAAAGGTCCTTTTCAAGCGTACTTGGTTGTATTCGACAGTACCTTGTTCTACCGCGACGACTTCGTATTGGATCCCTTCTTTGAGGCCAAGCTCAAAGTCTTGCTCTAATCCAACCAGTCTTATATTTAATAACTTACCGGGTTCGACTTTAATTGCGACGGGCAATTTAATTTTAGCCCCGCTGAGGGATATGTCTGAAGTAGTCGCTGCAATTCTGGGTTCATTGCTATTTACTTCTACTGAAATCTTGATGGAATAATTCATGCGCTCTTCGGAGCGGCATTCATAAGACGCAAAGCGAATAAGTGGAGTGTAGTTATGGTGATCTTTTTCTTGTTCTACTTTTTCGGCTTTTTCTACTGCATTCCTTTGCATGACCTTAAAGTTGTTTTCAGTGCTCATTACGGCTTCGTATACCGCTAACGTATAGCCACCAAGACGTGCAACTTCTCGTTCAAACACTTCAATCGCGATATCGTCCATAAAGTGTTGTTTGCCTTGGTACTCGTAAGGTTTCACTTCGCCAGCGACTTGTCCCCGCAAATCGATAAAGCGAGCGATAGGTTGTGATAACCGTGTCATTTCCATTTTCAGTAGGAACTGATCTGGTTTAGAGAGTTTTGCCGTTTTTTGCTTAAAAATACGCTCAAAGGCAGGATCACCAAGATCTGCTTTCAACTCGTCAATTAAGCTTTGGTATTGTTGTAATTTATCTTCAGGCATAAACAGTTTTACACGCGCTTGTTAACTTATGACCATTGGGCCAGTGCCATAATTATGTCACTATATGGCTCATCATTTGTTATTCTCAACTTATTATTGTTTATAAGCAAGATATATACCTGTAATTTATGGCGAAAAAGAAAACAGCATTTGTCTGCAATGAGTGTGGTGCCGAATTTGCCCGTTGGCAAGGTCAGTGTTCAGAGTGTAAATCGTGGAACACCGTCACGGAGTTTCGAGTACCCTCTGTAAAGTCAGCACCGATAGGGGGTTCAACATCCGGCTACGCCGGGTTGGTGGAAGCCAAAGTGCAAACATTGGATGAAGTAAACCTCGAACAACTTCCTAGGTTCTCAACAGGATTTAAGGAATTTGACCGAGTTTTAGGAGGTGGAGTTGTTCCGGGGAGTGCAATACTTATCGGTGGTAGTCCAGGCGCAGGGAAAAGCACCGTGTTACTACAAACTATGTGTCGACTAGCCGAAACCATGAATACGCTCTACGTTACCGGCGAGGAGTCGCTGCAACAAGTTGCCATGCGAGCAGCGCGATTGGGATTACCGACTAACAAACTCAAGACGCTCGCAGAAACCAATGTTGAGACTATTTGTCAGCTAGCACTACGAGAAAAACCCAGCATTATGGTGATTGACTCCATCCAGGTAATGCACATGAGTGATATTCAATCGGCCCCAGGAAGCGTTTCTCAGGTCAGAGAAAGTGCTGCATATTTGACTCGCTTTGCTAAGCAGAACCAAGTTGCCATCATTATGGTTGGTCATGTAACCAAAGATGGTACGCTTGCCGGCCCAAAAGTGCTCGAGCATTGTATTGATTGTTCAATTCTGCTGGAAGGGAGTGCAGATAGTCGATTCCGTACCCTAAGAGGTAATAAGAACCGTTTTGGGGCAGTCAATGAGCTTGGTGTGTTTGCCATGACAAGTCAGGGGTTGAAGGAAGTCAGCAACCCTTCCGCGATATTCTTAAATCGGGGAGAGGAGCAAACTCCCGGCTCATTGGTTATGGTGATTTGGGAAGGAACACGACCGCTGTTAGTCGAAGTACAAGCTTTGGTTGATTATTCTCAACTCGCCAATCCAAGGCGTGTTACTGTGGGGTTGGAGCAAAATAGGTTGGCGATGTTGCTCGCTGTTTTGCACCGACACGGAGGATTACAAGTTGCTGATCAGGACGTATTCGTTAATGTTGTAGGGGGAGTAAAAGTCACCGAAACAAGCGCTGATTTAGCCTTGATTGCAGCATTGGTATCTAGCTTCAAAAACCAGTCATTAGACAGGCAGCTCGTCGTGTTTGGAGAAGTCGGACTTGGCGGTGAAATAAGGCCTGTGCCTAGTGGCCAAGAAAGACTAAAAGAAGCTGCTAAACACGGGTTTAAAAGAGCTATTTTACCAAAAGCAAACCAGCCCAAAGAGGTAATTGAAGGGATGGAGGTGGTCGGTGTCTCAAGCTTAAGCGAGGCACTAGAAGCCCTATTTTAGTAGCGACGAATCTATAAACGGTTCTAGTCGTAAGGGCTAAGATCAATAAAGGCAGCGCTAGCTGCCTTTATTGTTTGATAGTTATCAACGGCTAAAAGCGACTCTTATCTCGCTGCTAGCATTAGTTCTCGGTTACGTTGTAATTTAGCCACTAACTGAGAAGCAACTGGTTTAAATTTAGCCAGTTCAGCTTTCGGTAACGGCTCTGATTTTGGCAACTTAACCGTTTTAGGGTTGCGATGTACGCCATTAACTAAAAACTCGTAATGTAGATGAGGTCCAGTAACACGACCTGTAGAACCGACAGTACCAATTTTTTGACCTTGCTTTACCTTTTGCCCATTTTTAACATGGCGCTTATTAAGATGCAGGTATTTCGTGATGTATTTACCGCCGTGCTGGATAAATACGTGATGACCATTTAAACGGTCATAACTGGCTTTAATCACTTTACCGTTACCTGATGAAACCACAGGCGTACCAACACGAGCAGCGTAGTCAATGCCGCGATGAGCAGAAACTCTGCCTGTTACAGGATGAAGTCGTTTCGGGTTAAAGTTGGAGCTGATGTACTTGAAGTTAACAGGCGCGCGCAAGAAGGCTTTTTTCATACTTCTGCCTTCCGGTGTGTAATAGTCACCGTCAGTATGGCGTACGGCGCTGTAACTTTCGCCTTGATTAATAAATTCAGCAGCAATGATTTTGCCTGTGCCGATTTCTTCACCATCAACAAAAAAGGTTTCGTAAATCAACGAAAAGGAATCACCTTTTCTGATATCGTTCGCAAAATCGATGTCCCAGCCAAAAATATCCGCAAAGTTCATGATTTGACGTTCACTCAAACCTGCTGAAATACCTGCACTCCAGAAGCTGGAATTGATTTGGCCTGTTGCGGCATTTTCTCGCACTTCTATTTCTTTGCTTTCAATGCGTGTCTCGTATTTGCCTTCACCATTGCGGGTAATGAACAGGGTATCAGTTTTTGAGAGTACATATTTTAATTGTGCGAGATCACCATTACCATCACTGGCAAAACTTAATACCTCACCAGGATGAATTTTGGTTAATTTTCGAGTCTCGGCATTGGTACTTACAACGTTATGAACGGTTTTTGCTGAATAACCGGCTCTTTTAAAGATTAAAGCTAAATTGTCCCCTGGCTTAACCTGATGATCAGTAAATTGGAATTCTGCCTGGTTGTTATCCGAATTGCTTGAAGCTTTTGGAGCTGCATCTAATTCTGTTAGTTGTTCTGTTTTTTCAGCGACTTTGACCGGTAACTCGTAACGTTTACCGACTTCTAATGCTTTACCATTATTATCTCGAGAAGCTGTTGCTTTTTCAGAAGGGATCAGGGCAATTCCGACCATCGCAGAGAGGAAGCCGATAATGAGCACTTTGTGCCTTTTGGGGAGCTTATGAACGACATGAACCATAATGCGCCTTTTCTGCTGTCAAGAACTTTTCTAATGATTATTTCAGGATATACGTAATAAACAGTGAATACCAGAGTTTTGTGCATTTAAACTCACAGAAATATACGCTAGAATCGAGCGATTACAACTAATTATCTGTTGGAGCAAGAATGGTGGACTTTGAAACTGCACTCGCCGAAATAAAAAGAGGTGCAGAAGAGATATTAATTGAAGATGAGCTAAAAGAAAAACTCAAATCGGGCAAAAAACTGCGTATTAAGGCGGGATTTGATCCTACAGCGCCAGATTTGCATTTAGGTCACACTGTTCTTATCAATAAATTGAAGACTTTTCAGGACTTAGGTCACGAAGTGATTTTCTTGATCGGTGACTTTACAGGAATGATTGGGGATCCAACAGGCAAAAATGTGACGCGTAAACCGCTCACACGCGAAGATGTGCTAGCAAACGCTGAAACATATAAAGAGCAGGTTTTTAAGATTCTAGATCCAGCCAAAACCACCGTTGCTTTTAACTCAGAGTGGATGGAAAAACTTGGTAGTGCAGGCATGATAAAACTTGCAGCCAGACAAACGGTTGCTCGAATGCTTGAACGAGATGATTTTAAAAAGCGTTATAATGGTGGCCAATCTATTGCCATTCATGAATTTTTGTATCCGTTAGTTCAGGGCTGGGACTCCGTTGCTTTAGAGTCAGACGTAGAACTGGGTGGAACCGATCAACGTTTTAATTTATTAATGGGACGCGAGTTACAAAAAGAAGAAGGACAAAAGCCACAAACCGTATTAATGATGCCATTACTTGAAGGCACTGATGGCGTTCAAAAAATGTCTAAGTCACTAGGTAACTACATCGGTATTACGGATGCGCCAAATGATATGTTTGGTAAAGTGATGTCTATTTCTGATGATTTAATGTGGCGTTACTATGAACTACTGAGTGCTAAATCTTTGGAAGATATCGAAGGGTTGCGCGGTGAAGTTGCAGCCGGTCGTAATCCTCGAGATATCAAAATCGAGTTTGCCAAAGAAATGATAGCGCGCTTCCATAGTGAAGAAGACGCTGAAGCAGCGCACCAGGACTTTATTAAGCGCTTCCAAAAAAATGCGCTACCAGATGATATTCCTGAAGTCACAATTACCATCGATACTGCTTCAACCTTTATCACGACAGCACTAAAAGAAGCTGGACTAGTTGCCAGCACGTCGGAAGCCATCCGTATGATTAAGCAAGGTGCAGTAAAATTAAACGGTGAGCAGAAAGTAACTGACTCAAAGCTAGAAGTAGTAAAAGGAAGCAGTGATATTTACCAAGTGGGTAAACGTAAATTTGCAAAAATCACTATTTCATAGTTATAGCAATTGTTTTAACCAAAAAGCCGGGTCGCAGCCCGGCTTTTTTTGTGTTTAGCCTAGCATTGAAAATGTAATATTTGCGCAAACCATTAACAGCGCAAGAGTTGCTATAAATAGCCAGCGCATTTGCGTTAATAGTTTCAACGTATCGGTAATTGCCTCGCTGCAGGGCTGTTGTTTGCTGCCAATTCGCATAACATTGTAACGCTCCCCCAAGTAAAATCGAGGGCCTGCAAGTTGAATGTTGAGATTGGCTGCAAAAAAACTCAATATCCAGCCTGAATTGGATTGTGGATAATGACGGCCGTAGTGTTTTATGTAATGCCAGCTTTGCTTTCCATTGAGCAATAGCATAAAAAATAAGACGAGTATGCGAATAGGTAAATACTCGATAAACCATATCGTACGCTGAATGGGTTTAATAAAAGCACTATTTGGCTTTGCCACTTTGCGCCATGCATGGTCGCAAATCATTAATAGCTTATAGAGTAAAGCGATATAGGGTCCAAGAAGTGCGTATAGGCTTGCGACAACAAAAAACTGGCGTATCGAATTTAATACGGTGCTATCAAGCGTAGCTTTACTTATCCCCATTTCACTTAGCTGATCTACCTCCCTTGCAACCATGCTTTTTAGTACTGCTCTGGCGGTTACTTTTTGATGATTACTCAGTAGCTTGGCAATGCGTTTAGCTTTGTCTTCATGGCTGGCATCAAGACACAGAAATAATACCAGTCCGCTCAGCCATTCGGGATAAAAAGCAAATTGAAGCAAAGCAAAGGTAAGCAAAATGGTCGTGAGGATCGGCAAAACAAAGCCAAGTGTGCCAGCAAGGGTTTGATAAGACGTGTTGGCTTTGGGCTTGTAAACACGTTCAGCGACGGCTTTAAAAGTAAGGTAAAGCAGTAAGTTGGGATGATATACGGAAGAGATCCGCAAGCCAAGGCTGGCGAAAACAGCAACTAGAAACACGAACAGGCCCAAATGGGCCTGAAGCAGTGTTTCCAACACTATAGCTGGACCTCTGTCAGCTTATTCAGTAAAGCTACAACCATTTTCGAAGAATTAACTGATGCCACTTCTAAATATTCTTCAAAAGACTGTGGCGACTCTTTGCCAGCAATGTCGGAAAGCGAGCGAATAATTACGAACGGCGTGTTGAGTGAATGACAAGCCTGTGCAATTGCTGCACCTTCCATTTCAACCGCAAGCATAGACGGGAAATCGTTGCGTGCTTTATCAATTTTTACCGGGTCGCACATAAATGAATCGCCAGTACAGATTAGGCCGATCATAGTTTGGATATCAGCTAGTTCATGTACACTTTGCTCTGCAGCCTTGACTAAAGCAGTATTGGCTTCAAACGCTGCTGGCATTTGTGGAACTTGACCAATTTCGTAACCGAATGCGGTTACATCTACATCGTGATGGCGAACTTCGCTTGAAATTACCACATCACCCACATTTAACGACGGTTCGAAACCACCCGCTGAGCCGGTATTGATGACACAATCTGGAGCAAAGTTGTCGATTAGTAATGTGGTGGCGATGGTTGCTGCAACTTTACCAATTCCAGATTGCACTAGAGTGACTTCATGGCCTGCAAGTTGGCCAGAGTAAAAAGTAAAACCACCTTTAGTTAGGGTTTGTGGGTTTTCCATAGTATTACGCAAAATGGTAACTTCTTGTTCCATTGCGCCAATGATGCCAACTTTCATATATTTTTCCTGAACTGGATAAGTCATAGTAAGTATTAGGCTAATTATAACCTGAGCTGAGCAGACAAATCTATCCGCAGCTTTTTATGGGGCGGGTGACAAAAAAGACGAGCAGCTGCTCGTCTTTAAAGTTAGATTTCTGCCAGTTGTGTTGACTGGGCTTTAGCCTGAGATGGAGATAACACCGCTGGTTTGAAGGTGCGGTTGCGAGTTTTCTTGGGGACATCTGGTTGCTTGCCAAGCTTAAAGAGAATCGCAGCTCTTACCTCTGAACTTTGATATCCAGTTTTTACTTTCATTCTAATGTGAGGGATTTTTGCAGACTCAAGTGCGCCACTGACAAACCAGTCTTTTTGCGCTTTGTGACCGTTCTTATTCGAGTTATTTACTAAATCAACAGCAGCGACAACGTTCAACGTTTCTTTGTCTACTAGAACGAAGTCTAATTGCTTGTTTTTCGCCTTGGTTAGCGCAGCACGCTTTGCTTTATTTGATATACCAGGCTTACATTCAAGGACATCGATTAGTTTAACTCGGCTAACTATCTTAAATTTGTCGCCTACAGCTCTTTCTAACAATTGTAGGAAAGAAGCTTCGACGGTCGTGAACACCGAATCTTTTCGGTTAAACGGGTAAGGATTGCCGCCTGCATCGGTATATTTCGACACAACGATGGAAGCAACGATAACCAATGCCAAAATAGCTAGTAACGCAAATTCCATAAGTAGACTCCAAAACAAAAAAATGACACTCGGAATTATTAAGCAATAGATGTGCCATGAAATTTGTCAATGGAGGGCGGCTGCGAATAAAGTGCAGCCTACAAAGAATGAATTGCTATTGTGCTAAGGACGGTATCCGCTTGGGAGCCCTTTGACGGCATAGGCCACTGCATCGTGAGCATGAAGTGATTCATAGTGATTTATTTTAATATAAAAGTCTTTAAAAGGCAGAGAGTTAAGTTTTGCTTTTAATTTTCTAGCTGCATCTTCGCAAAACATCAGGTTTTGTCCATTCAGTCTTGCAAATTCTTGTTCATCTTCACGTTTAACTGCGGCTTGCACAGGTGTCTTTAATTCATCTTCCAGCAAGTCAATCAAGCCAATAACATCAAACTCGGTGATATTTTCAGGTAACTGCACTTTGATATTTGCAACAGAACGCTGTGAGTGTGGTGTTGCTGGAACGCCCTCAGTGGTGCCAAGCCATGCATAGATAGCTTCATGGTCTAAAGTCTGGCCTTTAAATTGCTCATGAAAAGCGCTTTGAATTAACTGTCGAGATAGAGCTGCTGAGCAAGGGCAGGTAGATGAATAAGTTACATCTAACGCGAGTTCTAGAGTGTAGATACCGTCAATGACCATTGCTGTGATCGTCACAGGGTAGGCTTTCCAGCCCATTTTTTGACTTAATAAAGAAGCTCTTCTCAACGGTAGTTCAAATTGAAAATGTACTTTAGCACTATTACTCAAATCGCTATGAGTCGTTATGAACTCATCTAACACCGCTTTTATTGTCTGTGGAGTGAGAGTCTTCTCACACGAAAGTGTATCGAGAGCCAAAAATAGCCTAGACATATGAATGCCTTTGGCGTCTTCTTTGTGCAGATTAACGAATGCGTCGGCTTTTGCAGTGACATGAGTTTGCATTTGTCCTTTCGACTCAAGGACTAAGGGAAGCTCTATGTTACCCATACCAACCCAATCTAAGGTACCAGCTTGTAAAGCTTTAACATTGTGCGCTATGTCTGGCATATTGTTTTGCATCTACACTCTCTACAGTTACAGCATTAAAAGTGGCGCATAATACAGCAAAAATAGAAGAGTTGGGATGCTTGAATGAAAGCTTAATGACAAAAAATAGGGCATTTGTGAAGTTAGCAATACAAAATTAGTGGCTACTTTATGGATCAAGCGGAAACTTTTGCTGGCAAATAAATACTTAACCTCTGGTGTGGATAAGGGTTTTGAAAGATCATATTATGAATAGCCCGCTATTTTTCATACCCGATAATGACATTTAGCTCAATATCAAAAGGCGTTTTTACCCAGTATATAGCTGGCAATTGTAAGTGGAAATCACGCTGAAAGCGGCTAAATTAGGATAATTTAGAAAATTCGCTTATCTACAGCAGAAATTACTTATTTCGGTGACATTCGCTTATTAACTAGGCTTTTGTATAATAGATAAAACTTGCTGAGTAGATTTGCTCAAAATACACGCCAGTACAGGCACTTCGAGTATTTCTATGTCATCCGAATGGATCGGCCCCACTAACCTGTTATTGAATGGTGAAGTAGTAATATGACAGAGAATTCGTTTGGCTCTTGGGCTCGAATTTTATCCAATTTGGTGGAAAAATACGGAGAGAAACGCGCTTTCATTATTGCGTATGCTTTTACGCTGTTTGTTTCTTCTATCTTGGCGTGTATGTTTTATTATATCGCGGTTGGCGTGATTGAACTTGTCGATATATTAGCTGTACTGTTTATGGCTGCCATTATTTCTCCTGCATTAATTATGACCTCCGTTTTATCTTTGAGGCAGCTACAGTCTTCCAAAGTATTTTTAGAGTCTGCGACACAGCAAGAGAAAATGCTTAACCAAACTTTAAAAGACAACATTAACCGCTTAAACAGTGAGATAGATGAGCGGAAAATGGCGTTGCATGCAAAACACCGAGCCATTGAGGAATTGCGCAAGGAAATTGAAGAACGCAGAAAAACTCAACAAGAACTAGCTCAGCAAAGCATGTTGTTAAGAAACATTGTCGACTCTTCACCTGACTTGTTCTATTACCGTGACGAAAATGGTGTTTTTGCTGGTTGTAATAAGATGTTTGAAAAAGTGATCGGTTTAAACAGTGATGAACTCATTGGAAAATCAGTCGAACAAATATACTCCTCTCAATATCTACCAAAAGTGCTTGAAACCGATAGTTATGTGAGCCAGACACAACAGCCGCTAACGCTGGACGTAGAATATCCAGTGGATGAGCAAAACCGTTGGTTTGAAATGCGCAAGCTACCATTTATTACCGATCAAGGTGAATATATAGGCTTATTAGCCTTTGGTCGTGATATTACGAGCCGTAAGGAAGCTGAGCAAGCACTGGAAACAGCATATAAAGACAAAGGCAAGTTCATCGCGACCTTGAGTCACGAACTGCGTACGCCGTTAAATGGTATCGTTGGTTTGACGCGGATGTTGCTTGATACGGAGCTGTCATCGCAACAAAAGAGCTGGTGTAACACGATATTTTCTAGTGCTGAAACTTTAGGCAACATTTTTAATGACATCATCGACCTAGATAAGATCGATAGAGAGCAATTAGACATTGCGGCAGATAGTATCAATCTGTCTGACTTTATTAATGATATAGTCAATTTCGCCGGGCTTATAGCAGATCAGAAAGGGCTTGATTTTACCATTAACCGAAGTGGTATGTTAGATGTCTACGCGTTACTAGATCCCACTCGTTTGCGCCAGATCCTTTGGAATCTTATTAATAATGCAGTGAAGTTCACCCATCGTGGCGGCGTTACACTCGAATGCGCCAGAGAAAATCGAGATTCGGGACCTTGGTTGTCCATTAGCGTAATTGATACCGGTATGGGAATACCAGAAGATCAGCAACAGCGTATATTCGAAATGTATTATAAAGCGCCAGATTCGTCGGGAACAAATGCCATCGGCTCGGGGATTGGACTTGCCGTAACCAAAGCTTTGGTCAATGCAATGGATGGCACGATCACTGTCAGTAGTGAAGCTGGAAAAGGCAGTCGCTTTGATGTTGAAATTCCATTACAGCTTTGTAACGCACCCAAAGAGCAAAGTTACGCTGGAAGAAGTCTGTATATTCTGCTGGTTGAAGATGTGCCGCTAAATGCCGAAATCGCGATGAATTTGCTCGAACAACGTGGACATGAGGTGATATGGGCTGAAACAGGTGAAGACGCTTTATCTTTTGTTGAGACCGAGGACGATCTTGACCTTATCTTGTTGGATATGCAGTTGCCAGACATAAATGGTGATGAAGTAGCTCGCCGTATAAGAAATGAAAGCCACTTTGATCATCTTCCTATTGTCGCGTTGACGGCAAACGTACGCAGTGCAGAAGAGGAATTGACAGGGATAGATATTCAAGGCGCACTGGCGAAACCAATAAACACCACCAAGTTAGATAAAATTTTGGCAGAGTTGTTTGGTATTGATGCGCTAAAAGACAAGCATATTGGAGAAGAGTTACCGAGTATCTATTTGGAAGTGACGGACAATTTAGATACAGAAACAATTAATGATTTTGTATCTTCGATGGGAGCTCAGGCTTTCCAGCGCAGTTGTGATCTCTTCACAAAGTTGAGTCCAAGGTATTGTGAGGAGCTTAAAATTGCAGTTGAGCAAAATGATATCGAGGAATATGCAGCTGTTGCCCACAAAGTAAAAGGAGCTGCTGGCTCTGTAGGGTTAGCTACGGCTCAGCTACAAGCTAAAAAAATGGAACAGCATGCGGATGGTCAAACGCCTGAGGTGCTAATCGAATGGATAGAGCAGTTGAAGAGCAAAATAGAAGAAGGGCAAAATGCCCTTCATCCATTAATTGCAAAGCTCGTCGAAAGTTCGCCAGAGTAGTTATTGAGCGTCGATTTTACCAATGAATCGGTAACCTTCACCATGAATGGTGCTGATAAGCTCTGGTGTTGAGTTGTCTGTTTCAAAGTGCTTGCGGATACGACGAATAGTCACATCAACGGTGCGGTCGTTAGCACGTAGTTCTCTGCCCGTCATGTGCTTGATAAGTTGCTCACGACTAAAGATCCTACCAGGAGAATCAAGCATAAGACGCAGTGCGCGGTATTCACCTTTTGGAAGTCTCTTAGACTCTCCAGCTGGCGAAGTCAGGCAGCGACTGTTTTCATCCAATTCCCAACCGTTAAACGTAATCACGCCATTTGAATCAATAGCTGTTTCTTCGCTTGGTGCACCAGTACGAGAGATTAAATTTCTAGCGCGAATGGTCAGCTCACGAGGGTTAAATGGTTTGGTAATATAGTCGTCAGCACCAATTTCTAGGCCTAAAATACGATCCACGTCGTTATCGCGGCCTGTTAAGAAAATAAGTCCAATGTTTTTCTTTTGGCGAAGCTCTCTTGCCAAAATAAGACCATTTTTACCTGGAAGGTTGATATCCATTATTACTAAGTTAACGTCATCATTAGATGTCAACTTGTCATGCATATCATCGCCATCAATGGCTTCAATTACTTTGTAACCTTCTGCTTCAAATAAACTAACGAGGTTCAGTCGAGTTACGTCTTCATCCTCAACAATTAGAATGACTGGCGTTTGCATTATTAATTAACCTTTTGGGAATATATAATTTACAATTTAAACAGAGAATATAAATAACCCTGTATATTTACGATTATAGGAGTATATCCAAATGTTAACAAGTAAAATCAGTTAGGGTGAAACTTAGAAACGGATAACAACCGTGAACGAACAACAAAATACTGATTTTTAAGCGCTTGTTTATTTATATATAGCCGGATTTTACTTCCTTCTTGGACTAGCGAGGCTACGCCGCCGGTTTCCAAAAACTCGATACTTTCACCCACTGTCAGCATGCCTGATTCAGTGGTTTCGGTCCAAGCGCGTAGTATATCATTTTCATCTTGTTCATCAATGTATGTTATATCACAAGATTTAGAAATTTCCGTAAATGGTGCACTTTTCTCGACTAACTTAACCTCTATCAGTTGCCCATTTATTTTCAGGTTCTGCGCACTATTTAATTCGGCGCCAGGTCCTGATTCTAAACTAAAAAAACAAAATCGTGTTCCCATTTTTTCTGAAGCATTAGGGAAATCAACAAATTTGGCCATTTGATATAGAAATGCTGAACGTACCTGATCAGGTGTTTTTGCATGAATAACTGAACAGAATAATAATAGTGTAATTAATACCAGTTTCTGAGACATTTATTTAATCTCCGAAATAGGTAAAATGATTATAAATTTAGCACCATCATTGTAATTCTCATCTAAATTAATCGTGCCTTCTAGCGCTTGCGTAACCAAATTATATACTAGGTGTAATCCTAAACCGCTGCCGCCTTCTCCTCTTCTGGTGGTGACAAAGGGGTCGAAAATACGCTTCTTAATAGTTTTTGGTATGCCTTGTCCGTTGTCCGAATATTCTATACGAATTTCTTTTGCTGATTTTTCGACGGAAACGCAGATTTGGTTATTAATATCGTCTTTAAATCCGTGTAGTAAGGAATTTGATATAAGTTGTTCAATTACCTGTTGTAACGGACCCGTTTTACTCTCAATGTTCAGGGTCTCGTCGCATTTGATTTCAATATCCGGCTTTTTGGTAGCCAGCTCAGGTCGCATCGAAGCGATAACATCGTTAAGAAGTGCTCGTACTTGGATTTTGGCATTGACCTCCAAATCTTGACTAACAGCCAAGCGTTTGAAGCTAGATACCAATTCAGCTGCGCGATTTAAGTTACGATATATTAAGTCTAGGTTTTCTATACCTTCTTCGATAAATCTTTCCAGTTGTTTAGAAGTAAGGGCTTTTTGTTGAAAAGCATTATTGATATCAGAAAGCTTATCACGAAGTAGGGTGGAGCCAGTTATACCTAAACCAATTGGAGTGTTAACTTCATGCGCAACCCCTGCAACCATTTGTCCTAAGGACGCCATTTTCTCATTTTCAATGATTTGATTTTGGTATTGGTGCATTCGTTCTAGAGTATTAAGCAGCTCCTGATTAGCCTCTCTGAGCGCAATCGTTCGCTGATTTACTTTCTCCTCTAAACTTTGGTTAAGCTGCTTTATCTCTAGTTTATCAGCCTTGTGACGTTCAAGTTGATTTTCGGTTCGAGCGAGCATGATATTTAAGTTATTGGCTAGTACATTTAATTCAGCGATAGAGCTACCTGTGGCTCTGGCATCGTAATTATGATTTTTTGAGACGTCTTGCAGTAGTTGAGATAACTCTTCGATTGGCGATGCAATGCGGCGTTGAATACCGCGTGAAACAAAAAATACCAAAATTAATACAAAGATAGTGAGGGCGATATCAACCAGTATTTTTTTATTGATATAGTTAGACAGGCTTTCTAATCCGCCACGAACATAGACGTAACCTTCAACTTTTCCTTCATAAAGAACAGGCTTGATGAGCTCAACATAATCGTCAGTCACTTTGGCAGTACTTAGCTCGTCAATACTATTGATTTTTAACGGAACAGGTGGAGTTCTACTGGCATTAAAGCTGGTAAAAAAAACGGGCTTTTCAGTAACGTCATCAATTGCGTAGATATGAATGTTTTTAACAATATCAACTTCTTGGAATGATTTTAGTCTGGCTTCTTCGGTTTTTCTATCATCAAACAGAATTGTAATTTGTGAGTTGAATGAAACAATATCAGCGATCATCTCGATTTTATTGATAATGAGTCGCTTTTGTTCTTTGATATCAAGATAAGTAGAGATGGATATTGATAACGATAGGCAAAGTGCCGTTACTAACATAACGGCACTAATTAACACTTTTCTTATACTTGTTTTTGTTACTTGCCTACTCATTCTCAGCTCAGCAGCGCGTCCAGCTTATTAAATCTTAGTGTAGCAAAGGATTTAGTAAACAATAACAGCATTTTATGTTAACGCCCAACTTATCATGAACTAAGCTAAGCGATTTTATTCAGAGTTGCCTAATAGTCTGCACTATAGACTGTAAACTTTCCGTTTTGCGCAGTAATATCAAAGCTACCAAAGTTCGACTCTAAGATATCCGGATACTTTAAAAATCGGTTGGCAACCAATTGTAGTTTTGCAGATTTTTTCATAAATGACTTAATGTTGATTAAAAATTGTTCTGCGATGTCATAATCTGTAGCAAGCCCTGTATGGAAGGGGGGGTTACTAAAAATTAAGTCATATTTTCCCGATAACTCACTTAAACCATTGCTCAATATTAACGTTGCCTCGAAGCCATTTAATGCCAACGTCTGTTGAGTCGCAAAAAGAGCTAACGCGTTGACGTCCAAACAAGTGAATTTCAGTGCGGGTGAATGCATTAAGCTAAAGCATGCGATAAGGCCGGCTCCACAACCAAAATCTAGCGCATCACCGCAGCGGGGTAGTGTAATATGGTTGAGTAGTAGTTCAGTCCCGTTATCTAGTTTACCATGGTTAAAAACACCAGGAACGCTGATAGCTTCAAATTCACGGTCTGCCAGTTTAATAACAAACGTTTTCATATAGTCTTCGATGCAGAAACTTGATAACGGTGACAGCTGATTGAACTCGTAAAGTATACAATGCTTCGCAGAGTCTAACTTGTAGCAGTACTGGGCCTTGTCTTTTAGCTGCTTTTCGACACTCTTAACACCACCTTTATTGTCTCCAACGACTAATAGGCGAGTATGCTCTGAAGTATTGGCGCGGATGTTATCCAGCATCATTTCTGCTTCTGGTTTTGATTTTGGATAGTAGTAAATTACCAAGTCAATCGCATCTAGGTTTGGCAGACTGTGTCCAACATGGCTATTAATCCCCGCAAATTTGGCAGCATGCTGATGATCTGCAAAATCATAGCTAAATACATCGATATCTGAATTAGGATTAATTTTTTGTAGTTCATAAAGAAATGCATCTCGAGTGTGATTTATGACTAAAATGCGCTCAGCTATCAGCTCTTCGTCATTTCTTAATAACAATAAACTTGGGTTAGAAAGTTGCACAGTTGGGCCCTTGAAAGCGATTGAATGGTATTTAAAGAAAGGCGCTAAGCGCCTTACTTATGAACGGCGTTCGAACATTAAATCCCAAACACCATGACCAAGGCGGTGACCACGTTGTTCAAACTTGGTAAGTGGCCTGAATTCAGGTCTAGGTACATAATCGCCAGTTGACGATTGGTTTTGGTAGCCAGGTGCTGCAGACATAACCTCTAGCATGTGCTCGGCATAGTTTTCCCAATCCGTTGCCATATGGAAGACTCCACCAATTTGCAACTTCTTACGTACGTTCTCTGCAAATTCAAGTTGGACAATGCGGCGCTTGTGATGGCGTTTTTTGTGCCAAGGATCAGGGAAGAAAAGCTGCAATTTCGCCAAGCTAGAATCGGGTATACAATCAGCAAGTACTTCAATGGCATCGTGCTCGAACACTCTAAGATTAGTGACTCCTTCAGCGTCGGCATCCATCAGGCAGGCACCAACACCTGGGCGGTGCACTTCAATTCCAATAAAGTTTAAGTCGGGGTTGTTTTTTGCCATCTCGACAAGTGACTTACCCATACCAAAACCAATTTCCAGCACGACGTCGTTATCATTACCAAATACGCTATTAAAATCTAGCAAACCATCATTGTGCTCGAGTCCCATTGTCGGCCAACATTGTTCTAATGCCGCTGCCTGACCCTTGGTTAGTCGCCCTTCGCGTTTCACAAAGCTACGTACTTTTCTGATGTACTTGCCTTCTTCTTGCGCTTGCTCGAGCGCACTTTTGCTTGATTCGTTCATAGTCAATTCTGTGCTCTAAAAAATGGTCGCACATTATCCTAGTTCGTCAGTGAATAAACAAGTGTAGAGTCAAGCTCGAAGTAAATTTATCAATTTTTATCTGACTTCAATTACCTCATTGGGGTGACGCAATACCTATTTATCATTACACTGGCTGCCGTTTTAAAAGTGGGTTAGGAATATAACGCAGTGGTTTCTGAGAATAAGTGGTTTTCTTCGCAGGTTGTCGATTGGTATGAGTTACATGGTCGAAAAACCTTACCGTGGCAACTTGCAAAAACACCATACAAAGTATGGGTATCGGAAGTAATGTTACAACAGACTCAGGTCACCACAGTGATCCCTTATTTTGAACGTTTTATGGCTCGGTTTCCCACGGTAAAGGATTTAGCTGATGCGCCTGAAGATGAGGTGTTACATCATTGGACCGGGTTAGGGTATTACGCCCGAGCGCGTAACTTACACAAAGCTGCGAAGCTTATTCGTGATGAGTATCAAGGTGTTTTTCCAGATACTTTAGAACAAGTTATGGCACTTCCTGGAGTTGGACGTTCGACAGCTGGTGCCATTTTATCGTTAGCACTTGGTCAACATCATGCGATTTTGGATGGTAATGTAAAGCGTGTGCTAGCACGATTTTTCATGGTTGAAGGTTGGTATGGTGTTAAAAAGGTCGAAAACCAACTTTGGCAGCTAAGCGATGAAGTGACACCAAAGCAGCAGGTTAGAGAGTTTAATCAAGCGATGATGGACTTAGGCTCTGCGGTTTGTACCAGAAGTCAGCCGAGTTGTGATACTTGCCCTTTGATGGAGCAGTGTGCAGCATTTAACCATAACAGAGTTAAAGAGTTCCCCAACCCCAAGCCGAAAAAGGTAAAGCCCAAAAAGCAAACTTTTCACTTAATTTTAGAATGCCAAAATCAGTTGCTTATGGAAAAGCGCCCCAACTCGGGAATTTGGGGGGGATTGTTTGGGTTCTTTGAGTTTACAGAACAAGCAGAAATAGCGGTTTTTCTGGCTCAGCAAGGCATTAACAGCTCAAACATGAGAACGTTGCTACCATTTACCCATATTTTTACTCATTTCGAATTAACAATTACACCGGTTTTACTTAGTTTGGATGATTTTCCCGATTGTGTGCACGACTTACCTTTACTTTGGTATGATATGAAATCACCTCCAGAAGTTGGGCTCGCAGCCCCAACAAAAAAGTTGGTTAAAGTCTTAAACGGGTTAGGGTAAACTTAGCCTTAATCACATTTAATTAGCAATATAAGGCAGGCTTATGGCGCGCACAGTGTTTTGTCAAAAGTTACAAAAAGAAGCCCCAGGTTTAGATTTTCAATTGTACCCTGGTGAATTGGGTGAAAAGATTTTTAATAATATTTCTAAAGAAGCTTGGCAACAATGGCAGCACAAACAAACTATGCTGATTAACGAAAAGCATTTGAATATGATGGACCCTGAGCATCGAAAATTGCTAGAAGAGCAAATGGTTGGCTTTTTGTTCGAAAATAAAGAGGTGGAAATTGAAGGCTATAGACCACCAGAAAAATAAGCATAAACTAGAAGCATGAATTAAGGTCGCCGCAGCGACCTTAATAAATTAATACTTTCGATCAACAGACAGTTTGGCAAGAGCAACGAGTGCTTGCTTGTAGTCAGATTCTTCTAACACATCTAGCTGTTCAATCGCTTTTTGTGATTCTTCCTGAGCACGGGCCATTGTGAAGTCTAACGCTTTGGTTTCTGTTAGTGTATTTAAAATATCATCAAGACTCTCAAGACCATTACCGTGTTTAATGGCTTCTCTGATCTGCTGTGTTTGCTGCGCAGAACCTTGTTTCATCGCATAGATCAGTGGCAGAGTGGGCTTTCCTTCCGCGAGGTCATCGCCAATATTTTTCCCAAGCAGCTCTGCATTAGCACTGTAATCGAGAATATCATCGACCAGTTGGAATGCGGTACCCAAGTGCATACCGTATAATTTCAACGCCGTTTGCACTTGTTCAGACTGCTGGAGAATCACTGCTGGTAGCATGGTTGCAGCTTCAAATAGCTTCGCTGTTTTGCTATAGATAACCTGCATGTAGCTTTGTTCTGTGGTGTCAGGATCATTACAGTTCATTAACTGTAAAACTTCTCCTTCAGCGATAATATTGGTGGCGTCTGCGAGAATCTGCATCACTTGCATGTTTTCTAAGCCAACCATCAACTGGAAAGAGCGCGTGTAAATAAAGTCACCAACGAGCACGCTAGCGGCGTTGCCGAACTCCGCATTTGCGGTAGGTTCACCTCTTCGCAAAGAAGACTCATCAACCACATCATCATGTAATAAAGTTGCGGTGTGAATGAATTCAATTATCGTTGCAAGCGTAATGTGTTTGTTGCCTTGGTATCCAAGCGCTCGCGCTGCCAAAATAGCTAGCATGGGCCTAATACGTTTTCCACCACTATTAACTATGTACAAACCTAACTGTTTCACTAACGCAACATCTGATTGCATTTGTTGATGAATAAGTTGGTTTACGTCGAACATATCTTGCTCAACTAACTTTTGGATAGTTGTTATATCCATTACGCTCCAAGCCAATCTAGTCTTTATTGATTAATCAAACATTCAGATTGTACTACAAAAAAAAGCCTTGCTCGATATTTTGTCTTTAAAGCGTTGAAAAAATCAGTTTTCCGGTGTTTTTTTAATCTTTTGACAGAGTTTTTTTGCGAATACAGAGCTTTTTATTTGCCAACAGGTAGGGTGGTTGTAAGGTGTTTCTGATTCGATACTATGAAAACCTGAAATTGCGCAAAAAGAGCTTGGCTTTGACATTTTTTTGACTAAAATGGAGAAAAATATTTGATTGCCCTCAGAAGAGCCAAAATTTATTCACTTTCTTCAAATTTTATCTTGCGTGGACGAATGCATTAGCGTAAACTTCGCGCCCTATTGAAGAATATTAAGTTGCGTCGATTTGAGGGCGCACAGACGGAGTTAATTATGTACGCGGTTTTCCAAAGTGGTGGTAAACAGCACCGTGTGACTGAAGGTCAAACAATTCGTCTAGAGAAACTAGACGTTGAAACTGGTGCAGCAGTTGAATTTGATTCAGTACTTCTAATTGCTGATGGTGAAAAAATTGAGATCGGTGCACCGTTCGTTAACGGTGGTAAAATAACAGCTGAGGTTGTTTCACACGGTCGCGGCGAGAAAATTAAGATTGTTAAATTTAGACGTCGTAAGCATTCTCGCAAGCAGATGGGCCACCGTCAGTGGTTCACTGAAGTTAAAATCACTGGCATTAGCGCTTAATAATTTAGAGGTACAGAAAGATGGCACATAAGAAGGCAGCTGGTAGTACTCGTAACGGTCGTGATTCAGAAAGCAAACGCTTAGGTGTTAAGCGCTTTGGTGGTGAGTCAGTATTAGCGGGTAACATCATTGTTCGTCAACGTGGCACTAAGTTCCACGCTGGCACTAACGCAGGTATCGGTAAAGACCACACAATCTTCGCAAAAGCAGACGGTAAAGTTGTTTTTGAACAGAAAGGTCCTTTAAACCGTAAATACGTTAGCATCGTTGCTGAGTAATCGGTAAAGATTTAGAAAAACCCCGCTTAGGCGGGGTTTTTTGTTTTTGGTCTCTCGAAACACTTTTGTTCCTAAAAGCAACTTTAATACCTATTGGTATAAAGCAAATTAAAATTACTATCACGTAACAAATGAGAGCACGAGCTGGTAGCGCATTTGCATTACTAAGCGGAAGTTATAGGAGCACCATCTGGCTGCTGCTATAATAACGTGATAATACAAACAGAGTTAAAGAGTTAACAACCATGAAGTTTGTCGATGAAGTCGAAATTAGAGCGGAAGCCGGGGATGGAGGCAGTGGTGTCGTATCATTCCGCCGCGAAAAGTTTGTGCCAGATGGTGGTCCAGACGGTGGCGATGGAGGTGATGGTGGCAGTGTATTCCTACAAGCGGATGAAAATCTAAATACACTTATCGATTATCAATTTGAACGCTTTCACAGAGCTGAGCGCGGCACTAATGGTCAAGGTCGAAACTGTACCGGCAAGAAAGGCCAAGATCTAATCATCAAAGTTCCGGTCGGTACTCGTGTCACTGATGTAGATACAGAAGAGTGCTTGGGTGATCTAACTAAACATGATCAAAAGCTATTGGTTGCCAAAGGTGGCTTTCATGGTTTAGGCAATACTCGTTTTAAATCTAGTACTAACCGAGCTCCTAGACAGAAGACATTGGGAACACCGGGTGAGGTGCGTAATCTGCGCTTAGAATTGATGTTGCTTGCAGATGTGGGCCTACTTGGTTTACCAAATGCAGGAAAATCGACCTTTATCCGTAGTGTCTCTGCCGCGAAACCAAAAGTGGCCGATTATCCATTTACCACTTTGGTTCCAAACCTTGGGGTCGTGCGGCCAGAGGCGAGTAAGTCGTTTGTAATCGCTGATATTCCAGGGTTAATTGAAGGCGCGTCTGACGGAGCTGGATTAGGCATTCGTTTTTTAAAACATTTAGAGCGCTGTCGTGTGTTATTACATGTTATTGATGCTATGCCAATTGATGGCAGTGATCCTGTAGACAGTGGTTTTGCTATCATTAACGAGCTTCATCAATATAGCCCTAAGTTGGCAGAAAAACCACGTTGGTTAGTATTGAATAAAATCGATCTTATCCCAGAAGAAGAACGTGAAGAGCTATGCAATCGCATTGCTTCAGAGCTAGGCTTTGAAGAAAATGTATACATGATTTCGGCTGCCAATAAGCTAAATACCAATGCATTGTGCTTTGACATTATGACTTTGCTAGACAGCATGCCGAAAGACAAGTTTGAAGAACAGCAGCAAGAAGAAGTTGAGTTCAAATGGGACACCTACCACCGTCATGCGACTAAAGATAAAGGCAAAGACGATGATGATTGGGATGATTGGGATGACGACGACTACGATGTTGAAGTTATCTACGAGCGCTAAATAATACGTTTTAAAGGCCCTCAGGGCCTTTTTTGATGCATTCAGAACACAACTTTAGAACGAGGGGATACCGTGATAGTTTCAATGGTTGCGGCGATGGCACACGATAGGGTCATAGGTAAAGATAATGATATGCCTTGGCATTTACCAGCTGATCTCAAACACTTCAAACAAGTTACTTTAGGTAAGCCGATTATAATGGGACGTAAAACGTTTGAATCCATAGGTAGGCCGTTACCAGGAAGACGAAACATTATTATTACTCGTAATCAAGACGTTTCATATGACGGTGTAGAAGTGGTTAGCTCTCCAGAGCACGCACTAGAGCTCGTTAGTGGAGTCGATGAAGTTATGATCGTGGGTGGTGGAAATATCTATAGCCACTTTCTACCAATAGCCGAGCGCCTATACTTAACTTTTATTGATTTGAAAGTTGAGGGAGATACATGCTTCCCTGACTATCAAGATGTTGCGAGTTGGTATGAGGTGGAAAGTGAGAGTCATGATCCGGATGAAACCAATAAGTATAGTTATAAATTCGTAACTCTCCACAAAAAATGAACACTTTCTTGCTAACAATGGATTAGATTGCTAAAATATCGCCAGTTCAACGGTACGAAAAAAGTATTAAAGGGTACAAGTAATGAAATTATCTACCTTGCTTCTGTCAGCATCTTTAGTCGCTTCAGCATTGTCTTTTAGCACCTCCGTAAAAGCAAATGAACAATTGGCTCTATCACTATGTGAATATATTGCAGCTGATGACAAGATGCGTATTCGCAAAACGTTAAAAACAGCTCGCGTGAAAATGCGTAACATTTATGATGCGATTCAATGTAATGGCAATAACTTGCTAAGACATGCGATCGCTAGCAATGCAGCGGATGCAGGGGAATACATTGTAAAGAGTTTACCAAAGAGTGCACTTGAAGATGGTAGTGACATTGCTTGGGCTGAAGGAAATGGTCATGGTGGCTCACCATTAATCGCTATTATTAAAGAGCGAGCTGGTATGTAACATACCCCCTTCTCTCAAAAAAGGCCCTTTATGGGCCTTTTTGCATTTTACATAGCAAAATTAATCACTCTGTCCCCTGCGGTGTTTACTTCTTAAACATCATCTTAAAAAGCTTGCGCCTTATCAATATGTTCGAAGTTTTGTCATATTTTTATGTTACTGGCCCTTGAGAAATTACCTCATCAAACCAATACTGATAGTAAGGGTAAACAAACAAGAGGGACTGTATATATGAAGATCAATTTATCTGGTCATCACGTCGATGTTACTGATGCTGTGAAAAACCACGTTCAAGAACGGTTCGCTAAGGTTGCAAACCATTTTCCATCGTTGTTATCCCTAGACATCATCATCAGTAAAGAACATAAAAAGTTTTATACGGAGATAAGTACAAACTATTCTGGAAGTCGTATTTCAGTGAAAGGTGAAGACGACGTAATGTACCCATCTATAGCCGCAGCGTCTAAAAAGTTAGATTCAGCGCTAAAGCATAGAAAAGGGCAGCTTAAGGCAAACAAACATCAAAAACCGGTAAGTACCACACCACCTATAGCCCATGAAATTATTCAGGAAATGGATTTAAGGTAAACGCGCTATATTAGTTAAATATTTAAGGCCCCTCAGGGGCCTTTTTTGATACACTCGCCCTCATCCAGAGAAAAGAGAAAGCGTTCAATCGACTATGGATTTTCAACGTATTCTAGAAAAGTCAGTCTCCCACGTTAAGCCGCTTCTTAATCAGGGGAAGGTGGCTGATTATATTCCTGCGCTTGCCTTACAACCGCTTGAACAGTTTTCTGTTTCTCTTCATACGGTGGATGGCCAGACTTACAGTGCAGGAAACTGTGACGCTAAGTTCACTATTCAATCGGTTTCAAAGGTTATGACGTTAACATTGGCGCTACAGCGTTATGGTGATGAACTTTGGCAAAGAGTCGGAAAAGAGCCTTCAGGAACCGCATTTAATTCACTGACGCAACTCGAATTTGAAAATGGTATTCCTAGAAATCCCTTCATTAATGCGGGGGCAATAGTTACTTGCGATGCGCTTTACTCCAGGCTGTCTGCACCGCTTCATACAATGCTTGAAAGCTATCGATTAATGTCTGGCAATCATAAGCTTGGTGTCAATAAAGTTGTTGCACAATCAGAGTACGATCATCGCTACAGAAATGCGGCAATGGCTTACCTGATGAAGTCTTTTGGTAACTTTGATAACAAAGTAGAGGATGTGCTTTGGTCTTACTTTAGTTTCTGTGCCATTGAGATGAATACCATGGAATTAGCACGATCTTTTTCTTATTTATCTAATCAGGGTTTTTGTTTGCAATCCAATCAACGTGTTTTAACTAAAAAGCAAACTAAACAAATGAACTCATTGTTATTTACCAGTGGTCTCTATGATGCCGCTGGAGACTTTGGTTACAGAGTAGGAATGCCCGGAAAGTCGGGGGTTGGTGGCGCAATTATCGCTATTGTTCCGAACCGCTTTACGATCTCTGTTTGGTCTCCTGGGTTAGATAAATTTGGAAACTCTTTAGCTGGAATAGCTGCGCTAGAGTTTTTATCAAATGAATTAGGAACGGCAATTTTTTAATGGACAATCAGAGGTGTGTCGAACAGTCGAAAACACCTCTGATAAACACTTATACCAATCCGCTTAACTAAGTAGTCTATTTTGAAGCAAGAAAACCTTGTCGATAGTTCCGCTCTCGCGTCCTGCTACCGCTGAGGTACCTACATCCATGTAGGCAAGGCAAAAATTTCGTTATTTAGTTGTTCTAAATGAGAAATTTTTAACGCAGCTATCGTCAGGTTTAATCTTTCAAAATGATTAAGTGTTATTGCGGATTGGTGTTACTTATCCCAATAAGATTGTTCTAGTGAATCTTCTCGGTCGGGCAAACCATGAGATAGTCTAGGTGAGTGTTGGACCAAAACTTCGTAGCTAGCACGGTTTGCATATTTGCTAATTTGTGCGAGTGAAGAGTAAGTAATCGCACTTTGCTCATGTTTTGCTGAGTTCGGAACATTAAGTTTATGATATTCGTTTGCGCTAATGTCATGAAGTACTGCAGCCAGTGCACAGTCACCAGCACCATTGGTATTTTTGATAATATCAGGGCCGCCCATATAAGGTGCGGTATGGCTGTATGCTTTCATTGGGTGTTGGCAAAGCGACTTTTTCATTGCTCGTGAGAATTCATATTGGTTGAACTCAGGAATAGCACCCGGTAATAACGGGTATTCTGTTTCACGTTTGAATTGCTCATCCACATAGCCCGCCATAAACAGTCCCTTAGGGCCCGCGGTGCAGATCACTAAATCTACCCAGTCTAGTGCTTTATCAGCAGCCAGTAAGGGATCCGAAAAACCAGTGATTGCCTCGCCTTCTTCTTCATTCATGGCGAGAATATCGACATGTTTTTCAACAAAATCAGACCACCATTTCGGGTCTTGTTCAATTAAGAACTTGGTGCCAAGGCTAAGAACAACAGGGACTCCAGCGGCGTTAGCATATTCAACGGCTTGTATCGTTGCGGCTGTCATCGTCTCGTCAGCACTGGTGCGCATTAGATAGGCACTGATCACTAAAGCAGATGCGTTTTCTATGAGGGCTTTGCTAATAGACTCTGGACGGAGGTGGTTCATTAGCCCAGGACTGATTGCAAACGTGCGTTCACCGCTGTCATCAATAAGGGTGAAGCAACGGCCAATAGGACCTGAAACCGGTTGCAAATGGTCTAAATCTACTCGGCTTGAAGTATTGCACAGAAACTTATAAGCATAGCTACCAATTTGGATGTTTTCACTCATTACACCTAACAGCACCGATCTGTCATCTGCCAGTACAGAGTAATTGTGCATGGTGTTGCCAATCGTGCCACCGGCAAACTCATAGTCAATCATGTCATCACGTTTTAGCCTATCGTAAAGGGCGTTGGTGACATCATTATCTATCACTTGTGACATGCCGCGTTGTAATTGGAACTCATCAAGAAAAGCTTGATCAACTTTTGCTTCGATATCTACTACGATCTGGTCAATGCCACAGATATAGCTTCGTTTTAGTCGATCATCAGAATGTAACTGGTTGATAAGCGGATCTTTATCTTCCACCGGAAAATAATGTTTATGCCTACGGCGTCCCGGAAATTTCATGTTTTACCCGTGTGTGTTGAGCGTACGAAATAAAAAAAGCGGCGAATTATAGCTTAAATCCACATCGGTGAGCCACGGCAAAATTGCGAAAATTAGTAATTACTCGCATAAAAACACGTAATTTGTAGCCAAAATATAAACTTACTCTCGATTTTTTATGAGGCAGTGGGTACATCGAAAATAAATACATTCTTTAGTTAACCATAAAGCTAGTTATAGGTCGGTTTTGCAAATTAATCATCTAACCCTGATATAATATCAATGGAATTAAAGAGGTTAGATGGTAAAAAATGTCGCGCGAAGTAGATGATGAATATTGGATGGAGCAGGCGTTGCAATACGCTGATAAAGCTGAGCTGCAAAATGAGATCCCTGTTGGTGCTGTGGTTGTTAAAGACCAGCAAATAGTTGGTATCGGTTGGAACCGTTCGATTTCAGAACATGACCCATCAGCGCATGCAGAAATGGTAGCAATTAGAGAAGCGGGAAAAACGCTGAATAATTATCGTCTGGTTGATTGTACCTTGTACGTCACGCTTGAGCCTTGTCCTATGTGTGCAGGTTTATTGGTCCATAGCCGAGTGAAGCGGGTAGTTTTCGGAGCAAGTGACGAGAAGACTGGAGCGGCTGGCTCTATTATGAATTTGCTACAAGATCCGAAACTTAACCATCAAGTTGAGGTTACCTCTGGTGTGTTAGCAGAGCGTTGCGGCAATAAACTATCTGCGTTTTTCAAACGCAGGCGCAAAGAAATTAAAGCACTTAAAAAGCAAGCGCAAGCTGGATCAACTAAGCATTGAAAATCTGAGTTGGATTTGGCGGGCAGTACGCCCGCAAAGCACAATTTACTTGTTACGGCTGAGCAGCCACTTTGTTGTTTTCGCGTTGCTCTTCCATTTGGATGAGTGCGAAGATTCTGTGGCGCAATAACATTTTTCGATGGGCATTTTTTAACATAATACGACGACGATTAGGCGTCGTGAATCGTGTATTGCGTTTAAATTGATGAGTTCGACGTCTTCTTAACATCAGAACCTCCTGAAATTGTGAGAGATTTTTAGACTAATTTTTACAGTATGCGTGTGACGTATTTATGACCTTTGGACACGCGTTTCAAGCTGCTTTTTGTAGCCAATAAAATGCTGCAAAAGAGAAGCCAGTTTTGGCTGAAGTGAATGGGTCGCTTTGCGCTGAGTATAAAAAGAAGGTTACTCATCCGTGCTTGTTGTCATTGCTCCATTCTCATCTAGCCAGACAAGGGCATCGTAATAACGCCGTATGTTATCTACGTAGGTCACCGCGACGTCGCCACGGGCATATCCGTATTGCGTATTTCGATAGTAGCGCTTTTTTGTTAGTAGTGGTAGGCGTTTTTTAAGATCTGCCCAATTGTTGGGATCAGCTCCTTGTTGTTCTGTTATTTTGCGTGCATCCCGGACATGTCCCCAGCCTACATTATAAGCGGCAAGCGCCAGCCAAGTGCGATCTGGCTGAGGGATATCCTTAGGAATACGGTTGAACAAAATACGCAAATATTTTGCCCCACCTTTGATGTTTTGTTGGGCTTTTAGTCTGTTGGTTACTCCGACGCGTTTAGCGGTCGGCTGGGTTAACATCATAATGCCACGCACGCCTGTTGGGGATTTAGCTCTAGGGTTCCACATCGACTCTTGATAGCTCACCGCGGCGAGCAGGCGCCAGTCGATATTTTCTTCAGCGGAGTACTCTTTAAACCACTTCAGATATTTTGGTAGTACTTCATGTACGGCTTCGACAAAAGCCAGAGTATTCACATAGTTAAAGTCTTCCACATGCCCGAAATACTTTTCTTCCAGCGTTGCCAACGTGTTGTTTTCTCGCGCTTCGGCAAAAAATGGAATAAGTAGCGAGTAGAGTGAATCGTCGCTTTCTGCCCTCATCATCCAAGCAACGTGTTCATCGCGTGAGACAGAAAACGCGATGCTTACCGTGGGGTGGTAGCGGCGAAACAACGCGAGAGTATGAGAGTCGGTGATTGTGTAGTCGATTTCACCATCAATGATGGCTTGTAACAGTTCTTCTTCGCCTTTATCAGCAACCGTATGCCATTGAAGATGCGGATAGTCTTCGATCGCAGTTTCAAGAGCGAGAACGTGATTACTGTTTGCTAATACAGTGATAGGGTGATGAATGTCGTCGAAATCTCTAGGCCACTCTCGACCTTGTTTATACACCAGCTTTTGACTGATCATTCGATAAGTAGGACCAAAACGATATTGCTTAGTCCGCGATGGATGAAAGCTAGTTGAAGCGGCAACAATGTCGAGGTCGCCTGAATCAAGACGCGAAAAGAGCTCATCTAAGCTAAAGTGAGGCACCATCTTGAGCTTAACGCCTAACTCCTCTGCAAATTCAGTGGCCAGTTCATATTCAAACCCCTGCTCGCCGTTTGGGCCTTGGTAATAGTTACCGGGCCCAGCAAGCGTACCTATTCTTAACTCTTGATTTTGCTTTACACGTTGCAGCTGATTTGGTGGCGTTTTGTCACAACCTGCCATCAGTATCAACAATAGAACAGCAAAAACGAGTCTTATCATATACAAAGTTTACCTGTCACTTGGTGAACTTCTACGGTAACTCAGCCGTGGGGTAAAAGCAAAAATCTCGAGCTCGGTGATTATTTAACCTCAGCTGTGTATAAGGGTTTTGGGAATCCAAAACTAAGATACCGCTTTGGCTATTACGAGTGAAAACAACGAAGAGAGTGTGGCAAAATAGCTTTATTGGGCAAATTCGCTTATGTGCAGCTGAGGTTATTTACGTGTTTTGACAAAATAGAGTTAAATCTGGAGCGCATTTCCACTATAATGTGCGCCCAAGATATCGTTCAATCCTTAACCCCGGATGAAATACCTATGTTGATCCTACGTGGTGCACCTGCACTTTCTGATTTCAAAGTCCAAAAGATCCTTAAAACATGTACTGCTGCAAACTTACCAGTTTCAGGCGTTTATGCTGAGTTTATGCATTTTGCTGACCTGACTGCGGAGTTATCGGAAGCTGAACTTTCCAAGCTAAATAGTTTGTTAAAGTACGGTCCGACTATTGTGGAGCATGAACCTCAAGGCACATTAATTTTAGTTACGCCGCGTATCGGTACCATTTCTCCTTGGGCTTCAAAAGCGACGGATATTGCAAATAACTGTGGCCTAACGCAAGTACACCGTGTAGAGCGTGGTATTGCCTATTATGTTGAGGGTGAACTAAACGATGTACAGTTGGAGCAAGTCGCTCAGCTGTTACATGATCGTATGACTGAATCAGTTCACAGCAAACTTGAAGATGCTGGGCAGCTATTCCGCACTGAGTCACCGCGTCCAATGTCATCCGTTGACATCCTAGGCGGTGGTAGAGAAGCGTTAGCGCTTGCAAACGTTGAACAAGGTTTCGCGCTTGCTGATGATGAAATCGACTATTTGGTTGACAGTTTTGTAAAACTTGGCCGTAATCCAAACGACATTGAGCTATTTATGTTTGCCCAAGCGAACTCGGAGCACTGTCGTCACAAAATTTTCAATGCAGATTGGACAATTGATGGCGTAGAGCAGCCTAAATCATTGTTCAAAATGATCAAAAACACCTACGAAACCAACAGTGATAATGTACTTTCTGCGTATAAAGATAACGCAGCAGTAATGAACGGTTCAAAAGCGGGCCGGTTCTTCCCAAATCCTGACGGTGAATATACGTACCACGAAGAAGACATTCATATTTTGATGAAAGTGGAAACCCACAACCACCCAACGGCGATTGCACCTTTTTCTGGTGCGTCAACGGGTTCTGGTGGTGAAATTCGTGATGAAGGTGCGACAGGTCGAGGTTCAAAACCTAAAGCAGGCCTTGTTGGCTTTACTGTTTCTAACTTGCGTATTCCTGGTTTCGAGCAGCCGTGGGAAAGCGACTTTGGTAAACCGGGTCGTATCGTTAACGCGCTAGACATTATGATCGATGGCCCTTTAGGTGGTGCGGCATTTAATAACGAATTTGGTCGTCCAAATCTACTAGGTTACTTCCGTACTTACGAAGAAAAAGTAGAAAGCCACAATGGTGAAGAAGTCCGTGGTTATCACAAGCCAATTATGATTGCGGGTGGTTTGGGTAATATCCGTGCCGATCACGTACAAAAAGGCGAGATACCAGTCGGTGCTAAGTTGATTGCATTGGGTGGTCCAGCAATGAACATCGGTCTTGGGGGCGGTGCAGCATCTTCAATGGCGTCGGGTCAATCAAACGAAGACTTAGATTTTGCATCGGTACAACGTGAAAACCCAGAAATGGAGCGTCGTTGTCAGGAAGTTATCGACAAGTGTTGGCAACTAGGTGACGAAAACCCAATTGCGTTTATTCACGATGTGGGCGCAGGGGGTCTGTCAAACGCGTTCCCTGAGTTAGTCGATGATGGTGGTCGTGGTGGTAAATTCCAGCTACGTAACATTCCAAATGATGAGCCGGGCATGGCACCGCATGAAATCTGGTGTAACGAATCACAAGAACGTTACGTGTTAGCGGTTGCTGCTGAAGACTTCCCTCGTTTTGAAGCTATCTGTAAGCGTGAACGTGCTCAGTTTGCCGTGATTGGTGAAGCGACTGAAGAACGTCACTTAACGGTTGCTGATAGTCATTTTGATAACAACCCCGTTGATTTACCGCTTGATGTGTTACTTGGCAAGCCGCCGAAAATGCATCGCGATGTAGAGTCAAAGCGCGTGGTTGGTAAAGCACTTGATACTAGCAATATTGAATTAGACGACGCAGCAAAGCGTTTACTTCGTCTACCTGCAATTGCTGAGAAAACGTTCTTAATCACCATCGGTGACAGAACGGTGACGGGTTTAGTTGCACGTGACCAAATGGTAGGTCCTTGGCAGGTGCCAGTAGCAAACTGCGCCGTAACGGCAGCCACCTACGATACTTACCACGGTGAAGCAATGTCGATGGGTGAACGTACACCTGCAGCATTGCTTAACTATGGTGCTTCTGCACGCTTAGCAGTTGGTGAGGCACTTACTAACATCGCCGGAGCGAACATTGGTAGCTTGAACAACATTAAGTTGTCTGCAAACTGGATGGCGGCAGCTGGCCACCCTGGTGAAGATGCCGGTCTATATGAAGCGGTTAAAGCCGTTGGTGAAGAGCTTTGTCCTGCGCTTGGCTTAACGATCCCAGTTGGTAAAGACTCAATGTCGATGAAAACCAAATGGGAAGAAAATGGCGAAGAGAAGTCAGTAACCGCTCCGTTGTCATTGATCATTTCAGCGTTTGGCCGTGTTGAAGATATTCGTAAAACCGTGACGCCTCAGCTTCGTACTGATAAAGGCGAAACGAGCTTATTGCTACTTGATTTAGGTGCTGGTCAAAATCGTCTAGGTGCATCAAGTTTAGCGCAGGTATACAAACAACTTGGTGATAAGACTCCTGATGTAGATAATCCAGAGCTATTAAAAGGCTTCTACAACGCGATGCAAGCTTTGGTTGAAGCTGGCAAATTGGTTGCTTATCACGACCGCTCTGACGGTGGTTTATTTACCACAGCTGCGGAAATGGCCTTTGCTGGCCACACCGGTGTGAGCATTGAATTAGATGCGTTAACAGGCTCTGATCTTGAAGTCTTATTCAACGAAGAACTAGGTGCGGTGATCCAAGTACGCAACGACGACCTTGCAGACGTCGAAGCTGTGTTTACTACGCACGGTATAAGTGCAATTGCACACCGCATTGGTTCGCTTAACGCGGATGACAAGGTTGTATTTAGCCGTGGGGGTAAAGAAGTACTTGCTCATACACGTACTGAACTACGCACCATTTGGGCTGAAACCACTTATCAAATGCAGGCAATGCGTGATAACCCAGAGTGCGCTAAGCAAGAGTTTGACGCTAAATTCGATGAAAAAGATCCGGGCTTAAACGTAAAACTAAGCTTTGATTTAAATGAAGATATTGCCGCGCCGTATATTGCGACTGGTGTTAAACCTCAAGTTGCTATCTTGCGTGAACAAGGTGTTAACTCTCACGTTGAAATGGCGGCTGCGTTTAATCGCGCAGGGTTTGCAGCAATCGACGTACACATGAGCGACATTCTTGAAGGGCGTTTAACACTAGAGCAGTTTAAAGGTTTAGTGGCATGTGGTGGTTTTTCATACGGCGACGTATTGGGCGCTGGTGAAGGTTGGGCGAAATCAATCTTGTTCAATGAACAAGCGCGTGAGCAGTTCCAAGGCTTCTTCCATCGTGATGACACCTTCAGCTTAGGTGTTTGTAATGGCTGTCAGATGCTGTCGACATTGAAAGAACTGATCCCAGGCACTGAGAATTGGCCTCGTTTCGTAACCAACAAGTCAGAACGTTTTGAAGCACGTTTCAGCCTTGTTGAAGTTCAGCAAAACCCGTCAGTATTCTTTGATGGCATGGCTGGCTCTCGCATGCCTATCGCGGTTTCTCACGGTGAAGGTCACGCTGAGTTTGCTAACCAAGCGGCGGTTCAGTCAGCATTGGCTTCTGGTAACGTAGCGCTGAAATTTGTTGATAACTACGGTAATCCAACAACACAGTATCCAGCGAACCCGAATGGTTCACCGGAGGGGATCACTGCAATGACGTCAACAGATGGTCGTGCAACGGTCATGATGCCGCACCCTGAGCGTGTATTCCGTGCAGTAGCGAACTCTTGGCACCCAGATGAGTGGCAAGAAGATAGCCCATGGATGCGCATGTTTAGAAACGCGAGAAAGTCTGTTTCTTAACAAAATCATACAAAAAAAGCCGCGTCATGCGGCTTTTTTAATGCGTACAATTTGGCTATTGAATAACAGCTAAAGTACTATCGACAATATTGTGTTAAATGTCATAAAAAGAGCCAAAGAAATGAACAAGTGGGTAAGGATCACCATTGTTTTGATAGTTGTAATGACAAGCTTGTACTTGTTTCGTTTACCGCTGTCTATTTGGTTTATGACAAAAGTGATAGATGATGAAAGCGTTCAGATAAGCTGTTTAGACTGGTCTTTTGCTGGGTGGTCTAGGTTGTCTATTGATACTCTTTGTCTCGACGCTTCAGGGATCAAGATACGCGTAGAACAAGCAACGCTAGATAAATCGGATTTTGTTGCTGAGCGCATAAACGTGAAGCTCGATAGTTCATCTACCCAATCAAATCAGAGTAAGCCAACCGTTACCATTCCTGTGTTGTTTCAACGTCCAAAAGTAGTTATCGATAAACTGACCTTGCAGACGCCTTGGCTTGAGCAAATTATTACGCTTAGTGTTAGTGAGCCGAGATTAAATCACTTCGAAATTAGCGGAGATATCGAAGCACAGGTAGCATTGCAAAGCACCGAGGTTTCTGCGATGGTATCTTTGGCGAGCCCAGTTGTTAAGGTGTTTTTACCAACGCAAATACAAACGCTAAGTGGAGTGTTAGCGGTGCAATTTGATGGTGAGACTGTTACCACTCAGGGAACTGTCCACACCGTCGCAAAGCAAAGCCTCAAGGGTTTATCTTGCCAAGCTCAGTTAGATTTTGATGGTGAAGTAACTGCCAGTTACCAGCTCGCAACTCAAGCTGGGCTCTTAACACTAATCGAACCTATTGCACTACAACTAGCACCCAACTGCTTGCAAGCAACACCGATTAAAAACGAACTCACTTGGCAATTGATGGCCCCACAGCCAATTGAGTTTTCCCCTTCTCAGTTAACCACGGACGCGGTTCGGTTATCTTCGTCGAACACTGACCTTATCGCTGAGCATGTCGAGCTTGATTTAACACTGCGAAAATTAAACACCACGTTCTCGTTGGCGCATCAAAGTCAGCACTTTGGGCAACATAGCGCAAAGATAAAAGCCGAACTAGCGAGCAAAGCTATTGCAATCCAAGGTGAGATTAACAGTCAAGTGGATAGCTTTTTGGTTAATGAGGTTATGGAGCTTGCGCAAGTAAATATCGACAGCGAATTTGTTGTGCGTGGCAATCCTCAGCAAACGCTGAATGTAACACTGCAACCACAACTGAAAATAGGTTCCGCTATGCAACAAGATATTATTGCTGAGCAACTCGAGCTCAAGGCTGAGTTAACTTCTGTGTTAGATATGCCGAGCGTGTTAAGAGGCCATCAACGAGTTGCAGGTATTCCTGAAGGTGTTAGCGTTTCTGGACCTGTGAGAGCTTCAATAGAGCAACTTAAAATACAGCAATTACAAGGACAGTGGCTAACTCTAGAAGCGGATTTATCATTGCAGCCTGATGGCAATTTTATCATCACGTCAGATCTAAGAAGTGAAAAACTTAGTCACGATTTGGCGGCGATAGAGAAAATCACCCAACAGATCAGTTGGGCCGGCGATCTCAGTGCTGGTGAGTTTTTATCGACTTTGTCTGGCAACACCTCTATCGCCAAACTTGTCACGCCAAAAATGATTGTTAAGGATCTGAAGGTAATCAGCAAAGCCTCACAAAATCGCACGATAAAATCCAGTCATGTGATAAATGCCAGTGGCGTGAAAGTGTTACTTGAACATCAATATTCAGAACAGTCGCAACCAATAACGGTGCGAATACCTATGCAGTCTATCGATGTCATCAAGCCGCTAGTGAAACAATGGTTACCTGAGTTACAGCTCTCTGATGGTAGTTTATCGGCAACGATTGCAGGGGATTTGGTAAGCGGTTTATATCAATTTAACGGCATGATGGAAAATGTGACGGTGCTTTACCAAGATAGGTTGTTAAGAAATGTAATTTTACCGCTTCAGGGACAGCTCAGTTCAGCTAATATTCAACTTTTTCCGACCAAGATGACGATTCAAGAAATTCGCTCCGGAGCGGTTTTGAATAATTTTAGTGCAGAACTCTACTCCGATGAAAGTAACTTTGCGTTACGAGAGATTGAAGCTCAGGTATTTGGCGGCAAGGTGTCCGTTGAAAATATACTTTTATCTGAGCAGCCACAAACGGTGACAGTCAACCTTGAGCGTCTGAGCCTTGATGACATAGCTAAAGCGGGTCGTGATGTCGGGGTGGAGTTGAGAGGGAGAATTAGCGGGAATTTGCCAGTTCATTTGGACGGAAAAACGGTTCGTATTAAGCAAGGAAAAATTGAGAATCACGGGGAGGGCGTACTGAGAGTTGAAAACAATGCCTCGATAAACGCCCTAAAGGAGCAACAGCCTAGCTTACAAAACGTTATTGGTGTACTAGACGATTTAACGGTAGAAAGCTTAGTTAGCGATGTTAGTCTTTCACCTGATGGTTGGTTGGATTTAGGGGTTCGTATAACTGGAGTAAACAAGGCGCAAAAACAACCTGTAAACTTTAATTATACCCATTCTGAAAATGTGTTTGATTTACTGCGTGCATTACGTCTTAGTGACGAAATTACGCGAGAAGTCGAAAAAGCGTTAAACCAAGAGGAGCAACAGTAAGTGAAATGGATCATTATTTTAGCTGGGGTTATCACCCTAAGCGCCTGCACTCATCGAGTTCAGGTTGAAACCAAAGAACCTATTACTATAAATCTAAACGTAAAAGTTGATCATGAAATTCGCGTCAAAGTAGACAAAGAGCTAGACGATCTTTTCAGTGAAGACAGCGAGCTATTTTAAGGAGGACGTATGAAATTAACCAAACTATTCATTGTACTAAGTGCCATTGCCATGAGTTTTGCTGTCTATGCCATGTCGCTTGATGAGGCAAAATCACGAGGCCTCGTCGGTGAAAACACCTCAGGTTATGTAGCTGTAGTTTCCGGTGGTGCGGAAGTGCAACAACTAGTTGATGAAGTTAATACTAAGCGCAAAGCGAAGTATCAGGAATTGGCAAAGAAAAATGGCATCTCGCTGGCACAAGTGGAAGCCTTGGCAGCCAAAAAAGCCTACACCAAAACCGAACCAGGCCATTACATTCAAGTAAATGGTAAATGGGTGAAAAAGTAGCTCACCTCCGCAGATATCAAAGCCCAACTCAAAGGAAGAAATAAAGTTGAGTTGGGTCTCGCTAAAACCAAGTAGAACTGAAAAGCATTGTGATACATTGAGGGCGGCTCAAGTGGTAGAGCAAAGCCTTTATCTCACCCATGGAGGTTACTCTGGCACTGCTTATATTGAAGCGCTCAATGAGGGCTTTTCAGTTATCGTTTTGACCAACAAAGGGACTCTAAGCAGGCGTTATCACCATTTTCGATTGCGTGGACAGCGGCGCATGCTTACTCTCCGACAGTGAGTGAGCAAGGGGTTAAATGCTGGGAATAAGTGAGATTGGTATTCCAGCAGTTTGCATAAAAGGAAGCTTAATGTGCAACAGCAAGTCGACAATATAGTTAATGCATTTGTTAATCGAACAAAACCACCGCAGCTAGATATCGCGGTTTGGAACAATGGGGCGCAATATCGTGCTTCCTTTGGGAATGATAACGATGGTCAGGCTGATGTATTTGAAATTGGCTCTGTGGGAAAAACGCTTACAACGAGCTTGCTCCTGATCTTAGCCGAACAAGGGGTGGTGAATATTGACGATAGAATAGGAAAGTTTCGTCCTGACTTACCCATTCTAAAAGACGTTACGTTAAAGCAACTCGCTACCCATACATCAGGATTACCTGCAAATCCAATCAGCACAATCGGATTTTCCGAGAATAAGGTAATCAATAATATTCTCGATTTTAGTCATTCAGATCTAGATGCATTTTTACAATCTATAAAAAAACCACCAAAGCCGGGTAAGTTTAATTATTCAAATCTTGGTATGGCACTATTGGGTAATCTTTTGGCGGATCTCCTTGGCGTGAGTTATGAACAGGCTGTTCAAACGTCTATTTTACAGCCTCTAAAAATGACAGATACCTATGTCAATTCAAGCGCTTATAAATCGCAGCGATTAGTCAAAGGTCACAGAGCTTCGGGTTGTGAGGTTGCTGATTTTCAATGGCGTGGAATGGAGCCTGCTGGCGTGTGGCGCTCGACAGTTGATGACATGCTGCTGTTTTTAAAAGCTCATTTAGGCTGTACTGGAGAGAGTTGGAAAGAACGATTGAGTGAAGCAACTGCGCCAACTTTTGCTGAGCCAAAATTTGCAGATTTGGGACTGGCTTGGGCGCTTGGTTACGATGATGAACTTGGTCAGTTTGCTTGGCATAACGGTGGAACCTTCGGACAACACTCCATGGTAATGATTTGCAAAGAGAAAAACATGGCGATAGTGTTGCTGACCAACAAAGCACCTAAGTTATGGCATGGCTTTTTCTCAAATTATCGCCTTGAGTCGCTAGCTAAGCAGGTTATGCTAGAAGTACTGCAGAGCTCGGGCTAATTATTATAACTTTAAATGCATTTGCATCGTATCTTTAGACGGAGCTTTTAACTAATCAGTTAGAAATCATCTAAACGTCAGGTTTTTTATTTGCAGAGTATTTATCTTACTCAGCATGCAGACTTTATCGCTGGAGTGTCAGCACAGCTCTGCTTACATACTAATCTACAAAGCTAAATAGGATAGGTCTAAGGTGTGCAGGGATAAATAATGACTTTTTACGAGCACTAGTTACGTGTGTTTTTATAACGGTACATATCCGACAGAAGATGCCAATTCAAAATATCAGATAGGATAATTCAAGTTGTGCCTAAAAGCTGGTGGGCCGGTCGTATCAAGGCTGGTAACGATATCCGAGCTAGCTTGAATAACGTATTGCTTCGAAGTTCAATTAGTACTTTTAATTAATAATAACAATACAGTAGGGAAGGTGTTTTATGAGACTCAAACTGGTTATTGCTGCTGCTTTTTACTCTGCAAGTGTATTGGCAGAAGCGTCAAGCTTCCAAATTACGAGCCTGTCAAATAATGTGTTTATCATTACTGAGAAAAGCTACGGCACCAACATAGGGCTGATAAAAATGCATGAGGGTGTCGTGCTCATTGACCCAATGCCTGGGGATAAAAATTTAGATAAATTACATCAGATCATTCGGCAACAAACAAAATCACCCGTACGTTACATTTTAAATACTCACCAGCACTTTGATCACACCGGGGGCAATGAATATTTCGTTAAGTTAGGTGGTGCAGTCATTGAAAGTGTAGCGCGTTTGCCCGAAGTTGAAGTGTTGCTGCTGAAATCACATACCGCGAAGGACAAAGTCTTTTTTCATCGTCAAAGTAACAGTATTTTTGTCGGTGATATTTATGATACCAGTTGGCACCCTACATTTTATACCGGAGGAATATCTGGGTTTGAGCAGGCTGTTGAGAAAATTTTAGCGTTGGGTGATGAGTACAGTACGATTATTCCCAGCCATGGTAAACCCTCGGGTAAAGCAGAACTACGCAGCTTCAGAAACAATACTCTTGTATGGTTTGACAGAGTAAAAGCCTTAAAAGAACAAGGAATGTCGGTTCAACAGGTCATGAATGAAGAAAGTATCAAAAACCTGTTAGGTAAGTTCAACGCGGAAAATAAAGCTGATTTTGTGCCTGAAAAAGCATTTAGACGCTTTATTGAAAGAACTTTTACTGTGATTGACAGCGAAGGATAATGTGTATTCCTAAACGCTGTAAGCAAACTTTTTGTGGTTGAGAGCTTAAACCGCTCATTGATTTTGACAAGTTATGTCTATCAGCATTTTAGGTTTATCAAAATGTAATGAGGGAAACTGTTCAATTAACTGGTTGTATAAACTCATATTCCTTTGCTTTAACTTGTACATGGCATCTATGTGAACTTCATTCAGTTGGGTGTTTTCGATAATGCTAGATAATGCATTAACCGGTAGCTCTGAGTGTGCTGCGGTCAGGTTGTTGATTGCAAACCACAAGGGATCAATGTCACTTTCGCTACCGACTAGTGAAGCACCTTGTGATAACAAAAAAGGTATTAATTCATCAATCACGTTGCTATCGGTACCTTTAGTCAATACTTGTGTAATCAAAGATGCGCCGTACCAATTAGAGTTTTTGAGCTTGAACATTTGCTTGGACAATAACCGTTTTTGTTGTTCTATCGGCAGTTTAAAAATCAACAAGTAAAAGTCACTATCTAGCGGTGCTAAGTTAGCGTTAATCAGGTTTTCGACCTGTTGTTCGGTATATTTTTGGTTGGCGTAGATTAAATTTGCAAAAGTCCCTTTTTCTGAGTGGCTTAACGTAGATAGCACTCGGTTTAATTCTCTGTTTTGATTAATTATATCGTTGTAACTGGAAAGCGCATCTAGGCTAATGCCTTGAGAGTTTAGTGCTGTGGCAAGAGACATAGCATGAGTCATAAAGTGTGTACTGGGGCACTCATGATTTTTGATAGCTTGCCAAGCTGGTGATAGTGTTTTATTGACTTCATTAGCATGCACTTTTTTTAGTGTGATGTCTGAATCATGTATTTCCGATGTACAATAGTCTTCCACACGTGGAGGTGTTAGATCTGAATAATGTTGTGATAACTCATTCAAGCGATGTTGAACTTCAGGGTCAGATATAAACATCTTTGGTGAGATGTTTTTAGTACGCCAATTCGATTTGTCGTTATCAATTGCTACCAGAGCCTGTAGGGTTAAACTGGAACCTGGGTTTCGGGGATCTAAATACACGGGAGCTAAATCAAACATAGCAGCTAAAAGCTGTTTTGCTTGTGGTTTAGGAAATTGACTGAGTATAAAAACCCCAGGTTCGTGTTTTATCGGGTGAACGAAAAATAATGGATTATCAGCAAAGGGTTTTAGTTGTTGAATCGCGCTAAAAGAACGCTGAAAGTCGACATTTTGGAGTGCTTGAGATAGTGCGCTGAGGCGGATTTGATATTCAATATCAGGGTAACTATTAACCAGCAGGTTGAGGTTTTCACCGTTAGGCCCTAGTTCACTCTCAATCAATTTCAACATAGAGTGAAGCGTTAAGGGAGCTTGTGTACCAAAACTTAATTGCTCTATTTGTGAAACCTGAGCTGGTGTTTGTGCATGGTATTTAGATAGACCATTTATTTTCTCCAGCCACTGCATGGCAGTCTGATAGTCAAAATTTGCGGCTAAAGTATGCGCAATTTTATATTTGTCAACACCTTCAAAATACCATGAGATAGCTTTTGTGCTGACAAAGTTGGCTTGCAATCTACGTGAACTTTTTAACGCCCGAACATAAGCTTTACAGCTACTCTGCATTTTGGGTATCACCGATGGCTGAATGATACGTTCGTCACTTGTGGCACCTGAAAGGGGAGGTGTTTTGTCCACATGAGATATCGCATTTTCAGCGGCAGATTGCCTTGGCTGACTATTATCTAGCGAGAGTAAGAATGAAATAGCGAAGATGATAGACAAAAGCAATAATGTGGCAATGACGGCTCTTATTATGGTCGTTACCTTCATTTTCTTTCCCGCAATTTCACTGTGTACTTCATTAATAATGTAATCTTTAAATAAAAGGGCAACTGCTTTAATGAGCTGGTTGAACTTGCTTAGCACCGAACATGCCAGCATAAAAGGCGGTTGTCCTTTATTAATCCCACTTACACTTGCTCACAAGTTGACTATGAAAAAGTTGTGGTGAGGTTGGTGATAGCTTAGCAGCAATAGGTACCAAAATACTTAGTCTTGTGGCACCAAGTGGTGCCGGCTGCTGCGATGTCTTTAGTTTGCTTTTTCAAAATAACAGCATTGTCTGCGAGATTTTTTAACGTTTTCTTTTGAAATGAAATTTTCATAATAATCCTTATTAATTATATAACTAGGACCTTATTGTTATAGGTCATTATTAGGGTACCTTGTCCAAGGGCAATTGAACAGACCCTAGCCGCTAACTTGGTTACTTGAGTTGAGTTTAAAAAGTTACGTAATAAAAAGACTGGAGTTTCTTTGTGATATTTGTGTCTATTTTATTACGGTTAAGAAGTTTGTGTGTAAATAAGGAACATACAATGCCGAAAAAGTCTTTTTTAAAACTAGTTAAGTGGCGAACACTTGTTACGGTATCAATCTTAGTCCTGTTTGTTATTTGGGTTTCCCAATCAAAAGTGACGTTGACCTCGAGTGGCGTATATAACTCCTTAGAGTTACCGTTGGGTTCAAACTACATCAGAGTGAGGGCCGATTATGCGGCTCATGCGTCAGAACCCAAGTTGCTCTCTCCCGCTTTGCAGGGCCTGATTATTCATTATTGATGGTGGACTTGTTGGACATTGGTATTGCCAAAACCAAGGATATTCAGAAGCAATCGTAAATAACTCATTGAGTTTGCATGCAATGGCGCACAGTACGATTTTAAAGTTGCGGAAAACCCTAATAAAGAATCATTATATGCCTATCCAATGCCTGAAAAGCTGCTGTTTACCAGCGATTTGCATGGAAATTTACAATTCTTTGTGAACTGGGGAAAGAACTTGGCTTGCTGAATGAACAGGGGGATTGGAGTTTTGGTTCTGGTCATTTCGTGGTTATCGGGGATTCAGTAGATAAGGGGCGCGATACTTATGGTTTGCTTTGAAAACTTTATGAGCCAGCTCAGCAGGCTGAGGCAGCTGGTGGTAAGTTACATTACATTTTAGGCAACCATAAGCAGTACATTTTGGAAGGTAATTTTAGTCGAGTTGGTTCTGAGCAGCACTTTGCCGTAGACTACCTCATTAGAGGCCATACCCATGTCGATAAACTGCAAGCAAGATATGACGGCAAGGTCAGTTAATACTGAAGTGACTGGGGAGAGCTTGTATATTGAATCTGGCAACATCCCACGGCGGGATCGCACTTTGTAAAAAGGCTTTAACACCCGCTTCTTTTCTGATCTAATAACGCCCACATTATCACTATCTACTTGTTAACTGTGTCGTTATTTAGCCACCTTGAACTTGTTGAAGATAAGCGTTCTTCCATTAATCAACATCATGATCTTGCTGATGTTTTGTTTCTTATCATCTCGGCAGTTTTATCCGGTTGTGAAGGCTGGAAAGATATCGAGGTGTTCGGGAACAGTAAACTGCCCTGGCTCAGGCAGTTCAGAGCATTTAAACACGGTATTCCAACGCTGGAGACTGATTCGTTGGTTTTGGCCTTGTTCAGTTGGGTCAACGAGCAACGGTCTCAGTCAGGTAAGCCAATCATTGCGTTTGATGGCAAAACCTTGCGCGGTGCCAGTAAGAAACGTGAGGATAACTTACACTTGGTGTCCGCTTTTGACTGTGAGTCTGGTTTAACTTTGTATCAGCGTACAGTAGAAAGTAAATCCAATGAAATACCGGCAGTTAGGGCCTTATTAGATGTGCTCGATATTTCAGATTCTATCATCACATTAGATGCGTTACATTGTCAGAAAGCGACACTCTCAGCACTGATTTCAAGAGAGGCTGACTACTTGGTTCAAGTCAAAGCAAATCAAAAAACTCTTTATAAAGAGCAGTTGCTTCATGTTTTGAAGCAGCCTTTGAACAAGAGGAGAATTTGCCTGAAGATGTACAAGTCAGCAGTGGCCATGGACGTCAGGAAACACGCATTACTTATGCTCTGAGAGCAGACAAACTGCCTGAAGAAATAAAAGAAAAATGGCCTAGGCTTACTTCGCTAGTCGCAGTAGAAAGACACAGTAAGTCTGGTTCAACAACAAAAATAGACACGCATTTTTATATTGCTTCTGTCGAGCCAGATGCACAGATGTTGCAAAAAGCGATTCGCCATCATTGGCACATAGAGAACCAACAGCATTGGGTATTGGATGTCGTGTTTAAGGAAGACGCTTGTCAGATCAGTGAGCCGATTTCAGCGGAGAATATGGCGCTGTTCAGACGGGTTGTTCGCAATCTGGTAAAACAACACACAGGCCGTAAAGATTCGATACGTGGCAAGTGTGTTCGAGCCAGTTTTGACGATGAATTCAGAGCAGAACTTATCTTCGGTTAACAGTCATTAACAAAGTATGCTCTCACCTTGGGCAACATCCAGAAGCTGATGCATAAAGCATTAAAAGAGCAGTTTTTAGATCCAAATATAAGTGTTCGTGACTTTGATATTAATTCAGGAGCTGACTGGTATTAATGGGAAAGTGTTTACTTGCTAAGCAAAAATTCATTAATAAGTTGACGCAGAAGTATCTTTTCTAGAGCCGCTATTTATAGACAAAATAACAACTCTTAACAGAAGACCTGATTGAACAGAAAAAATATGGCCCTGGCAGCGAATAAAAACTTAGTACGTCTTTACCTAGTGAAAGATTAGCGAGTATTAATATAGCGTTCTGCGTTTGCGAATAGCTTGTCACACTTACCTTTTTGTACTTGATACTCTTCACTTTCTTCATCTAAAGAATCAAGTTCTTCTTTTGCAAGGCGGTATTCAGCAACCATTTTTTCATACCTTTCTTCAAAGTTTTTCTCTCGCATTTTTTTTGCATTTTTTCTAGCTGGTTTACGCATAGCTTTCTCTTAAATTGGGGGAGGACGTGTTAATTACGTATACGTTACTGCCTTGATGCTTTATATTGGTAAGAGTAAAAAATTTACTTTAAATTAAGGCGTTTTATTTATTTAAATAGGTTCTTTGCAAGGAAAGAGCTGGTTAGTTATAAATAAATTTGCAGTAGAGTAGAGTGGTTCGTTCTATAATAATTTATTTAGAGAGATATTTCCTTTTACGGCAATATCTCTCTAATAACAAGTTACGCTAAAGTAACGTTGTTAGCTTGAGGGCCTTTAGCGCCTTGCTCTACTTCAAAAGCAACCGCTTGACCTTCAACTAGGGTTTTAAAACCATCTGAAGCGATAGCACGGAAATGAACAAACACATCTGCACCACCATTATCAGGAGTGATAAATCCAAAGCCTTTAGACTCATTAAACCATTTTACTAAACCAGTTGTTTTATTTGACATATATACCTCGATATATTTAAAAATTGAAATGTAAGCTACTAAATCTTTAATGAAGGATAAGGTATCGCAGGGTAACTATGACGAATAAAATCGAAAATAAACTGAGAAAAGCTTGTACTAAATATTTGATTAATAGCTCTGCCTTTTGAGCTAAGAACACTATACACGATATTTTACGAATAGATACATATTTCTTTTTTAATTATCATTGCCCAATAAAATCAATGCATTAAGAATGCACAGTGAGGGTCTTTTGCGTGAAATAAGTTAAACAATAGCGCAATAAGCGAATTATGATGGGGTAAAAGTACTTTATTACAGCTTGGGTGAAGTGAGCGCGTGTAGTATTTGCTTCAAAAGTTTCCAAAATGGAAAATTTTGCCGTGTTAAAGCGGAGCAGCTTTTTGCTGTTGAGAGCTTAGCTTCATTCGATACGGCATGTTCGTCAGCTACAGTGTTAGGTAATTGGTTTAAAGCGAAATCTGTAATGATAAAAATTGAGGACCTTTTGGTCGCCCATGGTGGAATGTGCCAAACTGTTTTAGGCACCAAGCTAAGTGTTGAGCAGAACAATGCACGTTTTCATCATGCTTTATACCAATCCGCAATACCACTTAATCATTTTGAAACATTAAACCTGACTAGCAGCATTCAGAAACTTAATCACACCGTTTTAAAAGAGAAGTTTACAGATGCAAATTTACTGCGCCGTGATTTTGATATCGGCTCCACCGCAGGTTGTGGTACATGTTACGTTCTTTTATTGCCAGTATATTTAAATTGGCATCGCGCTAGAGCACCTGATTGACTTTAAAGATACAAATAGGCTTTCGATATTGAGTTTGAGAGCCTGTTTCTTATCATAACCACCTCACTACAGCATTACAGCAGCCGTAACGTCTAAAAACCACCCTCTATTACTGCTAGTTAGCGTGTTATGTACTTTGCGAACTTATGAAACCTCAGTTCAACAGTAAAAAGACAAATCACCACACACAACATAAAACCATTCGATTATACAAAAGTTACACGATATAAACACAATTGCTTACTAAAGACACCAAAAACCTGATGACAATATTGTTTTTGTTAAAACTAAATTTGTTTGTTTTTCAATCTTTTATAATTATTTATTAACATAAATAAAGTTTATTTATTAAATTTTGATTTAAATCATCAAAATTAACATAAATGTCATTGACAGCGTTGTCATGTGGATTTATTGTCGTCTCGCTAGCAAAGGAAAGGGCCCAATTCCGAAACACATAGCAAACTCTAATTGAAACATAAAAGGAAAATTTGAAATGAAAAAGTTTAATATGGCTTTATCTCTAGTAGCTGCATTCGTTTGTGGTGGTGCTATGGCATTACCGAATCAAGCTTTTGACACGGATGGTTTCGAACGTGTTACTGAATATAGTCAAGGTCCTGTTGCAACTTCGATTATTACCAGTGAATTCGCTCATCACCTAAATGTTTATCTGCACCCGCGTGCTAACGGCGATTCATGTTCTTACGGTAATATTTATGACCATACTACTGGTCAGCAAATCGCTCACGCTAACGTAACTCGAGTGCCTGCGCAGGTATTTATCCAACAAGCATCTGCAGATATTCCAGAAGAATTTCTAACGAATAATAAGCGTCTAGTTGTATCTTGTACTACAGCAGAAGGCGAAGATTATGATGTAATGGTTAATGTACCTGGTGCACCAATCGTGAATTGGGAACTTAAAGCAGAGCCTAGAGGTGAGTTTGTTTATCGCTCTCAAGCATACAGCTACCATAGCGCTTATGAAGTAACTAGCGTATTAAACGTAAACAACCAAGGTAATGGTGGTAGTTGTAAAACTCTATCTAATCGTGGTGTTGAGCTTGGTTTATTCCATGGAAAAGACGGTAAAGGCAATTTCCACTCTGACGTATTTTCAACTAACGTAACGGTTGATAACTCAGAAGCAACACAGCCTGTGATTTATCAAATTTTAGAGTGTCAAAACGCGGCAGGTAAAACAATGGCAGTTAAAGTTTTAACTTTAACTAACCCTGATGAAATTTACCTAATGGAAGATGAGCTTATCATTAAGTAAGTGATGAGATAAGCGATAGAGCGCCGAATTAGAGGCGCTCTTTTTCTATTTACGCAGCTTTACCGAGCGTTATTACAAATCGCTATAGCCGCTCTTAATTTGCTTTTACCAAATGTCGCCATTCGCGCAAACTCTAATTTGCCGATAGGTACATGCTGACAATCGATAGATTGCTGAGCAGCATCTAGGTCAGGATCGTGGACATAAACGCAGTTGTCATCAATAGCTGTGACGCACACCCAGTGAGGGGCTTTCTTCCCATCTAATCGGTAAGTGCTAATTAATATCACCACCCGATGATTATCTTTGAGTAGAGCATATAGGTGTTCTAACTCCAATGATGACTCATGAAGTACACAGCCAGATTCATTAGCTTGCGTCATAAACGTTTCGTGTACCGTGCGCATCACTTGTTTTTTCTCTTCGCTTCTGACCCCTTCCAAAAACAGCGGAGTGAGTTGAGTTAAGAACACTTGTGCGCGAAACCCTCTTTGAATCGCGCAAAGTGCCAGCCCAATAGGGTGGCAACCACCATGACCGCTGGTCATAAATATGGTGGTCGCTGTGCGCCATAATTCCAGCTCGTGAGCTTGTGAGAGTTCAATACTACTGTGTAAGCTCTGCATTGCCATCATTAATGCGGCAGGGCCGCAGGTAAACTCTGTTGTTTGTCTGTACCAAGGGATTGGCAATGCAACGCCGTTACCATCAAACCTTGCTACGCGCTTTTGCATTCGCAGCGCTTCGCTGCCATCGCCATAGTAATCGCTATAAGCCCCAAAAACCTGATAGCCCATACTTTTGTATAGTTTAATGGCGCCATGGTTAGAGGCTGAAACTTCTAGTCTTAAGTAAGCTCGGCCTCTTTGTTGAGTCAGGTGCTCCAGTTCATTGAGTAACTTTTGTGCGATCCCTCGCCCTCTGTGAGAGGGAAGAACTGCTAAAGAGTAAAGCCGCGCAAGTCTGGTCCCTTTTAGACACCAGACTAGACCATAACCAACTATTTCTTGTTGCAGCGTGGCAACAATAAACAAAGCATGCTGCGCTTGTAACCAATGTTTGAAGCTTCGCGAGCTTAGCCGGTCGGTATTAAAACAGCTTTGCTCTACTTTAATAAGCGCCTGTAAGTCACTCAGAATTGCGGTTCTGAGCGTGGCTGACTCACTCATATTTGCCTCTAGCTTCTAGGCGCCTTACAAACTCAGTCATGATTAACATGTACAGTTCATTACCTAAATAAGCATCTTCAACTTTGTGATCAATACTAGGATTGTCATTCACCTCAATCACATAGGCTTTACCGTTGACCTCTTTAATATCAACGCCATACAGACCATTGCCAACCACCTTACATGCCTTTAATGCGGCTGCAAGCACAGCTCTTGGCACTTCAAATGTCGGTAGCGTTTCAAAGCCACCAGAGCTAAAGCGCTTGGAATCATGATTGTAAATTTGCCAGTGATTTCTCGCCATATGATAGCGACAAGCGTAAATTGCTCGCCCATTGAGTACGCCAATGCGCCAGTCAAAATCGGTGTATAAATATTCTTGCACCAGCACTAATGCGCTTTCAGCTAATAAATCTTCCAGTCGAGCGGTTAATTGTTCGCGGTCCTGAACCTTGTATACTCCCCGAGAGAATGACCCCTCGGGCATTTTCAACACCATTGGGTAACTAAACAGCTGCTCTAAGTGTGTTAGGGTATCCAAAGTTGCATCACTGACTACATGCGTTTTTAATGTCGGCACTTTTGAGTAACTAAAAGCGTCATGTAAATAAACCTTGTTGCAACAGCGCAAAATAGAGGTTGCATCATCCATCACCACGACACCGGCGCTTTCTGCCTTACTCGCTAGGCGATAAGTAATATGGTCAATGGCTGTCGTTTGGCGAATAAACAAAGCGTCATATTGGTTAATATCATCGAGTGTCTCAATGGTTTTAACTTGTGCATGAATACCATTTTTTCTTGCAGCTTTGACAAACTTAGCAATGGCATCCTCATCGCTGGGAGGAGAAGGCTCTTGTGGATCAACCAAAATAGCCATTTCCCATCGCGCGTGTAATTGTTTGCTAGAGCGCTTCCAAGCTGATTCACTAAGTGCTTGAACTGTGGTTAATAACAGCTGCTTTTGGCTCTCATTTAATTCTGAAATGGATCCTTGCTCAGCCAATAAACGCCCATCGCTAAGTAACCGAATGCAAAGTAGCGGAGCCGCAAAGCGTTTGTACAAAGTACTTGCCAACGGTGCTAAATGAGTATAAGCGGATTGACCAAAGAAGATCCATTGTGGCTCGCTCTCCAATAGCTTCTTCTGGTTTAGTGACAGTGAAAACTCAATGTGTTCAGTACGCAATGCATTGATGGTTTTTACTGTGGGTAGAACCACGTGCTTGCGTGCCTCGGCGAGCAATGAGCAATAATACCCTTTACTTAGGTATTGGCCGGTTGCACACAAATTGATAACGCGGGTTTTGGGTTCATCGCGTTTTGGATAGTCTTGTAAATATTGTTCAAAACTTAGCACATTCGCTAAGCCAAACTCAGCTGCGGCTTGTTCAGATTCAACCACAATCAAAGTTTTTAGCATGGTAATTCCTGATAGTAGAAACTAGGGCCTGTTGATCTTTGCTGTTTGGTTTTTGTTCCCCTCAGTGGTTTTTCAGCGCGGCGCTCGACTTGCTGCCCAGTAACCTAAGCAAAAGTTGAGCAACAATGCACAAAGCGCACAGGGAGGAACCCGAACAGCAGCGCTGGATTGGCATTTTTGCTAAGTAGTCGCCTGACTCACATAGAATCACTATGCTACGCAGGCTCTGCCTTGTATAAATGTCAATTAAACTGCTGCAAAACAAAGTTGAAAGATCAACTGGCCCAAAATAACGGCGAGCCAATAGCTCACCAAATTTAAATCAATAACATAGTATTGATATCACGTGTTATAGGGTTAAAAAGGGGTTCTGACCAGTGAGTTATTTTTATCCAGAGGATGAAGGATTTTGTGTATATTTAATGGTTAAAAAAACAGCTGTTGAAAATGATTGAATATCGCTATTCCCCCATTGTTATTGTATCTTTGTTAATCAGCGCGAAGGTAGTTAACGTCAAAAAGGATGTTTTTTCGTGCTGATAATAATAAATAACCGAAGGAAATTGGAATTATGAAAGCACAATTGTTGTTATTGGCTTTGCTGGCGGGGACTTCATTATCGGCTTTTGCAGGCAATGACGTTTATGGCACGGTAAAAAATTTAAACCTACGCTCTGACTCGGCATATAACGATCATATTGTTTATGTTTATTTAAATGTCATGAAAGACCAATCATCATTTGCGGGTTGTGTAGCAAACCCTGAAAGTTTGGTGTGGAATCTGGACATGTCATCCCCCGTTGCTAAGTATCAGTATGAGTTATTACTCACCTCATACATAGAGCAACTTCCGTTACGTATCACTGGGCAAGATGATGTATGTAAAAATGGGCCCGTTGAAGATGACATTATGGTTGAAGTGAGTCCATGGGGCTGGCCTGAAATGAATCGTTCGGGTAAAAAAGTCAAAGAAAAATAACACACAGAAGGCTGGAATCAGCCTTCTTCTAAATAGTTGTGTTTTCTACTCAATATCAAGTTGAGTATTTTCCCGCTTTAACACTGATAGCTGCTTGAAAATCAGACGTGCGAGATGAGTGCAAGATATAACCGCGATAATCAAAATGCCATAAAAAGCGATGGTTGATGGCCAGCTTGTGTCAAATAAGCGTTCAAAAGCCATGCTCGCTAAAAGCAATATTAAAACAATAATATAGCTCGTTATTTGCCAAGGAAACTCAAGCTCTGATTTCCATGTGCGCTCATCTTTATCGAATTTAACTTCCTCGCAATATAGTCCGTTGAATATCTTCGCAAGCGACTTTGTTTTAGATGCGATTAATCCTTGGCTGTTCAATAAGCAACAAGTTAACTCTCCACTGTTGAAGGAACTGAAGTTCGCACTGATAGTGACGGTTAGAAGTTCACCTGCCAATGTGAAAGTGTGCTTACTGCTAAAAGATAGTCGCCATGCTTTAGTTACAATTTCACCATCAACTCTTATTATTTCACGGCCGAGGGTATTTCCTTCAATAGTGATTACGTGCCCTTTGTAGTTAAATTCTTGTAGTTGCTTCATGATTCGTCCTGTTGAAATTCTAGAATATCTCCGGGTTGGCATTGTAGTGTCGCACATATCGCCTCTAATGTTGAAAAGCGAATGGCTTTTGCTTTGCCGCTTTTTAACACGCTTAGGTTTTGTGGGGTGATACCAATCGTTTCAGCTAATTCTGCTGATTTCATTTTCCGTTTTGCCAGCATCACATCCAAATTAATGATGATAGCCATTAGATGGTTAGCCTTTGTTCGTCTTCCATTGATTTAGCTACTTTACAGTGAGCACAAAATATATGCAGGATATAACCAGCAACCGCTAGCACAAAATCGACATTGGCAAAAAAGCTAGTTACAGTCATTTTTATATCGAAAAATGTAGCCTCTAAGAGCAAGCTAAGCGCTGGTTTTGCAACCAAACCATATAACATAATTACTTTGGCGATTAGCAGGTAAGTCTGAATACTAAGATGAGAAAATACAGGTTGCCCTAACTCGTAACTCTTTAGCAAACGGTAAAAAATAGTAAGTACGCCAAGTGCAACTAAACCACTGGCTCCAAACTGGACGGCACTTTTCACTTCAGCATAAACGTTATCACTTTCGTCGAGGCCTATTATCATTAACGCAACTGATACAAGCCCTAGTAACGACGCGCTAACCAAAACGTATAAGTGGTCTTTAATTAGTTTTCTTTCGGCTTTGATAAATTTTTGAAAAGCATCCATGACTTCAACCCTGTTGATTAATTTTGTATCTAATTTAGGTATTTTAGTTCTGTTAGTCAATCATTAATTATCGTTTTTCGGTAATTAATGATTGTTTTTCATCTTTTAATAAGTGCTTGGTACACACTCGTTAAATTGTAAGAGTACAGTAGTGGTTAACGGAAAGAGCATGAGGTTTGGGGGAGTAAAGGTGAAATTCGTAGCCAATATGCGGGGAGCAAAGCCACCTAATCGTGTATATTTCGGTGGCTTGTAATGAAGGTAAAAACCCTTTTATATGATTCTAGAGCGCCGTGCCAAAAAAGATTATTTAACTGGCACTAAAGAATCAATGGCCTTCTTAGCGCTTGATTTTCTTTCCTGCCACTCTTTTTTCATTAATGCTTTGAATTGCAAAAAGCCCATATCAGAATTAGGGGTAAACGGTTCAATTTTATCATCGTCTACATAGTCAAAGTATTCATAGTGCTCGGTATTTTTTTGCGAATACTGATAACACTGGATTGTGATACAAGCCTGAATAGTGCATTCATTCTTTAATTGGTGGGTTTGGTTAAGTCCGGGTGAGATCCAAGTCACTTGATCTTTAGTAAATTTGGCTTTTTTGAAGGGAGTAGTGACATCTGTTGCGAGCATGGCAAACAATCGAACCGTTATTTCGCCGCTTAGCACACGGATGATGGCATTGGCATCCGCATGGTTGTGAATAGGGGAGTAATGACCACAAGGCCAAATTTCCATTACGTAAGGAATACCTGGTGAATCTCCCTGGTTAACGCCCATGGTGATCCGTAAATAGGTTTCGTCTAAATTACCAGTTTCGCCAAACTCAAATTGTTTCTCGCGCAACGTTTTATAGCACCAACCATTTTCGTCATTAATACTGGCATTAATGGCTTGGGTAAACTCAGGAAAATCGGGCGTGTCCAATTGAAAATTCTTGCCTGCAATATTGGCGTAAAGTTGCTGACAAGCAGGCGTTAAATTTGCTGCAACGGTTGCTTCATAACTTGCGACATCGTCCATGGTGATTTGATCCGAGTGCTTCACGGCCAACGGTGGATTAACCACAATAGGATCTCGCCAAAGGCTGCTCAGCGAGTTGTTAACATTACCATTTACGGCAATCGTTTTAACACTGTGAAGCCATGAATTTTCGGAGTCTTTCGTTGCTTGAATGTAGCCCTCATCGTAAGTTAATAATGCCAATTCAGGACGCATCTCACCCTTTCCGTAAATTATGCGTGGAGCTAGACTATCAATGCTCAACCAGTAGTGGCTGTGAAGGTCATCGCTAAGGCCAGGCTTGAGTTTTCCTGTTTGCTCAGCAATGTCATTATTACTGACTGAAACGAGTTCTTCCCAACCCCAAACGGATTTTCCAAAATCTTGATGGACGATTTCGTGTTTATATAGTGTCGCTTGGTTTTTATTGATGGTGAGTTTTAACCCAAGTTTTCTATCGGTTGCAAAAAACTCTATGTGGAGCGGTTCACATTGCGCTAAAACGACATTAATTGTGCCCTGTCCATTGATAATGAGTGGAACGGTTTGCTCTGCCGATAGGGTCAGTGTTTTTCTTTTCGGAATGGATAAATTATTTACTTGCTTATTCATATTGCATCTCGCCACTTGTTGATTAGCCACTGGTTGCTAGTGCTGGATCTGTTACTAGCAGAATCTGCGAGAAGTCTAGTCAAGTTAACAGGTTGCTTAAATTACAAGAGATTACGCGGCGTTACAGCGTGTTGGAATATTAAAGAAAATCTCTAACTTGCCGATAGAGAAGCGTTAACAGCATAAGGATATCAACATGCAGATTAAAGCCAGCTCACCCGCCAATATGCTCAATTTTGAGCGTAACTTAACGACGTCAGTCTCAAAAAATGAAACTGAAGATATAAATGAAGTCTTAAGAAAAAAAGTAGCCGCTGATTATGAAAACGATCCTAATACCATCAAATTCACAAAGCGAGCGCAGCTATACCGTGTCATAGATCTTTCTGGTTCTGATGAACCGCCAAAATATCAATATGGTCGGTTAACCGATCTCGATGATATTGAAGCGTTTTTAACGCATCAGGATCGTCTGGACAAAGACAAAAGCGAAATATTAAGAAACTATATTCCATCAAAAGAGTATCTAACCTTACTCGATAAAATGGACGATGATACGCTCAATAAGTTTGTTGATATGATGTCCTCGGCGTTCAATGTCGAGGGTTTCTTTATTGAAAAAACACAAGACAAAGCACAAGAGCTTATCGCTACAATGAGCCAAATGTCTGAAGAGCAAATTGTTGATACCATCAATACCCTATCTAAACTCGCTGAAAAAGAACAAGCTGCGGCACCAAGTCAAGTACCAAAGCTACTACTTCCCGGAGGGAGTGTTGAAAATGTGTTATTTCATCGTTTTTCTAAGTCAGCTCAGTCAGAAAGACTTTGGCAATATTCTTTTGAAAATAATAAACAAGTAGATAAATACGTTGATTTGTTGAGTAGTGGTAAATTCTCTGAAGAAGACTTACAAGAGATTAATCATCATTTGCGAGAAAGCCCCTATGATCAAAGCAAGGGCATTCTTGATATGGCGATGGTGATTAAGAAAAACGATCACCAGCCTTTTATAGAAATGCTGAGTAGCGCAGACGAACTAAGCGAGAACAATGTATTTTCGTATGTTAGCCAACAGCTGGATATCGATGAGCACACCAGTGCTTATAAAAGCACCGAAGGTGGACATGTGTTTTTAACCGATTCTCTTCCCGATGATTCTGAACGGCAGCGTTTGTACAGTCAGCTGATCAATGCTTTTGAAAATCAAGGAATGGGGTGGATGGAAGACACCATTGAACATATCAAAGAAAAGCCCCCTCAAGTACAAGCCGATATCTGGAAGACACTGAATAAAGAGGTATTGGAAAAGCCTGAACAGTTTAATAAAACGGACTCAATAGAAAGCTGGATGGAGTTGCATTTGGCCTCATTCACCCGAGAGTTTGAGCAAAAGCAAATCAAAGCGCTGTATAAAATGGCGGATGAAGCTGATGTGCCCATTAATTTAGGTCTGCTTACTTGGCAAAAGCAAACATCACTGATTATCGATAAGGATGCGAAAAAGTCCACGGGAAGCTAGAACATATTGTTGTTATTACCTTTGAGAAGCAGGAACTTTGTAGTAATTCCTGCTTCTTTATATTATTACTGGTTGAATCAATTGGCTTATTTGCAGTTAAGGTTAAATACTTATTCTTTAGCGCTTTTTTCAACCAGATAAAATAGTTGACCGGCGTAGGCATCCCAAACAAAGTGCAGAGCAATGACAACCCATAATGATCCCGTCCAAAGATAAATTAAAGCCAGAATAAGGCCGAACAATCCCGTTTTGACTATCCCTTGCCAGCCCTGATAAAAATGAAATAAACCAAACACCAGACTAGAGATAAATAGTGCTGGTAAGGTCCCAAGCGATTGGCCCAAAACGTGTAGCAAGAACCCTCTAAATAGTAGCTCTTCACAGATCCCCGCGGTTAGAGATGTGCCAAAGATGAACCAGTTTCGTTCTACTTTCGTGCTCGGCATTATCCAAGCTATCGGCTCAAATTGGGCTCGGAGTTTTGGGTGTTGGGACTGGTTTTGCTGTATGGAATGCAAAGAAAAAACAAAGTAACTGAGAATGACTAAACATCCCAACCAACCGATAAATGTTGTCAACTGCCAAGAATGTACGAGTCCTAGCTGGGTCATACTGATACCACCGGTCGCGAGGTGAATTAACAGTAAAATGGTTGGAAGCCAGAGGGTAAGTATCGTGCTTTTGTATATTTTAAGCTTGGTTGTTTGGCCAGCCAATAATCGTGTTTTGTCCTTATTTTGGTTGGCTAATTCGTAGATAAGCCAGCCAATAATCCAGACGAGTAATAATATTTCAACGCTCATTTTGTTGTTCCTTATTTTTTATTGAACACAGTGTATGGACATATCCAAATTAAAAAAATATTCTTTATTTTTATAGTTATTAAACTTTTGGTTTATCAATGCTGAAAAATGACCTGTTGCATTCGTTTTTGCTGGTGGCAAAACACGGCGGCATTAGCAAAGCTGCTGAAGTAAAGTCCCTCACCGTAATGGCGATGAGCAAACAAATGAGCAATCTTGAGACGCAGCTTGGACAACCACTTTTTGAGCGTAGTGGTCGTAAGTTATATTTAAGTGAATTTGGCAAAGCGTTTGAGGATGAAGCGAAAAAAGTCATTGCTGCACATCACGAAATGGACAATTGGTTAGCGTCGGCTGCAAATAGAATTCAAGGCACGATTAAGGTTGTTGCACACAATAATGAATTTATGCAAGGGACCGTACTTCCTTGGCTATCTGAATTTTGTGTTAAGTATCCAGAGTTGAAATTGGAACTCGATATCAAAGAGACCGTGCTTGATATCAATGAAGATGATTACGATATTTTTTGGGGGGTGAGCGGCTATCTGGGTGACAAATTTCCGAGTTTAAAGCGCCGTGCTTTGTTTCACACTACGCTTGCTCTATATGCCTCACCGCAATACCTGCAAGAACATGGTGTACCCGTTCAGTTAGACGACTTGGAGCAACATTATGTGGTTGGTTACCTACACAATCAACCTTCAAACGTGTTGATGCTTCATGATCAAAAGCCTGTGTATAAATTGCTTAAACAAAAAGTTGCAACGGTCGTCGGGTTGATTGATTTGGCTATTTCTGGGCTCGGAATTATTAACGCGAGCAGTGATAGTGAAGAAATAACAGCGGCGATCTCAAACAATCAATTGCAACCGATTATGGAAGATTACTGGGTTAAAGGTGTGGGTGTATACGCGTATTATCATAACGTTAGGCATCCTCAGCCTAAGGTGAAAGCGTTTCTGGACTTCTTTTTAGCAAAGCAACTTCAATGGAAGCTGTAACTGAATCACGTCAGGCTTTAGAGTGTGTTGATATAGCGAAGGTATGTCTCGTGCCAAAATAGGTTGCCAAGATAAATGGGGTATGGTTTGGCAACCTATGAATGGGTAAAGCGGAGTTATTTCAAAGGTATTAACCTAACAAGCTCAATGCAGCCTGAGGGCGCTGATTCGCTTGGCTCAGAATTGACTGACTGGCCTGCTGTAAAATTTGCGCTTTGGTTAATTTTGCAGTTTCTTGAGCAAAGTCAGTATCTTTGATACGTGATTTAGCCGCTGATAAGTTTTCAGAAATATTCGATTGGTTACGAATAGTAGACTGAAAACGGTTTTGTACTGCACCCAGCTCAGCACGCTTTTTATCAACAACGGCTATTAAACCATCCATCGCGGCCATCATCTGTTGTGCGTTAGCTTGTGAAGACAGAGAAATTTCATTAGTTCCTGAATGCACTAACTTACTATAACCGTATCCACCCGCAGCACCTCCACCAGATACATTTGATATACCTGTTAAATCTTCAGAGAGCTTTTTGCCTGAAATACCAGTAGCAATAGCTGCTAAGCCAGTAAAAGTGAAGCCACCGTTGGCTGTTAACGAGTTACCTTTTACATCTCTCATGCTAAAAGAGATGGTTTGCACCGCATCAGCACCTACTTGAAAGCTGGCATCGTAACTGCCGTCCAATAGGTTCTGACCGCCAAATGTGGTGTCTTTAGCGATACGGTTTATTTCTTCTTTTAGCTGTACAGCCTCTTCTTGTAGAGAAAGCCTATCAGCATCAGTGTTAGAACCGTTCGCAGCTTGCTGAGCAAGGGTTCGCATGCGTTGCAACATTGACGTCACTTCGTCCATCGCTCCTTCCGCAGTTTGTGCCAGCGATAAACCGTCGTTGGCGTTACGGTTACCTTGGTTTAAGCCTTGGATTTGTGAGTCTAAGCGATTTGAAATTTGTAAACCTGCTGCATCATCAGCAGCACTGTTAATACGAAAACCAGACGAAAGTCTTTTAAATGACGTATCGAGTGTATTGCCTGAGTTCATCAATTGTCTTTGCGCATTCAAAGAGCTGACGTTGGTATTTACATATAAAGCCATTGGGTTTATCTCCATATAAAAATTCTAGTGCGATCCTAATATCGGTACTTTTGCTGCTATCTTTAGTAAATCATTGAAATTAATTAAATATTTCTGTTTTTAGATTTTTTCGTGGTGTAATATTCTTAATGGGGTGTTGGGACAAAAGGTTTCGTTACTTCTTCCTTTAATTGTATGTTTTATATGGGTTTTATGTTATTTCTCGTTCTGTTTTTCTTGTTTTAAAATTCAGTTATATACATTTATGTATCATTTTTAGGTAAATTTTACTTTAACAGTATTTTGTTTTTGTGAATTATCCAAATTGAAAGTTTTGATGTATTCAACAAAAAAAATATTGCCGTGGGGTTTGCACGACAAATAGGTTTAGTTCAAAAATGCAAAATGGGTTGCCAATAGACAGCAAGTTATCAGGCAACCCATAATTGGATAAAGGGAGCAAAGTTAGTTTATTAACCAAGCAAGCTTAAGGCTGCTTGTGGACGCTGATTTGCCTGACTCAAAATTGACTGACTTGCTTGCTGTAAAATTTGCGCCTTGGTTAACTTCGCGGTCTCTTGAGCAAAGTCAGTATCTTTGATGCGTGACTTCGCCGCTGATAGGTTTTCAGAAATATTCGACTGGTTACGGATCGTAGACTGAAAACGGTTTTGCACTGCACCTAGCTCCGCACGCTTTTTATCAACAACAGAAATAAGTCCATCGATCGCTGCGAATACGGTTTGGGCATGTTTTTGACTGGAAAGGGAAATATCACCAGTTACCGGGTTCATCGCGCCAAACATGACGTCATAACCGTAGAAAGCAGTGCCAGAACCATCGGTTGAGAGTCCTGTTACTTTTGTTAACCCTACCGTTTCCTCGCCAAGCGCTCTTCCTGTAATGGTCGAAGCTATCATCGCAATACCTGAAAAAGTGAAGCCACCATTCGCGGTCAAGGTATTTCCCTTCACATCTTTCATAGTAAAGGAAATAGTCTGAACTGCATCGGCTCCGACCTGAAAACTGGCATCATACGTACCGTCTAATAAGTTTTGACCACCAAATGTGGTGTCTTTGGCAATACGGTTGATTTCTTCTTTCAGTTGGATTGCTTCTTCTTGCAGCGCGAGTCTATCTGCGCCCGTGTTTGAGCCATTAGCAGCCTGCTGCGCAAGCGTTCTCATGCGCTGTAACATTGACGTGATTTCGTCCATCGCGCCTTCAGCGGTTTGTGCAAGTGATAAGCCGTCATTAGCGTTACGGTTACCTTGGTTTAAACCTTGAATTTGTGAGTCTAAGCGGTTTGATATTTGTAAACCGGCCGCGTCATCCGCAGCACTATTAATACGAAAACCTGAAGAAAGACGTTTAAATGATGTATCTAGCGTGTTACCTGAATTTAAAAGCTGTCTTTGTGCATTCAAAGAACTGACGTTGGTATTAACGTATAAGGCCACAGAATAATCTCCGAAAAGGTTTAATTACATTTGATCCTGTTATCGGTACTTTTGTGGGGTGCTTTAGGCTTATTGTTGAAGTTAATTAAATATTCCTGTTTTTGTTGGTGGTTTGTTTGAATTATTTATTTTCTGCTTGTTATTTTTTGGAATTGAAATTTGGTTTGTTTGTATAGTGTTGAATTGGTTTTGTTTGTAAGTTTTTGTATTTAAGAGTTTTTTTAATTGAGGTTGCCTAAATTGCACGGTTTAATTTCTCACCAGCAATTAAACCGTGTTTTTATATTTTTTAAATAGCGGTGTTTATCACACCGCATTGTTCATTATTATTTATTTTGTATTGGCTAGCTGTAGTGCTAATTGCTGAATAATCACAAAAGCTTCATAGTGTGGGTCATGATTGTCATCACCATTACTCAGCAGGATCACGCCATTTTTGGTTTTGGTGTCACCAATCATTTGTGATATCACACCGGGATCTGAGCCATCATGGTGGATTAAGCTTCCATCTAGCTCCCAAAAATAGCCAATATCTCTACTGGGAACTGGCACTTCAGTTTGCGGACTTAACATGTCTGACACTGCGGCTTTTGAAAGCAATTGGTGCCCACCGAGTTTGCCTTCATTCATACTGGCGATTAGATATTTTGCAAGATCGTTAACGGTTGAAATTGCTGAGCCATCTGGATAGGTAATCGCACCATAATCAGGCATAGCAAGCAGCTGCTCATCATCAGGTGAATAAACAAAGCGAGTGGCAACATTATCCGCTGTTTTACCCACACCCCAGTAACTGTTTTGCATCGCTAGCGGTGCAAAAATATAGTCATCTACCAAGGTTGTGAACGGTTTTTGTGCCTTTATTTCTAATGCATATGCCGCGAGTGCTGTAGCGATATTAGAATAAACGTATATTTCACCGGTTTCATAGTCGTACTGACTGGTAAAATTGATCTCCTGATAGTTGCGTCCAGATTCGCTTAAGTAATCCCGCAAATATGTCCCAAGATCTGGGTTGATTTGTTCGTCACACAAATTAGAGCCAAGCAGGGCATCATTCATATTCTGTTGTGTCTCGTGCAGATAATAAGAGCAAGTGTAGGCGGGGCTTGCGTCTACGATGCCACTGGTATGCGTAACTAGGTGAGCAAAGGTGATAGGCGTGTCTTGTGCTGAAATGGCTTTCAAAGTAAATGGCAAAATTGGTGCGATTGGCTCATCCAAATTAATCAGTTTATCTTCAACCGCATGAGCCAGTGTTGCACCGACCATGGTTTTACTAACCGACGCAAGATAAAACGGTGTATTCGCCGTAACCGGAGTGTTTTTCTCATCTGCTGAACCAAATCCATTGCTGTACTTCAGTTTTCCATTTTGGATAACTGCAACAGCTAAACCGGGAAGCCCACTTTGTGCCATTAAGTCATTAACCTGATGTTCAAATGTCACGATATCGATAGATGGATAAGTTTGTTTGCCTAGCTGTTTTAGCGCGTAATCGTAGGTCGCAAAGCGCTGCAAATCAGTTTCTAAACTGGTATAGGCTGGGATCACTACGTCAGGTTGAAAACCGACTTTTTCAAAGGCTTCACCTTGGGCATTGCGATACACTTCATTTGATAGCCCAATTTCCCAACCGTTGGGGAGTCTAAAACTGAGGATATCAGAGAAAGCACCAGAGGTTTCTTCTCCGACTTGCGTAACGTGCGGTAACTGTTTCATTGCCATGGCAAACACTTCGGCTGCACTGACTGTGATTTGGCTCGTTAATAGGTAAACTGGTTTCGTGTATGCATTTGCATTGGCTGGTAATTTATGTTGTTGCGCTATGCTTTTTCCCGATTTACTAACGGCTTGTTTTTGGAACGCGATGATCTCTTTAGCGTTGAAGTGGTTCGCAATTGCCATTGAAATGACGTCATCACCACCTAAATTGTTGCGAATATCGATGATCATGCCATCCGTGTCTTGTAGCTCTTGCATAATTGCGTCAAAGCGAGCTTTGGCTGCAGCGAGTTGTGCACTTTCGCTCGCCTCAGGATCGTTGGCATATTCGGCCATATTGTTGATCACTATGATGCCGATATTGTCCTCGGTTTTACCCCAGATTAAGGTTTTTAGGTCGTCTCCTTCAGGAAAGCTTTTATAGCTTTGTTCGGTGATATAGCTTGCTGCGGTTTCCTCGTAGTCTTCGAAAAACTCTTCGACAACTTCCATCGTATCAACGTCATAACCAAAACGAAGGTAAGATTTGGCTTCGCCTTCGGCACTACGTAAAATCGGGCTGGGTTTCATGGTGAAAAATTCACTATCACCAGCTTTAATAGAAACATGGGCATCTTGCAGTGGCGCAACCATTTCACTGAGCACATCAAATAGTGCTTCATCGCTCATATCATCAGTAATAAGAGGTCTAAATACTTGACGTTGCGTTTTCCAGTCAACGCCTCTTAACTCGAAAAAGGCATAGTAGTCATTAAATGCATGCCAAAAGTATTCGAATACATCAGTTGGTGTTGTATGGTCACCTATCGTAAGTGGTGAATTACATTGTTCTGGCTTTCGTGCTTTCGTAACAAATTCGGTGTTTGTTGTTGAGCCTTGTTCCTTTATCCAAAGTATATCTCCGAATCTAACAATATCAGGAAATCGCTCTTTTGTTTCAAGATGCGAGAAATCACCGGTGAGTATGCAGTGATTTGAATTAAACTCGAGTGTTTTCACTCGGTTTTCATCTATCACCAGAAGCTTTCCGTAACCGACTTGATGCCAAGTCCCTTCTGCTTTTTCTATGGGGGGGCGATTATCAGAATCGTTGTTACAACCGCTGAGAACTAAACTTGCAGATATGGCTAGTGCCAAAGTGTTAAACGCCAATTTCATAGTGTGATCCCTTTATTGATACGTTTCAATATATGGGACGTAGATTACTAGTCGAAGCGACAACATACTGTTATGCGATAGATAAAAAGTGTAAAAGTAATGGTCGGTTTCTTACACTATTCAACATGTTGAAATATAGACGTTCATTATTGAGAGTTTTTATCGTGAAAGGCTAACGGCTAAGAGCTTCAAGCAGCCACTGGGTTCACCTGATTTTACTTACCTGCTATGCTTCGCCTTTTAGGCCAATTGAGTAGGGCATAATGATTAAAGATAACGACATAATCGAAACACTTGAGGAACTAGAGTCATTTCTATTATTGGTAGAAAATGGTGGTTTGGGGTTAGAAAATGTCGCAGGTTTAGCACTGGCGACGAATAACAGTGATGGACGTCCATTTGTTGCTGTACTTGACGATAATCATAAATTATTGCTCGGTCGTTGGGTGACGCAAGAAGTGTTTGAAAACGGCAAAGATATGGTTCGCCACGGGGCGAAAAAACAATAATCGCGGCTACTAGAGCGTGTTGATCTTTCAAGTTTGTATTTGCAGCAGTTTGATTGGTATTTATACAAGGCAGAGCTTGCGTAGCATAGTGATTCTATGTGAGTCAGGCGATTACGTAGTAGAAGTGCCAATCAAGCGCTGCCCTTCAGGTTCACCTCAGTGCGCTTTGTGCATTGTTGCTCAACTTTTGCTTAGATTACTAGGCGGCAAGTCGAGCGCCACGCTCAAAACCCACTGAGGGTAACAAAAATCAAACAGCAAAGATCAACACGCTCTAGCAACAAAAACAGTCTATTTTTGTTGCTACGCCTGACTAATCTCAAAACTCTTATCCGCAGCTGAGGTTAACTATTCTGATTTTCCCATTGAGAATTCTTTAACAATTTTTGGTGATAGCAAGCGCTTGATAATCCACACTAATACGCCAGATACACCCATGGCAAAAGCCGTATTTAGCCAAAAGAAAAACACCATGATATTCGCAAAGTCACCTATTCCCTTACCATCAGGCATTTGAGAGATCATTACAAACTGCAAGATGACTCTGACTATCTGCCAAATAATGCCGAGTGACAGTAACGAAATAAAGGTAACCCTAGCCCAGTTTTTTCGCTGTAGTAACTTCACGGATGAAATAAGCGTTATGACCCATAGCGCGAAAAAGACATAAACAAGTGCTGGGACATATTCTAGTAATGGGATGATAAATTCATCGTGAGAAAGTTCAGAAAACGCGCTACCCAATGGTGTCATCGAGATAATGACGACTTGAAAGAGTGAAGCAAACGAGAAGTAGCCAGATAAGAGAATAAATATCCATGCTACAGTGGTAACGAATTTAGAGTTAGTTTCCATATTAATTATTTCCTTTTTTACTCTCAAAGAGCAAGGGGCTAAAAACATCAAAAATGCCCAAAGCAACGTTTAATTGTTACAAGTGAATATGTGGTGCTCGCTTGAAAGATTTAGACTGGTTTATTAAAGCTGCCCGGATAGACATTGGCGCTAAAAATGCGCCATTGGTTTTCAACTTTGTGGCATAGATACAAAGTGTGAAAGTCGATGTGCGCGCCTTTAGTATGAATACGCCATTCTAGCGTTACGGTATTTTGCGTGTCGCTGAGAACCTGAACATCAACAATGTTGAATTCAGCCGATTGATAGCCAAAATCCCGCATTTTCTCGCAGTTGGCTGAAAACTTCTGAATAAGCGTGTCTTTTTCCGAATACACCTGAACACCATCGGCGTCAGCAATGGCACAAGGCAATCGGTATAAACTTGCTATCGCTTTGGCATCAAAAGCGTCGAAAGCGGATGTGTAGTGGCTGAAGAGTGCTTCCATTAATATTCTTATCTCATAATTAGATTTGAATTTTTCAATCAAACAACGGCGTTTGTATCGTTATTAGTACCACATTTGGTCGGTTTTTCAAGTGCTTGAATAAAACATGACTCGTTTGCCAAATCTTCTTTAACAATTTGATATTAAGACGAATTCGAATCATCTTCCATCAATTCAATGGCGACAATCTCAGAGCGGTTCATGGTTAATTTGTATCGCTCTAGCTGAATGCCTTGTTCGGATGTAAATCGCAGGACCAGATTAATTTGATAGCGCCGTTCTACCGATTTTTTAGACACTTTTTGACCATCTAGGGTATAAAGCTTGCCAGCACCTTTTTTTAGGTAGCGTACAAACGACGCCATATTGAAGGTAATTCGCTGTTGAACTTCGTCATAGCCGGGTAAAAATTCATCGATGTAGACCTGATTTTTACAACTAAAGTGCATCAAGTTAGCAGCTTGCTTGTTTTGTTGTCTGCGTTTTTTTAGCAGCTTTACCACGTCGTGCGGAAGATCTTTTTTACGAATATGCTCAAGCCAAATGGTTTGAGAACAAATCAGGGTATCAGTCACTGAATTTTTGAATTTGTTACGCCACTTAGGACGGCCTCGTTGGATCAAGCGCCATGCCCATTGCGTTAGGTCTTCTTTAAATATCTCTCGAAGTCCATAAATGACACCGAGTAGCGCTATTAAAGCCACCGTTATTTCTTCAAAGTTAGAACGCGCATTAAGCACAATAAACATCACAAAAGCCATGATCACGCCAGTCACTAAGCCCTTTACTAAGCGCTTCAAATGGCTACTAAGATCAATCGTTTCTTTGGTAAACACCACGCCGTATTCAATCAGTCTTTCAAGCAACTTCATTTTGTTTGTAATTCGGTTTGGGTCGTCTAATGTGACCTGAGAGTTATAGGTTTGCTCCGCTCTATATTGGCTTTCACGTTGACAGAATTCGATAACGACATTTCGTTCTTCGGTAAATTCACTGGATTTCGGCCCGTTGGACAGGAGTTTTAAAAACGCTTGTTCTGTGTGCCAACTTAAGTAGTTGTCTGCATTTTGAAAGTAGGATTTCAGTTTGTTATCCGGTGGCGTGTAGCGCCTCAGCTTTTTCAATAGGCCTGTTGTTTGTTCCACTAACTCTGCCGCTGCTGGGAAAAATGTATCGGGTTCTTTGAGCTGCAAGGTGGCTTTCACGTCGGCATCAAGGGCAATGCGGATCTGGTAGCAAAACAGGTTTAAATTGACCCGATAGCCTGTTTTTTGCCCTTTGCTTTGACTGATAAATCGACTGCGAACCAGCGGTAAATGAAGTTGCTCTGAGTAATAGGCACTGTGGCTTTTTATGTTTGCGGTAAAGAAATCGGTCTCATTTAATGTTTCCGCGTTGATACCCATATCGGTTGGGATAGAAAAGTACAGGTCGAGTTGATTTGTTTCTTTGGGAAGAAGTTGATAGTGGACCTTAAAAGATAGGTTTTCGTCTTGGCTTAGCTGTGCTCTACTCACTCGGGTTCGAAATCTCCAAATTAAAATGCTATTTAACGTCCGTCTCTTTAGTTTAGCACAAGTCCTTTAGTTACATTGGCTTAACTAACGCTATTCCAATACCGGAAGAATAAATTTTGATTGGGATAATAGCTCAATTGTGAAAAGTGATATTGTAAGCATTTAACCTGAGGAACAATTATGCCACAAGAACAACAAGTCACACTCCATGCTTTTATTACGCAGCTGAAAGAAGAGGGCGAACGTGTTGAATTTGAACAATCGATTGCGTTGATTGATCAACTCTACCACTTTACACCCGTGGCGTTTAGCTGCGGTGAGCAGCACAGTGAAGCGGGAACAAATCAAGGATCGTGTAAAATATTCGCCTTTGCTCAGCTACATGAGTTGTCGGAGCAAGCAACGTTACACTGTTTTGGGCGCTATTATCGTGAAGATGTATTGCAAAATCCAGAGGGTTCCGATCATGGCAATATACGTAACTTTATTAAGTTTGGTTGGCAAGGTGTAAAGTTTTCTGAATCAGCACTTGAACCCGTTGAACAATAATACGAGTTATAAAAGCTGTGGGGTAAGCTACCACAGCTTTTAGGTATCTAGGCTTTTTTCTGTTGTGCTTCAAATTTATAGCCAGCACCATAAACGGAGTGAATAAACTCTTGTTGTGGCGCAATGCTACTAAGCTTTTTACGGATGTTTTTTATATGGCTATCAATGGTTCGGTCACTGACGATATGACTACCATCATAAATATGGTCCATCAACGCATCTCGGCTGTAAATTCTACAAGGGCGACCATACATAGCCTTAAGCAGCATAAATTCAACATGGGTGAGAGAGATTTGCTCGCCTAGAAATGATACAAACAGGGTCTCTTCGTCTAATTTGAGCTTACTTTCGGTCTCACTTAATTTACCTTGCTCATCCAATGAAACTCGACGCAAAATGGCTTTAACACGCGCCACGACTTCTTTGGGACTATAAGGTTTACAAATATAGTCATCAGCGCCAATCTCAAGCCCCAACAACCGGTCTACTTCTTCGACTTTGGCGGTGATCATCACGATGGGAACGGTAGAATAGGCACGAATACGTCTGCAAATTTCAATGCCATCCACGTTGGGCAGCATTAAATCGAGAAGAATAAGCGCGGGTTGTTGTTGTTTGAATGCGGGTTCCGCCTCTGCACCATCGTGTACACAATGGCTGGTGAATTCAGCTTGAGCTAAATATTTACTAAGAATATCAGCCAGTTTTGGCTCGTCTTCTACGATCAAAATATGTTTGTTTGGCACCCGAAATGTCCATTTAGCGTCTCAGTTCAATCATAATAGCGAGACCTCCCAAGTCACTCAAGTGTGCGCTGATATTTCCGTTATGTGCTTCAGCAATACTTTGGCAAATAGCGAGCCCTAATCCAGATCCCCCTGAGGCTCTGTTACGGTGTTTGTCTACCCGATATAGCCGGTCAAAAAGCTTATCAATTTGGTCTTCGGGAACTGTGGGTGCACTGTCTTGCCAATAAATGGTGGTTATGGCTCCAGTATGGTTTACGCTGACGTCAATTGTTCCTGGTTGAGCTTGTGAAGAATCGGTATAGCGTATGGTATTTTGTAGAAGATTATCAAACAGTTGGCCAAGGCGTTGTTCATCACAGTCAATTGTAAGTCCAGTATCACACTGTAAATGTACCTGAAAGTGGCTTAGCTCGAGCTGGTGGCTGCATTTTGCAAAAGTCCGGCTAAGGATGTCATGCAAATTATGTTTGGCCATGTTGTAACTGAGTGAGCCTCTATCGGAAAGAGAAAGTTGATGCAAGTCATCGACTAAGCGAGTTAAGCGCTGAATTTCTTCGTGTAAGGATTGTAGTTGTTCGGGATCACTGTTAATCACGCCATCAATCATGCCTTCGAGTTCAGCCCGGATCACAGCGATGGGCGTACGCAGCTCGTGAGAAATATCCGCTATCCATTGCTGTCTTGCTGTTTGGTTTTGGGCCAAAGTATCCGCCAATCGGTTCATGTCTCTGGCGAGTAAACCGAGCTCGTCTTTGCTGCTGATCTCCGTATGGGCTTCGAAGTTACCTTGAGCAAGTAGTTTCGCGTTGCGCCTAAGTTGGATAATGGGCGTGACCAAATATTTACTAAAGGGAATGGCGATGATCACCGTAACTAACAGGGCTATGACGGCAATTAAAATAAATTGACGCTGTTGTTGCTGGGCAAATAATTGGTCAAACTCATTGCGGATCAAACCACTGGCTTCGACTCCGAGATAAGCAATCACTTTATCGTGTTGTGCATTCTCAAGGTGCTCATTTTCGTAAACAGGAAACCATAGTGAGTCTTTACTATTTTGTTTGTTTCCCATCACCAAGTTTCCTTGTGCATCCTTAAGTAATAAACGTTTTCGTTCACCTCTAGGCCCTGGTCTAGGACGTTGCCTTGGTGGCCGATGTTGTTGATCCTCAAAGCGAGGTCTAGGTGGCGGGCGACGCTCATACCTTTCGTTGCGCGGAGGCAGCTGTTGAGCACCATAAAATTGGCGTACGATGTTTTCCCAATCGGGTGAGTTTTTATAAACCCAGTTTAGATTGCCATGTTTCTCGTAGGTTTGTGAGACTAATACAACGATTTCTTGCAGCTCAACTCTTGAAGTGTTCTCTACATATTGAGAAAAGCTTTTTTCGAACGCGAGTTTATTTGCAACATAAATAGCCAACACCAAAGCGGTGTTGGCGATAAGAATAACAAGTAGCAGTTTGACACGAATGGTCAGTTTCATACTTTATATTTACCCACCTAAAGGACGTTGTGCACGCAAGCGCAAGTTATCAGGATCTGGGGTTCTACGTTTTGGTAACCACCTTCTGATACATCGCTCATCTGTGGCACATTTATCGGTTAGTGCCTGTAAAAATGCCACCAGCTCTTGTTGTTGCGTTGGGGTTAAATCCGCTGCGACAAACGGTGATTGGCGCAACAATTCCAGTGCGGCTTCGCTGTTTTCTCTGGCGTTTTGGTTTAGTGTGTCACACTCGGCGCTCAAGGCAAACTGCTTTAAGCCACAAGCTCCGCCACGTTGAAAGAATTGCTCTACTGCTTGCTCTGGATTTGAGTAATGGGCGACCACCTGCTCAAGACTTTCGTAAGCACCTGCGTGGCTATAAGGCGCGGTCAAAGCAACATTAAGCAAACTCGGTACTCTAAACGCAAAGCGGTTCCTCGATTGAGGATCAATGGCTGCGCGGCCAATATCAGCATGCTCACCGTCTTTACCAATCCCATATTGTGGGAATGCCAAATTAAAAAAACCATCATTGGTAAAGCGTTCGCCGCTATGGCAGGCAACGCAACCTGCACCGCCATCAGCAACAGGCGTGAAGAAAAGCTTCGCGCCGCGTTTTTGTTGCTCCGTTAACGCACCAAGGTCCCCTCGCACATAACGGTGCCAGTCGGTGTTGATCATCACAAATGAAGACTGATATTCACCGAGTGCAAAAGCGATGTTGTCAAAGGTGATCAGCGTTTGCGCATCGGCTTGTGAGTTAAAAGCTTCGCGGAAAGCTTGTAGCCAATCATTTGTCGCCAAACTGCCTTGTTCTGCTCCATAGTCACCAATGCGCTGTGCTAAGTGTGTTCTTACTTGTTCATTGGTGGTTGCGGTTGCAAACGCTTCGCCGCGCATTTCTTCTTTAGAGGTAACGGGAAAACGCGCAAGTGTACTGACGAGAGTTTCACCAGCTAGTGGGTCTGGTTGGTTAAATCCTGAGTCTGGGGTACTAATAAAGCTGGTTTCGTTTCCTTGTTCATCGGTGATAGTAACACGCTCTACACGACCATCCCAAAACAACGACTTGGTGGCAAAGCCGGTGTTAAAAATCGTCGGCGAATTACGAGGAATATTGATTTCGTCGTTAACGGCTCGTCGGTTAGGCCCAATAACATTGCTATTCACCGCGTTCGTGCCAATAGCCAACGAAAGTCCATCTGCCCCGCCTAGTCTTGGATCATGACAGCTGGCACAGGCCACTGACTTTTCGCCACCTAGTGCTTTGCTAAAAAACAGTTGCATGCCTAGCTGTGCCACCGGCTCAGAGATGCGTGGCAGTTGGCGTGCACCGGGAACGCGCCCAGTTAACCCTTGCTCAGCAATGAGCTGCGACAGTTCGTTATCAAGTGCGGTTGCAGGCTGATTGTTTCTAACCGGTGGTTTTGGCGGTGGAGTATGCGCAAAGACAGACTGTGTGTTCACCACTCCTATCACTGTCATAGCACCGAATAAAAATAGATTTTTCATTGTCGCCCCAAATTTAGTGTGTTTATAGAATTTAAATGTGGCAATGAAAAGTGCAGTGAATGTGGAGGTGAAAATTTATTACTACACCGTACAGAACGAATTAGCCCTTAGGGTTAAACAATATAGATTGTGCAAAAGAGTGAGTAACCATTCATTTTTTTCGGATAAATATGGGAATCTTGTATTTCGCAGTTAAGATGACTTCAATATTTATTTATTCTAAACAACCACTTATGATTTGTTGTGTCATTTTGTTTTTATAAAAACGTCAAAAAAATGTATGCAAAAGTGTTTATTTTGAGCCTGCGCTTGAGCCGCATGGTTTAACGACCAGCTTAAAAGACAGCTCTTTTTCAAAGATATACTTTTACACATTACCAAGGAAAATTTGATGTTATCTAAAAACAGAATGTTACTTTCTGCGACGGTATCTAGCCTTATCGCGCTATCTGGAACTACGATTGCTGGTGAGTGGATCCCCATTTACTCACCTGAGCCTGATCCGGACAAAGGAGAAACACTACTCGGTTATTCTTCAGAAGGGCGTGAAGTGTTTGAAGTGCAAACCAAAGACGGTAAAAAAATTAAAGTAGTTGATATTGGTGGCTATGGGTACGTCAGTGACATGATTCTGGGACGCACTGAAACGCTTAAGCAAGCAGGCTATCGTTTGGATATCCAGCCAATTTCAAATCATGGTGGTGGACCGCTTGTGGAAGATTTACTAACACCTCAAGGCGCCGTTCGATATACAAATACCGGCTACCAATGGCCGAATGGTGTTATTCCTTACGTTATCGATAGAAGTTTAGGGGCACAGGCGAGAAGAGATTTTCAATATGCCGTTGAACATTGGAATGCGAACACCAGTATTCGCTTAATACCTCGCACCAGCCAAAGGGATTATATTCGAGTACAAAATGGCGGCGGTTGTAGCTCTTGGATCGGTCGTTCAGGCGGTGAGCAAACATTAACACTGGCAAATAACTGTGGTCCTGGCACGGCGGTACATGAAATTGGTCACGCTGTAGGGTTATTCCATGAACAAACTCGCACTGACCGAGATAATTACATTCGCGTATTATGGCAAAATATTTCTGGGAATATGGCCTATAACTTCCAAAAAATAGGGAGTAATCAAGGTCATAATCATGGTCGTTACGATTACGATTCCATCATGCATTATCGCACCAACGCATTTGGCATCGGTGGCCGCACGACCATTGAAATTCTAGATTCAAGTGTTAATCGGTACAACGTGGGTAACGGCAGACGATTAAGTCAGGGAGATATGGACGCCGTTGCTTATATGTATGGTGGAAAGGAACCGGTGAAAGAATGTATTGCCCAGCCTTTAAACAATGGTGATTCAGTCACGATAGCGGCACAAACCGGGCAATCGCGTTGTTACAAAATATCGGTGCCAAATGGCGTCGAAAACTTTGCCGTAACGACTCAAGCAAATAATGGCGATGCGGATTTATTTGTAAAACGCGGTCAGTCTGCAACACAAAGCATTTATGATTGTAAGTCGGATGGTGAGAACTCCAATGAGTCATGTTCAGGCCAGGTTGTGGGGGGCGATTACTATATTAATGTGTTTGCTTATCAAGGGTATCAAAATCTGCGATTAAGCGCTTCGTATTCTACAACCGATGGTGAAGATCCTATCGACGATAGCTGTCAAGCACATACTTTAACCAATGGCAAAGCAGTCACACTTAAGAATATCGCAGCGAATACCAGCATGTGTTTCAAAATCGACGTAAGTGACTCAGTGAATACCGTTAAGTTCACCTTGGCTGGTGGGCAAGGTGACGCTGATCTTTTTGTTACTAGGAATGGATTGCCGAGCCAAGATTCCTTCGATTGCTCAAGCACTTCTGAAGACAATAATGAAGTATGTACGCTGTCTGCTCAGGCAGGCCAGTATTATGTTCGAGTAGTCGCTAACGATGCGGTTTCAGACACTTCACTTAAAGTCGAACTGGGCGGTGATAATACCGATGTAGAGATCTTCACTGGAGAAATTTCAACACCAGACGAAGTAGACATTCACCCCAATGGTGAGTGGTTTGAATATCAAGGTGGAAAGTTAATTGCCAATTTAACAGGCGAGGATGGCGCTGATTTGGAACTGAGCCTTGAAAAGTGGAATAACGCTGAAAATAGCTGGCAGAAAGTGGCTGAATCGACTCAACCGCGTTCAACAGAGTCGATTGAATATCAGGCACAATACGGTTACTACCGATTTAAAATTTATAGTTGGGATAGTAAAGGCACTGGCCGCTACCAGTTCACATTGCAACGTTAATTAACCTGAACCCGAGTAAATCACAAAGCCTACTCAATGAGAGTGGGCTTTTCTATGATGGGCAAGATCGAGTTCTTGTTGTTAGTTTTGTGGTAACCCATTGAAATTATTTGTTAAAACTTACTTTCATTGCGCATAGTTAGCTGTATATAAAATTCACAGTTCAAAAGCTCAAAATATCTGCGTTCTATTTTTGGAAACTGGTATCCTTTACTGGCAAAGGATACTGCACCCTGTTTAAACGATATATCTCATCAGCAGCCTTTGCACATTCAAACTTTCTATCAATAAAAAACAAAAGGAATATTTGGTTATGGTTGGATTTAATCGTGAGCTTTTATCTCAGCTCAAAGTTATTATTGTAATTTCAATTCTCGCTTTTAGTTTTTCAAGCGAAGCGTCAACAGTCACCCCCATTGGTTTAGAATTTAAAGTTGGTGGGGAAGGTGATGTTGTCCGACAGGGTCACTCGATAGCACCTCTAACGGATGGCGGTTATGTTATTGCTTGGTATCAAAGTTTTCCCGAGAGGAGTGTATTTGCCCAGCGTTACGACTTACACGATCAGCCAATTGGCAACGAGTGGAAAGTAAGTACAGCTGAAGTAGAGGAAGGTAATAATCCACAAGCAGTAGGGCTTAAAAATGGTGGTTTTACCATCATTTGGAATCAGTTAACGGATATTGGATTTGGCACCAGTTATGGGTTGTTTAGGCAGGAATATGACTCGGAAGGCTTACCAATTGGTGATATTAAATTAATGGCGGCTCAAACTGGGACATCAGTTTCGTTAACATCAGCTGCACCGATAAGTGGAGGCGGATTTGTCGTCGCTTGGGAAGAGGCGCCAGTAGGGCTTGAACGAGTAAAAATATGGCTACAACGATACTCAGCTGAAGGGCCTTTAATCGGAGAGGGTACAGTTTATGAAGATACTCCGATTCTTAAGCAAGAAGATACGGCAGCTGTTACTGGCTTGGATAATGACTTTTATGCAGTTGCATCTGTAGCGTCGGAAATTAATGGTGTTCAGGGGATCATAACTTTAGCTTTGCATGCGGCAGATGATTATCCTATGGTTTTTACAAAGGTCAACGACCATAACTCCTTGATTAGCCTTCATACGCCACTAAGCCTTAAACGCTTGAGTGATGGTAAGCTTTTAGTGAGTTGGAGCGGCCCAACAGACTCTGGAACAAACACAAGTTATTTTCGTTTGTTCAATGAACAAGGAGATCCGATTAATGAAGTGACAACAGTCGCGAGCCACTCAATTAGTGTTGATGCGAGTCCATTAAGTAATGGTGGATTTGTCCTTGTCTGGGATGAAGACTTAGGCGGCGTTGCAAAACGGGATATCCATGGTCGAACATATGACAGAAATGGGCAGATAGCTAGTGATATTTTCAAAGTGAATAGCGATCCCAGCGGTGAGCAAGTTTCGCCCTTAGCTATTCCTGTTGGTCAAAATGAGTTTGTTACCGTATGGAATGAGTCAAACACAGGTTCACTTTATACAAGGCGGCACAAGCTAGAAGACGGAGCGTCTCAAGCTCCGAAAATGGAAATAGATGGAATACCAAACGTTCTGTATGTTGGTCAGGAAGTCACGTTAAATGTGAACGTCACGGGACAAAATATTTATGGCATGGATGCGGTATTGGCCTCAAACAGTCCAGTAAATGCAAAATTCAGCGGCGCAGAATATGGTGATTTTTTTGCTGATTTTGAACGAATTGGTATGCCAAGTTCAGTATCCGATTCTCAGTGGCAAGGTGCTTTGAGTTTAATGGCCCCAGCGATTGCAAAAAGTGGTTCGGGGACATTTGCCACAGTGACGTTAACCGGCGTGGAAGCAGGAACTGTGACGTTAACGTTAGACAGCCAAATCACAGATCCTAATGGCGTTCTACTACTGGATAAACGAACCAACTACTCATTGGAGATCAAAGAAGCTCTAAAAGTAAAAGGTAGTTTAGCGGACTTTGGCCTTAGTACCGTTAACGAGTCAGTAAAGGTCTTTGTTAATGGCAAATTGATTACGGTCGCAGCTGACGGTACTTTTGAAGCTTCAGCTACCCCTGGCGAGATTGTGATCCGCATCGAAGCAGAAGGCTTTTTGCCAGCGGAAAAAACGTTACAACTGAGCTTTTCAGATACCTTGACAGATCTTGGGAATATCGTATTGGTTGGCGGAGACAGCAATGGTGACGAGCGAATTGATAATACCGATCTTGCCATGCTGCAAGATGCTTACCGGAGCACCAAGGTTGGGGGATTTCCGTACACTCCATCTCTCGACTTTAACCGCGACGAGCGGATAAACCTTCAAGACCTGACTATTTTAGGTCGTAACTACGGCAAATCTGGCGGACAAAGCTGGTAATTTCTCGGGTATAAGTGCGGCGATTTACTAGGTGCTTATATCATTTATTTCAAAAAATGGGCTGGCTGTTCTTGGTGTACAAGAACGGCCATCGCAATGGTTCTGATCTAAAACCTTTTACAGGTCAGACTTTTTATCGCTTAACAATCCACCCGCATTTTCGATTTTAAAAAATCTATCCTTTTTATACCAATAACTTAGCTGATATTTAGGAATGCAAAGTAAGTTGTTTCTTAATAGTAAAACAAGGTAATAAATGGGTGAAACTTTGTAAACCATGTTGTTATTTGTTTTTTTGATGTTAGCTTGATAGTTGTCTTTTCAGAGACAAAAAACATCAACTTAAGGATTAAAAAAATGAAATTAAAATTACAAAAAAAGCCACTTAAAGCACTTTCAAGCCAAGCTACTCTAAACGCAAAAGCGACTCCGCAAATTGGCGGCGGCGTGCAACAAACTGAGTGGTGCAGTGGTGGCCTGAATTGCTTTGAAACATACCCATGTATGTTTACAGATAATAAAAACGATTGCTTGAAAATGTAATTGAGCTCAGTTGATGGTGCGTTAGTAGCAATACTAATCGCACCATCAAACGCGTTCTTATTTGTTATTTATGTGCGGAATAACCTCACCCGCAGCTAAGCGGGTTTTTCTAATAAGGCTATTTTTTCCACTTCCTTCGTAGTCTTTACTTTTAATAGAGCTAATCCACACTAAATACTTGCTTTTTCAGACTTAGAGCAGAGTTATGGTTTGTTGGTGTGAGGTTTTTATTGTTAAAAAGTTAACGTTATTAATTCTGTTAATGTGTTGATTGTTTCTAAATTCGTGATATTTTGATTGGGTCCGTAATGTGGACAGTCATATTTTTTAAAGGAAATAACAACAATGAAACTAAAACTACAAAAAAAACAGCTTAAGGCCCTTTCAGACAAGTCAGTACTAGCTGGACAAGCAACTCCTCAAGTCGCTGGTGGTGTGCAACGTACAGAATGGTGCAGCATGGGTCCTAAGTGTCTAGTAACATCTGATTGCTGGTACACAGATAAAAGCGGTTGTACAGAAATGTAACATGCCGTCATTGTGGTGTGGTGCTTTGTGATCACACCACTTTACTATCCGTGAGCCTTGAAGAACTTATCGAGATATATTGGTAAAGTCTGGTTGAGATGATTACCCAGATTTAGTTTCTAGCTAATTGATATTAGTAGTGTATTTTTTTAAAAATGGTTTTCCATGTTGATTTACCCGTTTTTATGCTGTCAACCCTATTGAGCGTTACCTTGCTATTCCCTAAAATACCTGCAAATTAACCAATGAAGAACAAGTCATGACAGATACAAGCAAGCCTGAATTACCAGATCGCCTTTCAATTAATCCTCGTAGCCCTTTCTACAATGAGGACGTGCTAAATAATGACATCGGAATTCGTTTCAACGATAAAGAGCGCAACGATGTTGAAGAATATTGCATGAGCGAAGGCTGGATTAAAGTGGCGTCACCAAAAGCACTTGACCGTCGTGGTCAGCCGCTGTTGTTAAAGTCAAAAGGTAAGGTTGAAGTTTACTACCGTTAATGCAGAACTTTGGGGTGAAAGTTGTTCACTCCACTAAAACCAGTTTATATCAAGAGTAGAACACCCCGTGTAAATGAAAAAAGCAGCCCGAAAGCTGCTTTAAAGTACCCCCAGGGGTTGGGAAATCAGTTAATTACTACATTTTTTGCCGCGACAAGGTTTGTCAGAGCCGCCACCGTTATTATCAGTGACAACGACTTCAGCCCAATTTGACCAGACTGAACTGGCAATCGTGTTGTAAGCGCGCACACGATATCGGTAGGTTCCAGTGCCACTATTATCAATATAACTCGTCGTATTTGTGTTTGGCATTGCAACGAGAGATGTACCACGCCATTGTCCATTTTTGTGTTTAAATTCACGTTGGATTTCAAAACCTGATTCATTATCACTATTGTCTAACCAAGTTAGTAGTACGCTGGCATTTTGCTCATCTGTGGCAATGGTGTTAGACGGGGCCGCTGGCGGCTCGGGTTGTGGTGGAGCCTCAGGTGTTGAAGTACACATTGTTGCTGATGCCAGTGTGGTGTTACCGCTAATATCTCTGGCTTGCACACTAAAACAATATTGCGTGTTTGCTTGCAAGTTTGTCGCAGCGTAAGCGGTGTCTGCTTGCCAATCACTAGAAGTACAGCCACCTTGTTCACAGTTAAAGCGATAGCTTACGACGCCGCCATTGTCATCGACAGCAACAACAGCTTGCATCTCTATGCTGGTCTCATTGGTTGCCGTAGGTTGTTGAGCAAAGCCCATTGGGTTTGGATCAGGTGCAGTTGTGTCTGGGGATGCTGGCGCGACTTGTCCGTGCAAGTAAAAGTGCCCTTGTGAGCCGTAGTCACTCGCGTACAAGCTAGAGGTTCCGTACACCTCCAAGACATAAAGCCCTTGTGCCAGTGTAGTAGTTAAACTTGCACTGGTATTTGTCTGATCTTCGCTACTAGCAATAACAGCACCAGTGCTGTCGTACAATCGCAAGCCGATATCTAGATTTGCTCCTCGACGTGTCGAGCGGGTAAATGCATCCCATGCAGGAGTAGCGTGAAATTCAGCGTTACCGCTGCCTGCATTAAATTGGAACCAATCACTATCGCCCACCTGAATACTGCCTTTGTTCTCTGGAAGTACGTTAGTTGGATCGAGTTGACGATTGGTAGCAAAGAACTGCCCATTATCTTCAACTTCAAGAATGGTGGGAACCTGCATGTTGCCTTCGGTGTCGGCTGCAGCGCCGAGTTTTTCCGTTATGATCGCAATATCATCCTGAAACTGATTAGCATCTGGGTATTCACCTTTGCTCCACTGAGTGACGTTTTTGTAGTAACCGACTCCCATGATTGGCGCCCAGCTAGACAGTTCGCTATCAGCACCTAATCCACGGAAATAGCTGGTCGTTGAAGTGCCGTCGTGACTAAGCCCCAGATTGTGGCCGAGTTCATGGGAGCCAGCCTCTGCCATATATGTGGCTGTGCCTGCGCCGAGACGATTGTAATACACCAACGCGGGTTGGTAATAAGTGAAGTTACTGCGTCCCCAAACATTGACATAAGCAACACCACCAGCGCCTTGATGCGGCATAGCGCTACCATTACTATCCGTGTCCTCGGTGAACAGTAACCAGCCAACATTAGGACCAAACTCTGTAGGCACTTCCGTGGTTACGTTGATATCGAAAGCCGCGAAATCGTCAGCAATACGAGTCCAAATTTCATGGATACGAGCACGCTCTGTGGCATTAAAGCTCGTCGGATCGCCATCTAAATCGTATGGCGTGGATTGGTAGGTCGTACCTCCACCCCAAGCTCGGCCGCTGATCTCACCCCCATCGAAGTCTAAATAAACGGTGTTTGGCGAATTTGGACTGCTGTGTAATGTAAACACATCAATAGGGGGGAGCTCCAGCTGTGGGTCTGTAGAGTTAGTGCTGATATCTTCAGTTAGCCCTTCTTCAATATAAAAGATTTCGCCACTGTTGTCGGCTTCCATCAACAGCATATCGATGGCAGGAATGCCAAGCGCAGTAAGCTTGTCGAGCACTTGTTGTTGGATGTGGGGTGGTAATTTGTTCAAGCTGTGTTTTAACCGACCATCAGGGAGGTGTTCTATTGCTTGAGGTGGTAAATTGGCTTGATTAACCGCAGTCGAATTGGCAAACCCAAGCGAACTTGCGGCAGCGCAAGACATGCTAAACAGTAAGCCTGCTTTGCGTGTTGTGAATAACTTCATTGTATGCTCCAAATAAATACAGCGTGGTCATTTGGAACGGTAAAGATAGGTAGCCGTTAACGAACAATTGGCTACGCTAGCAATCCCGCTATCATAGGGCTTTTGCCCCTTAGACCGGTGACTTTGCGCCCCATCCTTTCGAATGGTTTGCCCATTGCGTCAAAATCAATTGACCAGGAAATCCTAACAAAGAAATTATCATTAGGCTAATAATTTATCATTTTATTAACTATTGTGCGGAAATAATGTAATAAGGAAACAGCAAAACATTAGATAAGGGAATGTTTACAAATATAGCAAGGTGTTATAACTTTAGGTACATCGTGTGATTGAACTTTGTTCAAAAAAGTGCATGAATCAAAGAACAATAAGTAGGAATAGAATGGAACAACATAATTCAGGAGTTGAGCATCATAGTATGCGTGAACAACAGGCCGCTGCACTCATGTTTGATTTGTTTAAACATTATGCTTGGTTAGGTGCTGCGAGCATTGGTGGTATTGTTGTGCTATTGCAAATTAAAGTAGTAACACTCAGCTTGGATGTCTACATATCTATGGCCCTGTTGGCTTCTAGTGTTTTACTCTCCTTACTGGCTAAAGAGTACTTAGTTGATAGTTTGCTGGGTAACAGAACACCATTTCACGAGTCGAAGATGATTATTGTGTTAAGAAGATTGACTTTATTTAGCTTGTCAGTGGGTGTTGGATTCTTTATGGGATCTATTGTATTAACCTAGGGGCTTTTGAACTTTGCTGTTTGATTTTGTTCCCCTATGTGGTTTTTGAGTACGTCGCTCGACTTTCCGCCTAGTATTCTAAGCAAAAGTTGAGACCACTCAGTTTGCACAGGCTTACAAAGCAGGAATATGAGCGCGTAAAGGAGAGGTTATAGTGAAAAAATGGTTCAGAGTTTTGTTGTTAATCGTTGCCCTTGTTGCAGTTTTGGCGGGCTTTCAAACAGAAGTATGGAAATATTCAATCGCGGTGATTGCCTTATGTGCATTATGCTTTGTGGCGACACTGTCGGGTAATGGTCGCGCTAAATCAAGGTCGAACACCTTTTTGGGGTCTGGGGGTTATGACTCATCTGGTGGTGGTTGTGGCAGTGGTGGTGATTGTTAGTTTTCAAAGCAAATGAACGGCAGATTAGCCATTTTAGCGTGTTTTGTTATGCCGTTATTGGCTGTGCAATCACGCGATTTCGGCCGTTATGCTTGACCTGATAGAGCGCCTTGTCTGCCCGTTTTAATGCCTCTTCATAGCCCTGATCATTTTCTTGAATAGTGGCTACGCCAAGACTGATAGTAATATTAACAGAGTATTCATTGGATTTTACCAAAGTGTCTTCGACGCTTTTGCGTAACCGCTCTGCGGTTTGAGCGGCTTGCTCTAAACCAACATTTGGCAGCACAATCACAAATTCATCACCGCCGAACCGACAGGCAATATCGGTTTGTCTTAAGGTATTTTTGCAAATCTCAGCTATGCCACAAATGGCTTTGTCTCCAGCGTGATGTCCTTCGCTGTCATTGAGCTTTTTCAAGTGATCTAAATCGATCATGATAATGGAAAGCGGCGTGCCATGTCGCTGATATGCAGCAAAATGATAGCTCAGCTCAGTTTCCATTTTTCGCCTATTAAACAAGCCGGTGAGCTGATCAGTTGTGCTTTGTTCCCGCAGTTGGTTTTCAAGATTATGGCGCTTGGAAATATTACTGGCTACCCAGAGCACGACATCTTCCCCATCAACCATAAAATCTAGCGCCTGAATACGACCTTCAAACCAGATCGGCTCAACAGGTCCTTCGTCTGGCAGACCCTTTACGTCCTTGTTGCTAAGTTCGTATTCTTCAATCAGTAAATTACCTGACGCGAGCGCTTTAGCAATAATATTGATAAACCAAGCTGCTTTATCTGGCTTTATTAGCTCCTGAATATTGTGACCAACCAGATTACTACCGTCATGGTAATAACGCGCATCTTTACCGCCAAATATAGCAAGGTATTTACCACTTCTTGAAAGGAGAAAGGCGGGGTCGGGAAGCGCTGCTAATATAGCGGACATCTGCTCAATGTTAATAACCATTCTCCTAGTTAATAAAATCTAATACATTAGGTTTAAGGTTGTTCTTTACGCATTAATGATGAACCTTGATATTGCAAGGAAAGTCAGTTTCATCAAACAAGCAATTAGCTTCTAGCTTTCATAATAAGCAGAGTTTTGAAAAATTCCAGTTTGTGCCAACTGAGAAATTAGCTTGCTTTGATTTTTTGTATTGTTGTGCTTGTATGGATTATCGCTTGGGCGTTGTATTTGCTTTTGGTAGGCAAGTATTGTTCGCAGAGCAATCATGATGATTTCGCCTGCTTAATTAAAGAGTCGGCTGTTATGTGGTTGAGCTGGCATTTTCTAACTGCGTGTTGGTTAAATACCCAAACTTGGCTTACCGCTGGGTCTTTGGGATTATCAGGCCATGTCACTATGCTAAACGCGATACTCTCATTTTCCTTAAGTGACAAAGAAAAATGACGCGCGTTGCATAAGATGTCAGCGACAGATTGTATGGCATGCGCCATTAACTGTTCTCGTAAAAGGCGTCGATCTAGTCTTTGAGAGAGTAAAGTATATTGATTAGAAAGCATTAATTTTTGCTGGGTTGCAATGCGGATTTTATTTTTTATCTCATGCACAGCGGCGGTTTCACCTCTGTTGTTCATTATCGTTTGTTTTTTCTCTAGCTGAAATAGTTCATGTGAGAGTGCCTTCAGTTTCTGCATTAACGTTGAAAACTCAGGTTCTTGCTGTTTACCGTTGGTAAAGGTAGCTGGAATATCAAGCTGTTCATCCAGCTCAAATTTAGCAAATAGGTGAACTCCTTGAGAAGGTGCATAAAGAACATGAATATCGGTTAAGCTTCTTAATGTGGCGACTTGTTGAAGTGAGGTGAAGTCGTTTTCAAGTTTCTGAGTCAGCGTTTGTAATTCATTGTAGTTTGGGGTCGCGTGGGCGCAAGAGCAGCCAAAAATAAATAACAGTAATACTGGATACATATTAAGTTCCGTTCGGTGAAGTTGATAATGCTTGGCGCTAAAAAAGTGAGCACCAAGCGATTTAATGGCTATTTTGATTAGAAGTTAACCTGCTAATTTCGTGCGACCTCAGCTAACCAAGCTTGCCATTCACTTTCGTAACGGTTTGCCCAATAAGTAAGTTGGCTTTGATAGGTTGACCAATCGGCTTCACGGGTTGCGTTTCTTAGTGTCATCACGTCGTCTTGATGTCGTTCAAACATAAAGCGAACACCTAAATAACCCCAACGATAGATTTGATCGGTGCTGTCGCTATAGTTGGTGTTTAAAACAGAGGCTAATGACAGGTTACTACCGTTCGGGTTGATCAGAGAAATAGCCGCTTCATTATTGCTTTTTAGAGAAATATACTCAGCTAATCCTTCACTCCACCAAACAGTATTTTGCGGATAATCGCCAAAGTTACCTTTTAAGTTAAAACGACCATCCAAATAGTGAACGTATTCGTGCTCTAGGTTCCAAATTGCAAACTCAGGTCTGAGCCAATCAGCTTCGTGCGCATAGAAGGTAGCTTGGTTGTTCGGATCGGTTGCATTACCTTCAATGTACATGCCGCCGTTGTTGGTGTTAATGCCGTAAAAGCGAGAGCCATAACGGCTATAGTTGCGATAATCATCAAAGATGACCATCAGTAAATTATCATTAAGATCGTTGTTCACGGGCTGCCAAGCGGTTTCAAGTTTTTGATGAAAATAGGTTTCTTCAGCACCAACTAGCGAGCATGAGTCACTAAATTGTACTGTAGTCATGTCTTGCGCTTGGAATCTTAGTGTATCACTACAAGTGTGATGATACGGCAAGGTTGTTTCAGGCGTTGGTTTACCTTTTGCAAAAATAGGTGTGGCTGCACATGCAAGTAACGTACTGGTCAGTATTGCGTATTTCATGTTGTATGTTTCTCCGGTTATTGTGTTGTTGTTATCAATCCGGCCAGACTGCTAAATTAATGTATAGCATTAAATTGGATAATGTATACAATTATGTGAAATAAATTATTTATATTTATGAAAAGGTATTAGAGTTGTTGGGGGGAAATTATTCTAACTATCTATAAACTATATTTAAATTTTAGCTAGGTTGGACTAAACGCCGAGTTGCCTCGGCGCTTGATATGATTAAATATTTGCAGATTTTAGCCAGCTAAGGAAGTGTCTAGCTTCGCTGCCGTTTGCAAATTGGGTAATTTTTTGACCTGCGTTATCGGCAAAAATTACCTTAGCTTTGTTCACCGAAATTGAGCGAATAGGTTGCTCAACACGGATCTCAGTTCCGTTGTATGTATAAGACATAATAAAACTCACTTTAATTGCACGTACTATACGTGAATAAACTTAAACGAGCTTCATTACAGTTTAGCGACCCTAGTTACAGTGGTTCATCCCAAATGTACTCACTGTTTTATCCTATGCTATGCGCATTGTCGCTTGACTATATTCAGCTCAACTCTTTTTTACTGTTATGCGGTCTTACTGGATCAAGGCAAGTGGCATGAATACACCAATATCAATACAAGCAATAAATTGATCACTTAATTAAGTGTGCCAGTGGTAAAACCAATAACAGCAGAACTCAATCCTGAAGATTAAATTCGATAGTGGCATCAACGATAAAAACAACGATGTGAAATTATTGTCGAGTTAACGCTAAATTTATTGGTTACAACATGTAAGGCAATTCAATTGCGAGACGAAGGTGTAAAGTGCTTTTTTGAGAGGTAGTAAAAGCAGGAGAGCGATACTACAGTTAATCTATAGAAGATGCAAGGACTGTTTTAAATTTCACCAGTAAAGGCTGGTCGATTCAATTTTTATTTGTCTTTTAACACTTTAGTGAACAGCGGGTTGTAGCAAGGTGTATCAAAGTATATCGTACCGTAAATAATTACAATGTATTACTACAAAAACTCGTTTCAAACTACCAACAGTGATATCGCATGATACAAGCCGAGCGCTTACTCTACAAGGCATGAGAGAGCATTCAAATGTTGAAAACATCCAACAATCTGGCAGAGCGCAACTAAGCGCCAATGGCTGAGACTCACAAAGGCATGAGAGAGCATTCAAATGTTGAAAACATCCAACAATCTGGCTGAGCGCAACTAAGCGCCAATGGCTGATACTCACAAAGATTGAAACAACAGCAATTATTCCGTCTTTTCTTTAAACTCACACAAGTCTTCAATTAAACAAGAACCACACTTGGGCTTTCGAGCGGTACAGACATAACGGCCGTGTAGAATAAGCCAGTGGTGAACGTCTACTTTAAACTCTTTGGGGACGACCTTTTCGAGCTTCTTTTCAACCTCAACCACGTCTTTACCCATGGCAAATTTGGTACGGTTGGAGACGCGGAAAATATGCGTGTCGACGGCAATGGTCGGCCAGCCGAAAGCGCAGTTGAGTACGACATTTGCGGTTTTCCGACCAACGCCGGGTAAGGCTTCAAGGGCCTCGCGATTTTCGGGGACTTCCGAGTTGTGTTTGTCGACCAAGATCTGGCACATTTTGTAGACATTGTTGGCTTTTGAATTAAACAAGCCGATAGTCTTAATGTAATCACGAAGGCCTTCTAGTCCCAAATCTAAAATTCCTTGCGGCGTATTAGCGACGGGAAACAGCTTTCTGGTGGCTTTGTTAACGCCGACATCCGTCGCCTGTGCTGAGAGTGTCACCGCGACCAGTAGCTCAAAAGGTGAGCTGTATTCTAGCTCAGTTTCTGGGTGTGGATTTTCATCACGTAAACGAGTCAGTATCTCAATTCTTTTTTGTTTATTCATATGACTTGCTACTAATTTTGTATCTATTTTAAGTTAGGCTCGTAACTCGAGCTCTTGGGCCTTTGACTTCTTCTGGTTTGGGCTGTGTTTTGGCTTTGATTCGGTCATCCAAAATATTTTTCGCTGCGATCAATAAACCTAAGCCTAGGAAAGCACCAGGCGGTAGAATGGCAACCAAAAACTGATAGTCAAACTGAAACACTTCAACTCGCAATACGCTTGCCCATTCACCTAATAATAAGTTTGCACCGTCAAATAACGTGCCTTGACCGATTAATTCACGCATGGCACCAAGGACCAGCAATACAATAGCAAATCCGAGTCCCATCATCAGTCCATCCCAAACCGACAGAATAGGTGAGTTCTTTGATGCGAATGCCTCTGCACGACCGATGATTGCACAGTTGGTCACGATGAGTGGGATAAATATACCAAGCGATTGGTACAACCCGAATGTATAAGCGTTCATCAGCAATTGTACTATGGTGACGAACGCTGCAATGATCATTACAAACACTGGAATACGTACGTCTTTAGGCACCCAATTTCTGACCAGTGACACGGTAAGGTTTGAGCCGACGAGTACCAATAATGTGGCGATACCAAGACCTAATGCATTAGTAATAGTCGAAGTGACCGCCAGTAAAGGGCACAAACCTAATAGTTGCACCAAAGCAGGGTTATTTTTCCACATGCCTTCTTGGAGCAATGATTTGAGTTGTTCCATTAGTTACTCCTCACACGCATTGTTGGCATTAAACAGTTCGTTGAAATGGGTTTTAGCATACCAAGTTGCTTGATTCACAGATGTGACGACGGCACGTGGGGTAATCGTGGCGCCAGTAAACGAATCAAACACCCCACCGTCTTTTTTGACCTGAAAGGCTGAGTCTTGTTGTGCCGTTATGTTCTTGCCGGAAAATGACAATATCCAGGAAGATTTGGCGAGCTCTACTTTATCACCCAGCCCCGGTGTTTCTTCGTGTCGGGTAACGCGAACACCGCTGATTTCACCTGATTCAGATACTGCGCTGAGAATATCAATATTGCCGCTATAGCCTTTGGGGGTGACGTGGCGAACTAACAACGCAACTGGTTGATTGTCGAGACGAGCGCGATAAATAGTGTGAGGACCGCCGGGACCAAGCTCTGGCGCATTGCTGGTAGTGCAGTCGAGATAGAGCGGGTTGTCATAGCTGCCTTCTTGCATTACCTGTGACAATAACGTCATGAGCTTTTGCTTTTCATTAACTGCGATCTTGTCTTTGGTCATTTCGTTGACGATTGCCACTGCGCCTGTGGTAACCAGCGCAAATATGCACAAAATGATGCCGTTTTTTTTCATTGAGTCGACTATCATTGGTTCGCTCCATGTCCATAAGTTCTTGGCTGGGTGTAGTGATCAATTAAAGGAACGGCCATATTCATAATTAATACGGCAAAAGCGATGGCGTCTGGATAACCGCCAAATTGCCTGATCACATAAACTAAAATCCCTATCAAAGCACCGTAAACTAATCGGCCTTGGTTTGTTGTCGAAGCAGACACCGGATCGGTGGCGATAAAAAATGCGCCCAGCATGGTGCCACCACTTAGAAGGTGAAATAGCATCCCAGGTTGTGATTCAGGAGCTATTAAATATCCCGCTGCGCTAATAAACGCCAAGCTGCATAAAAATGCGACCGGAATATGCCAGTTAATCACTTTGGATTTTAATAACCATAATCCACCGGCTAAAAATGCTAAGTTCACATACTGCCAGCCCTGTCCCGCGATTTCACCAAATCCAATAACAGACATGCTTTCGGTCACGGTTAACCCTTTGCCTACCGCTGTTTTTACTGAATCAAGCGGTGTTGCTGAAGTTGCTCCGTCGATAACGGTTGCACGCCATGCTTCAAGTGTTTGTCCTGATGCTGTCGCTTCGAACAAAATAACATGAAACTGATCTTGCCAATTTAATGGTGCGTGCATGATTTCGTTAATGGGTGACCAAGACGTCATTTGTACAGGAAATGAGATCAGCAATAACACGTACGCAGCCATCGCCGGATTGAACAGGTTAAAACCCAGTCCACCGTAAAGTTGCTTCACCATAACAATCGCAAAAATACAGCCAATAACTACAATCCACCAAGGGGCAAGGGGAGGAATACTAATTGCCAACAGCACAGCCGTAAGCCAAGCACTGCCATCTTGCAGTGTCGGCCAAACGGCACGGCCTCGCATTTTAAGCACAGCCGCTTCGGCCAATGTGACAGTGATTAATGCCAGTAGTAATTGAAGGAATACACCTGAACCAAAAAAGTAACTTTGCACGGCAATGCCGGGAACACAGGCGGCAATGACGGTCAGCATAAGTCGTGAGACTGATTTTTGACTATGGTTGTGTGGGGATGACGCCATGGTTAGTTTCATGATGGCTCATTTCCTTCTTGTTTGTTTGCTTGCTTTTTAGCTTTAGCCTTAGCGATCGCCGCTTTTACAGCCTGACGCTTCTTGTCTTCTGCTGAAAGAGGTACTTGCGGAGTTTCAACCTCTTCAGCTTCAGCTGTGGTTTGCTTAGTTTCTGGCTCGGCAGGTGTTGCTTCGGAAGCTTCTACTTCTTTCGCGGCCTTTTTGGCTTTGGCACGAGCAATAGCGGCAGCGATGGCGGCTTTTTTCGGGTCAACTTCGTTAGCTTCTGGCTCGGCAGGTGTTGCCTCGGAAGCTTCTGCTTCTTTCGCGGCCTTTTTGGCTTTGGCACGAGCAATAGCGGCAGCGACAGCGGCTTTTTTCGGGTCAACTTCGCTAGCTTCGTCTGCTTCTGGCTCGACTGGGGGGGATTCAGAAGCTTCTGCTTCTTTCGCGGCCTTTTTGGCTTTGGCACGAGCAATAGCGGCTGCGACAGCGGCTTTCTTCGGGTCAACTTGGTTTTCTTCGTTTGCTTCTGGCTCGGCAGGCGTTGATTTAGAAGCTTCTGCTTCTTTCGCGGCCTTTTTGGCCTTGGCACGAGCAATAGCGGCTGCGACAGCGGCTTTTTTCGGGTCAACTTCGCTAGCTTCCGGCTGAGATAGTTCTGCTGCAGAAGAGTCAGTGTTCTGCGCTGCTTTTTTCGCTTTGGCGCGGGCTATAGCTGCGGCAACTGCGGCTTTTTTCGGGTCGACTTCGTTAGCTCCCGGTTCAGTCGGTATTGCCTCGGAAGCATCTGCTTTTTTCGCTTTGGCGCGGGCTATGGCTGCGGCAACGGCTGCTTTTTTATCATCATTGGAATTTTCGCCGTCAGACTTCTCAGCTTTGTACTGCCGAGCTTGCTCTTTGCGCCTTGCTCGCTCTTCAGCGATTGCGCTGTTATCCGGTTCTAGCTCACCTTGTTCATTGCGTTTGGCTTTAGCTCTGGCGATAGCAGCTTGCACCGCAGAGTTATCTGGTTTGCTGGCCGTGACTCTGGCAAGGGCTTCTTCCACTTTGGTTTTTTGTGACTGAGTGGGCTTTGCGCCTCTTTGTTTATGCCTATTTTGGCGCTCTTCTTGTTCTCGCTCAAGGCGCTCTTTACGCGCTTCAAAGCGGGCTTTAGCGCGCTCCGCTTTAACTTGCTCTAATTTTTGCTCACGGATTTCCGCTTTGGCTACTCGGTAATACTGCACTAGTGGAATTTCACTTGGGCACACATAAGAACAAGCACCACATTCAATACAGTCGAATAAGTTGTATTCTTCTAACTTTTGGTATTCTTTACCCTTTGCAAACCACTGTAACTGTTGCGGTAACAAAGATTGCGGACAGGCGTCGGCACATGCACTGCAGCGAATACAAGCTTGTTCATCTCCAGGCACTGCAAGTTCTTGGTTATCCGGCGCAAGAATACAGTTGGTTGTTTTAACTACGGGAATGCGCACCGTTGGTAAGGTAAAGCCCATCATAGGTCCACCCATCACCACACGCTGAGCAGGAACGGGAGTAAAACCTTGCTGATCCAGCAAGTGTTTGATTTCAGTGCCAAGTAGGGCCCAAACATTACCTTGGTTGGTGATCGTGTTACCCGTTACGGTAACTACCCGCTCAATTAAAGGCTGGTCATTGTACACAGCGTCATGAATCGCAAATAATGTACCGACGTTTTGTACCAATACACCTATATCCGCAGGTAATCCGGTGCTTGGGACTTCCTTATTGGTTAGCACTTTTATGAGCTGCTTTTCACCACCCGACGGATATTTAGTTGGAATTGCTTGGACAATAATATCAGAATTGTTTTTAGCCGCTTCCTTAATGGCTGAAATGGCTTCAGGCTTGTTGTCTTCAATGCCAAACAGTATCGCTTTTGGATTGAGTAAGTGTTGTAATACCTCGGCACCAGAAACTATCTCTTTGGCATGTTCTCGCATTAATCGATCGTCAGCTGTGATGTAGGGTTCGCATTCAACCCCGTTAATCACTAAAAACTCAATATCTCTAGCACTGTCAGCTTTGACATAGGTAGGAAAGCCCGCACCACCCATTCCTGCAATACCGGCCTCATGGATGATGTCGATGATTTGTTTATGACTAAGTTCAGTTAGGCTAGTTCTTGGTGTACGTTCAACCCAACGTTCCTCGCCGTCGGGACGCAACACTATACTCAACTCTGGCAGCGCCGAAGGATGCGCAGAAGGCATAGGTTGAATGTCTTCGATATAGCCAGATGTTGGGGCATGTACTGGTAGAGACCAGTTGGTGCTTGGAGCACTTAATGCCTGCCCTTTTAGCACATGATCACCTTTGCTCACTAAAAGTTGTCCATTAGCACCAATATGCTGTTTCAACGGCAGTACTAGTTTTTCTGGCAATGCTAATCTGGCAATGGCTTGTTGATTAGATTGTGTTTTTTGCTCGGGTGGGTGAATGCCCCCTGGGAACTGCCACAACTTACCGCTCTTTATTTGTTCAAGTAACGTTTCCACTTAAACCTCTTAGTCAATTTGTGTCACAGGGATGGCGTTTAGTTGCCACTTCCAGCTTTGTTTGGTTTCAGCTACCGGTAACATGTCAATACAATCGACAGGGCAGGGCTCTACGCAAAGGTCGCAGCCGGTACATTCGTCTATGATTACGGTGTGCATTTGTCTGGTAGCACCAACAATCGCATCTACAGGGCAAGCCTGAATACACTTTGTGCAACCAATGCATTCATCTTCTCGAATATAAGCGACTTTTTTAACTGGTTCGGCTTCTTCTCCACCTGCTAGCGGTTTAGCTTCAACGCCCATTAAATCCGCGAGTTTTTTCACCGTAGCATCACCACCTGGTGGGCACTTGTTTACGTCATCGCCATTGGCTATCGCTTCTGCATAAGGGCGACAACCAGGGTAGCCACATTGTCCACATTGTGTTTGTGGTAGGATGGCGTCAATCTGTTCCACAATTGGGTTACTCTCAACTCGATATTTAATCGCGGCGTAGCCTAGTATCAAGCCAAATACTAGTGCTAAAGTTCCCAAAGCAATCAGTGCATATAGTAGCGTCATATCAGTAACTTCTTAAAACTTTACTAAGCCAGAGAAGCCCATGAACGCTAGGGACATCAAACCGGCTGTGATCATGGCAATAGAGGCGCCCTTGAATGGGGTAGGAACATCAGCAATGGCTAAGCGTTCTCTTAATGCGGCAAATAAAACTAATACCATAGAAAAACCTAAGGCTGCACCAAATCCATAGACCGCAGACTCGATAAAGGAATGATCATTTTTAATATTGAGTAGTGCAACGCCCAACACCGCACAGTTGGTGGTGATCAAAGGTAAGAAAATACCCAGTAATCGGTAGAGGGTAGGGCTAGTTTTTCGAACTACCATCTCAGTAAATTGTACAACCACTGCAATCACTAAGATAAAACTCATGGTCCGCAGAAAAAGTAAATCGAGAGGTTGTAGTATGTACTGATTGACTAAGTAGCTGGTCACAGACGCGAGCGTGAGTACAAAAGTGGTCGCCAGCGACATTCCTACCGCAGTATCTAACTTGCCGGATACACCCATAAATGGACATAACCCTAAAAACTGTACCAGCACAAAGTTGTTCACTAGCACCGTACCAATGAGCAACATAATGTATTCAGTCATGTTTTCCTCTTGACTTCATGATGGATGTCGTTGAAAAAGACACCCAATATCAGATTTAACAGTACGTAAAGTTTAACCAAGTTTGGCAATGTTTAATTTATGTAAGCTCTGATTGGGTACACGTTTTTTAGACTTCTGTACTTCACACCGATAGATGATAGGTAACAAAAGGTTAAGCATATAACTAAAGTTGTACGCCACCGAGCTACTTGGTTAACGTTGAAATTCTTAAAGACCCCTTTAATAGTGGGGGCTTAACGCAGATCAGATAAGCGCAATGATAACATATAAAGTAGAGTGTTTGGAAAGGCGCAGCGATTAAATATGGGAGCATTAGCCCCCATATAGACTAGATTTCTTTAGGCTTTTCTATGTAATAGCCTTGGACGCCATCTAAGCAGAGTGTTTCTACAATGTGTTTTTCTTCTTGGCTCTCAACACCTTCCGCAAACACATTGACTCCAATACGGTGAGCAAGGTCGACCATTAACCTCATAAAGTATTGATTATTTTTATCTTCTTCCAAGCCGCGTGTATAACTGGCATCCATTTTTATGTAATCAGGCTTGAGATCTCTAAAGAATTTAAACGAGGTGAGTCCAACGCCAAACCGCTCTACAGTGATCCGCGCGCCAACACGATGAACCATGTCGATAAAGCGTTTACTGGCTTTGATGTTTTGTTGTAATCCAAATTCGCTGACTTCAAATACCAACTTACCGGCGAAGTTGGCTTCTTTGAGCAATCGTCGTTCCAACCAAATCACAAATTGGTCGTTGTGGGCACTACTCGCGGTGACATTGATACCAAACATTTTCTCATTGAAGTTTCTGGTTTTGATCAGCTCCAATGAAGAGTTAATGATGAGCTGATCGATTTCAACTGCCATTTCAAGCTTTTCAGCCATCGCCAGAAAAGACGCCGTTGGCAGCATCTGCCCATCTTCGGTTTTAAATCGCGCTTGTATTTCCGCATAGGCTTTAGAGTTGTTACCAATCGGCATGATATTTTGCATCATCAAACCAACGCGTTTGCTCTCAATTACTTCTCGAATAACGCGACGCCAGTTTTGGTTGCCAAAGCTCGCGCTGACATTATTAACCAAATCCGAATCGCGCTGCATGTGCCACGCATTCGCTTGTTTGCTTTGTGCCATACTCATAGCGGTATCGACGACAGAAAGGAGTTCACCCAAAGGTTTGCCATTTTCGTAAGGAACAATGCCGGTATTTGCTACAGAAGATAGCTCTTGGTTTTGCTGAAATTGCGTAAATCTTGATTGTAGTGTTTCGCCAAATTGCTCGGCTTCTTTGCTCGGAACATTAGGGAGTACCACCGCGAAATCAGAACTGTTTAAGCGGAACACTTGGCTACCTGAATACGTTCCCGTTACGTGTTTAACAATTTCCGCCACGGACTTAATGTATTCATCACCTTTTTGATAACCACGAGTTTGATTGATGATTTGCAATTCACTACAGCGGATCATTGCCAGAGAGCCAAAAGCTTTTTTATTCGAGGATTCAATGTAATTTTCGTAATATTCAACGAACATATTGCGGTTGCCAAGTCCGGTAACGACGTCCTTATAGGCTTCCTGTTTTATTGAGTGTGCCGCATTTTTTATTTCTTCTTGCTTGGTGTGCAAAAAGCTTGCTAAGCGTTTAAATGACGGTGCAAGTTCATGGCTCAACTCTTTAATCTTATCTTCATCAAACTCTAGCTCGCTACCACCCAACCCTTTGTCTTGAGTAATGTAACTATCGACGGCGTTTGCGACAGTTGTAGAAATGTTGCGATTGAGCTTTTTATATACGTTTTGAATAAAGAACACAGGAATAAAAGCCACTAAGCCGGATATGACAAATAACAGAAGCAATGATTGCTGCATTAATGATGCTTGGCTTTGGGCGTTAATTAGAAACTCAATTTTGATATCTTTCAGTGTGTTGACTGCAAATTGAGGCCGAATGGCGTTAATACTTGTTTCGATCAGGTTAGCAAGAAAGGGAAGGTCGGTTTCCTGGTTAACAGCGAGTACGGTTTCGCCGTTGAAGTCGCGAATTATGAAAATAGCGAATACGTCACCATGTGCAAGCGCTTGCTGAATATGTTTGGGAGTGACTTCATTTAGTGTTTTATCTTTTATGTATTCCGAAACCATAGTATGAGCACTTTGTTGTGCCTTGTTAATGGCAGAATCAAAGCTTGAGGCGATAAAAAAAGTGCCTATTAAGGAAAGAAGTAACCATGAAATAGCTTGTAAGATAATGAGTTTTCTAAAACCAGCCATAATGCGCATCTTTAGGTTAGTAGTGACAAATTATACCAATTCGTCTTGATTCTTGCTTTATTTCAAGGAGTAAAGCAGGTGTGTTGTATGCTCAATCAATACTAACTTAAAACAACATAACCCAACATGATACCAGTTTGGTTATTGACGAGGATATTCTCGGTTCAAAAGTTGTTTATGTAAAGCAATGGGTATTGTTCGGCAAGTATAACCGCTTAAACCTTCGAAATAGCGCTTGTTATCAAGGGCATAATTGATTTGCTCGAGTACAAACGAGATGCAAGTAGGGTAGTGTAAAATAGACAGAAAGTCTAACAATATCTGGATATTGGCTCCCCCTCCCCGACTCGAACGGGGGACCTGCGGATTAACAGTCCGTCGCTCTAACCAACTGAGCTAAGGGGGAACAGTAACTTGGATAAGATTGAATGGCTCCCCCTCCCCGACTCGAACGGGGGACCTGCGGATTAACAGTCCGTCGCTCTAACCAACTGAGCTAAGGGGGAACAATCTTAATGTATTTGACTTGGCTCCCCCTCCCCGACTCGAACGGGGGACCTGCGGATTAACAGTCCGTCGCTCTAACCAACTGAGCTAAGGGGGAATTGTCAAATAGTGAGTAGAGTGGCTCCCCCTCCCCGACTCGAACGGGGGACCTGCGGATTAACAGTCCGTCGCTCTAACCAACTGAGCTAAGGGGGAAGCGTATCTCTCAACGGGGCGAAATATTAATGACGACGTTGCAAGGTGTCAACCAATAAAATCACAGAAACGTAAAAAACTAGATTAAACGATGAAATTATGCTCGATATTACCTTCCGTTGAGTTAATAGCACTCAGTTTTGCTGTTTCAGAGAGTTCTATATTACGTATTTGGTATCATTTTTAAGGCAATTGCAGCCACTTCTCAATAAGGATATTGCTTTCTTAATTTATTGGATGTGTATATTTATACAGTTGTTTTTGTTGGTGATATTGTAAATTTCAAGCGGTTTGATTGAAATTTATGCTTAAAGGTTTATTTTTGTATGTTTTCTAATGATCAATTGATTTGCTTTATTGTTTAGTGTTTCGGATCTTTACTACAAAATCGATTGCTGAAATTTGATCCCTTCAATTTAGTGAGGTGTCTAGTACCGCAAGAGTGACAATTATATGAAAATTAGGAAGTTTTAAAAAATAACATAAAAATCAATAGCTTGCTTTTTGTTTCAGGACTAGGGATAGGTTCGATAGTTTTGTCAGAGGCAATATTAGACCATTGTACGAATTTGATCCAGTTAGGTGTTTTGAATGGATCATTTATGAAAGCGCTTTTCTGATCCGATCAGGTGCTTGCTAACGCTTTATTTTATTGGGCTAGAGAGAGTTATCCACGGAATCTGTGGATAACATTGTTTATTAATATTTAAGAAGTATTGCAAGACTATGAAATATGGGCGTTGCAGCGGTTTCAAGTTATTTTATCAAAAAAAATACTTTCTTATTTATCAATGGGTTAAATTGAATTGTGTTTTTCGGCGTATTATTTGCCCAATATGAAGGTTTTGTGAACTTTTGCCTATATGGATGTGCAAAAAGTGGCCGCAGTCAACTCGATTTATGTAATTTTTTTGTCAAAAAGTAATTTTTTTTATTCTAAAGCTGCTTTGCCTTACTGAGTGCCAAATTTGTCATAATTTCTGCGTTATAAGTAGGCCCTGTTGATCTTTCAAGTTGGTTTTTGCTGCAGTTTGCTTGGCATTTATACAAGGCAGAGTCTAGGTAGCATAGTGATTCTATGTGAGTCAGGCGATTACGAAGTAGAAATGCCAATCAAGCGCCGCGCTCAAAGCCCGCTGAGGGGAACCAAAATCAAACAGCAAAGATCAACAGACTCTAGCCAAATAGGCATTATTTATCTTCTCAAGCGATCACGCGTAGCCTCAACTCGTTGAATCGAATACAATGGCACTTCAAAAGTATCAGAAATAGGTTGTTATGACTCAAGCTGCCAGCGAACCTAGTGGTAATGATATTCTGCATGGAGACATTAGCGCTACCTTAAAACGTATGACTGTCCCCATGATATTTGGGATGATCACCTTGATGACTTTCAATCTGGTCGATACCTTCTTTATTAGTATGCTCGGAACTGCACCTCTAGCAGCCGTGAGTTTCACTTTTCCCGTCACTTTTACTGTAATAAGTTTGGCAATTGGCCTTGGAATTGGTACTTCTGCTGTGATCGCCAAAGCGTTAGGTGGCCAGAGCTATGAAGAAGCAAAATTCGACGCATCCGTGGCGCTGATTATTTCCTCAGTTTTAGTGACCTTGTTATCGCTAATCGGATTACTATCCATCGATGGGTTGTTTTCACTATTGGGTGCAAACCAAGAAGTCATGCCTTACATATATGACTATATGTCTGTCTGGTTTTTTGGTGCCGTTTTTTTAATAACACCGATGATTGGTAATTCCATTCTTCGAGCCAGTGGAGATACCAAAACGCCGAGCATTATTATGGGCCTTGGTGGTCTGGTAAATGCCATTTTAGACCCTATTTTAATTTTTGGTTTTGGTCCAATTGAGGCCATGGGAGTTAAAGGAGCTGCAATTGCCAGTCTTATTGCTTGGTTCTTAGGGGTAATAATCATTCTTTACCTCCTCATTGTGAAGAAGCGCTTACTCTCATTCCGTTCCCGCTATACCAGCTTTTATAATGCAACGAAGAAAATTCTGACGATTGGGCTGCCAGCAGCTGGTGCGAATATGTTGACGCCCATCGCAATGGCTGTGCTCACTGCTGTAATAGCTCGATTTGGTCCAGAAGCTGTCGCTGCTTTTGGTGTAGGTAGCAGGATTGAGTCAATAGCAAGCATGTTAGTGTTAGCTCTGTCGATGACTTTGCCTCCTTTTATCAGCCAAAATTTTGGCGCGCAAAACTATCAGCGAGTGCAGCTGGCTTATAAAAAAACACTACAGTTTGTTTTACTGTTTCAGCTTGCGATCTATCTGGTGTTGCTTCTTAGCTCTGATTTAATAGCGTCAACGTTTGGCAACGAGGCTGAGGTTGTCGATACCATAAAAGTGTTTATCTACATTCTGCCACTCACCTATGGCCTTCAAGGAGTGATCATTTTGACCAACTCCTCATTTAACGCACTTCATAAGCCGATGAATGCATTGGTGTTGAGTGTGATCCGCTTATTTGTATTCTACGTTCCATTTGCATATATAGGCTCACAGCTGTATGGCTTGATTGGGTTGTTTGTTGGTGCCGCGATTGGTAACTTGTGTACCGCTGTCGTAGCTTATACTTGGTTTAATCGAGCATTGAACAAAATTACCGGTATACCTTCATTGGAGACAAGATAGTGGAAGATAAGTTTGAATTGGTCTCAGAGTTTCTGCCCAGTGGTGACCAACCAACGGCCATCAGGCAATTATGCGATGGATTAGAGGCTGGCCTTGCGCATCAAACGTTATTGGGTGCAACTGGTACCGGTAAAACTTTCACCATGGCCAACATCATTCATAATCTCAATCGGCCAACTATTATTATGGCTCACAATAAGACGTTGGCGGCACAGTTATACGGAGAGATGAAAGAGTTCTTTCCTCACAATGCGGTGGAATACTTTGTTTCCTACTATGACTATTATCAGCCTGAAGCTTACGTAGTCGCCAGTGATACCTTTATCGAAAAAGATGCGTCAATCAACGAACATATAGAACAAATGCGTTTGTCTGCGACCAAAGCCTTACTGGAGCGACGCGATACCATTATTGTGGCTTCAGTCTCTGCTATTTATGGTTTGGGTGATCCTGACTCTTACATGAAAATGATGTTACTACTCAAAGTCGGTGAGAGTATCGATCAACGAGACATGTTAAGAAAGTTAGCAGAGCTGCAATATACCCGTAATGATATGGATTTTAGCCGTGGTACCTATCGAGTTCGCGGAGAAGTGATTGATATTTTTCCTGCAGAATCTGACTCCGTCGCGGTGCGAGTTGAGATGTTTGATGACGAAATTGAACGGATCAGTTTATTTGATCCGTTAACGGGAAGTGTGGAAAAACACCTTGTCAGGGCAACGATTTATCCGAAAACTCACTATGTGACACCAAGAGAAAAAATCTTAGCCGCAATAGAGAATATCAAGTTGGAGCTTAAAGATAGACGCCAACAGTTATTGGATAACCATCGTTTGGTTGAAGAGCAGCGCGTTGCACAGCGAACACAATATGATATTGAAATGATGACCGAACTGGGCTATTGCTCTGGCATTGAAAACTACAGTCGATATCTATCAGGTCGAGCACCAGGCGAGCCACCGCCGACATTGTTGGATTATTTACCTGATGATGCACTAATGATTATTGACGAGTCACATGTTACTGTCTCTCAAATCGGTGCGATGTATAAAGGAGATCGGAGCCGTAAAGAAAACCTAGTTGAATATGGCTTTAGACTCCCTTCAGCGCTTGATAACCGCCCGTTGAAGTTTGAAGAGTTTGAAGCGATTGCACCGCAAACCATTTATGTTTCAGCCACGCCAGGCGATTATGAAATGAAAAGATCCAATGGTGATGTCGCAGAGCAGGTAATTAGACCTACCGGATTACTCGATCCAGAAATTGAGGTTCGTCCAGTCGGCACCCAAGTCGATGATTTACTCTCTGAAATTTACCAGCGTGTTGCTGTCCAAGAACGAGTTTTAGTGACAACTTTAACTAAGAGAATGGCTGAAGATCTTACCGATTACCTCAATGATCACGATGTAAAGGTAAGATACCTACATTCAGATATCGATACAGTCGAGCGAGTGGAAATTATTCGAGATCTTCGTAAAGGAGTATTTGATGTTTTAGTCGGTATCAATTTACTAAGAGAAGGCCTCGATATGCCGGAAGTATCATTAGTAGCAATATTAGATGCAGATAAAGAAGGCTTTTTACGCTCGACAAGATCTTTGATACAAACCATTGGACGGGCAGCAAGGCACTTACATGGTAAGGCGATCCTTTACGGAGATCGGATAACAAATTCAATGCGCCAAGCTATAGATGAGACCCAGAGGCGCAGAGATAAACAGCGTAAATTTAATGAAGAAAACGGAATTACCCCTACCGCCTTAGTGAAAAAAATAACCGATGTGATGGATTTAGGTGAAGATGTGTCTGCGTCAGAGCCAAAAGTCACGGTAGCAAAACATACGTCTCGTCAGTCCTTACCTACCGATCCAAAAGAGATTGTGGCCCAAATTGATACTTTAGAAGCGCAAATGATGAAGTATGCCAAAGAGCTAGAATTTGAAAAAGCCGCAGAGATCCGCGATCGCGTGCATGTATTGCAGCAACAGCTAATTAAAGCTTAAGTAAAAAGAGGACAACATGTCCTCTTTTTTTACTGAACTTGAGTTAGTGATTTATTACACGCGTATTTAACGTAGAAATGTCAATAATTGAGGTGTTGTAACATGTCACTTACTCGAGTTTAAATCAGCTATTAAAAGCGATAGCTGAAACCAGCCGTGACTGAGGAAATATCTAGATCACCCATGTCCATGTATTGATAACCAATGTTGGTAGCCCAACCACTATCCCAATCATATTGCCAGCCCGCTTCCACGATAAAGCCAATGCCATTATCTGTGACGATATCTTTGCTGCCTCTAGTTATCTCGTAATCGTAATAGTTAGCCCCGAGCTTGCCATATAAATAGCTGTTATCACTGACTTGATAATAGCCTTTTGCCGCAACGACAAAATTATCAAAATCCACTTGGTCGGCGCCTAGCTTGAACAACGTTTTATCATTCTGTGTACAAGTAAACTTGCGATCATTTGCGTCTGTGCAGTTCCAATCATCAACGTCTTCGCCGCTGTTGTAACCTAGTTCAAGCGCTAACTCAGGCATAAAGTGATAGTTATAATAAACGTATACGTGGCCGACGCCATCACCGTCTTGATTAGAATTTTTATAGGAGGCACTTCCGCCAGAAAATTGCATGCCTAGGCGATGAGTTTCGCCATTTTGCTCAGCTAAAGAAGAAAAACTTGTTGCTAATATAGCGATAGATAATAGCGTTTTTAGTTTCATTTTGTTGTCCATCAAGGTTGTTATTTAAAGTGCTACTAGTTTATTTATTCTACCGTGTCAGAGTCTGTAAGAGGCTTGTTGTGAACTGTGAAAGGATGTTTTAAGGCGCTACAATTATTAACTTTTTCGATATAAATTAAGGAGGGTTGTATTGCAACAAAGTAACTCGGGAGCGCTAAACCTAGGATAATAGCCGTGTATAACAGATAAAAGAAAACAGTGTTTGACGTCAAAAATAACAGTGTAATGGTGCAGTAAATTTGACAGTCTGATAAGAGGCCATTGGAGTGTAACAACGGGAACTGTTAAAAGCTCATGGGAATGAGTTGAATTTTAAACATTGGCGTTTCAGATAGAAGTGAACGATTATGTTGATATCCGAAGCAGGCTTCAGAACGTAGACTAGAGTATATGCTTGCTATTATATTTTTCTATTCTCTAAAATCATGTTTTGTTACAGTATTTTGCTGATAATTGCGTTATAGTATTTGCTAATTTTAAGTATTTTTAATATTCACCGTCTTTAAAACTAAGAGTGTTGCGGTGAAATACCTTGATTATTTCTCCTTAGCTTGAATATCATAAAAGCATTAAGGAGTGTAATGTACTTTCAATTTATGCAACATGAGAGTAGAGAAAATATTGTTGCGTGGGTAAACTTACCTTCTGCTACCTAAAAGAAGAACGAAAACTAGACTTGGGACTGAGGACATGAAATTCGCCTTTAAGGATTTTTTATTTGATAGCCAATCATTGGCACTTTATAAAGATGAAAAAAAATTAAATATCAAAGAAAAACCAGCACAAATTTTGAATTTGTTCCTGACTGAACCGGAAACAATCCACAGCAAAACCGATATATTGGAAAAAGTATGGCCAGATCGTAAAGTCACTGATCAGGTTGTTTTTCAGAATATTGGCCACTTACGAGCCTTATTTGGTGATGATGCGATTAAAACCTTTTCTAGAAAAGGGTATCAGTGGCAGTTTGCTGTTTCTCCTTATCAAGAAAGTGCTGAAGCACCGCAAGTGCAGCAACCGAAACCAGAACCCATTGCTGAGCCAGACATAGCCAAGTCAGAAGAAGCAAGCACGCCCAGTGAAGCGGCGGCTGTTGAAGAAATTAAAAAACCGATGCCAGCTTATTATTGGTTAGCAATACTTGCGATTGTAGCCGCTGGTGGCGCTTATTTTGTCCTCTAGCGCAGTGGCTTTTACTTGCAGTGAAGATGTGCAGTTAAGCTGATTTTGGTTGCATATTGGCAGTGAGATACGATTAACTTCTTTAATAACGCATGCTAATTGAAGTTGTCATTTCATTGCTACGATGACATGTCTAATTTGCGATAAACTTATTATATTAATAAGAACGGCATAAATCATCGCTATTTACTTGATAATAAGTGGCGACTAAAAATCGCTGATAATCGTCATAGCCACCTTGGTTTTTCATAAAATTAGTGATGGCTTTTAGGTTACTGGTGGTCTCTGGGGTCTTTAATCTATTCTCAACTTCACAAAGGGCCAAGAAGGCACTGAGCTCCTGTATCGCCAGAGGCTGTTTCGGTGGGTTATACGCCAGGTAACACTCAATAGGAGTGAGGTGTTTATTGTTCCGAGCGCACAATGCCGTTTGTAGTAGCTCTTTACTTTCAAAGTGCATTAGTGTTCTTAAATAATTGAAAGCAGGTTGCTCGGCTGGCGTGTTGCTGAGCAAATAATGTAAAACGTTATTGCCGATAGCATCTTGGACACATAGCTGCTCCGCAAATGCCATCGGAGCACAAAAAAAACTGAACTTATCTAAGGTATTGATTCCTTGCAGAACTTTCTCTGGAAAGTCACTATCTTTCAGACAGTAAGCTGTGACATCTTGATAAAAGTGCTCGGCAGCGTCGTTAGTTTTGGCGCTTTTATAGAGAAACTTTAGGCAATTCGCTTTTTCTTCTAATGAAGCGTGATGATATAAGTTACGTATTTTGTTTTCATCACGACTTTTTATGGCCAGTAATAGGCGGCTAATAATATCTTCCATTTTTAACTCTCATTTAAGAACATGCCTAACAATGACATGTTAGCCTAGCTTGAGCTAATTGAAAAATACGACATCACTAGTGGGTCATTACAATATTTAATTAAAGATAATTTCTTTCCAAACGTTGTCTGAACATCGGCAATGCTTTACTTGCAAATAAAACAACCGAAAGTAGAGCAAGCATAATCCAAATCGGCTGGTTACCGTATATCGCATACCAGCTCTTTCCTGAGATAAGCGATATTGTTTGTTTTAGAGTGCCTTCCTCGAACTGCGGTAGGCTGCTTTGTGTTTGAGTAATCGGATCGAAAACGCCACTGATCCCGTTATTGGTGACCCTTATTAAAGGAAGTTGCAATTCTATAGCCCGCATTCTTGCTATTTGCATGTGTTGATGGGGGCCATGAGAATCTCCAAACCAGGCATCATTACTAACGGTAAAAAGAATGTCTGAGTTATCGTGTAGGTTTCCCCTTACCAATTCAGAAAAGGCGATTTCATAGCAGATCGCAGGTAGGATCTGTAATCCATTGGCAGTTAAGTTTGCTTGGAATTGGTCGCCTCGCGCAAAGGAAGACATTTCTAAGTTAAACAGTGGCGCAATAGGGCGCAGCCACTTTTCAAAAGGAACAAATTCCCCGATTGGCAGCAACTGGTGCTTTTGATAACGGTTAGTGTGCAGGTATTGATAATGTCCCTCGGTATCTTGAGCTTGTTTTTTACCAAGCACAATTAAAGTATTGTAAGCGCGCTTAGTATCAAACTGATAGTCTGGAATACCCGTGATAACAGCCGTGTTATTGAATACAGCAGCCTTATCTAGCCCCTGTAAAAAAGGGTAAGCAATATCTTCAAATTCAGGAATGGCTGCTTCAGGCCAAACTACCAAATCGACGTCTTGCCATTGTGTGCGGGTTAAATCTCGATATTTACTCATGGTTGGCCAAAAGTACTCGGGTTCCCAACGCAGGCTTTGTTTGATATTCCCTTGTACCAGTAACACGTTAATACTCTGCTCCGAGTGTTTTGTCGGGTTACTAAATAACGGCAAAGTGGTTATAGCGGTGACAAATAACGCCCAGATCCCGAGCTGAATATAAGCTTGTTTTCTAATGCTGTAGTAGGCGAGTGTAGGCAATAAAATACATAACAGGGTTAGGCCAAATTCACCAATGAAAGGGGCAATCGAACTGAGGGGGGTATCTGTTAACGTATAACCAAAGCTTAGCCAAGGAAACCCGGTTAACAGTTTACCTCTTAGCCATTCTGTTACGGCAAAACCTACTATTAAGGCTATTGTTCTTTGCCAAGGTATTGCTGTAAATCGACTAGCAAAAATAAAGGCGAGCATGGGGTACAATGCTAAGTACCCGCATAATAGCATCATCAGAAGTAATGAAATAGCAAGCGGAAGGCCGCCAAATTCAGCAATAGAGACATGAACCCAGCTGATCCCTACGGCAAACCAACCAAAGCCAAAGCAAAATCCATAGCTTGCAGCTCGTTTCCACTGTGGGGTATCTGTAATCTGAATTGCAATATAAAGGCAAATAAAAACGAGTGGCCAAAAGCCGAAAGGAGCGTATGCAAGGGTTAGCGTGCCGCCGGCAATAAAAGCAAGCCAAGCACGCCAATCCGTTAAGTGCCGAGTAAATTTAGATATTAGTGTCTTCAGCATGTTCAGCTTTAGGTATCGTTACCTGAAGTTGCAAAATTCTGCGGCTGTCAGAATTGGTGACTTTAAACTGAAGCGGTTCTATATCAATGGTTTCACCACGGCTTGGCATATGCCCAAATGCATGGAGAATAATACCACCTATGGTGTCAGCTTCTTGAGTATCAAAACTGGTATTAAAAAACTCATTAAATTCATCGAGTGGAGTCAGCGCTTGCACGGTATAAACGTGCTTTGACAATTGGCGAATATCTTGTTGCTCTTCGTCATCGTCGTGCTCATCTTCTATTTCACCTACGATGGTTTCTAGAATATCTTCAATAGTTACTAACCCTGATACACCACCGTACTCGTCAATAACGATAGCCATATGGTAGCGTTTTTGACGAAACTCGTTGAGCAACGTGTCGACTCTTTTACTTTCAGGCACCACAACTGCAGGGCGTAAGTATTCACGAATGGTAGGCAAAGCCTCATCGCTGCTTAGTACGAGTGGCAAGAGATCTTTTGCGAGTAAAATACCTTCGACATGATCTTTGTCTTCGCAGATAACAGGAAAACGTGAGTGTGATGAATCAACCATGATTGGTAATTGCGCTTCAAGCGACTCATCCACATCGAGTGTTATCATTTGTGACCGTGGGATCATGATGTCACGTACCTTTAGCTCAGAAACGCTGAGTACGCCTTCCATCATGTCTTTGGTTTCAGGATCGATTAGCGCGCGTTCTTGTGCATCAGCGATGACTTCTGCGAGCTCTTCTTTATTTTGGGGTTCCCCTTGCAGCATCTGTGTGATGCGTCCCAGCCAGGTCTTGCTAGAAGAACCCTGACTACTTTGCGAGTTATCGTCGCTCATTAGCTTTTATTGCTCCGTAAATTAATATTCGTCTCTGTATGGGTCGGCAATATCCAAAGTAGCCAATATTTGCTTCTCTAGGGTTTCCATTTCGACCGCGTCTTGTTCATTTATATGGTCAAAGCCAAGCAAATGCAAGCAACCATGGATGACCATATGTGCAAAGTGATCATGGAACGCTTTTTCTTGTTCGACAGATTCACTGTAAACAACCTGGGGACATATAATCAAATCGCCAATTAACGGCAACTCGATACCCGGTGGTGCATCAAAAGGAAAAGACAAAACGTTGGTGGGTTTGTCTTTTCCTCTATACTGACTATTTAAAGACTGACTTTCATCTTCGTCAGCAATTCTAATGGTTAGTTCTGCATCATCTCGAAACTGTTCGAGTGCTTTTTCTGCCCATAGTTGGAACTGGGCTTCAGAGGGTATCTGATCAAAGTGACAAGCAAGTTGTAGATCAAGAGTTAATTGCACCAGTTATTCCTCGAAATTGTCTTTTTGCTGTCTGGCTTGTTGTTTTTTTGCCTTTTCAGCGCGTTCGATTTCCTCTTTTTTCTCATAAGCTTCCACAATTCTGGCCACAACAGGGTGCCTTACTACGTCATGTGACTTAAAGAAGTTAAAGGAAATTTCTTCTACATCGCTAAGTACTTCAATTGCATGCCTTAACCCTGAGCGAGCGCCGCGAGGTAAGTCTACCTGAGTGATATCACCGGTAATCACGGCTTTTGAATTAAACCCGATACGAGTTAGGAACATTTTCATTTGCTCAGTCGTAGTATTTTGACTTTCATCCAAAATAATAAAGGCATCGTTAAGCGTTCGACCACGCATATAAGCAAGAGGCGCTACCTCAATGACATTTTTTTCTATAAGGCGCTCTACTTTCTCAAAACCTAACATTTCGAATAAGGCGTCATACAGGGGACGTAAATAGGGGTCGATTTTTTGCGTTAAGTCACCAGGTAAGAACCCTAGCTTTTCGCCAGCTTCGACCGCTGGACGAGTTAACATGATACGTCTTACTTCTTGGCGTTCTAACGCATCGACAGCCGCAGCAACCGCAAGATAGGTTTTACCAGTACCAGCAGGACCAATACCAAAGGTGATATCGTGCGTTAGTACATTAGCGACATATTGGCTTTGATTAGGATTTCTTGGTTTGATAACGCCACGACGCGTTTTGATATAAACTTCTTTTTCCCATACATCCGGAGCGTCTTGATCCAAACAATTTGCTTCAGTAATGGCCAAATGAACCCTGTCTGGCTCGATTTCGGTAATTTGACCTTTTAGAGGTTGAGTATCCACATATAAAGATTTAAGAATATCGACAGCAGCACTTGCAGTGACGGGCTTTCCTGTCACTTTAAACCAGTTATCGCGGTGTGCAATTTCTACTCCTAAACGGCGTTCTATTTGTTTTAGGTTTTCATCGAACGGGCCACAGAGAGAAGATAGGCGATGGTTGTCGGCAGGTTCTAAGTAAATTTCTATATTTTTTAATTGGCTACTCAAAATTACTTCCTATAAAAAGTTACGCCAGCAAGTGCTGGCGTATCACTAACATACTATGGCGTAAAAGTACCTACACCTAACTCATTGAGCTCAGGTTCGCTAGGCGTTTTATTTAAAATGTCTGCAGGACTGACGTCTTTACGCAGGTTCATTTCTGCTTCAGTTCTAATCAACTCACCTCGAAGCGAATTTGGTAGTGCCTCGGTAATACGTACATCAACGAACTGACCGATCACCGAATGCGGACCTTCAAAGTTTACCACGCGGTTATTTTCGGTGCGGCCGCGTAGTTCCATTGGATTCTTTTTCGATGGACCTTCTACCAAAATACGTTGTTCAGTACCGTGCATTTTGCGGCTAATGTCTTGTGACATCTGATTGATACGGTTCTGTAAGATATACAAACGCTCTTTCTTTTCTTGCTCACTCACATCATCTGGCAAGTCAGCCGCTGGCGTCCCCGGACGTGCCGAATAAATAAAGCTGAAGCTCATATCAAAACCGATGTCGTTGATAAGATTCATCGTGGCTTCAAAATCAGCATTGGTTTCACCAGGGAAGCCAATGATAAAGTCAGAAGACATACTTAAATTTGGTCGGATCTTACGTAGTTTACGAATAGTCGACTTGTACTCAAGTGCTGTATGGCCACGTTTCATTAAGTTAAGAATACGGTCAGAGCCACTTTGTACTGGTAGATGAAGGTGATCAACTAGCTCAGGAACATCAGCATACGCTTCAATAATATCTGGCGTAAATTCAACTGGGTGCGACGTGGTATAACGAATACGATCAATACCGTCGATTGCTGCGACGTATCTCAGTAGATCAGAGAAGTAGCAGATTTCGCCATCGTGCATTTCCCCACGATATGCATTCACGTTTTGACCAAGTAGATTCACTTCGCGAACACCCTGCTCAGCGAGTTGTGCCACTTCCAAGATTACGTCATCTAAAGGACGACTGACTTCTTCACCGCGCGTATAAGGCACCACACAGAAGGTACAATATTTAGAACAACCTTCCATAATCGAAACAAAAGCGGTTGGACCTTCAGCTTTAGGCTCTGGCAGACGATCAAACTTTTCGATTTCTGGAAAAGAGATATCAATCACAGAACCTTCTTTATTCTGTACTTGTTTGATCATCTCTGGAAGACGATGCAATGTCTGAGGTCCAAAAACAATGTCAACAAAAGGCGCACGTTGGCGAATGGTGTCACCTTCTTGAGAAGCAACACAGCCGCCAACACCAATCACTAGATCTGGGTTAGAATCTTTCAACAGTTTCCAACGACCTAATTGATGGAATACCTTCTCTTGTGCTTTTTCGCGAATTGAACAAGTGTTGAGTAAGATCACATCGGCTTGCTCAGCTTCCTCGGTTAGCTGATAGCCGTTTGTTGAATCCAAAAGATCCGCCATTTTCTGGGAGTCATACTCATTCATCTGACAGCCCCAGGTTTTAATATGCAGTTTTTTACTCATCTAAATAATGCCTCGTTTACAACTCGGTTTTTAGCACAAGCTTGCTTGTGCAGGTGACGCTGCAATGTATATCATCAAGCTTAAAGGACGCGTATTTTATCTGACCTACCGTAACTAGCCAAGTATAGATTTTAACTTTCAAAAACTGGATCAACGGTGGGTGTAATATTGTAATTACAAGCAAACATATTAGATGATATGCGTTACAATGCTTGCAGGTAGAATTAGTAGGAATTCACAATGAAAAACAAGGCTCTGATTGTAGGTGGAGGAATGGTTGGGGCGGCTTGTGCAGTCAAGCTAGCCAAGCAAGGTTGCGAGGTTACTTTAATAGAAACGTCACCGATTGACGCTGAGCAGATTCTACAGAGCGAACAGGTCGATATTAGAGTCTCCGCTATCAATCGTTTTTCAGAGCTGTTACTTGAAGAGCTGGGGGCGATGTCATCACTGAAGTCGGCCAGAAACGCACAGTATAGGCAGCTAGAGGCCTATGAAGATAAGCCTGGGCAATTAATTTTTGATTGTGACGAGGTAAACAGTACACATTTGGGCCACATCATTGAAAACAATTTGATCCAAGCTGCTTTGTGGCGTCAATTTGCAGAGCTCAAAATTCAAGTGAAGTCACCGCAAGGGCAGCCAATAAGTTTGACTCAAGACGATGAAGGAGTGACGCTACTGTATCAACAGGATGAATTCAATGCTGACTTGCTGATTGCCGCTGATGGTGGGCGCTCGCAAATACGGCAACTTGCCAGGATAGGTGTCACGGGATGGCAATATGATCAACACTGCATGGGTATCCTGATTAAGCTAGATGCACCGCAACAGCATAAAACTTGGCAACAGTTCACTCCCAATGGCCCGATTGCATTTCTGCCAATGCAATATCCGTATGCAAACCTAATTTGGTACGATGAGGGAAGTAAATTAAAGCAGTTGAGTGGATTGAGCCACGCAACACTTAAACAGAAAATTATCGAAACATTTTTTGAGTTACCTGGAGATTTTGACGTTGAGCAGGTTGCTGTATTTCCACTTGCTAGACAACATGCCAACCAATATGTTGCTAATCGAGTGGTGCTGGTTGGAGATGCAGCACATACCATAAATCCACTGGCAGGGCAGGGCGTTAACCTGGGTTTTAAAGATGTTGCTGCATTATCTGATGTGCTAAACAATGCAGATGATATCGGTTCTCTCTCACTTCTAAGAAAGTACGAGAAAAAGCGCAGAACCGATAATTTGCTAATGATGAGTATGATGGATGCCTGTTACTTTGGCTTTTCTAACTCTGTAGGGCCTTTGAAAGCGTTGCGAAATATTGCGCTTAATGTGGCAAATAAGGCCGGACCTTTAAAAAGGGAAGTACTAAAGCATGCAATGGGTGGCATTAGTTAATGTCGCCAAACTTCTAGCGCGATGAGAAAAAAGGTATAAAAGAATTGAGAAAAAGATAACTTGGGTGGAAATGATTTAGATAAAGATTAGAAATATTGAATTTCAAAAACAACATGGTGCGGAAGGAGAGACTTGAACTCTCACATCCGAAGATACTGGAACCTAAATCCAGCGCGTCTACCAATTCCGCCACTCCCGCATTTTTTATAGGTAGTTTGGAACCTAAATCCAGCGTCTAAATTAAAGACTCTGCCAATTCCGAAACTTCCGCATAATTTAGATTGGAAAACCAATCAAGGTAGTAATCTCAGTGAAGAGATGGCTGGAGTACCAGGATTTGAACCTGGGAATGGCGGGATCAAAACCCGCTGCCTTACCGCTTGGCGATACTCCAGCAATATAGAGGTAAGTTCAAACTTTATATCGTATCAGTGTTTGAGCCTGATAAAACAATGAGATATCAAAACCACTCTCATCTAACTTACCGCTGGCGATACTCCAGCAAAATAGAGGTAAGTTCAAGCTATTTCAGTTCTGTCTTGAAGAACATGGTGCGGAAGGAGAGACTTGAACTCTCACATCCGAAGATACTGGAACCTAAATCCAGCGCGTCTACCAATTCCGCCACTCCCGCATTTTTTAGAGGTAGTTTGGAACCTAAATCCAGCGTCTAAATTAAAGACTCTGTCAATTCCGAAACTCCCGCATAATTTAGATTGGAAAACCAATCAAGGTAGTAATCTCAGTTAAGAGATGGCTGGAGTACCAGGATTTGAACCTGGGAATGGCGGGATCAAAACCCGCTGCCTTACCGCTTGGCGATACTCCAGCAATAGTTTCAAATCGTTTTTCTGGACCCAGGACTTGAATCTGGGGGGAATGAGTGAGGGATCAAAACCTCTCTCTGTTTGCCTTACCGCTTTCACTTCGTGACGAGGCGATACTCCAGCAATAATTTCAAATCGTTTTAGTTCTGATTCAAGAACGTGGTGCGGAAGGAGAGACTTGAACTCTCACATCCGAAGATACTGGAACCTAAATCCAGCGCGTCTACCAATTCCGCCACTCCCGCATTTTTAGAGGTAGTTTGGAACCTAAATCCAGCGTCTAAATTAAAGACTCTGCCAATTCCGAAACTCCCGCATAATTTAGACTGGAAAACCAATCAAGGTAGTAATCTCAGTTAAGAGATGGCTGGAGTACCAGGATTTGAACCTGGGAATGGCGGGATCAAAACCCGCTGCCTTACCGCTTGGCGATACTCCAGCAATAATTTCAAATCGTTTTAGTTCTGATTCAAGAACATGGTGCGGAAGGAGAGACTTGAACTCTCACATCCGAAGATACTGGAACCTAAATCCAGCGCGTCTACCAATTCCGCCACTCCCGCATTTTCGCACAAGTTGCTTGGAACCTAAATCCAGCGTCTTAAAATAAAGACTCTGCCAATCCCGTCACTTCTGCAAGAAAGTGGTGGCTATGCCCTGATTTGAACAGGGGACCCCATCATTATGAGTGATGTGCTCTAACCAGCTGAGCTACATAGCCATGGCTGGAGTACCAGGATTTGAACCTGGGAATGGCGGGATCAAAACCCGCTGCCTTACCGCTTGGCGATACTCCAACGAAACTCAAATCATTTTAGTTCCGATTTAAGAACATGGTGCGGAAGGAGAGACTTGAACTCTCACATCCGAAGATACTGGAACCTAAATCCAGCGCGTCTACCAATTCCGCCACTCCCGCATTTTTTTTGCACAAGTTGCTTGGAACCTAAATCCAGCGTCTTAGATAAAGACTCTAGCCAATTCCGCCACTCCCGCAGTTTTCGCATTATCAAATGAGATTGGTAGTAATTAAAGCATGGTGGCTATGCCCTGATTTGAACAGGGGACCCCATCATTATGAGTGATGTGCTCTAACCAGCTGAGCTACATAGCCACTTCTTTAATTTCTCATCATCTTTGATGCGGGGCGTATTATGCGTATATGCCCCAAAGCCGTCAACACCTTTTTTGCAAAAAATCCGCTAGCACAGTTTGTTTGCAGATAAATTAAGCGAAACGGTTGGAATTTATAACAAATAGCTAGTTAGTAATGCAAACTTTTGGCAGATAAAGTGGTGATAGGTGCTGATAAAGTAAAAAAGGGGGCGTCAGAAGCCCCCTCTTAAAAAGTTTATTAGACGTTGAACAGGAAGTTCATCACATCGCCATCTTTAACGATGTATTCTTTACCTTCTTGACGCATTTTACCGGCTTCTTTAGCACCTGACTCACCACGATATTCAACGTAATCATCAAATCCGATGGTCTGAGCACGAATAAAACCACGCTCAAAGTCTGTGTGAATTTTACCAGCCGCTTGTGGTGCCGTTGCACCAACTGGAATCGTCCAAGCGCGAACTTCCTTCACACCAGCTGTGAAGTAGGTTTGTAATTTCAGTAGTTCATAACCACCACGGATTACGCGGTTTAGACCAGGTTCATCTAAACCAAGATCGTCCATAAACTCTTTTTTGTCTTCTTCGTCTAGTTCTGAAAGCTCAGCTTCAATTGCTGCACATACGGGGATCACAACCGCATCTTCAGCTTCTGCAATTTCACGCACCTTATCTAAGTAAGGGTTATTTTCAAAACCATCTTCATTGACATTTGCAATATACATAGTTGGCTTGATTGTTAAGAAATTAAGGTAGCTGATGGCTGCCTTTTCTTCTTTATCAAGCTCTAAAGAACGCAGTGTTAGGCCTTCGTCTAAGTGTGCTTTTACTTTTTCAAGCACTACCAGCTCAAATTTAGCGTCTTTGTCGCCACCTTTAGCTTTTTTGGCGTTACGTTGTACAGCGCGATCAGCAGTGTCCATGTCTGCCAGTACTAGCTCTGTATTAATCACATCAATATCTTCAGCTGGATCGATTTGACCGGCAACGTGGACGATATTTTCGTTTTCAAAACAACGAACAACGTGACCAATAGCATCCGTTTCACGAATATTGGCTAGAAACTGGTTACCTAAACCTTCACCTTTGGAAGCGCCTTTAACCAGACCTGCAATATCAACAAACTCCATTGAGGTTGGAATGACACGTTGTGGATTGACGATTTCCGCCAATTGGTCAAGACGAGTGTCTGGTACAGGAACCACACCTGTATTTGGCTCAATAGTACAAAAAGGGAAGTTAGCGGCTTCAATGCCCGCCTTGGTCAACGCGTTAAATAACGTAGATTTACCAACGTTTGGTAAACCAACTATGCCACATTTAAAACCCATAATGTTTAATCCTAATCTAGTGCTCTAGTAACTTTGTCAATCGCAGCAGTGAACTGTTACGGCTTAAAAGAATTTAGTCTACTTTGTGCTTTTAACACACCGTCTTTTGCGAGTATTTCCATACATCTTACTGCTTCATCTACGGCAGCATCGATTTTATCTTGGTCGACTGCTGGTGCTTTTCCTAACACCCAACCTGTTACTTTGTCTTTATGACCAGGATGACCAATTCCAATTCTCAAGCGCATGAAATCTTTGTTATTTCCCATTTTTGCAATGATGTCTTTTAGACCGTTATGGCCACCATGACCACCGCCTTTTTTTAGCTTGGCGATGCCTGGTTCTAAGTCCATTTCATCGTGTGCGACGAGAATGCTTTCAACGGGAATTTTGAAAAAATTAGCAAGGCTAGATACTGACTTACCACTCAAATTCATGTAGGTGGTTGGAATAAGCAGCTTGAACTCTTGGTTATTGATCAACACTTTGCCTGAAAGGCCGTGGTGTTTAGCATCAGGTTTTAGGAGGCAGTTGTAGCGTCTGGCTAGTTCTTCAATAAACCATGCGCCAGCGTTATGACGAGTGTTTGCGTATTCGGGGCCTGGATTCGCCAGGCCCACCAGCATTTGAATATTATTCAAGGTGCTAACACCTTAATAATTACTCAGCCGCGTCTTCAGCAGACTCTTCAGCAGGAGCTGCTTTAGGAGCATTTACTGAAACAACTGCTTGGTCGTGGTCTGCGCCTTTTGCAAGTTCAACAGAAACAACACCAGCAGGAAGTTTAACGTCAGTTAAGTGAAGCGTTTCACCTGCAGCAACATTTGCTACGTCAACCTCGATGAACTCAGGAAGGTTCGCTGGAAGACAAGTGATTTCGATTTCAGTCATTTGGTGAACAATCGTGTTGCCGCCTTTAGCTGCTTTCTCTTCATTAATGAAGTGAACAGGAACTTTAGTGTGGATCTTCTGGCTAGCATCAACACGTTGGAAATCCAAGTGAGTGATCTTTGGCTTATATGGGTGACGCTGGATGTCTTTAAGAATAGCTTCAACTGCATCACCACCAACGTTTAGAGTTAGGATGTGAGTGTAAAAGCCTTCGTCTTCTTGAGCTTTGATTACTTTGTTGTGATCAAGCGTAAGAGCAACAGCTTCTTTACCAGCACCGTAAAGGATTGCAGGAACTTTGTCAGCACGACGTAGGCGGCGGCTCGCACCCGAACCTAGGTCAGAACGTAATTCAGCGTCTAGTTTGTAGTCAGACATGGATGTCTCCAAATAATTTAAGTTAATATGCAGAATGCTCGCGACCAAGCACTCTGTCCAAAAAAGGCGCGCCAATATAACACTAACTCACCACTTAGGAAACTATAAAAACAAAAAAAGCATCCGGGGATGCTTTTTGATAGACATAGGTATTGTCTAATTAGTGTTGAAACATCGCCGAGATCGATTCTTCGTTGCTAATACGGCGGATGGTTTCAGCCATCATATCTGCAAGCGTGAGTACCTTGATGTTATCAAGCGCTTTTAATTCGTCAGAAAGCGGAATTGAGTCGGTTACAACCACCTCGTCAATTACTGAGTTACGTAAGTTTTCAGCAGCATTACCCGAAAGCACTGGGTGAGTCGCATAAGCAAATACACGTTTCGCACCATGTTCTTTCAGTGCGGCCGCAGCTTTACATAATGTACCACCGGTGTCGATCATATCGTCAACGATAATACAGTCACGACCAGCCACATCACCGATAATATGCATCACCTGTGATACGTTAGCTTGCGGACGGCGTTTGTCGATAATTGCTAAGTCCTTGTCATCAAGTAGTTTTGCAATTGCGCGAGCACGTACAACACCACCGATATCAGGAGAAACTACAACAACATCTTCAAACTTACGTTCTTTCATGTCTTCGATAAGTACTGGACTACCAAATACGTTATCGACTGGCACGTCGAAGAAACCTTGGATTTGCTCTGCGTGAAGGTCAACGGTAAGAACACGGTCAACACCGACACTAGATAAGAAATCAGCGACAACTTTCGCAGTGATTGGTACACGAGCCGAGCGCACTCGACGGTCTTGGCGTGCATAGCCAAAATATGGAATTACTGCCGTAATACGGCCAGCTGACGCACGACGTAGCGCATCAACCATGACGATAAGCTCCATTAGGTTATCGTTAGTTGGGGCACAAGTTGATTGGATGATAAAAACATCTGAACCACGAACATTCTCGTTGATCTGAACGCTAATTTCACCGTCACTAAAACGGCCAACAACGGCATCACCTAACTCAATAAATAAACGTTTTGCAACTTTTTGAGCTAACTCAGGTGTTGCGTTACCAGCGAAGAGCTTCATGTCGGGCACGGTAGGGTTCCTCAGGCACTGAATTTTTGGACTAACATGCAATGACCACGAAATGACAGAGTCAAAACAAGCTAACTTAAACAATATACTTCTACATTTGCCAAGTGTTTAGTTGTTGGTGACAAACTGAAACACTTGTATTTCGGGCAACAAAACCCTGCCAAGATGATGGGAGTTTTTCGAGCACACGCAGCGCTGCCTCGCGATTTTCAAATTCCGCGAAACAACAAGCTCCAGTACCAGTCATCTTGGATGGTGCATATTTTAGCAACCAGCTGAGGGTATTTTCAACCTCGGGGTAAAGCTTTTTGACAAGAGTTTGACAGTCGTTGCGTGTATTTTTGAGTTGCCAGCCCGATTCAAGCTTGGCGGTATCGCGTGGTAAATCGGGATGAGTGAAAATTGCAGCTGTACTAACATGGACGTTTGGTGCGACCACAAGATACCATTTTTGGGCAATCTCAATGGGAGTCAAATGTTCACCAACACCCTGTGCAAGCGCGGTTTTCCCCTCAATAAACACCGGCACATCTGCACCGAGAGAAAGCCCAAGTGTTGCTAATTCTTGAATAGTCAGATTGCATTGCCATAGCTTATTGAGTGCCAATAAGGTGGTTGCTGCATCGGATGAACCACCTCCCACACCGCCACCCATAGGAAGATTTTTTTTGATATGAATAATGACACCATGTGCGCTTTTTTTGTGAGGAGTGAGCAGTTTTGCTGCGCGATAAATCAAATTATCCTCAGTAGGAATGTTCGCGGTATCTCCACAGAGCGTAATTTCTTGCTCGGTTGTTAGCTCAAAACTCAGTTCATCGCCGAAGTCGAGCAGTGTAAATAAAGTTTCTAGTTCATGGTAACCATCTGATCGACGACCATTGATATGCAAAAACAAGTTTAATTTTGCTGGCGCGGTAAGCGTGAGTTTGTTCATTTAAAACTGCCAATTTGAGATCTGAACTTTGACTTCAATGTCAGCGGACTGCAACTTCATCCGAGACGGCAACCACATACCATCTTGTTGCGAAAATCGTTGGTATTGGATTTGCCACAAGCGACCTGATGGACTTTGCCATTCGCTCGACACGAGTCTACCTAAGTCGTCATAAACGTCACTGTCATTTGAAATAGTAGCAGTTAACCAAAGTGGTGCCTGCTCTACAGGCAATGATAAGCCAGTAAGACGTTTAATCAGGTCACTGCTATCTTTACCGGTATGACTTTTTTCTTCTACGGTGAGCGTCGAATGTCGTTCAAATTCTTCGAGTTCAAATACTCGAGTGCCAATAAAGCTGGTAAGAATAAGATGTTGCTTGTTATCGGCTAAATCCCAGTTAAAGTTTGCAGATTGTCGGTTGTCAGGGGCGATAAAAGCCAATTTACCACGAGCCTGCCAATGACGTTTTTGTTGTAGCGCTGTTTTCCAGTTTTGTTCTAGTTTTGGTTCCGGTAAACGTTGAGCACAACCAGCTAAAAATAATAAAAACATGAGTAAAATCAAATGAAGTTGTTTCAATGGCTTTTCCTTCCTTTCCATATTCGATTGATTTTTGGTAAAATTGTCAGCTTTCAAGCATGGCTTAAGCAACACTGGCATCTATGACCATCATCGCACTTGGTATTAATCACAAAACGGCATCTGTTGAGTTGCGCGAAAAAGTTGCGTTTTCTCCAGAACAGCTTACGGAGGCATTGCATCAACTCCACTGCTCTGGGCAGTTCAAAGAGTCGGTGATAGTGTCTACCTGCAATCGTACCGAGCTCTATTGTATCCTTGAGTCTTCAGATCCCCAAGTGTTACTCCAGTGGTTGGCACAATTCCATGACATCGATCAGCATCAGTTAGCAGACAACGTTTACGTGCACCTTAATCAAGATGCGGTAAATCACTTGATGCGAGTTGCCTGTGGCCTTGATTCATTAGTATTGGGTGAGCCGCAAATATTGGGGCAAATAAAACAGGCCTATAGCACTGCAAAACAACATCAAGGGGTGAAGCCTACTTTTGAGCGTTTGTTTCAACATACCTTTTCAGTGGCAAAGCAAGTACGTACAGAAACCGATATTGGTGCAAGTGCGGTCTCAGTCGCTTACGCAGCGGTGAATCTCGCCAAACATATTTATGGTCAATTGGATAAAACGCGCGTGTTGCTGGTTGGCGCAGGAGAAACCATAGAATTAGTCGCCAGACATATGTATCAGCACCAACCGAAATCCATCACCGTTGCAAATCGTACGATAGAGAGAGCAAAGAGCCTAGCTGAAGAAGTCAATGGTGAGGTGATTTCGCTAGCACAATTGCCAGATACTCTGCCTGAGGCTGACATCGTGATCAGCTCAACGGCAAGCACTTTACCCATCATAGGTAAGGGAGTTGTGGAACAGGCGCTGAAGAAACGTCGTCACAAGCCAATGCTGTTTATTGATATTGCCGTACCTAGGGACATTGAAAGTCAGGTGTCAGAGTTAGATGCCGCCTACCTTTACTCGGTCGATGATTTGCAAGCCATTGTCAACGAAAATATGGCAAGCCGCGAACAGGCAGCCAAGCAAGCGCAAACGATTATCGATGAAAAAACCAAAGAATTTGCACTTTGGCAGCGCTCGCTAGAATCGGTTGATGTGATCAAGCAGTATCGCGAGTCAGCACAAGAAATAAAAAATGAACTCGTAGATAAGGCATTAAATCAGCTACAATCGGGCAAAGACGCTGAAAAAGTCATAACAGAATTAGCAAATAAGCTGAGTAATCGCTTAACTCATGCTCCAACGCGGGCAATCCAACAAGCTGCGCGAGAAGGCGACACAGATAAGTTAGTGCAACTCAAGCAAACATTAGGTATTGAGCAGGAATAGTATTTAGATGAAAGAGTCGGTTTATCGTAAGTTAGAAACTTTGGTTGAGCGCTATGAAGAAGTGCAAGCCATGCTGAGCGACCCAGAAGTTATAGGTGATCAGAATCGCTTTCGTGCGTTGTCCAAAGAGTTTTCTGAACTTGAAGATGTGGTAAAGGCATTCACTGCGTATCAACAAGCACAAGAAGATGTAGCCACCGCAGAGGAAATGTTGAAAGACTCAGATCCTGATATGCGTGAAATGGCGCAGGAAGAATATAAAGAAGCGAAGGCGACAATCACGGCACTAGAAGATGATTTGCAAGTGTTGATGTTGCCAAAAGATCCTAAAGACAACAACAACGTGTTTCTGGAAGTAAGAGCAGGAACCGGAGGGGACGAAGCAGCAATTTTCGCAGGTGACTTGTTCCGCATGTACAGTCGCTATGCTGAAACTCAGAAATGGCGTGTGGAAGTCGTTAGTGCCAACGAAGGTGAGCACGGTGGCTATAAAGAAGTTATCGCTAACATAAGCGGTGACGGTGTCTACGGGAAGCTGAAATTTGAGTCAGGTGCGCATCGCGTGCAACGAGTACCAGAGACTGAATCGCAAGGGCGTGTTCATACTTCTGCATGTACTGTCGCTGTGATGGCAGAGATCCCAGAAGCAGAAGCGGTAGCCATTAATCCTGCCGATCTAAAAATCGACACCTTTAGAGCCTCTGGTGCGGGTGGTCAGCACGTGAACAAAACCGACTCCGCAATTCGTATTACGCACCTTCCAACAGGCGTTGTGGTTGAATGTCAGGATGAGCGCTCGCAGCATAAAAATAAAGCCAAAGCCTTATCTGTACTTGGTGCACGCTTACAACAAGCTGAAGATGAAAAGCGTGCGGCAGCAGAAGCCTCGGAGCGTCGAAACTTGGTGGGCAGTGGTGACCGCTCCGAACGTATTCGTACCTATAACTATCCGCAGGGGCGTATTACCGATCACCGAATTAACCTGACTCTATATCGCTTAAACGAAGTGATGGCAGGTGAACTAGGCGCAGTGATTGATCCACTTGTGATTGAATACCAAGCTGACTTACTCGCTGCGATGAGTGAAGACGAGTAATGTCATTATTATCCATTGCCCAAGCAATCGCTTGGGCAACCTCTCAGTTGGTTGATAGCTCAGAGTCAGCCAAACTTGATGCAGAAGTGCTCTTACTGCATGTTATCAACAAAAACAGAACCTATCTTTTTACTTGGCCTGAAGCTGAGTTGACCCCTGAACAGCAAGCACAGTTTAAAGCCCTTGTTTTACGCCGCGAGCATGGCGAACCGGTGGCACATATAACAGGAACTCGTGAATTTTGGAGTCTACCGCTACAAATAAATAACAGCACCTTAATCCCAAGACCAGATACAGAAACATTAGTAGAGCAAGCACTTTCACTTGGATTGCCCGATGACGCTAGAGTACTAGACTTAGGCACGGGGACTGGTGCCATAGCACTGGCATTGGCAAGCGAAAAGCCAAACTGGCAGATCATCGCTGTCGATGCTTCGAAAGATGCGGTGGCACTGGCGAAGGCTAATCAGCAGCGTTTAGGATTTAATAATGTAACGGTTGAACACAGTAATTGGTTTAGTGCGATTAACAATCAAAAATTTGACCTTATCGTCAGTAATCCACCGTATATTGATGAGCTAGATCATCATTTATCGCAAGGTGATGTGCGCTTTGAGCCGCTCAGTGCGTTGGTAGCACCTGATAACGGTTATGCAGATATTTATCATATCATCACTTATGGGCGACAGTTTTTACACGTAGACGGCTATATGATGCTAGAACATGGATATCAGCAAGCATCGAAAATCCAACAGTTTTTTGCACAAATGGCGTATAACAATATACTTACAGTTAGAGATATGGCAGGGTGTGATAGAGTGACCATGGCGCAGTTTTCATCAAAGACGTCATAAAAATACTTAAAATCCCTTTGTTTTAGCGCTTCTATAGGATCCGTAAGATGGATGATTTTTTGTTTTCAGATGAACCAGCTGAAGTAACCGTGCCTGAGAAAAGCGGTACTTGGAAGATTGTGATTGTTGATGATGAACCAGAGGTCCATGCCGTAACCAAGTTGGCGCTGAGTGACTTCGAGTTTCAAAACAAACGGTTAGAATTTCTTAGTGCATATTCAGGTGAAGAAGCGAAAAAACTGATTGAAGCACATCCAGACGCTGCTGTTGTGCTTCTTGATGTTGTGATGGAGACCGACGATGCCGGTTTGCAAGTTGCAAAATATATCAGAGAGACAGCTAAAAATAATCACATTCGCATTATTTTAAGAACAGGACAACCGGGCCAAGCGCCAGAGCGTCAAGTTATCGTGAATTACGATATCAACGACTATAAGTCGAAAACCGAGCTGACGGCGCAAAAGTTATTTACCGTGGTGATGTCTAGCTTGCGTTCTTATCGAGATATTTTGGCAATTGAGCAGTCGCGCCAAGGGTTAGAAAAAATCATCAAAGCCTCTCGTGATATTTTTGCAACGCACTCTATTGAAAGTTTTATCGAAGGTGTACTACAGCAGTTAACTTCATTACTTGGTACGGTAGATGAAGCGATGTACGCCACTTCACTGGCTGCAGGAAAAGAAAGCAATAGGGCGGAAGATCAATTAGTGGTTTTTGCTGGCCGGGGCGAGTTTGAAAGTAGCGAAGGCAAGCCTATTTCAGAGGTGTTAAGTAAAGAGCAGATGGAAGCCTGTCAACGAGCACTAAAAGACAAGGATATTGTTTACAAAGACAATTATCTGTTTGCTTACTGCTCTAGTGATTACAACCATGCTTCTATGCTGTTTGTTTCAGGTATTCCTGAATTTTTAACTGAAACACAGCGCCACTTGATTGATATTTTTGCGCAAAATATGCAAATTGCGTATGAAAATGTGCAGCTGCAAGCAGAAATAGAAGATACTCAGCAAGAGTTGGTCATCCGTTTGAGTGAAGCGTTAGAGCTGCATTCGACAGACACTGGTAATCATGTCAAACGAGTAGCCATGCTTTGTTATGCGCTAGCCAGAGGCTATGGCTTATCCGAACATGAAGCTGAGCTAGTGAGAATGGCTTCACCATTACATGATGTTGGAAAAGTCGGTATTCCCGATGCAATTTTAAATAAGCCCTCGAAACTTGATGCTGATGAATGGCAAGTGATGAAGACCCACACTGATAAGGGCTACGCTTTGCTAAAAGACTCCAAGCGAGACATTGTGAATGCAGGCGCGATTATTGCCAAAGAACATCATGAAAAGTGGGATGGTACGGGTTATCCAGAAGGCAAAAAAGGTGAAGATATTCACATTTATGGTCGTATCGTTGCACTCGCGGATGTGTATGATGCGTTGCGCCATCAGCGTTGTTACAAAGAAGCTTGGGATAAGGAAAAAGTAGTTGCGGAGATCACAGCTCAAAAGGGTAAACATTTTGATCCCAAGTTGGTTGACGTTTTCATTACGCATATAGAAGAATTAGAAGAAATTTTATCTCGTTACCCCGATTAAGGATTGGTTATGGACTATATGGCGTTAAAGCATACGCATATGTTATTTGTGGTGCTGAGCATTGTGCTTTTTTATACTCGGGCACTATCTCGTTTGGCTTCAGGTAAGCTAGCTGCTAACAAAGGTGTCTTTATTGCCAGCCACAGTGTCGATACTCTATTGCTTGTTTCTGCAATTTGGCTTGCTGTGGTTGCTGGTTTAAACCCGACCGCTCAACCTTGGCTAATGGAAAAAATACTGCTTGTGATTGTCTATATCGGCTTGGGGTTTGTGATAGCAAAATCTGCCGCTAAAATGGCAAAAGTCGCAGCGTTGTTAGCAGCGACGGCAACATTGATGGCGATCAGCTATCTGGTTCAAAACAAAGTCGCGTTTTTACTGTAGCTACTTGAAGTTTAAGTCGAAACTTTAGATAGACAGGGATGGCTGGGTTTGTATATTGCGACTGTGTTGTTATCAATTGCAAACGCCCTCTTGGGAATACAGCAAAAAATGGTAAACTAGTCGTTCTAGGTTGAATAAACAAAGAGAAATATTGGAAGCTATGAGTGATATCTGGTTAGATGAGCAAGGCAAGTCTCATGATGGCTGTACAGATGTATATGCGTATCCACCTCTGATCCGTTGTATTAAGGCGGAGCAAAGTTGGGACGCGCAAGCGGATATCAATCATACTCTCTGTCTACTGGCTGAGTTAGAACTCGAAGTAGATAAAATAAGCCGCGAACAAAAAGACCCACACAAGCGTCTTAATGACATTCTTGATGCATTTTACACGCAATGGCTGTTCAGTGGCACTGAGCAAAATGTACCCGAATACAAATTAAATAGCGTGTGCTATGTGCTGGCAATGCGCAGTGGTACTAATACGGCGCTATCTCTCATTTTAACTCACTTACTTGAGCGGGCTGGTCTTAATGCAAGTCTTGCACTTAATCAAGGCGAAGTGATGATCCATGTCTCCTGTAGCGAATACGAAGGTTACGTTGTTGAACCTCACTCGGGCTTTCAAAGCTGGTATGTAATACCCGAAAATGATGAGGAAAAAGAGCAAGAACCCATGGAACTTATCTTCAACGAAGAATCAGTGAAACTCTATTTATCGCAGCAGAAATGGTCGTTTATTGCGGCCGAAAAATTTGGTCATGCGCTGAGCTGTGTTGAACTGCTGATTGATATTCTGGGTGATGATCCGTACGAACGTAGAGACCGTGGCTACCTGCTTAATCAACTGAATTGTCCTAAGATGGCAAAAGATGATTTGCAATACTTCATTGATGAGTGCCCAGATGATCCAACGATTGAGATTATTCAGCATCAAATCAAAGAACTAGCAGATTACAACAACATACTGCATTAAGAGTTATTCCGGTATTACGGTTTACGATAAACGAGCTGGTCATCGTAGTTCATTATGGCTGAGCTCGTAACACATTTTCTTTGTATCAAGGCCAAGGAGCGAAGTCTTTGCACTTTGATACCTCTAAGTAGTCTTGGAAAGTAAATAATTAGGAAGATAAATGAATACTGATATCATCAATATCTCTGGGATCGAAGTTGCAAATGATAAACCGTTTGTATTATTTGGCGGTATGAACGTACTCGAATCAAGAGATCTCGCCATGTCTATTGCTGAGCATTATGTGGAAGTCACCAATAAGCTCGGTATCCCATACGTATTTAAAGCTTCTTTTGACAAGGCTAATCGTTCATCTATCAACTCGTATCGCGGGCCGGGTATGGATGAAGGATTGAAAATTTTTGAAGAAATCAAAAACACTTTCAATGTGCCTGTTATTACCGATGTGCATGAACCATATCAGGCTCAGCCTGTTGCTGAAGTTGCCGATGTTATTCAGCTTCCGGCTTTCTTAGCTAGACAGACTGATTTAGTTGTTGCAATGGCGAAAACAGGGGCGGTTATTAATGTCAAAAAGCCTCAATTTTTAGCACCTCATGAAATGCGCCATATTATTACCAAATTAGGTGAGGCGGGTAATGATAAAGTTATTTTGTGTGAGCGAGGAAGTTGTTTTGGTTATAACAATTTAATCGTAGACATGTTAGGCATGGATGACATGAAGCGTATGGCGCCGGTAATTTTTGACGCGACGCATGCACTGCAACGTCCAGGTGGGCGTAGCGATTCAGCTGACGGGCGTCGTGCGCAAGCTGCAGAATTAGCAAGAAGCGGTATGGCACTGGGCATCGCGGGGTTATTTATTGAAGCACATCCAAACCCTAATGAAGCCAAATGTGACGGGCCATGTGCATTACCACTGGGCAAGCTTGAAGGCTATCTCAGTCAAATGAAAGCTGTCGACGATCTTGTTAAGAGTTTTGCTCCACTTGACACCAGTGCTGCTGATTTGTAATTACCAAAGCTCGTGTTGTGCGAGCTTTTTAAAGGCGTGTATACATGTCGCGTAGATTCCCACCTCTTAATGCACTAAAAGCGTTTGAAGCAGCAGCTAGGCACTTGAGTTTTACCAAAGCTGCGGAAGAACTTTATGTTACGCAAGCGGCAGTTAGCCACCAAATCAAGATATTAGAAGAGCATTTAGGTTTAAAGCTGTTTTTAAGAAAAAATAGAGCCTTGTTACTAACCGAAGAAGGACAAGGCTATTACCTCGATATTAAAGATATCTTTACGCAGCTAGTGGATGCGACGGAAAAGCTTTTAGCCAGAGGGGCGAAAGGCTCTTTAACGGTGAGCCTGACCCCGAGTTTTGCTATTCAGTGGCTTGTTCCCCGGTTGAGTAAGTTTAATGAACGCCATCCGGAAATCGATGTGCGGATCAAAGCTCAAGACCAAGATGATAATTCTCTGACTGATGATGTGGACGTGGCGATTTACTATGGCAGAGGAAATTGGAACAGCGTGCAGATGCATAAACTACATACTGAGTATTTAGTTCCTCTATGTAGCCCTTTTTTACTTACCGGTCCAAAACCGTTAAACCAACCGAATGATTTGGCGCAACACACATTGCTTCATGATACGACCCGACGTGCTTGGAAGGCATGGATGAAAACAGCCGGAGTAAGAAATGTATCAGCAGATGCAGGGCCTATTTTTAGCCATTCCTCTATGGTGTTACAAGCTGCGATCCACGGTCAGGGAGTTGCATTGGGCAATAGTGTGTTAGCGAAACCCGACATAGATGCTGGACGTTTGGTTATTCCGTTTAGTCATCATCTTGAAAGTAAAAACGCCTATTACTTAGTCTTTAGAGAAGCGCAATCGGAGCTCGGTAAAATCGTCTCCTTCAAAGAGTGGATGCTAGATATGGTTGAACACGAACAAGAGCAAAATAGTTTATGAGCACAGTAGATATTCAATGGCATCATGCCGAGAACCCAATTGCACAACTTATTTTTGCTCATGGTGCGGGCGCTGGTCGTGACAGTGATTTTATGCAACAAATGGCTCAGTTATTGGCTTTAGAAGGCATTAGTGTAGGTCTATTTGATTTTGAGTATATGCAGCTTGCCAAGGTACAAGGAAAAAAGCGTCCACCAGATAGAGCGCCAAAACTGTTAGAGTATTTCAATCACGTTCTGTCAAACAGCAACACTGAACTACCTTTGTTTATCGGTGGAAAATCAATGGGAGGCCGAATGGCTTCGATGCTTGCTTGTGAAAGCGAGCTTGCACTCAAAGGTGTATTGGTTTTTGGTTATCCTTTCCATCCACCGGGTAAACCCGAAAAGCTAAGAACTGATCATTTTACAAAGTTATCTTGTCCTTTGTTAATTTTACAAGGAGAGCGTGACACGTTTGGCAATCGCACCGAAGTGGATGCTATGGAACTGCCATCTCAAGTCGAAGTCAAGTGGTCGCGCGACGGTGACCACTCGTTAAAACCACGTAAAGTAAGCGGGATCAGCGAAACAGAAAGTCGTGGCTTTGCGGCTAAAATGGCGGCAGCATTTATACGAGGATTGGTGTAATGGCAAAGCTGTATTTAGCCGTAGGGAGTTTGTTTTGTTTATTGTCTGTGGCTTTTGGGGCGTTTGCTGCACATGGCTTAAAGGGCGATTAAGCGACTATGCAATAGGGATATTTAATACCGCAGCGCAATATCAAATGACCCATGGTTTAGCCATTATTGCGGTCGCATTTATGCTTAAATGGGGTCTGAAAGTACAAGCTGCAGGCGGGTTGTTTATCGCTGGAGTGATATTGTTTAGCGGCAGTTTATACTTACTCGCCATTACTGGCACGAAATGGTTAGGTGCTATTACGCCCGTCGGTGGTATTTGTTTTTTGTTGGCTTGGTCACTCGTTGTTTTCCAAGCCTGTAAATCTTCTTTTTAATCAAGTCTTACTGAGTACATCATGTCTAGTATTGTTATCTATTGTCGTAGTGGTTTTGAGTCTGACGCTGCTGCCGAAATTAATCACTATGCCGCCAAATACGGTATCGCAGGGTACGTAAAAGCGAAACCAAGCACCGCTTTTGTGACATTTGAGTGCTTCACACCTAGCGATGCAGAAGTTTTGATGAAGAAAATTGACTTTAAAAAGCTAGTTTTTGCAAGACAGTGGTTCGTTGGTCGTCAATTAATTAATATGCCCATCGAAGACAGAGTAAGTGTGATAAAAGAAGCCGTTGTTGATTTTCCCTTGTGTGGTGATTTAAGAGTGGAAACACCCGATACCAATGAAGGAAAAGAGCTCTCTAAATTTTGCAAAAAGTTTTCAACCCCATTATCAAAAGCCTTAGAAAAGCAAAACAAGCTAACTCGTGAACATAAACCCACAAAGCCGGTATTGCACGTACTGTTTCTCGCCAATAATACGGCGTACGTGGGGTACTCATTTAGTGACAACAACTCGCCATTTTTTATGGGGATCCCCCGATTAAAAATGCCATCAGATGCACCTAGTCGTTCAACATTAAAATTGGATGAAGCATTTCATGTTTTTATTCCAAAAGATCAACAAGAAGTGCGTGTTCAATCAGGTATGCGAGCGGTGGATTTAGGAGCTTGCCCTGGAGGTTGGACTTATCAGCTAGTACGCCGAGGTATGTTCGTATCGGCAGTGGATAATGGGCCGATGAATGATGATTTAATGGAATCCGGTCAGGTCAAACATTTTCGTGAAGATGGTTTTAAATATCGCCCAGAAAAGCGCAATATCACTTGGCTTGTTTGTGACATGGTAGAAAAACCAAATCGCGTAGCGGATTTGATGGTTGATTGGATAGTTAATGCTTACGCCAAAGAGTTGATCTTTAATCTGAAGTTACCGATGAAAAAACGTTTTGATAGCGTGTATGAATGTTTGGCCTTGATCCACGAAGAGCTACAAAAATACAGCGTTGATTACGAAATACAGGCTAAGCATTTGTATCACGATAGAGAAGAAGTCACTGTACATATTAACGTGCTAAAAGTACCGCAAAGTCTGTATAGCTGATAACAAAGGAAAGTTGGCTGATAAAGGTGTTCCCCAGCTTCGCGGATACCGATGTCAGCCCTTGAACCCTGAGGTTCAAGGCGGAGAGCAACAGCCTACCGTAGGCTTCTCGGTACTTGCCGAGCATGCTCAGTAGTAAGCAAACTGCAATCCTAAAAGAAGTTTATCGGCTCAGGGACTTAATCAGCTGTCCAACGAGCTAGGGAACACCTACAGTATATAAAACATCTATCCATCACGAAACCATAAGCTGGACTTTTCTGTACCGTTAGTTGCCTTTTTGCGCGCTTTGTATAGTTACCAGTCAAGCTGAATAAGTAATAACGGATTTTAACCAACTTTTTAGTGTTAGTGATTCACGTACCAGATTGAAAGTCGTGGACTATTGAGCTGAATCATACAATTCGTTGGAGTTGCTGGGGTGGCAGTGGTAGCATTGGATTATCTACTGCTTAGGACATTATCATGAGCGAATTCAAAGATTATCAGCAAGCACAGTTGCTACTTGAACAGCACGAGCTGTATATTTCTCCTGCAGAAGTACACGGTACTATTTCTGGCCTACTAGCCTGTGGCCTAAATATTGAAGAATCAGAATATCTTGGACTGTTGTCTGACGTATTTAATGAAGGTCAAAAGTTTGATAGTTCAATCAGAGAATTTTGTGTTGAACTGTACAAACAAGTCTCTACTCGCTTCAATGATGGTGAGTTCCAATTCGAGCTTTATTTACCGCGAGAAGATGAGTCATTACAAGATCAAGCAGAAGCGTTAATAAGTTGGATTGCAGGATTTCTACTTGGTTTTGGGCTTAAGCGTAAAGATTACGGGACCTTGTCAGCTGACGTAAAAGAAGTGATCAATGACTTCAGCGAAATCACCAAATTAGATACCCGTTTTGATGAGACCGAAGACGATCAACAAGCATTACATGAAGTTATTGAATACACTCGCGTGTCTGCACTGCTATGTTTTGCGGAAATGGGCAAAGAAAGCCAACTAACCACTACCTCAAAAACAATACACTAATTATGATAAAAAATACTGAATTCGTAACAAGACGCGCCCGTCTACTGGCGCAAATGGATAATAATTCAGTCGCTATCATCCCCGCGGCTGTTGAGTTAACACGCAGTAGAGACACCGAGTTTCCTTTTCGTCAAGACAGTGATTTTTTCTACCTAAGTGGGTTTAATGAACCAGATGCGGTATTGGTATTGAACAAAGATGCTGCTGGTAATGGCACCACAACACTGTTCTGTCGTAACAAAGATAAGCTTGCTGAAGTATGGCATGGTCGTCGACTCGGGCATGAGCAAGCCAAAACACAGTTGCAGATAGACGATACTTATCCTCTTTCTGAGCTTGATCATCAACTTGCCATTTTGGTAAATGGTCATAAGGTGTTGTATTACGGTCAAGGAACGTATGCAAGTTTTGATGACAAGGTATGGCAGTTGCTCAGTACCTTGCGTGGCGCTCCGAAAAAAGGCTATCGCGCACCGGAAATTATTAAAGATGTGCGCCTGTTGATCCATGAAATGCGCTTATTTAAGTCGGCCGATGAAATAGCAGTCATGAGATTAGCAGGTAAAATCAGTGCCGAAGCTCACATTCGCGCTATGCAGTTTGCTAAGCCTGGAGCCACTGAATATCAACTTGAAGCAGAGCTGCATCATCATTACGCCATGAATGGGGCTCGTCATCCAGCTTATGGCACAATTGTCGGTAGTGGTATCAATGCCACAATTTTACACTACACCGAAAATAGCGATGAGCTTAAAGCCGGTGATTTAGTATTAATTGATTCGGGTTGCGAACTGGAAGGTTATGCAGCCGATATCACGCGTACATTTCCGGTCAACGGTAAATTTAGTGAACCACAAAAGGCAATCTATAACTTGGTTCTCGAAGCTCAACACGCCGCATTTGCGGAAGTAAAACCAGGTGGTACGTTGCAGCAGGCGAATCAAGCTGCAATGCGAGTATTGACGCAAGGTTTGATTAACTTGGGAATATTGGCAGGAGAACTAGAGGAATTGCTTGAAGCCCAAGCTTGTAAAGCGTTTTACATGCACGGCCTTGGCCATTGGTTGGGCCTAGATGTGCATGATGTTGGTGAATATAAGCTAGACGAGGCAGACCGACCATTCGCGCCGGGGATGGTATTGACGATTGAGCCTGGACTTTATTTTGACGAAGATGCTGCTGTACCTGAACAATACAAAGGGATTGGCGTGCGTATAGAAGATGATTTATTGATCACCGAGTCTGGTTTTGAAAACTTGACCGAAAGCGTGCCAAAAACCATCGCAGAAATTGAAGCCTTGATGAGTAACAAGTGAGAAATTTAGGTGCAACAATTTGATGTCGTTGTCGTTGGGGGCGGCATGGCTGGAGCCAGTGCTGCCATCGCGATAAAAAAAGCAAACCCTACATGTACGGTAGCGGTTGTGGAAGCGTTTCAACCCAAAAGCGATCATCACCCAAGCTTTGATGATCGCAGCATTGCGTTAGCACAACAGTCAGTACAATACCTGAACCAGCAAGGTCTGTTTAACGTTGATTGGCCTTTCGCCGAAGCTATTAAGCAAGTCAATGTGTCAGATCGAGGACATTTTGGTAAAGCTTGGATCAAGCCTGAAGATTATCAGGTTGATGCATTAGGATACGTTGTCGAGGTTAATCCATACGGTGCATTTTTACACCAACAACTGGCAGCTCAAGCTATCTCGTTATTTTGTCCTGCAAAAGTTGCTGAACTTAAGCAATTCCAAACACATATAGAACTGCGATTTGATGATGGAAACTCGATATGTGCCAATCTGTTGGTGGTCGCAGATGGAGCACAATCACCGACTCGCAAGAAATTAAACTTAGGCTTTGAATCTATCGCTTATGAGCAAGGGGCTTTGATAGCCAATGTTGAGATTGAGCAGCCCCACCAAGGCCATGCATTTGAACGCTTTACCCAAACTGGGCCTATGGCTTTGCTCCCGATGAGTGGCAATCGGTACTCTTTGGTTTGGTGTATGCCTAATCACAAACTGCCGGATTATGAACAGCTCGAAGAAGCGGCATTTTTACAAGCCTTGCAATCGGAATTCGGTTATCGGGCAGGGCGTTTTGTGCAAGTTGGAAAGCGTTCCAGTTATCCTCTACTTCTTGGCCGTTGTGAGCAATTAGTGCACCACCGAGCAGTGGTGATCGGTAATGCCGCACATGCCATTCATCCCATAGCAGGGCAAGGTTTTAATTTAGGCTTACGAGACATTCAGTGCCTCGCCCAATTGTGTCAGCAGCAACCTGCTACACAGTGGGGAGACTTTCAATTTACGCGTGCTTATCAATTGGCGCGAGCGCAGGATATTAATACAGTGATGACACTGACCGATGCACTCGTTAGATTATTTTCAAACGCTTCTAGAACCCTCGCGCTTGGTCGTAGCCTTGGGCTGTTAACCATGGCATTGTCAAAGCGAGCAAAAGCACCTTTAGCCAGACAGTTAATGGGTTTTAGCCGTTAAGGAGTTATCATGCAGCAAGTACAAGTATGTATAGTTGGTGGGGGTTGCGTAGGCCTGTCTTTGGCACTGGGCTTAGCACAACAAGATATTTCGGTGTTGGTTTTGGATAGTGGTGATGTGCCGCAACCTGTTGCTGAACACTATGGCGCACGTGTCAGTGCGATAAGTGCAACGAGTCAAGCGTTGTTTGAGCAACTTGGCGTTTGGTCTGCGATCGTTGCGCAACGTGCCACCCCTTACAACAAAATGGATGTTAGAGACAAAGACAGCTTTGGTCGCATTGCCTTTGACAGTAACGAATTGGACCTGCCGCAACTGGGTCATATTATTGAAAATGACGCGATCCGTTATGCTCTATGGTCATCCTTGAGTCAGCACAGTATGGTGACGTTGATGAGTAACACGCGTTATCAAACCCTACATCAAACCGACTCAGATGTTTTGCTAACACTCGAAAGCGGTGAGCCAATTATGGCTAAGTTGCTGGTGGCAGCAGATGGGGCGCGTTCAGCCATTCGTCAACAATTCAATATGCCGATAACTTATTGGGATTATGATCACCATGCGCTGGTGGCGACAGTAAAAACGCAGCGCCCACATGAAAGTACTGCACGGCAAGTTTTTTTACCTGATGGGCCGCTGGCATTTTTACCGTTACCCGATCCTCATCATCATTCAATCGTTTGGTCCACTGCTCCGCAGCATGCTGAACAACTGAAAAATATGCCAGAGAGTGAGTTTAATAAGGCTCTTAGTGCTGCGATAGATATGCAGTGTGGTGTGACGCAAGTTGTCGGTGAACGTCAGGTGTTTCCGCTTACCATGCGCTATGCCAAGCAGTGGCTCAATGGCCGAACGGTGTTAATTGGAGATGCCGCACATACTATTCATCCGTTAGCTGGTTTAGGCATGAACTTAGGTTTGAAGGATGCAGCCTATTTGATCCAACTGCTAGCCTCTAGCACCGATGATTTTGCTAATCACAAAATATTGCGTCTGTATGAAAGAAGCCGCAAAGCAGATGCACAAAAGCACATTGCCATGATGCAAGGATTAAAAGTCTTGTTTGAAGGGGCAAACCCGTTGAAAAAGCTTTTCAGAGGAGCGGGGTTGAGTATGGTTGATAAAATGGGACCAATAAAAAACTTATTTGCTAAAGAAGCGATTGGTGGCGATTTGTAGTTAACCTGAAAAAAGCCCCTTGCGGGGCTTTGCGGTTAATTAAAGTTATACCAATTCTCTTAATTCGTTGCTCAGATATTAATGTGACTTGGTATTAGTCAAAGCTAACAGTAACTTCGTTAGAACAAATGTCGCCTTCTTGACAGATTTTGTAAGTGTAACTTGTTGCTGCTGGATCATAATCAAAATCACGGAACTTACCGGTATTACTGATTGTATCAAGCACTGCGCCGTCACGGTAAACCGTCACAAATTCAGCGCTACTACCTTCCCAAGCAAGCTCTACGCGTGTAAAGCCAGTACGAGTTTTGTTACCACGAACAACAGAAAGTTCAATAGAGTCAGAACTTAGCAGAACGCTTTGGCTACTAGTGTGGCTGTTGCCTTCACTGTCTGTCACGGTTAGCGATACGGTATACGTACCTGACTCCGCAAAAATATGCAGTGGGCTTGCTTCAGTGCTGATACTGCCGTCACCAAAGTCCCATGCCCAGCTGACGATATCGTCGTTCGGGTCACGACTTAAGTCAGAAAATTGAACAGATAAGCCATTTGCATCATAACTGAACTCAGAAACCGGAGGTTGTGGAGATACTTCACCAAGACCGGTTAAATTTAGTGTCCAGCTATTGAGTGTACCAGTATCAACACCAGCATTATCAGATACCCAAAGTGTCCAATCACCCGTCGCTACCTCACCATTAAATGCAGTGGAGTTAAAGGTTTTGCTGATGTTGTCATCAGAACCACCTTGGCGGTCATGTAATGTTGCAACCGTACCAGCAGGAGAGGTTAGTGTCACAATTAAGTCACCAATGTAGGTGTGAGTGATATCAACTAATGTATTAGTGTCAAATACAGTTACTTCGTCAGCCACTGTGATGACAGAGCGAATACCTGCAGCATCGTTATCAGGGATATCTACCGCAGTGTTATTTTCGTAGCTAAAGTCGTGTAAGCCTTGTGGTAACACGCTTAGCGCAACTGATTTTTGCTGGCTTAACTCACCAGACATTGCATCAACTGTGAAGCTATAGTCACCCCAGCGCGTATCTGCGGTCGTTGGTACTTCAAGCGTGACTGTATCGCCAATCGTTGCAGTTGTTTGCGATAGAGTTGCATCAGCAATTGGGGTCGCTAATCTTAAGTCGATTGTACCTTGCCAATCTGCAATCGATGAGAAAGTGAACTCATAACGAGCCGTTTCACCTGCGACAATTTCTTGATTAGAAGGTGCAACTGAGACTTTAAAGCCTGGCTCAGGATCCGCATCCAATACTGCTTGATACACGTTCAAACGTTTGCCTGATACTGTTTTGCCATCTAGTGCTGCGTTGGCATCGCCGCTTTCCATGAGTAAGTTTTTAAGCTCAACAGCACTCAATGAAGGGTTGACTGAAAGCACGAGTGCAGCAGCGCCAGCAACATGGGGCGTTGCCATTGAAGTACCTGAGTAGCTGCTGTAACCGCCACCAGGAACCGTTGATAGAATCGCACTACCCGGAGCGCCTAAATCAACTGAAGTCAGACCCCATTGCGAGAATGAAGACATGGCGTCGGTATGAGTTGTACTGGCAATGGAAAATACGCTTTCATGTTCATAACTAGAAGGATAATGTGGATTTTGATCGTTATCTACAGCCCCATTACCAGCTGCAGCAACAAATAAGATATCCGCATTTTCACTTGCTGTGATGGCATCCGCCAGCGCTTGGCTGTAACCACCGCCGCCCCAGCTATTGTTTGTCACTCTGATATTGTGGCCAGCATTTTTCAGAGCAACCATGTAGTCAATACACTCAATTGCATCTGAAGTGGTACCGCTACCTGAAGCGCTTAAGAACTTACAACCTACGATAGAAACTTCATGGTTAACACCAGCTACACCCGTCGCGTTGTTGGCTGCGGCACCGATGGTACCTGAAACGTGAGAACCGTGACCCTGATCATCCATTGGGTCGCCAGTACCAGTAATGGCGTTGATCCCATAAACGTCATCCACATAGCCATTGTTATCATTATCTATACCGTCACCGGCGATTTCGCCAGGGTTTCTCCAAGCGTTTGCTGCAAGATCGGGGTGGTTGTAGTCAACACCTGTATCGATAACACCGACAATGACGTCACGTGAACCGGTAGTGATATCCCAAGCTTCTACTGCATCGATATCGGCATCTTCTGTACCGCCTGTTTGACCGGTGTTGTGAAGGCCCCAGAGTTCATCGAAACGACTATCGTCAGGAATACCTAACGCCGAAACTTGATAATCCGGCTCAACATAAGCAATGGCAGGGTGTTTGGCTAGCTTCTCTATCGCAACCTTGGCGCTGATCCCTTGAAGTTTGAAGTTTGCTAGGCGACCTTCAAGAATATTGCGATATTTATCGTCTTTTTCATCCGCATTCAGGTCAGAGATCCGTGCTTTTACAAGGTTTCTGGCATGTGCACGCATTGCGGCTGACGTGTTTTCTTTAAAGACAACCATGACACTGTCTTCAGCAGCTGCTGATGTAGTTTTGATTTGTACTGCTGCATGTGCTGTTAATGATAAAGCTGGTAGTAACGCTAATGTTAAAGCGGAAAGTTTTGTTTTCATCATAAAATCCATTCAAAAGAGTTAAGCCTTTACTGTTGTACGCTTTTGCGCTGAAACAGCATGGAGTATCTGGTAAGTGGCAACAAATTTTGAGTGGCAACGAATACAACCTAGTTTCAGTTTCATATTCTTGCAATGTAAATGGATGGTTAAAATTAAATTTCACACTTTTTTGTGTTGAGGAGGAATTTTTTATCTAGCTTGTTGGTACTTTTTTTGTACCATTTTCAATTGGGTGTGTTGGAATTTTATTCATGCTTTTTTTGTAGTTGTGTTTGTTGTTTTTGTTTTTGAGTTTTGTTTTGTTGTTATCCTGTTGATATTTATTGGTTTTTTATTTCATGTTAATTTCTTATTTATCTATTGGTGTTCCCATCATAGAGTTAAGGAAGATAGAGGTACAAATAAAGTTTTATTTACTTATTACCAAGTAAAAACTCTACTTGAGCTTCTTGAATGTAAATTTCTGGTAACTGGCACAAAGGATCTCACCCAATTTTTGGGGAGAAAACGGAAGTTCATCTAAGGTCGCTGACATTTGCGTATAGGTCCGGCAACAACCTATGTAAAGGTCATTATTAGCAGCGTCCTTAACTAATAAATTATCAAACGAATATTTAAGGAGAACCGTGTGAAGTTTTCAAAGTCAATTATAAGTTGTGCGATAGTCCTTGCACTTACCCACTCAGTTTCTGCTTTTGCTGAAGATAGTCAAAAGGCTTCAGCTGATGATAAAGCAGTTTCTACCTCTGCTTTAGCACAAATTGAGCGTGTAGCGGGTCAAACAAATGAACTTAAACTTTCACAAACCTCAGCTGCAGGTGGTAACAGCCTAGCTACCACTCAGACAGGTGAATCAAACCTTACCGACATAACAACGGTCGGTGACAACAATGACACGGCTGTGGCTCAAAATGGCGCAGGCAACGTTGCATTGATCACGACTACTGGCAATGGTAATACGCAAAGCTATGAGCAAGATGGCGAAGCCAATGGTGCTTTGACAGAGTTAACTGGTGATGAGAATAACGTATCTGTAACTCAAAGTGGAACAGGTGTGCTCGGTATTAATAATGAAGCAATTAACGTTGTTTCAGGCAATGGTAACGATATCTCTGTAACGCAAGGTTCTGGCGGCCACTGGTTTTATAACAATGATATGCAAGGCGATGCCAACCAAGTCAGCGTAACACAGCAGGGCAGTTGGAACGAAACAACGCTTGAGACTGTTCAAGGTGACGCAAACCAAATTGAGATAAGTCAAGATGGTTTCTATAACCAATTCACTGTAAGCCAATTACAAGGTAACGATAATGAAATCGAGTCAGAGCAAATTGGCGATTTAAACATTGTCGAAGTTGAAGAGTTAACCGGTGATGAGAACAGCATCGACATTGAACAATTTGGTGACAGCAACAAATTCGCTTCAAGTTTATTCTCTGGTGAAGACAATGAAGTTGAAATCATCCAAAATGGCGATGAAAACCAAATAGCGGCTGATGTTGTTGGTAACGGAAATGAGTTTCTAGCGTATCAAAACGGCAATGGAAATGAGTCCTACTTGGGAGTTGTTGGTGACGGAAATGATTTCACCGCAGTGCAATTGGGCAATGAAAACTCAGCGCATTTAGCTAACTTTAACGGTAGTGATAACAACATCGATGTCGTACAAAGCGGCGATCTAAACCAGCTTATCGTACAGTCTTCTTACCCAGATAACAGCTTATCCAGTGACAATAATGATGTTGCCATAGTGCAAGAAGGTACTTTCAATGGTGTTGCGGTAACTATGAGTTCTGTAGTTGAAAGCGCAAACAACCAAGTGGATATTGCACAAAATGGTGAGTTAAACGCGATTGACTTGATGTTAGAAGGCAGCGGCAATGCGATTGAAGTTCTTCAACAAGGAAATAATAACTTTGTTGCAGGTATCGACAGCGGTGCATTCATAATCATGGGTGATGACAATGTGTTGTCTATCAATCAATTTGGTAACGGCAACCTTGTTGAGGGGGGATTAAACGGCAGCGGCCAAAATATCTCAATTACTCAAACGGGTGACAACAACGTTGCAACTATCGTTCAGCAGTAATCGTGGAGTGGGGGCTTGGCCCCCATATTCTATGTATCGTGTTCTGAGTTTATGGTTCTTACTTCTAACATTCTGCGTTAAGGCACCTGCAAGTGATGTTGAAATAGGTGGTCTTGTCATTGATCAAAGCATTAGCCGTTTTGGGCATCAATTTTATTTCCAGTTTTCACAGCTTTGGCGCGATGTGCCAAACACCTCGGGTGTTAATGTCACGATTAAAGAAACCGTATTGCCGCGTGCAGGTACTAAATTAGAAGTGTTAATGAACAACGAAGTGGTATATGCCACGGCGATGGGAAGGAGAAATGATTCAATTGACGAGCGAGTAGAGACGTCTCTATTTGCAATTATGGATGCAATGGCGAAGCTGCAGTTTCAGCAAGGTTCGCCTGATTTAGCAGCTAGTGGGTGGTAATCATGACAACAAAAATAATATCGAGCTGTATTGGCTTTGTGTTTTTAAGTACTTTTGGTTATGCGAGTGAACTCGTTTATCAACCAATTAATCCTGCATTTGGTGGTAACCCGTTGAATGCCAATATGCTATTGAATAAAGCACAATCTCAAAACAAGCATAAGGCCCCCATCATTGAAAAAACCTACGGTGAGCGTTTCCAAGAATCTCTTGAACGTACGTACTTAAATCGTATGGTGAGAGAAATAACTGATATCGCGTTTGGTGATGATGTAAACGACAGCGTATTTAATCAAGATTCAATTTTTATGAGTGGTGATTACCAAATTGAAATTATCACTAGCTCATCAGAAAGCATCACCGTCAGAATTACTAATACCGTTAATGGTGAAGAAACGATCCTTGAAGTACCGAGATTTCAGCCATGAGGGTATTTTTACTTTTTGCTTGGCTTTTGTTACTGTCAGGTTGTGGAACTTTGTCGAGAACTTTACCACCAGAACAAAGCTTACCAAGCGTGCTGGAAACGACTGAAACCTATCAAGAACTAAAATCTTTGCCCGAACCTAAAGGGCGAATTCCAGTTGCCGTGTATTCGTTTAGAGATCAAACCGGACAATACAAACCCAAAGAAAACGTCAGCTCGTTTTCAACCGCTGTGACGCAAGGCGCTAATTCTATATTGATGCAAGCACTTCATGAAACCGACTGGTTTGTAGCGGTTGAACGTGAGGGGCTACAAAACTTACTTACTGAGCGAAAAATTGTACGAGCCGCAAACGACGATAAACAAAATATTCCAGAGTTACCTCCATTGATGACCGCGAAAGTCATTCTAGAGGGAGGAATAATCAGTTATGACTCTAATACGCGTACCGGTGGGTTGGGAATGGAGTACTTTGGCATTGGCGCTTCTGAACTGTATCGAGAAGACACTATCTCCATTTACATGCGAGCAGTCGACGTGCGTACAGGCCAAGTGTTACTTTCTGTCGCGACGACCAAGAAAGTCTTGTCGATGGAAGTTCGTGCTGGTTTTTTCAGATATGTTAGTTACAAGCGGTTAGCCGAAGCTGAAGCGGGTTTTAGTGACAACGAACCTATGCATATTTGTGTCACTCAGGCGATAGAAAAGGCATTGACGGAGCTAATTAAGCAGGGGATAGGAAAAGGGCTCTGGTCTCCGGCCTAAACTCTGCTGGCGATTAGGTGAGGGTAAGCTCACCTTGCGGATGTCAGTGGAATATGCTGTTGAGCCCAATTAGCTAACTCTATTCGGTTGCGAGAATTTGTCTTCTTAAAAGCACTGTATATATGGGTTTTAACCGTATGCGCGCTAATGTTTAATGAGTCTGCAATATCTTCATTCCGGGCACCAGTGGCCAGTAAGCGAATGACGGATTTTTCTCTGGTAGTGAGTGAATTCAAACGTTCATCTTGTAAATTTGGATCGGACATAACACAAGGCTTAGGAAGTAAAGTGATTAACTCACTAAACGCCTCCGAAATCGCACTTCGACAGAACCACAGTTCATTGTTGAGCACTGTACGTACAGCTTTAAATAGTGTTTCTGGTGGTGTATCGACGTAAATAAGCCCTTTGACGTTGCCAAGCAGTGCGGTTTTTTCATTTACTTTTTCAGGTCTTGCGTTAAATAGCAGCACCCTATGTTTTTGTGCTAAGTGCAGTATTTCAGCACTTAGTAACTCATTACAATCTCGTAAACTGACATCAACTAAAAAAAGACTAAACGCACTTCTTTGTGTATCACAGGGAAGTTTATCATCGACTTTTACCTGCTGGCTCACCGTTTCTAATACCCTTAGTAATAGCGAAAACTCAGGACAGGAAGTATCAACGGTTGGATGGGTCAACATGAATATGCTTTGTTGATAGAGTTGGTGTTGGTTGTGTTGCAAGTTTCTTGTGCTCATATTGATATATGTATTATTTTTTATGTATCCATAAAAGATACATTTAATTCACATAAACTTTAAGCTTTATTTTCTAATTTTTATGGTTTTGTTAACTGGATGTTGGGTAGCCTGAATCCTGATTGAGACCTAGGCTACCCAGATTTAATCGTAATTATTTATAAAGTGCTCGCCACGCACAGGTGCGGTAGCCATTTTTCATGAAGTAAAAGCGGTTGCAGTTGTCGTCATAATTGTAGCTGCCAACATCTACCCGGTAACCACTGATATACCAGTTATGCAATGAGATAAAGCTGCCATTGTATAACAGTGAGAAATGTAAATGAGGGCCTGTTGACTGGCCGCCTTGACACAATGCTGTGCTCTTGTCGTCAGCGTATCTTCCTAGCCATGCTCCAGCAGCGATAACATCACCTGAACGATAACGAAGATCTTCCATATGATAGTATTGAGTTGCATACCCACTGGCGTGTGTAACGCGGATATTGCAGGCCGAGAATCGTGTAACAGTGCCACCATGTGCAGCTTGAACCCAAGGAGTGTTGCTGCCCCAGCCACCAGAACCATTGTTAAAGTCTAGTGAGGAATATGGATAGCCAGATCCAGTGTTTGAATGTGCGCCACCGCTATACCATGCATACCCTGAAGGCCATGGAAAACTTAGATAAAAATCAGCCTGTGGTTCAATGTTTTGGCTGTAGGGGACATCAGTGTTGAGGAGCAGAGATTGTTTGTTAAACAACGCTTGGTAAAGGGTTGCCGTTTCATGCACTGGACGTCCGGTAAGGCTGGTGAGTGCGACAGAAGCGCTGTCTTTAGTCTTTAACTGAGCTTGGTTATTTTGTTCTACAAATTGCCGGTGTGCATAATAAAGTGCACTCAGGCGTAATGCGATATCCATCACTTGCTCGTCAAAGCCTAGTTTAGAAGACAAGTTGTTAAAGGGTTTTTGCAAAGCCGCTTTCGTTGGTGACGAAATGACTTGGCTATATTGCTCCATCAGGGCAAGCAATAACTTAGGGTTGATGCTTGAGTACCCCGCGTAATGTAAAATGACATCTAACTTTTCTTCAAGGTGTGGTGCAGTACTTGCTATTACCGATGGCCAATCTTCTTGCTGTAACTGGTTACTAAACAAGAACTGCGATGGTTCGACGACTGTAATACTGGTAAGGGGCAGCGATTCGATTTGTGCTTGACTAAACGAAATACTAGGAAGTGGGTAATGTTGTCCAGCTGCGCTAACTGCGCAGCTCATCAGTAGCATTGAAGTTGTACTAAGTATGGAAACTTTCATGTCATATCCTTTTAGAGTGTTTGTTCACATACTTATATGTTCTAATAAAAACGCAATGTAAAATTATGGTTAATAATTTGTTTTTCGTTATTTGCTTATTTGGAGCTTTGAGTTTACGGCCCCCTACCTTAATAGACCTTTGCTGCTGTTTATTAAGGTAGATGTTTTTGGTGTCTCTTTTTCTTTAGGGATACTGTTTAGGATTACGTATGGTAAGTTGTTGCTTTTGGCTTGATACATCGCTTTGTCTGCCTTTGCTATCAACTCATTTGCACTGACAGCATCATCAGGAAATACCACACCACCAATACTCAAATCTAAGTGAATCTCTTTTAAATCTCCTTGTTCATCTTGTAAGCAATAAGTATCCGATAACAGCGAGTATTTGTGTTGAGCAAGTCGAGCTAATTGACTTTTATCAACCAAACGAGGGGCAATAACCACAAACTCGTCACCACCATAACGAGCAACAAAGTCAGATGCTCGTTTGTACATTTTTAGTTTTGCGGCAAGAATCCTAAGTAACTGATCGCCTGCTTGATGGCCGAGTTGATCGTTCACTGGTTTGAAGTTATCTAAATCGATGAATAGCAAAGAAAAACCATTACCATACCTTTCATAATCGGAGACTGCTTTTTCTAATTCGTCATCAAATGCGCCGCGATTATGCAGCATAGTCAGATTGTCCATCACGACTAAATTCTCTAAGTTACGTTGTAGTTCAAAGCGTTCCTTTGAAAACGTGATGGTGCGACTCAGTAGTGGAGTACTGATCTCGTGTTTAGGTATGTAGTCCTGTGCACCAAGTTGAATGGCTTTTTCACCGTAGATATTGTCGGAAATACCCGTTAATACGATAATCGGAGAAGATTTGGTTAAGTGTGTCACTTTGGTTAAAGTCGATAATCCCCCACTTTCAGGCAAATTTAAATCGATAAGAATCGCCTCTGGTTTGACTGTATCAATGGCTGTTTTCAGGTTGGCGATGGTTTTGAAGTGTTTCACTTTAAACTTTTGCCTTCCTTCATATTTATCTAACACCTGTTTGACGATATAAGCGTCTTCATCGTTGTCTTCTAGCAAGTATATAAGCCAAGTATTCATTGTCGCTCCTGAGCAATGTGGTTGTAATCAAACCAATACCGCTTAAGCGTTTCTAGTAAAGAAGAAAGCTCTTGTAAGCGCGATGGTTTGGTTAAGTATGACTTGGCACCTAACTTATAAGCCGTGCGTATATCGTTTGGGTGCGTTGACGTGGTATAGCAAATAATCGTTAGGGTTTGGATTTGATCCTGTTTTTGCAACTGGCGCATCACCTCAAAGCCGTTCATTTCAGGCATATTCAAATCAAGCAAGACGACCATATTTTGCGTTGGTGTGGTATTTATATGTTCCAGTAACTTTTTGCCGTTAGAAAACACCTCTAATTCAGGGGCATTAGGCAGAGTTTCAAAAGCCCGTCTAAAAAAGTAAACATCGTCAGGATCATCCTCTACTAATATCAGTTCCATTTGTTTTACCTTTTGTTGGGATCGTTATTTCAAATTTAGCACCCTCGTTGCAGTCCACACAACTTATTTTGCCTTGATGTAGTTTTACTATCTGACGACATAGCGCTAATCCAATACCACTGCCAGATTGGCTACTTTGGTTTAAGCGGGTAAAGGGTTCGAAAACGAGGTTTCGGTGTTCTTCAGGGATACCAATACTATTATCTGAATAGATAATCATTTGTGACTCTGAACTCGTTTTAACGTTAATCCTAATGATTGGTGAAATATCTTGTTGGCGGAATTTTATGGTATTGCTAATTAAGTTTTGGAAGACTTGGACAAACAATGAAGGGTCCAATGGTAACGGTTGTTCTCCATTTTCTATAAGTACTTTAACCTTATGTTCTTCAATACTTAAGCTGAGTTGTTCACAAGCATTTTCCACTATCATATTCAGTGGTGTGTCTTGTCGTTTTAATTCGTATGAATGTAGTCTAGATAATTTAAGTAAATCTTGGATCATGGTTCGCATACGCTGACTGGCATCAACTAAGCGACTCGCCTCATATTGTGCATCCTGATAACCTGTAAATTCAGGTGTTATTCGGCTGGCTAAGCTATCGGCAAAGACCGTAATTTTGCGCAGTGGTTCTTGTAAATCATGGGAGGCAATATACGCAAAATGCTCTAAATGCGCGTTAGACTCCTGCAACTCTATTAGCAGCTCTGTTTGCTCAGTAATATCGACAAAAGTACCGAGGATTAATTTAGGAGAGCCATCTCCATAGCGCGTAATCACGGTATCAACCGAGTAGCACCATATCCAATGACCATCGGCGTGACGAAAACGATACTTAAGAGGGATTAAAGCGCCATCTTGGCTTGTGCGTACTTCTTCCAAGTGCTCTTTAACTAATAGGTGTTCACTGGGATGATAGCATTGTTCAAAGCTTTGCTGATTAACATCATCAATAGTGTAACCCAGCAGCTGGGTGTAGCGTTTGTTGATACGGGTATTTACCTGCTCTTTAATGTCATAGAGATAAAGCCCGCAAACTGCTGAGTCGATGATACGTTGCAGAAATTTTTGATTTTTCTCCAGTTCAGCTTCGGCTTTTTTTCTTGCAGTAATATCAATCGCAATACCAACAATTTTGTTGATAACTCCACTGCTAGTTTTCAGAGGGTATAACGTTGTTTGATACCAACATTCAGTATCTTGGTAAGGCAACATCTCTGTATAATCAACAGGCTTCCCTAATTCGACACACAGCCGGTAATTTTTTTCTAAGCGAGCAATAATTTCAGAGGGAAAAACACTGCCTTTCAAATCGGTAAGTGTCTTGCCAATAATGTCGCTAAGTTGAACGCCTGTGCGTTCACACGCGAGTTTATTAAATTCAAGAAAGCGAAATTGATTTTTAGGTTCAACCTGAAGCAACCAAATAGCTTGACTGGAGCCATCATAGATAGCGTTTAGAATATCACTCTTTTCAGCAACTTGAGTTTCAAGCGTTTTGGTTGGATTGATATTTCTCAGCGCTCCTGACACTAACTCAGGCTCACCATCAGCCGAAAATTGAGAGTCACCAATAGCAGAAAACCAAGAGTATTGGCCTTGTCGATTTAGTCCTAAATACTCAACGTGATATTTCTTCTTGGTTTTAAAATGCTCTTCAATAGCGGCTTGCACTCTGGAACGAAAGTCTGGGTGAATATGCTCAACCCAATCGTCAAAACTAACATCATCCTCTTCTTTTTTCCCTATCATGGTTTTCAAGCGAGATGAGTAAGTCACCGTATTATCATTAGGGTTCCATTCCCAGATCCCATCCTCTGTGGCACCGATTGCTCTTTGCATTCTGGCATTGGAATCGGCTAAAGCCTGTTCGGTACGCTTCAATGAAGAAAGGTTATTAAACACCGCGATAATGAAGTTCTGGCCTTCGTATTGCTCTTGGATCAGGCGCATTTCCATGGGGATTTTTTTACCGCTACGGTGTGTGACATGGCAGAGAGCTTCTTTGCTGAAGTCTTTCTGTAGCAACAAAGACTGGCTAATGGATTCTAAGCTATCAAAAGGATCGTCCAAGGTAACGATATCGTGTAGGCGTATGCTGATTAATTCTTCAGCATGTTGATAGCCTAGCTCTTGGTAAAAGTAAGTGTTGCATTTTCTAACACTCAGCAATTGGTCTAACAGTAATGCGCTGGTTGGCAGCGCATCTAACATGAATTCAGTGATTTTGTGTTCGTTCAGCTGATGGTGAAGTTGTGACTTTTCATCAGTGACCTTTTTTAATTGAGCGCTGACGCCAAGGTATTGATTGGGAGTCGGAATGGAAATAGCACTGGGGATCAGCCTAAATAAATATACCGCGGTGATCATAGAAATCAGAGCCGTCAGGGCTTTGGTAATACCATGTATGCCATAGGCGCCATTCCAGACGGTGTAAACACCGATAACGTGGGTAATACCGCATAACAAAATAAAGCTTGAAAACAAAACAAATAGCCAGTTACGACCAACATCTGGCCGCTTTTTGGCGTAAATCATAATAGCCAAGGGAATAGAAAAGTAAGATGCCGCGATTAGTAAATCGGATAACACATTTGTCCACAAAATGTGGGGTTGCCACAAGTAGCAATGGCCATGGGGCATATATGCGTTGTGGAAAAAAGATTTAATCGTGTTCAACTCCATAAACAACCCTTATTGGCGAGTGACTTTATTGTATTGGTAGTGAAACCTCGGGCAGTGTTTCGATTTGCGGGGCGGCGAACAAATATCCCTGCATCAGGGTAATTCCACACGATTTTAGAAACTGATAATCTGCGAGGGTTTCGATTCCTTCTGCGACCAATCTAATGCTGAGCTTATCTGCCATGAGCTTTACGCCTTCTACAATCGCTTGCTTAGCAGTGTCTTCAGCTACTCCTTGGATCAGCGACATGTCTAATTTTAGTATATCTGGCTGAAATTTGGACAATAAATTAAGTCCGGCAAACCCTTCACCAAAATCATCGATAGCGGTGCTAAAACCATTTCTTGAATAAGTCTCAAAAATATCTAGTAACTTCTTGTGATTGTTGACTTTTTCATGCTCGGTAACTTCAAACGTGATACGGCTTTTATCGACACCATATTTTTCAGCTGCTTTTAATGTTCTGGCTAAACAAGTTTGTGGGTCGTAAATGGCATTTGGCATAAAGTTAATACTCACTTTTGCCGAATTGCTAAGTTTCGACAAGGTTTCGATAGCCGTAATACGGCACAATTGGTCAAATGCGTATTTATTGTCTTCATTTACCCGACTGAGCACTTGCCCCGCACCTTCGCCATTTTTCCCTCTGACCAGCGCTTCGTAACAGTGGACCTTGCCTGTTGTGATATCTACGATGGGTTGAAATGCCATGACAATATCAAAGTCATGGCTTTTAAAACAATCACATTGCTCACACACGTTCATCGTTTACCTCCTCGGTGTTCCTGATTTCAAATTCCATTATTTTATCAACCAATTAGGCTATTAGATTACAAAGCCTGTAGGCCAAAGTGTGGCACAAAAACACAAAAGTGCAGTGCTATAGATACGAATAAGGTAGGAGGAATGATCAATGGCTAAACGAGTCAGTCATTGATCATTTACAGTTATCACTGACCCGTCAAGTTGAGATACTTTTCGGCTAGAGTGTCTAAGCTTTCTTGGTGGTCAGGATCGGGTTTGATGCAGTCAATTGGACACACACTAACACAAGTTGGGCTGTCGTAGTGGCCCACACATTCAGTGCATTTATCTGGGTCGATTTGATAAACCTTTTCTCCCATATAAATTGCTTGATTAGGACACTCGGGGTCGCACATATCACAATTGATGCATTTATCCGTGATAAGGAGCGCCATCGTTAAGCCTTTTTAAATGGGTTACGCGTGTCTTCGTTTTGCCCGAGGTTGCGCATCAAGATAGCGTGGTTGAGGTCAATGTCTTCCGGTAGCGGAATCTTGACGATATGCCCAGAACCCTTGGCATCATCAATCGATTCGCCTTTTTTATTTTCCATGTGCTCTAAGTTGAAGTGGATATTACCTTTGGGTGTCATTAATTCGAGACTGTGACCGGTGCAGAACTTATTTTTCACATCAATTTCGACCAAACCATTGTCACAACGACCCAAAACTTCACCAACAAACTGTTGTTGTTCTGAAATGGAGTGACCATAGTCGTAATTTTGATAGTCTTGATGGGCATGGCGCTTTAAAAATCCCTCGGTGTAGCCTCGATGGGCTAGATTTTCTAACGTTTTCATTAAACTCGGGTCAAATGGTTTACCTGCCACGGCATCATCAATGGCTTTTCGGTAAACTTGTGCGGTACGTGCAACATAGTAAAAAGACTTGGTACGGCCCTCAATTTTCAAACTATGTACGCCCATGCGCGTCAATTGGTCAACATATTGAACGGCGCGTAAGTCTTTAGAATTCATGATATAAGTGCCGTGTTCATCTTCAAATGCCGGCATATATTCACCAGGGCGACCTTGTTCTTCTAGCATAAAGACTTCATTGGTCGGGGCACCTTCACCGAGCGTTGGGAGCACGGCATTGGGATCGATTTTGTGTACTACATCGCCAGTTTCAGTTTCTTTACCAGGCTTAACATCGTATTCCCAGCGGCAAGCGTTGGTACAGGTGCCTTGGTTGGGATCGCGTTTGTTGATGTAGCCAGAAAGCAAACAGCGCCCAGAATACGCCATGCATAATGCACCGTGGACAAATACTTCTAACTCCGTTTCTGGGCAAAGCGTGCGAATTTCTTCAATTTCCTGTAATGACAACTCGCGAGATAAAATAACCCGCTCGATACCCTGTTTCGCCCAAAACTGTACACTCGCGTAGTTAACAGCATTGGCTTGAACAGACAAATGAATCGGCATGTCTGGCCACTTTTCACGAACCAGCATAATTAAACCGGGATCTGACATGATCAGTGCATCTGGTTGCATTGCAATAACTGGCTCGATATCACGCAAATAGGTTTTAACTTTACTGTTGTGTGGTGCGATATTTGATACCACATAAAGTTTTTTATTTAGCTGGTGGGCTTCGTTAATACCAAGCGCTAAGTTATCTAGGTCAAACTCGTTGTTACGAACGCGAAGGCTATATCTTGGTTGTCCGGCATAAACGGCATCTGCTCCGTACGCAAAAGCGTAACGCATATTTTTTAAACTACCGGCAGGAGAGAGAAGTTCTGGTACAAACATGGTTTTCCTCATACATCGAACTGATTACTGGTCAGCTGTTGAGTTGAATGCCACGTAAATGGCAAGAATTAAAAAGCGGCGCAGTATAAAAAAATACTCGTGCGACTTTTTTGATTTAGATCAGTTTTCATGAGTTTGTATGGCATTAGGTACTTGGATGGTATTGCTTTACAGAAAAAATTGCTTTCTTCTGGCAATAAAGCGGTGTGAGATAGTAGGTTTTTTCAGCCAAACCACGTATAATTCGCGCCCGTCAATATTCACAAAATATTTTGGAGCAAAAAAGATGGCTTTAGAGCGCACTTTTTCAATCGTTAAGCCTGATGCGGTAGCTAAAAACCACATCGGTGCAATCTACAACCGTTTCGAGTCTGCTGGTCTTAAGATCGTAGCATCTAAAATGGTTCACCTTTCAAAAGAGAAAGCAGAAGGCTTTTATGCAGAGCATAAAGAGCGTCCTTTCTTTGGTGCACTAGTTGAATTCATGACTTCTGGCCCAGTAATGGTTCAGGTTCTTGAAGGTGAAGATGCAATCCGTAAAAACCGTGAAATCATGGGTGCTACTAACCCTGCTGAAGCACTAGCTGGCACACTTCGCGCTGACTATGCTGATAGCATCGACGAGAACGCGGTACACGGTTCTGACGCGCCTGAGTCTGCAGCTCGCGAAATCGCTTACTTCTTCGCTGAAGAAGAAATCTGCCCACGTACTCGTTAATTTCGAGTTGTGAGTAGCTGAAAGAAGGGCTTTCGAGCCCTTTTTTCGTCCCAGTTTTTGGCTGTATGCTTTGCTAAACAACCGTGTTTAGCAAAGCGTATCAGCGCTACTTTTGCGTTTGACCATGTTAGTGGTGTTGAAAGTAGCGAGAGTGCTTGCGCTGATTTGTTATTTTTGTGTGTTTTTTATACAATGTCGCGCTGGCTGTTTTTTGTTATCGTGTTGAACTGAGGTTGTTGCATGTCCACTGCTGAAAAGAAAATTAACTTACTTGATCTAAATCGCGAAGGGATGCGTGAATTATTTGCTTCCTATGGCGAAAAGCCATTTCGTGCCGATCAGGTGATGAAGTGGATTTATCACTTTGGTGTCGACAATTTCGACGACATGAGCAATTTAAACAAAAAACTTCGAGCTCGCTTACAGGCCGAATGTGAAATCAAAGCGCCTGAAATTTCAGTCAAACAAGAAGCCTCTGACGGCACAATCAAATACGCTTTATTACTTGAGGGTGGTCAAGAAGTAGAAACCGTCTGGATCCCTGAAAAAGACCGAGCAACTTTGTGTGTTTCTTCTCAGGTTGGTTGCGCATTGGAATGTACTTTCTGTTCAACGGCTCAGCAGGGCTTTAATCGTAATCTAAAGGTTTCTGAAATCATCGGTCAGGTATGGCGTGTAGCGACAGACATTGGCTTACATCAAGGTGATAGCACTAAGCGCCCGATCACTAACGTGGTGATGATGGGAATGGGTGAGCCGCTACTTAACCTCAACAATGTCGTTCCAGCAATGGAATTGATGATGGACGATTGGGCATTTGGTTTGTCAAAACGCCGAGTAACACTGAGTACTTCTGGTGTGGTGCCTGCGCTTGATATCTTGAAAGAAAAAATCGATGTCGCATTGGCTATTTCATTACATGCGCCAAATAACCCATTGCGTGACGAGTTAGTGCCAATCAATAAAAAATACCCAATTGAAGAATTTCTAGCTGCGTGTCGTCGTTACATCGACGGTTCTAAAGCCAACAAAGATGTCACGATTGAATATGTAATGCTGCAAGGTGTCAATGACAGCACAGATCATGCCCATGAGTTAGTTGAAGTGCTAAAAGGTACACCTTCAAAAATTAATTTGATCCCGTTTAACCCCTTCCCAGGTAACGAGTATGGCCGTTCTAGTAACAGCCGCATTGATCGCTTTTCTAAAGTGCTGCAAGCCGCAGGCTTAACTTGTATTGTTCGCCGCACGCGTGGTGATGATATCGATGCAGCATGTGGTCAACTAGTCGGGGATGTTGTTGACAGAACCAAGCGTTTAGCCAAGAAAAAGCAACGTGAAGACAATGCGATTGCTGTAAATGCTAATTTAGGTTAATGGTAACGGGCTGGATACGTTTGTAACTATGTGTCCAGCCTAGTAAATGATTTAGTATTAACTGAAAAAATAGATGAATCTCCTCACCTTTTGGGTAATATAAGGCTCAGGAATATTTAGTGTCATAAAAGGGTGGTGTTGCGAGTGCAAGATGTTCGTAAATTGGGATTGATTGCATCATTAAGTGCAGGAATGGCGCTGTTGCTTAGTGGCTGCGTAACCGAAAATAGCTATCGTTCAGATGGGCGCCCGGTGGCAGAGCAGCAAATTAATAACACCAAAGCGGCAAAAACCCGCATTGCCCTTGCACTACAATATCTTAGTTCGGGGAATACCACCTCAGCCAAATTCAATTTTGAACGGGCATTGCAACTGGCACCTGAACTCGCTGAAGCGCATTACTCTCTAGCTTATTACTATGAGCAAGTTGGTGAGCAGCAGCGTGCGGATCAAGCCTATCAAGCAGCCTTAAAAGCCGAGCCAGGAAATCCCGACACCTTAAACAACTACGGCACCTATTTGTGCCGTATTGGCCAGTATGACAAGGCTAGTGAATACTTTTTGGAAGCAATCGCGGTACCCAGTTACTTGCGCGTTGCTCAGAGCTACGAAAACTTAGCACTGTGCGCCATCAAGCAAAATCAATTTAGCCTAGCGCAAGATTATTTAATTTCAGCCATTCAGCACAATGGTCAAAGACGTTCTGCGCAGTTAACACTGGCGGGACTGTATTATGCTAAGAGTGACTTTTTGGCGGCGCTTGAGGTACTAGCTAATTTTAGTGCTCGCGGGTTTGTTTCGGCACGTAGTTTAATGTTGGAACATTTGGTGCACTTGCAAATGGGTCACATACAAAAGTCCCAAGACTTGGCGACGACGTTGATTCAAACTTATCCCGACTCGCCACAGGCCGCACTGATTTTAAAAGATGAGCTGTCCAGCAGTGAGTTTGAGCAGTTAAGAAACCGCGTACGCGAAGCCCAGCTAAGTCAATTAATAGACACGACACCAAATTATATAGTGGCGAATCCAAAAATAAAAATTAAGCGTAAAAAAGCCACAGATTCAAACAGATTCACGGACCGTTCACCCTCCGTGGATACTATCGGCATCGCAACTTCTGTGCAGATTGCCAAGCCTCAGACAAACACACAAAAGCGCAGTCCCAAGCCAAGTGGAGAAGTCGAGTTTTATGAGCCTGAAGCACAAGATATTATTTTTAACACGGAGCAATCACCTGCTTATACCGTGGTAAAGCAAGAAAGGGAACAAGGCGACAATACTTCGCCGCTACTGAACACAAATATTGCAAAGCCTGAGGTACCATTTCACCGTGTTATTGCCGGTGAAAACCTTTTCAGTATCTCAGTAAAATACAATGTCAAAATTGTTGAGCTCATGCGCTACAATGAGGTCAAAGAGTCAACTCGCTTGCATGTGGGACAGAAGATCTATCTTAAAGAACCCAATATCATGCATGAAATAAGCGCTGGCGATACTTTAATGACCATTGCCGATCGATATGGAGTTTTGATCGATCAACTAATGAGATGGAATAAGTTAACCCCGGACGTGGCACTGAAGCCAGGCCACGGATTACTGATAGTAGATCCTAATAATTACATGTTATGAGCCAGACAAACGAACAACAACAAACAGAGCAAGTACAACCCTCACTGGGTCAAACATTAGCGACTGCAAGGCAAACTAAGGGAGTAAGTTTTGAAGAGATTGAATCTCGGTTAAAGCTCACTCATGGCCAAATTATGCGTTTGGAGCAAGATGATTATCTCAGTCTTGGCCCAGAAACGTTTGTAAAGGGGTATATCCGTAACTACAGCCTGTTACTGGGATTAAACCCTGAAGACGTATTAGCGTTATACCAAACGCCCGAGGTACCGACTCAAAAACGCAGAATGCAAAGTTTCTCGAGACGTACCCATAAAGAAGCCCATGATAGCCGGTTAATGTTAGTCAGTTATATCATTGCCGCAGTGGTGTTAGGTTCATCGGCATTTTGGTTTTGGCAAACCAATAATACGCCGGTAGCGGCACAACCTGACGTACAGGATTCTCAACCAGAACCTCAGGAAACCGCAGCACCAACGCAAGTAAACCCTGTGATTATTGATGCACCAACAAACCAAGCCAGCGCTTCAGAATCAGCAGCCGGACCAGAGGCTGAAGAATACCAAAATGATTCCATCAATATGGAAACAGCAACAGAACAAGTTGTGGTACAATCACCGCCGCAGACCAAAAAGGGCGAAAGCCAGATAGTAATGCACTTTCGTGATGACAGTTGGGTGGAAATTTTTGATGCCACTGAAGACCGCATCGCATTTGGCGTGAAAAAATCAGGTTACACGATGACAGTTACTGGTAAACCCCCGTTTTCGGTTGTATTGGGTAATCCATTGGTTGTGGATGTCGAGCTTGATGGTAATACTGTGTCATTATCTGGTCTGCCAAAAAATCGTATCGCTAAATTTAATTTACCGTTAACAGAGTAGTCTACATGTTTTCAGAGCCTCCTATTAAACGCAGAAAATCCACCCGAATTTACGTTGGCAATGTGCCCATTGGTGATGGTGCACCTATCGCCGTGCAATCAATGACCAACACAAATACGCTGGATATTGACGCCACGGTTGCACAGATCAAAGCAATTCAAGATGCTGGAGCGGATATCGTTCGCGTATCGGTACCAACGATGGATGCTGCCGAAGCGTTTAAGCGCATCAAGGAGCAAGTTGATATTCCGTTGGTAACGGATATTCATTTTGATTACCGTATTGCTCTGAAAGTAGCGAAATACGGCGCTGATTGTTTGCGCATTAACCCAGGTAACATCGGTAGCGAAGATAGAATCCGCGCTGTCATTGATGCGGCAGGTGAACAAAATATTCCTATCCGCATTGGGGTTAATGGCGGTTCACTTGAACGTGACTTGCAAGAAAAATACGGTGAACCGACACCTGAAGCCTTACTCGAATCGGCAATGCGCCATGTCGAAATTTTGCAACGACATAACTTTGACCAATTTAAGGTGTCAGTAAAAGCCTCCGATGTGTTTCTTGCGGTAGGAGCTTATCGTCTGCTGGCTAAAGAAATAGACCAACCGTTACATTTGGGGATCACAGAAGCTGGTGGTTTCCGTTCTGGCTCTGTTAAATCAGCAGTGGGTTTAGGTATGCTACTTGCCGAAGGCATTGGTGATACGTTGCGTGTATCACTCGCCGCTGATCCTGTACAAGAAATCAAAGTGGGCTTTGATATTCTCAAATCGTTGCGTATCCGCTCTCGCGGTATTAATTTTATTGCCTGCCCAAGTTGTTCAAGACAAGAGTTTGATGTGGTTAACACCATGAATCAGCTCGAAGAACGTCTGGAAGATGTCACTGTACCAATGTCGGTATCCGTGATTGGCTGTGTGGTAAATGGACCTGGTGAAGCGTTGGTCAGCGATATTGGCCTTGCGGGGGCGAATCGTCGTTCTGGGCTTTATATTAACGGTGAGCGTCAAAAAGCGCGGATAGACAACGACAATATAGTTGAACAATTAGAACAACAGATCCGAGATTTTGTGGCCAAAAAAGAGCAACAAGAAACCATTGATGTCAAAATCGTCGAGTGATCGCCAACAGATCGTTTACGTTTTGGCCGAGCAAGGTATAATGGCCGGATTTTCTCCGGCATTGGCCGTGTAACGCATTTACAAATTTGAGTTAGGAATTTCAGTGACAAAACAAATTCAGGCAGTTCGCGGAATGAACGATTGCCTGCCAGGTGATACTCAAATCTGGCAGAAAGTAGAATCAGTATTAAGAGACACGGTAGGCGCATTTGGTTATCAAGAAATTCGTTTTCCTATCGTTGAGTCGACTGAACTGTTCAAACGCTCTATCGGTGAAGTGACCGATATCGTCGAAAAAGAAATGTACACATTTGAAGATCGCAATGGTGATAGTCTTACTTTAAGACCAGAAGGCACCGCGGTTTGTGTGCGTGCAGCGAATCAAAATGGCTTGCTATATAATCAAGAACAACGTCTTTGGTACATGGGACCGATGTTCCGTCATGAGCGCCCTCAAAAAGGCCGTTATCGTCAGTTTCACCAAATCGGTGTAGAAACATTTGGTATCGCGACTGCGGATATTGACGCGGAAGTGATCTTAATGACTGCGCGTTTTTGGAAGGCATTCGGTATTCAGGATCATGTCAAGTTAGAACTTAACTCGCTCGGTTCAAATGAAGCTCGTGCAGAGTATCGTGACGCATTAGTTGCGTATTTAGAACAGCATAAAGACAAGCTGGACGAAGATAGCCTACGCCGCATGTATAGCAATCCACTACGTGTGCTTGATAGTAAAAACCCTGATGTTCAGGCTATCTTGGCTGATGCGCCAAAACTGTCAGAGCACCTAGATGAAGAGTCTCGTGAACATTTTAAAAATTTATGTGAACGTTTAGATGCAGCAGGCGTCGAATACCAGGTTAATGAAAAGCTGGTTCGTGGCCTTGATTACTATAACCGTACTGTATTTGAGTGGGTAACGACCAGCTTAGGTGCACAAGGTACGGTCTGTGCGGGCGGCCGCTACGATGGCTTAGTTGAGCAACTAGGCGGTAAACCAACTCCTGCGGTTGGTTTTGCGATGGGTATGGAACGTTTGGTATTGCTGCTACAAGCGTTAGAATGCGTTGGCGAAATTCGTCGTGATGCTGATGTGTATGTTGTAGCAATGGGTGATACCGCTAGTATTCAAGCGCCAGTAATCGCTGAACAACTTCGAGAAGAAATCCAAGGCTTGAAAGTGATGGTTCACTGTGGCGGCGGAAACTTTAAAAAACAATTTAAACGTGCAGATAAAAGCGATGCGTTAGTTGCCCTAGTGCTAGGGGAAGATGAGTTAGCGCAAGGCAAAGTAACGGTAAAATATCTGCGTGAAGAGAAAGAACAAATCACGTTAACACTAGCAGAAGCAAAATTGCTTTTGGCTGAGTTGGTGAGCTAAGAGGTAATAATGGAAATTTATTCAACAGAAGAACAACAAGCAGAAGCAATAAAACGATTTTTCCGTGAAAATGGTGTCTCTTTAGCAATTGGTGCATTTATTGGATTAGGTGGTCTGTACGGTTGGAAGGCTTACAATCAGCACCAAATTGACACTGCAGAAGCCGCATCTGAGGCATTCACTAAAGTGGTTGAGAGCGAAGATGTTCTGGCAAAAAGCGAAACACTAGTTTCTGAACATAGTGGCTCAAGCTACGCTGTACTAGCAGCTTTCGTTGCGGCGAAAGAAGCGGTAGAAAAAAACGATTTAGACACTGCAGCAAGCAAGCTTAGCTGGGCGGCTGAAAACGTACAAAACCCAGAATTACAAGCGACTGCATTACTGCGTTTAGCGCGAGTTCAAGTGGCTCAAAAAGCATACGACAAAGCATTAGCTACATTGGCAAAGCCAATGCCAGAGTCTTTTAAAGCGCAAATTTCTGAGATACAAGGCGATGTCTATTTAGCGCAAGGCGATAAAGACAAAGCCAGAAGTGCCTATCAAAGTGCAGTTGAGGCCAATGGCACACAGAACAACCCACTGTTACAGATTAAATTGGATGACCTAGCTACTAGCAGCGCGGTTTAAGGAGTTGTCATGAAGAAGTTGACTATGGCAGGTCTGGCACTGTGTGCTGTTGCGCTAACAGGATGTTCGTCCAATGACGAAGACAAAGAAGAACTGAAACTCCCTGAAATTGTTAATCAGTTTGAAGCTGACATTGTTTGGCAAGAAAGTGTCGCTGATGGTGTTGAGCACTATTTTTCTCGTTTGACGCCGACGGCTTATCAAGACACGATTTATGCTGCAGCCAGAGAAGGCCAGGTTACCGCGTTTGATGCCCAAACAGGCAAAGAAAAATGGCGCGTTGATGTACGTAAGAATGTTGCATTTTGGCCTTGGGAAGACAGCGACAGTGCAAAGTTATCAGGCGGTATAACGCAAGCTTTTGGTAAATTATATATTGGCTCAGAGCATGGCGAAGTGATCGCACTTGACCGTGAAAACGGTGAGATAGTTTGGCGCAAATCGGTTCCTGGTGAAGCGCTTTCAGCTCCAGCAGCGGGAGATGGCTTAGTATACGTGAACTTAGGGTCTGGTAAGTTGGTTGCTTTGCACCCAGATACAGGCGAAGAAAGATGGCGTTACGAGCAAGAAGTTCCAGCGCTAACTTTACGTGGCTTAAGCTCTCCAACGAGTGCCAACGGTGGCGTATTAGTTGGAGAAGAAAGTGGCAAGCTAACGGCTGTTATCGCTGAAAATGGTTTCACTGCATGGAGCACCGACGTGGCACTAGCTAAAGGCGCTTCTGAGTTTGAACGTTTGGTTGATGTGGATACCAAGCCGCTGGTTAGCGGCGCGTATATCTATTCCATCGCCTATAATGGTAAACTAGTCGCTATTGATGTGCGCAGCGGTAATGTTGTTTGGGACCGTGAGTACAGCAGCTATCGTGATTTAAGCTTAGACCTAGACACTATTTACTTGGTTGACAGTGACGGCGTGTTATATGCGCTAGACAAAAACACGGGTATTGAACGTTGGACACAGTCAAGTTTACGCGGCTGGTACTTAACCGCACCGACTGCTGCGGGTGATTACGTTGTGGTTGGCGATCAAGAAGGTAATCTACATTGGCTAAACAAAGCCAATGGTGAATTAGTATCACGCACTGAAATGGATAGCTCAGGGTTTTATATCGAGCCTATCGTAGTTGATGGCAAACTATATACCTATACGCGAGATGGCGAGCTTAGCGCAGTTCAGATCCCGTAGTCAGATACTTAACTATATGTTTTCTGGGGCTTCGCTTTGCGAAGCCTTTTGTTGTTTTTAAAAGAGGTAGTCTATGCTTCCTGTGATCGCTCTTGTTGGGCGACCTAATGTGGGTAAATCCACACTATTTAATCGATTAACGCGCACTCGTGATGCACTTGTTGCCGATTTTCCAGGATTAACACGTGACCGTAAATACGGTCAGGCAAACTATGATGGTTACGAGTTTATCGTTGTCGATACAGGTGGGATCGATGGCTCTGAAGAGGGCATAGAAACGGAAATGGCCGAACAGTCTCTGTTGGCGATTGAAGAAGCGGATATCGTCCTGTTTCTAGTTGATGCACGCGCCGGTATGACGGTGGCAGATCAGGCTATTGCTCAGCACTTACGTAAGCAGCAGAAAAAGTGTTTTGTGGTCGCAAATAAAACCGACGGCATTGATGCCGATTCGAATTGTGCAGAGTTCTATCAGTTAGCGCTGGGTGATGTGTACCAAATCGCAGCGGCACATGGTCGTGGTGTAACACAACTGTTAGATCACACCTTACAGCCTGTCATTGCGGAGCTTGCTGAAGAGGAAGAAGAGCTGGAAGGCGATGATGAAGCCATTGCTGAGCTCTATCTTGAATCAGATGAAGACCCCGAAGACGGTAAAACAGGTTTTGAAGACAAGCCCGTTAAGTTGGCAATTATCGGTCGTCCAAACGTAGGTAAGTCAACACTAACAAACCGTATCTTAGGTGAAGAACGCGTTATTGTTTATGATATGCCGGGCACCACACGTGACTCAATCTATATCCCGATGACGCGTAACGAAAAAGAATATGTCCTTATCGACACCGCTGGTGTTCGTAAGCGTAAAAAAGTCAGCGATGTGGTTGAAAAATTCTCGGTGATTAAAACCCTGCAAGCCATCGAAGATGCCAATGTGGTGCTGTTGGTTGTAGATGCTCGTGAAGGTATTTCGGATCAAGATCTTAGTTTGCTTGGTTTTGCACTAAATGCGGGTCGTTCACTAGTGATTGCGGTAAACAAGTGGGATGGTTTGGATGACTACGTAAAAGATCGGATCAAAACCGAGCTGGACCGTCGCTTAGGCTTTGTGGATTTTGCTCGCTTACACTTTATCAGTGCGCTACATGGCACCGGTGTGGGTCACTTGTTCGAGTCTATCGACGAAGCGTACGAATCTGCAACTAAACGTGTTAGCACTGCAATGTTGCGTCGTATTATGGATATGGCACAAGCGGATCACCAGCCGCCATTGGTACGTGGTCGTCGCGTGAAACTAAAGTATGCGCACGCCGGTGGTTACAACCCGCCACGTATTGTTATTCATGGCAACATGGTGCACGAGCTACCTGACAGCTATAAGCGTTACTTGATGAATTACTACCGTAAAGCGTTGAGTATTATGGGTACCCCAATCAAAATTGAATTTAGAGAAGGTGATAACCCTTACGCAGGTCGCTCTAACAAGATGACCTTGTCGCAAAAGCGCAAGCTCAGGGCATTTACCAAAGAAAACCGTAATAAGTCATAAATAGGGCATAGCCTGAAAACTGACTCAAGGGCCACGAGATATCGTGGCCTTTTTGTTTCCAACTAACCTTAGCTGAGGTTAACTATTTAACCTGAACTCGGGATAATGGATATGGCAAGATTAATTAAATCAAAACGCTATAGAGTTCAATCATACGGTGCTGCTATTTTTTATGTAGTTCAAGGCGAATTCTCGTATGTAATAGCTGGCTATTGCTAGCGAATTCAACGCTGAAATACGTAAAAAGAGTAGCGCTGTAACATATCGCTTATCCCGAGTTCAGGTTATTTATCTATCCCAATCTCAGGGCAATGAATTCCGCTAGTTTGTCCACCGCATGTGATGATTCTTGGGTATTTTTAACGAGACTAATACCGATGTTGCCGAGCTCGGGCAATATCGTGGTGTGTGATTGATAGGACAGCTCACTGGGGACGGTACTTTTTGCCAGTACCGTGACGCCTAAACCTTCCCGTAGAGCAGCTGTAAGCCCAGTTAAGTCAGCGTTGCTATAAACAATGCGGTATTGCAGTCCGGCTTGCTGTAAGGCTTCTATTGCTCTGCGACGATAGATACAACCTTCTGGTGCCGTCACTAAAGTAATTACTTGTTGTTGTGCTAACGATAAATCGCCTACCCAAACCAATTGGTCCTGCATAAAAATTGGGTATTTGGACGAGCTGAGCTCTTCATTTAAAGCCAGTACTAAGTCGAATTGATCCTGTCGTGCAACAGAAAGTAAATGTTTGCTTAAGCGAGACTTAACCTCTAGAGCGACCTCCGGGTATAAAGACACGAAATCCCCAATGATTGAGGGCAAAATGCGCGCAGCAAATTCACTGGGAATACCCAAGCGCACACGACCTGTAACGCTCTCAGAGGTAAACTGCTGCAATATTGCATCATTTTGTTGCAGCATTTGCTTGGCTAGCGGTAGTAACAACTCACCATATTGGTTAAGTACTTGCCTTTGGCCTTGTTTTTTAAATAACTTACAGCCCAACATTTCTTCTAACCGTTTGATTTGTAAACTCACCGCAGGCTGAGATAGGCCAAGCAGTTCACCTGCTTTAGCAAAGCCGCCCATGTCTACTACGGTAACTAAGGTTCTTAATCCGTCTATCGATAAGTTTTTCATATAAGGAAATGAAATTTATAAAAGCCAAACACATTAGTATTATTTATCAATGGATAAATAAATACAATTTGTTGTTGCTTGGACGCATCAATATACTTTGGGCTATTGAGAATCCATTAAGGTAGCCGCATGAGTGTCGCTTCAATTATCTTTGCCAAACATCGTCAAGGTACGATACCTGCGCAAAACAGCTATACACCAACTGACGCAGTGGTGGTGTTAGATTTCAGCGGTTTTGAAAGCACCCCTTTTCTAAGCCAAATATTGGGATTAAATCTCAATAAATTGATGGCGCCGGGGTTAGGTGTACAAGGGCAACTTGAAGCTGGCGAAAACTTCGCGGTGTACTATTTTAGTGAAACAGCGTATCGCTTTGTGGTGTCAGAAACCGCTGCATTAGCGTTAGTTGAACTGATTGACAGTCACAACAGCGAGTTTGACATTGAGCTGGTACGTCGTGATGATCTTGTTGCTGCGACAGTGAGTGGTGAGCTAGCATTTTCCCATTTACTGGATGCCTTTACCCTAACGCCAGGTTTGCGTATTTCAGACAGTAATGCCTGTTACGGTAAGCAAAGCGGCGATGTCTTCATCACGACTTTATTGGTAGATGATGAGCAGCAGTATCAACTGATCGCCCAACCAGCGGTGCTTGCAAAGTGGCAAGCTGCGTTAACTGGCTCAGGATTCAAACTAGTATCTTAATTCCGTGCAGTCACAGCTAAGCTGTGACATAACCGCCTCATTTACGAGGTACTCAGAATAACTGAGTAAAAAAACAGTGAAGGATATGTATGACTTCTAAAACAGTACTCCACGCTAAGCACTTAGAAGCTGGCGCAAAAATGGTTGATTTCCACGGCTGGGATATGCCTATCAACTATGGCTCACAAATTGAAGAGCACCATGCTGTTCGTCAGGACGCAGGTATGTTTGACGTTTCGCACATGACCATCGTTGACGTTGAAGGCGCTGACGCTAAGCCACTACTAAGAAAGCTAGTTGCTAACGATGTCGCTAAATTAACCGTACCGGGTAAAGCACTTTACACTGGCATGTTAAACGAGCAAGGCGGCGTGATCGATGACTTAATCATCTATTTCTTCACTGACACACAATATCGCTTGGTAGTTAACTCTGCGACGCGTGAAAAAGATTTAGCACATATCAACGCGGTTGCAGATGATTATGATGTTGTCGTTACAGAGCGTCCAGAGTACGCGATGATTGCGGTGCAAGGTCCAAACGCAAAAGCAAAAACAGCCACAATCTTAGACGAGCAGCAGCAAGCGGCCGTTGCTGGAATGAAGCCTTTCTTTGGTGTACAAGCGGGCGATCTATTTATCGCAACGACTGGTTACACGGGTGAAGAAGGTTATGAAATCGTTGTTCACAACGATGGTGCACAGGCGCTATGGCAAAAATTATTAGATGCGGGCGTTCGTCCTGCTGGCCTAGGTGCACGTGATACGCTACGTTTAGAAGCGGGCATGAACCTTTACGGTTTAGATATGGATGAAACGGTATCTCCATTGGCTGCAAACATGGCTTGGACTATCGCGTGGGAGCCCGTAGAGCGTGACTTTATCGGTCGTATTGCGATTGAAAAGCAACGCGCAGAAAAAAGCACTGACAAGCTAGTTGGTTTAGTTCTTGAGAGCAAAGGTGTACTTCGTGCAGGCTCTAAAGTTATCGTAGAAGGTGGCGAAGGTGTTATCACTTCTGGTACATTCTCACCGACTTTAGGCTTTAGTGTGGCGTTGGCACGTGTTCCTCGCTCAACAGGCGAAACCGCACAAGTTGAAATGCGCAAAAAGCTGGTAGATGTTAAAGTAGTGAAGCCATGCTTCGTACGTAACGGCAAGTCAGTTATTTAATTAGAATAAACACTGTGTCGTGTTGCACGGCACAACAACCGACCAAAGGAACAAAAAAATGAGCAACATTCCTAGCGAGTTAAAGTACGCTTCTTCACACGAGTGGGTTCGCGCTGAAGGTGACGGCACATACACTGTTGGCATCACTGAGCACGCACAAGAACTTCTAGGCGATATGGTATTCGTTGAGTTACCAGACGTTGATGACGAAGTTGACGCAGGTGAAGACTGTGCAGTAGCTGAGTCAGTAAAGGCTGCATCAGACATCTACGCACCAATCAGCGGTACTATCGTTGCAATCAACGAAGAACTTGAAGATGCTCCTGAAACAGTAAACAGCGACCCATACAACGATGGTTGGTTGTTTAGAATTAAAGCTTCTGATGAGTCTGAGCTAGACAACTTGCTAGACGCAGAAGGCTACGCAAATTCAATCGACGAAGACTAATTTGTTGATATTCAATAAAAGCCCCTTTTTAGGGGCTTTTATTTGGGTCTGTTGCCCTTTGTTGTTTGACTTTTGTTCTTCTGAGTGGGTTTTGATCGCGGCGCTCGACTTGCCGCCTAGTAATCTAGGCAAAAGTTGAGCAACAATGAACAAAGTACACTCAGGTGAACCCGAAGGGCAGCGCTTGATTGGCATTTCTACTGCTTTATCGCCTGACTTACATAGAATAACTATGCTACGCAGGCTCTGCCTTGTATCAATGCCAATCAAACTGCTGCAAAAACAAACTTAAAAGGGCAACAGGCCCCATTTTTTAGAGCAATTGATTTGCTCTAAGTGTAGCGCTATCAGGCCTACACGCTGAGTTTTCAGAATACTGCGCGTTACCGAGGCATCTATTCGCGCTTATGTCGCAAACTAGATGAAGTAGTATTCCACATTTTTATTTGGATCATAGGAACCTGGACTAATGTCAAACGCCAAATCTCTTGAACAGTTAGAGCAAAAGCAAGATTTTATCCGCCGCCATATCGGGCCAAGCCCAGCACAGGTAAGCGAGATGCTAAGTGCTCTTGGAGTGTCGAGTGTTGAAGAGCTGATCGGTCAAACTGTACCTGCTTCGATTCGTCTTGAAGAAGGCCTACAGATCGGTGAAAGCCGCACTGAAGTTGAAACCTTGAGCTACCTAAAATCAGTAGCAAGTAAAAACAAGGTATTCAAGTCTTACATCGGTCAGGGTTACCACCCAACACATGTACCAAACGTCATTCTACGTAACGTACTTGAAAACCCAGGTTGGTACACGGCATACACTCCATATCAGCCAGAGATTGCGCAAGGTCGTTTAGAATCATTACTAAACTTCCAGACTCTTACGATTGACCTAACAGGTTTAGACCTAGCTTCAGCATCACTACTTGATGAAGCAACCGCTGCAGCTGAAGCAATGGCGCTAGCTAAGCGTGTTGCTAAAGCGAAAAAAGCCAACATCTTCTTTATTGCTGATGACGTACACACGCAAACTATTGACGTAGTGGCAACACGCGCAGAGCAGTTTGGTTTTGAAGTAGTAGTAGGTCCAGCAAGCGACGCTGCAAACCACGACATTTTTGGTGCATTGTTCCAATACCCAAGCACAACGGGTGAAGTGGTTGACGTACAAGATTTAATTGCACAAGTACAAAGCAAAAAGGCGATTGCCTGTGTTGCTGCCGACATCATGAGCTTATTGCTACTTAAAGCGCCAGGTAAACTAGGTGCTGATGTAGTACTTGGTTCTGCACAGCGTTTTGGTGTGCCGATGGGCTACGGTGGTCCTCACGCTGCTTTCTTTGCAACACGTGATGCTTACAAGCGTTCACTTCCGGGTCGTATCATTGGTGTATCAAAAGACCGTTTAGGCAACGATGCACTACGCATGGCAATGCAAACGCGTGAGCAGCACATCCGTCGTGAAAAAGCCAACTCAAACATTTGTACAGCGCAAGTATTGCTAGCCAACATGGCGGCGTTCTACGCGGTGTACCACGGTCCACAAGGCCTTAAAACAATCGCTCAGCGTATTAACCGTTTTGCAAGTATTCTAGCTACTGGTCTTAAAGCAAAAGGTGTTGCGCTTAAGCACGACACTTGGTTCGACACGCTAACGGTTGTTGCTGATAACAAAGACGATGTAATCGCGCGCGCATTAGCGGCAGAAGTTAACTTTGCAACAAACCACGCGGGTGAATACTCAATTTCTGTAAATGAAACAACCACACGTGCAGATGTAGCACAGTTGTTCGACATCATCCTTGGCGAAGGCCACGGTCTAGACGTTGATACACTAGATGCACAAGTGAGCAAAGACGACATCACAGGGATTCCTGCTAACCTAGTTCGCGATGACGAAATTTTAACGCACCCTAACTTCAACTCGTACCACAGCGAGACTGAAATGCTGCGTTACATCAAGCGCCTAGAAAATAAAGACTTAGCGCTTAACCACTCAATGATTTCGTTAGGTTCATGTACCATGAAGCTAAACGCGACCGCTGAGATGATCCCAGTAACTTGGCCTGAGTTTGCAGAGCTACACCCGTTCTGCCCATTAGATCAAGCGCAAGGCTACCAAGTGATGATCAACGAGTTGCATGACTGGTTGGTAAACATCACAGGTTACGATGCAGTATCTCTGCAACCTAACTCAGGTGCACAAGGTGAATACGCAGGTCTTATCGCAATTCGTAAATATCATGAGTCACGTGGCGAAGGCCACCGTAACATCTGTTTGATCCCAAGCTCAGCGCACGGTACTAACCCTGCCTCTGCGCAAATGGCCAGCATGAAAGTAGTGGTGGTTGGCTGTGATAAGAACGGTAACATCGATATGGAAGACCTACGTGCGAAAGCCGCTGACGTATCAGAAAACCTTTCTTGTATCATGGTTACTTACCCGTCTACACACGGTGTTTACGAGCAAACCATCAAAGAAGTATGTGATATCGTTCACCAACACGGTGGTCAGGTTTACATGGATGGCGCGAATATGAACGCGCAGGTGGGTGTAACCAGCCCAGGTTCAATTGGCTCAGACGTATCGCACCTTAACCTACACAAAACCTTCTGTATTCCACACGGTGGCGGTGGTCCGGGTGTTGGTCCTATCGGTGTTAAGTCACACCTAGCGCCATTTATGCCTAACCACAGCGTGATCAACGTTGCGGGCACGACTGAAGGTAACGGTGCGGTTTCAGCAGCGCCGTACGGTTCTGCGGCAATTCTACCTATCTCTTGGGCATACATTGCGATGATGGGCAGCGAAGGCTTAAAGCAAGCGACAGAAATGGCGATTGTGAACGCAAACTACCTAACTGAAAAGTTAAGCGAACACTACCCAATCTTGTACCGTGGTCAAAACAACCGTGTTGCACACGAGTGTATTGTTGACTTGCGTCCGCTTAAAGAAGCAACTGGCATCACTGAAATGGACGTCGCTAAGCGTCTACAAGACTACGGTTTCCACTCACCAACAATGTCGTTCCCAGTAGCGGGCACATTGATGATTGAGCCAACGGAATCAGAGTCTAAAGTAGAAATAGACCGTTTCATCGAAGCCATGGTGTCTATCAAGGGGGAAATCGACAAGATCGCTTCAGGTGAGTGGTCAATCGAAAACAACCCATTAGTATTTGCACCACACACGCAAGCCGACGTACTTGGCAATGAGTGGGACCGTGCATACGACCGTTTTTACGCGGCATTCCCAGTACCAAGCGTAGCAAAAGACAAATTCTGGCCAACGGTAACCCGTATCGACGACGTATACGGCGACCGTAACCTAATTTGCTCATGCCCAGCGGTAGAGACTTACGCAGAGTAAGGGGTGGTTGATGTCACTTTCGAATGAAGTTTGAAACTACAAAAGCAAGTTTGAAACTTTAATAAAGTTTGAGAGTAAATCATATACAAAAGAGCGCCATAAGGCGCTCTTTTTGTTTATATAGTCAAATGTTACTGATACAAAATATACGGGCTGTATGTTTACGGTGGTAACTCCCTTTTTATGACAGCCGAATTAAACTGGCCATAGAATACCAAGATTACCGAGATAAAAGCGCTTCGATAACCATGTATTCTTTTACTAGTGTTTTATACCCCCACTAACTTTAAAATTATAGCGCCAGCAACAGCTGTAACAAACGGGGCAACGTACAATTGATGAAATTGTGAAAATATAGTTGAAGATGGTACCTCGATCGACTCTTCAATTTGTTGTCTATTCTTTCTTACAGTCCCTTTAATTGACTCTTCAATTAATTGATCTTCAATTTTTTGTCTCATTTTTCTTAATCGACGACTTAACTGTGCCCCCGAAGAAAAATACGCCAAGCCCACAAAAAATAATATATAAACTGCAAAAAAATATAAATTCTGTTTATTTGGCAAATCCGTCAAATCTGGCGTAGGAGAATGTTGCCAAAATAGATTTAATATATCTGTGTTTTCGTAAATAAACTGTACTAATTGTTTGAAAGGCTTAGCAATGGCACCGCCAAATGCTGTGCCATCATCCAATCGAAAGTACAACATTTTTAGCACAGAAATGGCGGTAGATATAATAGCTGGGAATGCTATGATTATCCCTGTAATCTTCTTAAACATCGCTTTTGATTTAGCTTCATGGAAGTTCACACAACACTCCATTTAATATTTAACAAATTCCTATACCTTCATGAAAGTACCAACTTCATCTCACAACCAATTTGATAAAGTGAACATAATGTCCATCATCTGAACAACCCTTAATAATCTAGGGCTGCATGCACAGCCCTAACTTGCTAACGTTTTTTATCTGATTGTGATAGCACCGAAGCAGCCAGAGACTTGGTCGTCTCGCTGTACTTGTCACTTTGCAATACTGCCGACGCCACGCTTTCCATTTCAGCCCCGGTCTGGTGAGATGTACCAGCTTGACTGAGAACTGAGCCTGCTAAGGTTTTTTGAATTTGAGATGAACCATTGTCCGTCAGTACAGACGAAGCCAATGATGCCATCTTTGATGAACTTTGTTTTTTGTTAGTCATAATTGACTCCTTTTTTCCACGGTTAAACATCAAGCGACATGCTTGAATTCAGTTTGAACGACTGACGGTATTCCACCTACTTCATGGGGAATGAGCAAGCTCCAGGGATATCTTACCGATTGGTGACGTTCGTATTGATAAACTGATACGCTGGGCAGATTGCGTTTGTCATAGGCCTGTCCAAATCTGAACGCCACACTGTTTTGTGAGGCCAACACCAAATGAATGTGTTCTACCCCTTGCCCCAGCAGTTCTTTGCAATATTCAAGGAATTCCCCGCTTAGACGGTCTTGTTTTTCTTTCGACCAGTGGTTGTTTCTGTCTAGTGAAAGTAGCGACAAACAATGAACCGGCAACCCAGAGAAAACCGAAGCAATAGCCTGCCTATCAACGGGGTATGACACCGAGACCGCGAGCACAACGGAATTACCTTTGACCGATGAGGGTTCAATGGTGAATTGCTCGCCGTCGTCAACACCATCCAGTCCTCGCCAGTCCGCAATATCTCTATCCCAGTCATAAACAGAGATTTGGCTTTCATCATCCAGCAGGTAGCCGGTATAAAACGTAAATGGAACTGGCGAAACTCCGCCATAGGAGATTGAAATATCAGACGCCGCTGACTGAGCCGTCTTCTCTGACAGACTCATTTTCAAATTATTAACTCTAGCTAACGCCACATCAGGTCTAGTGATTACGCTATCAGTAATCTTTTCTCGGATGTCATTGACTATTGATTCGACCCGCCATGAACACTTGTTTTTTATAAACTCACTTAATGGTGAATCCGATGTATCGACTAAGCCTCTCTGTTCGATGACTATGGTTTTCTTTTTGTCGTTCCGCTTTTTTTCGTCCCGATAACGCTGGTATTCCCAAAAAGCCCCGAGCACAATCAACCCGATTTCAACGAATAAACAAGTACCTATAATAAACTGCGCTGTGCTTGAAGATTGATAGCCCAACGACAAGGTTCTCTCTGCATCTTTGTACATGACCGAAATAGCCCAACTCCCAGCTAACGTCAGGGGTAACAAGTAAACCCCGGCCCTGAAAACCTTCAATGCAGGTGAACGCTTCCTAAATAACCAATCTGCCGCTTTTTTAACAAAATAACTGATAGCTTCTTTCATCTTCCGCTCTCTTCAATCACATCATGTTCAATACCACCGCCGTCCCATTCACCGCTGGATAACCAGAACTCAAAGTACACTAGCCACATAGAAGCCCACGGCAGAATTGTGTTTGCCAAAAACATTGTTGGTTGCCATTCGCTGACTTTGTTCTTTTGTTTAACCACTGGTAAGTAGAGGCAGAGTTGAATGCCTTTAATACCAGTTTGATTCTGGTAGATATGAGGTATCTTTCGGCCTTGAGCCAAGGTTGATAAATCAGGATCTCTAACTACACAAACGGGAGGATGACTGAGGGTATATCGAATAACCACCTGGTATTCCCTAGAAAATGGCAGTGGCTGAATCTTTCCCACCCACTGAACCGTTTTGTCATTATCAGAAATCATTACTGTTCCAGGGCAAAACTGCTTCAGAGCCAGATACTGTTCGCGTATACCAATTATAGGCTGCTCCAGCCTCCTTAAGAACGAAGGGTCAGTCCCCATAGAACTGATTCCTTTTAACCGGCACAACAGGGGTAACAACTCGCGAAGCCGAATGTGCTTTTCCTGCGATGGCTGCTGTTATCGCCCCCGTACCCAGTGCAACGCCTAGATTTCCATTGTTCCTATTTGCATTTAAGGATTTGATAATTTGGTCTTTGGCGGCAAGTACAGGCCTTTGTCCGAATGCACCGGACAGCGCAGCGAAAACGTTATCCATACCTTGATTGTTGGCATCCGCCAGACTCTCAAATGTATCTACAGCTGCCTGGTGCCAAGCATAAAATGCCTTCCGGTATTTTTGTCCCTCTAGCTTTTCGACACGATTCCACTTTTCAGCGTAGTTTTCAGGTCTCATCGTGGGATTTGTAATAAGGATCTCATCAAAACTGCTCTCAATATGTAGAGGCATCAGTTCGATAACGTCTAGGATCAAGTCAAGCTCGTTGTCATATTCTTTTCCTGACTTTACGACCTCTACGTAGGCTAAACTGGCTAACATTGTAACTATCACAGAGATTGGTCTGAAATCAGCGTGTAAATTTCCGTCTTGCTGAGACCAAACATCTCGATGGCGTTTCAAAATTTGGATAATCCGATTGAGCGGCTTCTTTTTTGACTGATCAGGTAACTCGGTAACGGATTTGTTCAAGGCCTCTAGAAATACATGCCTTCTACGTATTACTGGTAGCATGGAACAGGCTTCATCAAACCCTTGAGCCATCCCTTCTGGATTGGACTCTTTGAAGCCAGTATGTTTATCAACTACCCACAGTGGATGGCCCTGCGATCTCGGAAGGTTATATTTCTTCGCAGGTGTAATGTCTAAGTGGTAATCGCCTTTGTAATTAATCCGAAGACCCCTTGGTAGATCTTCCACGAGGTCCTTATATATATCGCTATCCAATAGATGTTGTTTAACCACTTTGACAATTTCGTCTCGTGTCGCATATCCCGCGTGTGGCAAAAACAGGATGAGATCTACGTCAAACTCTTCCTGAGATAATGGCTTGTTTGTTGTTCTCAACCTCATGGACCCCTGAGGGTATATCTGAGTATCTTTCAGTAAAGGATGGTCGCAGCTCGCTAGATAATTACCAACAGCTTTATAGGCTGTTTCAATTCTCTCTCGCTGTGTTTTAGTAAGGTCGAGGTTGTCAAATACCGAGTCCAACATCTCCACCAACATGGATTTTTTGTGCTCGCTTAACCCTCGGGCATTAGTAAATAGCGCAGTCATGGCCTACCTCCATCAAAGTTTCCCAAGCAAAGGAAGGCCCTTTGGCGTTGAAGCATCACATATTAAGTGACTGAGGTAAGCTACCCCAGCAATCAACATTAACCCTCTGATAAATTTTTCGGACGACTCTTCAGGGGACCACCGATAAGCTTTGACTACACAAGTGGTCAGCATTGTCAGTACAGTCACACCATGGAAAAACTGTCTGTGATTGGGATGAAATGCAGGCTCTAAGATGTCCGGCAGCTTTCCCATTAAGGCTCCAACAGCAGGAGCAATGGCAATATGATGGCTAACTGAATGCTTTTTCTCATCCAGTAGAGCGGCGGTCATGCTCACTCCAGCACCAACCAACATATGCGTATTTGCGTTTGGCATATATTTTTATCCTCATTAATTAGGTAACATCTAAATATTCAGTTCTGTCCTATTTACAAAGGCGGAACTCAGGTTTAAAACTGGACAATGTCCAGAAAATTATTTTTGTCCGTCTTAGGGAGTAGCAAATGAAGGACTACGACTACTACACGGTCGATGAAATTTTGCAGGCGCTGGAGTCAAATACTGATGAGGTACTAACAAGAACAACAATCTTGTCTAAGTGCCTTGTAAAAAAGTCAGGACTGACAGTTGAAGCTGATGAGGTATTCAACGAAGCATTAATGCGGATTCTCGGCGATACCAGGCATGTGCCAAAAGATATCCCCCTTACAGTCACAATTGGTAATGTGATTCGGAGTATTTGCAACGGAATGGCTGAACGAAATCCAGAAAAGGTTTTTAAACACTCAGAATCAATTGATGGTTACTGCGAAACAATCGCCGATACCAATGGTGATAGTGAAGAAGGTACCGACCCAAGATGGGGAATTTTGATGAGTATCTTTAGTCAGGATGATGATGCTATGAGATTTTTGGCCGCTACACAGGAAGGCCAGAATAAATCAGAAATTGTGAAGTCAGTATTTGCAGGTGACGAAACTGCCTATGACACAACTCGTAGGCGTATTGTAAGGAATGGACAAAAGTACTTAAAGGAGGCTGGATGATGGCTAACAAAGAGATGAACAATTTGCTCGACGATATCATGATCGAGCATATTGCCAACAGTCCCATTAGTGAGCTTATTGCTGAACACAAGCTAACTTCTAATGAAATCAATGTGACTCAAGCACGTTTTCTGCATCGTGTGAAAGAGTGCAAACAGCATTACAAAAAAGTAAGGCTTACGGAAGCAAGAGCAAAATTAGAGGCTGAAAAGAAAAAACATGAAATAGTTGATGTAGCAGGGTATTTGGCGAAGAAAGGGAAAGATGCCAAAGAGGTTCTTATTGAACTGTTAATACAACAAAAGCTGCCAGACAATCTAACATTAGCCTTTCGAGAGGGCAAAGAATTCAAAGATGAAGATGCAAATCAGATAGTTGCAAACTTGATAGCTATGGGAGTGATTGAATTTGACGATAAAGATAATTAAGGATTTTGTCGAATCGTTATACATAGACGAATTTGCAATTTCAGAGCCAAAAGAAATTGATATTGAAGCAATTGCATATGAACATCAGGCAATCGTATTAGAAAGACCTCTAAATGGTTGCGAAGCAATGATTATTGGCGCAGGGGATAAAGCGACTATCACTGTCAATTCAGCCAGCGATACACCGAGAAAGCGCTTTTCAGTTGGACATGAGCTTGGTCATTGGTTCAGAGATCGAGGAAAAGTCGGCAACTTGTGCTCACACAGTGATATGGAGAATCCTAGCGGTGTATCTAAACATCGTGAAAATATTGCCAATAGTTATGCGTCTGAACTGCTTGTGCCGAGTTACTTGTTGAAAGACCATTTAACAGGTAGCCGCCTCGACTTAGACTTAATGAGTTCTGTTAAGTCAGCCTTCGACACAAGCTTTATGATGACCATGCGTCGTGTTATTACCAGCGATCATCACATGGGCCACTTTGTTATCTATCGTAAAGATGGCAGCCGATATCTGTTCCACAAAAATAGTATTTTGCCTGGAAGCTTCTTTCCTACCAATACAGCACCACAAGGATCGAAGATTCATGATTTGATATTCAATGGTGTTAAATCTAGTGCTGGTGAAGTAGATGGCAGCGTGTGGTGCAGAGAAGGTTGGGCAGATGATGCAACAGTTCATGAACACGCCTTTCAGTACCATGAAAACATGTTTATTAGTCTAGTTTGGTGGGAAGATGAAGAGCCTATTTGGCAGTGTATAAATAGTAAAGAGAAGTTAGTTGATTAAAATATTTTGGTCATACATGTAAAAGTAACTATCTTCTCAATTTGCTCTGGACTCTTACGCGCAGATCAAATCACAGCAATTCAATCATGTAATTGAAAAGTTTGTTTTTATTATTTTCTCATTCTAAATCGGCTTCTTTATTTTAACCTCTTTGCTTTATTGTGTTGTCATCCGTTAAATCAACTTTCTTATTTAGCAAAAAATTAACTTTTCTTTAGAACATTTGGTTCAATAAAAAACATTTATATTCATATTAGCTATTAATATCCATAAAAATACAAAATGCCAAAAACGCGATTCTAAGTGAAATCAATAACATGAAAATATAAAAATGACAGTCCTTATATTTATTGATATATTATATAAGTGATTGAATTTAATTGTTGTTTTTGATCTTTTGTTTTGTCTCATATATATGTTTAGCTATAGAAATATTAGGTGGCTACAGGTTGTATGGGTAAAGTTAATTACAGAATTAATCAAAAAGAGTTAATTAAACTTAGAGAATGGAAAAAGCGAATTGATGAAGCTCGAGATCAATGGGGTCAGAGTCGTTGATTTTGATTCCGCTTATTTCTGATTAGCTTAGCTATACTGATATAACGACAAACTAATGGACTAGTTTAAGTTATGGCACGTTTACCTCGATTAAACCTTCCAAATATACCGCAGCATATTGTTCAACGCGGCAACAATAGGCAAATTAATCAAAGGGGTCAGAGTTGTTGATTTTGATTCCGCTTATTTCTGATTAGCTTAGCTATACTGATATAACGATAAACTAATGGACTAGTTTAAGTTATGGCACGTTTACCTCGATTAAACCTTCCGAATATACCGCAGCATATTGTTCAACGGGGCAACAATAGGCAAATTACTTTTGTTGAACCTGATGACTATGTCATTTATCTCGAAAAGCTAAAGTATTACGCCAAAGAGTACAACGTTAAAGTTCATGCATTCGTGCTTATGACGAATCACGTACATTTACTGGCTACACCAACCACACCGAACGGTGTAAGTAAGCTGATGCAGTCACTAGGGCGCTATTACGTCAGGTATTTTAACCAAACGTATAAACGTACGGGTACACTTTGGGAAGGGCGCTTTAAATCCACACTGGTTGATAGTGATAATTACTTTCTAGTGGTCAGTCGTTACATTGAGCTAAACCCAGTTAGAGCTGGCATGGTTAAACACCCAGCTGAATATACTTGGTCTAGCTACGATCAAAGGGGTCAGATCTTGCTTTTTGCCTCTCTCCACACTTAGTTGTTTAGCAAATTGCAAGACCTGACCCCAGGCCGTTTTCACCTAAAGGGGGCGATAGGAAGTCAGCATCATTTCATAACGCTCGAAAATAGAGAATCAACGACTCTGACCCCATTAATACGACCCCTGACCCCATTAATACTTGTAATTGAATGATAAAAAGGCGCCTCTTTGTTCTCGTGCTGGTAGGGTGTTTAGAGGGTAAAATACCGGTGTATCATTGGGTTGATAAACGGTTTCGTTCAACAGGTTTTTGATTTCAAGAGAGACGCTGAGCCTATCGTTATTGTTAACGGTAAATTTGCGGGTAATTTTGAGTGTCAGCCAATCGTAACCGTTGGCTGGTGGGTTAAGTAACTCTCGGTTTGGGTCAAACAAAATGTTGTCATGATATGTAGAGTAACTGAGCCAGTATGCTCCTACTTGCCAATTTGTATCGTCATAGGCTAAGCCCACTTTTAGGCTGTTATTGGGGGATAAGTTGGTGTTGTCAACTCCAGCTTTGTCTTCATTACGTTGGTGGCTTGCGGATAACTCTGCATACCAATGAGATGTGAGCTGATGTTTGTATTCAAGCTCAATGCCATACGAAGAAATCTCTCCGCTGTTTTTATTTTCAAGCGCGAAGTTTGGATCGTCTGAAGGCCGAAGTAAAATCAAATCATGTTCTTCACTTTTATAAATAGTGGCAGTAAAAAGTTGCTCTGAGGTTTGATAAAAAAGCTGAGCTTCTGTGGTATTGATTGTCTCTGAATTTAAGTCAGGTGTGCCTTTTTGAATGCCGGGTGTTTCTATGGTGCGTTCACCTGAGGATGGGTGACGAAACGCTTTAGCGTGGCGTAATTTGACGCTCCAGTCTTCATTAAAGTGGTAACTCAGTCCAAATCTTGGAATGAAATCGGCTTGATTATCAATATTATCAATCAGCTGTACAGAGGTTACATATTGCCCGCCAAGTTCCACGCTAAATTGTGGCGTTATCTCATATTTAATTTGTCCGTAAATACTGGCATAGCGCTCTTTGGCATCAGGAATGGTGCTGGCGCTATACACACGGCGATGCTCGTAAGTACCGCCAATCAGCAAGCTGGTATCGTCAGCCAGTTTGCCAGTTAGGTTGAGTTCGAGCAGTCTTATATTAAAAGGTGAGCGAATACGGATCGCGCTATCAGCTACGCCATCACTGCTCCATTCCATGATTTTTTTGATATTGGTGTAATGACTTTCCAATTGCCAGTTATCATCAAATTGGTATTGATAACTGAGGTTGGTAAATGTTGCAGGGTGGCGTTTAGACCAAGGGATGTATCGCGCTTCAGGACCATCCCAAAAATTGGCGAATTTGTCTTGTAGGTTTCGAAAGTGAGAAAAAGCCCAATCTTGGTAGTTTAGGTTTACGTGAATTGTTTTGTCATCTTGAAACGCCTTTTTACTGTATGGGATGCGCGTTATCGGATCGGTGGTTTTGGCATTCCAGCCTTCAACATCGCTGTAAAGCAGGTGTATTGCAGCTTTAAACTCATTTTCTTGGTACAGGTAACTGCCATCAAGTTGTTTTGTGGCAAAACTACCCCATGTGATATTTTGCTCTGCTTCCCAGCCATCTTTAGATGGTTTTCGGGTGATGATATTAAACACGCCTTGATAGGCGTTGGTACCGTATAGCACTGAGCCTGGTCCGCGAATATATTCGATGCGCTCTACAGAAGACAAAGGGATGGAAGTATACAAGTTATGTGCACCCGAAAGGTTGCCAAATGGTCTACCATTAATTAACCCTAGATGTTGCAATAATCCCGTCCAAGGCTTACTTCCTCTGGTGGTGATAGCGGTCAGCACCCCAAAGTTGCTGTTTACTGACACGATACGCTCAAGTACTTCAAACAAATTTTGTGCGCCAAACTGTTCAATTTGTTGACGAGAAATGACAGATATACTGGCGTTGGTATCACGTAGCGATTCTGCTTGTTTGGAAGCCGTTGTTATTTGCATGCTCAATAAGTCTTCCAAAGACAACTCGAAAAGCGCGCTCGTATCGTCGTCAGCATTTGCTGAATGGCACAGTAATGTGGCGGATATCAGCAAACATGAGGGAAGCTTCATGGATTTGAACATGTAGACTTTTCTAAAAAAATAAGATGCTTAGACAAAGATAGCAGAGAATATGGGTGATTCAACGGCTGACCCCTGCAGCGTTTTTCCAATAAGCTGCTAAAGGTTGATGATAACCAACGCGATAGGCATATTTCCATAGCCTAAGCTGAAATGAATCAATTTAAACCACTGAGAAGTTGTGTTAAAACATGTCGGATGGTGCTTAGCTTATATCAACTTACAACTTGTTAATCTTCACGCAGGAACTTGGGAGCAGGTATTCTGTTGCGCTAACGAACTAGGTGTGTAGAAGTCAAATTGGTTCTGGTCTAGTACTTAAACTAACTAAAGTGAAAAAAGAAGCGAGAGAACATGGAATTACTACAATCTGTTATTAACTCGATATTACAAAGCTATGAAGTGTTAGGGATCGGGATCACACTTATATTAGGTTTTTTGACGCAGTTTTTCCCAATTACTAAAGACGTCACAGATGGTAACGGCGAGACTAAGAAAAAGGTTACACTATGGGGGGTAAGTGTCATTCCTTTAATGGTGATTTCCACGGTATTGGCTGTGTTGGCACATATGGATGGTGAAAAAGAGAAAGAGAAAAACAAGGCAGAAGCTAAACAGCGTGAAGAGGACTTGCAGCAGTTAATTTCGAATAATGGTAACCAATATAAAAAGCATCTAGAAGAAAAGTTATCAGCCACGGAAAGCAATATCGCAGTTATCGAACGTAATACTAACGACGTACTGCAACGGCTCATCGTGATGAGCGATGAAATTACTAAAATTACAAACCTACCTAGCACTGCCGATAAAAATCAACACAATGATGAAGCGTTAAAAATATTGGCAGAAGAAGCACGTAAAAATAAAGCGTTACTTGAGCAACTAAAGCGCTCTACTAATAACCCCGCAAAATATAGCTATACCGCTGTTTATACTGAATTTGATATGTCTAAGTGTCAAAACCCGAAGAAAAAAGGTGTTTACTGGGAGTTGGCTATCAACGGGATAACACTCAGTGAGGTAGAACCGAAAGCCGCAGAAACAACACTCACAAGTAACAATGGTTCTGATAAGTTTAAAATCGCGCAAAAAACACCGTTCGAAATCAAGGCGATAAATTCTCCTTCCTACCAATTTTTGTTTTCTGGTTATATCAGAGAATATACTGGTCGTAGTTTCTTTAAAGGTTATTACCAATATCGATATTCAGGTACGTTCAGTCAAATAGTTCACTTTGAAATACCTGACAAATCCAACCAAACGAAAGTAGAGCAACAAGTACCCATAACGTTAATCGCGGGTGATAGCTGTGAAATAGCCTTGCATGCAAAGATCACCCGCACTCAGTTGTAGCCAGTGGTTGGAAATTGCATTTGATGATATCAGGTTTAAACCGCGACCCTGACGAAATCTAGAAACGAATCATCAAGCTTTTTACATGTGAGGTCTTGCACTGTACACGCACCTAAAGCTTGATCTAAGAAGACCGCCTCCACTGTTGATAATACCAATCCGCATAAACATCTGATCAATTTGAGAGATAAAACCTGCTGCTAACTGCGTTAAAAATTTCTCATTTAGAACAACTAAATAGCAAAATTTTTGCCTTGCCTATACGGATGTAGGTACCTAAGCGTTAGCAGGACGCGATAGCGGTGCCTATACGGATGTAGGTACCTAAGCGTTAGCAGGATGCGATAGCGGTGCCTATACGGATGTAGGTACCTAAGCGTTAGCAGGACGCGAGAGCGGTGTTATCAACTTGCTTTTCTCGACTCAAAATTGATCAACTAGTTAAGAGGATTGGTATAATTTGCGGGTCTTCAAAACTATCTCGTTAATCTTGTTGCTGGTACGATGAGTTGCTACTCTCAGGGTAAATAACCATAATCAAAGGCAACATGATGCAGGAATTTTTCGAGAAGTTTGCAATTACGACCAAAATTAATGTGGTATGGGGAGAAATGGATGCGTTGGGGCATGTGAATAACGTGTCTTATTTTCGCTATTTTGAAACCGCGAGAATCGATTTCTTAACACAGACTGGCTTACTTTCTATTTTATCAGAGCCCACTCATAGCCCTGTTCTGCGTGATACTTATGCGCAATACAAGCGACCAGTTACATTTCCAGATACCCTGTATATTGGTTCATACATTACCGACATCAAAGAAGATCGCTTCACCATGCGCTACGAGGCGTTTAGTGAATCACAGCAGGCAGTTTGTACGACGGGATATGCAACTGTGGTGATGTTTAATATGAAAACTGGGCAAAAATCGCCAATTCCAGAGAATATGCTGACCATACTTAAGCAATACGAGAGGGATAGCTATTAACACGCTCTGGTAGAACTTAACATGCGATAAAGTCGGTGTTGCGCTATGTCGTTACCTGAAACTCATAGGCAACACCTTCATTTTGTTGCGTTCGTCAGCACGACGAATACCGAATCTAGGCTTTTTTGAATAAGGCTTGCAGTTGGCTCAACACCGCAGCGATGGCGACGCCAAGCACGGCACCTAAGCCGAGTTTTGCTACGATACTTAACAGCCAGCTGATTGTAGGCATCAGTTGTTCTGTGGCGTGAACAATGCTTTCTAACAGGTGGAATTGGTGAACAAGAATATCAACGCCAACTAACAGCATTGCCAGCACGCCAGCGACGGATAAAAACTTCATTAGGCCATTGGCAAAATGGAGTAGGCCTTTACCTAGTCCGCGTTTAATTGCAGCCAGTGTGGTTTTGCCTGTGTCTTTAAGCATTGCTAGGCCAATATCATCCAATTTTACAATTAAGGCGACAATGCCATACACGCCGATTGTGAGCGCGAGTCCAATGAACGACAGTACGATCGCTTGTTTTTCAAAGGGCTGATCTGCAATGGCGCCAAGGGCGATAATGATTATTTCTGCCGACAATACAAAGTCGGTCACAATCGCGCCTTTGATTTTGTCTTTTTCAAACTCAACCAAGTCGACGTTTTCATCTGCTAGCGCTTTTACAAATTCAGCGGCTTCTTGCTGGTGCTGCTGACGATGAAACAGGGCGTGAAGAATTTTTTCTCCACCTTCAAATAGCAAGTACAGCGCCCCTAAAATCAGCATAATGGGGATCATAAACGGCGCAAAGTAACTAAATGCTAAAGCGACTGGCACTAAAATAAACTTGTTTAGCATTGAGCCTTTAAAGACTTTCCAGACTACAGCAAGCTCTCTGTCGGGCTTTATGCCGCCAGATAATTGCTCGGCATTGACGGCAAGGTCATCTCCGAGTACCGGAGCGGTTTTGGTTGCAGCTAGCTTGGTCAGCGCAGCGACATCATCGAGCAATGCGAGTAAGTTTGCTGATGGCATAAACTTTCCTTTCGTATCTTTTTTAATTAGAGCGCGTTGCTCTTTTATTATAAGCAAGCTCGTATACAAAGCCGACCTGAAACTCAAGAGCAGGTTATCACCTGATGATATTGCAGGCATGTTGACGCGAAGACAACCTAAACGTGGCTTAAATTTTCGTATTTTTTAACGCATTTGTTCGAGAGCCAAAACGGTTTTCGGTATGCTATTGGCATCAAAAAGATAGCAAAATTACCAATGCCAACATTAACCGCAAAGCAAAACATAACAGCGATAGTTAGCGCGATTAAAGCCGAAGAGCAATTGCTTAGAGCGCGTTATCCTATTTTAAATCAGCAAAACGGGATAGCCATGGTTATTTTGCTGTTGTCATTATTTTCATTAATTGGCGTTGCTGTGCTTTATTACTTTGCGCTTATTCCTGCATGGCTGTGTATTCTTCTGGTGGCGTTTATTACCTCTATTGCTCATGAACTTGAGCATGACCTCATCCACAAGCAGTATTTTAGCAACTGTCCATTTATACATAATTTTATGATGCTAATGGTATGGTTGATGCGGCCAAATACGGTGAACCCTTGGTATCGCAGAACTATCCATTTACACCATCACAAAGTATCTGGCACTGAACAAGACTTAGAAGAGCGTTTAGTGGGGAACGGCATTAAATCCCCTTGGTTGAGGGCCGTGGTAGTCACCGATGGATTGCTAGGGTTATTAATTAACGCCAAGCGTTTTAGTAAAGAAATTAACGGTTTTAGATTTTTTCAGGTCTTTAATGCAGGCTTCCCGATTGCGACGGCGTATTTTGCGATTTTATATGGTGTGGTTGCTTATTATGCGCTGCAACTTGTTCAGCCATTTGAATTACCCAAATGGGGAGCTGAGCTACTTGCGGTTGCTGAGTTTTTAATGGTAGTACTGATTGTGCCAAATATTATCCGTTCGACGTCTTTGAATCTGATCACCTCTTCAATGCATTACTATGGTGGTGTCAGTAACGTGTTAGAGCAGACGCATGTGATCACCAGCCGTTGGTTTTTACCGTTTCAGCTTTTTTGTTTTGATTTTGGTCGGACTCACACAATTCATCATTTTGTGCCAAATCAGCCGTTTTATATTCGACAATTAATAAGTAAGAAAATACGCCCAGTGATGGCCAAGCACGGAGTACGTTTTGATGACTTACAAAGTCTAAGGCATGCAAATCATTACCCGATAAAAGAGCTGGTCAGTCAAAAATAAAAATAGGTATTACAAAAAGCGTAATAGCACTAACCGATACCTCACAATTTTGTCGCAATTAACAATATCCAAAGTCATCTAGAACTGATTGGGAAAGTGGTCATCAAGTGATAATATGAATTTGCACAAACTATTAAAAATAAAAGGGTTTTATGCAAGTAACAGGGAAGCTGATTTTAAAAATTACTTTAATATTGGTTGGTTGTTTAACAGCGCTAGTGTTGGCTTTAGCTGCCTATGTGTTGGTAGACTTCTCACCCAAACAACAGTCCGATTTTAGTAATCCAAACATTGTTAATGATATCACCAAGCTAAACCCCATTCGGGTTGAAAAAGTGGTTACTCCTGAATCAATCCAAGATATTCAACAAGCCATAAAGTCTACTAACGGGAAAGTATCTATTGGTGGTGGCCGATATAGTCAAGGTGGTCAAATTGCACTTGAAGATCATCTTCACCTTGATATGAGAGACTTCAATCAAGTTATTTCATTTGATCCCACAGCAAAGGAAATTACTGTTCAGAGCGGCATTCGTTGGCGTGATATTCAAGAGGTTATCGATCCTGAAGGTCTCTCCATAAAAATCATGCAGTCATACTCGAATTTTACGGTAGGTGGTTCTTTGAGTGTTAATGTACATGGACGCTATATTGGCGAAGGCCCAATTATAAGGTCAGTGAAATCCATAAAAGTTGTTCTAGCTGATGGCGCTGTTGTGGATGCATCACCACACGAAAACGCAGCAGTGTTTTATGGTGTTATCGGTGGGTATGGCGGATTAGGTGTTATCGCTCATGCTACGCTTGAGCTAGTGCCAAATGTAAAAGTTGGTCGAGAAACTGATTATATGAAGATTGAACAATACGGGTCTTTTTTTCAACAAAACGTAAGAAACAACCCAAGTATCGTCTTTCATAATGCTGATATTTACCCGCCAGATTATACCCATGTGAATAGCGTTAGCTGGCTTAAAACTGAAAAGCCGCTTACTGTGCAAGAGAAACTGATCCCACGTGATAAAGATTATTGGTGGCAACCCAAAGTTGCCAAATTTGTCGCGGATTCAAATATTGGTAAGTGGATGAGACAGCATATTTTTGAGCCTATCAAAAATGCTTCTGACACTGTGCAATGGCGAAATTATGAAGCCAGTTATGATGTGAGAGAACTAGAACCCAAAAGCCGGAAAAACCAAACGTATGTCTTGAGGGAGTATTTTGTACCAGTTGACAGATTTGACAGTTTCTCAGCAAAAATGTCTGCCATCTTTAAATCGCACGAGGTGAATGTGCTCAATGTGTCGATTCGCCACGCTTTGCCAGATACAGGTTCACTATTAGCGTGGGCGAGAGAAGAAGTGTTTGCTTTTGTTGTTTATTACCGCCAAGGAACATCCGAGCAAGATAAGGAAGGTGTGAAAGTATGGAGCCGAAAAATGATTGATGCTGTAATTTCAGAAGGTGGAACTTACTATTTACCCTACCAACTACACGCAACCACAGAGCAGTTTCATCAGGCTTACCCAAGAGTTAAAGAGTTTTTTGCATTAAAACAAAAATTGGATCCCAACAACCGTTTTAGTAATAAGTTGTGGGAAACGCATATCTAGCAGTTCAGCTCCGCAGTCATTTCATACGACTTAACATCGGTTTTGGCTTGCCAGAACGTTTACTTGTTTGCATAGCAAAATCTATTGACCAAGTACTAAACCTTTCTTCTGTATAAAATACGCGGAAAGAAAAGCTAGCAGCAATTTATGTTTAAAAATTGACTAGTAGCTTGTTTGTAATATATTGACTATGTTCCTCTATAGGAACAACAATAAGATCAATAAGGATAATTTTAATGAAAAACCTAACAATAAAGAAAAAGAAACTTAAACAGCTCTCAGAAAAAACACAAATATTATCACTTGAACAGACACATCAAGTTGGCGGTGCAAGCTTAGGTGATGTATTCGATTTCGGTTATGAAGTTGGTAAAAAGCTGCACGACTGGCTTTGTGATGAGCATGAAAAATAGAACAAAACTCTATTTTAGTTAGTCCTAAGAGAACAATTACCGTCAGAATTAATACCAGTTCTCTTAATTAGTTGAACAATTTTGAGTCGAGAAAAGCTAGTTGATAACCAGGAAAAATTTTGCTATTTAGTTGTTCTAAATGAGAAATTTTAACGCAGTTAGCAGCAGATTTTATCTCTCAAATTGACCAGATATTTAAGTGAATTGGTATAAGAACTTCGAGGCTGATGTGAACTTGGTTTCAGCCTCATTTGCTAAACATTAAGCAAGCTATCTCATCTATGTTCAAAAATAGAGTGTTTATCGAGACCGTGTGAATTCGGGAGCTTGCACTGTGTCCCAAGAAAACTCCATATTCAAACTTGGCTCATCCCACCGTCAGGCGGTTGTTGGTATCTCGGCTGGTGAGGATTTGGTCGGTGTCAAAACGGGTTGAGCGTTTTGCCATACGGTCATACAACAGCACATTGACCGTTGCAGCTAAATTCATGCAACCTGTGGTTGGTACATAAACCACCGCATCTGCGGCGTCAACGATATCCTGTGGTAGGCTGCCATCCTCTGGACCAAATACGTATATTGCATTGTCCGGATGCACAAACTTTGGCAGTGGTGTTGCACCTTCGACCAGTTCTACGCACACCAGTGAGCGGCCCGGTACTTTTAAACTAGTGAAATCATCAATTTGTTGGATCGGAATGTTGCTAGCGATGTTTTTTGTATCAGTATGATACTTAGCTGCTTTTGCATAGCGATTACCATTAAAATAAACGGCTTGTGCATCATAGCAGCCAGCGGCTCGTAATACGCCACCCACATTAGTCGGCGATTTAGGGTTCACTAATCCAATCGCAACAAACGACTCACTCATACTCAGTAACTCTCACTGTACCGGCAGCACTGCCAGTAAAAAATTCGACGAGCGATTGTATCATGTGCGTTGTTTTGTGTCAGTTTATGGGCGAGTTACTATAGAGCTAAGTCCCGTAAAAAGAGGATTTAAGGCTGTATTAAGTTAATTGTTGGGCCTAAAGCGGGAAAGATGCTGAACCCCGTTCAGCATGACAGTCAGTTGACCTCGTTAAGTAAACGGCAGAGGCTTTTAGTCTTCTTCTGGCTCATCGTCAGACAAATCATCGGCTTTTCTGTAACCAGGTTTTGCTAAGATCTCAACATAGAAAGAGGTTAAATTCTCAGTTTGTGTTTTATCAATCAACTTATTAAATTGTGATAGGTGCACAGGCTCAGCTTCTGCTTCGGTGTTACCAAACTTACAGTCAAAATCCCAGAAATCGGCGCCAGCTGGCAAGGTTTTATTGCGTTCACGTTTTACGTATTTTTTTAGCTCATGCTTTACCGCATCAACGCGTCTTGCAAGTTTGATTTTAGGGTGAGTTAGTTCAAATGTTTTTTTCATAGCTGCCTTCAAGCAAGAAAGACTCAATCGGCAAAAAGAATGCCTGAGTTGGAAATGTGTATCTATTAAGCGTAAAACGTACACGTGAATAAATACAGAAATGTAATGCGCTATTTTACGTTATATTTAGCCAACTGGCGAGGATGTTGAGTGCGATAGCAAGCTTGATGGATGTTTGAACATGTTTTGGTAAAACGTGACTAATTAGCCTAAAACAGCATCTTTTAGCTAACTTAACCACACGTTATTTTTCAAAATTAATAAAATCAAAGGTTTATGATTTTGGTCTGGTAATTGCTCTTTCGTGACCCTAATGACTAATAATAAAAAGGTATTGTATGAATAATCAGCAGCATAATAGAGCAACTGTCGCTATGTTGATTGCAGTATGCATGTTTCAAACGCTTTGCATCGTGTGGGAATCAATGAACGGTGGTGTATTGACCCACCACTTTTTTATGCGAAAAGATCTGCCGGGTATATCCAATTGGTGGGGCTTTATTATCTTACCCGTACTTGTTTTGTTGGTATCACTGAATATAAAAAAACGGGCGGCAAAACTAGAAAACCTACCTGATAGTAGTCAACAACTCTATCGAAATGCCGGCTTGGCTTTTGCTGTCATGTTGATTGTCAGTGTCGCTCAATCAATCGTTTTTAGTCTGGGCTATCATCAGGCTGCGATGTTGATATTACTAGGTTTGCTGGTTGCGGCGCTGGTATTTCCGCTTCATCGTGGTGAGTATATTCTTGGCTATGTTTTGGGCTCGACGTTCGTTTCTGGTTCTGCGATGCCCTTTGTTGGTGTGGTGCTTTTTAGTGTGATTTCAATGCTTATTCACTTGTGGATTAAACCATTGGTATTGAAAAAGCGTTTAAAACAGAGTGGCTTAGAAAAAACCAAGATGTCTTCCGGTCTATGAGTTTGGGTTCTACAGAAATATGTACACCAAAAAGTCGGATAGCATTTTGCTAGTCCGACTTTGGCTGCTTAACTATCCTAGTTAAGCTTTTGCTGAGGTGTTGTGGTAGAAGCTAATTTGCTTTCTAAGCGTTGCAACTGCTCAGCTAATGCAGTTTGTGTCATTTCAAGCTGGGCTAGGGTGCTGCCAATTTCTATTTGTTTGCTATCGCGGTTTTGTGATTGAGATTTTAGCTGATCCAAATCAGCACTCATTGTTGTGAGTTGCTTTTTCAACGTCTCTGCTGTTTGCAGTTGCTCTTGAAATAAAGCCAGTTTTAACGTCATTTCTGACTGATTTTGCGATAAGTTATTAAGGTTAGAGGTCATATCAGACAGGCTGTTAGTGTGTTGAGATTGAGTGCTGGCAATTTTAGTAGCCTGTTCTTGAAGTTCTTTGATCTCAGACTGATTACGTCGCCACGCAGAAGCCCAAAGCTTATCCATTTGGCTCCACAGTTCATCGGTACGCTCGGTTAAAGTTGACAATTTTGCTTGGATAGCACCTGCAGACTGGCCCAATTCTTCTCCGGTTGCCGAAAGCGCATTTTCTAGTTCTGCAATGCGTCGCTCAGAAGCTGCCAGCTTTGTTTGCATTACAGCGCTTTGTTGATGGAGAATAAACCCCCCCGCGGCCAAAGCGATAATCGATATTGCACCGAGCCAAAGAGCGACGTTACTTGTTTGAGCGGGGGCACTCGGGACGTTTTCACTGTTTTCAAAAGAAGTTTTTTTGTTGTTCGACGGTGTTTGAGTCTGTTTAAAGGCTTCAACTTGGTCTATGTCAGGCATGATACTAGGTAGCTCAGGCTCAATTTTATTGTTCACCGTTTTTTCCTTCTTGGTCTGTGACACTTGCTCAAGAAGCTTACTCTAAAATGGTTGAGGATGGTACATGCTATAGGCTTATTTCACTGCGAACTTAACTTATTATCGCTGTGTTTAATGGCCCTGATGATCCAAGTAGCTTGGGTTTGTGCTTGCCTGTGTTTATGTACCGCGCATTGAATGCACAGATAATATCAGCTGAGGAGACTAAGATGATAAACCGAAACAAGCTTCGGTTTATCACTTTTGAACAGTTACTGCTGTTGTAAAAATTTCAGTAAGTCTTGATTTAATCTGTCCTTATGTGTGTCTGCTAGGCCGTGTGGCGCATCTTTATAGATAATAAATTCTGAGCCTTTAATTAACTTAGCAGAAACTTCACCGGATACTTCGATAGGAACTACTTGGTCATCATCACCGTGAATGACCAGCGTTGGTACGTCAAATTTAGCTAAGTCAGGGCGGAAATCCGTTGCGGAAAATGCCGCGATAGAATCGTAAGTATTCTTAGCACCGCCTGTCATACCTTGTCTCCAAAAAGACTGGATTAAGCCTTGTGAAACTTTAGCATCAGGGCGATTAAAGCTGAAAAATGGACCACTTGCGATGTCTAGATATAGCTGTGAACGGTTATCGTTCGACGCTTTTCTCAAGCCATCAAATACCGCTTTTTCAATGCCGTTAGGGTTTGTGTCAGTTTTAGTCATAAAAGGAGTTACTGCGCTAACTAATGCCACCTTGTTGACTCGGCTTGTACCGTGGCGGCCTATGTAGCGTGCTACCTCACCACCGCCAGTAGAAAAGCCAACTAAAGTCACCTTATTTAATTCCAGTGCATCGATAACTGCTGCTAGGTCATCTGCGTAGTGGTCCATGTCGTTGCCATCCCAAGGTTGGCTAGAGCGGCCATGTCCTCTTCGGTCGTGGGCAATCACGCGGTAGCCTTTATCAGCCAAAAATTGCATTTGTGATTCCCAGCTGTCAGAGGTTAACGGCCAGCCATGACTAAAAGTGACAACTTCACCGTCTTTCGGTCCCCAATCTTTATAGTAAATTTCAACGTTGTCGCTGGTGGTAATGGTGCTAGCAGTGCGCTCATAGTTGGTTGTCGCTTGTGCTGTTGCTGCGGCTAAAATGAATGCGCCGGTGATGATGGTGTTTCTTAACAAGCTGGTTAGGTTTTTCATAGTATTTTCCTTTTATAAATTTACTGAATATTGAGTGTTTTTAGTGACTAGCGTCATTGTTGTGTGTCCCTAGTCGATGAGTGTCATTCTGTACTAAGTTGATGTATCATTTGCTACACTTTGTGTTGAATATATTGCAGATCGTATTTTTATGGTTGATCGTCTCGCATCATTGTTTGAGCACTTCTCTTTAACGGCTCATACATTTCAATCTGGGCCGCTTTGTGGCTATAACGAGATTGACTTCAAAGCACCGGTTGGGCAGCTTCACTTAATTAGAGAGGGGCAGGTCGAAGTTTGGCATGGTAGGAAAAAGGCCTATGAGGTTACGCAGCCCAGTTTACTGTTTTATCCGCGACCATTAAAAAGACGTTTTGTGGTGGCGCCAGACTCTGATGCGCAATTTTTGTGTGCACATGTTTCGTTTGAAGGTAATGAAGCGAATCCAATCGCAAATGCGTTACCAGACAGTTTGTGCTTGCCACTGGATTCCTTGCCACACTGTGAAAAGGTGTTGTCATTACTATTTGAAGAAGCTGAGGCCTGTAATTGTGGTCGGCAAGTTCTGCTTGATCGGTTGTTTGAAGTCTTGCTGGTGCAACTCATCAGAGAGTTGATGGAAAATCAGCTGGTCAAAGCCGGAATGCTAGCTGGGTTAGCTCACCAAAACCTGCGCAAAGCCATTGTGGCTATACATGAAAACCCTGAAGTTGATTGGACAGTAGAAAGTCTTGCCAATAAAGCGTTTATGTCGCGCAGTGTGTTTGCGAATTTATTCCGAGAAACGGTAGGGTATACACCAGCTAAGTACCTGCAAAGTTGGCGAATAGGATTGGTTCAAAAGTGGTTGAAAAGCGGTAAATCTTTGCGGCTGATCACCGAAGAAGCTGGTTATAAAAGTGAAGCTGCGTTGTCGCGAGCATTTAAAGCCCATAGCGGAATGTCACCAAGGCAATGGCTTCTCAATAATCGATAAAGTGTCAGTGGCTCAGTATCAAAAGTGTTGTTAACGCTTGCAAACCCAACAGTACTTCTCAACAGAGGATGGATTCAACACGAGTATGCCGAAGGAGCTGTTGGGTAAATTTGCTTGGATGAAGTTGGGGTTGTTTAGTCTTCTGGTCCTTGCAAGGTAAAGGTTAAATGTCGTCGCATGTCTTTTAAAATCACGCCTTTTTTCAGCATGGCGGCACTTAAGCGCTTTTGCCATTTTAACAAGTCAGGTTTTGCCGCTTCGAGTGTTTGTGCATCTTCGAATTGAAAACACAGTATCAGTGAACCTGGAAATAAGTGGTATTCCACATCAAACCAACATTGCAACATACCTGGAATTTCTTCACGGGCTTGTTGTTCGAGCATATCTGCAACATTAATCACTATCGCTTGTTGTTTTTGTTGGACTTTCGAGAGTTTTTTCATAGGTGCGTTTCCAAATTAAAGGCAAAGATTCAGCCACAAACGTGGATTATAGCTAAGGCTGAAGGTGACCAATAGAGATGCTTTACAAAATTTGAATATGTCCGAATATACGTTTAGGTAGGCAAGCTGCAAAATTGTTGGCTGGATGGAGAGTTACCACCCAACCCAGATTTATGGTTACCTAAATGCTAAAAAATGAAATATCATTTTTTAGCTTGCTGGAAAGCTCTGTGAGTTTGTTGGTGGCTGCATCGTTTTGATGCATAGATTCAATGGAATCTTCGGACATAGCGGCAATCTTCTCCATCGTCATGTTGATGTCACTGATCACGGATACTTGATCGGCGGATGCTTGCGCGACTTCTTTGACTCTGGCTAGTGAGTCACTGGCTTGCTTTTCGATATTTAACAGTAGCTCGGTTGCTTGTACGGTTTTTTCTTTACCACTTTCTACCAGTGGTTGAACGGCTTCCATGGCATCGACAGAGGCGGCTGTTTGAGTTTGTACGTCATTAATCATTGCTTCAATCTGCGAGGTTGCTTCGCCGGTGCGCTGAGCCAATTGACGCACTTCGTCAGCAACCACCGCAAATCCTCTGCCAGATTCTCCAGCTCTTGCTGCTTCTATTGCAGCGTTTAGCGCGAGTAGGTTCGTTTGTTCAGAGATACCGCTAATGACGTTAATGATACCGCCAATTTGCTTGGTATTCCCTTCGAGCTTTTTGATTTGTTCTACGGTCTGGTTAACCGTTTGTGAGATCCGCTCCATTTCAGTTGCAGTTGCATCGACAACTTCTCTACCTTGTTCTGCATACTGGGCGGTAAGTCCTGAATTTTCTTCGGTATGGTGTGCAATTTGTGACACCTGATCGATGCTTTCACGCATTTCGCTAAGTTTTATTGCTGTTTGTGAGGTTAGTTTCGCTTGATTTTCAGCTGCATTAAGCACCGATTTTGAACCTTGTGACACATGTTCGACTTGAGTGGCGACGCTGTTAGATGCGCTGATGATATTACTGACAATTGCTATCATTTTTTTGTTCATATCAGCAATTGATCCGAGCACGCTATTTGGATAACGAGCGCTAACGTCGTGAGTTAAATCGCCTTGAGCAGTTTTATTGATTGCTTCTTGTGCTTCAAATGGTTCACCGCCTAGAGTTTCTCTTAGACTTTTTTCAATAAGTAGGCCGACAAATATAGAAGCGGCAAGCGCGATGGCGCACAATATCAACATTAAGTTTTGGAAGCCTCCAGCAATGACTCTTGCTTCGGGGGTCAACATTTGATTTTGGCTTTCTTGATAATCGATAAACTCATTGATGGTGTTGAGCCATTCTATAAAAGCGGGTCTCGCTGCTTGTAACACCTGATCAGAAACATTGTTACCGGCGCGTTTGTCAGCAATGATTTTACTAACCAACGGAAGTGTCTTGGCTTGAATCGCATCAATGCGAGCAAGGATATTTCGCTCTTGGCTACTAAAGTGAGTGCCGTTGCTAAGCATATCGTCCATTTTGATTTCAGAGCGTCGATAAAATGCTTCTAGTGTCTTTATTTCGTCAACAAAGCTGTCTATTTGAGATTGACTATTGGCAATTGCAATATCACGGATTGCAATAGCTCTGTCGTGTACACTACCTCGATAGTTAATCGCATAGCGTTGTTTTACAGAGTTAATGTCGGTGATTTCATTTAAAGTTCGATCAATAAAGTTAACTTTTTGGATCCCTTGAACTGTTAGCAACACAAGTAAGGCCAGAATAAATCCGAACCCAGTAATTAAACGACTCTTTACGGTCATTTTTGATAAAAAGTCCATCATTGTGTCAATCTCTGTGGTTTAAAACTGTTCTAGCTGAGTCTAGCTCGGATTCAAATCAATACCATTTAGAATTATCTATTGATGTAATCGTTTTTTTGGTAATCAGTGGGAAAGTGGGAAAGTGGGAAAGTGGGAAAGTTTGAGAATGAGGTATCGCTTTCCTTAGCTAAAATACCTCAAAGGTTAGATCCTTAAAAAGTCGCCAGTACTTTGATTGAGTCATCAACTTCACTGACAGGAATGTAACCAATGGTTGAAGTGTCAGCGACGACGAGTTGCTTCATTTCTTGGCTTGATGCAACGCGTTTTAATGGTGCGACTTTGCCTGTAAAGATTAGCCTTGCCATAAACGCTTTATATCGTTCCGGCTGTTTATCGACTACATGCTGGCAAAAGCTCTCGTATATTTTGTCTTCATTGTCGATTTCCAAAATCATGACCTTATCACCACTTGGAAACAGTTGTTCTTTACCCAAAAAAATACGTTTAATGTAATTTTTATCCAATTCCTGTGAAAAACTGGGATGGGCAATAATGGCGATGTTCGCCAGTGACTGAGCAGAGAAGCACATCATCAAAGTTAGAATTATGGTTTTTAACATGACTTATCTCCTTAAAACACAAAGCTTACAGACGCGCTAAATACACCGGCATCAACACGAGGTCGAATTGGGTCCAATAGCTCAGTTTTGTAATCTGTGTAGGAGTAATCTAGCTTCAACACAGTGCCTGAATTTAGGTTGTACTTTACACCTAAGGTATAAGTCTTTTTGTCTTCGTCTGTTTCACCGATAGCCTTTTCAAGTAGAGGTTTGACTGGGTCATTGTTGTCAATCAGCTTGAGAATGTTGAACTGTGGATCAGTATCAAAGTTTTCGTACGTGAAGTGGGGTTGAAAATCACCTAAGAAATACACGAACGACACGTAATAGCCTGTCGGGTTGGTAAATACGCTATCTTCAACTTTATTAATCGTGTATTCGCCAAGCACCATCCAATCATCAAATTCGGCTTTAAGAGCAATACCTGCGTTGGTAGCCGAATCACCTTGTGGAATAATCGCGTTGGCGACATCCATAGAGACGGTAGGTAGTGCAGGACCAGGCATGGCTTGGCTGCCAGGAATTGACTCTGTAGGTAATAAAGCCAGGACATTACCAGCAAAGACCGGTGGGATGGTTACTTTTGACTTAAAGTAAGAAGTGCGCATGCTAAACCAGTCTTTTTGTAACGACCATGAAAACCCCGCCATAAAGTCAATATCGACAGGACCGCCAGGGGTTTGCTCGTGTAAGGTGCCATAGAACATCTGCAAATCAGAGTCGACTTCACCAATGACACTGCGGTACATGGCATTTACCCCTTCCATATTATTGAAAAGTGGGATGTAAACGGATTGTGGAGGCCTAATCCAATGGTAGGAGTAGCCAATATCTAGGCTTTCACTGAAGTTATAAAACGGGGTGCGAAACTTACCGACTTTTACACTCCAATTGCGATTAATAATGTGGGTGAGATATAGCCATTCGATTTCTGCGTCAAAGTCGTTCTGGCCTCGTGCCGTTAACTGAATAGTTGCCGATGTGTTGTTACTGATGTCACTGTAAAACTGTATTCCAGCCAGTGATTCAGGTTTAAATTGTACATCATCATTATAAAAGCCAAGTGACTTATCCGATTCAAGCGTTGAACCCATTGTCACCGTACCAAAGCCGCTAATTTTCAAGTCCTGACAAAATCCATATGTACTCACTGTGAATAGGCTTAATACGGTTAAGTAGCGAGTGAAATTAGCTATTAAACGCATAGTTGATTCCTATGTTGTAATACCAACAGCAGTAAATTTGATGCTGTAACCAACCAAGCTTCCCCGACCTTTAATAGGCCACTTAGTTAATTGAATTGGTATAAATTGAGTATTTGCCTTTGAGTTTTATTTCTATTTTTGGAATAAAAAACAATCAAAAACGGATATTTGCTATTGAACTGTGTTATTGCTTGTTGTTATTATGTACCTTATTAGGGGTCTACCTTGTTCCTTCTTACTTCTTCACACGCAGATCAAAGCCATATCAAAATAAAATACTTAGGGTTAAATTGGGGTTAAGGTTGTTGTTATTTAGAACAATAATTTCTATGAGCCAAGCTGTGCTGCAAATAGGTTACAGAAAGCATCGCTTTATCATATTGCCTTAGCTGGCTGATTGATTGGTTACAACAGATGTGCGGCAAAAATTCTATTGTTGCTTAAAACTGAGTTTTTCTTGTGTAATGGGTAAGGTAATTATGAAGCGAGCTCCGGCATCGTAAGGTGCACATTCTATTTTTCCCTGAAGCACATCGACAACAGAGTGGTAGATAATACTCATACCGATACCAAGTCGAGATTGCATGCCATTAGTGGTGAAAAATGGGGTAAAAATTTGCTCTATGGTGGCTGTGCTAATACCCACACCGTTATCGGTATAGGTTATTTGCACGTTATTGCCATCGCCTGTTGAGGCAATGGAGAGTTGAATAAAGTCCATCGTCTCTAGACCATGAATACAACTATTCTCAACCAACTGCTCTAGTATTTTATAAAGTACATCAGGGTAGCTCTGAATGACTAGTGTGTTGTCGCCTTCTACCGAAAATGAAAACGAGATAGGGTAGGCTTGTTTCAACAAAGATATTTTTTTCTCAAAAAAAGCGCTGAGGTTAATTTCAGTCGGTGACTCATCTTCTAAGTAAGCAGAAATTAATTTAAACCGCTGCAAGAGATTGACGGCTTTGTCACTGTTTGCTTCGGTGAGGGATAACGATTGTTCGGTATGCGTAATGAACTGCTGCAATTCACTTAAGCTGAGTTTTTTTTCAGCTAGTCCTTGTTTTACCTTACTCAGCGCCGACTTTACTGCTGAATTGGCGGTGATGACGACACCCAGCGGGGTATTTAGTTGGTGCGCCATTCCAGATACTAACGTGGTCATCGCAGAGGTGTTTTTTCTTGCCATCAGCGCCTTTTCGGTTTTATTCAGCAGCTTTAACGCTTTGACCAGCTTTTTACCTTTACGTCGATGTAAATAAAAAAACAGACTGGATAGTAATAGCACCAAAATACTGGTGACTAAAATTAGCTGAGTTTGTTGACGAGTCGCTAAGGTCTTAGCCTCAGCTATTTGCTTCTCCTTGGTCAGCAGCGCGATATCGAGCTCTTTGCTGGCCAGCTCGGCTTCTGCGATATAGTGTTCAAGGCCAACTTCAGAGCGTTGCTTTTCAAGGTGTCTATGATGTTCGATATATTGTTTGGACCAGGCAAGGGCATCCGGATAATTGTTCTGATGTTCATATAGCGTCGCTAACTTTAACAATGACTCCGCGTGTAAAATATCTGCTTTAATACTTTGTGAAAGTGTCAGCGCTTGCTGAGCTTGTTGTTGTGCAAGTTGCACTTTGCCATTCAACAAGTAAGAGTCTGCAAGCGCCAACTTACTTTTTATGGTGTGTGAATTTGTCTGATGCTCAGACATTAACTCGATAGCACGTTGAAACAGTTGCTCGGAGGTATTCGGATCAGCAACTTGTGCTTTGAGAAAGTGGGAATGTGCAGTCAGTGCTTTACCTGAATCAGTAATTCGCTCTGTTTGTGATAGATAGCGCTTTGCAAGTTGGTTGTCATTTTGGGCGATAGCTAGCGCAGCTAAGTTGTTTAAAGCGCGATGATAATGTGCTGAAGATTTTTCCTCTAAGGCTTTTTGATAGTCTGCATCAAGGTAATATTTGGCCTCATCAAATCGTCTTAACGCAATAAAGCTATTACCAATGTGATGCATGCTGAAGCTAATTTTATCAGCATTATCCTCCAACAGCGCTAGCTCGTATGCAGAGAGGTAGCTGGCCATCGCTTGATTATGCAGCCCGAGCTTTGCAAACGCGTGACCAGTTAAATAGTGATAGGTAAATAGGGTTTGATGATTTGGGTTTTGGCCCAGTGTGGCTTTGATCTCAGATAACACATTAAAAGCGACGCGAGCTTCTTCGTTGTTTATTGCATGTATTGCTTGTGTGATTAGTGGCGAAATAGCAGGCTCTGCGGGGTAACGAGCAATAAACTTATCGTGCATGAGCAAAGGGTCGGCATAGAGTCTCACTGGTAAAAGCAGCAGAATGACTAGCTGACCTAGCATGCAGAATATAGCTTTGCGTTTCCCCATTGTTACTTCTTATACAGCAAATTAGTCCTACTAAGGATATGAAAGAAATTCCACAACAGCAAAAACGAAGCAAAAAAAAGTGTTTTAAATCAACTTTTCAGGCTCTTAACTTTGTTTTTCTGCGTATTTTGCTTTGACCAATTCGACATAATGGTTAAGGCATTTGGTGGTACTTTTTTCGAATGACGTGATTTGTTGTTGAAGCTGAACAATGCGGTCTATTCGAAACTCTCTATAACCATCTCTGAGCAGGCAGTGTGCCACTAACGTCCATTTTCCACCCCAATAAACAAGACCCAGCGGTTCAATAAGGCGTTGTGACAATTGCCCATTTACATCCTGATAATCCAGCAGGACAACAAGATTTCTTTCGATACTATCACGTAAAATTTGGCTGAACTTTTGTTGTTTTTCACCATGATTGAAGCTTGAAACGAGATAAGGAGAGTGCTCATGTTGCTGCTTCAGCTTAGCAGGAAGTACGGCTTCAATTTTTGCTATGGCAGATTTCGCTTGCGCACTGAGTTCGGGATCAGTCCAAGCACTCACCATTTTGCTGCCAAGCAATAATGCGGTTAGCTCATCGTAACTGAACATCATTGGAGGGAGAGAGCATTCAGCGATGAGATAGCCGACGCCTGCTTCTCCCTCAATGGGCACGCCAGAACTTTGTAAGTTCTGTATATCGCGATAAATCGTACGCTCAGATACAGCAAAGTGATCGGCCAACGATTTAGCGGTAATGGCTAAACGTCTGCCCTTGAGCAGGTTTACTAGCTGAAATAAGCGTTCTGATTTATGCATTTAGTTATGTTCTATTATGAGCTAATCGTCACTCTCGTTGTCACACGTTTTGGATAGAATGAGACTATGTGAAATTGAGACACTATCTGAGTCAATAAATTGGGTAAAGTGCTGGCAGTCGGGTTGTGTTTCAAACTTTTCAGCAACCGCTTTTGCAGCAGCCTCGGTTTCCCAATAGATTACATCAACATATTCATCACTTTGCGAGGTTTTTGCAAGTGAACGGTACAATAAGCCTGGTTGTTCATGGAGCCAGTTATTAAACTCCTTATTTATTTGTAACAGATCGGCTTCAGTTGCCCCGGCTTTTAATTTAAATTTTACGATCTCAACAACGTTTTGTGTCATGATAGTTTCCTTCTGAAAAGTTAACTTAATTGGCTGATAGGTATTGCCTGTATCTAACGGACGAAACAAGTAAAACACATTGGTTTGTCAGGGAGTGTCAGGAGCATGGAATGCGTTATCAATTAAAGGAGCAAAACATGGATAATATCGAAGTACATGAATATTTAATGGCAAAGCCGTTTACTACCGTAAGCCAACCATTTGGACCAAATGTTGATGTATACAAAGTAAAAGACAAGATGTTCGCCATTGTTGCTTTCGGCGGATTGGAACATGAACCGGGAAATACTCCCAACTGGCGAGTAAATTTAAAATGCGATCCTGATGAAGCAAATGCGCTTCGCGATATTTTCCCAGCGGTGTTACCAGGCTATCACATGAACAAAAAGCATTGGAACACGGTCATTCTAGACGGCTCAATTCCGGTCGGAGAGCTACAAAGAATGATCGATAATTCGTTTCGTTTGGTTGTGGAAAAAATGCCTAAAAAATTACAAACTCTGATTATCACCGATTAGCGTTTCTTCAGGTGAGTTCATGATTTTGCAAAAAATTTGACATTGTATTTTTCATGGGTACATTTGCAGACGAAGATGGAGCATATTATTACAGCCAGAGGCTGGGAGTTGTTATATGAAAAAAAGTGGAAGTTTCGCGGCAATGGCTGGACTATTTTGTTTGATCGGACTGGCTGGATGCAGCGCGCCGAACAAGCATGACGACATGTTAGATTGTGATAAACAAAAACAAATGTGTGAGCAACTGTGTGAGCGTGATGGAGATAATGCCAGCCAAGTTAAGCAATGTCAGCAACAGTGTGTAGTGGAACAAAATACCTGTGCAGCCGATTCAACAACGGAAGATAAAGTACATATTTTCTATGAGTTTTAGAAACTAACTTCCTGGCTTTCAAGGTGATTGCTATTTGGAAGCCAAACTCTCTTTGATTATTAAAACGGCTCGACACGCCGTACCTTCGGCAGTGAACTTCTCGCTTTTATTTATCTGACTGTTACCTTCAATCAAGCTGAAACAACTAGCAACAAAATACATTGCGTAGGTAATTCATACTTATTGACATTGTTTTAATCGTGGGTACATTTGACTGTAAAGCAGTATTGTCCTAGGAGTAGGGATTATGACGAAACTGAAATTTCTAGCTGTTGCGGTAATGGCAGTAGCAACATCTTTGGCTGGATGCAGTGCACAGATAAAAAGCAACCATGAACACGGTTTGATTGATTGCAATAAGCGCGGAGAAATGTGTATGAAGCGTTGTGACGGCATGGTGGATAGACCAATGGAGATCCAAAGTTGTCATCAACAGTGTTTTGCTGAGCAAGATAGTTGTATGGTTAGCAAAGAAACGGAAGATAAGTGGAAAGCTATTCTGGAGCTGTAGTTTAACTCTCGGGATAGCAATAAATCGGCTTTCAGGGTGACAAGCACGCTGAAAGCCAAACTCACTAATTTATAGAAGAAATAAGATAGCTTAAAATGGGGTTAGGTTGTGGATCTCGACTGCTATCAGGCAAGTGTTTAGCTGAAGTAAACACACCTTGCTCAACCAAAGTGTCTAGAATATCCAAATGTGCTAAGCCTGTTTTCCCTAGATACAAGTTGTCTAGACTCCGTTGTGTTGACAGCTGCACGACATCTTTAAAGCCTTTCAGATACAGATGATCTTTGGTAAAACCACCACCACGAAATACTCGGGTGGTAAGTGCAAAGGCTTCATTTGTATTGAGTATTTTAGAATCCACCAAAAACTCAAACACCTGATAAAAATTATCACCTTTAAGCATCATGTTCACCGCGATCACCCGCAGTGCTAGCACTTTAAGTCGTGTTAAGTTTATCTGCCCAGACTGATATTCTCGGAAAATGGCCAAGCCTTCTTGGGTGTACGTATTGCCGGGCAAGCCCAAATGCAGCACTTTAAGCTGTTGAGCTTCAGCATTGAGGGTCGTCAATAAGTGCACGCCAATTTCATGTTCTATAAGCGCATTGATGTCTAGCTCAGACAACATCGCGTTACTGTTTACTAGCAGCAGTCGCTTACCATTATCTACCATGGCTTTGGCAACTAGCTTGCTAGAAATAGCAACTTTACAGGGTAACCCCATCGTTTCAATGGCTTGATTGAAGCGAACTAAAGCTTGTTCAGCGGTAATATTTTTCTCTGGTTGTACTTCTGTTTCTCTGGCGTGCAGTAAAAAAGTCGCATTTTTAATGTCGTTAAAGTCTGGTTCGCCGTAATAGCGCAGTGAATTGTACAAAAAGGCTTCGCGACCAATTTGTGTGATCAACTCAATTTTAGTGGCATAACTATCAATGACTTTGCGATAGAGACTTTTGACTACGGGGTCTTGAATTTTGTTGACCGGCAATCGATAAAGTTGCTCTTTAAACTCGTACGGATCAATTCGTAACGGCCGATATTTAAATGCTGGCAAATAGTGGCGCTTGGCAAAAAAGCGGCGTTTTTCCTGTGCGATATTGGTTGGATTTACATAATGTAATGTGTCCAAGTTCCTAGCCAGGCGATACAAAGCACTGTCGACATTTAAAATCGCCGGATCAAGTAGGCTGTTAAGCTTGGCTTTACGCAGTGGTTTGTAACAGTGGTACTTAGCAAAAGCACGAGCAGTCTTACTCAGTGTTAGGTGTAAGTGACGCTGTAACTTATCAAACACCACAGGAAAGAGCTCTCCTGTGGTTTCATCCATGAAAATCTTTTTCACCTCAAGTGGCATCACTAAGGTATTACTAAAGTTAGCGGTCACAAAGGTAGTTTGGTAGCCATGGCCTTGAAATACAGTATTTTCAGCACAATCAACGGGTTGTCCTGCAATTTTTTTGCTCACCAGCTGTTTTTTTAACTCATCTAACACCGTTCTGAATCGCAACGTATCCAATTGGGTGGTACCAAGGTTGAAAGTTGGTGCGTAATGGTGGTGTCGAATTTGATGATTGTAACTGTGCACATCAAACAGCACACAGGCGCCAAAGCGGCGCTCTAACGCCGTTAATAGTGCACCGAGTATGCGATAATAAGCGGCGTGTTTTGATAAACTGAGATCTAGCTCGTGACTTGGTAATTGCTCATGCCATACTTGCTTACCCCACGCTTGGTCATAAATGGCCTGCTCAGGCGCTCGATTTAAATCGTATTCATAGCGTGAATCTTTGGCGATTAACGTGATTGGCAGTGAAGCAACCATGTCATCGGTAAACGGATCTTCTTCTTGTAACCTATCGGCTTCAGAGATCGCATACAGACTTTTAAGGCTAGCGCGTACTTTGTGACCCGCGTGCACAGCGGTAGCAACGTAAGGCACATACTCTTTCACTTCAAGGTGAAATGCACCTTCGGCAAAGCTACCACTGATGGGTTTCCCGGCTTCGAGTGCCGAGAGAATGTCTTGTTCAGATAGCATGGGCGTCTTCTATCACTTGGCGGAATTCACTTTTACGGCGGCTGACTAGCTCTTTGGCATGGACAACACTTTCAACAAAATCGATGACTTGCACTTGCAGCTTACTGCGATTCAAGCGGTTAATTCTGGTGATCCCGCCTGGCGAAAGTACGTTCACTTCAATTAACTTGCCGCCAATCACGTCAATCCCCACAAAATACAGACCATCTCTGACTAATTTAGGGCCGATATGGCGACACAGCGCTTTTTCTTGTGCGGTGAGTTTGTGTTTAACCACCTTGCCACCAGCGTGAACGTTGGCTCTGACTTCATTAACAGCGGGGACGCGCTTCATGGCACCAATTGGTTCACCATTGAGCATTAAGATGCGTACGTCACCTTCGTGCGCGCCTTCGACATAGTCTTGCAGAATGACATAATTACTGCCTTTACCAGACTCATCACCGCCAATATAAAACTCAAGCAATGAGCTAAAGCTTTGTTTGGCACGCTTTTCAACCACGATAACGCCACGTCCGCCGTAACCGTCCAACGGCTTGAGTATCATTTTTTCATTTTCAGACTCATCAAAAATACGCTCTAGGTATTCTTTGTTTTTAGAGACATGGGTTTTAGGGATAAACTCACTCGCGATTCCCTGAAATGAAGCGGTATATAGCTTGTTGTTGGCAATCCGTAGGCCATCGATATCGTTGACGATAAAGGTATCGCCACGCACTGAATCTAGAAAGTTCATGGCTAATGGATCTAGCGGCGGGTTGGCACGCATAAAGATGACATCAAAGCCAGCCAATGGTAACTGAATACGCTTGAAAGATGCTTTGTTGTAAAAGCTGACGATATTGTCGGGCACTTTTTGGCCGGCAATAAATACATCACAGAAGGCACTGGCGACGCTTTCACGAATTGTCAGGTTATTAATCGTGGTGATTGCCACTACATGACCACGAGAAACGGCTTCATGGATCAATCTCAGCGAGCTATCATTTTCAGCTTCTACTCGCTCCCAAGGGTACATAATAAAACAAATTTTCATGGTCATAATCAGGCTGTATTGCAATCAAAATCGGACTATAACGGCAAAGTTATCAAGATGCTCACGGATTATTTTTATCGACAAGATAAGTAAAAGTAATCGATAAAGAGTGGGTAGGTATTTGTTTTGATTTAATTAATTTGTATTACCAGAATATAGCGGCATGACCTAGTTTGAGTCAATGCCGCAATCTTTAATAAGTTTTTAGTGTTTTGTGTCTTTAGCCTCTACAGCAAAGTGACGATTAAAGAAGTTGGTAATGGTTTGATATAAATGTTGCTGGACTTTTTTGCCACGTAAACTGTGCTTTGAACCCGGGTAAGTCATCATTTCAAAGTGCTTGCCTTGGTCTTGCAGCTGCTTAAATAATTTGGTTGCATGGGTAAATAGTACATTGTCATCGGCCATTCCATGATAAATGAGTAGTGGGCCTTTTAAGCCGTCGGCAAATGGGAATACTGCACTTTGCTCGTATCCTTTAGCATTGGTTTTTGGATGACTTAAATAGCGCTCGGTGTAGTGCGTATCATACAGTGCCCAATCTGTTACCGGTGCACCAGAAACCCCCGCTTTGAAGTAATCACCTGCCTTAAACATGGTCATCAAGGCCATATACCCGCCATAGCTGTGGCCATAAATGCCGATACGCTGAGGGTCGACAAAGTCTAAAGTGCGTAGGTATTCCACGCCTTTAATTTGGTCCGCCACTTCAACAACACCCAATTGTTTATAAATAGGATCTTCAAACTGTTTACCACGATTATATGAACCGCGGTTATCCAATTGAAAAATCACGTAGCCCTGTTGTACAAGGTATTGGTAATACAGGTTGCGTTTATGCCAAGCATTAACGACCCGTTGAGCGTGCGGTCCACCGTAAACACTGACAATGACAGGATGCTTTTGTTGTCTGTTAAGTCTCTTAGGCTTGAATAGACGATAATGTAGGGTTTGGCCATCATCAGCCTTTAACGTACCGTACTCGGGTTCAACCAAATCGCTCAGGTAGGGTGTCAATGGGTGAGAATCATCTAATGCATTTTCTTCAAGCCAAGTGACAAATGAACCGTCTACTTTTCGCAGTGCTACATTTGATGGCAAGTTTATCGCTGAAGCTTTATCGATAAAGGTGCGGTAATCTTCAGCCAGAACAACTTTATGGCCTTTACCTAGCTCGGTAATCCTGCGGATCTTTCCTTTTTTAAATAGAGGAACTTGGTAAAAATGACTTTCAAGTGGGGTGTCTTTTCGGCCAGCAAAGTAAACCACACCTTTTTTCTCATCAACGCCTTTTAAGCTTTCTACAATCCAATCACCAGACGTAATTTGCCTAATTAGTTCACCGCTGATGTTGTAAAGGTAGAGATGTTTGAAGCCATCTCTCTCAGATGCCCAAATAAAGTGCTTTTTGTCCTCTAAAAAGTGCAGATCAAAGTGCAGGTTTATCCATGTATTACTGGTTTCTGTGAGCGCGACTGTTTGTTGTTTCGTGACGCTATCGTAAAAACGTAACTCTAGCTTTTGTTGGGCGCGATCTTGCCATTGATAGGAAAGGGTATTGTGGTCGTTTAACCACTTGGCTCGGGCTAAATAAATGTCTTTATCTTTGCCAAGATCAACCCAATCTATCTGCTGGTTTTCTAGTTTTACCACGCCGAGCTCGATCGTGACATTATTTGTGCCGGTGTACGGATAGCGTTGATTAAATAGCTTGACTTCATCGGCGTAGATTTCATTGCGAATGGCTTCTTCTACCGGACTTTCGTCAATGCGAGTAAAGGCGATTTGTTGTTCATTACCAGACCACCAGTAGCCGGTCATACGAGACATTTCTTCTTGAGCAACAAATTCAGCCATACCATTTTTTATTGTGCCGCCACCATCTTTGGTTAACTGAATTTCTTTACCATCTTTGAGTGAGATAGCAAATAGGTTTTGTTCACGTATAAACGAGACGTAATTACCTTTTGGTGAGAATTTAGCATCGGTTTCAAATGCTTCTGTATTTGTTAACTTGTGACTTTTTCCTGAAGCTAAATCGTAGTAGTACAGATCGCCGTTTATAGGAAACAGTAACAACTTTCCATCTTTCGACCATTGATACTCTAAAATACCTTGACCAAAAATACGTTGTCTTTCACGACGCGCTTTTTCTTCGTCAGACAAGTTTTCAGCACCGGAAAATACGGCTTGAGAGTCTACTAGCAGGCGTTTGCTATTGTCTTTAAGGTTGTATTCCCAAAGGTCGTAGCGGTTGTAATCTTCTTTTTTGCCTTGTAAGTAAGTGACTCGGCTACCATCAGGAGAAAACTTTAACTTAGTCGGTGCTTTCCCTGATAAACTGGGATCATCAAAAAGACGCTCTAATGTTAGCGGTTGAGCATTTGAAGCAGTTGCAGTAACAACCACTGGAAGTGCCAATAACAGCTGCTTGAATAATTGTACTTTCACGCTGATTTCCATTGTATATTTATGTGGCAAAGATAGTAAGTAACAAGCTTTTCAATATCAACCTGTTGAGATAGAGTGCCAATAGAAATAACCCCTGAAGGTGTAAACATGGCATTTTGTTTAGCAAAAGAACTGCAACGTGACTGTATTGAAATAGCGCATTGGCCGTTGTGTAAAGTGTTGTTGATGAATGACAATCAATATCCGTGGTTTATTTTGGTTCCTCAAGTTGAAGGCGTAAAAGAAATCGTCGACTTATCGGATGCGCAACAGCAAACCTTTTGGCAGGAGTCTGCAAAACTAAGTCGGCTAATTAAGGCGGTGTATAATCCCGATAAGCTTAATGTCGCGGCGCTTGGTAATATGGTACCTCAGCTGCATGTACATCATATTGCACGTTATCAAACCGATGTCGCATGGCCAAAGCCTGTTTGGGGCTTATTTCCAGCGAAGCCTTATACCGAGGCCCAACTACAGCAGCTTAGGCAGCGCCTAGATCAAGCTTTGTAACTTGAGGAGCACTTTGCTCAAATATCTGGTGATTTCCCCCTGCCGAGAACACTCTATTTAACAGACTCCAGCATCCCTCTGCTGGAGTTAAACGTGCAAGTACTTCGTGGCTTTCGAGCCGAGGATAAGGTAATTCACTGCCATTAAAGACGGCGATCATTGGGCCGGTATTTCTTCTGCTAACGATTACCATGATCAGTAGGCTACTGCTTTTCAAGGTGACTTCATTGTCTAATCGTAATTGCTTACAGCTAAAAAGCTGAGATTCAGAAACACAGATAGGGAGCAAGTCATATTCTTGGTCGAGCAATTGTGAGCAACAGCTTGAAGGAGCGCTGGTGGCTGAATATTGCAAGCTATGCTGCTGCAACCAAATATTCCGTATCTTCTGCTTACAGGTTAGTAAATCAGTTAGCTGTCGCGGTTGTCCTTGTAGACCTGTCATTTTTGTTCTATGTAATTTTTTGGTGTATTTAATGTTACACATCTCAGGATGAAAATATTCCTAATGCAGACTAAATATGATTTATATGAATATTTTGGTATTTTATTTTGTTTGCATAAAATTAACATTTAAATTAACATTTGCGGTGGTCAATGTGGGTTTTGACCTTATGGTTTTGGGCTTTTAAACGGATGTAAAATGAAATCTGGGGAACGCAACAATAAGTCGTACAGTGTCAAACGAGACATTCAAGCCTCGATTCGTAAATTACGTCAAGGCGTTAACTTGTCGCAAAATGAGCTTGCGAAAAAAATGTCGACGCCAGTAGATCAGTCGACAATTTCGAACTGGGAAAGTGGAAAAACGGACATCACTGTGTGGCAGTTGTTAGATATACTGATGATCTGTGGCAAGGACTGGTCCACTTACTTTGGTTTATTACAGAGTAAAAAGCTAAATAAGGAAGAAAAGCGAGAGGTAGAATAGTGAGTTTTAACTATACGGATTTAGCAAGTTTAATAGCGATCATCGCAGGCCTATTGTTAACTTGGAAGAGTCTTAATGCTAGATGGTTGTTTTTTGTGTTGGTGTTTTTACAGTGTCTGGAAATCATTACTCATCCTTTCACCATTAATTGGACTCAGCACTATTATCTGTGGTGCGTACTACTGGGTTCCTTGTTACCTTTATCTTTGATTTTTAGAAACGCGATCGCTTACTACCTTTCAGAAACTTTGGACTCTGACTATTTCAGAAGCATTCAAAAAAGCTATCAATTAACCCCCTTAGAGTGTGCTTTTATTGTCATCTATCTTATTTCTGCCGTTTTTCACTTCTCGGTGTGGCTAGAGATTCAGCTATATATGGCTCACATTATTGATAATGTGTTTTTGTACACCTATGTCTGGGAAGGTTTTCAAATAACGGCTCAGTGCTTAGAGATTATGGCGATGTTGACATTTATCATGACGGAAAGAAAATCAATGAAAAGGTTTGAGCATGAAGAGGCTCTTTAGTAAAAAGCAGCTTAAGTCGATTTTTGGTGGTAATACAGGTGGTGAGTTTAAACCTGAGTTACCGAATAGAAAAGGTTCAGGCGACTCAGAGCTTTCTGAATCAGGACCTGATGAATCAACGTCGCGACAAGCGTCACAGAACGGCCTTTAACAATAAGATACAAGCCACAGTGATCACTGTGGCTTGTTGTTTATTATAGCCCGAGTACCTGCTTACCTTGTTTAAAGGTTACATCCACAGGAATGTTAGCATTGGCTAGCTTTTCCAGATCGGCTTTAAGTTCAGATTTAATATCACCATGGGTGGCGATAAGTTGATCTACTTTTTGGTAGTCGCCATCACCTTGCAGGGTCAGAATTAGATTTGAAAGCTTCTCCATCGCTGCGCCCATTTGTTCCATATTTACTTGATACAGGCCTTGCTCATTTTTAGAAAAAGCCCCTTCATCTTTGAAAAAGTTAAAACGGATCATGTTAGCTTTACCGTGGGCGCTTGATGCACCAAAACGCACTGAACGGAATATACCAGCCATAAACGTGACATAGTAATCTTCCAGTGTACCTTCGGTGATTTCACCTTTTTTCAACAGCTGCTCAACCATATACAGACCGAGAATATCCGCCTTGCCTTCTTCAAGCGCACTGGCGTGCTCTTGTAGCGATTGACGGACGGTACCTTTACCTGTAATGGTATTTTTAATGCCAAGACCATGCGCGACTTCGTGGAACATTGTGTTGGCAAAGAAAGCGTCAAAAGTAATATGTTTACGTTGCTCAGGTACAATTAACTGATCGGCAATAGGTACTAATATTTTGTCGAACTTAGCACGCATGGCATTTTTAAGTTGTAAGCGACGCGTGCCTTTTTGTAGTTGCACTTCTTCATCGTTTGGAAGGTTAATTGCGATGGTTTTACTACCTGCATTAGAGTGGCCAGCGTAGTAGATAACATCGTAGGCGTTCAGATCAGCATCGGAACCCGGTATTTCTTGCTTATACTTTTCAGCGACAGGTAGGCCCGTTTGTAACTCAGGTAAAAAGGCTGCGAATTTAGCTAATCGCTCGCTCCACGCTAAGTCTTTCACAAGTACATAAGATTCAAAGGCCGCTCTGTAGCCAAATAGTTGATCCTCATAAGTTTCAATCGGACCGATCACAACATCTATAGGGTTATTCTTCATGTCCATCCAAGCAAAATCGGATGGCTGATATTCATTACTTAATAACGCTTCCGCTCTTAGGTTCAAGTAATTTGCAAACTCTTTATCTACAGCGAGTTTACTGGCTTTACGTAATAAATCAGCAGCTTTATTTAGCTCATCTTTAAAAGCTTCAGAGTAGGGAACACTATATAAGTCGCCTTTTTCGTTGCGGCGAATGAGAGAGTATAAACCGGTTTTATCTTTGACATCGGCGTTGTTTAATTCTTCTTTGCTGATGTCACTTGGATAAAATTCTGCGCCAAGTGCCTTTTCTTCAAATCCGGATAAGAATACTTTATCGCCGTTTAATCTGTCCCATGGACCATAGTTAATGTCTGCAAAACGGCGAACTTGTTCGTCGGTGATTTTAGTTAAGAAAGAGTCTTTTTCTTCGCCAAAAGCCTGTTTCCAAAACAAGTCATCCATAATGACAGAGGCATCGATAAGTAATCCAAGCATTTGTTTTTGATTTTCGCTCAAGTGGCTCAAATCGGTTTGCAGTGTTACCGGTGTATAGATATCAAGTCTGTCACGTGCGGTATCGACAAGTTGGTATCCTGACGCAGCTTTAGTGGATGCTTGTTCTTGCACTGTTTTTGTTGACGTTGATGGCTCTGAACAGCCGACTGTTAAAAATGAGGTTGCCAATGCAATGGCGATAGAAATAGTAGTGCGCTTCATTTATTTTCCTTTATTTCTTATTCGAGCAACTAACCTCAGCTGCGGATAAGCGAATTTGTCCAACAATGCTATTTTGCCCGCTCTTTACGTCGTTTCCCTTGGCAATAGCAGCCATTACTTCGAGAAAACACTTTGATTTTAAACAATGTACCATCATTGGATACGAATAATCGCGTGGTTGAAACATATACTGTTTCAAACTGCCAACCCAAGCCTGAAGTTAGCTAAAAGGTGCGTTTTAGTTGTGTTGATACCTTACATCATCTCAAAAAAATATGCTGTACTTTGCGGGAGATTTATTGATGTGTTTTGTCATCAGTGCGGATGATTAGCATCATCTTTTAACTGAATGAAAAATCATGCAACTTCATATAATTGTTGCTATCAATGGGATCGCGCATTATTTTTAAGTCGTAGCTTAACTTTCAAAGCATGTTAGACAATACTAAGAGTAAGCCCACCCATAAGAGCCTAATTATTAAGGACTGAGTGCATGTCAACTGAAAACGCTTTATTAACGATTCTGACCGATCGAATTAATAATGATACGTTAGTGCTACCTACGTTACCTGAAGTTGCCGTTCGAGTAAGGCAAGCCGCAGACGATCCTGAAGTGAACTTAATGCAGATGGCAGATGTTATCTCACATGATCCTGCGCTATCAGCCCGAATGATAAAAGTCGCGAACAGCGCAATGATGGGACGCTCGGTAAAAGTGAATACACTCAATCAAGCGGTGACACGAATTGGCCTTAGACAGATTAAAAACATTGCGACAGCAATGGCCATGGAGCAACTGTTTGTTTCCAACAACAAGTTAATTAAAACCTACATGGACAAGGCCTGGAAAAAGACACTGAAAGTGGCTTGCCAAGCTATCACAACCATGGATTTTTACTTGCGAGTAAACAAGCATACGTCATTGAACCGAGACACGATTACCTTAGCCTCGTTGGTATTTAATATTGGTGTGCTGCCTATTTTAACAGAAGCCGAACGACACCCAGAGGTATTTGCTAATCCGAGTTTTTTAGCGCATGCGATTCAAAAGCTTGGTGGAAAAATTGGCGGTGCTATCATGAGAGAATGGGGATTTACCGACGAGTTTGTTGAAGTGGCAGAGTGCTGGGCGAATCCAAATTACCGACCTGAGCACGTATGTTATGTTGATTTTATTCGAGTGGGTGCAATCGTCGAAGGGATTTTACAGGTATCTGATAAGGCCACAGCTTTACAACAATATGAAGACAAAGGAGTGATACGAGCTGTCGACTTTTTCGCTTCGGATACGTATTTAGATGTACTACAAGATGTGAGAAGTATGTTCGAATAATCGTTGCTGCACTCACCGTGAGGTAAGTGCAGCAAACGGGTTATTCAGCAATAGCGCTGTCGTCACCTAGTCCCACCGTTAACTCTTCGAGTAATTCTTTAATCTCTTCTGAGACCAAAATGAAATCGGCATCGAGTTTTACTGCGAGATCTTCTTTCGGAATGTCTGCATTTTGCTCTTTTAATGCTTCAGCGTAATTTAGGCGTTTTAACGTACCATCATTTTGTAAAATGAACTTAACGCGTTCGCGCCAGTCTAGGGCTAGTTTCGTGACTTGTTTACCGTTGGCTAAATGGGTTTTGACCTCTTCTGATGACAAGTCGTGTTGCTTTAGTTTAACTTGGGCGCCACTATCATCCGCTTCTTGAAGCTCTGCATCGTTGCCTATAGCAAAACCCTCAGGTGCATTGAATTCAGTTAGCCAGTGGGTAAGTTGTAACTGTAAATCGTAATTCGCAAAAGCAGGAACAACAGGAAGGGTGCCAAGAGACTTGCGTAGTAAAGCCAACAATTCTTCGGCTTTGTTGAAGCTCGAGCTATTTACAATAACCCAGCCTTTAGCTTGGTCGATAATAGCAAATTGTAGGCTCGATTTTTTAAAGGCTTGTGGCAATAAAGTAGCAAGAATATTTTCTTTTAACTCATCTTTTTCTTTCTTCTTCACTGGACGGTTTTCTTGCTGCTCTATTAGTTCTACCTTTTCTGCCACCATATCGTTGATCACCGAGGCTGGTAGTACTTTTTCTTCCCGTTTAGCACACACTAAAATGCTATTTTGAGAAAAGTGTGAAAGCATTTGACCGTGTTTACCAAATGCTTTTGTCCACCCAAAAGAGGTCATGTCTTGGCTTCCACAAGGCTTGAATGTGTCTTGCTCTAATGCCTTTTCGAAATCTTCTTGCGCGTAGCTAACGTCTTGTTTGAACTTGTAGCAAATAAGGTTGCTGAACCACATAAAATAGTCACCCAAAAGAGAAATGGCGCTCATCATAGCAGATCAATTGGCGCTTCTTCAAAGTGCAAAATCAGTTATACCAATCCGCTTGACTAAGTGGTCTATTTTGAAGCAAGAAAACCTTGTCGATAGTTCCGCTCTCGCGTCCTGCTACCGCTAAGGTACCTACATCCATGTAGGCAAGGCAAAAATTTCGTTACTTAGTGTTCTAAATGAGAAATTCTTAACGCAGCTATCGTCAGGTTTAATCTTTCAAAATGAGTAAGTGTTATCTCAGCTGCTGTTGAAAATATAAACAAGGAGGAAACAACCCTGTACTTTTGGTTGTTAACCTTGGCCCATGTTGAATATTGCCATCGGCTTTTGCAGATCTTTTGGAAAACTAATGTTATAGGTCAGACCTTTACCTTGTTCGCTACTTACTTCAATGTCACCATTGAGTGTTTGCTTAACCAAGTTAAAGGTGATGTGTGTACCGAGACCACTACCACCCTGATCTCTTTTGGTGGTGAAGAAGGGGTCGAATAATTTTTCAAGCTGAGTTTGTGAAACACCTTTTCCATTGTCTTTATAGATGATGTTTACTTTTCCTTGCTCTTCGGTGATAAGGATATCAATTTGCCCATTATCCATGTTTTCGAAACCATGGATCAGCGAATTCATTATCAGGTTAGTAAAAATCTGGCTGATTGCACCCGCCGGTAAATTTAAAGTCATCGAGTCGGGGCATTCCACGTTAATAACATGCTTGGTTTTTTTCAGCTTAGGGTGCAGTGAGCGGATCACTTCACCTAAATATTGCTTAAAGTTGATTTGTCTTATCGCTTCACTTGCTTGGTCAACGGCAATCTGTTTGAAACTTGCGACCAATTCCGAGGCCCGGTCTAAGTTTGTGGTGAGTAAGCTGGCGCTCTGTTTGGCCTCACTAATAAACTCTTCTAGTGCCTTAGGTGACAGCGTTTTATTGGTGTACGCTGCTTCTAATTGATCCAGCCGCTCTTGAAGAAACGAAGTCGCAGTAACGCCAATGCCAACTGGGGTGTTGATATCGTGGGTAATACCAGCAACAAGTCCACCAAGCGCAGCCATTTTCTCCGAACCAACCAAACGCTCTTGTGCCATGTTTAGTTCATCAACATATTTCTCTAGTTCTTTTTGTTTTGTCAGTAATTCTTCTTCGGTTTGTTTTCTTAAATCAATCTCTTCGGTAAGCGTGAGTTTTTGTTTTTCAAGCTCATATTTTTGTTGTTGTAAATCCATCATAGCCTGACTAAGGTTCGATGTTTTTCTAGCAACTTCTTGTTCTAGCTGAATATTGTGTTGATCTAATTTTTCATTACTTATGAGCAACTCTTTTTGAGTTTGGTCGAGCTTTTTGCGGTATTCAGCGACTTTATCAATCAGCTTGTTAAAAGCTTCTTCCATGACTTTGAGTTCATTGCGCTCTTTGGTGCCGATATCAATTTTGTGTCCATCGACGTTATCGATTTCAAACTCTTCGATTTGATCGGTAAGGTCACTCAAAGGTTCGGTTAACAGCTTTCTAAAGGCTATCAAGAACAAGATGATTAAAAATGTGGTTTTAATCATCGCATTACCAATCAAAAAGTAGATCGAGATCATGATACGACTGAAAACCACTTCGCGGCTTGAAAATAATGTTACGTCGCCAACTTGGGTTGCACGTCCAGAAAACTCGAAAATTAATGGAAACGTGTAACCAAATAAACCGGAGGGAGTGTCTTCGATGATCGCTTCTTCTTGCACCAATTGCTGGCTGTACAGCTCCTGAATATCCAACGAGCGCCCCAGTTGGGAAATGATTTCACCACTGTCATCTCGGACAATGATGCCTTCAATCATTGGAATGGCCAGTAACCCCTCTGCGGTGGTGACGGTTTGCTTAGTGTTTAGCTCCCAGATAGCTCTCGTTAAGCTACGGCTAAAGGTTTTTTGCAACATCGTCAGTTCATTGCGGATGTAGTCCTTCGTGTTGACATATTCTGCAACAATTTGGCCGCAAGTCACGACGAAGGTTAGCAAGAAGTAAACCGACAATACGTTCGTAAGCAACTTTTTTGATAAGCTTTTTTGCAGCATGAAATCGCCGGAGCTCCCAAGAGAAGTTTATTGCAAGACACAATCTGTTTTTAAAGTTAGCTAATAAATGGTTAAAAATAAATAATTATCTTCATTAATTCTATACTTCAATGCCTTACGGAGGCCTATTTTATATGATATAAGAAATAATATGGCCTCAGTCATTCAATGTTGCGTTAATTAAGAGTCGCTTTATGAGCTTTTCAGTCTTAGTGTGTGATGATTCGACCGTTGCGCGTAAACAGGTAATAAAACACCTGCAACAGGCCCTTGATGTGGAAATATTTCAGGCGGCAAACGGAGTCGAAGCTGTTGAATTATTATTGCAGCAACAGATAGATCTGCTTTGCCTTGATTTAACCATGCCCCAACTTGACGGCATTGGTGTGTTGGAAGCGATTAAAACACACAGAATAGAATGCTTTGTTGTTGTTATTTCGGCAGATATCCAAAAGCAGATGAAACAAAAAGTTATCGAGTTTGGCGTACTCGACTTTTTAGAGAAGCCAGTGTCACCCCAACAGCTGCTAACGTTATTAGATGAATTTGGCATCCGCTAAGAACATTATGTCTTTTCGTCTGGGATTATGATTTTTTTGCATAATTAATTTTTCTTTAACTTATTGACAGCGTGTACACAAATCAGGCAAGCTAAAATTATGAAAAAGATTACTGTAATTACGACCATTATTACCACCACCATCCTTTCGGGATAGTGGCATAGGTCGGTGCATGTTTAGAAAAGGCCTGTGTTCACTACGAACACAGGCCTTTTTTGTTTTTGGAATGAGGAAAAGTTAATGCGAGTGTTAAAGTTTGGGGGCTCATCCCTAAAAGATTTTGAATGTCTACAGCAAGTCCGTGAGCTAATTAAAGTGCATGGTCAGCCACAGTCACTAGTTGTACTATCGGCGCCAGGAGGGATGACAGATCAGTTAGTTGAACTCGTCGAGTTGGCGGAATCCGGTGCTGATTATGATGCCCAGTGGCAAGTGCTGAATGCGCGTTGTGAGCAGTTACGAGGTCAAGTGCAGGCAGTGTATGGCAATATCAGTGATTGGCCAGATTTTGCCAAGCTTAGTGATTGTCTGGCGGGAATTAAGTTACTCAAACAGTGTCCAGAAGGGACAAAAGCATTCGTGATTAGCTTTGGTGAACGTGTTAGTGTTGCACTGATGACAAGCATGCTGCAGCACGATGCATTGATGTTGAGTGCTGAGAGTTGCGTAAAAACTCAAGGTGGCTACCTTGATGCTGAAGTGGATTTAAAGCTCAGCAAATTATGCTTTGCTGAAGTACTAAAAGCGCAGTCCGCGCAGTTTTATGTGATGGCTGGTTTTACTGGAAGTAATGAAGCAGGTGAATTAACAACGCTTGGTCGCAATGGTTCGGACTACTCAGCCGCAGTCGCAGCCGCCTGTGTGGAAGCCGAAGTTTGTCAGATTTGGACCGATGTTGATGGTGTATACAGCGCAGATCCAAGACTCATCAAAAAAGCCACTAAAGTCGACGTCTTGTCTTACAAAGAAGCCATGGAGCTTTCTTATTTTGGTGCAAAAGTACTTCATCCTAAAACTATCTTACCTTGTGCTAAGGCCAATGTTCCTTGTGAGATAAAAAATACTCATGCGCCAGAAGTCCCCGGGTCGATGATTTGTGCGCAAGGCGGCGGTGATGCACCAGTGAAAGCACTATCAAGCCTCGATAAATTGGCCATGCTAACAGTGTCAGGACCGGGGATGAAAGGTAAAGTCGGTATGGCAGCAAAAGTATTTTCTGCGTTAGCTGCTGATAACGTATCCATAGTGCTAATCACTCAATCCTCTTGTGAATTTAGCATCAGTTTTTGTGTCCATGAACAAGATTTATCATTGGCATTGTCTGCGTTAGAACTGGCGTTTGAGTTGGAGAATCAGGCTGGTTTGATTGAACCAATTGAAGTGCAGCGTAATCTGGCTATTGTTACTTTGGTGGGTGACAATATGAAAGCGCACAAAGGACTAGCGGCAAAGTTCTTCGCGTCACTTGCGCAAGCCCAAGTTAATATCGTTGCTATCGCACAAGATTCTACTGAGAGCGCAATATCTGCAGTGGTAGATGGCGAACTTTGCCAAGACGCGGTGAAAGTCTGCCATGAAAACTTTTTCACCCATGTGCCGTCCATTGATGTATTTTTGGTTGGTTGTGGCTTGGTGGGACAGGAGCTTATCAAGCAGTTTCATAAGCAACAAGATTGGTTGGAATCGAGAAATATTCGTCTAAACCTGTACGGCGTTGCAAACTCAAGAAAATGTTATCTCAATTCTGACGGTGTACCTTTTGACAATTGGCAGCTGGCGCTTGATCAAGCGCAGTCCAGTTTCGATTTGGCTGAATTAAGTCACTTTGTTAAGCAAAATCACTTAATAAATCCAGTGATCGTTGACTGTAGTGCTTCGCAGCAAGTTTCTGATAATTATCTCGACTTCTTAAATGCGGGTTTCCATGTTGTTGCTGCAAATAAAAAGGCCAATACTGGCAGTTATGAATATTACCAGCAGCTACAACAAGCAGCTCAAGCTAAGCGTCGTCATTTCTTGTATGAAACCAATGTTGGTGCCGGGTTACCGGTATTAGATAACCTCAAGCTACTGTTTGGTGCGGGTGACGAATTACTGTCGTTCAACGGTATTCTATCTGGTTCACTGTCGTATATTTTTGGTGTGCTGGAAGATGGCTTGTCACTTTCAGAGGCTACGAACAAAGCAAAGCTTAGTGGATTTACTGAGCCTGACCCAAGAGATGATTTATCAGGAACTGATGTCGCTAGAAAGCTACTTATCATTGCACGTGAGTCTGGCCTACCGCTGGAGTTAAGCGATATCGAAGTTGAGTCAGTGTTACCCAAAGGGTTTGCCGAGGGAGCAGATGTTGATGCCTTTATGGAGCAGCTTCCAAGTCTGGATACGGCTTTTGCTGAGCGAGTTGCCGCTGCTGCTGCACAAGGCAAAGTACTGAGATATGTCGGTTCTATTGAGCATGGCAAATGTCGTGTAGGCATCGAAGCAGTTGATAAAAATCATGCGCTTTATGATATTCGTGATGGTGAAAATGCCTTAGCGATTTTGAGTCAGTATTATCAGCCGAAGCCCTTTGTGATCAGAGGTTATGGTGCCGGAGCAGAGGTCACATCAGCCGGTGTATTTGCAGATATCCTGAAAACCTTATCACGCTAGAGGTAACTAAATGAAAACGTTTTACGCACCAGCATCAATGGGTAACTTCTGCGTCGGGTTTGATGCATTAGGCGCTGCAATCCAACCTATTGATGGCAGTTTACTCGGTGATCAGGTCAGTATTGAACAAGCAGAACAAGACGCTTTTAGTTGTATCGGCCCTTATGCGACTAAGTTGTCGGGTGATCCAAAAGATAACTTAGCCTATCAATGCTTATTACATTTTCGAGCGCATGTCGCACCTAACATGCCATCGGTGGCAATGACATTACATAAAGGCTTGCCTGTCGGCTCAGGCTTGGGCTCTAGTGCATGTTCCGTGGTCGCAGCATTTGCGGCTTTGAATGATTTTGCAGGTACCCATCTATCTACAGAAGAACTGTTAGAGTTGATGGCCGATTTTGAGGAAAAAGTCAGTGGTGGTCGTCATTACGACAACATTACTCCGTGTTTTTTAGGTGGTTTGCAGCTTACCGCAGAATGTATACCCGGTAAGGCGATGCCGGTTCTAGACGACCAAAGCTGGTTATACGTCATTGCATATCCGGGTTTCGCTTTAAATACCGCCAAAGCGAGACAAGCATTGCCCAAGACTTTCTCAACCCATGACACGGTAGAGTTTGCACAGCGTTTGTCGGGTTTTTGTATGTTGATGCAGTCAGGACAATATGATTTAGCATTGAGCATGATGAAAGACACCATTGCGGAGGAAGCACGTGCGCCACTAATAAAAGGTTTTAGCGAAGCTAAAGCTGCGTTACCTGATATTGGTGCAGAGCTAGTTAGTATTTCGGGTGCTGGGCCAACACTATTTGCACTGTGCAAAACAGAACAAGCTGCCACAGAGGTGAAAGCTTGGTTAGACAATAACTATATTAATGAAGCTGGATTCAGTCATATTTGTAAACTGGACCATTTAGGCACAAGAGAATTGGGGAATGAGTCATGAAGTTAGTTAATTTAAAGGATGCACAGCAACAAGTGTCGTTTACTGAAGCGGTAAAAATAGGATTAGGGCGCAATCAGGGCGTATTCTTCCCAGAATCATTCCAGCCTTTGGCTGATGTCGATGCGTTACTAGACAAACCATTTGCTGAGCGAAGCACTGAGATTCTGTATCATCTTATTGGTGATGAACTGCCAAAAGATACGTTATCTGAAATGGTTCAGCGTGCTTTTAATTTCCCGGCAAAATTGGTGGCTGTTGATGACACTCACTACTGTCTTGAGCTGTTTCATGGTCCCACTTTAGCATTCAAAGACTTTGGTGGGCGATTTATGGCGGAATGTATCAGTCTGTTTAATCAAGGCGAACGGGTAACAATTCTTACTGCCACAAGTGGTGATACCGGTGCCGCTGTTGCACATGCGTTTTACAATAAACCCAATGTTGATGTGGTTATTCTCTATCCAGAGGGCAAAATATCATTGGCTCAACAGAAGCTGTTTACAACGCTTGGCGGTAACATTCACTGTTACGCGGTGAAAGGTAGTTTTGATGATTGTCAGGCAATGGTTAAATCGGCGTTTCTAGACGATGAACTAAAACAAACGCTCGGCTTGAATTCAGCTAACTCAATTAACATCAGTAGGCTGGTAGCTCAAGTGTGTTACTACTTTGAAGCAGTCGCTCAGTTACCCAAAGAGAAGCGTGGCAAAGTCCATGTTTCAGTGCCTAGCGGTAATTTTGGTAATGTTTGTGCGGCGATGATAGCAGCGGCGCTGGGGTTACCGGTTGCTAAACTGAGTGCGACGACCAACCAAAATGATACCGTACCACGTTATCTCGATTCTGGTGAGTGGGCACCAAACGCCACGCTTGAATCACTTTCCAATGCCATGGATGTGAGTAAACCTAATAACTGGCCACGTGTCGAAACCATGCTTGAGCGAGGTGATTTTAATAAACATGACTTTTATTCACGTTCAGTCGATGAGGATGTCACTCAGTCTGTGATGAAGCAGCTTCATGAGCAAGGGTACTTGGCTGAACCTCACACCGCGATAGCTTATCAAGGTTTAGTGCAAGATATGGATGCAGATGCCTGTGGCGTTTTTCTCGCTACAGCTCACCCAGCTAAGTTTAAAGAGTCAGTGGAAGCTGTTTTAAATCATCAGCTTGATATGCCAAAAGTGTTGACTGATGCGCTGTTAAAGCCCTGCCTTGCCGAGCCATTACAGGCCGACTACGAGTCATTAAAACAGGCTGTGATGAATAAAATAAGTTAATGTTGGTTAACCCTTGAAGTGAGGATGTTTTGTGCTTCAGGGGTTCACTTATTTGCTCTATATTATCATTTCAAATATAACCTTCTTGGTTACATAATAAATTTTAATGTTTAAATAAAAAAATATCATCGCGATAGGGGTGTGAAATAATTTCAATCCCTGCTTAAATATGCCCATGCTGATTTCGTCGTCAATTGGTTGCTTTTTGCTCCGCTAAATCGATGACAAAAACTATTTTACGTTTACCTAGGAGAAACCATGTTAGAACGTAACATGAACATCGCAGACTTTGATCCAGAACTATTTGCAGCTATTTCAGCTGAAACGGCTCGTCAAGAAGAACATATCGAACTTATCGCTTCAGAAAACTACTGTAGCCCGCGAGTGCTAGAAGCGCAGGGATCACAGCTGACGAACAAATACGCAGAAGGTTATCCAGGTAAGCGTTATTACGGTGGTTGTGAACACGTTGATGTGGTTGAGCAACTAGCTATTGACCGCGCATGCGAACTATTTGGTTGTGATTACGCTAACGTTCAACCACATGCTGGTTCACAGGCGAATGCTGCGGTATTCCAAGCACTACTTCAACCACATGACACTGTTCTGGGCATGAGCCTAGCGCACGGCGGTCACTTAACGCACGGTTCGCACGTAAATTTCTCTGGTAAAACGTACAATGCAATTCAGTACGGCTTAAATGAAGAAACGGGTGAAATTGACTACGCACAAGTCGAAGCATTAGCGCTTGAGCATAAGCCAAAAATGATCATCGGTGGTTTTTCTGCTTATTCTGGTATCGTTGATTGGGAAAAATTCCGTGAAATCGCTGACAAAGTAGGTGCTTACCTTCTTGTTGATATGGCGCACGTTGCAGGTTTGGTTGCCGCTGGTATTTATCCAAGTCCGGTTCCTCACGCACACGTTGTGACTACAACAACACACAAAACACTGGCTGGTCCTCGCGGTGGTTTAATCATTTCAAACTGTGGTGACGAAGACATCTACAAGAAGTTAAACAGCGCAGTATTCCCTGGCGGCCAAGGTGGCCCTTTGTGTCATGTCATTGCAGCAAAGGCTGTGGCATTCAAAGAAGCGCTACAAGACGACTTTAAATCTTATCAACAGCAAGTGGTTAAAAATGCCCAAGCGATGGTTGCAGTGCTTCAAGAGCGTGGCTACAAAGTGGTTTCTGGTAAAACGGATAACCACCTATTTTTGCTAGATTTGATCGACAAAGACATCACTGGTAAAGATGCTGATGCTGCACTAGGTAGAGCAAACATCACCGTAAATAAAAACTCTGTGCCTAACGATCCGCGTTCACCGTTCGTTACTTCAGGTCTTCGTATTGGTTCACCAGCGATCACACGTCGTGGTTTTAAAGAAGCTGAGTCAAAAGAACTGGCGGGTTGGATCTGTGACGTACTAGACAATATCACTGATGAGTCAGTGCAAGCACAGGTGAAAGAAAAAGTTAAAGCGATTTGTGCTAAATTCCCTGTTTACGCATAAATTCGCTCACATCTGACGCGTTTTTTGTTATGATTAAGGCCGCAAATAAGCGGCCTTTTTTGTTGTTAATGCAATGAGGTTGCTAGATTTAGCCGGGCTAAACTTAAGACTTTTACTTTAAGCAATAAAAGTTAGCCAAACATAACGAGAACACCTATGCATTGCCCATTCTGTACAGCAAAGGAAACCAAAGTGATAGATTCACGTTTGGTGGCTTCCGGTTTTCAGGTTCGCCGTCGTCGCGAATGTATTCTTTGTCATGAGCGCTTTACCACGTTTGAAGGTGCTGAGCTGGTTATGCCTCGCGTAATCAAACAAGATGGTACCCGTGAGCCTTTCAATGAAGACAAATTACGTAACGGCATGCAGCGAGCGTTGGAAAAACGGCCAGTTAGTACAGAACAAATTGAAGACGTAATCCTGCGCATTAAATCTCAGATCCGTGGCACGGGAGAGCGAGAAGTATCCAGTGACCTCATCGGTGAGTGCATTATGGAAGCGCTTAAAAAGCTCGATAAAGTTGCTTACGTTCGTTTCGCCTCGGTGTATCGGTCATTCGAAGACATTAGAGAATTTGGAGAAGAAATCGCGAGGTTAGGAGATTGACTACGTTCTCTGAGGATGACCGTCGATTTATGCGTCGTGCTATCACCTTGGCTGAACGCGGACAATTCACCACAACGCCTAACCCAAATGTGGGCTGCGTGATTGTCAAAGATGGCGAAGTCGTCGGTGAAGGTGCCCACATGAGAGCTGGCGAAGGTCATGCAGAAGTGCATGCACTTAATGCCGCTGGAGACAAAGCAAAAGGCGCAACAGCCTATGTCACTTTGGAGCCTTGTAGCCATTATGGTCGTACACCACCGTGCGCTGAAGGATTAATTAAAGCCGGCGTCAGTCGAGTGATTGCAGCTATGGTGGATCCCAATCCTCAAGTTTCTGGACGAGGCTTGGCAATGTTAAATGCCGCAGGTATAAAAACCGCTTCAGGGTTATTTGAGCAATCAGCACGTGCACTTAACAAAGGCTTTTTCAAGCGCATGGAACATGGCTTACCCTTTGTAACCTGTAAACTCGCCGCTTCCATTGACGGTAAAACGGCGCTCAGTAATGGTCAAAGTAAGTGGATAACTTCACCACAAGCGCGTGCCGATGTGCATTTAGAAAGAGCCAAAAGCTGTGCCATTTTGACCGGTGCCGATACGATACTTGTAGACAACGCTATGCTCAATGTCAGACTGTGCGAGGCGCAGCTAGCTGGTTATCCGCAACCGGAAGTGAGACAGCCAACACGGGTGATTATTGACTCACAAAACCGTTTAACGCCAGAACTGGCCGTGTTCAAAATTGACTCACCAGTTATTATTTTCAGAAAAAGCATTGATAATAAGCAACAATGGCCGCATTTCGTAAAGCAAATTGAAGTGCCATGCTGCGGCGACAAACTCGATTTGCTTGCTGTACTAAAGACGTTAGCGTCATTGCAATTTAATCAAGTGTGGTTAGAAGCTGGCGCAACTTTGTGCGGTGCTATGCATGAGCAAAACTTACTCGACGAATATGTGTTATATTTTGCCCCGAAATTGATAGGTACAGGTAAATCCTTGTTCAATACGCTTGAGCTTGAAGATATGTCACAAGTCTCGGAGCTGGAATTTGCAAACATAAGCCAAGTCGGACCCGATATTAAAATTGTCGCGAGGAAAAAGAATTAATATGTTTACTGGTATTATCGAAGCGACCGGCGTATTGAAAGAATTAACGCTAAAAGGTGGAGATCTCGCACTGAGAGTGCAGAGCCATAATTTAGATATGAGCGATGTTCAACTAGGCGACAGTATCGCGACCAATGGCGTATGTTTGACCGTAGTGGCTAAACACAGTGATGGTTTCAGTGCCGACGTATCTAACGAGACGTTGGGGTTAACGCGGTTTAGTCAGTATCAAAAAGGCCAAAAGGTAAATTTAGAAAAAGCCTTACAAGCCACTTCTCGACTGGGTGGACATTTGGTATCTGGACACGTTGATGGCATTGCTGAGATTGTGTCAAGCAATAGCAATGGTCGAGCAACTGAATATTGGTTGCAAGCGCCAGAGAACTTAATGAAATATATTCCGTATAAAGGATCGGTCGCTATTGATGGAATTAGCTTGACGGTTAATGCGGTCGAGAAAAACCGTTTTAAACTCACCATTGTTCCTCACACCGCACAAGAAACAACCATTGCGGACTTTAAAGTAGGAACTAAGGTCAATCTGGAAGTAGATCAAATCTCGCGCTACCTTGAAAGATTAATTCAAGGTCAATCGAGCGCTGCCAGCGAATCCACTCTCACAACCGGTTTATTGGCTAAAGCTGGCTTTATTAAATAATTAGTCATAGACAAAGTAAAAATGGGAAAGCTATGAATTTAAATAGTGCTGAGGAAATTATCGCGGACATTAAAGCCGGTAAAATGGTGATTTTAATGGACGATGAGGACAGAGAAAATGAAGGCGATTTAATCATCGCCGCAGAGCATATTACACCTGAAGCCATCAACTTTATGGCGACCTATGGTCGAGGCCTGATTTGCTTAACCATGACCCAAGAACGTTGTGAGCAATTAAATTTACCGCTGATGGTAAAAAGCAACGGTGCGCAATTCTCTACCAACTTTACTTTGTCTATTGAAGCTGCAAAAGGGGTAACCACGGGTATCTCAGCGGCAGATAGAGCGCGCACAGTGCAAGCTGCTGTTGCTAAAGGTGCTGTGCCAGGAGACATCGTTCAGCCGGGTCATATTTTCCCAATCATGGCTAAACCGGGTGGCGTATTAACCCGTGCTGGGCATACCGAAGCAGGATGTGACCTAGCACGTTTAGCTGGTCTGGAGCCATCGTCTGTGATTGTTGAAATCCTTAACCCTGACGGCACTATGGCACGACGTCCTCAGCTTGAAGTGTTTGCAAAAGAACACGGCATTAAAATCGGCACCATTGCGGATCTGATCGAATATCGTAACCTAAACGAAACTACGATAGAAAAAGTGGCTGAGTGTAGCTTGCCCACGGAGTATGGCGAGTTTAATTTAGTAACCTATAAAGACACAATCGATAATCAGCTTCACTACGCGTTGGTTAAAGGTGAAGTTAAACCGGAAGAAGCACAGCTGGTTAGGGTTCACTTACAAAGCACTTTCAATGATATCTTGTTGTCAGACCGAAGTGCTGATAGAAGTTGGACGCTACATAGTGCGATGAAACACATTGCAGAAAACGACGGTGTACTCATCATCTTAGGCAAGCAAGAAAAAACCGAAGATCTTGAAATGCTCGTTAAAGCCTTTGCTTCAGAAGATGCAGGTGAAAAGGTCAACTATAGAAAGTTCCAAGGAACATCAAGAACCGTTGGTGTCGGCTCGCAGATTCTGGCTGATTTAGGCGTATCAAAAATGCGCTTGATGAGCTTACCGAAAAAGTACCATGCACTTTCTGGATTTCATCTAGAAGTGGTTGAATACGTAGAACCGCAATAAAGTAATCACTCATCCGCAACGGCATCTTGTACGCTGATTTTACCCATAAAGAATACGGTGAAACAGATGCCTTTGCTGGTATTAATGCAGTAGGCGATTTGCTTTAAACTATGCTATTATGCGCGTCAATTTGGCAATTGCTCATATAGATTTAGGAATATCTAATGAAAATAATCGAAGGTAATAAATACGCTCCTGGCAAAAAATTTGCCATTGTCATTTCTCGTTTTAATGATTTCATTGGTAGCAGCTTATTAGAAGGTGCTGTGGATGAGCTAAAACGTACCGGTGGCGTTAAAGATGAAGACATCACCGTAGTATACGTACCTGGAGCAGTAGAGTTACCACTAGCAGCGAAGCGCGTAGCCATGAAAAAAGAGCATGACGCTATCATCGCACTAGGTGTGATTATTCGTGGTGGAACGCCGCACTTTGATTTAGTGGCGAATGAGTCAAACAAAGGCTTAGCAAGCGTTTCTCTAGATTATGATATTCCAGTTGCATTCGGTGTACTAACCACAGAAAGCATTGAGCAAGCCATTGAACGTGCGGGCACCAAAATGGGCAACAAGGGCGGCGAAGCTGCACTTGGTGCACTAGAAATGGTGAACGTGCTAGAGCAAATTTAAGAGGAATCTAAGTGAAACCAGCAGCTAGACGCAAAGCACGTGTACTTGCTTTACAAGCCATCTATTCTTGGCAGTTAAGCGGCAATCCTATTGCCGATATCGAACAACAAATGTTGATCGAAAACGATGTTACTAAAGTAGACGTTGAATACTTTAAAGACTTAGCACGTGGCGTAGTGGTGAACCAAAAGCAACTTGACGAGTTGATCAAACCGCATTTAGCTCGTCCTTTTGATGAGCTTGATATGGTTGAGCGCGCAGTTCTTCGTGTTAGTGCATACGAATTGAAATTCCGCGAAGATGTACCATACAAAGTTGCTATCAATGAAGGTATTGAATTAGCGAAAATATTTGGTGCTGAAGAAAGCCACAAGTTCGTTAATGGTGTACTTGATAAAGCCGTTAAGTTTATTCGCAAGTAAATTTGACAGCTAGGAGAGCCGGCCTTGGCCGGCTTTTTTGTGTATGAAAGAATTTGAGTTAATCAATAGCTATTTCAAGGGCCGTGGTATTCAGCGTCGTGACGTTGACCTCGGTATCGGTGATGATTGCGCATTGATTTCTGTGCCAGCAGATAGACAATTAGTGGTCACAACAGACACGCTGGTTGCGGGTGTGCATTTTTTTCATGATGTTCCGCCTAGGGCTTTAGGGCATCGCTGCGTTGCTGTTAATTTGAGCGACCTAGCGGCAATGGGGGCAGAACCTGCTTGGCTATCAGTAGCACTTACATTACCAAAAGCGGATACCACCTGGCTGGAGGAATTTACCGCAGGAATGCACGAAATTGCCGAGTACTATAACGTACAAATTGTTGGTGGAGATACAACTCAAGGACCACTCAGTATTACGTTGTGTGCTAAAGGCACAGTACCGACGGGCAAGGCTATCACCCGCTCAGGAGCAAAGATCGGCGATTGGATCTATGTGACAGGCACGTTAGGTGATGCGGGGCTTGCGATTGAAGCTCGCAAAAAGCAACTATCCGTCGAGCCGCAGCACTTAAAAGCGGCACAACAAAAATTCCATTACCCCACACCGAGAGTTGCAGCAGGGCAAGTGCTCAGAGGGATTGCTTCATCTGCAATGGATATCTCTGATGGATTGTTAGCGGATATTAAACATATCCTCAAACAGTCAAAAGTCGGGGCGAAAATCCATGTTGAAAAAATCCCGATGTCTGCGGCGTTAAAATTAAGCTTAGATAAACAGCAAAGAGAAAAGCTAGCGCTGAGCTTTGGTGATGATTATGAGCTGCTATTTACGGTCTCTGATGAAAAGAAAAGCATGCTGCACACACGGTTGCAACAATATGGTGTTGATATCACCTGTATTGGGCAAATCACGGCAAACAAAGAGCGGGTTGAGCTATTAGAAAATGGCAAGCAATATCAGTTCAGCGGTACTGGTTTTGAACATTTTAGTTAGGAGAAAGTTTGAAGAAGTCTTTAGCGTTCAACTTAAAACGCCCACATCAATTTTTGGCTTTAGGTTTTGGCCTAGGGCTAGCTAAAAAAGCTCCCGGAACGTTTGGCACGCTAGGGGCGCTACCTTTTATCTTTTTAACTGAAACGACACCTATTTGGGCTCAGTGCCTTGTGGCACTACTCCTTTCACTTGCTGGCATCTGGCTATGTGGTAAAACCGCGGAAGATGTGAATGTTCACGATCATCCTGCAATCGTGTGGGACGAAATAGCAGGGTTTTACATTACGATGATAGGCACAGCTTTAAGCTGGCAATCTTTACTGATAGGCTTTATTTTGTTCCGCTTTTTCGACATAGTAAAGCCTGGGCCAATTCGCTTGTTAGATAAAAAGTTACATGGTGGCTCAGGGATCATGCTAGACGATGTGTTAGCAGGCATTTTTTCATTGATTTGTGTTCAGGCTTTGTTTAAAACTGGCATTTTGGTCTAATACCAATTGCATTAAATAAATGAGCTATTTTGAAGCTAGGAAATGCTTTAGTAGCACCGCTCTCGCGTCCTGCTAACGCTTAGGTACCTACATCCGTGTAGGTAAGGCAAAAATTTTGCTATTTAGTTGTTCTAAATGAGAAATTTTTAACGAAGCTAATAGAGTATTTCCCCCTTCAAATTGGTTAGAGAGTTAATACAATTGGTATAATTGGAGTTAGAGACGGTATCAGCATGATGCGACTATTGTTTTTCGTTATTTTTGTATCACTATTGCTGTGTGGGAAGGTCCACGCGGCAATTGACGACTATGTTGTAAAACAATGGAACACGCAAAGTGGTTTGCCATCTCAGAGTATCAAAAGCGTAGTGCAAGACCTCGATGGTTACATGTGGCTCGGCACGCAGTTTGGGTTAAGTCGCTTTGATGGTCATCATTTTCAAAATTTTAATACGCAAAACTTTAACGCTCTACACAGTAATGCAATTAACAAGCTGCTCATTGATCGCTTTGGTATGCTTTGGGTCGGAACTCGGCGAGGTTTGTTACGTATCAATGTGCAGACGATGGACGCTCAGCGCTTTGATGTGCAAGGTCCCGTTCGAGATATTATTGAAGACCAAGACGGAAGTATTTGGGTTGCTGCAAACGGGCTCTACTACGCCTCCTACAAGCAGCTGTCATTCGCGCACAGTGATGTTGACCCAGCTCCACTAGAGATGAAGCAAATTAACCAAATTGTCGGCTCGGTGACCAAAATGACGTTGGCCCCCGATGGGATCTGGTTGATTAACGAACGACATCTATTGAAAATCAATGAAGCTGATAGTTACGGAAGCGACAACATAAGGCTAGAGTTAGCAAGCAAGGTTTCGCTGCCTGAGCAGCTGGCTCAAACAATCGTTCACGATTTGGCTTGGGTGGATGGCAAGCTATTTTTAGCCTCAGAACTTGGTGCTTACTTCTTGGATATCGATGAAGTACTAAGACGCTATCAAGAAGTCGGCAATACCGCAGTTTATAAGTTTTTGAGCGATCAAGAAGGTGGTCTTTGGGTATCGGCCTATGGCCGCTTGCTATATCGTCAAAGTAGCGGTGTTTGGCAAGCCGTGGAGCCGGTTCATCTAGATCAAAGTATCTGGTTTGCGGATATATTTTTAGATAAAGATAGAAACATTTGGTTTGCGAGTCTCAATGAAGGGTTATGGTTTGCTCACTCAGGAAAAGTTGAGCGTCATCATATTGGGGTGAGTGCGAACCAAGCTTTGTCTGCTATTGCTAAGAGTCCTAGTGGTGAAGTATGGGTAGCTAGCCGAGATGGCCTTGGTATCTTGACAGAAAACGATCTGTATCAACCTGTAATTTCTGCAGAGCAACTTGGCTATTCAGTAATTCATGATATGGAGTTTCAGGGCGAGCAGCTGCTGCTTGGCACTGATCGAGGTGCCATGATTTATCAAGATGGCAAGCTTACTAAATTGTCTCCTAGAGAACTGCGTCAAAACCCGGTGTTTTCAATTAGTCCTTCCAACAAAGGTGGAATGTGGTTAGGCACGGGCCGAGGCTTATACCGATTGGATTATAAAGGTTTAACACCGTTTACTTATAATGCATTTTTAGGCAGTCAGTTCGTCACTTTTATTACTGATACGCCACGTTTTGGCTTTATTGGAACCAACAAAGGCGCATATCGATACAACGATAGAGGCATTGAAAAGATAGGGGCTCAGACTTCGTTAGACACAGCCTATGTCACCAGTATTTTACACCTTGATGGCATTACTACCCTTGTTGGCTCGTTAAACGATGGACTATTTTACCGTTCCACAGAAGGTGGATGGTATCAGCTGGATACCGCGAAAGGTCTCCCCTACGGTTCTATTTTTTCATTGTACTTTGAAAAAACCAGCGAGTTGGTATGGGTGAGCACCATGAAAGGCGTTTACCGTATGCCAGTAGAGCAGTTTGCTGGTGAGATTGAAAGCTTGCAAGTAGAGCAGGTGATTAGTCCTTTTGACCGTCAGCTAGATGGTCGGCCTAGTCAGTGTTGTTCGGGCTTAGGTTTAGATGCGGTGGTAGAAACAGACGATGCGATTTTATATCCCAGCCTGCAAGGCGTAGTAGAGATATCAAAATCCATACAACTTTTTGGCGGCGATGAGCTCTATCCCAAAGTGGAGTCCATACAAACGCCAAGTCGTACATTGAATGCTAATTTGCTAAAACAGGCAATTGCACTTAATACCTCAGAGCGGGATTTAACAATTAAATATACTAGTATCGACTTTTATGCACCACAAAGCGTTGAGTTTCGGTACATGCTAAAGGGCCATGATACGGACTTTAGAGAAGCAAAATCGCGAAGAGAAGCTATATACACCAACCTACCTCCAGGCAATTTTACTTTTCTTTTAGAAGTTAAACGACGTGGCCAGGATTGGGTAAAAGCAAAGCAACTATCACTTAACATTGAACTGCCGCGACGTTTTGATGAAACGGTCTACTTTAGACTCTTTATTACCTGTACCTTTATTTTTATGTTCTATCTTATTTTCTGGGTGTTCCGAGCTCAGGAAAGAAGGAAGCAGGCATCGTTGGAGGCTTTGATCACTGAGCGAACTACAGAGCTTCGTAAAGCGAATGAAAAATTAAATCAGGTCAATACTCAACTTAAGTTGGTGAGTCATTCTGATGAGCTTACAGGGCTTAGAAGTAGAAGGTTTTTATTTGATCAGTTACCCAAGGATGTAGAGCATTATCAAAGAAATGCACAATCACTGCAGGCTCAGGATAAAAGCCTGGTGCTAATGATTATGAACATCGATGGATTTAGTAAAGTAAACGACTCTTACGGTCCAATCGGTGGTGATAGCTGTTTACAACAATTGGCAACGTTACTGAATTTACGAACACAAGGCTCAGATTATGTTGTACGTTGGAGCGGCGACGAGTTTTTATTATTGCTACGTGATTTCAGTCGCAACCAAATCGATAATTACGTGAGTGAGCTATGTAAAGCGATTGCCAACACCGAATTTAAGCTACCTAACGGCCGAGCTACCAAACTGACGGTATCGATGGGATGGTCTTGTTATCCGCTACCGCTTTTAGGCGGTAAAGTTATCGGCTGGGAAGCTTCGGTTAATCTTGCAGATCTCGCGCTGCATCAAGTAAAACAGCGTGGTGGTGACGGAGTGGCGACAATTGTGTTTGATGAGCAACTCGATGCGTTTGAGTTTGAGCAAAGTGGCAATATCGAAGCTCAGCTAGAATTGCTCCAAAGCAATGGGTTAGCCGAAATCAAGGTGTGGATGCGCTAACCAGAGTGTAGTTAGGTGAAAAAGCAAAGGCTTCCCAAGGAAGCCTTTGTTGTATTTGCTTTAGTGTTTTAGCCAAGCAGTGATTTGCTGAGTCAGTGCTTCGCTACTAAGCCCAAGCTCTGCATGGATCTCTTCTTGAGAACCATGTTTAATAAACTCATCTGGTAAACCGATATGTTTCACTGCTTTTAGATAGCCATGCTCAGAAAAATACTCGCTAACCGCAGAACCCGCACCACCTGCAATCGCATTATCTTCCAACGTTACAAAGTGGCTGTGAGTGTTGACGAGTTGATCGAGCAACTTGGTATCCAAAGGTTTTACAAAACGCATGTCGACAAGTGTCGCGTTAAGCTGCTGGGCCACGTCTCGTGCGTTGTCTAGCAGTGTACCAAAGTTTAAAATAGCCAGCTGTTCACCATTTCTGACTAGGTTAGCTTTACCGATTTCGAGCTGGGTCATAGTTTGCTCGACTTGAGCATCACCTGCACTGCCTCTTGGATAACGCACTGCCGCAGGCTGCTGCAACAGATGACCTGTATAAAGCATTTGGCGGCATTCGTTTAAATCACTAGGCGTCATAATGACTAAGTTAGGAATACAGCGCATAAAGCTCAGGTCGTATGCACCTTGGTGTGTTTCGCCATCAGCACCAACAACACCAGCACGATCGATGGCAAATAGCACAGGTAAGTTTTGCAATGCAACGTCATGTATCAGTTGATCATATGCGCGCTGCAAAAAGCTTGAATAAATTGCAACTACCGGATTTAATCCTTCACAAGCAAATCCAGCCCCAAGCGTGACAGCGTGTTGCTCTGCAATGGCTACGTCGAAATACTGTTCGGGATATTCTTTTGAAAAGCGCACCATACCGGAGCCTTCGCGCATGGCTGGTGTTATTGCCATCAAGCTAGGATCTTGTTCTGCCATATCACACAACCAGTCACCAAAAACTTTTGAAAAGGTTGGCTTGCTAGGTTTTGATTTTGGCAAGCTATTTTCACTAGGGTCAAACTTAGGTACGCCATGATAACCAATGGGATCCGCTTCGGCAGGCTTGTAGCCTTTCCCTTTTTGAGTTTTTACATGTAATAGCTGCGGGCCTTTCAGGTTTCGCATGTTTCTGAGTGTGTCAACCAATGCATCAACATCGTGACCATCAATAGGACCAATATAATTAAAGCCCAGCTCCTCAAAAAATGTCCCAGGAATGATCATGCCTTTTAAGTGCTCTTCCATTCGGCCTGCCAGTTCTTTGACCGGAGGAACACCTGACAATAACTTTTTACTGCCTTCGCGAATGTTGGTGTAGAAACTGCCTGATAAGATTTTTGCGAAATGGGTGTTGAGTGCACCGACATTCTCGGAAATGGACATTTCGTTATCGTTTAAAATCACCAGCATGTCAGATTTTATGTCACCTGCATGGTTCATCGCCTCAAATGCCATACCGGCAGTCATGGCTCCGTCGCCAATAACAGCCACGGTTTTTCTGCCCTTGGCTTCTTTCTCAGCAGCGATTGCCATAGCAAGTGCTGCTGAGATAGAGGTGCTAGAGTGTCCAACACTAAACGTGTCATATTCACTTTCACCACGGTAAGGAAATGGGTGTAAGCCATCTTTTTGGCGGATCGTGTGCATTTGGTCACGTCGGCCCGTGAGAATCTTATGAGGATAGGCTTGGTGTCCTACATCCCACACCAATCTGTCTTGCGGAGTATGGTAGACATAATGCAATGCTACGGTAAGTTCTACAGTACCTAGCCCAGATGCTAAATGGCCGCTACTTTGAGAGACTGAGTCTAACAAATATGCTCGCAGCTCATTACTTAAACTGCTTAACTTGCTTTGAGGCAGCTGCCTAAGCTGACTCGGATCGTCTATTAAGGCTAATAAGGGATACTTGCTACTATCAAGTTTCATGTTCTTTATCGAAGTCCTAAATGAGCAAGCCTATGCTCACTTCATGGTTATTTATTATTTACCAACTGCCCATCATATTATGTTCGTTGGCATATAAAAAGGGGTTCTCTGTAACTTTTCTATTCAACCAATGTAGTTGTATGTGTCAATTATACTAGTGGTCTCGGTCGATGATATATTTTGCCAAGTCGGCCAGTACCTGCGTATCCGCAGCGACCCTATCCAGTGCGTTAAGCGCGATTTGAATTAAATGCTCTGCTTTGGCTTGTGCTTGTGGTAATCCCAGTAAAGCTGGATAGGTCGATTTATTTTGGTCTATATCTGAGCCGCTTGGCTTACCCAATACTTCGGTACTACCTTCGATATCCAAAATATCGTCTCTAACTTGAAATGCAAGACCAACCGCATTGCCGTATTCAACGAGTGCTTGATACTCAGGCTCAGAAGGGTGTCTGCCTGCACTTAGCAATCCTAACTCTACCGAACATCGTAACAGCGCCCCGGTTTTTAAGCGATGAATACGCTCTAATTCAGTCAGTGAAATTTGCTGATCGGTAGCGTCCAGATCGAGTGCTTGACCACCTACCATCCCCTGCAATCCTGAAGCTTTGGCTAGGACATTAAGCATCTTCAATTGACTACCGATAGCTAGGCTATCTGATGGCTCACTGAGCAGTTCAAAGGCTAGGCTCTGCAAGGCGTCACCAGCCAAAATTGCGGTGGCTTCATCGTACATGATATGACAGGTCGGCTTGCCTCGACGCAATTCGTCATCATCCATGGCTGGAAGATCATCATGAACCAATGAATAGCTATGAATACATTCTATTGCTGCTGCACATGCATCCAAGTCTTGTTGGCTCGCACCAAATAACTCGCCGGTAGAATATACCAAAAATGGTCTCAGACGCTTACCACCGTTACTGATTGCGTATTGGGTCGCTGCCTTTATTTGATCGTCAGTATCTAGCTGTTGCTCGAAGTAGCGCGCGATAGTGTGTTCGACACGTTCTTTTGCCAAACCTAGCTTTTTAATTAACAGTGCTGTCATTATAACTCGTTATCAAAAGGTTGCAGGGTTGCTGCTTCACCTTCACCCATTAAAATCGAGACCTGTTGCTCAGCTTGTTGAAGCTTTTGGTGTGAGGCTTTCGCTAACTTAATGCCACGTTCGAATTGTTTCAGTGCTTGGTCGAGAGGCTGCGAGCCACTTTCCATTTCCGCGACTATTTGTTCAAGTTCTTGCATCGCTTCTTCGAAGCTTAAATTTTCAGGTTTTTTTACAGCCATCGCAGTGAGAACCAAGTTATGAGAAGTGGGGCAATTTTAGGGGGATTGAAGCTTAAGGTCAAAAAAACCAGTCACATTTTGACTAGAAAAAGTGGTATAGGTGTTAAGCAGCTTAAACTCGCAATTTAAGTACTTTTTAATATAATAATGTTAAGTTGTCGCTCGACTTGCCGATAACTCGAATAATAAGAACAATTTAACACTAATAACGCTCCCCTGGAGGAAATGTGGATTTAGCAACGGTAATAGGGATCCTAGGCGCAATAGGTCTAATTATCATGTCAATGGTGCTCAGTAGTGATGGTCAAGTAGCAATGTTCTACAACACGCCATCGGTCATCATTGTATTCGGTGGGTCTATATTCATCGTGTTATCACACTTTACACTCGGCCAATTTTTTGGAATTGGTAAAGTTACCGCAAAAGCGTTTATGTTCAAGCTGGAAACCCCCGAAGAACTGATTGAGAAAGCGGTAGAACTTGCAGACTCAGCGCGAAAAGGCGGTTTTCTGGCTTTGGAGGAGGCGGATATACCGAATCCCTTTATGCGTAAAGGCGTTGATATGTTGGTCGATGGCCATGACGCAGATGTGGTCAGGGCGACGTTGCAAAAAGATATTGCATTAACTTCTTCGCGTCATGAAGTTGGCGCTGGTTTATTTAAATCTTTGGGTGATATCGCACCTGCTATGGGGATGATAGGTACCCTAATTGGATTGGTTGCAATGCTCTCAAATATGGACGATCCCAAAGCGATTGGTCCAGCGATGGCAGTGGCACTTTTGACGACGTTGTATGGTGCTTTCCTTGCTAATGTCGTTGCTATTCCTGTGCAAACTAAGTTACTACTGAGAAAAGACGAAGAAGAGCGTAATCAGCGCTTAATTCTAGATGCCATTTTGGGTATTCAGGATGGACAAAATCCTAAGGTCATCGAAGGTATTCTGAAAAACTACCTACCAGAGTCGAAACGAGCTGTTGCTGCTGAGGAGTAGGTATGTCTGACGAAAAAGAATGCAAATGTCCACCACCTGGCTTGCCGGCTTGGATGGGAACATTTGCGGATTTGATGTCGCTACTGATGTGCTTTTTTGTTCTATTGCTGGCATTTTCTGAAATGGATGTGTTGAAGTTTAAACAAATAGCGGGCTCAATGAAGTTTGCGTTTGGTGTACAAAACAAAATAGAAGTAAAGGATATTCCCAAAGGAACCAGCGTGATTGCGATGGAGTTTACTCCGGGTAAACCCGAACCGACACCCATTGAAACGATCCAACAGCAGACCGTCGAAATGACCCAGCAAATGCTGGAGTTTCAGGCTGGTGATGAGTCCTCTGCTGGCGGTCGTCAAGAACAACGGGGTAATAAACGAGGTGGTGAATCCTCGAGTACCGCCCAGCAACAAGCTTCCACACAGGCTGTTGCAGCAGCCGAGCAGGAACAAGTAAACGAGCTAGTAAAGAAAATTGCTCAACAATTACAAAAGCAAATTATGGATGGCGCGATCGAATTAGAGTCATTAGGTCAGCAAATCATAATCCGCATTCAAGAAAATGGGGCATTTCCTTCAGGCAGTGCGTTTTTACAGCCAAAATTTAAGCCATTGATACAAGAAATAGCAGGGCTGCTCAAGGATGTGCCAGGTGAAATAACAGTCTCTGGGCATACCGATGATTTTCAGGTGACCAACGAGTTATATACCAATAACTGGGATTTATCTGCTACTCGGGCCGTTGCCGTAGCTTCGGAGATGCAAAAAGTCCCAGGCTTCGATAAAAACAGGATGGTGGTAGTCGGACATGCTGATACCCGCCCGTTGGTGCCTAATGAAAGCGATACAGATCGACGCCGAAATCGTCGTGTAGAAATATCAATCTTGCAAGGTAAAGCGAAAGAGTCCGACCCGATCGAGGTGAGTGGTGATGGTGAGCAACAGCCATAAAGCTACTAACTTGATAACTAAATATCGAAAAAGGAAGTAGTTAGACTACTTCCTTTTCTTTTGGAGCTTACCCTAAGCTTGGGATAAGCCCCATCATTTGCAGGATTTGTGATGTGATAATGATTACACCAAATAGCGCTGCGATCGTTAATCCGATATTGCCACCCTTAACCTGATAGCCTTGATTCTCGATTTGCTTACGTTGTTTTCTGACCATAGCAACAGGTAAAAAGATAGCCAATACCACCAGTGCAATGGCTGCATAACCGAGAGCCATAATAAACCCTTGAGGGAAGAATAGGGCAAACCCAAGCGGAGGCAAAAATGTGATTAATGCGGTCTTGATACGGCCACTGGTGTTGTCATTTTTCTTAAAAGCATCTGCAAAAAAATCGAACAAACCCAGACTCACGCCAAGAAAAGAAGTCGCTAATGCCAAATCGGCAAATAGGGTGATAAACAAATTCACATTTTCGTTATGCGCAATATTCGAAATACTGGCTACAAAACCTGGCAAGCCTTCGCTAGCCATTAAACTGCTTTGTCCCATGACACCTTGGCTGATGAGCTGCCAAAATACATAAATAACAAGTGGTAAGGCAGCACCAAACATCATGACTTTACGTAGTTGCTTGATATCTAGGCCAACGTATTTCACGATAGATGGAATAGAGCCATGGAAACCAAAAGAGGTGAATATGACAGGGATTGCGGCAATGACTAACCCTTGTTCTAATGGCATATCGATAAGGTGCTGACCGTGGACATAGGGGGTTAGAATAAAGAACAAACTCGTTAACACAATGACTTTAATCGTAAACAACACTTGGTTTAACTTATCAACCGTACTAGTGCCCAAAGTGACTATTGTGGCAATGGCAACAGCTAAGATTATTGAGCCGAGTTGTGGGCTTAAGCCTGCGCCGAGCCAATTGGTGAACTTTTCTTGCAGTTGTTGACCGCCACCAGCAATGTATGCAGCACAGAGTGCGTAAAACAAAAACACCATGGAAAAATTAGCGATGTACTGGCCTTTTTTGCCGAGTAGATTTTTTGCTAGGGTGTTCAGGGTTGCATCTTGATCTGCGTATTGATGTACTTCTAACATTAGTAGTGCAGTGTAAGTCATGATCACCCAGGTTACTGCAAGCAGTGAAATGGCGACTGAAAACCCAAGTCCCGCTGACGCTATTGGAAGGGCGAGCATTCCAGCGCCAATTGTGGTGCCAGCCACAATTAACATGCTGCCCAGAGTTTTGTTTTTAAGCACGACATGCCCCAAATTATTATTATGATGCCGGGCAAGATATAACGAATAGCGATGAATTGAAATAGTAAATCGGTATGTAAGTTGGGTACGGTTGTATTCTATTTGTTACAGAAATAAAAACACCGCTTACGGAAGCGGTGTTTTTATGACAGATTTATTTTACTTCTTTGCCTGCAGCTTGCTGATCTGCATGGTAGCTGGAGCGAACAAACGGCCCACATGCAGCGTGAGTAAAGCCAATTTCGTCGGCATACTCTTTTAGTGCATCAAATTCAGCGGGCGGCACATATCTTTTTACCGGCAGGTGGTGCTTGGAAGGTTGCAGATACTGGCCAACAGTGAGCATATCGACATTGTGCTCGCGTAGGTCACGCAGTACTTCTTCGATCTCTGGTATTTCTTCACCAAGTCCAACCATTAGGCCTGACTTAGTCTTAACTTCAGGATGGGCTTCTTTAAAGCGCTTAAGCAGTTCAAGTGACCATTTATAATCAGCACCAGGACGCGCTAACTTATACAGGCGCGGTGCAGTTTCTAAGTTGTGGTTAAATACATCAGGTGGTGTTTCAGACAGGATCTCAAGGGCTTTGTCCATACGACCACGGAAGTCAGGCACCAAAATTTCAATGGTAATGCCCGGATTGTGTTTGCGAATTTCACGAATACAATCGGCAAAATGCTGAGCGCCACCATCACGTAAATCATCACGATCTACAGAAGTAATGACTACATAGCTCAACTTCATATCTTTGATAGTAAGTGCTAGTTTTTCAGGTTCTTGCGCATCAGGCTTTAATGGACGACCGTGTGCAACATCGCAAAATGGACAACGGCGAGTACAGATTGCACCCAAAATCATAAAGGTCGCAGTACCGTGATTAAAACATTCTGATAAGTTAGGGCAAGATGCTTCTTCACACACCGAATGCAGGCCATGCTTACGCATTGCTTGCTTGATACCGTCAATACGTTCACTTGACTTTGGTAGCCTGATCTTTAGCCACTCTGGTTTTCTGAGCATTTCTTCGCGCTCTGTCGGCATGACTTTAACCGGGATCAATGCCATTTTTTCAGCATCGCGGAGCTTTACCCCAGGCTCCATTTTGACTGGTTTACTCATTCGTTTTCAAACCCTTCAGTATATTCAACATGCTCCGCTTTGATGCGCTCAAGCATGTGTTTTATCAGACCATCACCTGCTTCTTGCAAAGATTTTGGACCATTTAAATCGATTGTTTGCACCATGTTCATGCCTGCGTAACCACACGGATTGATACGCAAAAATGGGCTCAAGTCCATGTTGACGTTTAGTGCGAGCCCATGAAATGAACAGCCACGACGGACACGCAACCCCAGTGAAGCTACTTTGCTATCATTTACATACACGCCGGGTGCATCGGCTTTAGCGTAAGCGTCGATACCGTAGTCTTTAAGTGCAGCAATTATGGCTTCTTCAAGCCAAGTTACCAGCTCTCGAACACCAATCTTTAGACGTCGTAAATTTAACAACACGTAAAGCATCTGTTGGCCAGGACCGTGATAGGTAACTTGACCACCACGATCGACTTTGACCACTGGAATATCACCGGGCGCCAGTAAATGTTCTTCCTTTCCGGCTTGACCTTGAGTAAAAACGGGCGTGTGCTCTACCAACCAAAGTTCATCGGCTGTGTCATCGTCACGATCATCAGTAAAGGCCTGCATTTTTTGCCAAATAGGTTGGTAATCTTGCAACCCAAGTTGGCGAACAATCAGCTTTCGAGCGCTCATTACTTTCCTTCGATGATTAAAGTACGTAACGGACGACTTCGATGCTGCCAATCTCAGTATAGATTTGCTCGATATGTTCTTTTGAAGTCACAGTCGCAACGACTGTCACTGATTCATAAGTCCCTTTGCTACTTGGTTTCACCTTCGGGGCATAATCACCCGGTGCAATCTGTTGCAAAGTGGTGAGGATTTGGTCCGTCAAATTAACATCTGCAAGGCCCATAATTTTAAAAGTAAATGGGCAAGGAAATTCTAAGTATTCGTCAAACTTAGTATTTTGAACTGGTTTTACCACGACGGTATCCTTTAAAACTTACTACTTAATACGCAATATGATGGCGACAAGCCGCATTTACAAGAGTGACTTTGACTCTTAGTAAGACCTGCGCTCACCAATTAATCAGCGTATTCTATCATTTTTAAGACAAAAAAAAACGTCCATGAGCAGGACGTTGTTGATGAAGGGTTTTGAAATTAGTTACTGTCAGTAATGATATCTTTGCAATCGTTAAAAACCATTAGAGCAATAATCAGTAAGAAGCAGTGATTGGTAACAGCTAAGCCAAGAGAATCAATAAATATTCGGAGCACAGTTACTGAGGACAGCAACACTAACATTGCCACTTTTTTGTGCTTAAATTGACTCACTATCGTTTCTTTCGATCGCAAAGTTTTGCTGCTTAACACACCTACAAGGTGATGCACAACCGCAGCAACCAACAGCAGGTTGATGCAGGTAATCAGTATCGCTGGTACTGGGAAAATAATAATGCCCGCCATCATAAGAGGGAATATCAGTAAGCATCCAAACTGAAGTCCGTGTGACTTTTCGGCTGGTGTTTTGTTGAGGTGCGTAGTGAGTTCATCAAGTGCAGCATACAGCGCAATATAAAAGCCGATATATAATAACGCGGGAATGTTTAAAAAATTGCTTAGCAGAAAGCAGGCAATAAACATTGCCATGCTAAGGTGCACATAAATGGGGGATTGTTTAAAGTATTGAGGAACAGTCATGGTTGGATTTCCTTACATTTCTTCCTTGTATATTTGGACCTTAAATCACATTGCACAGCTTTATCTTTAAATGTCTGGTTGATTTTTAATTCTCTCTCTTTACTTTGTCAATACAATGGACACTGCAGTTGTTGTAATGAAGAAGGTTGAAGTAGATGAAGCTTGTTGGTTTCTTTGCGAGGGGAGTATTTGAGAAAATGCTATCAACGAGGAGTTAATAAGGCCAACTTTTCCTATTCCGGTTGGCCTGTTGAAAGGTAATCTATTGAGAGATTTGCAATCTTAGGTAGTCATAGATTTTGCTAAAGAAACCGCCTTCTGCAACTTCTTCCAAAGTCACCAGTGGATACTGGGCAATGTCTTCACCTTCTAACTGTAGATACAAAGTACCGACCTTTTCACCTTTCGCAATGGGGGCTTCTAGTGTTTTATCAAGCTCAAAGTGAGCTTTTAGGTTGTCGCTTTGACCGCGCGGGATGGTAATTGGCGTATCTTGCATAATACCAAGAGAAACGGTTTCTTGATTACCCATCCAAATACGTTGCTCAGCGAAGCTGTCGCCAGCTTTGTATGGAGTGATTGTTTCATAGAATCTGAAACCGTAGTTAAGTAGCTTTTTGTTTTCTACTTGTCTTGCACGTTCACTCTCTGTGCCCATGACTACAGCGATCAGGCGCATGTCGTCTTTGGTTGCAGAAGTCACCAAGCTATAGCCTGCCTCTGAAGTGTGGCCGGTTTTAATGCCGTCAACGTCGAGGCTTGCATCCCACAATAATGTGTTACGGTTGTATTGTTTGATGCCGTTATAAGTGAACGACTTTTCTTTGTATAGCGCATATTCTTCTGGTACATCTCTGATCAGCGCTGCCCCCAAAGTGGCCATGTCTCTGGCTGTAGTGAAATGTTCGTTGGTGTCTAAACCATGGCTATTGATAAAGTGACTGTTTGTCATGCCTAGTTTTTCAGCGTGGGCATTCATTAAATCGGCGAATGCGCTTTCGCTACCAGCAATGTGCTCAGCCATGGCAACACAGGCGTCGTTACCCGATTGAATAATGATACCGCGGTTAAGGTCCTCGACGCTCACTTGTTTGCCTACTTCAATAAACATCTTTGATGATTCTGGGAAGTTTTTAGCCCAAGCCTTTTCACTAATAGTTACCATATCCGAAGGCGAAATGTTGCCTGACTCGATTTCAGTACCAATGACGTAGCTGGTCATCATTTTGGTCAAACTTGCAGGTGCAAGTTTAGTATCAGCATTGCCTTCTGCAATTACTTTGCCCGTCGTGAAGTCAACTAGAATGAAGCCTTTGGCATTAACCTGAGGCGGTGAAGGTAAAATGGCTGCATTGGCACCCGCAAGTGTAAAAGTACACACTAGCCCAAGAAGATTTTTGGCAATTTTTGATTTGATTGAAGTCATCATGCTCGCTTTTTTGTTTATCGGCAATTAGCGCCAGTTACTGATTTAGGCGGTAACTTGGCTTTAACTATATTCTAAAGTTCCTGCTCACTGTAAAGCAAGAAGGCTCGGTTAAATTGATTGTTTCTTAACTTTTCGAGTAAGGCTTGTGCTTTGCTATCATCTTGTAGCGGCCCTACACGCAGTTTGTATAAATTATTTTCGAAAGTGATGGGAGTTCCTAACCCATATTGCTCTCGAAGCTGTCCGGCAAGCAGTTGTAAGTTCTCTAATTTACTGCCCGCAGCGACTTGTACATACGTTAATCTTGGATTAGTTCTGTTGAGTGTGACAGCTTCAAGCTTAACTCGTGCTGTACCTTGGGTATGATAGCCGAGTTTGTACGCTGCAGCATATGACAAATCAATGACCCTTTCGTCATGAAATGGGCCTCGGTCATTAACTCTAACAATGGCGGACTTGCCATTATCTAAATTGGTGACTTTGACAAAACTTGGTAATGGCAGAGTCTTGTGTGCAGCTGTCATATCGAACATGTTATAGATTTCACCGTTTGAGGTATGGTAGCCATGGAATTTTCTGCCATACCAAGAAGCAATCCCTTGTTCGGTATAACCTTTTTCATCAGACATTGGCGTATACCGAACCCCATTAATAACGTAAGGGCGGCTAGTGGCAACGCTTTTGGCCTCATCTGTGACAATCGCGTCTTGCATTTCTAACGCGGTAGGAACGCGCAATGGCGCTTTGTCGTGGCGAATATGGTAGCGACTACTACAGGCAGTTAAGGTTAAGAATATTATTATCAATAACAAGGTATTGAAAAAGGCGCTAGTCGATTTCATTACTTTAATAACATCCTCTTATCGGTTGCGATGGACATAATAATGCCAAAACCCGCCATCAACGTCACCATGGATGTGCCACCATAACTAATAAGCGGTAGCGGAACCCCAACAACGGGCAACAACCCAGACACCATTCCGATATTAACAAAAATGTAGACAAAGAAAGTCATTGTTAGTGCGCCTGCAAGTAATTTACTAAACGCATCTTGTGCCCTTACGGCAATGTACAGCCCGCGGCCAATAATAAATAAATACAAACCGAGTAAAATGGTCACGCCAGTGAGACCAAATTCCTCTCCAAGTACTGAAAAGATAAAGTCGGTGTGGCGTTCTGGTAAAAACTCCAATTGCGACTGTGTGCCATGCATCCAGCCTTTACCCTCAATTCCACCAGAGCCAATGGCAATTTTGGACTGGATAATATGGTAGCCAGCGCCCAATGGATCGCTCTCTGGATTCAGAAATGTCAGCACACGTTGTTTTTGATAGGCATGCATACCATAGTGCCAAAATGCAAAGCCGCCGGGAATGGCAAGCAGTAATCCTGCGCCAATCAAACGCCAGCTGAGGCCTGCTAAGAACAACACAAAAATCCCGGAACTGGCAATTAAGATTGAGGTACCTAAGTCAGGTTGCTCTTTGATTAAAATGGTGGGCACAAGCACAATGATAAAGCCACCCAGTAAATTGATAATACTTGGTGGTAAATGAGAGCGGCCAATAAACCAAGCGACCATCATGGGAACAGCCAGCTTCATTATTTCAGACGGTTGAAAACGAGTAACGCCTAAGTCTAACCAACGCTGGGCCCCTTTACTGCTTACTCCCACGAATAACACCGCCACAAGCATCACTAAGCCGGTCAAATAAGCTGGGATCACCACCCGTTTTAGGGTGTTTGGTGAAAGCTGCGCCATAAAAAGCATTGCCAGTATGGCACCAAACATTCGCGTAGCGTGACGAGTTAGCATTCCTGTATCTTGACCGCTGGCACTATAAACGATGGCTAAACTGCCTAACATCATCGCCATAAGCGCGAGTAGTAAGGGTAAATCCAAGTGGATTTTCTGCCAAAAAGAGCGCTGCTGGGTGAGTGGCGTCATGATTCAGGCTCCTTGGGTAGTGGGTAGGCCGAAAAGTAATAATCCATCAGTTGCCTTGCGATTGGAGCGGCGACAGTACTACCTCCACCTTGGTTTTCAACGACAACGGCCACAACGATCCGCGGGTCACTGAACGGTGCAAATCCCACATAAATGCCATTATCGCGATGTTTTTCTTTGAGCTTTTTAGCATCATACTTTTCACCTTGGGCAATGCTAACAACCTGAGCAGTACCGGTTTTACCTGCTGGGTCGTAATCCGCCCCTTTAAACGGGGTACTCGCAGTTCCTTCTAACACGGCGTTGTGCATTGCTGTGAGAGCAATATCCCAGTGGTAAGGGTTATTCAGCTCGATAGGTGGCTTCTCTTCGGTATAAAGCCGCTCTATAATTTCGCCTTGTTTAGAGACCTGCACTAAGTGCGGCTGATAATTTTTCCCTTTATTAACCAGTATGTTTAATGCGTTGGCAATTTGTACTGGTGTTGCCGTCCAGTAACCTTGCCCAATACCGACAGAAATTGTATCTCCAGGCCACCATGACTCTTTGAAACGTTCTCTTTTCCATTGTGTGGTAGGCATAATGGCTGACGTTTCTTCGTAGATATCAATGCCTGACAATTCACCGAAACCAAACTGACTCATAAAGTCACTAATTTTGGTGATCCCAAGCTTATATGCCGTGGTGTAAAAATAGGTATCACAGGACAGTTCTATGGCGGTGTAAACATCCACTTTTCCTTTGGCATGGCCCCACGCCTGCCAATCTCGCCAACGGTGGTCAACACCAGGAATTTCAAAAAAGCCCGGATCATAAATGATGGTATCTTCCTCAACAATCTCTTCTTCCAAAGCAAGTATTGCTAAATGTGGCTTTACGGTTGATGCCGGAGCATAACGGCCTTGCGTAGTACGGTTAATCAGAGGTAAGTCAGGGTTTAAAAGGGCTTTGTAGTCTTTGGAGCTTATGCCGTGAACAAACAAATTAGGGTCATAACTGGGATTGGAATAAAGCGCCAAAATTCCACCATCTTTGGGATCAAGCGCAACAACGGCACCACGATTGTCGCCAAGAGCATGTTGGGCTATTTGTTGTAAACCAATATCAAGTGTCAAGACGAGGTCTCGCCCAGGAGTTGGGGTTTCCATGCTCAAGGTGCGAATAATTCGACCTCGGTTATTCACCTCTACTCGTCGAGAGCCTACAATGCCATGCAGGTGTTGCTCATAAAATTTTTCTATGCCCAATTTACCAATATCGTAAGTGGCTCGGTAATTGGTGGCTCTACCTTCTGCTTCAAGTTCTTCTAGTTCTTTTTTGTTAAGCTTGGAGACGTAGCCCAAAGCATGTGTCAGGGTGTCACCATAAGGGTAATATCGAGATAAACGAGCCTCGATACTAAAGCCGGGAAACTTATGTTGGTTAACGGACATAATGGCCACTTCTTGCTCATTTAAGCGGCCCTTTAGTACTTGGCTTTTAAATCTACGCTTATTGCGTATTTCCTTCTTAAACTCGGTGATTTGTGACTCAGTAAGCTCAATAAGCTGGCTAACTTCAGCTAATGCGGCATCCAAGTCTTCGACTTGCTCGGGAACCACCTCAAGATTGTAAACTGGTCTATTTTCAGCCAGCAGAACACCGTTTCTATCGTAGATAAGACCTCGGTTTGGCGCGACAGGCAAAACCTTAATACGGTTTTCGTTAGAGCGAGTTTTGTATGTTTGGTGTTCTTTAATTTGTAGGGTGTAGATATTGTGAAACAAAATTCCAATTAAAATGACAACAAAAACAAAGCCGACAAAAGCTCGCCTTGCGAACAAGTTTGCCTCTGCTGAATGATCCCTTATCGTCGGCCTTGTTTTTAGCATTATTATTCTCTGTGATATGGGTGATTGTTATTTAAGCTCCAGCCTCGATATAAGCTTTCTGCTACCACAATTCTAACCAATGGGTGGGGCAATGTCAGATTTGATAATGACCACTTTTGCTCCGACGCAGCAATGCACTCAGGCGCAAGACCTTCTGGGCCACCAATGAGCAGGCTGACATCTCGGCCATCATGTTGCCACTTTTCCATATTCGCTGCTAGCTGGTGTGTATCCCAAGGTTTGCCAGTCACCTCTAGAGTAACTATACGATTTCCTTTTGGGATTGCTGCTAAGGTTTTTTCACCTTCTTGTTGTAAAATTCGCTTAATGTCAGCGTTTTTACCACGTTTCCCAGCAGTGATTTCAATTAACTCCAGTGGCATGTCCTTTGGAAAACGACGCTGGTATTCTTTAAAGCCAGTTTCGACCCAAGCGGGCATTTTGGTGCCAACAGCAACGAGTTGGATCTTCACATCAACCCCAAAGTTTTTCTAAATCGTAAAACGCTCTGGTTTGCTCTTGCATTACGTGCACAACCACATCGCCAAGGTCAACCAGTACCCATTCCCCCACATCTTGGCCTTCTTGACCAATGGGAGGCTCGCCGGCATCGCGAGCTGACTTAGCAACATGATCCGCGATCGACTGAGCATGGCGCTTTGACGTGCCTGTGCAAATAACTAAATAATCAGTGATAGAAGAGGTTTCTCGTACATCTAAATGCACCACATCACGCGCTTTCATATCGTCAACTTTGTCTAGCGCGAATGCTAATAGTTGTTTTGAGTCCAAGTTTATTTCTCTGTTTTGCAAATAATCGATAATTTTAACATGCTTTTCAAGGCTATTCAGCATACAGACGATGCTGATTAATATATTCTATGACTGGCCTTGTTAGCCATTGTTCCATGCGGTCGGTATTTTGTTGGGCAATCGCTTTACGAATATCGCTTGAGGCAATGTCTCGTTGCACACCATCTAGAAAAAAGCAGTGACCAGCTTGTGTTGTGGTTAGCTTGGTGACGTCGCTGGTGATAGCGCTTTTAAGATAATTTGTTAACGCACTATCAGGTGTATTGTCTTGCCCTGGACGTTGATACACTACCAAATGGCACAGTTTCGTGATTTCTTGCCAGTGATACCACAGGTGGAAAGTATTAAAAGAATCCATCCCCATTAAAAATATGATGGGGGAATCTCCAGCCTCTTGTCTTAACTCTTGTAACGTCAGCAAACTATAGGATGGACCTTGTCGTAGTAACTCGCGTTCATCAATTTTTAGCACATCGTGATTTTGCAACATCAGCTTGAGCATATTGATGCGATGAGCATCTGTAATACTGGGGCGTTGCTTGTGTACTGGAATAGCGCAGGGCAAAAAGTACAAGCTCTGCAGTTGCAGTGTTTCAGCACACTGTAACGCCATATTCAAATGTCCCAAGTGAGGAGGATCAAAGGTACCACCGAGCAGCGCAATCATGACAGCTCCGAACGAGTGATCGGCAACGGTATCGGTATAGGTTGGACGAATGTTAAGGCAATATGTGCGAGTGCTTGATAGGGCGCAACCACTCGTCCTTCTTTATAAGCAACATCAAACTCAGACATTTGCCCGATAAGAGATTTGATGACCTTCACCGGGAGCCTGTCTAACGCCTGTTGCGTCATTGCCTGTTGGTTTTTCCAAACATTATGCTTTTTGAACGCTTCTTCTAATGGTGTGCCTGATTGCCACGCATTTTTGATGTTAAGAAGCAGTTTGGCCTGATTTTGCAAGGTCCATAGAATGCTGACCGGTTCGACATTATCGGCAGCTAGCTTGTTAAGCACTTTGATTATCAGTTTAGCGTTACCGGTTAAGATGCCTTTGTTTAAATCAAAAATATCAAACTTGGCTTGATTTAATAAGCCAGTGACGATTTGTTGCTCATCAATTTGGCTTTTGCCATAGAGTAAAGACAGCTTTTCTAGCTCTTGATGAGTTGCCAACAAATTGCCTTCGGTAGCCTGCAATAGGGCGCGCCGAGCAGGCACAGTGATAGCAAGCTTAAGACGTTTGCATTCATCGTCAAACCAACGTTCTAAATGTCGTCCTGTCAGGGCGTAGCAAGGGACAAACACACCTTGTTTTTCCAGCGCTTTAAACCACGCGGTACGTTGTACATCTTGCCCTGCACCTAGTCCTTTTAATAGTAAAACAACGTCAGGGTTGGGGTTCTGGGCAAGCTCTTTGAGTAATTGACTACCTGCGGCAGGGATTTTTTGCTCGTTTAAATCCAGTTCAATCAGGGTTTTAGCACTAAATAGCGACATGCTATTGTACTGAGCTATTAGTTCTTGCCAATCGAAGCCAGGTAGCAGCGCAAATTTTATAACTTCATCAAAGCCTTGACGTTGCGCACAGGCACGAATTTCTAGTACACAGTTACCTTGTTGGAAGGGTTCTTCGCCAAATACCATATAAAAAGGCGAGAGCCCTTTACTCAACGTTGTAGTGAGTTGATTTGCATAACAGCGCATTATATTTGTGAGAGCTCTCGGATAATACGTTCGCTGGCTTGTCGGCGAAGCTCGCTTACAATGAGTTCCAGCTCTTTCGCTTTGGCAAGGGCATTATCAGGATCGTCTTGATAATTTCGATAAAGCTCAAAAGTCTGTTCGACCGCTTTACCACTAGGACGGGTAACACGATAAGACACTTTATAAGCTAATTCGTATTGGGCCACCTGTCCGTTTTTAAATAAGCTCAGTGTTTGACGTTCCAAAGAATCTTTAAATAGATGGAGCTCAGACACTTGTTTTGCGCGAGTCGGATTTAGCGTTACCTGCGCGCGTATCAGATCAGATTTAAGCTGCTCGTATAACTCTGAGCGCGCATCATCTGCGCTCAGAGTTAGTACTTTTAAATCATCCGGCAAGTAGGAAGCTTGCTTCAAATGAAATCCGCAGCTTGTGAGTAGCAAGCAAACTAGCACAAAGGCGAGTTTGCTTGATTGCCACAGTACGTTGCGCATCTTAGTTGGCTACCACGTTTAGTAGTTTACCCGGCACATAGATAACCTTGCGAATGGTTAGGCCATCGGTGAACTTAGTGACATTTTCTTCTGCAAATGCAATGGCTTCGACCTGTTCTTGTGTCGCATCAGCCGCAACCGTCAGCTTTGCACGAAGTTTGCCGTTCACTTGTACGATGATCAGTTTTTCATCTTCAACCAACGCACTTTGATCTACTTTAGGCCAAGCGGCGTCTAGGATGTCACCAGCTTTTCCTAATTCAGACCACAGTTCATGACACATATGCGGCGTGATTGGTGCAAGCATAATGATCATCGCTTCAAGCGCTTCATTGGCTAGCGCAATATCTTGCTCATCGGCAAGAGGGGCTTTTATCAGCTTGTTTGATAACTCCATGACCGCAGCGATAGCAGTATTAAACGTTTGGCGACGCTCAATATCATCAGTGACTTTGGCAATCGCTTTGTGTAAATCACGACGCAATGTTTTTTGCGCTGCGTTTAACTTACTGACATCAAGTTGGGCAGTCCCTGCGTTATTCACGTCTACTGCGTATTTCCAGATACGACGAAGGAAACGGTGCGCACCTTCAACGCCTGAATCCGACCATTCAAGTGTTTGCTCTGGTGGTGCGGTAAACATCATAAACAAACGAACCGTGTCAGCGCCGTATTGTTTGATTACGGTTTGTGGGTCGATACCGTTGTTTTTCGACTTTGACATTTTGCTCATACCAGCAGATTGCACCGGCTGACCATCTTCTTTGTGCCATGCTTTAAGAATGCGACCCTTGTCGTCTGTCTCTGTTTGCACGTCCGTTGGCGAGATCCAAATGTCACCGCCTTTTTCGTCTTTGCGGAAGTAAGTCTCTGCAAGCACCATACCTTGACACAGTAGACGCTCGAACGGCTCATCAGAGTTAACTAGCCCAAAGTCACGAAGTAACTTGTGGAAGAAACGCGAGTACAATAAGTGTAAAATGGCATGCTCGATACCACCAATGTATTGGTTAACTGGCAACCAGTAATTTGCTGCACCTGGCTCTAACATACCTTCGTCGTAACGTGGGCTGCAGTAGCGCGCATAGTACCAAGATGATTCCATAAACGTATCGAATGTATCCGTTTCGTGGAATACCGGTTCGCCATTTACCGTCGCTTTCGCCCATTCAGGGTCGGCTTTAATTGGTGAAGTAACGCCGTTCATAACCACGTCTTCAGGAAGGCGCACAGGCAGCATATCTTCAGGGGCGGCAAGCTCTGAACCATCTTCTTTGTTTAACATTGGGATTGGTGAACCCCAATAACGCTGACGGCTTACCCCCCAGTCGCGCAGACGGAAGTTCACTTTGCGCTTACCAACACCGATTGATTCTAACTTAGTTGCAATTGCTTCAAACGCTGCGTCAAAGTCTAGGCCGTCAAACTCACCAGAGTTTATCAGTGTGCCTTTTTCTGTGAACGCTTCTTTTTCAAGGTTTGCTGCAACTTCAGCGTCGGCAAGAGGTTGAATAACTTGCTTAATCTCAAGTCCATAAGCAGTTGCAAACTCGTAGTCACGTTGGTCGTGACCCGGTACGGCCATGACGGCACCTGAGCCATAATCCATCAACACAAAGTTAGCAACCCAAATAGGCACTTCCTGACCGGTTAATGGGTGAACGGCTGTAAAGCCAGTGGCAATGCCTTTTTTCTCCATTGTTGCCATGTCAGCTTCGGCAACTTTGGTGTTTTTACATTCTTCAACAAAGCGCGATACCGCTTCGCTGTTTTTCGCCGCTTCTTGTGCAATCGGGTGACCGGCTGCCACAGCCACATACGTTACACCCATAAAGGTATCTGGACGCGTGGTGTATACTGTAAAGCTTTCGTCGTTATCAGCACGTTTAAAGTCGATTTCAACGCCTTCAGAGCGACCAATCCAGTTACGCTGCATGGTTTTAACTTGCTCAGGCCAGTGTTCAAGCTTGTCCAAATCATCTAGCAATTCTTGAGCGTAATCCGTGATTTTGATAAACCACTGTGGAATTTCTTTTTGCTCGACAATCGCACCTGAGCGCCAACCACGGCCGTCAATAACTTGCTCATTTGCAAGTACCGTTTGGTCTACCGGATCCCAGTTTACGGTTGACATTTTCTTGTACACTAAGCCTTTTTCGTAAAGCTTAGTGAAAAACCACTGTTCCCACTTGTAGTATTCAGGATGACAGGTGGCGATTTCGCGATCCCAGTCATAACCAAAACCAAGTTGTTTTAGCTGGTTACGCATGTAATCGATATTTTCGTAGGTCCATTTTGCTGGTGCAGTATTGTTTTTAATTGCCGCGTTTTCAGCTGGCAGGCCAAATGCATCCCAACCCATAGGCTGCATGACGTTTTTACCTTGTAGGCGTTGGAAACGAGAAACCACGTCGCCAATGGTGTAGTTACGTACGTGACCCATGTGGAGGCGACCACTTGGATAAGGGAACATTGAGAGGCAGTAGTACTTCTCTTTACTTTCGTCTTCAACCACTTTGAACGTGTTGTTTTCTTCCCAGTACGACTGTACTTTGGCTTCGATATCTTGCGGGTTATATTGCTCTTGCATCTAGGTTTCCAAACATCTGGCAAAATTAATAGAAAATTGCCCGATAGCATACCCGAATTTAGCCCGTAATCACAGCACCTCACAGGTAAATATTTAACTTCAGCTTTGCACAAGATATTTGCAAAAAGAAATGTTTAAACGCGCTGTAATTTTTGACTCCTAATGGGGTCATTTCACATCATTCAGTTGTATGGAAAAGGGACTATTTCGTTCTTAGGTTTTACCTAAGCTCCTTGTTATGACCCCGTTTGTTGCAGGGAATCCATCAATGTTCAGAGTTTAAAGTTTAATTGCTATTGCAAATAGTTATCATTTGGCTTGCTTTTTGTGGGTTTGCAACTTAATATGCCGCCACTCAATTTATTAATACTATTCTAATTTAATCAAGGGTGAGCATGCTTAGAACAACATTTAGCGCGCTAGCGATAGCAGTTTCAGGCGCGGTAGTTGCAGACGAAGTAAACACAAACAATGATACAGCGCTAGATATGGAGCGTATTGTTGTTTCGGGTAGTCGAGTGTTTGAAAGTATCGATGAAGTACCGGCATCAATAACCATTATTACCCAGCAACAGATCCAAGATCACTTAAAAGTGAATCCTGAACTGCAAAGCTTGTTATCACAAATTGTTCCGGGGCTTGCGCCGGATACGGGTTCCTCAAGCAATTCAGGTCAATCATTACGCGGTCGAGCGCCGCTAGTTATGATCGATGGTGTGCCTCAATCTACACCGTTACGTAACGGTTCGCTTGGCGTCAAAACCCTTGATCCTAGTGCTATTGCCAGAATTGAGGTGATTAAAGGTGCTACGTCGATTTATGGTAATGGCGCGTCGGGTGGGATCATTAACTACATCACCAAACAAGCAGACACCGACGGACAGTTGGATGGTGAGATCAGTCTTTCTAGCCGTTTTAGTGCGGTTAAATTAGAAGAAAGTGCAGGCGCGCGCGTCTCTGCTGCTGTCAATGGTCGCACTGGTGATTTTAGCTATTTGGTTACTGCCAGCTATGAAGAAAATGGCGTACAGCGTGATGCTGAAGGTGACATTCTTGGCCTACAATACGGTCTGTCTGACTCGGTAACTGAGAACTACTTTACCAAGCTGGGCTATGACTTTGATGAAGAAAAGCGTTTGCAGTTTAGCTATAACTTCTACAGTTCTCAGCAAAAAACGGATTTAGGCGATGTCGTTGGCGACATGCAAAAAGGTGAAAAAACCTACGCTGTCCACGTGCCACCAGCGCTACAAAAGCAGGGCAAGCCACAAGGTCCTGATGGGAATGAAAACATCACGGTAAAATATACCGATCTAGAGATTTTCAATAATACCCAGCTAACGCTTGATGCCTACATGCAAGATATTGAAAACGTGTTCTTCTTCTCGACCAGTTTGGCAAACCCTGAAGATGGCTACAGCGGTGGACAATCTATTATTCGTTCGGAGAAAAAAGGCGCGCGTGCGACGTTCAACACCGTCGCTGATTTTGACCAAGTCCAAGCAACCTTTATCTATGGTATTGACGCGCTACGAGACATTACTTCACAGCCGCTGGTAGATGGTCGTATGTGGGTACCAGAAATGGACATGAAAAGTGTCGCAGGTTACTTACAAACCAAATGGCTGGTTGCCGATGACTTAGTGCTAAAAGCGGGCGTGAGAAAAGAAAGCATCGACCTTGCTGTCGATGATTATCGTACCTTAAAGTTGTGTCGTTCAGGCCAACAGTGTACAACGCCATTCGAGGTAAAAGGCGACACGATTGATTATGATGCAACCACCTATAACGTCGGTGTTAAGTACAATGCCAACGAACTGTTTAGCCCGTTTTTCAGCTACTCACAAGGCTCTGATATTTCAGATGTAGGTCGTTTATTGCGCTCAGCGACAGTGAGCGACATTGGTTTGATCCAAACAGAAGCCTCGATCATCGATAACTATGAGGTTGGTTTTAATTCTCAACTAGATGACGTGCGTTTTGAATTTGCTGCTTACCGTAGTACATCAGAGCTTGGCACGACCAACACCTTCAATAGCAAAACTGGTATTTATGAACCGGTTCGTGCACCACAAAAAATTTGGGGCTACGAAGCGCTTGTTGATTACAAAATTAATGCCGAGTTAAATCTTGTTGCGACTTACAGTTTTGTTGAAGGTAAAAATACCAAAGACAATAGTTACTTAGGTTCTAGGCAAATCAGTCCCGCCAAATTTACCGCAAACCTAAATTGGCAGCCTAGCGATGCGCTATCAATGAGCTTAAGTTATTTATACGTTGGTAACCGTAAGCGCTTTGATATCGGCGAAAATGGTCGTTACTCGGTCGATCAGGGACCAATTACTAACTACAACATCTTTAACTTCAGCGGCAAATATCAATTTGCGCCGAATTGGCAAGGCTTTGTGGGCATTGAAAACTTGTTCAATGCGGACTATTTCACCGCAAGAGCGCAATCATACACTTATGGTGGTTATAACGTAAAAGGTCTAGGCACTACAGTTACTATGGGTGTCACTTACGATTTTTAATCGCTAAAATCTAATGAGCAGGGTTTGTAGGCAATCAACATACACAAACCCTGTTATTCCTAGTCTACACTTTATCTATTACCGCCAACACAGAAAATGTAACTGGTAGTATTCAGTGAAGGGACCGACATAGGAGTAAATAGCAATGGCAGATTACAAAAAGTGGCTCAATCAGTTTTCGTCTTGGCTTAAAGATGTGAAAGAGCATGAGCTGGATGACTTATCAAAACGATTTTGGGAAACACAAAAGGAATTTAAAGAGTACACCAAGCACACCTTCGACGATTATTACTACTACCTCAAGCGGGATGTGGAGCACTTTTTAGAAAACAAAGCGCACTACGACGACGTCGCATGGCAAGAAACCAAAGCCAATATCTTATTTGAAATATCGCAAATGGAAGACCGTACTCAGTTAGAATGGACGGCGATGCTGCGTGATTTTGAGCACCAAGGTGTTTACAAACAAGGAGAATGGATAGCTTTGGGGCAATTAGTGTGTAAGAATTGTGGTCATAAATTTGATGTTTATTATGCAACTGAAATCCCTGAGTGCAGTGAATGCGGTCATGGAGAATATATAAGAAGAGCGTTAGCGCCCTAAAGCTAGCATATAGTACAGCGGCGCGATGGCTGAAATAAAACGCATGCATAAACAAGCACCATAAACATAACTAAGAAGTTAGAATGACCAAATCCACCTCTATTTTTTCTAAAAAATCGGTGTCGGCTGAAGCGCTGGCACCTGAAATCTCGCTTACTCACATTGAAAACTGTATTCAAAACCCTTACCCGGAAGCTTTACCGTTTATCGGCCAACAGCGTGCGCAAACGGCCATTGACTTTGCGCTAGGAATGGACCTGCCGGGTTACAATGTGTATGTAATGGGCGAAGCTGCGTTGGGCCGTTTCACTATGGTTAAAGACAAGCTTGATGCCCATAGCAAAACCAAACCAACGCCTAAAGAATGGTTGTACGTCAATAACTATGACGACCACCGTGAGCCAATCGCGCTATTTATGCAAGCTGGTGAAAGTAAGCAGCTAGAAGAAGACATCGATGCCTTTATTGATGAGATTTTAGATACTTTTCCTGCGGCATTTGATAACCCAGGTTATCAGCGCAAGAAAAAGTCGCTCGACAAAGAGTTTGAACTGAAATACGACGCCGCGATTACCGCGGTAGAGCAGCAAGCGATTGACCTGAGTGTTGCGCTGATTGAAGACAGTGGCACGGTCGGATTTGCCCCTGTGGTAGATGGAAAACAGCTCAGCGATGCCGAGTTTGCGGCGCTAGACGAACATGTGCAAGCGCACTTTCTAAACGCTATCGATAAACTGGAAGATGCCTTAATTGAATCGTTGATTGAGCTGCCTAGATGGAAGCGCGAGTCATCTGAGAAACTCCGTAAACTTAAAAAGACCACCATCGAAATGGCGGCCAAGCCGTTATTAAAAGATCTTGAGCATAAGTATGCTAGCCACATTGGTGTATTGCGTTACTTAAAAGATTTAAAGGTTGAGATTGTCGACGCGGTGCTTGATTGGTTAGATGACGATGACAGCAGTGATGACAACAAAGATGACTTTGATTCTAAAGCCATGCTAACCGACTTTTTTGCCCCCAATATTTTGGTTGAGTTTAAAGATGGCGATCCTGCCCCGGTGGTTTATGAGCCCAATCCAACCTTTGGCAATATTTTTGGCACGGTTGAATATGCCACTTCTCAGGGCAATTTAATTACTAGTTATCGCTCAATCCAAGCAGGTGCATTGCACCGCGCTAACGGCGGCTACTTGATTATGGATGCCGAAAAAGTCATGGCGAACGCCCAAGTGTGGGATGGTTTAAAGTTGTCACTAAAAACCCATCAAATTAAAAACGACTTGCCTTATCAAGACAGCTCAGTCGGCAGCAGTTTTACCTTAAAGCCTCAGCTTATTCCGTTAAATGTAAAAATTATTTTGTTAGGTTCAAGAGACTTGTATTACACCATTGGTGAATACGATGAAGAGTTTGGTGAGTTGTTCCGTGTTTTGGCTGACTTTGACTACTACCTGCCAAGTTCAGACAAAGTGCAATATCAGTTTATTGTGAAGGTGCTGGAATACTGTCGTAATGAGCTGCACTGTGAATTGACACCTCAAGCGTTAGCACGCATGTTGAAGTTTAGTTACCGCCAAGCCGAGCACCACAGTAAGTTATCGGCGCGTTTTGCCGATGTACTTGAGCTGGTGGCCGAAGCCAGTTTTTATGCAAAACAAGATGGCTTAAAGCAAATTGATGCTGGTCATATTGACGAAGCCATTATTGGCAAAGAATATCGCACCGGGCAGTTAAGCGAAAATATGCTCAGTGATATTCAAGAAGGGCACACGCTCATCGCCACCGAAGGCACGGCTATTGGTAAGGTGAACGGGTTAACCGTATTGCATATTGGTGACACCGCGTTTGGTACGCCAGCGCGCATTACCTCAACAGTTTATGCTGGTGCAGATGGGGTGATTGACGTTGAGCGTGAGGTAGATTTAGGAAAATCGATCCATTCTAAAGGCGTGATGTTATTGACCGGATATTTGGGTAACAAATATGCTCAGCACTTTAGCTTAACGCTCAGCGCGAATATCGCAATTGAGCAAAACTATGGCTATATCGACGGTGACAGTGCCTCGCTCGCCGAGCTATGTGCGCTACTTTCTGCGGTGACACAACTGCCAGTTGACCAATCCATCGCGTTAACGGGCTCAATTAATCAACATGGTGACGTGCAAGCCATTGGCGGCGTAAACGAAAAAATCGAAGGCTTTTTTAGGCTGTGTAAAATGCGCGGGCTGACCGGCAAGCAAGGCGTGATTATTCCCGAATCCAACCGTGTTAACCTGGTGCTGGCCGACGAGGTAATCGAAGCCGTCAGCAAAGGTCAATTCCACGTGTATGCTGTGGCAACGGTGGATGAAGCGCTAAGTATTTTGATGAACCGTCCTGCGGGTGAATTGACAGACAAAGGTTATCCAACTGATAGTATCAATGCGTTGGCAATGGAAAAATTAGAGCGTATCGCCAAAGTGGTTAACGGCGATGACGACAAAGACGAGGCTGAAAATGACAACAACTAACATCGTCCTGATTGTGGTGGCTGTGGTTATCGCCGCGATATTTTTTAGAAGCAGCCAAAAACAAAAGCAAGTTGCAGATTATAACCGCCAACAAGCACAAGTTTTTTTGGCTGAAAACGCTCAGCAACAGGGCGTACAAAGCACCGCTTCTGGGCTGCAATATCAAGTGATGCAGCAAGGCGAGGGTGGAGGTAAACCAACCGCCACCAGTAAGGTCAAAGTGCATTATCATGGCACGTTAATGGATGGCACGGTGTTTGACAGTTCAGTGGTGCGCCAACAACCCATTAGCTTTGGCTTAACTCAAGTGATTGATGGCTGGACAGAAGGGTTACAGCTGATGTCGGTTGGGGACAAATATCGCTTTTGGATCAAACCCGACCTTGGCTACGGCAATCGTGCCGCAGGTAAAATCGAACCCGGCTCGTTACTTATTTTTGAAGTAGAATTGTTAGCAATTGAATAACCGATGGGGCCAACGCCCCATTTACGACATCTTGCCTGTTGGTGTTCATCAAATCACTTCCAACCAACATAGTAGTAGGTAAGTTCCGCTTAGTAATCCAAATGTAAAAACCGCCTTGTTAATTTTTTTACTTTAGGTTAACATTCTTGGCCATGGAGATAACTAGTCTGTAGGGAATGCCCACAAAAATGTTAAATGATGAAGAAATTAGTTGTTTAATTACAACTGACTTGGATTTGTTGACTCGCGAGTATGACCCAGATCTAGTTAAATATATGCGCCTTACCTTAGGAATGAACTTAAGGCAGTTTGCTAAGGTGGCTGGAGTGTCTCACGGCACTATTGCCAATTGGGAAGCGGGCGTAACCAGACCCAACGATAAACTCTACCAAGATTGCGTCGAAAACTTTATCAATATCCGCAACCGACACAAAAAGCTGCCGGTGCGAGATATCTTGTTTAATGCTAAGACCATTGCACACTTTAAAAAAATGTTTCTCAAACTAAATCGAGATGATAAAAAAGAGTTTATTAAACAGTTTACCGACGAAGGGGATCAGTAATGGCGGCCAACTTTAAAAAATTAATACTGAAAAAGTCAGTGTTAAAAAATATTATAAGCGAATCATCTTTAAAAGCTGTATTTGGAGGCACAATAATAGGTGATGGTAATCAATCCAGCACGCCTCAGCAGCAACCGATATATGAGGCAAATCAAAAGCCTCAAAGCAATGTCTATTTTCCATAGGTGTTAAAGTGAGTTATAAGTGCTATACAAAGTCTTTTTCTATTAGTTACAGTAGGATAGTGACGATGTATATTGGCTTATTTTTTTTATGGCCATTTTCAATTGTTATTGGAGGAGCCAACGGTGAGTAAAAACAGTAAAAAACTCGTACTAAAAAAGTCTGTTTTGAAGACCATTTTTGGTGGGTTTCCGGCTGGTGGCGTGGACCCATCAAGTGTTCCTGAAGCAGAAAGTAATATTAGGTTGCCCGATACTCATCGTGTTCAAGGTGGCTGAGATGAATAAAGTTACAAAAAAGTTAGTGCTGAAAAAGTCAGTGTTAAAAAACATTACTAGCAAATCATCTTTAAATGCAGTGTTTGGAGGAACAGTTGTCGGTGGTGGAGATCCATCGAGTCTCCCCCAACTGCCCGTCGCACCTCAGATTAACAACGTGAATGGGGCTAATCAGCATCTTCCATTTAAACTCGAACATTCCTAGGCGGTAGGTAGTGTATGGATTTAATTCTAAGCTATTTTGAAAACGTTTATAACACAATCAGAACAGTTTTCATCGTTTTGCTGTTGTTGGTTGCTATTGTTAATCGACATGACGGACACCGTGTTTACATGGTCGCAGTGATCATGGGAGTGCATTTGGTCAGTGTTACCATCCTACACTTTGTAACTTTCACGTTAATAGAAACCCAGCTGTTCTATTCGCTCATGGAGCTAGTTATTGTTTTGATGCTTATTTATCGAGTGCATATAATAAGGCCCATCGCTGCGCGTTATTCATCCGTGGCCAATTTATTTAAAAACACCCATAAAGCTAAGCAAGAATATGCCATTATCTTCCTTTACTGCATCTCAATCACCTACAACCTAGCAATGGTTATTGAGCATTTAATAAGACATCCCTACATAATTGGTTTTGATAAGTCCTCGGCTGTTTACACCGTAGTGGTATATAACAGTTACACAGATTTCAAAATCATCGTAGCCGCAATATTAGTGCTCACATTATTCACCATGACTGTCGATGGTTGGGTGATCCGCAAAACTGAACAACCTCGTCAGAAACCGCAAAACTAATGGTTGTGATCCTTGCTCCGTTGAAAGCGGGTGAGGATCACGGTAATCCCACCGTTTTTACTTGTTACTAAATTCTCGCTTGCTAGGTTCACTTGAGTATTCCTGCTGTCTATTCTCATTTTGTTCGCGCTCTTGGTTACACAGCGGGCAAGATACCTTTTCGAGAGGGTTATCCGTGCGAAAATAGTTACATTGCCCAATCAACATGTAATACAAGATTTTTAAAGAAGGAGTTGCGTGCTTATCTATCATGACCCACCTTTGTGTGTTTATAAACCTCAGTTGAGGTGCATGATATTTACTTTGATGTGGTAAATATCAGTCCTTGGTTTACTCACTGTGTGCTAAAAGTACTTCGCCACTTTGTTTAATGTTCCACAGCGTCGCTATGCACAAAATCATAGTCATGAGCTTGTCTAATGTATTGAACAGGAATCAAAAATTTTGGTTTGCGGTGGAGGTGTATTGTCCGGGGCATAAAAGGCGGATAGAACAGGTAGGCTCAGTCATAAATCATAGTAACGCATTGAGGGATTGCCCCTCAATGCGAGTTTAAGTCAGTTATAATCTAACGGCGCGCGTTAGTTGGTTTGAAAAACAGGCATCTTTTTTACACAAGCTGCTGTCGGTCAATGCATTTTTGAAATCCTCGGTATTTCGATGCGCTTGTCCAAAGCTTCTGGTGATAATTGGCGAGCCATTTAAGACCACTTCCTTATATGCACCTTTAATGTCGTCCAAGGTCAGCGCGTCGACTGCGTTGGCTAATTGCGCATTTCTGTCAAACTGCGCGTACCCCAGTTCAATGTTGTGGCTGTAGCTTTGTGTACGCTCGCTGAGGTTTTTATCCTTGGCCGTAAGGTCATTAATCACGGCCATTTTATACTTCTGGAATTCTGCTTCTGGCATATTGGCAATGGTGCTTTCAAAGCCTTCCAAAAACGCATTGACATGACCTTGCAGCTCAACCGGGCCCGCCGCATGAGATTGAATGATAAATAACAGCGTAGGTAAGCCATTCACAAAGTGTTGGCTAGTACCAACAACATAACCCAACTGCTTTTCGGTGCGAATATTTTGACCAAATGGCGCATCAATTAAAGTACCCAATAACGCGTACTTTGCAGAATTTTCAATTGAGGTATCGTCACTTACCAAACTCATTACGAATGATGAATCGTTGTGATCAATGTTCAACTGCTTAATTAAAGGCTGACCTGTTTTATTGACCAGTACCGCTTGTTTGGCTCTTGATTTTGGCGAAGCGTCGGCAAAATTAATTGCATGTAACTGTTTGGCAAGCGCACTTGCATCCGTCGTGGTGATATTGCCATGGCCCAGTACTTCTACATCAATTTCTTTGTGGAATGCTTTGATATAGGCAGCGAGATCCTCCATTGTTACGGTTTGTAGCGCATTTGCCAACGCTGCTGGTGCAAAAGTACTTTCTTTCCATATTGCTTGCATCGCTCCTATAGCTTGAGTGTAAGGACGAGCATGTTTGGCATTTTGCCAATCACGAATTAAACGGTTTTTATGCAATTCAAAACTAGCAGGGTCGATAGTCAGTGATTTAATACGTTTGTTGATGGTTGCCAGTAGCAAGCCCTGTTTTTGGTCGTATCCGCCAACGGTAAACTCAATACCCTGAGATGTTGCGTTGATGTCATAATCAAGGCCCGCTTGTTTTGCTAAATAGCCGTATTCATTGAGGCTGTCTTCTAGCAGTGCGGCATATAAGTCGTTTTTCGCTCTAGACTCGGCGCTGTTGGCGGCAAAGTCTGAGTAGATATTCACAACAACGTCGGCTTTTGGAATTAAAAACTCGCTGTCTTGTTTATGCCAAAACTTAAATCCAGGCTTTTCAAATACCACTTGCGGAATACTTGAAGCCTGACTTTGCGGTTTGACGGCTAACTCAGTGGCAATAAATGGGTTAGCTTCAGGTAGTTTTAGTTCACTGATGGTTTTGGGCGCCGCATAACGAGCCAGCTGTTGTGTTGTTAGCGCCTTGATGCCGTATTTAGTATCGTATTCTGGCTGTATGGTATCGGTTTCTAGTCCTTTGGCGACCAATACAGAACGCAGGTTTTGTGGTGTTAAATACGCAAGATATTCTGAGACTAACTCAGGATCCCACTGTTCATAGGTATACGGTGAATTTAAGACATACTCAGGGGCATAATTTTGTAGCTGGCTAGTTATGAAGCTTGCGGTCATTGCGGCATTATGTTTTTCCGCAAAATTAAACTCAATGTTGGCTATCTTTTGTTGCTCTTCGAAGTATTGCTTACTCACTCCTTGCTCTTTAATCAATTCGATATAGGCGAAAGCGGCTTCTGCTACTTCATCTCGTTGTGCAAGCCCTTTTTTGGTTAGCTCAAAATGAATATACAGCATTTCATGGTCATTCGGACCATAATTATAGGCCGAGAGTGACTCAACAAAGCCTTTATTTTTCAGGTAACTGTATAGGCTTCCAGTACCTTCATGCCCCAACAGTCTGGTCAGTAAACTGACTGGCTTTGTTTTAAAGTGCTTTGTGGTGCTTGGAATAGGGAATTGTAACGTCAAAGAGCGTGTGTCTCGTAACGCATCAATGTTAATTTGTACGCCTAGTTGGTCCTCTGTAAATGGCGCCACTTTGGGCTTGTTCACTGCAATGCCATTGTTCGGAACTGCTGAGAACTTGCTCTTGGCCCAGCTCTCTAGGGTATCAAGGTCTTCTTTACCGACAATCGATAGTGTCATGATAGAAGCAGAATAATACTTTTTATAGTGTGCGCGTAAGTCATCAATGAGTTTTGAGTCTTCGCGATCTGCTAATGTGGTTAAGTTACCAACCGAGAACTGGCTGACCGGGTGTGCTTGGTTACTGGTATCTTTTAGCACTTCCCGATAACGGCGACCTTCGTCTTTAATTTTCAATGAGTATTCTGAGTGAACCGCATTTTTCTCACGATCTACGAAAGTTGGATTAAAAGTTGGAGAGATAAAAAATTCAGAGAAACGATCTAACGCTTCGTTAAATGACGCTTGGTTTACTTCAAAGAAATAGTTGGTGTGTTGTTGACCTGTCCCAGCGTTATAAAAGCCGCCATTCGCTTTGATGAACTCTTGAAATTCACCAACGGTTGGGTACTTTTCTGTACCAAGGAACAGCATATGCTCTAGGAAGTGTGTCAATCCTTCACGGTCTTTAGGATCTGCCATATGCCCAATATGAACATCCATTGAGGCTGCAGATTTATCTGCATTTTCATCAGATACGAGTATTACTTTTAAGCCATTATCTAGCTCTAGATAGCGGTAGTCTCTTTTATCATTCTGGCTTTTTACTACCGAATTACTGGTCGACGCTAGTGAATTTGTGGATTGGCAGCCCGTTAAAACCGTTGTGCCAAGTGTGGCACCAACAAAAAGTGCGATTAGGGTGAGTTTGTTTTTATTCATAGTTACCTCTTTATTTAGCTACCCATTTTCCATGATGGGTCTTGCCCTGTGAGGGGAATATTGCCTATTTCAGTGACGAATGGAAGAGCAATACATACACCTTTACAATTTGACAGATTTCATTAACTTGCCGAGTGATTAGTCGTCGACAAATTCTGTGCTGGGCAACGAGATATTTCGTGATAGACTACGCGACTTTTCTGCTGTCGAGAGGTTTACGATGAAAGTTGGGTTCGATTATGGAAGCTCTAATTGCGCGATGGGCGTAATGCAACAAGGAAAGGTTTCCTTGCTACAGCTAGAGCAAGGTAAGCATTATTTACCTTCTACCATGTATGCGATGCACAATACATTGGTTCCGACCTACGTACAGCAACACCTACCACAGCCAGACATGAGCTATACGCAATCACGTCAAACCCTATTGAATTCAGCTAAGCAGGCAAAACGCGATCTGGACTTAGACGCAAGTGAATCAGGCGTGTTCTTCGGTCAGGCAGCAATAGACGAATATATTGAATTTCCAGACGAAGGCTTTTTTGTAAAGTCCCCAAAGTCTTTCTTTGGTGCGGTTGGTCTAAAGCCACAGCAAATCGCATTTTTTGAAGATATTGCCACGGCTATGATGATGGAGATTAAGCGCCGCGCAGAGTCACAGTTGCAAGACTCGTTAACGCAAACGGTTATTGGTCGCCCTGTTAACTTTCAATCTGTTGGTGGAGAAGAAAGCAATCAACAAGCAGAGCAGATCTTAACCACTGCTGCAAAACGTGCTGGATTTAAAGACGTCGAGTTTCTGTTTGAGCCGCTGGCGGCCGGTATTGAGTTCGAATCTAGCTTACAGCAAGATAACAATGTGTTGGTAGTGGATATTGGCGGTGGTACCAGCGATTGCTCATTTGTACGAATGGGCCCAAGTTATCGTGGCAACGCCAATAGACAGCAAGACTTCTTGGCGCACACAGGTAAGCGCATTGGCGGAAACGATTTAGATATTGCTCTGGCTTATCATCAATTGATGCCACTGTGTGGATTGGGCTCAAAAATGCTGTCCGGTTTACCGATGCCGAACCAGCTGTTTTTACAAGCCTGTCGCATTAACGATGTGCAATCGCAACTGGATTTTTACAGCGACAAGCTGGCTAGAGATCTTTCAGCCATGTTACGTGATGTAATGGAACCAGAAAAACTCAAGCGTCTGATCAAAATCCAGCAAAATAAGCTCACGCATCAATTGGTTAGGGAAGGGGAATTAACCAAAATCGCGATGTCTGAGCAAACAGAGCGACAAGTTAGTTTAGGCTTTCTTGAATCGCAACTTACTCAGTCAGTGACACATCAGGACTTTTCTGATTCAGTAATGAGCAACCTTGAACAAATGGCGACGTTGGCAAAAGAAGCCATCAAACAAGCTGGTGTTAAACCAGATACTATCTTTTTAACGGGTGGCAGTGCTCAATCTCCGCTGCTAAAGGCGACTTTGTCTCAATTGATCGGTGACGTGGAAATGGTTAATGGTGACAACTTTGGTAGTGTCACCGCAGGCTTAACTAAATGGGCGGAACGCGTATTTGCGTAATACGTCTGCTACAGCAATAAATTAACGGCTAAGGCGATAAAAATAAGACCAGAAACGCGGTCTATCCAGATTGGTGCACTGGGGTGTTGACGAAAATAGTTAGCAATTTTATCGCCGCTGTAAATATACATACAGTCAATGGGAAAGGCCAAAATAGGGTAGAGTAAACCAAACATCGCCAGTTGTACCGTGGTTGACGTGCCTAAGCTGCTGTCGACAAACTGCGGAATGAACGCAATAAAAAATAGCGCAACTTTGGGGTTCAACACTTCTGTCATCATGGCTTGAAAAGTCACATTTTTGGCTTTTTTAGTGCTGACGTGCGGTTTGTCCTCGCTATCAATACAGGGCTGCTGAGCAAAAGTAGCCTTAAGGGTGGTTAGTCCTAAATACGCTAAATACGCAGCCCCTAAATATTGCACTGTGGTGTAAGCGGTTTCCGAGGCTTTTAATATCGCCGACAAGCCAACCACAGCAAACACCGTATGTACCACGCCACCTAAAGCGAATCCAATAGCGCTTTGCATGCCAGCACGGCGCCCATTAGTGAAGGTTTGTGCCATCAAAAACGCATTAGATGGCCCTGGTGCAACTGCTATGACAAAGCTGGCAACTAAAAACGAAACGAGATATTCGGGATTAAGCATGTTTACTCTTTAGATTAAGTCTTTACCTATCCAGACCACTTTACCTAAGATCTCAAGTTGCTCAAGCTCAGAAGGTAATACCACTTGGTCCTGATACTCTTTATTGTCGCTTATTAGGCGTACAGAGCCATCAAAGTTTTGTTGCAGCCTTTTGGCATATAACTCCTCACCTAAGCGAACAACGTAAATCAGCCCTTCACTGAGCTTTTTATCTGACAGGTCAACTAAAATGGTGTTGTTGTTATGAATGGTTGGCTCCATCGAATCGCCTTTGGCAAACACTACTACCAGCTGGCTTTTATCTAAATGCTTAAATTCAATCCATTTTTTACGAAATGCTAAATATCTAGCGACTTCTGCATTTTGGTTAAACGCGCCATATCCTGTACTCACCGACACGTGATAACCCGGCACAACGACAAAGTCTTCGTTGAACTCTTCAACTGAAACCGTTTGCTGCACAATGGGCTGATGGTCACCGCATTCTGCGGGAATGCCGGTTACTAACCACATTAAGTCAACGTTGGCTTGCTTGGCAATGCGCTCAATCACACTGAGCTTAGGATCTTCACCCTTTAAAATTCTGCGCAATGTTCCTTCCGAAACATCTATTTTTAACGCAAAAGCTCTAATGCTGTCGGGTTTAATTGCATATTCGACGCGTTCAGCGAGGCTTACAAGGTGATTCTCCATGTTGGCACCCTTATTATTTTTACGTGATGCGTCATTATATGAGCAATATTGCACCCTGTAAAACAGTTTATGACGCATTTATTGATCAAAAACGGCTTGATGTGCGTAACAAATAGATCTAAAATCTTTAAAAAGTTACGCGGTATAAGTTTTTTATTATATTCTGCGTTAAAAGTTGATTTTTAAGTTTGATTCGGTTTGCGTATTTTTTTAAGGAAAGAGTGACATGACAACCAAGCAATTTTCTACATTATCTCGAGTACCAATGAGTTCGGCGATCTTGCGCTTTGCCCGTCAAGCCAGAGGCTACACTCAAGCAGAGTCCGCTGCGACCTATGGCATTGAAGAGAGAACCTTAAGGAGATGGGAAAACAATGAATATAACCCGAAGTGGAACGATGTAATCGCATTGGTCGAAGATGTCTATCTACTCGATATCGTCAATGTAATTGCAGGGTTGAGAAGTCAAGATGCTGCGTAAAAAATTGAAGTGTTAGTGTAATATTTGGCTTTCTATCAACCTCAGCTGAGGTTTATTATGTTAGGGTTTAACGTATTAGTTTGTTACGTGCGCGACAAAATAAAAAAGCCGGCGAGTGCCGGCTTTTGGTTGCTTAACAATTAGATTGCTTATTCGTCGTCTTCAACCAGGGTCATTAGTGATGTGTTACCACCTGACGCTGTGGTGTCGATACTGATTGTTTTCTCAGTCACCAAACGATTGATTAGTGTGTCGTAGTACTCGGCACTAATTACTGGCAAGATTGCACCTTTACGTTGTGCAAGCTGCTGTGAGAAGTAGCCTAAACGTGAAGAGCGAGCCGCAACGACCGCACCTGCTAGGTGAGGGTGTGCCAAAATGGCTTGTAGCTGGTTTGGCTTAGCAACTTGGAAAACACCTTCAGCAACACCTGTAGAGATAAACTTGTCTCTAAACGCTTGCGCTTCCTCATAGAACAATTCAGACGCAACAGTAATAACCGTGTTACCCGCAGCCAGTGCTGTGATAATCGAAATTGCCCAGAAGTTGAATGACGTACTCTTGTCAGCGTACGCAACCACACAACCACGCGGCTCAAGGTGAAGGGTGTTCGACTCACCCGTTGGACCTGGAAGCGTTGTGTATGAACGCATACGTTTCTCTAAGCGGTTAAGCTGAGTACGTGCGTCTGACAAGGTTAAAGCCAAGTCATCAGCTAGCTCATCGATGATGTCTACCGTTGCCACTTTTGCTAATAGCTGACGTACCGCTGAAACACGGTCATTCAGTGGTGTTCTACGCCAGATTTTCTCATCACGTAGTGAGTTTTTCATTAGCTTTTCAACTTGCTCAGCGGCACCTGGGAAGTCATGCGTGTCCAGTTCATCTGGAGTTAGATCCGTCATCTGCACGTTTTCAGGCGATGCCTTTTCTTTCACTAGACGTACAAGGTAGTTTGGACCACCTGCTTTTGGACCGGTACCAGATAGACCACGACCACCGAATGGTTGCACACCAACAATAGCGCCAATCATATTACGGTTAACATAGACGTTACCCGCACGAGACATTTTCGCAAGATACTCACAACGCTCTTCAATACGTGAGTGAACACCCATGGTTAGGCCGTAACCCGTGCCATTGATTTGGTCGATGACATTGTCTAGGTCTTCGCCTTTAAAACGAACAATGTGTACCACTGGACCAAAAACTTCGCGCTTCAGTACCGACAAGTCTTCAATTTCATATAAGCGAGGCGCGAAGAAATACGCACCATTTTCGCTGTTGTCTGGGATCTTAGATTCGAACAACAGTTTGCCATTACCTTTCATGTACTCAACGTGCGCAGTCAGCGTGTTAAGCGCTTTTTCGTCGATAACTGGACCAACATCCGTAGATAACAGAGCAGGGTCGCCAACATGTAGTTCTTGTAATGCGCCTTTAAGCATTTCGATAATGCCGTCAGCCACATCTTCTTGAAGGAAGAGTACACGCAGTGCAGAACAACGTTGACCCGCACTTTGGAAACCAGAAGAGATAACATCGTCAACCACTTGTTCAGGTAGAGCGGTTGAATCGACAACCATACAGTTTTGACCGCCGGTTTCAGCAATCAATGGCACCTGAATGTCATTACGTTCAGCAAGCACTTGTGAAATCAAAGTACCGGTTTCAGTTGAACCCGTGAACATCACCGCTTGGATGCGCTCGTCAGGAACAATGTGTTTACCTACTTCGCTACCACGCGCAATCACTGGCTGCACCACGTGTTCAGGAAGACCAACTGTACGCATTAGCTCAACGCAGCGCAGTGCAATCATGCTGGTTTGTTCAGCTGGCTTAGCGATAACCGTGTTACCAGTGACGATTGCTGCAGCAACCTGACCTAGGAAAATCGCTAGCGGGAAGTTCCAAGGGCTGATACATAGGATTACACCACGTGCCTCAAAACGCTCGTCTTTCGCTAGTTCTTCAGCGCGAGCTGCGTAGTAACGACAGAAGTCAACGGCTTCGCGGACTTCATCGATACTGTCTTGTGCTACTTTACCTGCTTCTTTAATACAGATTGCAACTAGTTCGTCATGATGACGCTCAAGAATGTCAGCGGTGCGACGCAGCAGATTTGCACGTTCTTCAACCGGTGTTTGTGACCAGCTTGCAAACGCAGTGTCAGCATTTGCCAACATTTGCTGCATTTCATCAGCACCATCTACCGGCACTGTACCAACAATTTCTTTGTGGTTTGCAGGGTTACGAACCGCTAGATGACCTTCAGGAACATCGGCTTCGCTGATTAAGTGCTCGTTAAACCAAGTGTCTAAGTTTTCTTTAAACGGTGTTAATTCGTTGATGTCGGTTAAGTCTTTACCTTTTGAGTTAGGGCGTTCATCACCGTATAACTCGATAGGCAGCTTAATCTGCGTGTTATAGCGATTACGCAGGCTTTGTAGCGTCTCAACGGGATCTGGAAGTAGCGATTCAACTGGCTTCGATGTATCAACAATCGCGTTTACAAACGATGAGTTTGCACCGTTTTCAAGTAGACGACGTACCAAGTAAGCAAGCAAGTCTTCGTGCTGACCAACCGGTGCGTATACGCGACACTGAATGCCTTCGTTTTCTACGATTTGGTCATACAAAGATTCACCCATGCCGTGCAGACGCTGGAACTCAAAACCTTTGTTATCGCCTTTTGCTACCTCAAGGATAGTAGCAGCAGTGTACGCGTTATGTGTTGCAAACTGTGGGAATAACACATCGCGTGCTTCTAGTAGCTTAATCGCACACGCTTTGTATGACACGTCAGTCGTTGCTTTACGTGTAAATACAGGGAAGTGGTCAAGACCATCTTGCTGTGTGGTTTTGATTTCAGTGTCCCAGTAAGCGCCTTTTACCAGACGAACCATTAATTTTCGACCCACGCGGCGAGCGAGATCGGCAACCCATTCAACCACGAAAATAGCGCGTTTTTGATAAGCTTGTACAGCTAGACCAAAACCGTTCCAGTCGCCAAGCTCGTCATCAGAGAACACCGCTTCAATAACGTCTAATGAGATATCTAAACGATCTGCTTCTTCAGCATCAACCGTGAAGCCGATATCGTATTCTTTTGCGACCAAAGCAAGCTCTTTCAGTCTTGGAACCACTTCTTCCATTACACGCTCACGGTGTGTGAACTCATAACGTGGGTGGATTGCTGAAAGTTTTACAGAAATACCAGGGCTCTTGATAGGACCGCGGCCATTAGCTGCTTTACCGATAGCGTGGATAGCATTCATGTAGCTTTGGAAGTAGCGGTCCGCATCTTTCATGGTGCGTGCGCCTTCGCCTAGCATATCGTATGAATACACATAGCCTTTTTGTTCTTTGTCAGCGGCGCGGGTGATTGCTTCGTGAATGGTTTCACCCATTACGAACTGCTTACCCATGATCTTCATCGCGTAGTTTACCGATTTACGGATCACCGGCTCACCAAGACGACCAATGGTGCGTTTTAGAACGCCGAATTGCTCTTCTTTATTCTTATCTGAGTAATTTACCATTTTGCCGGTAACTAATAAGCCCCAGCTCGATGCATTTACAAATAGTGAGTCGCTGCTACCTAGGTGTGAACTCCAGTCACCTTTTGCCAGCTTGTCACGAATTAGGCTGTCTTGGGTTTTCTTGTCTGGCACGCGAAGCAGTGCTTCAGCCAAACACATCAACACGACACCTTCCTCAGTTGAAAGTGAGAATTCATTCAGTAGCGCGTCTACTCCGTTTTGACCGTCTTGATCTCTACGGATATTCAACACCATTTGACGTGCACGTTCCCATGCTCGGCTTCGTGCTGTAACGCCTACCTCAGCCAAAGGTAAAATATGATCAATTACTGCGTTTTCATCAATGCGGTAATAATCACGGATCTTTTGTCGGATAGGACAGTTAGTTGTCAAATCGCCGTTGTAAAGCATAAGCAACCCTCAAAAATTAGAGTCAAAAATACATGTAATTAACTCCTGTTTAGTCAGCAATTTAATGCATTTAAAGTAACTCAGTTACAACACTTTGACAGTGCAAAATGGTGTTTTTTAAAACCTTACCAAGCTCTTAATTTTTAAACAGGAAGCCTCAATTACGACAAAATGATGCAGTCACATTGCTAACCATAACACACAAGATTGAGTGTTCAACTTTTAGCCAGAATGCACATGTTTTAGTGTCCGACTTGAGAGCAAAAAAGAGGTAAAAAAGCAGCTCAAGTCTAGTTTCGTTAATTTCGGGGGCATTCTATCGAAAAGACAGCAGAATATGCTGTTTTATTTTCAGTTAATACGGTAAATTTGCGGGTATTCAACAACCGGAACAGAATTTTGTGCTGCTATGACCACTTCCATCAAAACACGTGTACTAGATCGCATTGATTTGGCGATTTTAGATGCGCTTCAGCGCAATGCTAGAATCTCAAATGTAAACTTAGCAAAGGCGGTAAACTTGAGTCCTAGCCCGTGTTTGGACCGAGTAAAAAAACTTGAAGCTGAAGGGTACATAGAAGGATATACCGCAAGGTTAAATGCAGCAAAGTTAGGGCAACATTTGGTGGCTCATGTTGAGATCACCTTAAAAAGCTCAACGGAAGAAGTGTTCGAAATATTTAAGCAGCATATTGTGGCCATCCCCAATGTGGTGTCTTGCGATATGGTGGCTGGCGGTTTCGATTACTTAGTCAAAATCCGTGTTCAGGATATGCGCCAATATCGAGAAGTGCTGGGACAAATTGTTGAAATCCCGGGAGTCGGGACAAATCATACCTATATGGTGATAGATCATATAAAAGAAGATATGGGTGTTGAAGTTCTGAATTATCAATAGTGGAACATGCTTGTAATTGAGGGAAGTAGCGTGAATAAAGTGGTCCTAATTACTGGCGCCAGCCGGGGCATTGGTGGTGCTTGTGCCAAGCGTCTGGCCAGAGACGGTTATCAGGTTGTTGTCAACTACAAACAAAATCAGCCAGCGGCCAATCAAGTTGTTGAAGAAATCACGCTACAAGGTGGTAAAGCATTCGCAATACAAACCGACATCACCAATGAGCGAGCGGTGGTTGAAATGTTTGAGCAGATCCAAAGCCAAGTAGGGCCGGTAACGCATTTAGTAAACAATGCCGGTGTATTGAGTCCTCAGACTCGAGTTGAGCACATGAGCGCGCAGCGTATCAACGACATGCTGACGCAAAATGTGACGCCCTATTTTATCTGTGCTCGAGAAGCGATAAAGCAGATGCGAGCGAGTGGTCACGTCGAGCGTTGTGCCATCGTAAATGTGTCTTCTGCGGCATCTTATTTAGGTGGTGCAAACGAATATGTTGATTACGCTGCTGCTAAAGGTGCAATCGATAGCTTTACGCGGGGACTGTCGTTAGAGTTAGCGGCTGAACAAATTCGAGTGAACTGCGTTAGACCGGGTCTTATTTATACTGACATTCATGCCGATGGTGGTGAACCAAATCGGGTTGATAGACTGGCGCACAACCTACCGCTACAACGTGGTGGAACTGCCGAAGAAGTTGCCAACGCGGTAGCTTGGTTGTTGAGCGAAGAAGCCAGTTTTGCAACGGGTACCTTTATCGACTTGGCTGGTGGAAAGTAGACTAAGAAGATACCCGTGTACTCTAATTAATCTTTTCATCCAGCGCCTTATTGATTTGCATAAGGCGCTGTTCTAATTGTGCCTTTTGTTGTTGTAATATTTGCCATCGCTTATGCGGTTGTGTCTCACTATCGCGAAGCGCGCGATATAGCGTTCGTTTTGGAACATTAAAACGAGATGCTGCTTCTGAAGGCAATAACCTATGCTGTAGCACCGTCGCGATGGCTGAGTTTAACGCTTGCTGATTAACCATGTTTCGCTCCTTGTCCGAGCGTTCTTGCTTCTGAGGCATGCACAGGCCAAATGCTAACGTCTAGATGCCAAAGTAAATACATGGTGTGATATAACTCAATCATAATCGCCTTCCTGTTTTCGGTGAATACCAGTTAGGGATAGGAAGAAGCGTGCCAATTAATTAAAGGTTTAAATATCAGATGGTTATAGATTTTCTATGCAGGTTTAAGTGTTTAATTGCACTGTTGCGGTGAAAATACTTAGGATGTTGCACCGAAACGGCGCTGATATTTTGGTTAGGAAAAGATGAGAGGGTTGAATATTCAACCCTCTTTAATTCACTTCAGTCTGCTTTATTGCTCAATCTTTGCTTAGATTACCAGGCGGTAAGTCGAGCGCCGCGTTCAAAACCCACTAAGGGACAAAAACCAGCAGCAAAGATCAACACGTGCTGGAAAGCTACTTCTTCTTTTTCGCTTTTTTCTTGGCTTTAATTTTTGCCGGATCTTTTTTCTTTTTCGGTGCTTTCGCTTCTTTATGTTTCGGCTCTAGCCCTTCAATAACGCGGCGTTTTAGCTTTTGATCTGTATAGCGTTCTACTTTGCCTAAAATCTCGGCGTCGTGTGCTTCAATCAATGACACGGCTGTACCTTTTTTACCTGCTCGTCCAGTACGGCCAATTCGGTGAACATAGATATCAGCGGTGCGCGGCATATCAAAGTTGATGACGTGACTGATGTCGTTTACATCAATACCGCGTGCAGCGACATCGGTAGCGACTAAGATATTGGTTTTACCACTATGAAAACTAGCCATCGCGGTCATACGCTTGTCTTGCGGCATTTCACCACGTAACCAAGTGGTTTTGATGCCTTTGGCGAAGAGTTCTCCCACTAGCTTTTCGAGGCGCTCGCGGGTTTTTACGAATACTACTGCTTTTGTCACTTCTTCAGAGTTTAACAGCGCAGCTAATAATTCAACCTTGTGGTCATAATTGTCAGCCAAATGTAACCACTGATGAATCTTACCTTTTTCTTTACGTGACGGTGTCGCTTCCAGCTTAATCGGCTCATTGAGAATACGCTCAGCAAACTTCTCAACGTGCTCACCTTCAAGGGTTGCTGAGAACAAGAAGCACTGACGACGGTTAGTGGCTTGCTCGCAAATTTTCAACATTTCTTTGCGAAAACCCATGTCCAGCATGCGATCCGCTTCATCCAGTATCAGCAGCTCAACGTTTTCAGCATGGAAGTTTTCGGTTTCAAGGTATTCCATTAAGCGCCCTGGTGTGGCGATAAGAATGTCATTGTTCTTTTCAAAAATCTCTTTGTGACTACCGTAGTTAATACCACCCGTTACCACACCGATTTTTAAGTTAGTGCCTTCAGCAAGCAAATTACATTGTTCGTGAATTTGATAGGCAAGTTCACGTGTTGGCGTCATGATAAGCACTCGCGCAAAGCCGGGGTCACGGCGAGGAAAGTCCATCAAATACTGAATGGCAGGGATCAAGAAAGCGGCGGTTTTACCTGTGCCTGTGGGTGCTGAAGCTAAAATGTCGCGGCCAGTAAGTGCTTCAGGAATGGCCAGTTGTTGAATACTCGTGGCGTTTTCAAACCCCATTTTGCCAATGGCGGTAATAAGCTTGCTGTCGAGATCGAATTCAGTAAATTGCATAATGCATCAAAAATAAAGGACAATAGCGGGATTATATCAAAACTATGTGAATCTGTAGAAGCAATAGCAGTAATATTTATTCTCAGATCTCGATGTGTCATGGAAATCGCTTAAGTCACTATGTCTGCATTTACGTTTAAACAATTTACCATCAAGCAAAATCATGCTGCTATGAAAGTCTCTACGGATGGAATACTGCTAGGGGCGTGGGCGCCTGTCGAAGGCGTTAAGCATATTTTAGACATTGGCACGGGGACCGGATTAATTGCGTTAATGAGTAAACAGCGCAATCCCCAAGCGTCCGTTACAGCGGTAGAGATTGATGAGCAGGCAGTTTTGGATGCTAAGGATAATTTTATGAGTAGTCCATGGCCCGATATTCAACTGCAGCAAATTGATATTCAATCGTTTTATAGCGATAACCTATTTGATCTCATTATTTCTAATCCGCCGTACTTCAATGACAGTTTAAAAGGACCGAATGAGCGCAGAAATCGAGCAAGACATACGGATTCACTAAGTTTTTTGACGTTAATTACTTCCTACCAACGACTATCGACACCGACAGGAAAGCTAGCAGTGATTTTACCGGAGTCTGAAAGTCAGCATTTTTGCCAGCTGGTCAATCAGCGGCAGCTCTTCATTCAATCCAATTGGGCAATTCGCAGCGCCCCCGACAAAGCAGTTTCTAGACGTTTACTACTTATAGGGAAGGTGCCAAAGAATTTGCTGCAACAAGTGCTAGTGATACGTAATGAAAAGAATCAATACTCAGAAGCATTCACCAACTTATGCAAAGCATTTTACCTAAAAATGTAGGTAATGGAGAGTCAATCTCTGAGCTTGTTAATTTGGAAAGGTTGGCAACAAGACGCAAATTGTTCGCTTTCAACTATTATTAGTCTGAACAGTTTCAGATTATGGTCATACACATCGTCGCTTTGACGAATCATGTATGTCTGGTAGACGTAAAAACAGGTTTCCAATGCAGATTGCCCCACTTCCAAAAGACGAACAGCATCGGCTCAATGCACTTCACAAATATGATGTGCTAGATACTGAAAGTGAACGACGTTTTGATGAATTAACCGAGCTCGTTGCTGAAATTTGCCAAATGCCAATCGCATTAATCAGTTTGGTTGACTCTGATAGGCAGTGGTTTAAATCCAAAGTTGGCTTGGATGCCTGCGAAACCTCGCGGGATGTGGCGTTTTGTGCTCATGCCATATTGCAAGATGAAGTGTTTGAAGTGCCGGATGCAACCCAAGACGACCGTTTTATGGATAACCCATTGGTCACCGGTCCACCCAATATCCGAGCCTACGCAGGGATGCCTCTGGTGAACAGTGATGGATATAAGCTGGGTACACTGTGTGTGATAAGTGATGTTCCCAAATGTTTATCGCCATGGCAACGAAAAGCACTATCAACACTAGGCCACCAAGTTGTCATGCAGCTTGAGTTAAGAAGTAAAATTAAAACAGTAGAAAAAATTAGCCAAGCCAAAGGTGATTTTCTTTCCAACATGAGCCACGAGTTAAGAACGCCACTCAATGCAATTATTGGTTTCAGCTCGGTATTAAGTGAAGCCGCGATAAAAGAGACTTTACCTGAACAATTTCAACAGCATATCAGTGATATTCAATTTAGTGCCAATCAACTTATTAGCGTGATTAATTCGGTATTAGATATCGAAAAAATCGAAGCGGGAAAAATGGAGTTACAGCTTGAGTCAGTTAATTTGACGGCGCTACTGGAAAGCACTGCTGCCATGTTTGCCAACAGCTGCAACGCAAAAAACTTGACTATGCATTGTGACTTAAAAGAAATAAACAATTCGGTTTATGATTGTGACAAGACCAAGTTTGTGCAAATTGTTACCAATTTAATTTCCAATGCAGTGAAGTTTTCAAAAACAGGTGGTTGTGTGCTAGTAAAAGCGAGCAAAACGAAAGATGGCGTCACTATCACAATTAAAGATGACGGTATTGGTATTTCGGACGAAGAGCAAAAACTATTATTTAATAAATTTCAGCAAGTGGGTAGCAAAAAAAACGGCACAGGACTTGGGTTATGTATTACTAAGCAGTTAGTAGAATTAATGAATGGCAGCATTTTGATCTCCAGCCAAATAGGGAAGGGAACAGAGTTTACAATAGTGTTGCCACTTCACGAATCGACGATAAAAGAAGCAATAGAATCACGCGTAAATACTACGGTACTTTACGCCAATGTGGCTGTGGTTGAAGATAATCATTTAAATCAAAAGCTGATAGCAATCATATTAGACAAGGCTGGGTGCAAATATGAAATCTATCAATCCGCCGAACAATTTGAATCGGATGGTTTAGCTTGTAATCACGATATTATTTTTATGGATATGAACCTTCCAGGGAAATCAGGAAGGGAGATTACCGAGAACCTCAAGGAACAATTAAAAAACATTCCAATCATTGCCGTTACCGCGGATATTTTTATTCAGAATGACCGTGCTCTTTTTGATGATGTTATTCAAAAGCCATATTCGATAGAGCAAATAATGACGGCCTTGTGTACCAGATATAAATAATGTCTTTCTGCTATTAACAGAGTGTTTTTCCGGCTTTTTTCATAGCATTATGTTGTTTTTATAGGCTTGTCAGTTTGAACTCTTTCCGAGGTTTTCAGTGGTTTCTCAATAATTATTCTCAAAATTCTCTTTTTATCATGTTCGGGTGGTTAAGTATTGATTTTAATAATTTACTTGATGTAAATTCGGATATTGTGTAATTGGCAGTGTAGTAACGCCTGAAGCATTTTTACTGCATGTCCCAGAATCTCGATTTTATAGTTGACCTCTTCTTTATAGTTGCAAGTGTTGGGTTTGAATTGATGATTTATCGTGTCTGTCAACTAAAGTGTATCCCCCTTTTATTAAAATAAATTTGAACTGGACCAACTCGTAATGAATAAATTTAAATGGATGATAGTCTGCTTTTCGACGGTCGTAGTGACATTTGTACTGTTGATTGTAATACTACTGAGTAGGGCTTATTTCATTACAGATAAAAATGGTCTTTATCAGTATCTAGTTATTCCTATTTTTGGAGATAACGCAGCAAATATAAGGTTATACACCAAGGCGAATATTGGGCGGGATATAAATGTTCAAAAAGAATTCTTCGGACCTATCTTTAGGTTAAATGACAAAAATGAACGGATAGCGTATTGGGTGTGTGACAATCAAACTTTTAGTGCGAATACACTTGGTGCTGAGCAATACCAGATCCAGTGTAATGATAAAACACATTCCTATAATCTAACAAAAGCGCAGACTAATATCCCTGACAGTATTGAAGATAAAGAAGTTTATGCCTTCAGTGATTTACACGGCAACATTTCCTACTTTAAGCGAGTTTTAACCAACCTTGGGGTCATAGACGCGAACGGTAATTGGAGCTTTGCAAGCAACGGCATTGTTTTAACGGGTGACTTTATCGATAAAACGAGTGATGACAGAGCATTAATGTGGTTTATCTATGAACTCGAGCGCCAAGCGGCAGAGCAAGGTGGGTTTGTATTGAGCCTATTAGGAAACCACGAGATATTTCAGTTGCAAGGTGATTACAGACACGCTCACCCGGTGAGCACATATTTGACGCAAAAAATGCTACCTCTAACTCAGGCTTTAGATAACAAGACGGTATTAGGACGTTGGTTGCGTGAAAAGGCTGTGATTGCAGAGCTAGACGGAAATTTGTTTGTGCATGCTGGCTTAAGCCCAGTATTGCTTGATATTGATGATATTCAATCACTAAACCATGAACTTCATGCCTACTGGCAAGGCAAAACTTTGAGTGAAGTCACTTATGCATCTATCTTTGGAGCACAGGGGGTGGTTAATTATCGCGGTATGATTAAAGCCACTTCTTTTTATCCGGCATTAACCCAGCAGCAGTTTGATGAGCTAACCGAGTTACATGGGTTTAAAAAAGTTATCTTTGGCCACACCGAAGTAGAGCAAGTGAGCTTTTTGTTTGATGGTAAAGCGATAGCAATAGATGCCAGCCGTCATTCTAGTCAGGTGTTAAAGTTAAAGGCTGAGCAACAGATACTAGTTGATGTTGCGAGTCGCAATCAAAATGAGGCATGGAAAACCTCTGCAAAGCAAATCCCTTTTAATTTGTTTGTCAGTAATGATTGGCTGATTTTAGTAAATGGGGTGGACTAGGAGTAAATATCACCAATGTCACTCGAACAAGTTGAGGCAGTTACATTTCTGGGTAATGGTAGGAAAAGGTATGGATAATAGCATCGCTAATATTCTCGAATTTTTGCAGCAAATCGAACTTCCATTTAAAACCGTCCAAGTTTTAGAGCCCACCTTTTTACCCGGAGTAAAGTTGGGAAAGTCGCATTTGTTAATCGACCTTAATTTACTCAAATATCCCGGAGACATTCTTCACGAAGCAGGACATTACGCCGTTATGGACCCTAAATTCAGGGGCAAAGTGTATGGTGATGTATATAGAGAAGGTCTTAAGCAGGGGCGTAGTAAGCAAATTATGCAAGGCGAAGAAATGGCGGCAATTGCCTGGTCTGTTGCAGCGATAAGGGAAATTGGATTACCACTTGATGTGATTTTTCACGAACATGGTTACAGAGGTGCTAGTCAAAGCTATATAGAAGCTTTTAGTAACGGTGAAGGGTTTGGTTCACCGTTACTTCGAGTGTGGCAAATGAGCTGTGAAAAGCGAGGGTTTCCACATATGGCTCGGTGGATCAGAACAGAAAGCTGGCCTTATGAGCAGCCAGCCGAGTAAAAACTAAGTAGTTACAGTTGCTCACTGTACTCCGTCATGATCTGTTCTATCCATGTCGCGATGCGCTCGTCGCTTTTGTCGTATTGGCTGTCTTCATCTAGCGCTAGACCCACAAAATGGCGCTTGTCTTCGGTTAGCGCTTTGGATGCCTCGAACTCATAGTCTGCTGTATTTGGCCAGTACCCCAAAAAAGTCACGCTTTGTGGCGCAATTTTGTCATGTAACATACCTAAGGCATCTTGAAACCACTGACCGTAACCTTGCTGATCACCCATGCCAAAAAGCGCAATCGTTTTACCGCTAAGATTAACTGAATCAATATCGTCCCAATGCGATTCCCAATCCTCTTGCAACTCTCCGAAGTCCCAAGTTGAGATCCCAAAAATGATGAAATCAAATTGTTCAGCTTTGCTAAGAGGTTCGTCTTTTATATTGAAAAGCGTGACAGTATCTTCGCCGATAATTTGCTGGATCTTTTCCGCTGCCATTTCGGTATAGCAAGTCGTTGAGCCGTAGAATAATCCAATCTGCATTGTATTTATCACTTCCGCGTTGGCTGTTATCATGGCGGCAAGTCTACATCATGACACCAAGAATACCAATGAGTATGGTTGCTATGGCACCTGTGATCACCGTATTCGCTCAAGGAACCAATGGAAAATACACAGTATATAGAAGCGTTTTTAGATGCTTTGTTTTTAGAGCAAGGGCTAAGTGAAAATACCATCGCGGCTTATCGAAGTGATTTGGAAAAGTTTGAGCACTTTATTACAGAGCAAGGTGATGCAAAACAGATACTGGAAGTGACCAGTCAAGATATTGAACAATATCTGGCTTATCGGGTTGATAAAGGGCTTAAGTCGAAAAGTAATGCTCGTGCTATCAGTGCGCTGAAACGATTTTATCTTTATTGGGTTAGAGAAAAGCAGATCGAGCAAACGCCACTTGCAACTATTGCACAACCTAAAACAACGCAGTCATTGCCAAAGACGTTGTCAGAACAAGAAGTCGAAGACTTGCTCAGCGCACCTGATTGTGACGATCCTTTAGGTCTTCGTGATAAAGCCATGTTAGAGCTTTTATATGCTACGGGTTTGCGAGTTTCTGAACTAGTCGGATTGAGGATGGAACAAATTAATTTGCGCCAAGCTGTTGTATTAGTGCGGGGTAAAGGGGGCAAAGAACGTTTAGTGCCGATGGGTGAAGAAGCATTGCACTGGATTGAACAATTTCTAAAGAAGGGTCGGAGCTTACTTGTGAAGCATGCTACCGATTTCGTTTTTCCATCTAAACGTGGCATTGGGATGACGCGACAAACTTTTTGGCATCGTATTAAACACTATGCTATTTTGGCAAACGTTAAGTCGCCGTTATCGCCACATACCTTACGCCATGCGTTTGCAACACATTTGCTCAATCATGGGGCTGACTTAAGGGTGGTTCAAATGATGTTAGGGCATAGCGATTTGTCGACAACCCAAATTTATACCCATGTTGCTAGTGAGCGCTTGAAAAGCCTTCACCAACAACATCACCCAAGAGCTTAAAATAATTGGGAATTTAATTTGCTTATTCCGGTCCTAGTAGAATAGCAATGGTAACGATTAAAAGAGACGAACATGAAAAAATTATTAGTAGCAGCTTCTTTAGCGCTGTCTTTCGGTGTATTTGCAGAGCAAGAGCAACCTGTAGAGAATTTAGTACAAAAAATTGATCCAATTACAGAAAGCTTTTCAACCTTGGGTGTCAATGTGATTGAGATCAAAGATAGCCCAATTGCAGATTTGAAAACGGTGATCACCGATAAAGGCGTTTTATATGCAAGCGCTGACGGTAAGTATTTACTACAAGGTACGATGATTGACTTAATCAATCGTAAGAACATCACAGAAGATGCGTTAAGTGGTGTCCGTAAAAAGGGCATTGAAGAATATCAAGATTCGATGATCGTTTACAAAGCGGAAAACGAAAAACATCAAATCACCGTATTCACTGATATTACATGTGGTTATTGTCGTAAGTTACACCGCGAGTTGGAAGATTACCTATCTGCTGGGATAACAGTTAAATATTTAGCTTTCCCTCGTGGTGGATTGCAAGGCTCTGGCTATGAAGATCTGATGAACGTTTGGTGTGCAGCAGATGCAGCTAAAGCACTTACCGATGCGAAAGCTGGCGGTGAAGTCAAAAAAGTCGAAAACTGCAGCGCGCCAGTTGCTGAACATTATCAGCTTGGTCAGAGCTTTGGTATTTCAGGAACCCCTGCCATTATCATGGAAGACGGGAGTATAATCCCAGGTTACCAGCCCGCTGAAGCGATTGCTAAAATTCTAAATAGCAAAAAAGACGAGCAATTGTAAGCCTTGGCTAATCGCCAAAATAGATAGCGCGTCATGTGTTTCGACAACTATTTCCGATATACTAGTGTCGAATACAAAATATAATAAAAGGCCTTAGGGCCTTTTTTGTTTGCTTCGAGATATCATGCACACAGAAATAAAAGCTAGACCTTGGGTTGATGATTCTCATCTTCCAAACACGTTACATCCAGTCATTAAACAGCTTTACGCGGCTCGCGGCGTGAAATTTGCTGATGAATTAGATAATCGTGCTGCGACGTTACACGATTTCTCTTTGTTTAAAGACATTGATGTTGCCAGTGATTTGCTTATCCAAGCGCTGACCGAACAAGCCAAAATTTTGATTGTAGGAGACTTTGATGCAGACGGCGCTACCAGTACTGCGTTATTGATGCAAGGTTTGCCGATGTTTGGCTTTCAGTCTGTTGATTACCTTGTGCCAGATAGGTTTAGCCTAGGTTATGGTTTAAGTCCTGCACTTGCCGAACAGATTGTGACCTTGCGGCCTGACTTGGTGATCACGGTTGATAACGGTATTTCTTGTATCACTGGGATAGAAATCGTCAAACGCGCGGGGATCAAAGTTATTGTTACTGATCACCATCTGCAAGGTGAGCAATTGCCGCCAGCAGATGCTATCGTAAATCCCAACAGACATGATTGTGAGTTTCCTTCTAAAGCAATTGCGGGTGTCGGTGTAGCCTTTTACCTATTGATAGCTCTGCGCCACCATATGCGCGAAAGACGACTGTTTGAACAAACTCAGCTCCCGCCGCCGAATTTAGCTTCATTACTGGATATTGTTGCGTTGGGTACAGTGGCTGATGTTGTGCCGCTGGATGCGAACAACCGGACTTTGGTATATCAAGGGATCGCACGGATCAGAAGTGGTCAAACTCGACCTGGTATTCAAGCATTAATTGAAGTATCCAATCGTAATGCCACCAGACTTAGTGCCACCGATTTTGGTTTCGCATTAGCGCCAAGACTTAACGCTGCTGGTCGTTTAGATGATATGAGCTTGGGAATAGCTTGCTTACTCTGTAACGATATTAATCAAGCGCGACGAATGGCGGGTGAACTTGACAGTTTAAATCAAGAGCGCCGTGAAATAGAACAAGGCATGCAGCAAGAAGCACAAGCGGTACTAGAAAAATTAGTGTTGAAAACGCAGGAAGTGCCAGATGCACTATGTTTATATCAAGATGATTGGCATCAAGGTGTTATCGGTATCCTTGCGGGACGGCTGAAGGAAAAATATCATCGTCCTTGTGTTATTTTTGCGCAAGGTGACAACGGTGAAATCAAGGGCTCATGTCGTTCTATTGAAGGGGTGCATATGAGAGACCTACTAGAGCACATCAATACGCAACACCCAAATTTGATCGCCAAGTTTGGCGGCCATGCAATGGCAGCTGGACTCACTATATTGGAACAAGACTTTGCCGTTTTTAAGCGTAAATTTGAGCACTATGTGGGTCAAATCTTAACAGAAGAAGCTAAGCAAAGTATTTTGTTGACCGATGGAGAATTACCGCAAAATTGCTTCAATCTTGATTTTGCCTATGCACTACAACAAGCAGGACCTTGGGGTCAGCAATTTAACGAACCCGTATTTCAAGGACTGTTTGAGCTGGTGCAACAGCGATTGGTTGGTGAAAAACATTTAAAATTAGTGTTGAAGCACCCGAGTGGTCAACTGGTCGATGCCATTGCGTTTAACATTGACGTAAGAGCGTGGCCAAACGCAAGTTGTCAGCATGCAATGGTGGCTTATCAACTTGATATTAATGAGTTTCGCGGTAAGTATTCGTTGCAGTTAATTGTGCGAGAAATTCAACCTGAAAAAGGGTAAACCATCGGCCATAAAAAAACTTGCAAAATATTTGCTGCAAGGGATGCGAAGCGAGCGCTAATTTTGGTACTATTGGCCGCTTAAATTTAGGGTACCTCGGGTGCCCAAACCGTTTTGTGAATTCACAATCCCACAAATTTAGTTCTGGAGTAAGTGTAAATGTTTGAAGTGAATCCTGTGATTAACCAAATCAAGGAAATTCGCGAACGTACAGAGCTTCTTAGGGGGTATCTTTGACTACGCTCTGAAGCAAGAGCGTTTAGAAGAAGTTAATGCCGAATTAGAAGATCCTGCTGTATGGAATGAGCCGGAAAGAGCCCAAGCTTTGGGCAAAGAAAAATCTAACCTTGAAGTAATAGTTGAGACCATTGATAACTTGGTTTCAGGTGCTGAAGATGCTGAAGGTTTAGTCGAATTAGCGGTTGAAGCTGAAGACGAAGAGACCTTTACAGAAGCCGAGCAAGAAGTTGCAGGCTTAGTTGCTCAATTAGAAAAGTTAGAATTCCGTCGCATGTTCTCAGGTGAGCAAGATGCGAATGATGCTTATATTGACTTACAAGCAGGGTCAGGCGGTACAGAAGCACAAGACTGGTGTAACATGCTGTTGCGTATGTATTTACGCTGGGCAGAAGCAAAAGGCTTTAAAGCCGAAATCGTTGAAGCAACCGATGGGGATGTTGCCGGTATTAAAGGTGCAACAGTTAAAGTCACTGGTGAATATGCGTATGGATGGCTGCGTACGGAAACAGGCGTACATCGTTTGGTCCGTAAGAGTCCGTTTGATTCAGGTGGTCGCCGCCACACTTCATTTGCTTCAATATTCGTTTATCCAGAAATAGACGACAACATTGAAATCGATATTAATCCAGCCGATTTACGTATCGACGTGTATCGTGCGTCGGGGGCTGGTGGTCAGCACGTTAACCGTACTGAATCAGCGGTACGTATTACGCACTTACCGACGAATACGGTAGTACAGTGTCAAAACGACCGTTCGCAGCACAAGAACAAAGACCAAGCGATGAAGCAGCTCAAAGCAAAGCTATTCGAGCTTGAGTTACAGAAACAAAACGCGGAAAAGCAAGCCCAAGAAGATGCTAAATCAGACATCGGTTGGGGAAGTCAGATCCGTTCGTACGTACTTGATGATTCTCGTATCAAAGATTTACGTACTGGTATTGAAAACCGCAATACCCAAGCCGTGTTAGACGGTGATTTAGACAAATTTATCGAAGCAAGCCTGAAATCAGGCCTTTAATCCACAAGCTAAACTAAGAGCTAAATAATGACAGATCACAATCAAGACGAAAATAAACTTATTGCTGAGCGTCGTGGCAAGCTTGATGCGATTCGTGAGAATTGCGCTGCAAATGGCCACCCGAACACATTCCGCCGTGAAGATTACACAGCCGATCTACAAGCTAAGTTTGGTGATAAATCGAAAGAAGAGCTGGTAGAGCTAGATCACCAAGTATCAGTGGCTGGTCGTCTTCTTGCGAAACGTGGTCCTTTCTTAGTGTTGCAAGATATGAAAGGTCGCATTCAAGCTTATGCTTCAAAAGACACGCAAAAAGCACTTAAAGAAAAGTACGGTCAACTGGACATTGGTGACATTATTGGTGTGAAAGGTCCACTACACAAATCAGGTAAGGGTGACCTTTACGTTGATATGGTTGAGTATGAACTACTGACTAAATCACTGCGCCCGTTACCAGAGAAGTTCCACGGACTGACAGATCAAGAAGCGAAATATCGTCAACGTTATGTTGACTTGATCACTAACATGGAAACTCGTGAGACATTCCGTATTCGTTCAAAAGTGATTGAGGGTATTCGCCGTTTCCTTGCTGAACGTGACTTTATGGAAGTTGAAACGCCAATGCTTCAGGTAATTCCTGGTGGTGCAACCGCACGTCCATTCGTTACCCATCATAATGCCCTTGATATCGACATGTACTTACGTATTGCGCCAGAGCTTTACTTGAAGCGTTTAGTTGTGGGTGGTTTTGAGCGAGTGTTCGAAATCAACCGTAACTTCCGTAACGAAGGCCTATCGACGCGTCATAACCCTGAATTCACCATGATTGAATTCTACCAAGCGTATGCGGATTACAACGACCTGATGAACTTGACCGAAGACATGCTTCGTACCGTCGCGCAAGACGTTTTAGGTACTACAACTGTTGTTAATACGGTTAAGAATGCGGAAGGCGAAGTTGTTGAAACAATCGAGTATGACTTTGGTAGTCCATTCCAGCGTTTATCTATGGCAGATGCGATTCTTGAGTATGGCCCAGATGCACAGCAGCAAGCCGAAATCTTCAAAGATCCTGAGAACCACTTTGAAGCGTTAAAAGCATATGCGAAGAAAGTACACGTTAAGATCCCTGAAAACTGTGTTTGGGGACCGGGTAAATTCTTATGTGAAATATTCGAAGAAGTGGCAGAGCATAAGCTAATTCAACCAACATTTATCACCGAATACCCATGGGAAGTGTCACCTTTAGCGCGTCGTAATGATGAAAACCCATTCATCACTGACCGCTTTGAGTTCTTTGTTGGTGGCCGAGAATTGGCAAATGGTTTCTCTGAGCTTAATGACGCAGAAGACCAAGCTGCACGGTTCAACCGTCAGGTAGAAGAAAAAGATGCCGGTGATGATGAAGCGATGCATTTTGATGCTGACTATATCCGCGCGCTTGAGCACGGTTTACCACCAACAGCTGGTGAAGGTATCGGTATTGACCGTTTGGTGATGTTGTTTACTGATTCACCGACGATTAAAGACGTTATTTTATTCCCGCATATGCGCCCAGAAGGCCAAGCGGAATAAATAGAGTGTTAGCTCTAAAAAGGCGCCCTATGTGGCGCTTTTTTTATGTCAGATGAGTGGTAAAAACAACAACGGAAAAAACACAGCATAGGCGCTGAAAAGTGCTTAATGTCGGTTGTGAAAGTATTTATTAAGGATCGAATATTGGTACGAAGATGCGGAAAAAACGTTTAAAAACCAATCGGCTGCTGAGTTACTAAGCAGACTGAACAATCTATCACCATTTAGTGGGTATTTACAAGAAAAGTATTTGACATATTTTTTATAGCCTATATTATACGCCCCACAAGACGGAGAGGTGGCCGAGTGGCCGAAGGCGCTCCCCTGCTAAGGGAGTATAGGGTTTGTAGCCCTATCGAGGGTTCGAATCCCTCCCTCTCCGCCATTTTATGGTTGTCTTGTAACGGACGCATAGCTCAGCTGGATAGAGTACCTGGCTACGAACCAGGCGGTCGGAGGTTCGAATCCTCCTGCGTCCGCCACTTTTTCAAGTGGTTAAATATAGAGCGTGATGTTTAGACTGCGGTCGGAGGTTCACTCTTACAAAGTACGTCCTGCATCCGGCACTTTATTCAAGTGGTTAAATATAGAGCGTGATGTTTAGACTGCGGTCGGAGGTTCACTCTTACAAAGTACGTCCTGCATCCGGCACTTTATTCAAGTGGTTAAATATAGAGCGTGATGTTTAGACTGCGGTCGGAGGTTCACTCTTACAAAGTACGTCCTGCATCCGGCACTTTATTCAAGTGGTTAAATATAGAATGTGATGTTTAGGCTACGGTCGGAGGTTCACTCTTACAAAGTACGTCCTGCATCCGGCACTTTATTCAAGTGGTTAAATATAGATAAGTTGGAAAACTCAAAATTCAATACGGACGCATAGCTCAGCTGGATAGAGTACCTGGCTACGAACCAGGCGGTCGGAGGTTCGAATCCTCCTGCGTCCGCCACTTTCTCAAGTGGTTAAATATAGAATGTGATGTTTAGGCTGCGGTCGGAGGTTCACTCTTACAAAGTACGTCCTGCATCCGCCACTTTCTCAAGTGGTTAAATATAGAGCGTGATGTTTAGGCTGCGGTCGGAGGTTCACTCTTACAAAGTACGTCCTGCATCCGGCACTTTTCTCAGGTGGTTAAATAGAGAGAAACAAAATAACGGACGCATAGCTCAGCTGGATAGAGTACCTGGCTACGAACCAGGCGGTCGGAGGTTCGAATCCTCCTGCGTCCGCCACTTTCTTCAAGTGGTTAAATATAGAATGTGATGTTTAGGCTGCGGTCGGAGGTTCACTCTTACAAAACACGTCCTGCATCCGCCACTTTCTTCAAGTGGTTAAATATAGAATGTGATGTTAGGCTGCGGTCGGAGGTTCACTCTTACAAAACACGTCCTGCATCCGGCACTTTTCTCAGGTGGTTAAATAGAGAGAAACAAAATAACGGACGCATAGCTCAGCTGGATAGAGTACCTGGCTACGAACCAGGCGGTCGGAGGTTCGAATCCTCCTGCGTCCGCCACTTCATTCAAGTGGTTAAATATAGAAAATCAATATCCGACAAACTGTCGGTTTTTTTATGCCTGAAATCTGGTACATGGAGTCGTAATAGTACCAGTCGGTCGGAGGTTCGCTCTTACAAAGTACGTCCAGCATCTGCCACTTCATTCAAGTGGTTAAATATAGATAATCAATACCCGACAAACTGTCGGTTTTTTTGTGCCTGAAATATGGTACTTGGAGTCGTAATGGCACCAGACGGTCGGTGATTCACTCTCCACAACATACGTCCTGCGTTCGCCACTTCTTAATGTGGTTAAATATAGATATTCAATACCCGACAAACTGTCGGCTTTTTTATGCCTGAAATCTGGTGCATGGGGTTGCAATAGTACCAGGCGGTCGGAGATTCACACTCCACAATATACGTCCTGCGTCCGCCACTTTCTTCAAGTGGTTAAATATAGATTTAGATGTTTAGACTACGGTCGGTGATTCACTCTCCACAACATACGTCCTGCGTTCGCCACTTTCTTCAAGTGGTTAAATATAGATAATCAATACCCGACAAACTGTCGGTTTTTTTGTGCCTGAAATATGGTGCATGGGGTTGCAATAGTACCAGGCGGTCGGAGATTCACACTCCACAATATACGTCCTGCGTCCGCCACTTTATTCAAGAGGTTAAATATAGAATGTGATGTTTAGACTACGGTCGGAGGTTCACTCTTACAAAGTACGTCCTGCATCCGGTACTCTGACCAAGAGGTTAAATTTAGAAAATCAATCCCCGACAAACTGTCGGCTTTTTTTATGCCTGAAATATGGTACATGGGGTCGCAATAGCGACTGAGGTTAGTGGGGTTTAGAGTAAATGAAATAGTAAAATGATCTGCTAGTTGAAAGTTAGTCGCTATATTAGGGGACTATTAAGTATACTTAGCGTTAAGGAGTTTTGAATATAAACTTAAATGGGCTAAAAAATTACTTTATTGGGGCCTTGAACAAATGAAAAATGGATAAAGAAGGTTGAGGTATGCGATTAAGCTGGTTCCAGTCATTTATCCATTTGATATAAGTGGCTTAGCTAAAGTCAGTTAACAACTTGTCTTTAGCCTACCAATCAATTCTTGGAAGGTTTAACACCCACCGTTTGGTCCTGAAGGATTTGGATTGATAGGACATATCTGACCCAGTTCGGGGCTAGAAAGTGTCTTGCAGCCATTTGTACCACAGTTTACATATATAGATTGCCAACCACCAGCAACATTAGGTGTCATTTTTGGGGATAGGATGCTGTTTGCTTGCAGGGATTTTAAAGCACTTTTCTTCAAAGATAATTTCATTTTTCTTCCTTAGATTATCGTTATATTTATAAGTCACCAACTAGGGTGATATTCAAAGTTACATATTTTATTTTTTCAGTCAAGATCTGCTTAGACAACTTTATACCAGTCCTATTAATTGGTTGATCAACTTTGAGTCGAGAAAAGTGAGTTGCTAACACCGCTATCATCTCTTACTATCGTTAAAATAGGGATTGCAAAAAATTTTGCCATTTAACCTCAGTTGAGGAGAAGAGTTTTGATAAGGTAATTACGTAAGAACTCATTTTTTTTAATGTCGATGATAGAATTATACTAAATACCAAGCCGTTCTTATGTTGTAATAGCTGAATATTACAAGTGAAAGCAACGAAGGGTGTGGATAAAATAGCATTATTGGGCAAGTTCGCTGTCAGAAGATTTAATTTCTCTAGTTGATTGGATATTTATGTGAATCGGTGTTGCTCTAGCTGTTGAAGGAAGGTAATCAATAACCGGTAGTTAAGTAGATTTTTGTGCTTGAAGTGCTGTAAATGAAATCGGGGGAACCAAATTGTTCAAAGCTCAATTGCTAGAATAAGCTTATGGAGTTATTGATTAAAAAGATTTTTTAAATATGGATTTAATTTTTTTAAAATGCTGGGTTGAAAGTTGGATAATGTAATTAGAAAAACAAGAGCACATGTTATTCCAATTAATTATCCATTTTGATAGTGTTTACCGAAGCTATCTAGATAATATTAAGTAATAGCTTGAATGCGCGTACAGCTTTTTAAGGTATTAGACAGTCACTATGTTGTGAAGGTTCTGGTTTGATATGACACATTTGACCAGGCCCCTTACCAGATAGGTGACAACCACAAGTATGACAATCAGCACCAACAGAGTAATCTCCCCCTGCAATATAGGGAGTCATTTTTGGGGATAAAGTGTTGCTGTCCTGCAAAGATTTTAAAGTTTTTTTCTTTATCGATAATTTCATTTCTTTTCCTTAGTTTATTTTGATTATTGTAATTCCTAAATTCGACTGTGTTTTAAATTTTCATATTTTGCTTTTGAAGTCAATATTTTTTGTTTTTGTATCAGTGTTTTCAATAATAAGAGTAAAGGCACTATCGGATATGTTTTTATTTTAGAAATCATCATCAACGATAGGTGAATAGCCTATTCACTTGCTAATCTGATGTGTTCGGAACACAATGATGTATATATACCTGTTTATTTATACTTTATGGTTTTGTAGTCAATGTTGTCTATTCATCATGCGTTAGTTTTTTTTATATGTTTACTTTTCCCATGTACGCTCGCAGCTTTGACGGTAGGAGCCGAGCGCAGCGAATTATATATGCCGTTGCTGAAAGATAAAAAAGTCGGTTTGATCGTGAATCACAGTTCCACTGTAGGGCAGGAACATTTGCTGGATTATTTGATTAAACAAAAAACAGAGGTGAAACGAGTTTTCGCGCCAGAGCATGGATTTCGTGGCAATCACGATGCTGGTGCTAAAGTGGCAGATGGCAAAGATCCGAAAACAGGAACTCGTATAACATCCCTGTATGGTAGTAATAAAAAGCCCAAACTTGAGGACTTAGCCGATTTAGACATTCTGATTTTTGATATTCAGGATGTAGGAGTGCGATTTTATACTTATATAAGCACGATGCATCTGGCGATGGAAGCTGCATCCGAAGCTGGCATTGAGTTTTGGGTGTTTGACAGGCCGAACCCAAATATCAACTTTATTGATGGGCCTGTGCTTGAGCCAAAGTTTCGCTCTTTTGTCGGTATGCATCCAATTCCTGTTTTACACGGCATGACGGTCGGTGAACTGGCACAGATGATAGTAGGTGAAGGCTGGTTAGGAACAGATAACACAGTCGGACTAAGGGTATTTCCAGTTAAAGATTATGATGTTTCCAAAGAATATATTTTACCTACTGCACCAAGTCCAAACTTACCGAATCAAACGTCTATTTATTTATATCCATCGCTGTGCTTTTTCGAAGCTACACCAGTTTCGGTGGGGCGAGGGACTGAGTGGCCTTTCCAAGTATTCGGTTATATCGATCCCACGTTAGGAAGTTTTGAGTTTACTCCGCGACCTATTATTGGCGCGGCTTCTAATCCTAAGTTGAACGGTCTACGAGTCTTTGGTACGGATCTCAGAAGAATAAACATCAAGGGGCTGAATTTGTCATGGTTAATAGAGACACAGCAAGAATTCGCCAAACACAAAAAGGAATTGTTTAGTCGTGCTAGTTTTATGGATAAACTGGCAGGTACCGATTTGCTGAGAAAATGGATTGAATCGGGATTAACGGAGCAACAAATTCGTCAGCGCTGGCAGCCTGCTTTAGAGCAGTTTAAACGTCAGCGCCGACCTTATTTAATTTATGCAAGATAAGAAGTTTATCTTAAAGCCTGCATATTTTTATTCGCTTTTTCAGCACGCTTTTGCCAATGCAAATTGGAGTGAGTCAAGGCAATATATAACACGTCTATCAAATAACTTTGTGAGCATCTGGTTAAGATCCCAGAGTGCTTGAAAGGCTGCTCTTCATCAATGCTAAACAAGTTTGAATCGGCGAGATTAATCAGTTCACTATTGCCATAGCGACTAATAGCAAGACACTTCGAACCATTATCGATTGCTTGATTGACGAGAGTTATCAAACTTTTACTACTGCCAGTATTACTAATGACAATGATCAAATCGTCTTTGCCCATGGTGGCAATATAACTTGACGCACTGATCTCATCGACCTGAGCGATAGCTGGAATACCTAATTTTTGCAGCTTCCAAGTTAAGTCTTGAGCCATAGTAAAGGTACTACCAATAGCGCAAACAATAACCTTTTTTGCTCCTTTAATAAGTTGCAACGCGTTTTCAAATTGCTTCGCGGTATTTAGTTTTCTGGTTTCAGCTATCACATTCTGTTGCTTAATTTGCAACTTATCAGCGATTGACTCAAGCGAGTCACTCGATGTGATCAATTCGTTTGCTTCGATATGTTGCTCTGTGCGCTCATTTAAAGCGTCAACAACAGCAATTTTAAACGCGGGAAATCCCTTATAACCTAGCTTTTGTGCAAATTTAACGACGCTAGATTGACTAACGCCAGCTTCTTTAGCAAGCTCGATTGAAGAAAGCCCTCGAATTTTTTCCCCAAACATTAGGGTAAAGTCGGCTAGTTTTGCTTCACTGTTAGACAGAGAAGGACGTAAAGCTTTTATTTTTACAAATGTAGACATGCGTTAGCGAACTCTGACTCATTATATTGAACCCATTATAGGTTCAAAGGTTAAGATGCGATAGAGTCAAACAGCAGATAATTGCGTTTTTTGTACTCATTGTACCAGTGAGTTTGTATGGCAAGATGCAGTTACAGTGAACGCAATGACTTGGCCTACCGGTTTTGTTAGATTAAGCTACCTGCTTTAAAAAATAATAAAAGACTTAAACGTATGGTTTGGTATTCGATTCTTCCTCCCTTAATCGCCATATTGGTGGTTTTTTGGAGAAGGGAAGTTATTCTCGCGTTACTACTCGCGTTGATTTCATCTGAGCTATTACTTGCTCTGCATCAGGGTGAGACTCTCATCGGTGGCGCTTTTTTTGGCAGTATTGAAAGAGTAATAGATGTGTCTACTTCTGCAGGCAATAGCAGAATTCTTATCTTTAGTATTGTCATAGGTGCGTTGCTAGCTTATATACGAGAGTCTGGTGGCGTTGCCGCAACGGTGAATATGCTGCTAAACAAAGGAGTGGCAAAGAGTAAAAAGCAAGTGGGCCTACTTACGATGTTTACTGGTACCGCTGTATTCATTGAATCTAATATGAGTGTGCTGACCTCGGGTATCGTCGCAAGAGGTTTATTTGATAAGTTTAAAATGAGCCGTGCGCGACTGGCATATATTATTGACAGTACCAGTGCGCCAGTTTGTATTCTTATATTGCTCAATGGTTGGGGCGCGTATGTGTTGGGGTTACTCAGTAATTATGAACTCGAACAATCTGCTGTGAGTATTCTTTGGGGCAGTGTCGCATTTAATTTTTACGCCATAATTGCTTTAGTTATCGTGTTGTACACCATTGTTTTTGACAAGGTGCATGGCCCAATGAAAACCGCAGAAGAAAAGCTAGAACATCAGCAGATTGAACTAGAGAGCGGCCCTGAGGCGAGTAAAGCCCGTTACATGTTAGTGCCGTTGTTGACGCTTGTTCTAAGCATGATTGGTTTTATGTTTTATACCGGAGGCGGAGATTTAGCCAGTGGCAGTGGCTCCAAATCCGTTCTGTATGCCACTGTATTAGCGTCTGCCGTCGCCTACGGTTTGTTATTGTTTGGCAAACGATTCAGTCATCACGAATTAGTTGATGTTGGCTTTAAAGGTATGGGAGAGTTATTGCCTTTGGTCACGATTGTGTTGCTGTCATTGACGCTGGGTGCAAGTTTAAAAGAGCTAGGGACTGGGGTATTTGTTGCTTCTTTGGTTGGAGACTATTTGCCCATTTACTTGATCGTTCCGGTGTTGTTTATTACTGGTGCTATCATGTCATTTACCACCGGAACTTCCTGGGGCACCTTCGCTATTTTGATACCTATCGGCGTCCCCTTGATTCAAGCTCTAGGTTTACCACCTGCTTTAGTAGTAGGAGCAATTCTAAGTGGTGGAATATTTGGTGATCACTGCTCGCCGATTTCAGACACTAGTGCGGTTTCAGCATTGGCATCGGGATGTGATTTACTGACCCATGTAAAAACACAGTTGCCTTATGCATTAGTGGGGGGAGCGCTTGCGACACTTTGTTTTTTCATCGCAAGCTTTATCATGATTTAGTTGACATGATCAGAGCATAAAATGCAGCGCAGTGCGCTGCATTTTTTATGGGCAAGCATGTTGTGGAAGCTGCCCACCAGTTAGTCCCTCAATGGCAATAATATGGCCACTGGTGTCGGCAATTAACGCTAGAACGTTGTTTTGCTGTGGTCCTGAAATAGGCTTGTTTTCCATCACTTGTAGTTCAGCCAGCAAGCTGCTTTTTATTTCCAATAGTGTTTCGGTGTTACATTCAGCAATTAACCATTCCGTTGCCGTGGCTTTGACTAACTGTCCATAGCGCACTTGATTTATCACTTCCTGCGACTGTTTTAAACTGTCTTCCAATTGTGTTTTTTTGGCTCGAATTTGTGCATGGTACTTTCCTTGCGTTATTTCGTGTGTCTCTATTCTGCCGTAGTTTTGGTAATCAATATCGTGAACGGAGGCAAACTCGGCCATAGTATTAGCTGTGGGTGAGTTTTTAAACCATACACCACAAAGCAATGCTAAAGAACATGCCACGGCGCTCCATTGCACGTATTGAAGCTTGTTTTTTAACGTACTCGTTTGACGAAAATGCGCGATTCTGATTTGTATACGTTGCAGTGTGCTCAGTTGTCGTGGTTGCTTTTGCGACAAGTAAGCCTGTTTCAGTTGGTTTTCGAATTCATCATGATGTTTCATGTTCGTTACCTAATTTCGTTTTCAGTGACTCCTTTGCATATCGAAGTCTTGTTTTTACTGTTTCTTTCGGGCTATCCACAATTTCAGCTATTTCTTGCAGTGAAAAACCTTCAAGTTGCAAAGATAATGCTTCGCGCTGTGGCAGTGGTAATTGTCGAATAAGTGTATATAAACCTTGCTCGCCACAGCTTTCATCAAAGGTGGGCTCAACTGTTAACGTGCAGCTCTCCAGTGGTTGTTGATTTGCACCCTTTCTATAAACGTCAATCATGAGATTTCGTGCTAAGCGAAACAAAAAGGCTTTGGGAGCACCTGCATGACGGTAAATAGCTGGATTCTCAATCAGTTTCAGCCACAGTTTTTGGCAAATGTCTTCAGCAACATGGGGTTCTGTCTGGGTACGAAGGTAGTGAAAAATATCACTTTGGTATTTTTCTATCACACTCTCTAGAAAACAAAGGTGACCGCTTTGTGCATATTCAAACAGCGGGTCATCTGCTTCATTAGAGGCGCCGAAGCGCCATAATTTTAGTGTTCTTAGCATAGGCAGGCCTATTCTTGTTGTAAGTTAAACTCTAAAACAATTTTTTGGTTTTGTTGGACTTGTGGCTTGCCGTCAACAACTAAAGGTCTGTACTTCCACTTTTTCAGCGCTCTAATTGCCGCTTTGTCAAAAACTCGCTTAGGCTCCGAGTTTGTTACTCTAACATCGATCACTTCACCTGTGGGAGAAATTGCAAACTGCATTTCTACCCAGCCCTCAATGCCATCTCGTGCAGCCGTTGGCGGATAGTTGGGAGTGGTTCGAAACATCGGGGTTGCTTGTCTATCGGTATTAAAGTCGATAACCGTGTCGATGTCGACAGAATCAAAACTCGGACCGACGGTTGTTATCTCACTTCCAACATTGTCAATGGTCGATTCACTCTCGATTGGTCGTGTCGGACGTTCCATTGGCATAGGTGGCGGTGTTAATACTCTTGTTCTTTCAATGACCTTACTGTCCTCTCTATCTTGTAGGATTAAAATATCTACCACTGGTTTGTCGATTGTCGGCTGCGCTAGATCTTGTGAAGTTAGATATTGCATAAAAGCAAAAAGAGCAAAAGTGACCGCTGTTGCGCCAAACAAAGAAAAAGCAATTTTGTTAAATGCTACAGGTGTGAAATCTGATGTTTGAAGTAAAGTCATGGGCGTTCTCCTTATTGTTTTCATAGCTATAACGATTGAAGAGCGCAAAAGGGGTGAAATTTTTTCTTCCTATACTCGCTTTGCAAAAAAGCCTTGGTTTACAATACACAAAAATGGGAGAGTTCATGAAGTTACAAGAGATAGATAAAGCGCGTTACCGTAAGCATTTAAATCAGGTGATCATTGCATGCGTGCTCAGTTTGACCGCAGGAAGCCTTGGTATAGCGCAATTGTTGATCGTGCTATTACCAGATGCTGATGGTAGCCATTTTCATTGGAACTTGGCAGGAGTTGTTGTGAGTTGTGTTGTAATAGCAACGATTTTAAAGCGCTATAAACATCATCCCTATATGTATGAAGTAAGCTATGTTTGGGATTTGAAGCAATCGCTAAACAAAATAACGCGTAAAATGCGCAAGCTAAAAGCGGCTGCTGAGCTAGGTGATATAGATGCAATTACCGCAATACAATACAGTTACGATGGCTCGAGACAACTGTGGCAGTTGGATGATAACACCATCACGATGGAAGAATTGTCAGTTTGGCAAGCCGAGCTTGATGCGCTCAAGAGTAAGTACCAGCTGGATGTTTCAGGCGCAGACTACCAAGAATCTATGCTTGAGAAGTTTTAACTAGGTTTAGCCATGCGTTCGGCCTCACATCCTTGTATAATACAACTAGAGACACCATATACAGGTTATGGTAAAGTATTGTTATATTATCACATTTAGCGTGGTTCAGTAGTGGCAGAAGTAAGAGCAAGGGTTCAGCTTAATGTTGGGCAAAACAGTGACATTCCGGCAGAAATCATTTCTTTTCAAGGGTTAAACGATGGTCATGAGCATGTGGCTCTGGTGTTTAACGAAGCTGATGAAAAGCAACAAACTCCGCTAATTCGCATGCATTCAGAATGCCTCACTGGTGATGTTTTTCACTCTTCTCGCTGCGATTGTGGTGAGCAGCTGAATGAATGTATTGAAACCATGCACAAACAAGGTGGCGTGCTCCTTTACTTACGTCAAGAAGGGCGGGGTATCGGCCTGTACAACAAGATTGACGCTTATGTTTTGCAATCCCAAGGTATGAATACCTATGAAGCGAATAATCATCTTGGCTTTGAAGATGATTTGCGTGATTTTTCAGATGCTGTGCTGATGTTACAAGCACTAGGTCTAAACCATGTTAAATTGATGACCAATAACCCAAGAAAACTCAAGGCGCTTCGGGATGCAGGGATCACCGTTGAAGAAGTGGTAGGTACGCAAGCCCATGTTAAAGTTGGTATTACGGGCAATAAAGGGTATTTGGAAACCAAAGTCACCCATGGCGAGCACATGTTGGACATCAAAAAGATCACCAAAACTGGTGAGTAGTTTTTGAGGCTAAAGACTTAGCCTCCATGTCTTTATCAGGAATTATAGGGTAAAACCTTTTTTCCTGTCTTTTCACCCTCATATCGAACCAGTATAATCAAAAACGTTTTCGCCAAGATAAGTGGACTATGTCGACACCAATTAGAACATTCAAAGCAAATATGGGACTTCAGTGGCTTAAAGCTGGCTGGGCCATCTTTAGAACGCAACCTGTCACTTTCATTTTTATGTATATTTTTATTGTGGCGGTGAGTTTGCTAGCCATCCTCGGACCACTTTTCCAAGTTGCGGCAACGCTAACAGGCCCGTTTCTGAGTGCAGGTTTCTATCTCGCGGTAATTAACAAACAGGTAAATAAACCGATTAAACTCGCCGACATCTTTGAACCTTTTGGTGCAAAAGGAAGACGTTTAGCTCTCGTGCGTGTTGGGATCTATCAAATGGGGGCGGCGGTACTGTTAAGTCTGGCTGCAGCAGGCTTGTTCTCTGAAGTCACCACGGTGATGGAAACCGCAGGTGAAAATACGGATCCCAGTATCTTGCTACAGAATATCGTACAGTCACTCAGTATGGCCGATATTGCGCTTTACGTGATTATTCACTCATTTATTATGATGGCATTTGCCTATGTCGTTCCGCTGGTTTTTTTCCAAGGCGAAAAGCGGATGTTTCATGCAATGAAGTGCTCACTTAATGCGTTTTACCATAATATGGGGGCGTTAACCGTATTTGGCCTAGTAGTAGCACTGTTGTTACTAGCTTCAGCACCTTTGTCTATGATCCCTGCCATTATTATCATGCCTGTGGCATTAATTGGTTTTTTTGTCTCTTATCAAGCGATGTTTATGCCGATAACGCTACCGGGTGATAAGCCTGAATCAAATAACAGTAAAGTAGATAGTGGGCGCTTTGACGCGTAATGGATGAGGAAGCAGTTAAAAAACTGAAAAACTACGCAATTTGGTTGCTTTCAAGGCAAGATTATTCAGCGTTCAGCCTTACTCAAAAGTTGCTCCAAAAAGGGGCAACAGAAGAGGTTGCACAGCAGCTGGTCGAGTGGCTTCAGTCATTGGGCTATGTCAATGACAAACGCTATGCTGAGAGCTTTTTGAATCGCCAAGTCGCTAAATATCACGGGCAAAAACGTGTTATGATGGCGGCCAGTCAAAAGGGGATCGACAGACAGACACTGGCAGCCCTGATAGAAGAAAAGCAAGTCGATTGGTATGAACTTGCAGCGCAAGCCTACGAAAAAAAATATGGCTGGTGCGAAACACAATTAGAATATAAAGAAAAAAGCAAACGCGTTAGCTATATGAGCCGACGAGGTTTTAGCTTTGATGAAATAGAATTTGCAATCGAAGCTGCAATACAAGCAGCACAGCAAGAAGCAATAAAGGGTGAATGATCACATGCAGCATAAGACTACCGCACAAATCAGGCAGAGCTTCTTAGATTTCTTTGCCAAAAATCAGCACCAAGTAGTGCCATCTAGCTCACTAATTCCGGGTAACGATGCGACATTACTGTTTACCAATGCAGGTATGGTGCAGTTTAAAGACGCCTTTTTAGGTGCTGAAAAACGTCCATACACTCGAGCAACCAGCTCGCAGCGTTGTGTACGTGCCGGTGGTAAGCACAATGATTTAGAAAATGTGGGTTACACTGCAAGACACCATACCTTCTTTGAGATGCTGGGTAATTTTAGCTTCGGTGATTATTTCAAAAAAGATGCCATTCAATATGCTTGGCAGTTTCTGACTGAAGTGGTCGGTTTACCAAAAGAAAAATTGTTAGTAACGGTGTATCACGAAGATGATGAAGCGTTTGATATCTGGGCTAAAGACGTTGGCGTGCCAGAAGAAAAAATCATACGTATTGATACTGCTGATAATTTTTGGTCAATGGGTGACACCGGTCCGTGCGGCCCATGTTCAGAAATCTTTTATGATCACGGAGAACACATTTGGGGTGGACCTCCAGGCTCACCTGAAGAAGATGGTGACCGTTTTATCGAGATCTGGAATCTGGTATTCATGCAGTTTAATCGCCATGCCGATGGCACTATGGAACCGCTTCCTCAGCAGGCTGTTGATACGGGGATGGGTCTTGAGCGAATTTCGGCAATTTTACAGGGTGTGCACTCAAACTACGAGATTGATCTGTTCCAGGCATTGATCAAATCTGCAGCTGAGATCACTGGAGCACAAGACTTAGAAGATAAGTCTTTACGCGTTGTTGCGGATCATATTCGTTCGTGCGCGTTCTTAATTGCTGACGGCGTCATGCCTTCAAACGAAGGCCGAGGCTATGTGCTGCGCCGTATTATTCGCCGCGCGGTGAGACATGGTAATAAGCTTGGTGCCAAAGGAGCGTTTTTCTATAAATTAGTTGCATCTCTTGCCGAGCAAATGGGCGAAGCTTATCCAGAGTTAGTAAAGCAACAAGCGATTATCGAAAAAGTTCTGCGAATTGAAGAAGAGCAATTTGGTAAAACACTGGACAGAGGTTTAGCCATCCTTGAAGAAAGCCTAGCTGACATCGAAGGTGATGTGATCCCAGGTGAATTGGTATTTAAGCTATACGATACCTATGGTTTTCCTGCCGACTTAACCGCAGATGTTGCGCGTGAGCGTTTTATGACAATTGATGAACGCGGTTTCCAAGAGTGTATGGATGCACAACGTAAAAAAGCGCAAGCAGCAGGTAAGTTTGGTGCTGATTACAACGAACGTTTGAAGTCAGAAAAATCGACTGATTTTAAAGGTTACGATGCTGAGCACTATACTGGCACAGTCGTTGAAATCTTCAAAGAAGGCCAGCTGACGCCAACGCTAGAGGATGGTGAATATGGTGTAGTAGTACTCGACCGTACACCATTTTACGCTGAATCGGGTGGCCAAGTTGGTGACACCGGTGTGTTAAATGTTGCAAACGGTGAGTTTATTGTCACTGATACTCAAAAGTTGGGCAATGCGTTTGCGCATCATGGTCATGTAGTTGGTCGTATTGGTGTAAATGATAAAGCGGATGCAAAAATTGATGCCGAACGCCGTGAACGGATCAAGAAAAATCACACTGCGACCCACTTAGTACACAAAGCACTCCGTGATTTGTTAGGTGAACATGTAACGCAAAAAGGTTCTTTGGTTATGCCTGATCGCTTGCGTTTCGATTTTTCACATTTTGAAGCTGTAACCAAAGCACAACTGCAACAAATTGAAGATGCGGTAAATGCAGAGATCCGCAGCAACTTTGCTCTGCAGACTGAATTGATGGACATAGATTCGGCCAAAGATAAAGGCGCAATGGCGTTATTTGGCGAGAAATACGATGACGAAGTACGGGTAGTATCGATTGGTGATTACTCAATCGAACTGTGTGGTGGTACGCACGTAAAACGCGCTGGTGATATCGGTTTATTTAAAATTGTATCAGAAGGCGGCATTGCAGCAGGTGTGAGACGTATCGAAGCGGTAACCGGTGCTGATGCGATTAACTATGTTACTCAGCAAGAACAAGTACTGACAGAAATCGCGGCATTAGTGAAAGGCGATGCTGGTAATGTACTGGAAAAAGTTTCAGCGTTGATTGAAAAGTCCAAAGGGCTTGAAAAGCAGGTTGCGCAGCTAAGCGACAAATTGGCAAGCGCAGCTGGTGCATCGCTACTAGATTCAGTGGTTGAGGTAAACGGCATTAAGCTGTTGGTGGCCAATGTAGCTGGTACCGAAGCAAAAGCGCTGCGCGGCATGGTTGACGATTTGAAAAACAAAATTGGCTCAGGCGTTATAGCCTTGGGGGTAGCTAATGACGATAAAGTTAGCCTTATCGCTGGTGTCACTAAAGATCTAACAGCTCAAGTTAAAGCCGGTGAGTTAGTTAACCACATGGCTTCACAAGTTGGTGGCAAGGGCGGTGGTCGTCCTGATATGGCGCAAGCTGGTGGTTCGCAACCAGAAAACCTAGACGCTGCTCTTGCAAGCGTAACGCCATGGTTAAGTGACAAAACACAGTAATCAGCAGTGGCGCTGATTGTTCAAAAATATGGTGGCACTTCGGTTGGCTCAATTGAGCGGATCGAAGCTGTTGCTGAGCATATTATCAAAACCCAACAGCTAGGCCACCAAGTGGTGGTTGTGTTGTCTGCAATGTCAGGCGAAACCAATCGCCTGATTTCTCTCGCTCAACAAATAGATGATACGCCCAACGCTCGTGAACTAGATGTGCTAGTGACAACTGGCGAACAAATTTCTATTGCTTTGTTGGCTATGGCGATTATTAAACGAGGCCATTCTGCGGTGAGTTTACTTGCCGATCAGGTCGGAATTCAAACGGATAATCGATTTGGTAAAGCGCGTATCGTACATATTAATACTCATCGTTTAAGACAAGAACTTGAGCATAATCGGATCAGTATTATTGCGGGCTTTCAGGGGCGTGATGAAGAAGCTAATATCACGACCTTGGGACGAGGTGGAACTGATACCAGTGCGGTCGAAATCGCTGTTGCACTGGCTGCCGATGAATGCCAGATTTACACTGATGTCGATGGTGTTTATACCGCAGACCCCAGAGTTGTTGCTGGGGCGAAAAGGCTAAAGCAGATTCATTTTTCAGAAATGATCGAATTAGCGAGTCTTGGCGCTAAAGTGCTGCAATTAAGATCGGTAGAGGCCGCAGGTAAACATCATTTGCCATTACGCGTGCTGTCCTCATTTGCCCCAGATGAGGGGACTTTAATTAGCTACGAAGAGAACAATATGAATAGTCGAACCGTGGTTACAGGTATCGCACATCAAACACAGCAAGTCTTGTTTACACTGATAGGTGTGCCAGTTGGCATTGAGCGGCTTGCTAATATTTTCACCCTGTTGGGCGAGTTCCACATTGAAGTGGATATGATTAATCAAATGAAGCACAATTCAGGCAAAATAGACTATGCTTTTACTGTGCATTCAAATGATTATGCTCAAGTATTTGAAGTCCTTAGTACCCATCTAGAACTTCTCGGTGCTGAGAGAGTAGAGACTAAAGCGGATGTAGCTAAAATCTCTGCTGTTGGTATTGGTATGAAGTCCCATTCTGAAATTGTAGGCCAGTGTTTTAAGGCGCTGGCAGATGCCAAAGTGCAAGCATTGTTGTTTTCAACTTCAGAGATCAAGATATCATTGCTTGTAGAGGAACAATACCTTGAGCATGCTGTAAACGCTTTGCATGCATCTTTCAATTTGGAAAGTATTGTATAGTGGAAGTTTTTGCTTACTTTTATGGAAACTTTTCATTAGAATGATCGGGACGCGGAATCTTTTAAATTTGGAATAACAGGAGCAAGAGAATGCTAATACTAACTCGTCGAGTGGGTGAGACCCTGATGATTGGTGATGAAGTGACAGTGACCGTATTGGGTGTGAAAGGCAACCAAGTACGTATCGGTGTAAATGCACCTAAAGATGTATCTGTTCACCGTGAAGAGATTTATATGAGAATTCAGGCCGAAAAATCCGGCCCAAGCTCTGATATGTAGTACAGAGTCAGTCAGAATTGCTAAACCCCGCCTAGAGCGGGGTTTTTTGTGCCACGAAATCTAGTTTTCTAGGTTGGCAGATTGAGCCTGTAACAACGCTATTGCAGGTTCGTTCAGTATCGATTTACTAATGTAAGTGGCATTTTTCTTGTGAAATAATAAAAAGCCGCGCTGAGTTTCTTGGATTTTGTCCAATTCGGTGAATTGATAACTGAAGTTTTTTTGTAGACTGTCGCTGGTAATCCCTTGTTGGTCAATGGTCAAGGTTATCGTATTACCCGCAACGCGCGAAATCATTTGTCGAGCAACCCACCATGGCTTGCGATAATAAAAAGCAACGCATTCCAGTACTGCGAGCAAAATCAAAAAATTGCCCAAATAACTCTGCTGCAACAAATAAATAGCAACTAATCCCAGTAGCACTAACATGGCAATCAAAGTAATTTTTGGCTTGCCACCAAGGCCATTTTGTTCTGACTCTTCATAGCACTCGATAAAGTAAGGTTTGTCCAGAATGTACTGGCTTTGAAAAGTATTTTGCGGATCGTCGTTATACTTATTATTCATATATGAGAAGAAAAAGTGAATTTCTTCAATTATAACATTTGATGTACTTCGCGTCGCTCGCTGCATTAACTACGTGGCCTTTTATTGTGGAAACCGCTATTTGCGCTTTATCTAGCTTGACGTTTACGTAAACGTTAAATGTTGGTAAGACCAATTTACATGTCTTTGGTGGTTGTCCATTAATTTATCTTTTTTTCTCTGGCGCTAATTTGCTTTGTGCGCTAAATTTATTTGTTACATTGCTATATTGTTGTTTTTTAGTGGGTTTTATTTGTGTTTTTCAGTTTTGTCGTCACGTGTGATTAATTCATGTTGTTTGGTATTACCAATTTCCACTTGGCTTTACAAGGCTAATCAATTTGGTATATGGTGAAATAATATTTACAAAAAAGTATCAATTTTTTAGTGCTTTTGTGCCTTGTCAGCGTTGCTTGCATGCTGGTACGAGCAATGGCCATAAAAATCAATAACAACATTGGGAGTGAGGAAATGGATATAGGTGCTTTGCTAGTTCAAGCCGCGAATCTGATGATAACGGGAATGGCTGGAGTGTTTGTATTTTTGTCCATTTTAATTTTAGCGATGGGTTTGTTGGCAAAGTTTGCTGCAAGTACGTCGTTACAAACACCGCAACAAGTGTCAACTCGCGGTAGTACAGCATCACAACAGGGTGTCTCTAAGGCGCATGTCGCCGCGATTTCTGCGGCCGTTGCAACCTACAGAAAAAATAACGAATAGGGGGTTAGCATGTCACAGCTTAAACTTACAGAATTGGTATTGCGCGATGCGCATCAGTCACTATTAGCCACCAGAATGCGACTTGAGGATATGTTACCAATCGCCGATAAGCTCGATAAGATGGGTTATTGGTCGGTTGAGTCCTGGGGAGGCGCGACGTTTGACTCTTGTATTCGCTATTTAGGTGAAGATCCTTGGCAACGTATCCGAGCGCTTAAGGAAGCCATGCCGAATACCAAGCAGCAGATGTTACTACGAGGCCAAAATTTATTGGGTTATCGCCACTATGCTGATGATGTCGTCGAAAAATTTGTAGAGCGAGCACACACAAACGGTGTTGATGTATTTCGAATTTTCGATGCGATGAATGATGTTAGAAACCTTGAAACCGCAATAAAAGCGGCAATCAAAGTAGGTGCTCATGCGCAAGGGACAATTTCGTATACTGTCAGTCCGGTTCACACCCTAGATATGTGGCTAGAGCAGGCTAAGGCACTGGAGGCAATGGGTTGTCATTCAATTTGTATCAAAGACATGGCTGGTCTGCTTAAGCCATATGATGCTGAAGTATTGATTAAAGGCCTTAAAGACACGGTTTCAATTCCCATCGCGATGCAATGCCACGCTACAACCGGTCTAAGTACCGCGACTTATCAAAAAGCCATAGATGCGGGAATTGATATGCTAGATACCGCAATTTCGTCGATGAGTATGACCTATGGTCATAGTGCGACTGAAACCTTGGTAGCAATGGTTGAAGGTACTGAGCGAGATACAGGACTAAACTTGACCGAACTGGAAGACGTTGCGGCTTACTTTCGAGAAGTTAGAAAAAAATATGCTGCATTTGAAGGAAGTTTGAAAGGTGTTGATGGCCGTATTCTCTCCGCACAAGTGCCAGGTGGAATGCTGACCAATATGGAAAATCAGCTTAAAGAACAAGGGGCTGCAGATAAATTAGATGCAGTGCTTAAGGAAATACCCAAAGTCAGAAAGGATTTAGGGTATTTACCACTCGTGACGCCAACGTCACAGATTGTCGGCACCCAAGCCGTTCTTAATGTGTTAACCGGAGAGCGTTATAAGTCTATTACCAAAGAAACTGCTGGTGTTCTCAAAGGGGAATACGGCGCAACACCTGCGCCGGTAGACACTGAATTGCAGCAGCGTGTTTTAGAAGGCGCTGAACCAATCACTTGTCGCCCTGCTGATTTGCTTGCACCGGAGGTAGACAGTTTACATGCCGAGCTGATTGCAAAAGCCCAAGCAGATGACCTAGAGCTTGCAGATGAAGTGATTGATGATGTACTCACATACGCTTTATTCCCACAAATCGGTTTAAAGTTTTTGCAAAATCGTAATAATCCAGATGCATTTGAACCAAAGCCAACACTGGTTGAAAACAGCAACACAGAGCAAAAATCGGAGCCAGCGGTAAAGCGCAGCAGTACACAGGCTGAGCGTTATAGCGTGAAAGTGGATGGTACTGTGTATGATGTTGTCGTAGCACCGGGCGGAGCGCTACAAACGGTTCAGGTCAAAGACAGTGAACTGATCCCGCAATCAACTTCAGTAAGCTCTGGTAAGACCCTCAATGCGCCGTTGGCAGGCAACATCTTCAAGCTAAAAGTCAGAGTCGGTGACGAAGTTCAAGAAGGAGATGTGGTGTTAATTATGGAAGCCATGAAAATGGAAACGGAAGTCCGTGCCACCCAAAGCGGTAAAATTACTGAGCTACAGGTTTCCGAAGGGGATTCAGTAAGCGCAGGTGATGCCATGATGTCACTGGCTTAAAGGGGGAAAAATGGACGGTTTACTTAACCTTTGGCAAGCCACTGGACTTGCTAACTTTACTTTTCCCGCACTGTGCATGATGGCCGTGGGCTGTGGATTACTTTATCTCGCGATTGCTAAAGGCTTTGAACCATTACTGCTGGTGCCAATCGGATTTGGGGCAATATTGACCAATATTCCGGTTGCTGGCTTGGCTGACCCTGGCGGGTTGCTCTATTACGTTTACTACATCGGAATCGATAGTGGGGTATTTCCACTGCTGATATTTATGGGCGTAGGGGCGATGACTGACTTTAGCGCCCTCATTGCCAATCCGAAAATGCTATTGCTTGGTGCCGCTGCACAATTTGGTATTTTCGCGACGTTGTTTGGTGCGATTATGCTGAACTTTGTTCCGGGCTTTGAGTTTACCCTAAAAGATGCGTCAGCTATCGCGATTATCGGTGGTGCAGATGGCCCTACTGCTATCTTCCTTGCTTCTAAATTAGCGCCTGAGCTATTAGGTGCGATTGCGGTTGCAGCCTACTCTTATATGGCATTGGTGCCCATTATTCAGCCACCGATCATGAAGCTGTTTACCACTGAAGAAGAACGGAAAATCGCCATGCCGCAATTAAGAGAAGTATCTACCAAAGAGAAAATCTTATTTCCGCTTGCGGTACTTGGACTCACTATTTTGTTCTTACCAGCAGCAACGCCATTGGTCGGTATGTTCTGCTTAGGCAACTTAATGAAAGAGTGTGGGGTTGTTGAACGTTTGAGCAAAACGGCACAAAATGAGTTGATCAACATTACGACTATTTTTCTTGGTCTTGCAGTGGGCTCTAAACTTGCTGCCGATCAGTTCTTAACGGTTGAAACCATAGGTATCTTAGTACTCGGTGCCGTGGCATTTAGTATCGGTACCGCTGCAGGCGTATTAATGGCAAAGTTGATGAATCGCTTTAGCGAACAACCTATTAATCCGTTAGTTGGAGCCGCTGGGGTTTCTGCGGTACCAATGGCAGCCAGAGTCGTAAACAAAGTCGGATTACAGAGTAATCCACATAACTTCTTGCTGATGCATGCGATGGGCCCAAACGTAGCTGGTGTGCTTGGTAGCGCTGTTGCTGCAGGTATTTTATTGGCACTTGTCGGTTAACCTTTTTATTTGGTACTTCTCCAACCAACTGCGCAGTTTCCAGCTGCGCTTTTTTGTTTTAGATAACCTAAGTTAAGGTTAAATAGCTAATACCATTCATAGCACTATCAGTTGACGCCACAGTAATGATAGTCTTTTTCGTAATATACATTTATTCACAGGAGTTATGTGTTGAACGTAGTCATTCTTTTAGGTTGTTTACTGGTTGCGTTGGTGGTGTTGCTCCCATTGTTAGAGAAATACCAACATCGCTTAGGGCTGCATAAAATGCAGAAATATGCCAAGTATGTTTTGCCGTTATTGATGGTGACTTTGGTGATTAGGCTGATTTATGGTTTGCTCAACCAATAGCAAAAGTAACGAGTTAGCTGGTTTATTTTTGATCTTTCTCGACATCAAGCCATCCGTTTTTTTGATTTCGGTTCAAGGCACTTAACAAAGTAATTGCCCGTTCAATGGTTATCCTTTGATCCGCGATATCTTGATAAATTTGTGTTGCTTGATTTTTTCTTCTGACAGCGGCGCCAGCACTTAAAAATGATTCGGCAATATTAATGGCAAATTGTCTAAGCCCATTTGGCTTATTGGTATTTGTTTCTGGGTCTAGCTCAGCTTGTTCGGTCAACTTTTCGCTAAGTTGTGACAGTAATACCTGACTCAGGCTATTCTGTGCATGGGGTAAAACGAGTAGCTCGTTAAGTACCTGTTTTAAAAAAAGTGACTCAAATAAATGCAGATTGTCTTGTTGCATGAGCCAAGATAACCCCTGCGTAAATTCAGTTTGACTACATTGGGCTGACTTTAACTTCTCAATGAGTCGATATACCTGCTGCCAATGTTGCCACATGTATACGTATGATAACCCAGGCCCTTTGATATTCTGCATCCCGACGATAAACTGGTGCTGACCTGACGTCGCAAATTTTGCGATTTGGCTAGTTAACTTATTGGGGTTGATAGCACTGTCCGAAACTAACAGACATTTGTGGATAAACCAGTTTTCGAATGCCGTGGTAATGTCTTTTCGATGTGGTTGTAAACTGGTTAGCTCAAGGAATTGCAGAGCTTTTTCTGCGGTATCGCTGTGCGTGATCAGGTGTTGCCGATCTTGCTCTGACAGCGAATGTGCAGCGGCGAGCGCTTCTCGTAATTGGACAAACGTTGCATCAGGAGGACAATGTAGTTCGGCACCGGCCAATGTAGCCTGCTCAGTCAACTGCTCGATCGAATAGTCGAGTCGCCACCGGTGAATTAAAGCATGGAGCGAGTCGATGTCTTCGTTATCTATGATTTTGTTAAGCTTTTCATGCAATGCTTGTTTTGTGTAGTTGTAAAAGCCATCAATGTTGGTACCGATCACCACTAATTTATCGAACGGTACATCATTGACCATGATGCTGGCGAACACCTGCGAGCGGGCGACGCGGTCGTTACGGTTGTTAATTAGTGCAATTAGTTGATTTTTTGGCTTTTTAGCATGTAGCTCTAACTCTAACCGTCGCCAGTTCTCCAATGTTGCTAATCGCTCGTTGGCAGACATACCGTTGATAAAGCTTTGTGATACCTGGTCGACTTTTGCAGCTTGAAAATGTTGAAGTACTCCGATGTCTGGAATGATCCTCGCAGCGGTTTCTTTGTACACATAGTCTTTGTTGATCCCGATGTAAGCGGCCATTTTACAGACTAGGGCAATGTTATCTGGGTGCTCATTATAGGGGTATTGTGCCAATACATCAGGGGTGATCTGCAAGCTATCGGCCCAGTGAGTGCGGATTAATGACGTCTCTACTTTACGAGCATAGAGGTCGAGTACCGGAGCCATGTTTTGTTCGGCGCTAAAAACTTGTGTTTTTTTACCAATAAATGCGCACATTTCATTTGCGACATCCATGCCAGAAGGACCGAGAATATCTTCATGATCGGGGTAGGCGTTGGTGATGGTGGTGAAGTTGTCTTTCATCCACCGCACTAGCACTTTGACATAACGGGGGGTTAGCCCCATGCATTCCCATAAAAATACATCGGCTTTCACCTTACGGGCAAATTCCAGCACATCTGCCTGTTCCCAAATACTGGCTTTATCAAAGGGTCTGAAAATTGGTACTTCGTATTGCTCGCCTGAGGGTTTTGAATAAATCAACATAGCTTCGCACCCCGTAGTTTTGCTTATCACGCGCATAGATAAACTGCTAAATAATGCGGATTTTAGTCGCTCGGTACCTGACTTACCGCGCGTCCCCCAGCCGCCAATCGTAACTGGGATATGCGACCGGTTGTCGATGATCTTACGGCTGATATAAATGTGACGACCCCAAAAGTAGCTAATAAATGCCAGTACAAAAAACACCAGCTGACCAATGGTGTTTTGATATGCCGAGTCCATATATTCTCTAAAGCTATACCATAAGCTCAGAAATGTTGTTGATAACTCACTTCTGTTGTAAAGGGTGCTTATATCCTCACTGACCGGAAACGCGCAGTCATCAATACTGGCATAAGGAACGAACTTTAATTGAAATCCCAGCTCAGCTAATTGGTGAAGATAGTGTTGTTGTTCTATGTCACTGCCTTTTCTTAAATCATCAAACCGCTTGTAATCCAAAGAGAGTGACCAATAAGCTTTAAGCCTGCGCCACAGGGCACTGGGGGCCTGTACCACTAAAATCCCATCAGGGGTATAGGTTTTGGCTGGCTTTTTCACACAGTCATGACTGAGTGCACTGAGCAAGAAATCAAGTAGCGGAAGGTGTGGTCTAGATGAGTGCTCTTGGGTGTTATAGAGCAATTCTCCAGGCACTTTTGTCTCACTAATTTCTGCCGTTGTGCAGCTGGGGACATGAAGATAGGGAGCGGGCTTCTTGGCTTGGCTATGCGGGTAACTGTGGCGTTTATCAGTGCTGGGATGCATATATTCATAGAGGACTTTCCACAAGCGTATCCCTTTTCTGTAGCCTTGCAATACCGACCAACCTTTTGAGCGTTTTGTTGCATTAAAGCCAACTGCATTTTGTCCCTTAAAGGACAATACTCGTCCTAATACATCGTCTGAGCAAAGCGGTATAGATACTTGGTCAGTTTGGTTATCGAGTGCAGCAATAATGGCCTGATGATAAAAACTGCTCAATTGTTCGCGTGTGCGGGTAATATAGCGATTGAGTGCGATATGGCTTTGCAGCTTTAGTTGTGCATTAAGCGTGTCTATAAACCGCTTGAAAACTTTACTGGGCTGTTCTTCATGCGCTTGCATATTCAGCATGATCCTAGCTGATAACTCTAACGCTAAACGTTTCACCGGCAATGAATATTGGCCATTTAGTGTTTTTTGCCAAAGTGTAAAGGCAAAATCCGATTCAGAAAATCGCATATCGGTGAGTTGTTTTAATAGCGTAATACGTACGGCATCACTTTGCTCTGCGCTAAAGCGCGCAAGTAATATCTGTTCAGCTAGCCGATCGGGGTAGCTTGAAAGTTGTTCTATTACGGCTTGGCGAGCACGCGGCAGGTTGTGCTGGCTTAATGCTAGTAATAGACTTTCGTCTCGCTCAGTCAGTGATTGTTGTCTGGTGATAATTCGTGGTAACTGGCTTAAAATATAGAGGGTATTAGGAGCGATGGGCTTGAGTGTTCCCATATCGAGCGAATCTTCAATGATCGACCAAACATGGGCACGAATAAACGTCGGTCTTTGATGAATGAGGATCTCCATGATGCCAACGACTGCTTGATAAGGAGCTTGATTATCTTCAATCATGGCAACAAGATCATTAACCAGATCTTTGTTTAACTCCGGATCAGTACCAAATGCATACAGCGTGGCTATTTGCCCAACCAATGTCTTTATTATGTTGCTCTTAATTTGTTCATTGTCTGTTTCTTGCAAAAGTTTGCTACAGACTGTTTGTAAATCTAAGCGTTGCCAAGCCTCAGAAGGTTGTTCACTATGCTCCAGCAAATATAGGTTGCCTAGTGCCCCGAGTCTCAAAATAAGAAAGCCCAAAAGCTGCTCATGCTCTGCCACTTGATTGTGATATCTAGAAACGACAGCTGCTTCATCAAACCATCGATCAAAAGCCGCTTGGTCGGCCTTAAGCTGCTCGGCAGAAGCACCGAGTTCTTCTGCATAAGACAAAATATGTAGATGCTTTTCGGCATCGATTTCGGATTTTTCGATTTGTTGTAAGAATCTAAAATGTTTTACATTGAGCTGTTTGATGGTGTCGGTGATCTGCTCGATTTCGTGAAATAGAAACGAAATAGTTTGCAGCATTAGCCAGGGGATCTCTTCTTCGTGGTCTGGCTTGTTATGAAGCAGTTTCCAACTACATAGCTTATCTAACAACGTACGATATTTTCGTTGTTCCAAGTTGAGCCAAAACTTTTCGGTATCTGCAAATAACAACAGCTCAAGCTGCTCTCGTAGTTTTTTATTATTCTGCATCGTTTATTGCTCTTGCCATGTCTCTCAGCCTTTGCCGCTCAAAAGCCAGTTCGTCATGGGCGTAAGGCGTCATACTGGTGTGTGTAGTGTTGCCGACCACTAACTGTAACTTTATGTCATTACTACTGTTTTTCCAGTTTCTCTGCCAGCCCAGCGACACCGTTGCTAACATGTCTTGGGAAATGACGAAATCTTTTTGCCAGCTCAGCGTAGTAAAGGTATTGCGTTGACTAGCCCGTCGATCATCATCTGAGAAACTGCCACTGGCAGAGAACTGAGCTGTTACTATGTGGCTTTTATAGTAATGCTGCCAAGCTAGCGTTAATTCTGCGTTGTCGATGCTACTCCAGTCTTCGTTGCTGGTAACTTGTAACTGCGTACTCACTCGAGTGTCGCTTGAACCAAAGTGACTGAAGCTTGTGGCGCCTCGCCAGCCATGTAAGTGCCTGCTGCGGTAGACACTAAATAACCTGGGATTTAGCTGCGTTATGGTATCGGTGTCCGTGTTTTTGAGATTGTCATAGTAGGTAAAAGGACTCCACCACCATTTAACTCGATATCCCGAGTCGTAGTGTGCTATTTGACCTAATTTGATTGCAAATCGGGAAACCAGCAAATTATCTTGCTCTGTGCCTTGCTGAAAGCGGTTGTTGTTATTGAACTCTGCAAACCAGTGGCTATTTTCATCTAACCATTTTACATTGCCATTCAAATACAGCAGATCATTTTGCGGACTGGTAGAGGCATAACCCAAAGCAACTTCATACCAACGTTGATGTGTTTGCTTACGAAAAATGAGCCCAAGTTCTGCATATTTTGTTTCTCTGTCTGGCTCAATTCCTTGCGTAATATTATCTTCTCTAACAGTCAGTTGGCCTTGCGTCATCCATTGTTCCGGATAGCTCAATTGCGTCACGGGATAAAATTTCTCTGTCGTGGCGAGCGCGGTTTTATTACTGGGTAGCTGCTGCGCAAATATTGGGAGCACTGGCGTACTGGGTACTTTGGAATAATGTTCTTTCATTTGCCAAAGGGAGGCACGCACTAAGATATCCGGTTGCCTGGTCAGTAATAGTTCACCTGCTGGGTGAGTAGTGATAGATTCGGAACTTATACCGTTTTCAATACGTTCTATTCTTATTAATCCCGGTTGAGACAAGGTAGCGATGACAGGATTGGTTTCACTTGCTTGATAGAAAAGCTGTTCAGGCTCCGGCATGACTGATTGCCACACACCGTTCCTGCTTTGCTCTATGTTAATCGTGACACGTTGGTTTTGCAGAGGGTTAAGCCAACGTATAGTTAGCGGCTCATTGTCGGATACATTTTCTGTCAGGTTGAAGTAACTGGCTTGTTGTTCGTGGACACTGATATTGGTGAGGCCTCTCGCATGGCCGATTTTGATATGAGCAGGAAGCGGACGTAACGACTTTGCATTAGAAAACTGAATAGATAATCTCATTTCATTCTGTGAAGCTCCCGGAATTTGCAGATTTAGCTTTTGCTCCGGAGGTACGCTAAGTCCTTGGTGAAATTGATTAGTTAAGTGAGCCATTATTTTGTTATTGGTGGATTCACTCATCAGTGCTTTTCGTGACACGCGTTTGGTGCCGGAAAAGTCAACATAGTTGTTAATTGGTACCCAGTGACCATAAGCTTTTAGTGCAGTGTAAGCGCTATTAAGTGCTTGATTGTTAGCTGCTACATCAACCAATTTAATAATCAGTTGTTGATAAGCTGAAGAGGTTAAAGTGAAGCTCGTAAGTCGATATAGGCCGTTTACAGCAAGGGTTAACTCGTCGACCTCTTCAGTGGCAAATAATGCTGTTTGAAATGTCAGCTCACTGAGCAATGGTATCCTCGGATTCGGCTGACTTACTTCAGCATGCTCTACAGAGTTAAAAGAGAGATCTAAAAACAAATCTTGCGTGGCAAACAAAATCACAGTTTGGCCTTGAGTGAGTCTAAAGCGCGTGTCCGTTGCTGTACTAAGTCGTTGCGTGGGGTCGTGTGTTTCGATATTGGCTGCTAGGTCGGTTTCAACTGGAATAAGGGATAACTGCTCCCCTATGTTGGCATATAGCCAAGCGGGCGAAGACTGTGCTCCAAGTCGTGCCCTGACTTTGGCATTGAGTTCGACAGGGGTTTGCGCATGAAGGCGAATGCTTTGACCTTTAGTCAACAGGTAGAGATGCTTATCGTTACCTTGCTGTTTGACCCTCACAATACCACAATGCTGTAAAGACCATTCGGGTGGTTGGAGGATACGTTTGGCTTGAACTTGCTCTGCTATTGGAGTTAGGTTTTCGTCAGTCATTGTAGCCAGGCGCCAATGTGCCTCTGATAGCACACCATCAACTACCAGTTTTTGCAATTGCACGGTATCACAGGCTTCGAGGCGGTTACCTATTGCTGCGCAAAGTTCGGTAGCGCGAGTGAGGTTTCGTTCCGTTAGGTAGTTTTCTAGTAGCACCGTTGCGGCGTAATCTTGCAGTTGCTTTTTTGGCTGCAAAAGCAATGTGTTAAGCAGCTTCGAGGCGCTGCCCGCTCTACCTAATTCACGCAACCAGGTATCTTGCAAATGCCAAGCCTGCAGTTGTACCTCAGAATATGAACTAGACAAATAGGGCGCTAACTTGGTTAGTGCGTCCTCCTTGTTTTGTTGTTGTAGGACTTGTAATTGATGTAACTCGTCATATTTGGAGTGTGAGGTTGATGTATTTGCTGTGGTTAACCATGGTTTTATTGGTTGCAAGCTATGCCTGAAAGCCTGTGCCCGGTTGTCAGTAATGGTGTGCAATAATTCATTAATTAAAAGTTTAATCGATGGGTTGTCTATGCTAATTAACCTATTGGCATTGGGTAACTTACGTAATGCTTGGATTTGTATCGCAAGGGCCACGTCGCGGCCATTCTCTGCGGAGGCACTTATTTGCTGGCAGGTTGTTGGTACTGGTAAACGGATTGCTTGAAAACCTACGTGTCCCAAAGCGTAGACGCTAAAGTGTCGACCGCAGGCTGTAAATACAAGTTTTGCTGTTGAAGTGGTACGTATCAGCGCAAATAGTGCGTTATTAACCCGTTGTTCGGAGTTTAAATCGAAAGTGAGAGTTTGATTGAGTTGATGGAATAACAATGATTGTTTGCTAATCGTTGGTAATACGATTTTTTTAACTACCCTAAATCCTAAGTGAGTACTAACTTGTTTAGATTTCGAGTCTATCTTTCCATTACTATGATTTGGTGTCAAGGTACGTTTGTAGGAAATAATATCCAATAAGTCCAGATACTTACGACGCTCTTGGCTGGTCGATTGTTCGTGGTTAAATTGATTTAACATGCTGAAATTATTGTGAATATAGATATCTCTTAGGATGCTTTTTAGCTCAGGGTACCAAGTTGACGGTTCGTTGATGATTTCACTTTCATTTACAGTTAACGGTCTGTCGCGCTCTAATAATTTTATGGAAATATACACCGAATTTGGTGCAGATATACTCAGTGTTGAGTGTCGTTCAAAAGTGATATATGTATGGTTTTTGATCCCCACCTCAGGCGAAGCATACTCAAATGCTTTGATATCTGGAACGTTAATAAGCGCTTGCTTACTATTGTCAACTGCAATTGAAACCTGTGTGTCTGAAGCGTGAGTCGAGAAGTGTTTCCTTACTTCAACTTTAACGATTGTGTCAGCCGCAACTGGGTAATCAAGCACTTGATTAGGAGCTAGCAAATAAGCCCGTTCAACTTGCGTTCCTGTCGTGAGTTCAACAAAGGGCAGTGGAAGTGCAACTGCCTTCTCGTTCTTTGTTTCATGTAGAAATTGTCCGGTAAAGAACTCGGCGCTCAACTGTCCGTTGGATGTGTGATGTTTGACAGTAATAATGCGGTTAAAGTCTTGGGCGGGAAGTTGGCAATACTTGGAATCGCAACGCCAATCGGTATTTTGCAGTATTTGGTATAAAAATGGGCTACTGCCAGAGGAAAAAGTGAATTGCTCTAGCTGTTGCTTTGGTATTGTCAGCCACTGATAAGCGGGCAATAGCAGATGTCGCGCTTGGTTGCTTGTAAAGTCTCTACGAGCCGACAGTCGAGTAACCTGTTGTTTACTCTCGCTAAGCCACTGTACACCAGTTAACCAACTAGCTGGGTCTCTGTCAGCGCTATGAGCATAATCCGTGAATAACACTACAAAAATGAGGACGAAAGGCATGATGCAAACAGCTCCGTGTGCTGAGAGGAAGAAGAAAGCAGTTGCCGCGTAACTAAGCTCAATTCAATGTGCACAAAGCGTAGCGGTGGTAACGGAAGTTGGTGGATGATATTTTTTGTGCCGCCCAATTCAGATACATCTTGAGGATAGACCAAAGCGTTAAAGTCGTGTTTATTCAAACAAGTTTTTAGCTCCCAGAGTTTACGATTGTTCTTTTTGCCTTGACTGAGAATGATGTGTGCAGATTTGGCCTGCTTTGTTTGTCTTTTTTCGGGCGTAAAGCCGTGAAATTGGAAGATAACAGCATTATGATGGCGATGAAAAAAAGCTTCGATTGCGTTTGTATGTAAGTTATGACCCACGATGGAAAAGTCATTGCTACCTGTCGCTGCGCCTTCATCATGTCGATGGCTACTATTAGTAATTAACAAGTTACATAGCTGGTGGAAAACACCGAGTCCTATCGGTAAGGTAAAACGATCGTAGAATTTATGAGGTACTGAGATAATACACGGTTTACCTTTTCGGTTTTTATAATACAGCGCTCCTGCGTGGCGGTTGTCTTGCTTTGGGATCAGCCGAACATAATTCAATTCGGTATGCTCCAACGCCCATCCAGATATTGGATAGGGTTCAGTAAACCAAGCTTGAAGTTCATGCTTGGTCGGCGTATTGAACTCTTTAGCTTGCGTTGCGTTAACTAGTAATAGTAACAAAATTGCTATGATTCTATACATCTTCTGTCCACCATATTAGTTGTTCCGTCTCATCAGCTGCATCGGTTAGGACACTAATCCAAACTGAATGTGATGCTTCTAACTCAACAGACAAGGTTTGCTTCACATCATCTTGTACGGTCAATGTCACACTTGGATACATAAATAGTTTGGGTGTTTTTGGAGTGAAAAACACAACAGATTGTTGCTGATCCGAATTTAAGCGGACTATTTTGTTTGTAAGCGTGTAGTCAGTGCTTGGTTGCTGTGCCAATTCAACGTTTAGTTTCGTTTTTAAGGTGATGGGAAGATTGGCAGATTGGGCTAGGGTTTTAATCACTACCGCGGTTGGAGCAAGTTTTTTGGGCAAACTAATACGGTAACGTTTGTTTGCGTCTATTTTGTACAGCCGAGTTTGAATATGCGTTCTGGGGAGCCCTTGATTAATGTATATCGCTTCTATATTGGGTTGCGAAAATTGCTCAGGTACTGTTTCTTCAAATTGCTGAATGTAAGGCGGTTGGTTCTTAACTACAATGGTTTTGCTTGGATAGGTTTGCTGTGGTTTTAATACCTTTGCGTCAATGGCTGAGACCTTGCGAAATGCAAACGGGCGCTGTTCAGTCTTTGCCGCTAGTTCATTTAGTGGTAACAATGCGGTATTCGATATTGCCAACATATTATCTAAATCAACAGATTGAAAGCGACGTTGTTCAGTTGCGGGGAGTGGTGCTTTAAACAGTCGCACTATGGCTAATTTATCTTGTGCCGCCAATAAGTGATGATTGTCAGCGTATTGACTAAACCAAGCATTTATTTCAGACGTTTCTGGGCATGGAATAGTGCACAAAGTTTGTAAATAATGGAAACTTCTGTGTCTTGAACGTAGCTTTACTAGCGCGTTTTCAGCGCTAACTATGGCACGATTGATACCTCGCGGCACAGTGATGTAACGCTTTTGAGGTTCCTCGACTTGTGTTGGCGGAGTAGCTTGACTTGGCACTAACCTATCGTAGTTGGAAAGCGTACTTGCGGTCGTAAACTGAGTTGCATCACGTGGTGTCTCAGATGAATAAAAAGCTAATTTAATCCGCACTCCTTCCTCAGCTCTCCAGTCGAGTTCAATATCACTGCCAGATACAACGCTAAATTCGGCGGAGGATTGCGCATCTACTTGATAATATTGGCTATGTAACACAGTAATGGGTTGCTGTTTAGTCTGCTCTTCAATGATACTGAGATAATTGGCTGCTTGACTATGTATGGTAACTAAGCCGAGTGGTGGGCTTTTCAACACATATTGAAGTTCGTTTATCCGCTGGGCGGTCAGCGCGCGAGGCGAGAGTTGAGAGTCTGGATCATGCCATACGAATGACAGTTGCTCGTTGGGCTCGGTCAAATTAATAAGGAAATTTGTTTGGGGTGCACTAACACTAAAGCTCAGAGAAAGTTTCGTATCAATATAATACCCTGTAGTGGTTTTAAGTGCTTCAGGTTCCTCATACGGCGCGATGGCGCGAGGTAATGTCTCGTATAAAAGATCACTAGTAAAGTCGATGTTAGGAATACCAATAGGGGCAAGTTTAAGCCAGTGAAAAGCGCTGGCGTTGTATTTTTCTTGGCTCGAAAGCGCATCGCCACCCAAACTATGAAAGCTTGCAACGCGTTGTCGCCAAGATTGTGGTTGCTGTAACCATACTTTATTGGGGTCTTCATCAAAATGGGGGGTTTTTGCATGCACACGCACGACTAAGCCAATGAAATCTTTATTTTCTGGGACGAACTCTAGCAATAGTTTGGTTGCGCTAGAAAACTGAGTCTGATTTAGATAAAAAGACTGTCCAGAAGCCGCTCCAAAGGTTTGCTTTTCATCCATAACCAGTTTTAAAAAATGTTGATTTTCATCACGTTGTATCTTTGCGCTATGATGATAGACACCCTGGTGAAGTGTTCTGTTACTGCTATCTAGCAGTTGATATTTTATCGCATAGTGAAGCGGTTTTTCGTCACTGATATTCGACTCAACTATAGCGTTTGAGAGTACTCGTAGTTCTCTGGTACGGTTTGCAGCAAATTGATATGACAAAGACTTATTAGCAGGCAGCCAATGAACGCGCGCACGATTATTATAGGCTAAATCTTCGTTCATAAACTCGGCTGAGAACAACCAAAGTATCACGGGCAACAACAGACTGACAGCCAACATAGCTATAGCTACAATTATTAACCCTTTAAGAAGCAGCTTAATGCCTTGCATTTTGCTCCCTCGCTGTATCTCTCAGAAAATCCTCATAACTCATGAGTCGGTTAGTTCTAGGGAAATAAATAACACTTAGTTTGTTTGCTGAGCGGGCGCTCAGCGCGAGCTGATGATGTTGAGTTTGTATCACTTGAAGATCGCACGGGGGCGCGAGTACAGAACAAATTGACCACAGTGATGGCAGGTGCTGAGTTGCTGCATATAGGTCCGTTTGTTGGGCGATTTTCTCGCGTGTAGTCGCAGGAATGATATTCCAGTCAGACGTTGACAGGCTGTCGATATCAAGCTGCTCGGCTTGAGGATGACGAGATATTACCACCAGTCTTTGGTATAGCGCTTGAGCATCAATGCTGTAATGCTTTTTATAATCCGACGCGAGCCAAATGGCGGCCAGTTCACTATTTTTGGTAAACAGCTGATAACCCGATTGTGCTGAGCTGCTCAGCTCAAGACCTCGTGTTGAAGCCTGACCTGCAACGATCGCTAAATCAGCGCCCATTGCTGCCACCGTTTGTTGCAACCTGTTGATGATCTGTTGATGTGATGCATTAACAACAGTGCGCTGTAGTGCTAATGCGGTTGGGCGCACCGAAGCGGGCATTCCATGACTTCTAATCTGCACATTAAGTAATGCCACTTGGGGATAAAATCGTTGGGTACTTTGGTGGACAACATTAAACAAACTGCGTGTGCTTTCGGGCAGTAATACGTTGGCATAATCACTTGCCTGAGGGTGAGCGCCAGCTAGTAAAAGTACTCGTGATTTGGTGCGGGTAAACAGATCACTGGCAAAACCTATCGTGTGACTTTCGAGTAAGGGCCTCGGTACTTGAATTGTCATATTTTGCGATGGCGAGAGATTGAACACATACATCCCTTGCCCTAAACGTAAACTTTGCTCAGTGCCATTTGGTTGCAGTACAACATATTGCTCGTTTTGGTGGCTTACTAAGTTAATTTGATAGTGAACTAAATTGGCAATGCTATTCAGTTGTCTCAACCGTGCGTGGAGTGTTGATGCATCATCTGCAAGGCTAACATTATCCACTAGTTCAAACAGGGGCCGTAAAATTTCATACTCCCATAATGCGGCTTGCTGTGGAGTCAGTAGAGAAAAGTGATCGCTATTTTTGGTCGTAATTTTATCTGCGAATGTGTCAACCAGTTCGTGAACAGACTGGTCACTATATTCTATTTCTACACCAAGAAGCGTGTTGGATTGCATTGATAAAGATGACAGTAGTTGAGAATAATTTTTTGAATCCAAATATAACTCCACCAAAGCCCCATTAAAGTCAGCAGAGGGAAGTGCTTGATAATCAGGAAGACCAAACTGAACAGACTGAATACCGGTTAATTCTCGGATCTGTGATTGGCTAACTGAATCTGGCAGCTGATTATAGACCCAAAATTTGTTCTCTTCGGTCAGCCCAAGTTGTGTGATCTTCGTATTAACTCGACGAGTGTATTCTCTTAGCTGAACGCTGCCATACTCCTCAAAAAGGCTGATAAAATCCTGGTAAAACGGGCTTTGCTTGTTGTTACTATTAGAGGGAGATGCACTGCTTGCACCGCCTAAGGCCAAGGCTGAAGGCTGCCAAAAATCAAACAGTAAAATGGCGGACTCACTCGCGAGTCGCTCGTCGGTGGGATAAGGGACGGTAATAATATGTGCGTTGCGTGGAGTAAGAGACAATACAAATAACCCTCGGATATCAGTATTTGACGCATCTTCAATAACAATGCTACTGGTCGTTTTTGTACTGTTGAAGTTGATTTGCGCTAACATGGATTGCGCTTGTGGGAAGTTTGCTTGTGGTGCGTCAATCAACAAGCGCATCGCGGCTCTAAATTGGCTGCGTTGTTGTTCATTAATAAATTGACTTTGTGCTGCAGCTTCTTTTTGGGTGTATAAGCGACTTTTGTAGTTTCTTACTATCCCTTGCAGGGAACGATCATCTTGGTAATTTGAAGCAGAAAGATCCAGTGAAGGAGAGCTTAGAAAGCTTGGAATTATCATAATTGCAAAGCCGATGGCAATCGCAATAAAACCACCCACAATTGAAGTTTGGAATGTGGAACGGATCACTAAACCTAGTGCGTCTTTTTGATAAATTTTAAGAGCGAGCAAAGTCGACAGCATATAGCCAAATGCAAAGGTATCGGTGACTTTGACCGTGGGGAAAAATTCTACAACCGCGTAGTTCAAAGCAAGCTTGTAAATAAAAGCAATGTTGAAAAAGAACAGCAGTAAGCGAGCTCCTTCAATATTGGCGTGTTTTAGTCGAGTAAACCTTAAAATCATAGAACCAACAATTAGAATGATGCTGGTTTCTATCAGTGAAGTAAGTAATTTACTTGGCTGCATAATTTGCAGTGCTAATAAAGCTGGCAACATGATGCCATTAAATTCCCAGCCATACTTGATATTGGCTCTTGAAGCGAGAAAAGCCGTGATCACCAGAATAATGTAGGCTTTTGGTGAAGCAATGATCGACGAGGCGATGCCTTCGTACATGAGCGCTAAGTTTTCAATATTAAAATTGGTGAACTGCATCAACACAAAACGCACCAGTAGGTAAGTCACCAAAATCTGAATAGCAGACACTTTTACACCATACCTGAAACCGCCATTCCACATGGTGTTTGCGACCAAAGCGATAATGATCAACCCAAGACTATGAAGTTGGCTTGCATAATGAAATGTGATGTCCCATTGAGCCAAGGTATCGGCGATAGGTGGCCAAATCAGTACGTCCATCACCACTCTGACGAGAATACTGAGTAACACGATGGCAAAGAACCTGTCTCTGCCAAACATTTCAGCGTAACCGAACTTTTCTAATGCCGTCTTTGCACTAAAGCGCATTAGCGCGTAAACCACAATGGATTCGACAATCACAACCCAAGCTGAGACTGGACTGACAATAAAAAGAGGAACTAAATATCCAGGTACAACCAGCCCGGTTAGCGGAAAACCAAACCTTAAGTTGAAAAAGCTAACGACCAATACACCGACCCAAACACTAGTAATAACCGATTGTCCGAGACCACCAGCACTTGGAAAAAGCATAATTGTCCAGTCCATTATGGATCGACCTGCTGGTTATCGCGTAATGAAGGAGCAGGTTGCTCAATAGAATCGGTGTAAAGCCGACAATCTAGTAACTCGAAAATGATGCCGCTGATGGCAAACGGGGTGGTTGATGAGACATTTTTTTGCTGCTTAATAGTTCGGACAAGCATGATATAGGGATGTGAATTCAACTGTATCGGCAGCGACAGCTTACCCTGATGCAGAGTCAGAAATCGGAGTTTTCCTTTGGCTTGTTGTTCAGTAAAGCCGGTACAGGCAATGAGCAAATCTAAAGCAGATAGCTCGAACACGGGAAAGGCATGACGCTTCGCCAGTGTTTCCATCGCGCTATTAATTTGTACAATTTGCCCAAATAAGTTGAATTTTACAACGGCAACAGAAAGATGGTTTAGGATGGCTTCTTGAACTAAAAGTTTGTGCTCCATTTGATTCAAAGAGGTCGTGATTTTTTGGCTGATGGATTCTCTAAAATTAAAAGTGAGGGCTTTGACGAGCGCACTTTGTGAACTTTTTTTGTCGGATTGATACACTTTATAGTGAAATAGTAACTCGCCAATTTGCCGAGCAAAGGCGTTAACATTTTTTAAAAATGCCGTTTCGTTAAAGTCTGCTTCTGCTTCAACGGTCATAGCCCAAAAACCACGAACATCTCCGGCGTATATTAACGGAGCTAGGTAGGTGGTATCAGTACTTAACGTATGATTGAAAAATGGTCTTGTTGAGACAATAGCGCCCATTTCTTTTATTGCATCGGAGTAGGGGGAGCGTTCAAAGTCTCGGCGCATTTCTTGAATATCCTCCAGCGCACAATTCATTGCCAGTACCTCACTTAAACGATGGTCGCCATCAATCCGACTGAGAAACACTGATTTGGTTAAGCTGAGTTGTTGTGAAGTGAGTTTTAGCAGTGGATGCCACGGATCGGATTGATCGAGAAAGTTATGAGGCAAAGAACGCCCGAGCATACGTTCTCGTGTATTGGTGAGTAGTTTGATGAGCGCCTGTTCTTCACTGTATTTTGCTATCACAAATGACCAAAGCAACGCGAACCACGGTAATGAAACCAGTTCACCCATTGGTAGCAATCGTTTGAAATAGACGGTAGAGATTAACCCAAATAAGACAAAAAATAGACTCAGTAGTAATGCTTTGAATAGATTACTGATAACGTTATTTCGTTGAAACCAGACAAGTAGAATTATCAATAAGATGCCTTGCAGTACAAGCGAGCTTACCGTTGCAATGGGGAATAGTAATTTGTTGCGAGCATAGTTGTCGGCGACCATTGCTTGTGTTTGCATAAATGAATATTGGAAATCAAACGCTTCTGTAAACCGGGATTCTTGTCCAACGAGAATGATGCGGTTATCAATTTGCTCATTAAATAGATCACCAGAGAGCAAACGGCTCGCTCTAAACTGAGGTAGGGCATTAAGTGGTAATGAGAAGTCGAGGTAAACTGGGTACAGCTCAACGGTTTGCGGAAAAAACAACTGGTGCCAAAGGTTTGAGCAGGTTGCAGTTGCCGGTGATATTAATCTAAATGGCCTGACTTGCAGTGTTGGTAGGCAATAGTCGCCGTTGTGGTTTGGTTGCACTAGCTCATAGTCTGGGCTGGGAGTATCGGATAATGGTGATTCAGACAGAAAAACCACAACTCTAGGCGAATAATTGTCCAAAGCCGCTTTGATGTCATTTGCTTGCTTAGACAAATCAGTTGCTTTTATGACCGTGACTGCGCTGCTATGGGTGGGAGACATTTGACCATAAAGTTGCAGTAAAGAAGCATGGATAGTTTGGTAAATGCCAGTAAACGACAGAGCATAAAACAGCACAAACAAGCTGATGAACATCCAAAATGCCTGTTGCTTAATAACAGCTGAGAGAGAGAACTTCCATTGCATCGCAGGCAAGTCACTATTTTTGTAGGTTTTATCTAAAAATCCTAGCAGTAGACTGAAGAATTTCCAGCAAATAGAAAATTTAAAACACGACTTTTCAGTAAGTTGAAATGCATCTAGGATATCGAGCAGCAGCGGCAAAATAGCGGCTAAATTAGCTCCGTCAAAAATTCTTTACGTTTATCTAGTCGGGCAGCTATTCTTAGAGTATTATTGCCACAATATGTTAAAAAACCCGTTTTGAGGAACAAATGCGTCTAGAGATACATTGTGCTGACCGTATCGGTATTGCTCAAGAGATCTTGAATATCTTAGTTAACTATCAAGTTGACTTAAAGGGTATCGAAGTTGATTCGATCAATTGTCGTATGTACGTTAGCTTTCCCCCGATTGAATTTGAACAATTCCAAAAAATCATGCCGGAAATACGCCTGATCGACGGCGTAGAGGATGTGCGAACGACTGCTTATTTGCCTTCTGAGCGGGAACATAATGAGCTTAATACCCTACTCAGTGCGTTACCTGATGGCGTAATTTCAATTGATGCTAAAGGTTGGGTGCGTCACTGCAATGATGCAGCCAGTCGCGATTTGAATTTGACTGAGTCTGAAATTATTGGTGAAAACATTAATAACCTGCTTAAAGGTTTCAATTTTACGCGGTGGCTTGAAGGTAAAGAGGTACTGGGCCAGACAACGCGTGTTGAAGTAGGCGGTGAAGACTTTATTGCAGACATCTTGCCTATTTCGGTTCCGCAGGTCAACGAAGGTGATGTGTTGGCAGGGGCAGTGATCAACATTAAGTCCCAGTCACGTCTTGGACAACAGGTGAGTGCCTTCAGGCGCTATGGCCAAGAAAGCTTCGCAACTATTCACAGTCACAGCACTGCGATGCGTCGAGTGGTCAGAGAAGCCAGAAAAATGGCTCAGCTTGAAGCCCCGATTTTGATTACGGGCGAAACTGGAACGGGCAAAGAGCTACTTGCAAGGGCATGTCATTATGCCTCAAATCGTTCACTTAAGCCGTTTATTGCTCTGTCTTGCGCTTCGTTGCCTGATGATGTCGCTGAATCAGAACTGTTTGGTTATGCAGGTTATGAAGAAAATGCTGCGCCAAAACGAGGGGTACTTGAACAAGCTGATGGTGGCACGGTATTTCTTGATGAAGTCGGCGAAATGTCCAAGCAGCTACAAACCAAGCTGCTTAGGTTCTTGCAAGATGGTACCTTCAGAAAAGTGGGTGATGAAAACGAAGTAAAAGTAAACGTTCGTATTATCGCAGCAACACAAAAAGACCTACCAGCAATGGTGCAAGAGGGATCATTTAGAGAAGACTTATACTATCGGATTAATGTTCTGACTCTCGAAATCGCCCCACTGAGAGACCGTAAAGCTGACATTGGTCCATTAGCTGAGCATTTTATTCAGAAGTATGCCCAGCAAAATGGCCACGCTGCGCCAAAACTTGCAAAAGACTGTATCGAGTTTTTAGAGCAGTACCCGTGGCCTGGTAACGTAAGACAACTTGAAAATGCGGTATACCGTGCGGTTTCGTTGCTTGATGATAAAGAACTGCGAGTAGAGCATCTTAATTTGCCTACTTTCACGCATGATTTAGGCTACTTGGAGTCTGACTTTGAAGGCACGCTAGATCAAGCGGTGAAACGCTTTGAAGCGACATTATTGCGAAAGCTTTATCCTGCTTATCCAAGCTCGAGGCAATTAGCGAAAAGGCTAGGTCTCAGCCATACTGCGGTGGCAAATAAGCTCAGAGAATATGGTATTAACAGGAAAACCGTAAAAGTTTAATACCAACGAGAGTTAATACATCTCCCATTTGAGATTGCTATTGCATTGAGCTAAAAAGGCGCTTCCGCGCCTTTTTTAATGGGGTTAAGATTTGGTCCCCATATCTTTTTTCACGCCATCAACTTTGACATTATCGATACCATCTTGGGAAAATGACAGGGTGATGCTAACGTTACTGCGGGTGAAAAAATAATCGATACCATCTACAGATAGCACGTAGTCACCGATCACTTCACTGCTGTGAAAATCTGTTTTCGATAGCGTGATAGTGTGATTGCCTATCTGCCAGGTAAATCCACCAATAAAGCCTTGATTGAACTCTTGTATCCAGACTTTGGTATTGTCTTTACTCAATGTTAAAGCGACAGAATAGGCTTCGGGCAATTCAGACATGTCGTAACTGTTTTCCCCGATACGGAACTTGCCATTTGCCTTGTTCCAAGCAAATCCAAACTCGAATTCTTTTTCAACCCCAGTGGGGTAAACCAACGTGCCTTCGCCTTTGAAGTCAAAATCTGCTCGACACAAACTGGACAACCCTAATAGTCCAATGCCAAGTAAGTAATATAGCTTCTTCATTTTTTGCTCACTTCAGTTTTTATTTAATTTAGCACTAATCGTTTGAAAAACAATCAAAAGCGGGAATGTGCAGATAATGTTTATGGATTACAACATTAGTGCGATTACTGTTCAAAGTATAGTTGTACTACCAATCCTATACAAAAATTGCGGTCTTGGGTGCTGTTATTTTTTCACTTACGATAAGTGTATTTACAGTCATCATTCGGATGAAAATCACGACGGCTATGATAGACTCAGAATTTCTGTAACTGGTAGGACCAATTTAAATGAACTTATACTTTCGGCTGTTACTGTTATTTTGGAAAATAAGAAAGAACACGCATATCGCTGACTCATTATTGGAAAGCATCGACATAGAGTTTAGGGCGTTACCTTCCGATTGCGATATCAATATGCATTTAACCAACTCCAGATATTTAGCCTTGATGGACATAGCAAGAACTTGGATGACCGAACGTTTAGGGCTGTTTAGTAAGGTTATGAAGCGTCGTTGGTTTCCCATTGTTAATGCAACGGCAATTACTTATGTACGAGACATAAAGCCGCTGCAAAAGTTTACCGTGTCAACTCGTCTTGTAGGCTGGGATCACAAGTATTTCTATATCGAGCAAAAATTCCATTCTGCTCGGGGGTTACACGCGATAGCTTATGTCCGTGGGGTGTTCAAACGTAAAAGTGGACTGGTGCCTGTTGACGAGATGCTTGAAGTTGCTGGTTTTAACGGAGAAGCCCCGATTTTGCCGAGTGAAATCGTGCATTGGAAAGCGATGCTAGAAGAAAAAAAGTCAAACAACAAGCGGTAAGATACGGTTTGTCGCTCGGCGAATGAGCTGGACCAACGAGCATCAACTACGAGAATTATGTTTTGCAACAAACTATAGGTCGCGCGTGAAAGGTAAAAAAGATATCATTTAGGTACTATCATTTGTTTTTACTCAGAAACAACTTTGGAAAAAATTAAAATACGAGGGAACCTTATGAATACAAAAATTATTGCTGGTATTGGCGCTGTAGCCGTTGCTGCGGGTATTTATTTTACGACTCAATCAAGTGCGCCAACGACGGCTCCACTGCAAAATGTTGAACTGGAATATGTCCCAGCCGATACTGCACTATTTTTCGGGTCACTTGTGCCATTTGACTACGAAAAGTACCTAAGTCTAATGCCTGCTGAGTTACGCTCTGTCCAACAGCAAGAGGTATTTGAGCAACTGTCACAAGGTGAAAACCACGTTGCGCTGCGTTTTTTTGCTGAACTGATGAACCGTTATTCCCTCGCACTTGCCTCCGAACAGCAGATGAAACAGCAGCTGGGTATTGATGGGCCGATTCGCAGTCTGATTTACACTGTTGGTTTAATCCCGACCATTCGTGTGGAGTTGGCCGAGCCAGCTACGCTTGAGAAAACCGTAATGCAGTCAGCGGATAAAACAGGCATTGTTTACAAAACTGAGACATTACAGGGCCAAAGCATTACACGTTATGACTTGCAGCTTGAAGGCGAATCCCCAGTAGAGCTAATCACTTCTACAAAAGGCAAATGGTTTACCTTAACTGTAAATACAACATTTAATAATGAATCGGACCTTGCGGTTGCGTTAGGCCTAGAAAAGCCGCAATCGAGCTTAGCAAATAGCCAAAAGTTAGAACGTTATATTTCGGACTTCAATTTCGACGGCAATATGATCAGTTACCTTGATCATCAGGCTGTTGTAAATGGTTTGACAGCGCAAAAACCATCAAGACTGTCTCGCATGATCGATAGCCTGCTTAGCGCGAGTGGTGAACAAGATGCACTTGCAACAATCCGTAGCAAAGAGTGTCAGACTGACTATGCAGCGATTGCCGCTAAGTGGCCAGCCACGGTAAGCGGTACCACGTCGCAAGAATTGACGTCTAGCTATTATAAGTCTGTTGTAGATACTACCATCGTTATTAATGATGATAGTTTGAATAACATCCTAATGGGGTTACGCGGTTTTATTCCTGCTTATTTAGCAAAGCAAGAAGACAGTTTATTTGGTTTTGGCGTTGGCGTTGATGTAGCTCAGCTTGCGCCAACAGTCAGTGCAGTTTGGAATCAAATCACGACAGCTGAGGTAAGTTGTCCTGAGTTAGTTCAGTTACAGGCGCAAATCAAGCAAAACAACCCTATGGCCATTGCCATGGCGACGGGAATGGCTGGTTCGGTAAAAGGCATTAGTGCGAGCTTTTCTGCGTTCGATCTTGAGTTTCCAAATGGCCAACAAACACCTCCTGAGGTGAAGGCACTTGATGGATTGGTGGTACTTTCAGCAGATCAACCGCAAACGTTGATTGATACTGCTAAAAGCTTAGATCCTGCGTTTGCACAACTCGAAATCCCAGCAGATGGTTCTCCAGTTGTATTAAATGACCTGTTCCCATTACCTCCACAAATTAAGCAGCAAGTTCTTTTGGCTATAAAGGGTCAGCACTTGGTTCTATCGGTTGGTGAAAAGTCTGCAAAATTGGCAGATACGCTGAGTGGCGAAGTGATTAAGTCCAACGGTCTAATTCGTACAAACTTTGATTTGCAGTCATTCTTTACCATGATGGCCGATATGATGGAATCTTCAGGCGAAACGCTGCCCCCTGAATTTGCAGAGTTACAAAAACAAAACATGAGCTTTGGATTTGAACTGGACCTGACAGAGAAAGGAATTTTGTTAAGGGCAGAAGGCGTAATAAATAAAGACTAATTGCAGTTCTGAGTAAGGCCGTGATGAGCTAAACTGCTTCACGGCCTTATCAAATTGGCTTGCTTACTCAATCAGTACACTGTACGTAAAAGCATTCTCTGCAACTTGAGAATTAATCAATACTCTGTAGATGGTATCTTCAAGTACCAGCTCATTGACGCGACCTTCTTTCAATAATTTGGGGTTTTCATCAATTCCCATTAACCAACTACCAGACTCTGTGTCTGCGGCAAGATTGATCAGTTTTTTGCCTACTCGGTTTGGCAGGTAAATCGCAGCTGTGCTGTTTTTACCCCAGATGGCTTTAAGTTGCTCACTATCACTCACCAGCACGTACTCGCTCGGACCTGAAGGCCGTATTAGCGATTTTTTCTCAACCTTACATGTATCACAGTTTACAGTGAGCGCTGATTCAAGATTTTGTAACTCACCTTTATAAGTAATTCCATTACTGTTTATATTCCATGGATATGACACCTCACTTTGGTGATGACAAGCGAGAAGTAACACCAAAATAGAGGCTAAGCTGATGTATTTCATTGTATAAAACCTTTTAAAAGCAATCTTATTCCAAATATTGCAATTATTTTCCGTGGAACTGTTCTAAATTGGGTACATTATAGACTGGTAACAGGTATCTTGTCCATATTACAAATAATAAAGTTATATTTAGTTGTTTTATTTGTTAATTATTTGTCTTTTGTGTGGTGGGCGCGATAGTTTGTTTCTTTTGTATATAGTGAATGTGGTTAAAGCTTGTGTTTTCTGTAATCGTCTCCATTATAAACAACATTCGACGTAATCAAGATTGGAAAGATGGAAAACAAAATACAGCTTACGCCCGACAATATTTCTCAAGTAATTTCGGAACAAAACCCCGATGGTTTGGTTTTGCTCAGTTTTTATAGTGCCGAGAATCCAGACTGCGTTACTCAAGATAAAATACTGACCAAACTAGCTGAGGATTATGGACAGCATGTTGTTTTAGGTGTCATTGATTGTGATACTCAGCAGGCGCTTGCTGGGCAATTGGCGCAACAAATTGGCTTACAAGCTTTACCAACAATTGTGGTACTGAAAGCAGGTGCGCCAGTAGATATATTGGCAGGAGCAAAAACTGAGCAAGAGATTACTGAAGCACTGTCTGAGCATCTTCCGTCACCTGAGTTAATGCTTCTAGAGCAAGCCAAAAAACAGTTAGCTTCAGGCAATGTTAATGAAGCTTTTTCTTATGCTAAAAAGGCGTATGAAGCGGCGTCAAGTAATAGCCGAGTGATCTTAGTATTCGCTGATATTTGCATGCAAATAGATAAACTCGAAGATGCTGAAGCTTTATTAGCGCAAGTGTCAGAGCAAGATCAAGATGCTTACTATCACAACTTAAAAGCTAAACTCGAACAAGCAACGCAAAGTCAAGATTCTCCAGAGCTGCAAAGGTTGCTCAACGAAGTTGAAGCAGCGCCAGAGTCACTAGAGCTGCGTTACGAACTGGCTAAAGTTCAATATAACCTAGGTAAAAAAGAGCCTGCGCTAGAGTCATTATTCATGGTGTTACGCAAAGACTTGAATTTTGCCGACGCAAAGAAAGACTATTTAGATATCATCGCAGCTTTACCTGATGGCGACGAGTTAGCATCGAAATATCGTCGGAAACTTTACAGTTTGCTCTACTAAAGCTCGGTCTATGCGATAGTTTAGTGGTTGTTGCGCTGATTAGCGCTTTGACCGTGTAAAACGAAAGCAGGTTGGGTTTGATTGCAATATCGCCGTAATGAAAAAGCCAAGTACAGATACTTGGCTTTTCGTGTACTAGGTCGAATTTGTAATTATTACAGCGTTTTCATGTATTCAACAAGTTGCCACTTCTCTTCTTCAGAAAGCTCAGTGCCGTAGGTATGTCCCGCATTATCATTGCCAGGTTGGACACTGCCGTCCGCTTTATTAACTTTAAATTCGTTCAGTCCTTGGTTTGTGACATAACCTACATTTACGGGATCAAACTCGCGGCTGCCGACCCAAAATCTATCTGGGCGTTGCTCTGGAGCCTGTAGTAAGGACCAAAGGTTCGGAACAGAACCATTATGGAGATACGGTGCGGTTGCCCAAATACCGTTTAATGGTCTTGCTTTGTAAACACCCGCATCATAAAAGCCATCTTCACAGTCATCGCCGGCATTTGGTGTTAATTTATCTCTGCCTGCAAAATAAGACTTCAAACGCTCTTCAATGGATTTCAACGCAGATGTCTTTCCACCGCTATTTGATGTTTCCTCAGCAATCAAGCCCGCTTCGATTGCTTCGACTGGATTCTTCAATACCAAACCAGCGACACCATTAACAGGAATATCGATGGCGTGTGTCACGGCTGCAAACTTTTCCCCCACTAATATGTCGGACTTAGTTCCCTCAAGAAACAGCGTTTTTGCCATATGACAGGTGGCATTATTTGACATCACCGGGTCAGTACCAACTTCCTTAACGGGAGTTTTTATCGCAACATAGTCTTTTAATACATCTTTTGGTGCAACAATTTCATGGCATGATGCGCAGTTTGCTTGGTAAAGCATTTTTCCTTTGGCTGCTTTTGAGGTGTCTACGCCTGGCAAGTATTGTTCTGGCCACGCGGGTGGACGTAATGTTTTAACCCAGGCTTCAAGTTGGCCTATTCCGTTAAAGTCGATTGTGGAGCTATAGCGCGCATGTTTACCCCACACTCGCTGCCAAACTGGTGCTTCAGTGATTGAGAGAGAGCCAAATACACCGACAACTTCACCCATATTTCTGATCAACGGACCAACCACGGGAATGTTCGGTGCTGACGCATTCCATTGGACTACATTCGACTGGTGTGTTCCCCAAAGAAACGGATATGAAACCGGAGCTGTAGGTGCATTTCGGTTGTTCAAATCATCCAGCGCAAACGCAGTTCCTGCATTTTGAATATTACCAAAAGCATCTAACCGTGCGTAACTGGTGAAGTCATCGGGGTAATCTGCAGGTAGGTCATTGACAGCCTGTCTTTCGGCGGTAGCCATTGAAACATGTTTGAGGTCATCCCTAAGATCTTCAATAGCAGCATCAGACGCATTACTTCCTAACACTCTCGAGGCGAAGCGATTAAACTTTTGATTGTCGTTTAGTGTTGTATTTAGCGAGGCGTTCAGTTTACTGAAGAACAACACGAAGTTAGCCAATGTTGGTGCACCATCAATTAAAATTTTGGTACCTTGATAGTCTAGCTGGTTCGTATGGCAAGCCGCGCAGGTCATGCCAACCCAAGCTTGGCCAGTTGTTTGGTTGTTGTGAAGCGCAAAACCGATGGGTAACCCCGAAGGGTTACTGGCAGAAGACCTGCTAGGCAGGTAGCGCAGCATTTCCATGTGCTCGCTATCACGAAACAGCTGTTCACTGTCAGGCTGTTCTAACCAAGTGAACCACGTATAAGGAATGATTTGTGAGCCTTGACCTGTAAACCAGAAGTCATTTCTTAGTTTGTCGCTCCATCCTTGGTCTAGCCAGACTCGCTCTGGTACAGAGCCTTGCTCTTTAACTTGGGGGACGTTTTCTAGAGGTACTGTCGGTTCTTTTTTTGCGGTACTACAACTGACAACTGAAATCGTACTGAGTAGCACAACACAGAGCTGTTTTGAGTATTTTAGTTTAGTCATGATCGATCCCTAAAGCGAAATTCCAATAACGGTAGAGTGTTTTTGTTAACAAGTAAATTACAAGCGCTTACGCTATAGATGTTGTTGAAAACACACAGCGCGAGTTAGCTTTGTATTTTCAAGCATTAACTATAGTAGGGGAAGATGTTTTTGTTTACGTTTTTTTTACTAATTTGGAAGGGACCATCAGTATCAAATTGGCTGTTTGTACAACTTAGCGCTAATTTGATGAATGTAGTAGCCAGCAGTTATCGGGTGAGAAACACCAATAACAGTGGCTACCAGATTAACTAATTAAAAAACAAAATCGACACCCATACTTATTGTTCTGGAGTCACCATGGTAAGCCCACCCAGTTGGCTTATCACCTTGATCTACAAATTTGTCATACTGAATTTTAAATGCCGCACTTGGCAAAAAGTTGTATCGCACGCCAAAACTAAGCATGTAGTGCTCTTCTAAGTCTTCAGTCGGTACCTTGGTGCGTTCGTGATCGGCTTTTGAGTATGACACATACGGCTGATAATCTCCCCAGTTGTATACTACAGACAACAAGTAAGTGGGAAACTCAGTTCCGACTGCATCGTCATAGTCAACAAAGTTTGCATCAAAAAGAACGGTAAAATCACTGAGCTGTATGCTGCCGCCTAGGCCAATGAATGTTTGGGAAAAAGGTTGATATGGATCGATAGAACCATCTTGTTGTATGGTTTCTCTGTCTCTATCGTTCTGGAAGTAAACGAATCTTAAATCGAAATTTTCACCCGACATATTCCAATTTACGCCAGTGATATCAGTCCAGTATTCGTTGACGGTTCTTGCATTTCCTCCATACAGTTTATCGTAATAAAGCATTTCTTTGTTGTCGTCAGAGTACTCATTACCATAAAAAAAGCTCACGGTATTGGTGTAATCACCTAACTGGAAGTCATACATTGCGGTTACGCCATTGAACTGGGTCACCTGCCACCAGTATAAGTTTGCTGGTGGACGCATCCACGGATAGGCATAACCTACTTCGGAAAATTCAGAATAGTAGTACATAGGAATATTTCGACGACCGGCCATGAGCGTCAAGTTATCGGTTGCTCGATAAGTGACATAATACCAGTCAAACTCAGGCTCAAAATCATCAACCCCTTTGGCTACTAATTGGGCTGTGATAGTGAATGAGCTGTTTAGTTCTGCAATAGCTTGTACAGCGAGAATAGACTCAGCATTAAAAGTGATGTCGTTGTCGTACTGGCCTACATCGTAAAAATCAGCAGTGAGAATCTCATCGCGCTTTTGACCCGGGTTTAAAGGATCGTCCACCGAGCCTAAAGTTTTACCTGCGATAATTGAGCCGTAGCCACTAATGTCTATTTCTGCAAATGCTGAAGAGGACAGAAGCAATGATAAACAGGAGGTAATAACAATTGAGTTTTTCATATTTTTTCCCTTGTTTAAAATTTAGCGACGACTTTCACAGAGCCATTGACTTCACTTGCATCAACATAAGCAATAGCGTCTGGGTTGGATGAGACTGAGTTGATAATTTCTTGCGCAGTTGGCATCTCTTTAGGTGGTGTTCCCTTACCTGTAAATAAAATCTTTGACCAATAGGCTTTGAATTGGCTACTGGACTTTCCTATCACGTTTGAGTTGAATTCTTCTGCTGTTGCAGAGCTGTTTTCTGGACTCAATAGCAACGCGGAACGGCCATTAGAGAAAGCTTTCGCTTTGCCTAAAAAGATATTCTTTATCGTTGTTTGATCGAAAGTTGAATCGTTATCAGGGTGCACAATCACTGCGACTTCAGCATGAGCGTTCGATAGTTGGAAAAGATTTAATGCGGATAATGCCAAAGCAACTTTCCAGACTTTACTTCTGTTAGGGTTCTTCATAAAAGATTCCTTTGTGAGCGGTGGTAGAGAAGCAGTTATTTCAAATTTAGACGCAGTTGAATTTTTTTCAAATATATGGATTTAAAATGTTACGGAAGTAATTATTTATTGAATTCACAGGAGCTTATAAACGCGTGGGATTATTATTGAATTTAACATTTAAGGAACGCGAACCAAGATTTATATTTTTACATTAACGAGTTCATGACTCTCATTGTTTAGGAAAGTAAAACTACTGTTTTTTGGTTGTTTGGGGTAACAACCAAAGTGCTAAGAAGTATTTAGCCTGCCAATACAGCAGTATTGAGGCTGGGAAAAAGTGTCACAGGGTACTTAAAAAACGAGCGCGCCGCATTCAGTTCAGCAAAGTCGAGATATGTTTTAATGCTCAGTCTGTTGAGTCATCTCAAGCATAGATTTTGTAACGCACTTTTGCCAAAGGTCGGAAGGGATAATTATCTCCGAGCGACTGGTACTCCTCAATATCGCTCGGAATAACATTTTGCTAGCAATCAACAAAAACGCCTATAAGAAACAGTGTTTCTTCTATTTACCCGCAGTCGAAGTTATTTAGGTCGAGGATTGAGTTTTCATGATCTGCAGGTTTTGCTGGTTGCCAATATACCAAATACTATTTCTATCTCCGCGATAGGCTCGATGCTGAGTCTTTTGAGCTAATCGCCAGAAAATGTATCCTATGAATATTGCAGTACACTCTAGCAAGATACTAGACAGACTTTCTGCTGGCCATAACCCCATACTCGGCAACAGCAAGGCCAGTATAGAAGTGGCAGGTAATGACAGGCATAACAAACTGATAAGTCGCAGTGTCCAAATTGCCGTGATACTCATGCCTAGAGTGAATGCTGCGAATAAATTACCGGCAAAACAAAAATAATACACCCACAGGTAAGCAGCATTTACATTTAATGTGGTTACTGCAATCCACTTAGTGATAGCAAATGATGCTGCCACTCCTAGTATTGAACCAAGTGCTACACCAATAGTGAGTTTGCCCATGAAAATAGTGGGTTTGGACTGTTGTGTATGTTGCTTACGTCGCTTTTCAAGCCACAGTAAGTTGCCGGTGTAAAACAGCACTGCGCCCATAATCCCCATCAAAAAGTACAGCCAACGGCCTAATTCACCACCATAACTGCCAAAGTGTAGACCAAACATAGTGGTAACAATCGACCCCCAAATGCCTTGATCGCCATTGATTATGCTACTGGTGGAAACCTTAAACGTATATGGATTCATAAATAAGAAGTCCGTTTTTGGGCCTCGCATTAAATGTGACTCACTCATCAATTGAATTGACGCAGAAGGGCTTTTACTATTTAAACGGCTTAACTGGATGGCTTTAATTTCATGCTCAGGAGCGTATTCACGTGTTTTGGCGATAATTTGTGTAATACTCGGGAGGTTATTTACATGAAACTCAACTGAGGCCGGAGCTTCCCGAGCGAACAACGGTTTATCACCGTAAATTTTTCCTAGCCCATCGTATATAAAATCATGAAATGCGAACACGATAACGGTGATTGCGATAACAATGTGAAATGGCAAACTGGTGACGCCGATCAAATTGTGGCTATCCAACCAAAATCGACTTTTTCCTTTGTTAGTTCTCAGAGCTAAAAAGCTCTTAACCAGAGTCGGCAGCAAGAAGATGACGCCAGATACAAGTGCCACAAAATATAAGATCGCAGCAATCCCCAGCACGTAAACGCCGGCATGGTCATGGCCAATTTCACCTGCAATTCCTGCACTTCGATGCAAATAATCTATTAGCGCTGAAAGTTTGTTGACGTAACTGGGTTGGGCTTCAAGTGTGCCCTCAGTGGTAAGTGTTGCATGCCATAATTGGTCGTCAAGGCGCAGCCCTCTTGGTCCACCTTGCTCATACCAAGTTATGGGAGATTGCTCTGTAGAAAAGTTAACACTTAACCACTTGGTTGAATCGGGGTGTTGGTCAATTACCTTCTGTATTAAAGAATCATATTGAGTCGATTCTACCTGTGCCATTGTTTGAGTGGGGGGAGAAGCCCATTGGTCAATGTGGCCTGCGAACATCGTCAGTGCACCAGCAAAAAAACCGATGAATAATAGAAGCCCAGTGGTGATCCCTGTCCATGTATGAATACTTTGATATGTTCTTAGAATATCCGCGCGGACTTTCATGTTATGCCTTTACAAATATGAGTAATAAATAGATGACTAGGTTCGAGACTGTAAGCCATGCTACAGCCTGCTTTCCTGTTCTGAATAAATAAACAAAGCTCAAAATTAATAACCAAACAGGAGTAACCAGCCACATATTAAACTGAGTTTTCCATAACAAGCGTTCGTTAGAAATGGCTTGAGTTAGTCCATCTGTGCTAATCCACGCAAAAAGCCCGACGATCCCAAAACTTAAACACAGACCCAGAACAGTTCCTGCGAACGTTTTACTCCACCAATCAGAAGAAATTTTTTGTTTTTCACAGCCCATTACGCTTTCCTAATGAGGTAGATTGAAAAGGGAAGGAAAATGGTTATTACCATTGTGGCCATCAACCATAGGAATAGCATGGCACTACCACCGAATATCAACCAAGCGCTGAACACAGATGCAGCTATGAGAACATAGCCGAGCAGTTGAAAGTTTTTTGAAAGAGGTGTTCGCAGTAAAAGCTGGTTTTTATTCGTACAATAAAGCACGAGTATCGCTATAAAAACAAGAACTAAAAACAATACACTGAGCAAAACAAACTCCGTTTTAAGCACGAAAAATAAACACAATAACATGATTAGATTATATCGAATGTTATCTTTTCAGCAACGGTAAATGATATGAGAATTATTTTTATTTAATTTGTATGAATCTCATTTTTAAATTTGGGTCTAATTTAGTGTTGCACTGACTGAAATTTGAACTCACTTGATTGACAGCGTTGTCATTCGCGTGTTACCAAAAGGAGTTCAAATAACAATCAAGGTGAAGGGTATGTCGAATCTAAATAATAAAAACTTAATCAGCTTATTCATAGTTGGGATAGCACTGACGGGGTGTTCACCCAAGGACGAGGTATCGCAACCAGCAGAGCGGAACACTGCAGCTGAATTCTTTGATGATTTTTCCTATACAAATCTACAAGAGTTTTATGCTAACGGATGGAAGGCAAGAACCGAGACGGGGCACCCCGGTATTGCCGGTGCAACTTGGTCGGATGAAGGTATTAGCTTTCATCAAGATATTGAAGGTACACAATACGGTGCCATCCGTATGACTTCAGTGACAGATGGTAGCGGAGAAAACACCCGGCATACCCAGTTTTGTCATGCCAGGAAATACTTGAAAGGAACTTACGCAGCGAGAGTATTTTTTAGGGATACGCCTACTTTTGGCCCAGATGGAGACGAAGTCATTCAAACGTTTTATGCTATCAGCCCGTTAAAAGCGCCGATGGACCTTGATTACAGTGAAACAGATTTTGAATATTTGCCAAATGGTGGTTGGGGCGCCGGCGAAGAGCCTGCAATGTGGACGACAACATGGGAAACGTTTCAGCTAGAGCCTTGGACAAAAGTTAATGAAAATACTCGTAAGCCAGGAAGTTATGCCGGTTGGCGTACTTTAGTATTACATGTTTATGATGATAAGGTGGTTTACTATGTTGATGGTAAGTTGTTCAGTGAGCATAGCGAGCAAGTGGCTCCTGAAGTACCTATGTCTATGAATTTTAACCTGTGGTTTATGCCCGAAGGTGCCGATGGTTCAAATGGCCCTGTTGATTCGCCAGAGCTGCGTCAATATCAAGAAGATATTGATTGGGTGTATCACCGAGCAGAGGAGATTTTAACTACCGAACAGGTCATTCAGCAAATAGCCCAGTTTCGTAATAACAAGGTGACACATAGAGATCGGGTTCCAGAAAATAATCCACCGTTACCTTCCCCATGCGGCCTATAGTAGCTTAATTTCAAAGTCAGAGTGATGGTACCAAAACCCATAGCACCAGCACTCTGATATTACTATGCATCACAGGGTAATTGAGACTGTATAAGGCAGCGAGCCTGAGCTACTTCGATTGACTCACCACCAAGACAAAAGTCCAATCGAATTAGCATCTCTTCACTTTTGGGTGAGATATATTAAGGAGAATAAATGAATAAAGGCCACATGCAGTGGCCCTGGGATTGAGAAAGTAACAGTAATTAAAAGCTTAGAATTTGTATTTAACACCAAACATAGCAACAACCGGGTCTAACTCTACATCTGAGGTTAGTGCCTTAACACCATTTGCGTATACTGTAGCGTCAGTATTGATATCCATTTTTGAAATCATACCGTGGACACCCCACTTTTCATTGATGTCGTAGTTAAAACCAACTTGTAATGCCAATCCAAAAGAGCTGTCCAAGTCCAATTTTACATCGTCTGTGCCCAATGTTGCTTTGAGCGCCGCGCTAGGCTCTTCATCAAAGAAGACGGTGTAGTTCAAACCTGCGCCAACAAATGGGCGGAATTTTGCTGTTGCGTCGAAGAAGTGGTATTGCGCAAACAATGTTGGTGGTAAGTGTTTTACATCTGCAATATCGTTACCTTTCAAGCCTCCTGCGCCTTCCACTGTATGTGAAAATGGGGTCGCTGCCACAAGCTCGAATACGATATTGTCGTTGTACTGATAGTCAACAGTAATACCTAGTTGCGTGTTAGAGTCAGCAACTAGACCAAGTGCTTTATTTTCATTAATTGCAGATGCACTGTTTTCAGGGTTTACGTTAATAGCCCCAACATTCACGCTTAACTTTGCTTGAGCAAAAGGAGCAGCAACTAGTAGGGTAGATAGTAAAGCAGCGCTTAATGTTCTCATCTTCATCTCCTGAACCTATTTTAAGGTTGTAAAATCGGCATTTGGTGTTTCGCAAATAAGGCCTGCGAACCACCTTGTTGTTTTCATTGGAGTCATCATAAGACGCTGCAAAAACAAAATGCTGTTCTAGATCAATTTTTAAATTGTCTGCTTTCAGAAATTTTTGAAACTTTGATTTAGATTAAGTTTTTACCAAATCAACGAGCGTGTATATTTGCTGAGTGTCATGATTTTGAATTAAAAGTGAAATGATATGGTCAACATCTGGCCGTTAAATAAGGCAAGTGTTTATCATAAGTAGAACATCACCATGCAATATGCTTCTTTGTTTGACCAACCGGAAAATTCTTATTCTGTTGAAATACTCCGTCATTTAATTCAAGCTCCGTCGGTTACGCCATGTGATGCGGGTACAATCCAATTTATGTCTGAGAAGCTCGGTGATTTAGGTTTTGATACTGAAGTATTTGAGCGCCATGGAGTGAAAAATTTAATTGCTTCTATGCACTTTGGTGAGGGACCAATTTTAGCGTTTTCCGGTCATGTAGATGTTGTGCCGGCCACCAGTCAAGGTTGGATTTCAGACCCTTTTGGTGCACAAATAATCGATGGTGTGATTTATGGACGCGGCGCTGCAGATATGAAAGGTGGTGTTGCAGCCATGTTATCAGCAACACGAGTATTACTAAGCCAGCCAAAAAAACTTGCCGGTACCTTTTATTGGTTGTTGACCTCTGATGAGGAAGGTGAGGCCGAGTTTGGTTCGAAGTTAATAGCAGAAAAACTAGCACAGCGTGGAGTGATATTAGATGCTTGTTTAGTCGGAGAACCTACTTCACATCAAGTTGTTGGAGATACAGTTAAAAATGGTCGCCGAGGAGCAATATCTGGTCGTATTGCGATCCGTGGAAAAGCAGGGCATGTCGCTTATCCTGAGCAAACAATCAATGCCGCACATATTGCGGGTAATGTGGTCAATGAGCTTGCCTCTTTGCCTTGGTGGAAAGATGAAGCTGGCTCACAGACAACGCTACAGGTCACAGGGCTTACAGTGCCTAATATTGTAGATAATCTAGTTCCAGCTAGTTGCGAAGTGACTTTTAATATCCGTTATAGTCACGCTTACAAAAGTGGTGAAGTGAAAGATTATATCCAAGCCGCGCTCTCTAACCTCAATATAAATTTTGATATAGAGTGGGAACGTCCGTGTGAGTCCTTTTACACTGGAGCTAAAGCTGAGCGATGTTTCTTGAATTTAGTGGAACAAGCAATTTATGAGCAAACAGGTCAATACCCTAGTCTTAGTACTGCAGGGGGAACATCTGATGGCAGGTTTTTCGCGAATGAATTGACGCAGGTGATAGAGTGTGGCGTAAAGAATGATTCTATTCATCAAGTCAATGAACACGTATCTGTAGCTGACCTTATAAAAATAGAAAGAATATATTTATCTGTTTTAAAAAGGTTTTTTAATTTTGTTTGATATTTTTTTGAAAAAAATCTTGAAATAAATTTTGCAGACCATAGATAGGGTTATGAGGGCGCCGGAAGGGCCTGAAAACTAAATAACCTTATGTTTTTAAATGTGTTTATTGCTTTTTTTAAGAGTAAACATCATGTATAGCTTTATAAGAGGATACATATTATGCGTACTGTAGATTTATCACCACTATACCGTTCATTCATTGGCTTTGATCACCTTGCATCGTTGATGGATGCAGCTGCCCGAACTGATAAGCAGCCGAGCTACCCGCCATACAATATTGAAGCATTAGATAAAGACAAGTACCAGATCACAATGGCGGTTGCGGGCTTCAGTGAGCAAGAATTGACACTTGAATCTGAGAACAACACCTTGACTGTGAAAGGTCAAAAACAAGATAAAGAAGAAAAATCAGAGCGAAAGTTTATCCATCAAGGAATAGCCGAGCGCAACTTTGAACGCAAATTCCAACTTGGTGACCATGTTAAAGTTATTGGTGCAGAGCTTGAGCATGGATTGCTAGTCATCGATTTACAACGAGAGATCCCAGAAGCGTTAAAGCCAAGAAAAATTGAAATTGGCTCAGGTAAGTTGTTAGAAAGTAAGTAAAACTTCCACCGCTTGATTTTTCCATTAGTTCGGCCGCTCAATAGCGGCCGTTTTTTGTATTGAAACTCGGCGCTGCTTACATCAACAATAATGTTGTTGAATGGATTTACTTCGACACGTTTTGAAATATTTTTAGTACACTTTTTAAACCTTAATATGGTTTGGATCGACTAAACTTATAGACCTGAAGACGGAGAGCCTGATCATGATGAAAACACACTTTTTTAATAAAACTTGGAATATTGCTTTTGCTATCACTACAGTAATTTTTTGTTTACTAGCTTTATTTTCTGATGTTCACCCGGTTTCTGAAAAGTCCCATCATCAGTACCTTCAAAACAAACAGTTGATTGAAGTCAAAGTAGAGTAACGTTTGAATCTGGCGTGGTATTGTTATAAAAGTGATGAAATTTATTAATCTGGCTTTTTCTAATTTAGGGATAGGCTTTCCTATGTCTACGCGTATCAGTATGCGGCATTGACAGGATTTACTTGCATGAGTGCTGTTTTTTAACCGTCTCATCACTCCCCCCAACTTATTCGAATAATTACCCTAATAAAAACAAACTTGAGAATATCTAATTATTACATGTTTTTGGTAACGTTAATTTCACATTTACGTTGATAAGTCTCTAATATCGATTATGGTTACATTAAACCAATATTGAGATCGTCACTTGGTCTTTAGGTTTCAATATTGTCCAATACATCTATCAAATAGGAAGGGAGTTCTATTAATGATAAACATTGATGTCAGAGGCGCGAAGCGCTGGTTGTCAAGTCTATTAGAGAGTGATGAAGTCATCCGTAATCTAGGAAATAGCCGGTTAGTTTTATTCGAAAATGCCAACAAACGTCTCATACTAGCAAAGGGAGCTGTAAAAGAAACGTCTCTACTGACACAGTGTGGTGACCGAAAAATAAAAGTACTCAAGGGGAGTATGTCAATAAAGTGGGTGCAAACAGCTCAAATTGATATGTCTCAGCGAATTGGATCTTATCTAGTGTCCGGCGATACACAAACAAGCTTTTTATTTAATAATCAATGTGTTCAGCTAACCAGTGACATAGCGACCGCCATCACCACGAATTCAAATACGATATGGCTAGAAGAGCAAACGAAGGCAAAAGCGGCAAAACAGCGCGTGAAGTTCTGCTCAGCTTCACTTAGACCTACTGATATTTACCATTCCAAACAATCAGAGCGCATATTGCGTGGAGTCGTTGAACTATTTCAACAATCTGATTGTGAATTAAGTTTAAAAGCGCTCCACACTTTATCAAAATCAAGCATTAGTGAGGTGTCATGGCAAGCGATAGAAGGAATATACCTGCGTAGCAAGCGACAGAAACATTATGCATAGCTGCCTCTGAATATAATCTTGATTATAATTTAATACATTAAACAGGGATGAATAATGGCACTTTTTATTAGAGATTTTTACAGTCATCAAGCAATCGACTTTGACTCATTCGTTCGTTGTATCAATGGTGTGTATTCAGACACTTCATGCCTCGAACCTCCCACAATAAACTTAATGGCAGAGATGTTGTACCGTCTTGCAAAAAATAAAGAGTTTTTAACCCATAAAATTGCAAATCAGATAGCTGAAGCTGGATCTTTACCAAGCCAGCATTGGCTCAGTGACAACGACACTTTGGTTTTATACCAAAACAGTCGACCTTATTTCCAATTAGTGGCGTCTTTTATGCCACCTCAATTAGAGGAAAGCACAGATCAAAGAGCATTGGTTAAAGATTATTTACATGACCACAACTTTTCTTTTCTAACGACTAACTATTATGGTCCAGGCACCGCATCCGAATTATATACCTACCGTTATTCTAACCAGCTTAAGGTTGGGGAGCCTTGCCACTTGAGCTTTGAAAAATTTCATCAATTAACAGATGATGAAGTTCTGTTTTTTGAAGCATCTAAAGACATCCATCGTCAAGCGCTACCAAAATCTTTTTCGATTTCTCTAGAACTCAGGTTTGAACAAAATGGTAATCGCCATTTTAGCTTTGATCATGAAAAGTTGGTGATTAAGGAGGAGATTAAATCTGGTAAACAAGTTGCCAGTGACTTTTTGGCTGAGCTGTTGTACGAAACATAAGTTTGTTTTTGGAATTTGCGGTTATTTCGAGAGCTTTTTATCGGTAATTACTGCTATACAAGCATAAATATGTTAATTGTTGTATATCTGAAAACAAATCGAAATAATACTCGGAGCCAAACATGATGAACAGGCAAAGTCTTGTTGCGTTATCAGTCGTCCTTGGTCTGTCTGGATGTGCCCAAGAACAAGCAAGCACAAAAGTGGAATCAAGCAAATCGATGAGCACAGCAAAAGAGACCTTAACCCGTCAAGAAATAGACAAAATCATCGACCGTTATACACAACAATTTATAACGCACCAGCCGGCATTGGCGACATCCTTAAAGCTTCCTGAAAGTGAGTATGGCTCATACCAAAGCCGTTTACCCGATTATTCGGTATCTGGAATGCAAGCGCTGCAGCTTGATATGGCAGCTTCTGCAGAGCAACTAGCTGAGCTTTCTGCGAACGTATCAAATGCCGATGATTTATTGCATGTAAAAGTGAATGAGATTATTGCGCGCTATTACGCAGGTGATAAAGCTTTTCCTGCAGGGTATATTGATACCTGGGGAGGGCACTTACCCTATATTGTAAATCAGCTATCCGGTCCTCTTGTTGATATTCCTAATATTATTAAAGATCAGCATACATTAGAAACAGAATCGGATGCTTTAAGTTACATTGAAAGGCTTAAAGCGTTTGCTGTGTTGACCACGCAAGTTGCTAACAAAGTGAAAGCGGATGCAGAAAAAGGCGTAATATTACCGAAAGTATTATTCCCAAACACCTTAGGTTATTTACGTAACTTTATCAGTGCCGAGAGTTCGGAGCACCCCTTAGTTATCTCATTTGAAAAGCGCTTAGCTGAAGTCGAGGGGATATCAGAAAAAGACCGCGTAGCGCTTGTTTCCACTGCGTCAGATATTGTAGGTCAAAAAATTTATCCA